>NZ_JAPAAF010000052.1 GCF_025907915.1 Gaoshiqia sediminis
CCATATGGAACCATAAACAAACCAACTACAAAATCTAAAATCTCCAAAATCCAGAAAAAGAAAGACCGTCCCAAATTTTGTTTTGAGACGGCCTCCTCTGTTTATTGTGGGATGATTTCGATCATCAGGTGCTTTTTGGGAATTTTGTCACCTACTTTTACATGCACGGAAACAATTTTACCGTTGAAGGGCATCTGAACAATGTTATGCATTTTCATCGCCTCCAGGATTAACAACGGATCTCCTTCTTTCAATTTGTCTCCGGGTTTCACAAACACGTCAATGATTGTTCCCGGGATGAATGAGTAGAGTTCGTTTTCGTCCGGTTTTTCCCATTTTACACGATTTCTGTATTTGGTGGTGTATTCTGTTTTATATACAGCGCTGTGTACAATAATGGTTTCAACTTTTTCTTCTGACATAATCGGTCATTTTTAGTTTAAAATGGGGGTATTCCGTGTTTCTTCGCTGGGCCTGAAATCGATTTGTTTGCCGAAACTTTCAGGGCGTGCAGCAACATTTTGCGGGTGTCCTGGGGTTCAATTACCTCATCGATATAACCACGGGCCGCGGCTACGTATGGGTTGGCAAATTTATCTTTGTATTCCTGAATTTTCTGCTGGCGCATAGCTTCCGGATCTTCGGCTTCGGCAATTTCTTTGCGGAATACGATGTTGGCAGCCCCTTCGGGACCCATTACGGCAATCTCCGCAGTTGGCCAGGCAAATACGAAGTCGGCACGCAGGTGGCGCGAGTTCATGGCAATGTAGCCACCACCATAGGCTTTGCGGATAATCACGGTAATTTTAGGTACGGTTGCTTCACTGTAGGCATACAGGATTTTTGCGCCGTGGCGGATTACGCCTGCATGTTCCTGGTCAACTCCCGGCAAGTATCCTGGCAGGTCTTCCAGGGTAATAATTGGGATGTTGAAGGCGTTGCAGTAGCGGATAAAGCGGGCGGCTTTATCAGAGCTGTCGCAATCAAGCACACCGGCCAGTACTTTGGGCTGGTTGGCAACAAAACCGACCGTTTCGCCGTCCATACGGCCAAAGCCGATAACCAGGTTCGGCGCAAAAAGCTCCATGATTTCAAAGAATTCCGATTTGTCGGTAATTGATTTGATGATATCACGGATGTCGTATGGCATTTTTGCATCTCCCGGGACAATGTTTTCAATTTTCTTTTTGAAGGTAGGTTTCGCCGGTTCCTGAGATTTTGCTTTTTGGGTGTTGTTCCAGGGAATATAGGAAATCAATTGTTTGATCTGCTCGAAACATTCCAATTCGCTTTCTGCATAGAAATGTGCATTTCCTGTTATTTCTGCATGTACACGGGCGCCACCCAGGTCTTCCATCGAAATTTCTTCACCCAAAACAGTTTTAATTACACTTGGTCCGGTGATGAACATTTTCGAAATGTTCTCAACCACAAAAACGAAGTCGGTAAGCGCGGGAGAATAAACTGCACCACCGGCACACGGGCCAAGGATAACGGATATCTGCGGAATAACACCAGAGGCGAGGGTATTGCGGAAAAAGATTTCGCCATAACCAGCCAATGAATTGACCCCTTCCTGGATGCGGGCGCCACCCGAGTCGTTAATCCCGATCAAAGGGACGCGCATTTTCAGGGCATGGTCCATGATCTTGGTGATTTTCCGGGCGTGCATCAGTCCAAGGGAACCTCCGGCAACGGTAAAGTCTTGTGCGAAAATACACACCGGCGAACCTTCAATGGTGCCTGTGCCGATGATGACACCGTCACCATGCAGTTTCATTTTATCCATATCGAAATCGCGGGCTTCATGCACCACGAACATATCATATTCGTGGAATGAGCCCTCGTCCAGGATGTGTATGATCCGTTCGCGGGCGGTGAGTTTTCCCATCGCGACTTGTTTTTCAATGGCTTTTTCACCACCACCCTTGAGTACCTCATCCTTGCGTTTTCTGAGGTCCAGGATATTCCTTTTCAGCGACATAGTAAATAGTTTTTAATTTAAAAAAATGCTCCGGTTGCCCGGAGTTTCATCTCGTAATCACGTTAATGTGAGCAAGTTTTACGCGGCAAAATTATAATTTTTTCACAGACAAAGGTGTTTTATAAAACATTTTGACTTTTCTGTGAACTTTCTGTAAGTTCTTTGGTTTTGAACAATTTTATAACAAGTTTGAAATTTTTAGCTTGTGCTTGGCCAATTGGAAAGCGTGGGTGCTTTGACAGTATGCCCATGCTGCTGTGGCGGTTCATTTCGCTTTTTGCCTTTTTACTTTTGCCTTGGTTTATCATTATCGGCTGGCTTGTTTGTAAAGGTATCCTGCCAGTGCACCGAAGAAGACATTCGGTATCCAGACGGCAATCGATGGCGGCACTGTTCCGGAAAGTGCAAATACTGTAGATATTTGCATGAACATGATGTACGAGAAACTGATCAGAATGCCGAGTCCCAAGTGAAGCCCCAGCCCGCCTTTTACTTTTCGCGAAGCCAGCGACGCTCCAATGAGGGTGAGAATGAATGCCGAGAAGGGTTGCGCCCGACGTTTGTGTTTTTCAATCTCATATTCGGTTGAGTTTACCCCGCGCAGCTGCATGTCCCTTATTTCCTTGTTGAGCCTGGGCAGGGCCAGTGTTTCAACCAGGTTTTTCACGACCCGGTAGTCTTCGGGCGACATATTCAGGGTGGTGTCAATTTTGGTTCCTGTTGTGATGCTTTCCTTGTAACCGTCAATATCACGGATGACATAATTGTTGATTTCCCATTTTTTATTTTCACGGTCCCACTTGATGTAGTCGGCCGAAAGTTTTGAGACCAGTTTTCCGTCATCGAACTTTTCGATGGTGAATTTGTGCCCCACATCGTTCGATGTGTTGTAGGTCTTCATATAGATATATGTCCCCGGGCTGAGCTGTCGGTGAATATTCTGTTCAAGCCCGCGGTAGTTGGTATTGATGTATGTATTCCTGAAATCGACCCGTTTTTTGTTGGCCGGCGGAATGATGAAATTCCCCAGTACATACGAAAAAACGGCGATGATGAATGCTCCTATCATATAGGGACGGATGAGCCGGTGAAAGGAAACACCACTGCTTAAAATGGCAATAATCTCGGAGTTGTAGGCCAGCTTGGAGGTGAAATAAATAACGGCAATAAAAGTGAAAAGGGCACTGAAAAGATTGGCAAAGTAGGGGATGAAGTTCAGATAGTAGTCAAAAACAATGGCATTTAAAGGCGCATCTTTCGAGATAAACTCGTCCAGGTTTTCCGAAATGTCAAAGACGGTTGCAATGCTGATAATCAGAGCGATTGAATAGAAAAATGTTCCCAGGAACTTTCGGATAATGTAGATGTCTATTTTGAATAACTTCGGAAGCTTCATGTGACTAATTTTCAGTACTTAAATTTGTTTGGCCTGGCTGGATATGCCTTACAACCGGCGGGCCAGTTTTTTAACCATCATTTCTTTCCAGCTTTTAAAGTTGTCGGCCAGAATTTGCCTGCGGGCCTCTTTCACCAGCCAAAGGTAAAAAGCCAGGTTGTGTTGGCTGGCAATTTGTGCGCCAAGCATTTCGTTCGAGATCACCAGGTGGCGTAAAAAAGCTCGGGAATATTGGTGGTCAACAAAAGAAGTGCCGTTTGGATCAACTGGCGAAAAATCGTCGGCCCATTTTTTATTACGTATGTTGATAATGCCTTCCTGAGTGAACAACATGCCATTTCGTCCGTTCCGGGTGGGCATCACACAGTCGAACATGTCCACGCCGCGGTCAATGGCTTCCAGAATGTTTACCGGCGTGCCCACGCCCATCAGGTAACGAGGTTTGTTTTTCGGCAGAATGGGGTTCACCACTTCAATCATCGCATACATGTCTGCTTCGGGTTCACCGACCGACAAGCCGCCAATGGCATAACCATCACTGGGAATAGTTGTTACGTGTTTGGCAGCCGCCTCGCGCAGATCGGGGTAAACGCCACCCTGAATAATGGGGAACAACGATTGGTTGTGCCCGTATAGCGGTTTGGTTTTATCCATTTGGATGACACAGCGATCGAGCCAGCGCTGGGTGAGTTCCAGTGATTTTTTGGCGTACGAATATTCGGCATCGCCGGGCGTGCATTCATCAAAGGCCATGATGATGTCGGCGCCGATTTTGCGCTGCACATCAATCACGCTCTCAGGGGTAAACAAGTGGTACGAACCATCGATGTGGGATTGAAACCGGGCGCCTTCTTCCGTGAGTTTACGTATGTCACCCAGCGAAAAAACCTGGTAGCCACCGCTGTCGGTAAGGATGGGGCCATCCCAGCCGTTAAACTTGTGCAGACCACCGGCCCGTTCAATGATGTCCATACCCGGACGCAAATATAAATGGTAGGTATTCCCTAAAATAATCTGGGCTCCAATGTCTTCTTTTAAATCTTTTTTATGAATGCCTTTTACCGAGCCGGCCGTTCCTACCGGCATAAATATCGGCGTTTCGATGGCGCCATGGCCTGTTTGCAGGAGACCTGCGCGTGCTTCTGAGTTAACTGCCTGATGTTTAAGCGTAAAATCCATGTTTGTTTTTTTGAGTGGTCAAAGATAACTATAAAAGTTATACCTCGGGGAAAACGTGCTTTTGTGTATGATCAAGAAAATATTAAATAGGGCGGTATCTTAAAACCGGCGTGATTATTAATTTTGTGGTCAAAATTTGACCATGGCCCCAGATTTCTTCGATCGTACCCTGCTGCAATGGTCCGGCTATGTTATGTTGCTGGCCGGATTTCAGCTTACCCTGTTGTTTCAGTTCGGATTTTATTTTCGGCTATTTTTCCGGAAGAAAAATCCGCAAGTCAATCGTTTCCGTCCGATCAGCGTGCTGATGAATATTCGGAATGAGGAGGAACGAATTGAGAAACTTTTGCTGCAACTGCTTCAGCAGGATTATCCAGAGTTTGAAGTCGTGGTGGTGGATGATTTTTCAGAAGATGCCACCTTGACCATCATTGGGGTGATGGCGAGGAAATATCCGAGATTGAAATTCAGTTCGTTACGGCAGGAGACCCGTTTCTCAGAGAAATTGGCCATGAATCTGGCCTTGAAAGCTGCGACATATGATTGGGTGGTTTTTGTGTCCCCCGAAACCGATACGTTGGATGCACATTTTCTGCAGCGGCTCAGTGAGCAGGCATCCGATTCGGCTGACATCTCCTTAAATTATCTGAATTATTCAGCCCGGCCTGGCTTGTATAACCGACTGTGTCGGGTGGAACGGTTTTTTGCCTTTTTGAGTTCTGCGGCCTATTCCTCGGCGGGGTTGTCCCTGTTTTATCAGCAGTCAAATGTGTTGTTCAATAAACAACTATATTTTGAGGTGGACGGTTTCCGGGGAAAAATGAACGCCCACTTTGCTCATCTCGAACTTGTCTTTAATCAATTTGTACAAAAAAAGGTGGAAGCCTCAGTGACATCCGAAACACGGTTGTCCGAAAATGCATCGCTCGGGAAACCTGAATTTATCGATCTGGTACGCAAGCGGATCCTGCTGTGGCGCGATTTGGGGGTGTTCAAAAAGTTGTTATTATTGATGGATGGATTGTCCGGGATTTTTCTTGTCGCTGGCTTTGGTTGGCTTTTAGTCACGGAAATTCAAAATTGGATGGTCTTCACTTGGCCCGTCTTGTTGGTGTGGCTGCTCCATCTATTTATGGTTAAAACTTTGTTGAATCGTTTGAATGAACGGAAAATCTTCCTATCTTCGTTAATGTACGTTTTTGTTAGCCCGGTTATAGGCCTGTATCATTGGGCAAGAATATACATTCACCTGCAACGAAATAAATGGAATTAAATCCGAACTTATCCGACAAAGCACAGCAAGACTATGCCTTGGTTGAGGCAGCCTTGCAAGGCGAAGAAAAGGCATTTGCCAAGTTGTTGAGCAAATACAAGGATGCCATCTATTACATGCTGTTGAAGATGGTCAATAACAAAAGCGATGCGGAAGACCTGACCATTGAAGCGTTTGGCAAGGCCTTCAAAAACCTGCACCAGTATTCGCCAAACTATGCATTTAGTACCTGGTTGTTTAAAATTGCCTCCAATAATTGCATCGACTTTTTACGGAAGCGGAAAGGTGTGCTTATTTCGATTGAAAACACGCAGGAAAACAGCGACAATGATCCGCCTATCAAGCTGAAGTCCATTGACCCCGATCCGGAACAAAAACTCATTCGTATCCAGAAAGCCATTTTGCTGCGCCGGATCGTCCATCGCCTGAAACCCCGCTACCGGACCTTGGTTGAGTTACGGTACTTTCACGAATATTCGTATGAGGAAATCGCTAAAGAGCTAAATTTGCCCCTTGGTACAGTAAAGGCTCAGCTTTTCAGAGCCCGCGAAATGCTCTTCAAAATGATTGAGTCCACCGAGATGGATGATCATGAGGATTAGTTGCATGGCATGGTAAATCAACACTGTTCGATTGAGGCAGCGAACCTGTATTGCTGTTGTTGCCTTGTATGAAATGGATTGTCACTGAAAAAATCTATGGAAATCATTCAAAAATATTTTTCCGGACTAAGCGCCGGTCAGCTGGAGCAATTTGCAGCGTTGGAGGGGTTGTACCGCGAGTGGAACGAAAAAATTAACGTCATTTCGCGGAAAGATATCGATCAGTTATACGAACGGCACGTACTCCATTCGCTAGGCATTGCCAAAGTGATCAGCTTCAAGCCAGGCACCAGAATCATGGATGTGGGTACCGGTGGCGGTTTTCCGGGGATTCCGCTGGCCATCATGTTTCCCGAAGCGGAATTTTTGCTCGTCGATTCAATCGCGAAAAAAATCAGCGTGGTGGAGGCGGTGGCTGCTGGCCTGGGGTTGACAAATGTCCGCGCACAGCAAAACCGGGCCGAGAAAGTTCCCGGTCAGTTTGACTTTATCATCAGCCGCGCCGTGACCGCTTTCCCTAAATTTGTGTCGTTGGTGAGGACCAAAGTTAGCGCCCGGCAACAAAACGAATTGGCCAACGGCATTCTTTACCTCAAAGGGGGCGACTTTGACGAGGAGCTCGAACACTTTAAAAATCAAGTAAAACTGTATGCGTTGTCCGATTTTTTCGAGGAGGAGTTTTTTGAAACCAAGAAAGTCATTCACCTCGAATTGAAAAATAACCGAAAATAACCCGTGATATTTTGGAAGGAATCAAAAAAGATTTATTTTTGCAGTCCGAAATAAACGGGAGTACACTCATATAAAAATATTTACCAATGAAAAGGACATTTCAACCATCGAACAGAAAGCGTAGAAACAAGCATGGTTTTCGCGAAAGAATGTCTACTGTGGGCGGGCGTTTGGTGTTAAAATCACGTCGTGCCAAAGGTAGAAAAAAACTGACCGTTTCTGACGAACCAAGACATAAACGTTAAGGAATACCCGGAACGTTATACTGCATAGAAAGGTAAAGAATTACGATTCTTTACCTTTTTGTGTGTTTGGGCCATTCCTTCGTGCGATCCTGGTTGCTGTCAGATTTTTATTTTCGGGACAATTCCGGCTTTCGCATACTAAATTTTAAGCTATTTTTGTTTCTTGTTTTAAAGAATCAATCTGCTTTCATCATGAGTTTCAAAGCATATCTTACCAGTAAGGTTTTCTTGAAAAATCTGCTTCTTGCCATCGGTATTACGGTTGTCGTTCTGCTGATTACCATGTGGGGCATCCGCTTGTACACCAATCATGGAGAATCGTTTGCTGTGCCCGATTTTTCGGGGATGGAACTTGAACAGGCAGAGCAACTTGCAGCGGGAAGAAACCTGAACTATCAGGTGGTGGATTCGCTTTACGTGGCCAACGTTAATCCCGGAGCAGTAATTGATCAGGTTCCGGTGTCCGGTTTCTTGGTAAAGGAAGGACGTACGGTTTTTCTGACCATTTGTGCCAAAAATCCCGAGCAAGTGGCGATGCCCAAGCTGACCGATATTTCTTTCCGACAGGCTGTTAACATTATGCAAGGAGCAGGGCTGAATGTGGGCGAGGTTACCTATGTCTTCTCCGAATATCCCAACCTGGTGTTGTCGCAACAGCTGGAGGGCAAAGATATTGCCACAGGCGCTTTGGTAGGCAAAGGATCGGCCATTGATCTGGTGATCGGGAAGTCCGGCTCGGGCGAAAAAACGGTGGTGCCCAATCTGGTTGGGGTAACCCTGGAGCAGGCCAAAAGCGAGCTGGGGACGCTGTTTCTTCAGGTAGGAGCCGTTATTTACGACGGAACAGTAGCAACCGGACAAGATTCGCTTCAGGCAAAAATCTGGCAACAACGCCCCGAGGCCGCCACTACCGGCGAAATCGACCTTGGAACATCCATCGATTTGTGGCTGACCCTGGATGACACAAAATTTACTCCTGAAACAGAAGACACAGAAGAACCAGAAAACGAATTATTTTAATGCTGGAAGAAAGAGACGATCTATTTGATGAACAGGACGAGCTGGAAGAGAACGGACTGTACGAACATTACAAACTGCTGGTGGATCCCGGTCAGTCGCAACTGCGCGTGGACAAGTATCTGGTGAACCGCATCGACAATGCCTCCCGGAGCCGGATACAGGCAGCGGCCGATGCCGGAAACATCCTGGTGAACGGCAGTGCGGTCAAATCGAACTATAAAGTGAAGCCAGGGGACGAGGTGGCTATTGTGATGGATTTTCCCCGGCGCGAGCTGCAAATTATCCCCGAAGATATTCCGCTGGACATTGTTTATGAGGATGATCAATTAATTGTGATCAATAAACCGGCAGGTCTGGTGGTTCATCCGGGCCACGGAAACTATTCCGGCACCCTGGTAAACGCATTGGCTTGGTACTACAAGGATTTGCCTTTGTTTAAAAGCAGCGATCCCCGGCCGGGACTGGTGCACCGGATCGATAAAAATACCTCGGGACTGATGGTGGTGGCTAAAACCGAACTGGCCAAAACGAAACTATCCCTGCAATTTTTTGAAAAAACAACTAAACGTCAGTATGTGGCTCTGGTATGGGGGCGGCTAAAGGAACCCGAAGGGACTATCGAAGGGCATATTGGACGCAGCCAGAAGGATCGTCAGGTGTTTACGGTTTATGAGGATGGCGAGTACGGAAAGCCTGCCGTAACGCATTACAAGCTCATCGAAGAGTTGGGTTATGTCAGTTTGGTGCAATGCCAGCTCGAAACCGGACGCACCCACCAAATCCGGGTCCATATGAAGCACATTGGCCATCCGCTGTTTAACGACGACACGTATGGCGGCGATAAGGTGTTGTGGGGCACCACGTTTTCGAAGTACAAGCAGTTTGTGCAGAATTGCTTCAAAATATTGCCCAGGCAGGCCCTTCATGCCAAAACGCTGGGCTTTGTTCATCCTACAACCGGCGAGGAAATGCTGTTCGACTCGGAACTTGCTGCCGATATGACCGAGGCCATCAACAAATGGCGCGACTACATCTCAAACCGGAACCTGACGGGGAGTGAAGATTGATGATTAGTGATTGAAGATTGGCGATTAGCGACTAACGATTGAAGCCCGATTCCGGCGGAGGCTGGAGTAAACGCTCGAAACTCAACTTTGTATGAAAAAAAATATTGCCGTGGTTTACGGAGGCGACTCGTCTGAATTTGTGGTCTCTGTGCAGAGTGGAAAAAATGTGTATGAATCTATCGACCGGGACCTGTTTCAACCTTGGCTGGTGGAAATGAAAAACCAAACCTGGAAGGTGGTGGTTAACGGTGAAAAAATTGCCGATGTGGATAAGGGCGACTTCAGTTTCACTCACAACGGGCAGAAAATAGCGTTCGACTATGCCTATATCATCATTCACGGTACCCCCGGCGAAGATGGCATCCTGCAAGGCTATTTCGAGTTGATGAATGTTCCTTATTCCTCTTGTGGCGTTCATGCTTCCGCGCTTACCTTCAATAAATATTTCTGCTGCAACTACCTGCGTAATTTCAACATCCCCATGGCCAAATCCGTTCGGGTGATGAAAGGTCGGCCGGTTGATGCTGCGCAACTGGCCAATCAGCTGGGACTTCCGGTTTTTGTAAAGCCCAACGCGGGGGGCTCCAGCTTTGGTGTCACCAAGGTGAAGTCGGTGGATGACCTGGAAGATGCTGTGCAGAAGGCTTGGGAAGAAAGCGACGAAGCCCTGGTGGAAGAATTTATCGCAGGCGCCGAGTTTACGTGCGGGTTGGTCAAATTGAAAGAGCAGGAAATCATTTTCCCGATTACCGAAGTGCTGCCTAAAAACGAATTTTTCGACTATGAGGCCAAGTACACCAAGGGGATGACCGACGAAATTACCCCGGCCCGCATCTCCCCCGAACTCACTGCCGAATGCCAGCAGCTGGCCTCCCGAATTTACGATTTGTGCAACTGCAAGGGCATTGTCCGCGTCGATTTTATCCTGAGGGACGGCAAGTTCTACTTCCTGGAAGTGAACACGACCCCCGGAATGACGGCTACCAGCTTTATCCCGCAACAAATTGCCGCCATGGGCATGGACCTGAAAGATATGCTCACCCTGATCATTCAGGACGGGCTCCGATAAATCACGTTTCCTTTTCCTGAAAACCACACGTTGTTCTGGAAGAAATTACGCGTGGTTTTTGATGAGGGATGCTGTCTGTGTTTCGTATCGAGAAAATCGAACGGTTATTTTTGAACAAGTTGTTATCATTTTAGTTCCCCGATTGTTTAAAACTTACCGGACAATTTATTTCCATTTTGAGGTGGCTTGGCTACCTTTAAAACCTTTTACTTTTAAAACTTTGTTGATATTAAGGCGCTGACAGTCAGTTGGTACATTATTAATTATTATGGCAGGAGAACGTAAAAATACCCGGACAAATACTAAAGCAAGCCCGACCATTGAGCAGATTAATGCCCAGTATGGAAAATTGCCGCCGCAAGCACTAGATGTGGAGGAAGCCGTGTTGGGAGCCTTGATGCTGGAACGTGATGCATACGTGTCTGTTGCTGATATCATTGATACGGGCAGTTTTTACAAAGAGGAACACCGGAAAATTTTTGAAGCGATAAAATATCTATCAACCCACGAAAAGCCGGTTGACTTGTTGATGGTTACCCAGGAACTGAAAAACCGGAACGAGCTCGACGAAGTGGGCGGTCCCCTGTATATCACCCAATTGACCAGCCGCGTAGCTTCGGCGGCACACATCGAATTTCACGCCCGCATTATCGCTCAGAAATACATTCAGCGCGAACTGATTCGCGTGTCGTCCGAAATTCAGGCCAAAGCGTACGATACCAACATGGACGTGGACGACCTGATTGACTTCTCGGAAACGGCCCTGTTCAAAGTGGCCGAAGGAAACATCAAAAAGGAAACCTTGCCGATCAAGCCTATTCTGAAGGAAGCAGCCATGCTGATTGAGCAGGCTTCGTTGCGCGAAGACGGCCTGAGCGGTGTGCCCAGTGGTTTCACTGCGCTCGACCGCATGACCTCGGGCTGGCAAAAAACCGACCTGGTCATCATTGCCGCCCGTCCGGCCATGGGTAAAACGGCTTTCGTTCTTTCCATGGCGCGTAACATGGCTGTTGAGCACAAAAAAGGCGTTGCCGTGTTTTCGTTGGAGATGTCATCGGTGCAGCTTGTCAACCGTTTGATTGCCGCCGAAACCGAACTGGGTTCCGAAAAAATTAAAAACGGGCGTTTGGCCGACTGGGAATGGGAACATTTCAACCGGAAACTGAATGTGCTGGAAGATGCACCCATGTTTATTGACGACACCCCGGCGCTATCCATCTTTGAGTTCCGGGCAAAATGCCGGCGCCTGAAGATGCAGCACGATATTGGTGTAGTGATTGTGGACTACCTGCAGCTAATGACTGCCGGCGATGTGGGTCGGGGCAGCCGCGAGCAGGAAGTGAGCATGATCTCGCGCTCGCTGAAAGCCATTGCCAAGGAGCTGGATATTCCGATTCTGGCCTTGTCGCAGTTGAGCCGTGCGGTGGAATCGCGCGAAGGAAGGCGCCCTCAGTTGTCCGACTTGCGTGAATCGGGCGCCATTGAGCAGGATGCCGACTTGGTGCTGTTCATCCACCGTCCCGAATATTACGGGATTACGGAGGACGAAAACGGGAACTCCTTGTTGGGCGTGGCCGAGATTATTGTGGCCAAACACCGGAACGGTTCGGTGGGCGATGTGCAACTGGCCTTCAAGAAACAGCAGGTTAAGTTTTGTGATCTGGAGAGTGTTATTCCCGAAGAGATTGGTGGCGGTATTGTTGGGCAAACGTTCAGTTCGAAAATGAATGCCGACCCGGGCGCTCCGGCCATGCCTGCCAATACGGGTTTTGAAACCGAAAACGTGGGTTCGTATGGAAAACCGGGTTCCGACTTTGTTCCGTTCTGATTGCCGCAGAAAGGCTTTTATGCTGCTGGCTTTCCTGGTGTTGCTCGTTCAGCAAAGCCTGGCGGTGTACCTGTTGGTGCCGATGGACGATCGGCAAAAAAATCATCTCAAAGCGTACGGAATTGCCTATTGGGCACTCGAACGTGCCATCGAGGTGAAATGGTTGCTCAACTACCGGGGTGGCAGCTTTCTTATTCCTTATGACGCCGGGGTTGAAAACGAATGCCTTGTACGCGGGGTAAGCCTCGAACAGCTGGCTGATGCCCAGGCCAACGCCTTGCTGGCCGACATGGCCCGTCCCGAAGTGAACCAGGATGCTGTGAGCATGCAAAAGGCCCCGAAAATTGCCGTCTATTCGCCGCCCAACAAACAGCCCTGGGACGATGCTGTAACGCTGGTGCTCACCTACGCTGAAATTAGGTACGACATTATTTACGATGAAGAAATTCTGGGCGGAAAGCTGAAAGATTACGACTGGCTTCACCTTCATCACGAAGATTTTACCGGGCAGTTTGGGAAGTTCTACCGGAATTATCAAAATATGCCCTGGTACCAGGAAGAAGTGAGCACCAACCAGGAGTTGGCACAACGGCTTGGTTTCCTGAAAGTATCTGAGATGAAACGGGTGGTGGCAAGCGAAGTTCGGAATTACCTGGAGCTGGGGGGCTTTCTGTTTGCCATGTGCGCGGCTACCGATACTTATGATATTGCGATGGCTGCCGGACAGGTGGATATTTGCGAGTCGATGTACGATGGAGACCCGGCCGACCCTGACATGAACGGGAAACTAGACTATGAGCAAACCCTGGCTTTTACCGATTTTACCGTCGAGCCGAACCCATATGTTTATGAGTTTTCCGACATAGATGTGTCCACCACGCGGAAGGTGCAGCAAAATCAGGATTTCTTTACCTTGTTCGATTTCTCGGCCAAGTGGGACCCCATACCCACCATGCTTACTCAAAACCACAGCCGCATAATCAAAGGGTTTATGGGGCAGACCACGGCGTTTGATGCCCGTTTAATCAAGCCAAATGTACTCGTGATGGGCGAGAACAAAGCTGCCGGTGAAGCCCGGTACATTCACGGCGAAACCGGCAAAGGCTTCTGGACCTTCTACGGAGGGCACGACCCGGAAGACTACCGTCACCTGGTAGGCGATCCGCCAACCGACCTGAACCTTCACCCCAGCTCACCTGGCTACCGGCTCATCCTGAACAATGTGCTGTTTCCTGCCGCCAAAAAGAAGAAACAGAAGACGTAAGCAACTTCATATTGGCAAGCCAGGTCCATGAGTTTGATAGTCCTAAAATGCGATCCCAAGGCTTATCCCGATACGTGCCCAGGAGTACGCAATGTTGCTCCGTTTTATTTTTTTAACGATGTTTCCTGACGTTGAAACATCTACTTTATCCCGAAGAAAGGAGGGCAAGTCGTCAATTCCCTCCTGGATGTCGGCTTTAATTTCCGGCACCTGTTCCAGGTCGGGGATTAATCCCACAACTTTTCGAATTGATCCATTCTATAAGTATCTGGTATGTATCAAAATAAAAAAGCAGCTAAGAAGCTTTCTTAACTGCTTGATTTTTAAGTAGCGAGAGCCGGGCATGATCCGGCGACCTCATGATTATGAATCAGAAAAAATCTGTTTTCTTTAATTTCTATAATTTCATATCTATTGTGCAATTGTCAGTAGTGTAGTATTTTATGTTGGTAGGTGAACTATTTATTTTTTGCTTAATTTGGATGGATAGACTAATTTTGTGTGCAAATTGTGTGCAAATACTTATTGCACACGGAATATATTAGGAGCCCATGTTTACTTATGCAAATAATGGAATAACAGTCGCCTCAATTCTTGATCAACGAAAAGAATTGAAAGGAGAGATATTTCCTGTAAAGATACGTGTAACTTTTAAAAGAGTACGAAAATACTACGCTACAGGAAAGAAAATGAGCATAGATGATTGGGACAACTTACCAGAAACGAGAAGTCGAAATAAGATTTCAATACGTGATGATATTCAATATTCGTTCGAAAAAGTAAAAGATGCTGTAATAAAATTAGAACGGGAAGGCGGTTTTTCGCTGGCTGCATTAAACAGTTACCTCGGGAAAAATGCAAGTGATACATTAAATCAAGCTTTTCAGTTAAAAATAGAGAACCTGCGCGGGAATGAACAGATTAACAGCCATGAGTATTATAGCTATACACTGAAAAGTATTGAAAAATTTGCGGGCAAAAATATTGGTTTCGATTCAGTTACTCCGGATTGGTTGCGCAAATTCGAGAAACATCTGTTGCAGGAAGGTAAGTCTTATACCACAGTGGGGATGAGATGTCGGGCAATTCGAGCCGTAATGAACATTGCAAAAGAAGCTCATATTGTTAAAGAAAGTCAATATCCTTTTGGTAGGGGGAAATATGAGATCCCGACCGGACAGGGAAGAAAGCTTGCATTGACGCTACAACAGATTAAACAGCTCGTGAATTATTCTGATGGTAGCGAGGCGATTGAACATGCGAGGGACATGTGGTTTTTCTCCTATCTCTGTAATGGGATCAACTTTGCGGATATGCTGACATTGAAACGTTCGAATATAAAGAATGGGGAGATATCGTTTATGAGAGCAAAGACAAGAACCACGGCAAAAGTAAAAAAGGGAATTAGTGCTATCGTAACGACGGAGATGGAGGCTATCATGACGCGATGGGGGAATAAGGACAAAAGCCCAGATAGTTACATCTTTAACTTTCTCAAAGGTGATGAATCGCCAGCAAGAATAAAGGCCAGGACAAGGGATGTTATAAGTAATTGCAATCGTCGCCTTCGAAAAATAGGGAAAGCCATTGGTATAGAGGGATTAAGTACTTATTCTGCCCGACATTCCTTCGCAACTGTTTTAAAAAGATCAGGTTCAAACATCGCCTATATCTCGGAAAGCTTAGGCCATAATGATTTGAAGACGACAGAAAACTATTTGGCCTCTTTTGAAAAAGAAGAACGGGTTAAGAACGCAAGTTTTCTGACGAATTTTGGCGATTAAACGATTTTCAAATTTGTATTTTTATAGACCCAAATAAACCTGCATGGCAATACACATTAATATTGAAAAGTTGATTTCTGGAAAAATCGTTGAAGGTGAACGGATAGAGTACAAAAAGGGATGGAACCCGGCAGCGATTTATCGGACAATCTGTGCATTCGCCAATGATTTTGAGAATATTGGTGGAGGCTATATCATTGTTGGCGCTGAAGAAGAAAAAGGAAGGGCAAAACGTCCTGTTACCGGTATTGCTGTCGATGAACTGGATGCTATTCAAAAGAAGATGGTCGAATACAACAAATTGATCAACCCTCACTACGATCCTAAAATCAGCATTGAAACAATTGATGATGCTTCAATTCTGGTCATATGGGTTCCGGGAGGAAATCAGCGCCCTTACGAGGTTCCCGAAGATGTAACTGTAAAGAAAAATAAAAAACACCGGTACTACATCCGGAGATATGCAAGTACAGTCCAGGCAGACAAAGACGAACGCGACGAATTGATAAGCCTCACCCGTCAAACACCGTTCGACGACAGGATTAATACGCAAGCAAGTGTTGAAGATATATCACCGCTCTTAGTCAGGGAATATTTACAGAATGTGAACAGCTCCCTGGCAGAACAAATTGAAACCACCCCCATTAATGAGATTTACAGGGCAATGGATTTGATAAGCGGGCCCAGCGAATTGCTTTATCCCAAAAATATTGCCTTGATGATGTTTAATTACCGGCCGGAGAAGTTCTTTCCCTATTCTCGAATCGAAATTGTTGAATTTCCCAATGGCTTGGGCGACCCTGTATTTTTTGAGAAACCAGCGATAACGGGCCCGGTTTATGTGCAGATACAAAAAGCACTGGGCCAACTGGAAAGTATTGTATTAAAAGAACGAATCCATAAATTGCCTGACCGGGCAGAAGCCCAAAGGGTCTGGAATTATCCATTCCGTGCTTTGGAGGAAAGTGTTGTGAATGCCCTATATCACAGAAATTGGGAAATCAGGGAACCGGTTGAAATACGGATTTTACCGGATTGTATTGAGATCGTCAACCAGGGAGGTCCTGACCGAAGTGCCAAAATGGAGGAGATTCAAAAAGGGCTAATTCATAACCGAAGGTATCGGAATCGGAGGATTGGCGATTTCCTGAAAGAATTGGACATGACTGAAGGCAGGGGAACCGGGATTCCAATTATCCGCAGGGAAATGGAGAGGAACGGTTCGCCCGAACCTCGATTTGAAACCGACGAGAATTACAGTTACTTCATAACAACACTTCCAATACATCCCGCTTTCTTCGCAGAAGATGAAATAAGCGAGGGTGTAAACAAAGGAGTAAAAACCAATGCCAGTCAACATGATAATGTTTTAAGGCTTATTCGCGAGGGTGTAAATGAGGGTGTAAATGAGGGTGTAAATGAAAATGTCTATGACATCATAAGCATTCTTACGAATGTAGCAGGACTGAATGCAGTAGAGATTGCATCCCGTACAAAAAGAGGACTTTCTACTATTGAACGATACTTACGTTTGCTGCGGAAAAAAGAAATCATTGAATTTAGGGGAGCACCTAAAACTGGCGGCTATCACCTAACGGAAAAAGCAAAGAAATTGTTGAAATAGTCATGGCCCGTCGTAAGCAATACAAAATATTAGCCAGGCAAACTGCAATTTATAAGACGATTGTCTCCGAGTTGCAGAAAAACCCAGAACTGGCTGATTACGATATGGACACCATCGAAATTTCCGTTAAAAAGAAAATTACGCCCCGAATCCAAAATGTGGACAAGGCAATACGCAACCTAACAACTTATTTGGCAGTAAATAAAGAATACATCAAAACCTTCAACGGTGAAACGATCGTATCAAAAAAAGAGATCGCCAAAATGTTGAAAATATCGCGACCAACGCTGGATAAATGGATCCGGGAGAAATTTATAACCCCCGTACAATCAGAAGCTTTATCCAAAACCGAAACCTTCCCTCCTGACCTGATCCTGAAACAACTTCAAAAACAAAAAAATAAAAAGTAAAAAAAGTTTTCAACTTTACATCGTATCGATTTGATATAATCTGACAATAAAACGAATGTCTGCTCCAACTTTCCCGCTAATATTTGATTTAAAATGTCGTCATAGGCTTACTTGTGTAACGCCATTTATCTAATTGACTTTCAATTATATTCATTTTTATTTTACACTCAAATTCAAAACGATGTGTAACTATAAATTTGAGTATTATGCCGAACATCATTGTAACAACGCCCGACGAACTAAGGGCAATCGTAAGTGAGGCAGTTTCCCAGGCACTGCCCAAACAGGCTTCTCCTCAGCCAACAATTGATAC
>NZ_JAPAAF010000053.1 GCF_025907915.1 Gaoshiqia sediminis
GACAACGGTTCAACCGACAACTGCGGGATCCAGTCCCTTGCTTTGGATATCGAAGCATTCACTTGTGCCCATGTGGGACAGAACAATGTGGTGCTAACGGTGACCGATGTGAACGGAAACTCAAGCACCGCCAACGCTGTTGTAACCGTGGTTGATGACATTGACCCGGTTCTTTCTTGTCCGACATCCATTACGCTACCTGCTGATGCAGGAATGTGTGGTGCCATTGTTGCTTTTGCTGCAACCGTTAGCGACAATTGTTCGGCTGAGATTACTTACAGCCAAAATCCAGGAAGCTTCTTCCCGGTTGGAACCACCTCGGTTACAGTTACTGCTACAGATCCATCGGGAAATAGTGATGTATGCTCATTTGATGTTGAAGTGACAAACAGTGCTCCGCATTCTGTTGTTATAACTGGTCCTGATAGCCCAAATGCAGTTGGTACCAATGTAATATTGTCAGCAACTTTTATCGATGAGAACATTGCAACAGCTGTATGGAAGGCGTTTGATGGTACAACAGATGTGGATGAAGTTATGTATAACATCAGCGGGAACTCTACAAATCATACCTTTGTAAATCTTCCGGTGGGTGTTCATACAATCATTCTGGAACTTGAAGATTATTGTGGTGCCAGAACAACAGAAGTATTCCAATATGTTGTCGTTTACGACCCGGATGGTGGTTTTGTAACCGGTGGTGGTTGGATTAATTCTCCGGAAGGAGCCTACGCTGCCGATGCAACGCTGACAGGTAAGGCCAACTTCGGTTTTAATGCCAAGTACAAAAAAGGCAGCAATGCTGTAGATGGTAACACTGAGTTTCAGTTCCATGCCGGTAACATGAACTTTAAGTCCAGTTCACACGATGCAATGTCGCTGGTAATTGCCGGTGCCAAAGCCATATATAAAGGACAGGGTTCTATTAACAAAGTATCCGGTTACAGCTTTATGGTTTCAGCCATTGATGGTGACTTGAAAGCTAAAGGTGAACCGGACCGGTTCCGGATTAAAATATGGGAAAGCGCAACAGGTTCGGTGGTGTACGATAATCAGCTTGGCGCGGATGACAATGCTGAAGCCATAACAGCATTGGGTGGTGGCTCAGTAGTCATTCATAACCCGAAAAAGAAAACAGCTGAGATTGCCTCCGTCGATGCTGACGACCAGCTGGTAACAGCAGTTGAATTGAAAGCTTATCCGAACCCGTTTACCGACCGGTTGCTTTTCGAGTTCGTAGCGCCGGAAACAGTTCAGGCACGGATCGACGTGTACGACTTAAACGGACGATTGGTGAAAACAGTGCTCGATGAACTGGTTGAAAGCGGAGTGGCCTACCAGGCCGAATTTGTACCGGATGTTCAATCCAGCAATATATACTTCTACCGAATGGTTTTAGGCTCGGAAGTATTTAATGGCAAAGTGATTTGTAACAAATAGGGTTAGAGCAAACTGAAAAGAGAGGCGCACCTTCGGGAGGCGCCTTTCTTTTTGGGGACGCGAAATAGAGACACTATTAGACGGGTTTCATCGGGAGAGAAAGAATGTGGAGAACCGGATCCGCGACATGTTTGTTTCATTTGAAAAATTGAGAATGATGGAAAACTTCTGGGACCAGCGATATGCCGCTGATGAATATGCTTATGGAATTGACCCCAATGTGTATTTTCGGGATGTGATGGGGCAGTTGAATCCGGGTAAACTGCTTCTGCCCGGAGAAGGAGAGGGAAGGAATGCTGTATTTGCGGCAAGTTTGGGTTGGCAGGTCACTGCTTTTGACTATAGCAGCGAGGCCCGGCGAAAGGCTCAACTACTGGCTGCCCGGCAAAGTGTTTCGGTCGATTACCGGGTAGAATCGTACGATGATGTGCAGTTTTCCCCTGATGCATTTGATGCACTGGCATTTATTTTCACCCACATGCCGCTGGGGAAACGGTTTGCGTACCATCAAAAACTGCTCAGGTACCTTGCCCCTGGTGGTGTTCTGATCCTGGAGGGTTTTTCGAAAACGCAAATCAATTACCGAACCGGAGGCCCTGCCAATACCGACATGCTCTTTTCCCGGGAAGAGTTGGCAGCCGATTTTGCCAGTCTTTCTGAATTGTCCATCACCGAAGCGGAAATTGACATCAATGAAGGTCGATTTCATCAGGGAAAAGCTGCCGTAATTCGGGTGTTGGGTTTTAAATGATTTCCTTACATTTGGGTACATTTAAACAGTTACAGATGACTACAGTTTTCTGGATTATCATTTTCATATTGGTTCTCGATTTTGCTTTGGAGCGGTACCTGGAATATTTGAACACCACCCGTTGGAGCGACCAGCTGCCGGAGGAAGTTAAAGGTATTTACGACGAAAAAAAGTACCGGCGGCAGCAGGAATACTCCAAAACTAACCATCGTTTCAGTAGGTTGACCAGTTTATTAAGTTTTCTGCTAATTCTGTTGATGCTGTTCGGGCATGGGTTTGCGCTGGTGCATAAAGCGGCCCTGCACATCACGGGAAACCCAACCATGGTGGCTCTGATCTTTTTTGGCGTATTGTTTTTGACTGCCGAATTGCTATCCATTCCTTTTGGTTTGTACCAAACGTTTATTATCGAAGAGCGCTTTGGATTCAACAAGATTACGGGTCCGGTTTACATGTTCGACAAAATTAAAGGATTGATTTTAGGTGTTTTTGTTGGCGGGGGATTGCTGGCCCTGATCATCTTTATTTATTACCGAACCGGCCCTGATTTTTGGTTATATGCCTGGTTGGTAATCGGCGTGTTTTCTGTTTTTATGGCCATGTTTTACTCCACGCTGATCGTACCGCTTTTCAACAAACAAACACCGCTGGAAGAGGGTGAATTGAAAGAGGCGATCAACAACTTCGCATCCAAAGTCGGTTTTAAATTGGAGAACATTTACGTGATCGACGGTTCCAAACGGTCCACCAAGGCCAATGCCTATTTTGCCGGACTGGGGCATAAGAAGCGGATTGTATTGTACGACACCCTCATTAAAGATATGGAAGTGGACGAGCTGGTGGCTGTGCTGGCCCACGAAATAGGACACTATAAGAAAAAGCATATTATTCTGAGCCTGGTGTTGGGTATCCTGCAAATTGGTTTTATGCTGTACCTGTTTTCTGCTTTTGTGGGGAGTCCGGCCCTCTCGCAGGCCTTGGGGGTTAGTAAGCCCAACTTTCATATCGGTGCGGTTGCTTTTGGAATTTTGTACACCCCCATATCCACTTTGATTGGCATCGGAATGAACTTGCTCTCGCGACGAAATGAATTTGCTGCCGATGCTTTTGCCGCTAAACATTATGATGGGGAAGTTTTGGCCACGGCGCTCAAAAAACTTTCGGTGAAAAACCTGAGCAACCTGCGTCCGCATCCAGCCTATGTTTTTGTTCATTATTCGCACCCTCCCTTGTTGCAGCGTTTGGAAGCTTTGAGAAAATTGAGCCGGTTGAAGTAAGCGGACATTCATTGTCGCCGTGAATTTGTTCTTTTCGATTGGTGGAAAATTTCTGCCCTCTTTTTCACCATTTGGTAGAACATTCGCCAAAAGATATTGTACGATATACAATAAACCAATTTTTCACTTTATCTTTGCGGGAACACTAAATTATTAAACTGGATAAATCATGATGAAAAGATTTTTTGCCGCGATGTTGATTTCCTCCTTAGCATTTGGAACTGCCATTGCTACAGAGATCAAGGAAAAGAGTGAAGTGGATCAAAAGGTGGATGCCTTGCTTTCGAAAATGACCCTGGACGAAAAAATTGGTCAGCTGAACCAATATACCAGTCGCTGGGAGATGACTGGCCCTGCCCCGAAAGGTCAATCGGAACAGGAACTACTGGATATGATCAAAAGCGGGAAAGTGGGTTCGATGTTGAATGTGACAGGCGCCGAAGCTACCCGCAACGCGCAGCAGCTGGCTGTGGAAAACAGTCGTTTGGGCATCCCGATGATTTTTGGTTACGATGTGGTGCATGGCTACAAAACCATGTTTCCGATTCCGTTGGCGACAGCTGCCAGCTGGGAGCCTGCCGCTGCCGAGCTGAGCGCGAGCGTGGCAGCCAAAGAAACAGCCGCTTCGGGCGTGCACTGGACCTTTGCCCCCATGGTTGACATTGCCCGCGATGCCCGTTGGGGGCGAATCATGGAAGGTGCCGGTGAAGACCCGTACCTGGGATCGGTGATGGCAGCGGCACAGGTGCGCGGTTTCCAGGGCGCCAGCCTGGCCGATGAAAATACCATTGCTGCTTGCGCCAAACACTTTGCCGCTTACGGTTTTGCCGAAGCCGGCCGCGATTACAACACGGTGGAGATTACCGAAAACACCTTGCGCAATGTGGTTCTCCCGCCGTTTAAAGCCTGTGCCGATGCCGGCGTGGCCAGTTTTATGAACTCTTTCAACGAAATTGGCGGCGTGTTGGCTACCGCAAACAACCATCTCCTTCGCGACATCCTGAAAGGGGAGTGGAACTTCGATGGATTTGTGGTGTCCGACTGGAACTCGATTGGCGAGATTGTTGACCACGGCGTGGCCCCCAACAAAAAAGAAGCTGCTTACCTGGCCATGAAAGCCGGATCGGACATGGACATGGAAGGCAATTGTTATGTATCTCAGTTAAAAGAATTGGTGGAGGAAGGGCGGATTGACGAAGCCTTGATTGACGATGCCGTTCGCCGCATCCTGAAAATAAAATTTGAACTGGGCCTGTTCGACGATCCTTACCGGTACAGTAACCCCGAAAAGGAAAAAACGCTGCTCAACGCCGAACATCTGCAAGCTGCCCGCGAAGTGGCCAAAAAAAGCATTGTTTTGCTGAAAAATGAAAACCAGCTGTTGCCTTTGAAAAAAAGCGGGCAGCGCATTGCCGTAATTGGTGACATGGCCGACGACAAAGACTCGCCGCTCGGAAGCTGGCGGGCACAGGCCGTTACCGGTTCGGCCGTTTCGTTGCTGGAAGGTATGAAAAATACAGCGGCCGACCCGGCAATCATTCAGTTTGAGCAAGGGCCGGTATTTGTTTCCAACGAGGCCGATTTTACGCATCACCTGGAATTTAACGAAACCGACCTTTCCGGCATCGACGAAGCCGTGGCTCTGGCCAAACAAGTAGATGTGGTGGTGATGGCCCTGGGCGAAAACTGCTTTCAGTCGGGCGAAGGGCGCAGCCAAACCGACATAACCCTGAAAGGCGTTCAGCAGCAGCTGCTGGAGGCCGTTTATGCCGCCAACCCGAATGTGGTGGTGGTGCTCATGAATGGCCGCCCGCTGGTGATCAACTGGATGGCCGAACATGTACCCGCCATCTTGGAAACCTGGCACCTGGGCTCCGAGGCAGGCAATGCCATTGCCGATGTGTTGTTTGGCGACTACAACCCATCCGGGAAATTGCCGGTTTCCTTCCCGCGTGCGGTAGGGCAGTGCCCCATTTATTACAACCACAAAAGCACCGGTCGCCCGTTTGATACCGGCCTGGTTTTCTGGTCGCACTATACCGACGAATCCAACGAGCCGCTTTATCCGTTCGGTTATGGGCTGAGCTACACCACTTTTGCCTATTCTGATCTGAAACTCAGCAGCAGCGAATTCGGCTTGGATGAAGAAATCACCGTTAGCGTGAAAGTGGAAAATACCGGTAACTACGCCGGCGAAGAAGTGGTGCAGCTCTACATTCGCGATTTGTTTGGCAGCATTACCCGCCCGGTTAAAGAACTGAAAGGTTTCGAAAAGATCAGCCTGGCCCCCGGCGAAAGCAAGGTGGTTGAGTTTGAGCTTTCAGCAAATGACCTGGCCTTTTATACCGCCGAAGGAAAATGGCAGGCCGAACCCGGCGATTTTTTGTTGTGGGTAGGCACCCATTCGCAGGAAGGCCTGGAAGCCGCTTTCAGCTTGAAATAAGCGAAATAATCTCATCGAAATAACGAGAGGGAGAAATGTGCAGCATGTTTCTCCCTTTTTTGGCTTCTTCTTAAATCTACCCCTAAACCGGTTTGTAGTGTCGTTTCAGCCAGTGGGCCAGGCCGTCGAGGCCAGGGAAAAGCACTCGCTCGGTGATGTTGGCCTGGTCGAGTTTGTCGCGCACTTCCCACTTCAGTTCCTTGGGGATGATCAGGCGCCGGTACACGTCGGGATGCTCGATCAGCCAATTATCAAGAATGGAAGTAGGGTCGGTCATCACCGAGAAAAAGGCAAACTGGTTCACAATGCGCTCGTCGAGCGAGGGCGGCTCAAAAAAGATTACCTGGTCTTTGCCGAGTTTCTTGTCGAAATCCGACAGCGAGTGGATGGTTTCTTCCAGCATTTCTACGGTAAAGGCGTTGCACTTTTCGTCCTGCAACTGACGGTTCAGCGGCTGGCTTACCAGTTTGTTGGCTTTCACGAAATCCACTTTCCAGATCACCCCGTCGAGGTCATATTTTTCGGTGTTGGCCGTGGCAAAGTGCATGGCAATAAAGGGCGAGTACGTCCAGTCGAGCAGGCGCGTGGGCAGGCCGTGGTGCTGGGCCATCACCAGCGCGTGCCAGAACGACCCGCTGAGCTGGGCTTCCTTCGAAATAGAATATTTGCGGAAGTTGCGCAGCAGGTGGTACTCCAGCTCGGGGCGCGAGCCGCAATTGCGCAAGAAGCTGTTTTTTAGTTCGTAACTACTGTCCGACAGGCCCCGGAAGGCAAAATCAGACCGGTAGCGGCCCATGCCCGGTTTCCAGGCATCGCGGTAAACTTCTTCGCATAATTCCTCCCAGCTGCTGATAATATGGTCGTTTTGATAGATTAACGGTTTGTCCATGGCTGCTTCATCATAAAGGTTTCGAGAATGCATTTTAATTGGTTTACACCGGGTGGCTTCACCCCTCATCGAACCGATGCGGAAGTTAGTTAATTTTTGGGGATCATGGTGAAAGTCTTTTGTAAATTGGTTGTTACTTTTTGGTTGAAAATCTAATTTAGGGGCCAAAGTGCAAAATTTGAAGTATGTCCGGGAAATTCTTTTTGTGGTTGGTTTTATTTTGGGGAATATCCCCGGCAATTGCCCGCCAAGGTAACGGAGACCCGGATGTATTGCAGCTTCCGCTTAGTTTCTCGGAGGTGAACCCGGTAAACGTGCCGGGCATCTTTTCGCTCGATCTGCCTTTTTTCTTCCCCGGAAACAGCGGAACACACAGCTACCTGAACCTGGGCTATTCCATGGGAAACATCTGGCACCCGCAGGCGGGTTTCGTTTATCCGCATAACCTCACCCCGTATCAGAAAATGCAGGTCAGTGAGGTGCATTATGCCCTTCGTCCCGAATTTTTTGAATTGATGGAACTGGATACCCGGGAGAAAATATTCCAGTCGGACGGAGTGTTGCAGCATTTCCGCGTAGCCTGGCAAAGATCCTGGGAAAACCGCGGCAGCCTGATTATCAATGCAAACCTGCACATGCTCAACGGGGGGCGGTCGCCCCTCAACTTCTTGGCGAGCGACAGCTTTATTGAAGCTTTCCACAGCAATTTTGCCATTGAGGACAATTATGGCCGTCGTTTGTACCCGTTCAACCGGGCCACGGTTGAGTTTGTTGATGAGCTGGGCAATTCGTACCGAAAGGAAAAGGGCGATGTTTTTACCGGGGTGTTGGATGCTCATTATTACCGGGGACTTTATCGGGTGGCCCAACCTGGGTTTCATCTCGACGCGCAGCTGGGATTGCACCTGTCGGTGCCGCTTAACCACTTTCATCCGTATGTGATGCCGGGCATTTCGGTAGGTGGCAGGACCGATTATTTGCTGGGCGCCAACAGTTCGTTCACCATTGCTGCCGATGGCGGCATCACCAACCAAACCGGTTGGAAGGTGGGTGAGGGAGTCCGGGCCATCGACCGGAAATTTCGCCGTCACCTGAAACTTTACCTGGGGGTAAATTTTCTTTCAAAAAACAAGAACGCAACCATCGTTGGTGTCCTGAACAATTTTCAGGGGTCGTTTATGGAAGGGGTGCAGTCGGCGGGAGGCGAACGTGGCTACCAGGATTTGGGTGTTCGTTTTTTGCAGGAAGGCGACGTGTGGGAAGGCGAACCGGTAACACAGGAATTCTGGCTGGCCCGGCTCACGCCGGAGTCGATGTATTATCATTCAGTGAAAACCTATTTCATCTTTGGGTTTCATAAACAAGGAAGGGAATTTACCGTTTATGCGGGCGAAGACCTGTTTTTTATCAACAATGCCCCCGACATCCAATTTGGCTTTCAGTACCGCATCCCGCTGGGCGGCAATAAGTAGCTTCTGTGGCAGTGGTTTTTTTATGAACAAGCCGGGCCTTTTCTTGTTTAGAGGTCAAAACTTATTTTACGATGACTGACATTTCAGAAAAAAGAGAACGACTGCCGCGCTGGATGAAATCGCCCCTGCCAAGCGGGGAGAACTATTCGAAAGTAAAACGACTGATTGCCGAGCATAAATTAAACACGATATGTACCAGCGGCAACTGCCCCAATAAAGGGGAGTGCTGGAATGCCGGTACGGCCAGTTTCATGATTTTGGGTGACAAGTGTACCCGTAACTGCCGCTTCTGCTACGTAAAGAACCTGATTCCCGATCCGGTTGATTGGGACGAGCCGCGACGCCTGGCCGAAACCATCCAAACGCTGGGACTGAAGCATTGTGTGGTCACTTCGGTTGACCGCGACGACCTGCCGGATGGAGGCGCCGGTTTTTGGGCCACTACCATCCGGAAAATTAAGGAGCTGAACCCGGATACCACCATCGAAACGCTGATTCCGGACTTTCATGCCAAAAAAGAATTGGTGCAACAAGTGATTGATGCCAAGCCCGAGGTGATTTCGCACAACCTGGAAACCGTGAAACGGCTCACTCCGAAAATAAGGAGCACGGCCCGCTACGACCGCAGTCTGAAGGTGATTTCATACATTGCCGAATCGGGCATTGTAGCCAAGTCGGGCATCATGCTGGGCCTGGGCGAAACCCCCGGTGAAGTGCTCGAAGCGATGGACGACCTGAAAGCGGCCGGCTGCAAGGTGCTCACGCTGGGACAATACCTGCAACCCGCGCCAAATTTAATGAAAGTGGTGGAATACATCAGCCCCGAACAGTTTGAAACGTACCGCAATGAAGCCTTTAAACGCGGATTCCGTTATGTCGAAAGCAGTCCGCTCGTGCGTTCGTCGTATCATGCCGAAAGACACGTGAACGCCTAAAAAATAGAGTAACTTATGAATGAATCTTTACACAAACTGATGGAAGTGGAGGAGCTCACCCCGGAAACGTTTGTCCTTCACTTCGAAAGAAATGGTTTTGAATTTTCGCCCGGGCAATACGTGGTTTTGCGCGATCCGGAAACCGGCGAAGGTCGTGAATATTCGATTTACAGCTCCATTCACGATAACCGCCTTTCCTTTCTGATCCGCGAAGTGGAAGGCGGCGATTTTTCGCGTCTCCTGCGCCACCTGAAACCCGATTCTGAAATTGCCATCGAAGGGCCTCG
This sequence comes from Gaoshiqia sediminis, assembly GCF_025907915.1. Taxonomy (GTDB): domain Bacteria; phylum Bacteroidota; class Bacteroidia; order Bacteroidales; family Prolixibacteraceae; genus Gaoshiqia; species Gaoshiqia sediminis. The sequence goes on from NZ_JAPAAF010000053.1 coordinate 9,495, forward strand.
CGGCTTTTTTGTGCTGGACGAGCAGGTCCTCTCTGGCCACCCGGTGCTTTTCATTGCTACCGGCACCGGCATCTCGCCGTTCCACTCGTTTGTGCGCAGCTATCCCGATTTGAACTACAGGGTGCTCCACGGCGTCCATTTTTCAGATGAAGCTTATGGGCGCGATGCCTTCAAGCCCTACCGTTTCTGCTTGTGCACTTCCCGGGTGGAAGCGGGTGAGTATTTCGGTCGGGTTACCTTCTACCTAAAGGAAAATCCGGTGGACCCGAAAACCATTTGTTACCTGTGCGGAAACTCCGGAATGATTGAGGAAGTTTCCGGTATTCTCGAAAACTACGGCATTTCGCCTGAGAATATTCGCTCCGAAGTGTTTTTCTGAAAGCATGGGGCCATGGCATATTGGTCACGACGTGTCTTGACTGTACCTGGCCTTTCCGTTTTGGCGTGTTTCGGATTTTATCCGGCGTGTAAGGCCACGATATGTCTTGGCCGGGCGGATGGTAACCATCCATCAATGGGTGATCAGAAAATCTTTATTTCGGAGGATAACCAAAATGCAACTGTTCTTTTAGGTGAAATGGTGATGTTTCCTATTTTTGTCGGTTGTAAGCTGAAAAAACCATGAAGAATATTTCCATTGCCCCCGAGCTGGCCGATTGTTGCCCGGACATTTTTTTGTCGTGCATTGAATGTGATGTCCGCGTTGAGCCATTCCGTTCGGACTTGTGGCAGGTGATTGAGGCCAGTTGCAAGGATATTGCGGAAAGCCTGGACGTGGATGCTATCCGGCACATCCCGACCATCGCCTCTTCGCGCGAAGCGTATAAAGCCTGCGGCAAAGACCCCGCCCGGTACCGGTTGTCGGCCGAGGCGCTTCTTCGGCGGGTGGTGAGCGGCAAAGGACTGTACCAGATCAACAACGTGGTGGATGTGCTCAACTTGGTTTCGATCAGTTCAGGGTTTTCGATTGGCGGGTACGATGCTGACCGAATTGCGGGCAATGTGGTGATGGGCATTGGACGGCAAGACGAGCCATACGCGGGCCTGGGGCGCGGAGAGCTGAACATTGAAGGCCTGCCGGTGCTGCGCGACCGGAAAGGCGCTTTTGGTACACCGACTTCCGATTCGGAGCGTACCGGCGTTCGTGAAGGCACCCGCCGTTTCCTGATGGTTATCATTTCGTACCAGGGAGCCTATAAAATACATGAGGCCAGTCAGGCTGCCATCAAACTGTTGACCGATTTTGCGTCGGCTTCCAACATCGAAACCTATCAAGTTACCGTTTAAGATGAAAGCTGTATGCCGTTTCCTGTTGAACGTATTGGGCTGGAAGGCCGTCAGTGGCGTGATGCCGCACAAGAAGGCCATCATCATTGGCGTTCCGCACACCAGCGCCTGGGACTTTGTGATTTCGTGGCTGTATTATACGTCGGTGGGAGGCGTGGCCAATATTGTCATAAAAAAAGAGTTTTTCTTTTGGCCGCTTGGCTTTTTTCTGCGTAAAATGGGGGCAATACCGGTCGATCGCTCGAATGGGGTTTCGGTGGTGAAACAAATTATTGAGGAAATGAACAAGCGGGAAATGATGCATCTGGCCATCACACCCGAAGGTACCCGCGAACGGACGAAAAAGTGGAAAGCCGGTTTTCATACCATTGCCAAAGCCACCGGAGCTGTGGTTTATCTGGGTTTCTTTGATTTCGGACGAAAGGAAATCGGTTGGCATGAAACCCTGGAGCTGACCGATGACCCGCAAGCCGACATTCGCCGGATGAAAGCCTACTACCGCTCACGGGGTGTGATCGGAAAGCATCCTGACCAGTTTAGTGCAGAAGAATGAGATAAGTTCTGAGTTCCAAGTTTCAAATTTCAAGTTCCAAGTTTCAAGTTTCAAATTCCAGGGATGACCATAAATGACTAATGACCTAATGACTAATGCCCAATGTCCCAATGCCTGATACCCAACTATATATCGCATTAATTCAAACCGATCTGGTTTGGGAAGATGCGGAAGCCAATCAGCGGCGGCTGGAGCATTTGTTTCAGCAGCTGTCCGGTGAAACCGAACTGGTCGTTTTGCCGGAGATGTTTTCGACAGGCTTTTCCATGCAGGTTGAACAACTGGCACAGGAGATGGATGGTCCCACCGTGAGCTGGCTGAAAGAGCAGGCTGCCCGTTTGGACAAGGTGGTGGCCGGCAGTGTCATGATCCGCGAAAATCAGCGTTACTACAATCGGTTTGTATTTGTGCGTCCTTCCGGACAGGTTGAATCATACGATAAACGACACTTGTTTTCGATGGGTGAGGAGCATCTGCATTTCACCGCGGGCGCAGAGCGGAAGGTGTTTCAGTTAAAGGCATTCCGCATTCTTCCGCAGGTGTGCTACGATTTGCGTTTCCCGGTATTCAGCCGCAACCGCAGCGATTACGACCTCCTGATCAACTGTGCCAACTGGCCGGCCCCGCGCAGCGAAGTTTGGCAAACCTTGTTAAAGGCTCGCGCCATCGAAAATCAAGCGTATGTGGCCGGTGTCAACCGAACGGGTATCGATGCAAATGGCATTCGCTATTCCGGCGACAGCTTATTGCTCGATCCCAAAGGAAAAATCATGGCGTCCGGTCAGTCCGGAACCGAACAAATTCTCACCGCCAATTTATCCAAATCCTCCCTGGAGCGTTTCCGCGCCAAGTTTCCGGCCTTGCCCGATGCCGATGATTTTACCCTGATGTTTTCGTAATTTGTTCAGGGACTTGGGCTGCAATACGAATGGATTCGTTGCAGGGGCTGGGCATTCTGTTGGATTTCCCAAACGGATTTATTCATCCTGCTAAAATGTACCGTGTCTTTATGGAGTGGATGATGGCGCCTGGAATCTTCCCGGTATCTCCTCGTCTTCCAGACCAAATTTTCTTCTAACCTGATCCATATCATCCATGTATTTACGATATCTCTTATGGGTTTCTTCCGGGTTTTTGAATACAGAAGATATACAGAATATACACAGAATATACGCAGAAGATCTGGTTTTGGTAAGAAGAAAACAGGAACCAACCCTGAAGTAAAGAACCTCCTGCAAAAAAAATAACCGTACGTTACCCGGATCGAAAAAGAAGTTGGCAATATGGATTGTCTGGTAGTCCAGGGAAATCGCTTTTAAAATATAGTTCACCCTTTCAATGCACATGTGCCTCAAAAGCTTCCAATGCCTGAGGCATTTTCGGTAGGTGCAGGATGAGTTAATATGGGCTTTACATGGAGCCATGGCATGTTGGTCACGACGTGTCGTGACCGTACCTGGCTTTCCCGTTTTAGGGCGTTTCGGATTTTATCCGGCGTGTAAGGCCACGATAGGTCGTGGCCGGACGGGTGGTGACGACCTAAAAAGAGCAGTTTTACATCTTCTAATAATAGAAAGTATGGCATTTAATTCCTAAAAACGATTTCCCTGTCTGGTAGTATCGGACAGCAGAAAAATAGGGTTTTTTATGGTATCAGTCATCCTTTTATTAGGCTGGTTGGGGCAATTGATCCGAAATTCAACCGGCGATTGCATATTTAAAAACAGGTTTTTCGATCAATCATTCTCGGCACCCGATTCGAATGAGTGGATCAGCACATGGGGAAAATCCTTGTTTTTCTGGTTCTGAAACGTTTGTAACTGGCTGGTCGGTTGTGGTATAATGCCGATTTACTGACGAACTTCACCCTGGAGGGGGCGGAATGGGTGATTGATAGGCCTTCTTGTCCGTGTGATTATCCAATTGGGTGGTTTGCTATTTCAACAGCTGTTTTTGTCCGCTTTGGCAGATAAAATGCCCAAAAATATTGACTGGAATGATGGATTGACGTAACTTGAGGGGCAAATACCGTTAAATATTGGGGTAGGGAAGATAGTTTTTTCACTTTTATTTGAATTATTAATTATCTTAACTATATTTTTACAGTTCGGTAGCATTTGTCCAAAACCAAATCAGATTGTCTATGGAAGAAAACTCTACTTTGTTGTACGATATCGATGACTTTTCAAATTTTGCTTTTCTGCATGCGTACCATTTATTGATTATTATTTCAATTGTTGTTGTGTTCGTTTCTGATTCATTGGTTGTTATGATTCAGGGACTGGTGCGCTTTATAAATTTGATCTTCCCTGCTTTTGACGTTGGAAGGGCTGGTCTTTTGTGCAGGCGCCCGTGTGGGTTAAGGCAGGAGCCTTTCTGTTTGATATCGTTAAACCCATCTGATTCCCGGCAATCAGGCCACGACCGGTTTCATTCATGGCTGACCAATTCGGTTAGTTTTCCATCCCCAAAATTGTCTTGGGCTCATGCAGCCCGTTTAAAATCAAAATTTTAGGACCTAAGATACCCAATCTATGAAAAAGAAAATCAATCAACCCCCGCTAAAACACATGCGACAACTATTGGCCATGTGTTTGTTTTTGTTTGTGGCAATGACCGGCTTCTCGCAGGCTGCCTTGGACATAAAAGTAAATGGCCCTGGTGAAGCAGAACCGGGTGACGTACTAACTTACACCATTTCGTACTCCAATATTGGTGGCGCATTAGCGAATAATGTAGTCATCGAGATGGCCTTGCCAGCAGGTTATTGTGTGTACAGCGAATCGAATCCGGAGGGTGTTTGTTCCGAAATTGACGATAAATTAACCTGGACAAAGAATGAAATTCCGCAGTTGGAACAGTTGAATACCGGGATTTATTCGATCACCGTGAATCTGATTGCCGGTGATCCCGTGCAATTGACCAACTCTTCCGGAGAAGAAGTCACGACTTACTCGATTACCACGGATTCGGAAACGCTGACCCTCTCGGCAACGATTGATTCGGACGAACTTTCTGATCCGGTTTCGAGCAATATCGTAACCACCGTAATCAGCAGGAGGTGTACTTTTTCGATCAGTAATCCCAGTGCGGGAATCAAATCGGCTACCAATAGTACGTTAACTTATTTGCTGGCTTTAATCAATACCGGGAATGTATATGAGAAATATGGTTTGACTTCACAGCTGGACTCAGGGCAACTTCTGACTCAAACTATTTTGCCAATGGACAGTGACACGGAACCTTTATCGATGACACCTTATATTGCTCCAGGGGAGATCTACTACTTTAGATACCAGCTCACAACTCCAGGAGGAACCAATCCTAATAAATATTCCTATACCAGTATTACGGCTACACCTCAAACATGCGGAGAAGGGGTAAGTGTGGTTACTACCTTTATTTATGGGGGTCAATATAGTGCATATGATTTAGTGAGCGTTTATAAAATTGATACACCCGATCCGGTGCAGGCAGGTTCACAGTTGGACTATAAAATAATAATCACTAATGTTGGGGAGGCTTTGCCTGATGTTTCCTTAACTGAAACTTATCCGGCTCAGAATGTAACATTTGTTTCTGCAGATCCTTCACCTACAGCACCATTTAATAATGCATGGTATTTCCCAATACTTGAGCCCGGGAATACAATAATTGATGTTGTCGTGAATGTGAAAAATGATTTGCCAAACGGAACGGAGTTATTGAATAAAGTTTCGATAAATCATGGAGGTCAAACATACTCTGAGTTTGAAGAAAAAACCACCGTTCTGTCTGCTCCGGATCTGGCTATCACCAAAACGGCCAGTAAGCTCATCGTGCAGCCAGGTGAAGAAGTAGAATACACGATTAGCTATGAAAATATAGGTAACCGTACTGCTATTGGTATAGCCTTGACGGATGATTATGACGAAACGTATATGACCGTGGTGGATGCGGCTGGCGGAACAGAAAGTGCCGGAACGTTGATTTGGGATCTTCCCGACCTTCTGCCGGGAGAAAATGGCAGCTTAACTTACACCATGCAGGTGGATGCCGATATCAATAATTTCCCGGTCGGCTCTACCAACCTGCTGAATATTGCCACCCTGGACGTTGATCCGACACGCCCGGATTCGGATTTGAATAACAATCAGGATTATGCCGTGGTAACGGTCCAAAATGTGCCTGACCTGGTAGTTGACATTACTTCGGACATGGACTCCGTGGTGCCGGATGCTGAATATACTTACACCATCACGGTTAGTAATGAGGGAGAGGTTGATCATGCTGGTCATTCTTATACTGTTACAGCCTATTTACCGGCAAATGCCAGTTATGTTTCCAATTCCGCTGCGGGCGTTTACAGCGCTGCTGAATACACAGTAACCTGGACGGTTTCGGATGATCTGGTGGTTGATGCCAGCCGGCAATTTACCGTAACCATGCAGGCTCCCGATTGTAGTGAGCTGGGATCAACGCTTTCCGTAGCAGCTGATGCCTACTCCGATTATTGGGTAGATGCCAATCCGGATGATAATGAATTTACGCTCGATCTGAACATTGAAGATACCATAGCCCCTGAAATTACCGTGCCGTTGACAGCCTATTCTTTTGAATGTGATCAATCAAAAAGTACTGACTACAGCAATACCATCCTGGGATTCATTGCCGGAACATCAGTAACCGATAATTGTGATATCGCTCCTTTGTTGAATCATGACTATCTGGGATTCACCCAAGCGTGCGGCGAAGACTTTGTGATTACTTTTACGGCTCTTGATGCCAGCGGAAATGCCGCAGAACCAAAAACAATTACCATCACCTTTACCGATGTAACCGCCCCGGTAATTACGTTGCCGGCTACTGATCTGTTGCTGGAATGTTTCGATGCCACGCAGGTTGACAGCTGGACAGCGACTGCCACAGCTTCGGACAACTGCGACGGCGATGTGACGGTA
>NZ_JAPAAF010000054.1 GCF_025907915.1 Gaoshiqia sediminis
TGTTTTCTTCTTGAAGCAGCATTTTTAAAATTGTCAGGAGCCGAAGAAAGAGAATGTCAGCTTTTGGACTGGCCTACGGGGGTTTTGCTTAGAAAACCAGGGAAGGGAATCTGAAGGGGGACTGGAAAGCGGCTCTGTTTGCCAGCTGTTTCTGTTTATTAACCGACGCCTCTCGAAGCGGGGAGGTGGTTGGCAGGTACCGTATCTCTGACACCCAATCTTGTTACTTGCAAACAAATGTTACAAAAATGAGCGGATGTAACATTTTTGAAATATTTGGCAAGTATTTGTAAAACAGTGTGTAATGGTTTTCGTAGAACCGGGAAATAAAAATCGGATTACGAAATTAATCGAATTGTAATCTTTTATTAATGGCGCTGTAATGAATTAGCAATTCATTTGTCAACGGATTCTGTGAAAAGAATTTAAATGTTTTATTCAATCTTAAGTATATGAAACGCATCAGTGTATTGACATTGGTCATGCTGTGCATGACTTTATTGGGGCAGTCCCAAACAACAGAAGAGTTTAAACCGGGTGGAAAACCATTTATGACAATTTTCAGTAATTACCACACGAAAGTTTCAGACGGCAATTCGGCTTCAGCCTTCGAGCTGACCCGCCTCTACCTGGGATACGACTACAAATTCAGCAAGAATTTCTCGGCCAAAGCGACCATTGACATCGGCGACCCGGGTGTTGGCGGCCTGCAAATGACGGCTTACGTGAAAAATGCTTTTGCCACCTACAAGTTGGATAAGCTATCGGTAAATTTCGGTTTAATTTCGACCACCCAGTTTAAGGTGCAGGAGGATGCCTGGGGGTATCGGTACTTGGCCAAGTCATTTCAGGATGAGTATAAGTTTAATGCAAGCGCCGACCTGGGAATCAGTGTTGCGTATAAGTTTTCCGATTTTGTCAGTGCCGATGTGATCGTCGCCAACGGCGAGGGCTACAAAAAACTTCAGGCCGACAGTGTTGTACGCACCGGGTTTGGGGTGACCGTATCGCCGGTTGAAAAGCTTACCGGCCGCGTTTATTACGATTTTAGTTCGAAAGAGCAAACACTTTCATCGCTGGCCACTTTTGTGGGTTATGCCGGCGATAAGTTTTCGGTTGGCGCCGAATACAACCAGCAGTTTAACAACGGTTTTAAAGAAAACCACGACCTGAACGGCGCCTCTGTTTATGCCACGGTAACCGCATCAAAAAAGGTAAAAGTGTTTGGCCGTTACGATAACCTGAGTTCAAACAAACTGACCGGCGAAACAGAAAAATGGAACCTTTCCAAAAATGGCGAGTTGTTCATTGCCGGTGTTGAATATGCACCCGTGAAAGGCGTGAAAGTGGCGCCTAACTTTCAGGGGTGGAGTCCGGCTGCCGGTAGCCAGGATTTCACTTCTACCTTCATTTTAAATTGTGAGTTTAAGTTTTAACCAAAAAATTAATAGTCATGAGAATTATTTTATCCCTCGTTTTGGCCGTTGCGTTGTTTAGCGCTTGCCAGAATTCGTCCCAAAAAGCAGGTTCTACAGAAAGTGCCAGCGCCAGCCTGACGGCTGCCGGGGCTACCTTTCCGCTGCCTTTTTACAACATGATCTTCAAACAATACACCGACGAAACCAAAGTGCAGGTAACTTACGGCGGCATTGGTTCGGGCGGCGGTGTGCGCAGCCTGGGCGACCGTGTGGTTGACTTTGGCGCTACCGACGGCTTTTTGAGCGACGACAAGCTGGCCGAAATGCCGGGCGAAGTGGTACACATCCCCACTTGTTTGGGCGCTGTGGTGATCGCTTACAACCTGCCGGGCGTTGACGACCTGAAACTGTCGAACGAACTGCTCGAAAAAATCTTCATGGGTGAAGTAACCAACTGGAACGATCCGTTGCTGAAGGCCAACAACCCGGACATTGAATTTCCGGATGTAGCCATCACGGTGGTTCACCGTTCGGATGGTAGCGGAACGACTGAGATTTTCAGCGACTTCATGTCGAAAATTAGCCAAAAGTGGGCCGACCAGGTAGGTTCCGGGAAATCGCTGAACTGGCCAACCGGTATGGGCGCCAAAGGAAATCCGGGCGTTGCGGGTACCATCAGCCAAACTTCGGGAGCACTCGGTTATATCGGTTCCGAATTTGCGTTTGCACAACGGATACAGACAGCCAAAGTGGAAAACAGCAGCGGCGCCTATGTGTTGCCAACCATCGAAAGTATCAGCGCAGCGGCTCAGGGCGACATCCCCGACGATACCCGCATCATGCTGACCAACTCGTCCGATCCGGCATCGTATCCGATCAGTGGCTTTACCTGGCTGATCCTTTACAAAGAACAAGCCTATGGCAGTCGTACCCTGGAGCAGGCGCAGGCAACAGTTAACCTGCTGGATTGGGTGGTGAGCGAAAAAGCGCAGGCGGAAGCCGAGAAAGTGCACTATGCCCCGCTACCCGACCTGGCCGTTGAAAAAGCAAAAGCCATTTTGCGCGGCATAACCTACAACGGAGAAGCCATTCTGAAATAAACCGGCTGAAACAATTGTATTCCGATGAATAGTGACAAAATCACAAAGATTGTTTTATCCCTGGTCTCCTTATTAGTTTTAATGTTGGCGGCAGGTATGGTATTTTCGCTGGTCGGAGGTGCCATACCTTCTTTCAAAGCATTTGGGTTGAAGTTTATTGTTTCGGGCGACTGGGACCCCACCGAAGGACGCGAAGTTTACGGGGCCCTGCCGTTTATTGCCGGGACACTGCTCACTTCCTTCGCCGCTTTGTTGATCAGTCTGCCGCTTTCCTTTTCCACCTCCTTGTTTTTGGGCGAATATTACAAGGGTACCCGTGTGGCCCGCATCCTGGGCATGCTCGTTGATTTGCTGGCCGGTATCCCCTCCATTGTGTATGGCTTGTGGGGCTTTTATGTATTACGCCCGCTAATGATCGACCTTGGGTTTGGCGGACAGGGCTTCGGTATTTTCACCGCCAGCCTGATCCTGGCCATCATGATCATTCCGTATGCCACCTCGCTCAGCAACGAAATTATCGCCATGGTCCCCAACGACCTGAAGGAGGCAGCCTACTCGCTGGGCGCTACCCGGCTGGAGGTGATCCAGACCGTTACGATTCCCACTGCCCGGTCGGGAATTGTGGCCGGCTACATCTTGTCGTTTGGGCGTGCTCTGGGCGAAACCATGGCCGTGACCATGCTTATTGGAAACACCAACCGGGTGCCCGATAGTTTTTTTGGCACCGGAAATACCATGGCCAGTGTCATTGCCAACCAGTTTGGCGAAGCCGACGGCTTGAAACTCAGTTCGCTCATTGCCATTGGGCTGCTGCTCTTCCTGATCACCGGTATTGTGAACGGGGTAGGCAAACTGATCATTAAGAAAATGACTTAAACAAACGATCGTGAACGCTTTGCAAGCTACTACATATCAGGATAAATCTTCCGGACGAATCTGGAAAGACAAGTTCATTCAGGGGCTGGTCATTTTTTTGTCGGTCGTCACCATTTCGCCGATTGCCCTGATCATTTACAAACTTTTTGTGGAGGGGTACAAGCAAATCAGCTTGGGTTTTATCATTGAGAATACCCCCGACACTTTTGCTGCCATGACGGCTGTCGCCAACGACGAACGCATTCCGGGCGGGATTGCCAACGGCTTGGTCGGCACGCTGCTCATGATTGTGCTGGCATCGGCCATTGCCATCCCCGTCGGAGTTCTGACCGGCATCTATTTGTATGAAAACCAGGGAAAGATGATGGCCAACCTTATCCGGAATATTTCGGATATTTTACAAGGTGTCCCCTCCATTGTCCTGGGGTTGATCTCGTATCTGTGGATCGTGAAACATGTAACGATGGGCTTTTCGGCCCTGGCCGGGAGCGTTTCGCTGGCCATCATGATGTTACCGATGATTGTGCGCTCCACCGAGGAAACGCTGAAAATGATCCCGATCACGCTGAAAGAAGCGGCCCTGGCGTTAGGCGCGCCGTATTACAAAGTGATCCTGAAGGTATTGATCCCAACCGGATACAGCGGCTTGTTGACCGGTATTTTGCTGGGTATCTCGCGTATTCTGGGCGAAACGGCACCGTTGATGCTCACTGCCCTGGGAAGCAGTACCATCAACCTGGATGTGACCAAACCCACCAGCGCCGTCCCTCTGTTGATTTGGGAATTTTACAACGACCCCAATATGATTGGTTTGATCTGGAGCTCATCGCTCTTGCTGATGGCCTTTGTTTTAACGCTGAACATTGTTTCGAAACAATTTGCGGCCAAACGCAGATAAGGTCTCAGACCTGTTAGTTATTATTGTTTCTCGCTGAGAATATTACTGGATAAAGAAATGACACAAACCATTGCTGAAATAAAGAATCCGGCCTTGTCGATCCGAGACTTGTCCATCGCCTACGATAAAAACTACGCGGTGAAGAACGTGACGGTCGATATCAAAAAGAATACCGTGACGGCTATCATGGGGCCATCGGGATGCGGTAAAAGTACCTTGCTGCGCGCCCTGAACCGTATGCACGAGCTGTACGAGAATATTACCACGGAAGGGAAAGTCCTTCTGCACGAAGAAAACATTTACGACATGTCCACCATTAAGCTGAGGCGGCAAATGGGCATGGTTTTTCAGCGCCCCAACCCGTTCCCGACCATGAGCATTTTCGACAACGTGATTGCCGGCTACAAGCTGAACGGGAATAGTCTGAAAAAGAAGGAGAAAGACGAAATCGTGGAACGTTCGCTGCGCGATGTGGCCTTGTGGGACGAGGTGAAAGACTCGTTGCACAAAAAGGGCACCTTCTTGTCGGGCGGGCAGCAACAACGCCTGTGCATTGCCCGGGCGCTGGCATTCGGCCCCGAAATTATCCTGATGGACGAGCCCACTTCGGCGCTTGATCCCATAGCCACTTCCAAGGTGGAAGACCTGCTGGTGAAGCTAAAAGAACACTACACCATCATCCTGGTGACGCACAATATGTCGCAGGCGGCGCGGATTTCGGATTATTCATTATTTATGTATCTTGGAGAGTTGGTAGAATACGGGAAAACCAAAAACATGTTTACCAACCCCAAAGACCCCCGTACGGAACAATACCTGACGGGCAAATTCGGTTAATTACAATTGTAACTTTAAAAAAATTCGATCATGACCATAAAAAAAGATGAATCCATTCTGGAAATCCAGGCCGACTTTGAGAAACTGGCCAATGTTGTTCTCGAACAATTGGATTACATGGAGCACTTTGTCACCTCGGGCGAGCTGAGCATTCCGAATGAGGTGTTGTCGTTCGTTACCAAAAACGAAAAGGAGATTGATAAGGCGGAGGTGAAACTGAGCGATAAGATTGTCAACACCATCGTGCTGCAAAAGCCGGTGGCCAGCGATTTGCGCCGTATTATTGCCTGTTACCGCATCCTGATTAACCTGGAGCGGATTGGTGATCTGGTGATTAACATTACCGAGTTCATCAAGAAAATTAAAACGGAAGAGATTTACCAGAACTTTCACGAAGTGCTGTCGAACACAGCCATCCTGAGCCATAAAATGGTGCGCAAAGCCTTGCTGGCCTATACCAACGACGACCGGGAACTGGCCATCTGGACCATCAAGAACGACGCCATCATGGACGAGATCAACAATAAAATGTTGAAGAAACTGGTGAATAAGGCCGATTCGGAAGAAAAGAACAAGCACCTGCTGATCAGTATTATTACCATTAAGGAAATGATGTCGAACCTGGAGCGGATTGGCGATTACGCCACCAACATTGCCGAAGCGGCTATTTATTCGATTGAAGGAAAAGACATCAGGCACCATAAACTCGAAGAGTAACATGGACTTTATACCCCGTATATTAGTTGTTGACGACGAGCAGGACCTGCGCGAGATCCTGCAGTTTAACCTCTCGAGCGAAGGGTTTGAGATTGACGTGGCCAGTTCGGCCGAAGAAGCGCTCACTAAGCCGCTCGAAAGTTATCACCTTATTTTGCTGGATGTGATGATGGGCGGCATGTCGGGCTATAAAATGGCCGATATTGTACGCAAGGAGCGCGAGCTGGATGTACCTATCATTTTCCTGACGGCCAAAGATTCGGAAAACGATTTGCTGACCGGCTTCAATGTGGGGGGCGACGATTACATCATCAAGCCGTTCTCCATCAAGGAAGTGATTGTGCGCATCCGGGCCATCCTGAAGCGGGGACGGGCGACTGCTGAGCCTTCTACCACGCTCCAGGCCGATGGGTTGAAACTGGACATCAACCGGAAATTAACGACCATTGACGGCACCCCGGTGAACCTGACCCGGAAAGAATTTGAGATCCTGATTTTGTTGATGAAAAACCAGGGTAAATTTATTTCCCGGCAAGAAATTCTGAACCGCATCTGGAGCAACGATGTGATTGTAACCGAGCGAAACGTGGATGTAAACATCGCCCGGTTACGCAAAAAGATTGGCGATTACGGCAGTTCCATCATTGGCCGGTCCGGTTATGGCTATTGTTTCGAAAAGTAAAAATTGAGCCTTAAATACCTGTATAATATGACCAACGTGTTAAAACACAGAACCTATCAGCAACGCATCTTCTTATACTTTTTTGCTGCCTTTACGCTGTTTACCGTTTCCATTCTTGCCTTTCAGTATAATCGCGAAAAACGTTACCGTACCGGGCAGCTGGAAAGTACGCTCGACAACATTGCCGAGATAACACACCGGTATGTCGATCACCATGGTTTGATGCCCGGCGGAGACTTCAGGCTGCTGGATTCGATGGTGTACCTGATCCCCGAGGCAAACACCCGCATCACCGTCATCGATAAACATGGCAAAGTGCTGTATGACAGTTTTGTTCCCGAGTTTGAGAAGATGGAAAACCACCTGTTACGCCCCGAAGTGCAAAAGGCATTGTATGCTGGCACGGGTGGCAATATCCGCCATTCGGGCACTACCGGTCAGGATTTCTATTATTACGCCCGGCTTTACGACAGCTATTTTGTGCGGTGCGCCGTGGTTTACGATATCGACATCAAGAATTTCCTGAAAACGGAACGCCTGTTCATCTTTTTCATGATCGCGCTGTTCCTGTTCATGTGGCTTTTGCTGTATGTGGTAACCCGCCGGTTGGGCGAGTTTATCACCAAACTGCGCGACTTTGCGGTGCGGGCAGGAAAAGAAGAAAATATCGATCCCGATATCAGTTTCCCCGATTCGGAGTTTGGCGACATTCGTCGTCAGATTGTGCGGATTTACGACCGGCTGAAACGCGCCAAAGATGATCTGAGCGCTGAGAAGGAACGTTTGTTCAACCACCTTTATGCCCTGAATGAGGGGATCGCTTTCTTCACGGTCAATAAAGAAAAGATACTGGCGAACAGTCATTTCGTTCATTTTATCAACCTGATTTCGGAACGCTCAACCATTTCCGCTGATTCCCTTTTCGACATACCCGAGTTTAAACCGTTGATCGAAAAATTGGAAAAGTACTTGCAGTCCGACGTGCTGATTAGCCCGAAAAACCCGCCGCATGTGCATATTACCGTTGCCAAAAATGAAATGTACTTTAAGGTGCAGGGGATTGTTTTTGCCGATAAAAGTTTTGAGGTGCTCATTGAAGATATTACCCGGCCCGAAAAGCGCCGTTTGCTGAAACAACAGCTGACGTCGAACATTGCCCACGAGTTGAAAACGCCGCTGGCATCGGTGAAAGGCTACCTGGAAACCATCCTGAACAATAAAAACCTGCCCAAAGAAAAACTGCACTATTTTATTGAGCGGGCCTTTTTACAGAGCGAACGCCTGAACGATCTGCTCAACGACATCTCGCTGCTGAACAACATTGAGGATGCCGGTGATTTGTTCGAGTTCAAGAAAACCAAGCTACGCCCGCTGGTTCACGATGTGATTGAAAACCTGGAGTCGCGCCTGAACGAGAAAAACATCCTGGTGCAGCTGGCCATCGACGAAAAAGTGGCGGTGTATGGAAACGACAGCCTGCTGGCCTCCATCTTCCAGAACTTCATCGAAAACTCGATTAACTATGCCGGGAAGGGCGTCACGATCCAGATCAGGCAATACCTGGAGGACGAGAAATTTTATTACTTCAGCTATTCCGATAGCGGGAAAGGAATTCCGGAGGAACACCTGGGCCGTATTTTCGAACGCTTTTACCGGGTTGAGGAAGGCCGCACACGCGAAAACGGCGGCGGCACCGGGCTGGGTCTGGCCATTGTGAAGAATGCCGTACAATTACATAAAGGTGAAATATCGGTGCGCAACCGAATCGAGGGCGGTTTGGAGTTCCTCTTCTCCCTGGCCAAGGAATAACACTGGCGTAATCATATCTTAACAGTATAATAACAACGTTCCCGGATCTGCATATGATCCGGGAACTTTTTTTATATCAGTGAGATACACGACAGAGCTCCCCATCCCATATAATCGTTTTGTGACAGCAATGTAACACAAGAGTATAGGAACCTTAATCGCCCTGTAATATAATAGGTCGTACTTAGCAGCGTGAAAAAAGGGATTATTTCCTGAGAAACCGATCTTGTTGTTACAAAATTATGGGGACTCTGCCCGATGGATGAAAGGACTACCATTTTGCCAATGAAACCCAAACTTAATCAAACAAAAACAGCAGGTAAGAAAAAGCTGAGATGATAAGTTCGGTGCTGACTTAGTTAAAATGATCTCTTATTATAACATACGACAAATTTTTATGGGAATTAGAAGATTAGTACTGCTAAAGCTTTTTGTGTTCTTATCGATACTAGCGGTTGCACAAAAAGGAACGATTAAAGGTCTGGTGACCGATGAAAAATCAAAGGAACCCCTGGTTGGTGCGACAATCATGCTTGAGGGGACAACTACTGGAACAATTACAGATTTTGACGGCAACTATGTGCTGGGCAACATTACCCCCGGGACCTACAACATTCGTTGCTCCTTTATTTCTTACGAAACGAAATTGCTCAAGAACATTTTGATTCAGGCGGGCAATACGGTTGAGCTCAATTTTGACCTGGGGGAATCGACTGTTGAAATTGAAGATGTAAAAGTTGTGGCCAAGGCCAATCGGGAGTCGGAATCCATGTTGTTGCTTGATCAGAAAGATGCAGCCATCAGTAAAGAATCGATCGGAGCGCAACAACTGTCCAATCAGGGAGTGTCGGATGCTGCATCGGCAGCTACCAAAATAACGGGTATTACCAAGCAGGAAGGTTCAAAAACCCTTAACATTCGCGGGCTGGGCGATCGGTACAATACTACTTCCCTAAATGGTTTGCCTTTGCCTTCGAACAATGCCGAATATAAGAACATCGACCTCGAACTTTTTTCTACCGACATCATTGAATTTATAAGCGTTGAGAAAGTTTTCACGGCCCGCATGAACAGTGACTTTGCCGGCGCCAATATTGATATATCCTCGAAAAAACATGTTGGAGATAACTTTCTGAGTCTGGGAATGAAAACAGGAATGAATTCAGAAATTTTGAATACGGATGTGTTTTATCTGCAGGATGGCCCCGGATTCTTTGGGTTTCACAATGCCTCGGCTCCAACTTCGCTTGATTCGTACAATAACTTTAAGTTCAACTGGAACCCGGAGGAAAAAACGGTTTATCCCAATGCCGGTTTCTCGTTGGCCGGAGGAAAAACAATTGAATTCAATAACTCCTCATTACGCAGTTTTGCAACTCTTTCGTTTGATAACGAATTCAACTTTACCGACCTGATTGAGCGAAAAGTGAATGGAAGTAACTTTGTTCGTGCCGATTTGGAAGGCGAAGAGTTTGGTTACCAAACTCAAACCACCGCAATGGTTAACCTGAACTACTCCCAAAAGAAAAGCAACTACTATTTCAATTCTATTTTGCTGAATACTTCCGATCAAAGCCTGAAAAACCTGCGAGGTTTTATCATCGATTTGGCTGAAGAAGGGGGTTTGGTGCGCCGGTCTGAATTCGAACGGACGATGGTGCTGGTTAACCAATTTTTGGGTGAACACAACATCAACAAGAAAATGGACTTTAAATGGGGTGTCGCTTATAACAATGTGCAAAACACATTGCCCGACAGGCGACACAATACACTGGACGGACCAGATGCTGACAGGAAAGCTTTTGGCACCAATGACCAGGCCAATAACAACCGTTATTTTCACGAACTTACCGAAGACGAATTTGCAGGCAATATAAGCTTAGACTATAAATTTGGCCAGCCGGTCGGTAAAGCAGATTACCGCGGGAAGTTTACTGTGGGCTACTCAGGCAAATACAAAACAAGAGGTTTTATCGCTACGCAGTTTAACCACAAAATCATCAACAACCAGGTTGTTGATGTGCTGGATATTGATTCCTATTTTAACGGCGAGAATCTGCAGGAGGGTGATTTTCAGGTACGGACATTCTCAAGCAACTTTATTCTGTCGTCAACCTACGAAGGAGAACAGCTGATCAACAGCGGGTACACCAGCTTGGAGTACGATCTTAGTCCGAAACTGTTAATGTCGGCCGGTTTGCGGGTCGAGAATATCAGTCAAACTATTCAGTTTAAAACGGTTTTGAAAGAAGGCGAAGGGGAATTCAATGAAACCAACTTGTTCCCAAGTCTTTCCTTAAAATATGCAGTAACCGACAAAGCCAATCTTCGATTTTCGTCTGGTGTTACGCACACTTTACCTCAGTTTAAAGAAACGGCTGTATTTCTCTTCGAAGGAATCACCGATGCCACGGTTGGTAACGAATATCTTTATCCCTCAAAGGACTATAACGCCGATTTGAAGTGGGAATATTTTCCCAAAAACGGAGAATTGTTTTCAGTAACGGCTTTTGGTAAATATATCGTCGATCCGATGAACAAGTTTGTCATGGCATCGGCATCCAATGATTTTACCTATGCCAATACCGGTGACTGGGCCAAAATATACGGGGTGGAAATTGAAGGCCGGAAAACCCTGTATAGCGCAGAAAATGGATCGAAATCGCAAAAACTCTTTCTGTCGGCCAACCTGACCTTGATGCATACCAACCAGGAACTGGATACGGAAAAGATTAACAGGGAAAGTAACGGAAGCGTAAATGCTAACTTTGGAAGAGCCAGTGAAGAACTGGAAGGGGCAGCGCCGATTATTGCCAATGCCAGTCTGAGTTATACCTTGAAATGGAACGATTTTAATAACTCGCTAACTCCTACTGTAGTTTACGGTTACACTTCCGATCGATTGTACCTGATTGGGTACTCATCTCTGGGTAATCAGGTGGATAAAGCCTTTCACAACCTTGATTTTGTATTGAAAGCTAAGTTGAAGCGGTTGGGCTTAAGCCTGAGTGCTAAAAATATCCTGAATCCGGATTTTGAACGTGTTCAGGAAAATGAAACACAACATTTCATTGTTCGCTCTTACCAAAAAGGAACAAAACTCAGTTTTGGTATTTCTTATGACTTCTAATCAGAATAAAATTTAAAAATCACATTGTAACTAAAATTTGAAGAAATGAAAAAACTTGCTTATTTGATGATTTTTGCGTTGGCAGTTGTTGGTTTCAACAGTTGCGACAACGGTGATGATCCAATTGATCCGGGGTTCCAGGTTGATTCAGAAAACTTGCAGGGAACTCTTGCAGCCGGAGATAATGTCACACTCGATGCTTCAGTGACCTACAAATTAACAGGAGCTCTGATTGTGGAAGAGGGAGCTACGCTGACCATTCCTGCCGGAACGGTAATTGAGGCTACTCAAACTACTTCTGCTAATCCAACCGTCCGTTATATCGCGGTGGCTCAAGGTGGGAAAATTTATGTGAATGGTACTGCCGGCAGCCCGGTAGTTATGACCAGCGAGGTTAAAGAAACAGAGTCGTGGGGTGGTTTGGTTGTGTGCGGTAAAGCGCCTACCAATAAGTCAGACAGTGGTTCTGCCGGGGCCGAAGTATCAGGCCTTTCCTACGGTGGCGATGTTGCCAACGATAACTCTGGTTCAATTACTTACCTGCGTTTGGAATATACCGGTTACAAATACACCGACGAAAAGGAATTCAACGGTCTTTCCTGCTTTGGTGTGGGAAGCGGAACAACCATCGACTATGTTGTTTCTTACAAAGGTGGGGATGATGGTATTGAATTTTTTGGCGGTACAGTAAATGCGTCTCACCTGGTGTCGGTTGACAGTGGTGACGACGGTATTGACTTTGCTGATGGTTGGAGTGGCACCGGCGAATATTGGGTGGCCATCAACTCAGCAAAATCCGGTATCGAAGGTTCAAACAATGGCGATAATGGCGCTGCAACTCCGATGACCACAGCTACTTTGAATAACCTGACTATTTACGGAATGGGTGAAAAGCCGTTCTATTTCAAGGAAGGTGCTGGTGTACAAACTATCGACAATATTGTGTTGGGTGGATTGGCAGCAAGCAAAGCTCAGTCTTTTTTCTATGCTGACGCTTCTGATGCAAATGCTGCTGCTCGTATTGCTGCCGGTGATATTACGATTACCAACGTTAGCTTTGTTGGAATGGCCGAAGGTCAGTCAAAAGCTGTTGATGGACTGACATTTGTTGAAAATGCTGGAGCTACCGGTGCCGGAAATGGCATTAACAAACCAAGCTGGATGCCCGATGCCTTGAATAATGTGGATGGAACAAACACTGTTTTTGGTGATGCAGCCGTGGCTACTATCAAATTATCCGGTGAAATTACAACGGATGTTGAATTAAGTGCTACTAATAATTACATTCTGGACGGTGCTTTGATCGTTGCTAATGGTGGTTCGTTAACGATCCCTGCCGGAACGGTTCTGGAAGCCAGTGAACCAACCGAAGCCAATTCTGTAGTTCGCTACATTGCTGTTGCCCAGGGTGGTAAGATCTTTGTTAACGGTACGGCTACAGAGCCCGTGATCATGACAAGCTCGGTTAAAGCTACGGAGTCGTGGGGTGGTTTGGTTGTTTGCGGAAAAGCTCCTACCAACAAGTCAGACAGTGGTACTGCCGGAGCAGAAGTGTCAGGCCTTTCTTATGGTGGTACTGTTGCCGACGATAACTCTGGTTCAATTACCTATCTGCGTCTGGAATATACCGGTTACAAATATTCTGATACCAAAGAATTTAATGGTCTTTCTTGCTTTGGCGTAGGTAGCGGAACAACTATCGACTACGTTGTTTCCTACAAAGGCGGCGACGATGGTATGGAATTCTTCGGTGGTACCGTAAACGCTTCTCACTTGTTGTCGGTTGAAAGTGGTGATGATGGTATTGACTTTGCTGATGGCTGGAGCGGAACCGGTAATTATTGGTTTGCCCTGAACTCAGCCAAATCCGGTATCGAAGGTTCAAACAACGGCGACAATTATGGTGCGACCAACCCAATGACCGATGCCACCATTACCAATATTACCGTATATGGTATGGGTGAAAAACCTTATTACTTTAAAGAAGGTGGCGGTAAACAAACGATCGACAATATTGTGATTGGTGGGTTGAATGCCGCTAAAACACAGGCGCAATTTTACATCGATTCAAGCGACACCGATGCTGCTGCCCGTATTGCAGCCAATGAAATTGTGGTTACCAATGCCAGGTTTATTGATATGGCAGCCGGTCAAACAAAAGCTGTTAGCGGCTTGTCAATGACTGAGAGCGACACAGCTACCGGCGCCGGAAACGGTAAAGATAAACCAAGCTGGTTGTCTGATGCATTGAACACCATTGCCACTGGTGTAACGATTTTCTAAGAACAACTGCCGGTTGAAAGATAATTGAAGCAGTGACTTCAATTCCCGTAAATTTGTCAAGCCCCGGGTCGATTGATCCGGGGCTTATTTTTATATCCTGTTTAATTGTATTTTAATCTTTCTGCAACGATGCTGTAATTCTTATGCTGTAGTTTTGTAAGTGTAAAATAAGGACAGAAATGAAAAATCTATTTTTAAGCATTTTATTCATTGGGTTGGTTGCCGTTGCAACTGCCGGAAATAAAGAAGGTAAAAACGAAACTACAGCCGATAACGCCGTGCTCACCGTTTTGAGTGGCGAAGTGGTTGATCAGCTGACCCACGAAGCTTTGGTGGGCGTGAAAGTTACGCTGGAAGAAACCGATCAGGTGGTTTATACCGATTTCGATGGCAAATATACCTTCGAAAATCTGAAACCCGGAACCTACAATCTGACAGCATCTTACATCTCGTACGAAAACAATTCGCTGGAAGATCTCGAGCTTCGTCTCAACGCAAACCAGGTAAATATTAGTTTGAAGTCTTCAAATTAAGTTGATTGGTTTATTTCATATACTTAAGATTGGCGACCGCTTCTGAGAGCAGAGGCGGTTTTTTTATATGCAGCAGTTTTAATCCTTGTATTTGAGGGAGTTGTATAATTTGTTGGGGAGATGGATTCTTGAGCCAAATATTAAATCTGCACGGGGAGAAAGAAATTTAACGTTAATTATTTGTTAATCCCAGGGTTTTGCTCTTAACTTTGTCTTAACATTAGAGCTAAAAATCACCCATTAAGAAGAAGGAGGTCGTTATGAGAAAATTTATCACATTATTCGGGTTGTTCCTGTTTTTTACAAGCTATACCATCGCACAGCAAGTTACCGAGATTGAAGGCGTATATTACACCGATTCAACTCCTTACACGGGTGTGTACAACACCTTTTTTGAGAACGGCAACAAAAAAGTTACCCTCAACCTGTTGAACGGGTTAAAAGACGGCGAAGTCCGTGTTTATTTCGAGGATGGCAAACTGAACGAGATCCGTTCCTATAAAATGAATAAAATGGACGGAACCTGGATCACCTATAACGAAAACGAGGTGAAGGTAGCTGTTGCCAACTACCAGGATGGCCATAAACATGGCGAATGGAAAGTGTGGGACGACAACGGAAACCTGATTTACGAGATGAGCTATGTAAACGGAGAGAAATCCGGTACCTGGAAGAAATATGATGCTTCCGGTGAATTGGTTAGTGAACGTACCTTTTGAAATTTTTTTCAGGATAGTTGAACGAGGGGCCCGAACAAGGTCCCTCTTTTTTTGCAGGTGGAATCAGCATCCGGTTGGGGCTGTCTTTTTAGGTGTTCACTATTACAGCGCCCGGATTGCCGGGTGGTTCTGCTTTTTTACTGAAGGAATTCGCACGAGGGTGTCCCAAAAGGTCATCCTCTTTTTTTATTTTATTAGGCTGCAAGTTTTGTAATACAGTCTCGATTTTTCTGCATGAGCTGTATTTTCAACCAGATGGGTTCAACGAATAGGGGAATAACCAGGTCTTGACTATTTTGAGGCGTATTTTGAAATAAAAATGCCTGGTTTTGCCTGGTTTTGTGCATTTTCCCCATGTTGAAGGCAATAGCAAAGATGGCAAAATCCATAGCGACTTTGTCTTTTCCTTTATGACGGAACCGGTAATATGATTTGTCAAACTTCATTTGCCCAAATACGGCTTCCGGTTCTATTGGTCGTTTCTTCCGCATTCGGATACCTTCTTCCGAGGTTAA
>NZ_JAPAAF010000055.1 GCF_025907915.1 Gaoshiqia sediminis
GGGGACTTTAAGCCTCACCTTTAGGGGAGGTTTGGAGGGGTAAAATGAGGAATGGCTAACAATTTGTAAGCTCACAAAAACCAGAATCTACTTTTTGGACAGCCTCGGACAGATGGCAACAGCCTTGAAGGGGCAGTTTAACATCTTCTACCAGAAGGAATAGCATTAAGCCTTAAAGGCGAATTCCCCCCTTGGAGCGTAATAAAATAAGAGTTACCGAAAATCAGATATATTGACCATGCACTAATTGGTGGCAATAACAAATGTCCTCCCTCGTTCTGCCAATTCCTCTCCCTAAAAATAAAACGGGCTTCGTTTCAGACGTTCCTCATCAAAGGCGCCTTCCCGGACAATCTTGATCACGGTACGCCGGTTCACCGCATGTTCATCTTCATCGCAGTCCACCCCATCCTCACAAATATTCAACAGACGACTTTCGCCGTAAGCCGTGTACTTCATGCGGTCGCCATAGATTTCCTTGGCCACCAGGTACAGGAAGGCGGCTTTACCGCGCTTCTCCGACAGCGCCAAATTTAATCGGGCATCGCCCCGCGCATCGGCATGTGACTCCAGCCGGATCTCCAGATCGGGATAATTGGCCAGGATGTTCGCCACACGTGTCAACGTTTCAGCCGCATCTTCACGAATATTCCAGTTAGCCAGGTCAAAATAAATATAGTCCAGCTCCATCACATGCAACGGCTGTCCATTTTCAACCTCCAGGAAGATCGGCGGCGGATAACCATCGTTTTTCTCCCGGTTATATTGAAGGGCGATTTCTGCAAAAACCCGCTCACTTTCGCGGATCGTTTCGGCTCCTATCGTCAACCCAGCCTCGTGGTACGAATCATGACTGGCCAGAATATCCAGGTCTTCGCCGGCGCTAACCTGAAAACTGATCAGTCCCGAAGGCGGCGTTATCCCCACTTCGGTGGTATCAGTTTGCTGATGAACCAGCAAAATCCGCGTATCAGGCAGCACTTCGCCGGTACTTTCATCTCGCGCCAGCAAGTCTATTTCAGCCGAAACCTTATTGATTTTTAGGCTGTACAAATCATCCTCCCCCCTTCCCCCGGGACGATTTGACGCGAAATAACCGACTGTGCCTTCCCCGTTCAGCGCCAGGCTAAGATCATCCTTGTGGGTATTGACCGGATAGCCCAGGTTTTCGATCACCGTATATATCCCGTTTACCGGATGGGCACGGAAAATATCCATGCCCCCCAAGCCCGGATGCCCGTCGGACGAAAAATACAGTACGCCATCGGCCCCGATAAACGGAAACGTTTCATTCCCCCAGGTATTTACATACGGCCCCAGGTTCATTGGCTCGCCCCATTGTCCATCGACTCGCCGGCAGGCATACAAGTCGGCTCCCCCGTAGCCTCCGGGCATATCGGAGGTAAAGTACAGCACCGTGCCCGACGGATCAATGGCCGGGTGGCCGGTTGAATAGCTTTTGCTGTTATACGGAAATCCCCCCGTCGATTCCCATTCACCGTCAATCTTTTTACCCGCTTCAATTTCCAGGTTGAGAAAACCGCCGTTGCCACCCAACAGGCGAAACCGCCTCGACTGGTTACGTGTCAGGAATAACTCTTCCCCATTAGGATGAACGGAGACCGGCCCGTCGTGGTGTCGCGATTGCATGTTTGGGGCAAATGGCTTCACCTTCATCAGCTTGCCCTCGTCCGAGATTTCCCCGGCATACAGGTTCAGGTACGAAGGCGGCTCCCCCAGGTATTTCTGTGCGAAGGTTGTCCGTGTGCGCCCCGAAGAAGAATAAATGAGCTGATTGCCGAATATCGTTGGTCCAAATTCGGTTCCCAGGGTATTCAGGTTCACGGGCTTCACCTGGTAGCGTGCCGTGTCGCGTTGCAGCCACTTTTGATAGTCCTGCAAAGAGGCCACCGAACGGATCCGTACATCCTCGGGCGCCAACGCGGCAAAGCGTTCTTCCCAGTAGGCGGCTTCCTCGTAGCTGGCCATATTTTTCAAAGCCTGGGCGTAACGGAACACATCGCCGGGCTGCGCATCGCCGCGATTGATCAGCCGACGGAGCCAACGGGCCGTTTCGTCAGGCCGGTCCGTTTGCCGGTAGGCTTCGGCCAGCTGCCGCGCCACATAAGCGTTGTTGGTGTCTTTTTGAAAAGCATACTGATACAGCTTGATGGCTTCCGTAAAATTCATTTTCCGGAAATGCCAGTCGGCCACCTTTGCTGTAATTTTCTGTGCCCGGGCAGCGGATGGCGCCAGACTGGCCAGCAACAGCACAAGGACGATTTTCAGTACGTTTTCCTTCATAATACACCTGCTTAAAAATAACGGGGCGAATGGGCCCTGCGCCGACTGGAAACAAAATCGTAACTCACCAGGATTTCGTGGGTCCCGCGGTTAAACGAGTTCAGGTCCGACGAGGTAATATCATATGAATAACCCACCTTAAACTGATCGGTCACCTGGAGCTGCATCATGCCGCCTACCGCGTCGCCCACCCGGTACATAGCGCCCAGCCACAGCTTGTCGTACAATAAAAAGTGGGTGGATATATCGACCGAGAGCGGGACATTGTTCAAATATTTTAACTGAAAGTAGGGTTTAAACTTCACCACCTGGTTCACATCGAACACATAGCCTGTCATCAGGAAATAATGCAGCTCTTCCTTCTGCAGCTGCTCTACCGTATAACTGGAGCGGGTTATGGTGTTGCGCAACATTTTAGGCACCGACAAACCCAGGTAAAAACGGTCGGAATGAAAAAAGAGGCCCAGACCCACGTTCGGTAAGAAACGTTGATTGACATCCGACTGAAAGATCGGATCGTTGGGATCAACCAGGCTCAGGTCGCTCAGGCGGGCCTCGTAAAAGTTGACGCCGCCCTTCAACCCAAAGGATAAATACTGGCGAAACCCAAAGGCCACCCGGTACGAATAGTCGAAGTAAGCCCCCGTCTGGGAGATGGGACCGATTTTATCGGTTAGAAATGAAAAGCCGAGGCCCATCATTTCGCGGCCAACCGGTGTGTGCATCGACACCACATGTGTCGTGGGCGCCCCATCCAGCGAAACCCACTGATTACGGGTGAGCGCTCTCACGTTCATCACCCGACCGGTGCCGGCATAGGCCGGATTGACCGTGAGGATGTTGTCCATGTATTGTGTGTACATGGGGTCCTGCTGAGCATGAACAGCAAGCACGGCGCAAAACCACAGCAGGGTGAAAATCAGTCTTCGTATGTAATTTTTATCTGTCAAGCTACAATCGTTTTTAATGTTCATTACCGGTCGATATACACATAGCCGGTCAATTTTTTGCCGTTCCCACCCAGGTCGAGGATGTAGAAATACGTTCCTGTTGGAATTTCTCCGGTCCCTGTCCGGATCCCTTTGTTCACGATGCCGTCCCAGAAGCCGCTTCGTCCGGCCCCTACCCCGTACTTATCCATTTCATACACCAGGTTCCCCCAGCGGTTGAACACTTTCAGGTGGGCATTCGAATAGTTGTAGATGCCCTTGATTTCGAAATAATCGTTGTACCCGTCGCCGTTGGGCGAGAAGGCGTTGGGGATAAACAGGGCTTCCTCGTTCACCATCACCAGCACGGTGGCTTCGTCGCACTCCTGCAAGTAGTTACAAATGGCATATACAAACTGGTCTTGTCCCAGATAGTATTCATTTGGTGTGTAGGTGATGACGGCATCGGCATCCAAATCTACCCGCCCGCTTTCCGGCGGACTAACAATGGTGATGCTGGCCGGGTTGAGCTCACCCTTCGGACGGTCGTTCTCCAGCACGTTGATGGCCACCGATGCGTTCATGATCACTTCAGCCGTATCGTTCACCGCTTCCACCTGTACGTACAGACCCACCATCACCGAATCCAGGTCGGTACAGCCATAGGTGTCGGTGATGCGCAGGTAATACTTGCCAATGCCCATCACTTCGGGCGTGGACGTATTGGCGCCAGCCACAATCACGCCGCCCTGCTCCGACCACCAGCTAAACTGAAGATCTGTGCCGGTACTTTCCGAAGCATCCAGCAGAATGGAACTGCCGGGCGACGATACAAACAGCTGGTTGTTGGTGACAATTTCCGGGGCGGCATCCACATTCACCTGCACCGTCCGGCTGGCCGAATGCCCCAGTTGGTCGGTAACGGTAAGCCGGTACTGGGTTGATGCGCCGGGCATAAATTGCGGCGCGGCGCTGGTGGCGTCGCTCAGGTAATCGGCAGGCTCCCACAAAAAGCTCATTTCGCCCGTGCCCGTGCTGGCGCTGGCATCCAGGGTAACCGGCACACACGAGCCGGTACCCACCTGGTTTTTCACCACAATGAACAGCTCCGGAATGTCGGACACGAGATAAGCTGTGGCCTGCGAGCATTGGCCCGGGTCGGAAGCCGAACACACCCGATACACAAAGCGGTCGGCCAGTTGACCCGACGCCCCCGCGTGGGGCAGGTACTCAAACCGCCCGTCGGGCTGGATGGTGACCACGCCGTGAGCCGGTCCTGAAACCGGTGTGCTTTGGTAAACCAGGTTGCCCCCGGCTTGGTTGATCTCGTTGGCCGCAAGGTTGCCGGCAACCAGGCCTTCGCCGTAAAAAACATCGTCGTTGGCATACAATCCCGTGCTGAACAGGGCCGGTTCCAGCACGTACAGGTTCAGCGTTCCCCAGTCGCACTGGCCGTTGTCGTCGCACACCCGGTAATTCACATGCTGCTGCCCGGTAAAGCCCGGCGCGGGGGTAAAAGTAAAACTGCCCTGTACGTCCCACACAAACGTGCCCGCCACCGCGTCATCGTTTACCGTAGCCACGCGGATCGCCTCCTGTTCCGGGTCAAGATCATTGTGCAGGAAGTTTCCGCTCACCGGCTGTCCGGCCCGGGTGACGGCCACATCGTCGTTGGCCACGGGCGGCTGATTGGTGTAGGCAGGCTGAAGGATCTGGATGACCACTTCGGCCTCGGTGCAACGTTCCACCCCGTTTTGGTCGGCTTGACAAATGTTGTATTTGAAGACAGCCTCTCCCGAATAGTCTTTGGCGGGCACAAAGGTGTATTCGCCCGTTGTTTGGTTGAAGGAAGTCAATTTGCCCGACGCTTCTTCGGGAATGGTGACCACGCCAAGCTGCACCTGCGCGGGATTGTAGAACAGGTCGTTGGTGAGCACGTTGCCCTGCACGGTCTGGTTGGGCCAGCCCGCGTTTACATCGGCCACGGCCAGCGGGGCTGCCTGGGCCAGCACGGTGTTGATGACCGTGATGGACACCTGCGCTTGCGAGCCGGTTGACTTGTTGTCATCTTCGTGCAACTGGTAGGTAAAGCTGTCGTTGCCGTAAAAGCCGGTTGGCGGCGTGTAGATGATGCTGCCGTCGGACTGTTGGGTGAGGCTGCCGCCCTGCGTGGTTTGGGCTGGCGTTTCCTGAACGGTGCGAGCCGTGAGGCCACGGTCGTTGGCCAGCACAGCAATGGTAACCGGCTCGTCCATGTTGGTGGTTGCCGCGTCGGCCACAGCCTGCAGCGGCTCGTTGGTTTCCACCTCGATGCTGGCCGAAATCCACTCGCTGAGGCAGCCGTTGTCGTCAGTAGCCTGCACGCGCAGGGTGTAGGTTCCCAGCTCATCAAAAATTACATCGCCGGAAGGGTTGCCCGTGGCAGCCAGCACCGTTTCGTTGCCCGAGGGCGAAACCAGCCGCCACTGATACGTCCAACTGGCCGGGCCAACTACCGAAAAATCATGCGAAGTACCCTGGGGCACCATTTGGGTGCTTTGACTAAAAGCAATATTCTCCCCCAACAGGAAGAACAGTGCACTTAGAAAAAGAAGGTTAAAATAACGCATGTACTCGATGGTTCAACTTATGCTATTGGCAAGCAGGCAAATTCCACGTTCACGATTTTCAAAAAAAGAAAAGAAAGGCCGACCAGAGCCGGCCTTTCAAAAGAATTTTAGAATTTAAAAAGCAATAACTGGTTTAGAATAAATTGTAATTGTAGCATACTTATCTGTACCAACTGTTACTGTTGTACCATCAGCATCTTGGGCACTTACAATTCTGATCTCATAAGTTTTGCTTGTGGCTGTATTATTTTCGAAATCTGAATCGATTGTTACAGCAAGAGTACCTGTCAAAGCATCAAAAGTAGCTGGTTGATTGGCTTTTACAACAGTACCACCTGCTCCACCTGCTCCACCGCTTGTAATATCATAGATGTCATAAACCAAAGAGAAATCCGGATTACCACCTGTAAACGCAAGTGTATACTCCAAGATATCATTATCAGAAGCAGCACCTGTATTTCCTGATCCCTCAACCCCCAAATGAGAACAGGTACTTCCTGTCAGGTTTGATGCTGTAAATTCCACTTCTGGTGACTCGATAGTAACATCAAGTGTAATCTCTTCACTCAAACACAAATTTGCATCAGTCGCTTGTACTGTAATTGTATACGTTTCAGGTACGCCATCCCATTGAACAGTAATACTAGCATCGGTATCAGTAGAAATATCCGTAGTTGTACCACCTGCCTCAATAGACCACTTGTAGGTAAATGATCCATTACCATTACTCGGAGTAACAGTATAGGTATGGGTTGCCATACGTTGAACACTAGTCTCATTCTGTGCAAACGCACTGGTCGAAACCATAAGGCCCAAGGCCACGATCAAAAAAGATAAAATTCTCGTTTTCATTTTTATTAAAATTTAAAGGTTAAAAATTCATTTATTATTTGTCCTGTTTATTTGTTGTTAATCGAATGATATAGAAGGGATTTCGAAAGCTTTTAAGCTGTCGGAATTGTTCGTCACGTTGGGGTCGGAAACCTGGTAAGTGTCCGTTGCCTGTATTGAAAGCCCGATTGCAATCTCGCTGCCGGGAATATTGTTGAACGTGAAGTACAACACCACCTTGTAGGGTTCTGATTTCTCGGTTTGCACCAGGGGGGCAGCCCCGGAAGCTGGCGTCAACGTCCAGTTTTCAGTCGAACGAATATTGTTGATCGTTCCCGATTGAATCGGTGCGCCATCCATCGTGATGGCATAATCAAACTCAAATGGTTCGGTAGCCACAGCCGGGAAGGTAATGTTCCAGAAATAGGTTGTTGTTCCGGTTCCCACCGTCTGGCATTGATCGGCCAGATCATCCAGTGCCACATCAAAGGTGTTTTCCCGGATGATCACGGGAAGTAGTTCTTGTTTGGTGCATGAGGTTGAAGTTTTGGTTTTTATGAGGGAAAGAATATAAAATTCGTTTGGTGTCAAACCTGTAAACGTAATGTCCACCTCGGCGCCCGAGTTGTTGGGCGACATGGTAAAACCGGCTCCCAGAGGGATATCTGATCCCTCGATCACGCCATCGTGGTTAAAGTCGGAATAGATTTCCCAGAGATAGGTGTAGCCGCTTTCGGCCGTTCCGCCATCCACCTGGTAGGTGTGGGTGGAAGTGAGCATGGGCTTGGCCCCCGAACCTTCGGACGGAGTGGTGGAACCACCGTCGTAGGTGATGGGGGTGAGAGGGAATTCAACGATCACCCGTTGTTCTCCTGGATCACTTTCGTTTCCGCACTCATCGGTCACGATCCAGGTAATGGTAGTTGTTCCTTCGGGGAATGTTTCATTGATATCGCCTTCGCCTTCAATCAGCGGGTTTGATGGTTTGTCGCCCAAACGGTAGCTGTAAGAGGCATATTCCAGGGCAAAGCCGCAATTATCGTCGGCATCAGGTTGCGGGATGGTGGCCGTGTTGCCGGTGCAACTGGCTTCCGGCTCTGGTCCCAATATTACATCCGCAAGCTCTCCCGCTTGGAAAGTAGGTTTCTCGCTGTCGGTAATGGTAAAGTTTTGTGTACAGGTTTCCTCTATTCCGGCGCCGTTGGAGATGGTGTAGGTGCGGGTTACCTGGCAACCAGAGGAGGTGCTGACCACATCCTCGTGAGAAAGAGTGAGGCTGCCGGGGCAACTGTAAGTTACTGTTCCACCTAAGTCTTCGAATTCGTCAATGGTGGTTGCTGCTGCCGGAAGGTTGTTGATGCAATCCACACTGCCACCATCGAGGGGGCAGGTAATGGTAAGCTCGCCAGAAACTGTCACTTTTACCACTCCCGAATTCTCATCCTGGGCAATAACAGGAATTGAGCCTTCGTTCGTTTTTTCAATGGTTAATACTCTGTGATAATAGGTAGTTCCTGCGGTTGAGGTTGGAGGTGTGAAATCACGAGAGGTTGCACCTGAAACAGGCATCCAGTTTGATACCCCATCGGCGCTGCTCTCCCACTGATAGGTGATCGTAAAGTTATTGTCGCTATTGACTGGACTTTCTGTGAATGCATCGTTACCGGAAATGGAGGAGGCTGCTTCGTTAACACAATAGTTCAAATCCGTGGTGCTAATAGTATTCGGTACTTTCTCCAGACTTTGGAAGGATACCCTGTTGCCTCCTGCGCTTTCGAAAAACTCCAGCATCAGATTACTTGTACCAGTTAATTCAAATAGGATTTTAGAGTCAGTTGTATATCCTCGTTGAACCCAACGATCGTAAACTTTGTCACCATCAACCGTCAGTCTTGTACCGTCATCGCTACCGATGTTGACCAGGTAAATGCCTTCTTCCCGCGAAGATGTCATCCGGTACCGGACAGCGAAATACTCCGGGTACATCTCATTCGTTTCACCATCTGTGATAACAGCAAAACATGAAGTACCGAAGTCCCGGTCGAATAACTCCGTTTCTGTTGTGTGTCCATAGTAGTTTGTAAAAGCATCAGCATCAGAGGGTGGGGCTGCAACCGCATCCAGGCGTTTGTAAACATGTCCGATCCATGAATCTGTGCCCGCCAAGTTCGGATCATCCGGTGAAAGAGAAGGAAAAGTAACGGACACCTGTGTTCTGGTGCTTTCACAACCCGAGGAATTCAGAATTGAAACCCAATAATCGGTGGCAGTGGTCAAAACCGGTGTGGCAAAGGTATTATCATTGTGGTCTGAACTTGTTTTCAGCGGAGTACCTCCGGTTTCAACATCGTACCATAGATATCTGTCACCTGAGCTGGCCCCGGAAGCGTTTAATGTGTAAGTTGAACTTGAACCGATACAAATAGAGGCCCCGGTTGTTGAGGGAAGCGATGGAAGCACGGTGCATGGATCAATAATATTGACGGTGTAGTCTTCGGTTTCTCCATCGAAGTTTGTTTCGCAGGCAGAAGCAGGACTAGACGGCCATTTTGCTGCAATCCTCATCCGGGTTGCACCCAACACAGCTGATGAAGGAACAGTAATTTCTAAAGGAGAATTGTTTGTTGATCCATCTGTGGTATAGAATGCAGAACCGAGATCATAGGTTTCTTCTGCGCCTGAGAAATTACCATCCTGGTTCCAATCAATCCAGGCCTTTGCATAAACCACGTATACTCCATCAGTATTTAAATTGACTGATAGATCGTAAGTTGAGTTTATTACTAAATCAGTAGATTGTGCAGTATAGTTGCTGTAACCGGAAACTTTGCCACCGGAATCGCTCGAATTATTTATGGTATTAAAGCTCACCAGTGTAATACTTGTTTCATACGACATATTACCCGACGAATTACAATAATTCAAACAAGCAGATCCGGCCGTTGTGAATGTCCAGGTACTGCTGCCAATAGCATCGCCGCAATCATTTTTGGGAACTACCTTCCAATAATAGGTGGTATTTGCCGAAAGTGAACCAGTGCTGTAAGTAGTACTGGTCTCATTCGAGGTAACTGACCCCGGCAAGCTACCGGCGCCAAAATACACTTCGTACGAAGTTGCACCGGGCACAGGCTCCCACGAAATTGAGGAAATGGCTCCGTCGCCTGCATAACAAACACTGGTCGCACCATTGGCAGGACTGGGGTTTGATGTTGTGCCAGGCACATCGTCAATGGTAATGGTGGCGCTGCCGGTCATGTTTACCGTGCAGCCATCGCTATCCAACTCGCCCACAACCGTGTAGATACCGGCAAGGGTTTGGTTGGGAAAACTGATGGCCGAACCGGTACCTGCTTCGGTAACCCCGGTTGCAACACCATCCCGGTGCAGCTCGTAGGTTACCCCGGTTTCTGAACCGTCCAGACCAACCGCCACGCCGCTGCCACCGGCGCAATAACTTCCGTCACCGGTAACGGTTACGGTGAAGGGGGTGGCAGAACAACAAGAGTAGGTCACCGCGTCAATATCTATGTTGTAAGCGTTTTGTTCAGTAAATCGAATATATCGAGCGTCTGATGTTAATGTTATTGTCTCGACAAAATAGGTCGTATTGTTAGGATTATACGTTCCAATGTTATTCCATGAAGACAAATCCGATGAAGTTTCCACCCGAATCTGGGGAGTATCTCCAGTTCCGGGATCTCGCCTCCAGGTTATGTCCAATGTTGTTCCAGCACTTCGAATTTGTCCTCCCCCGGTAAGGTCCAATACTAACTGATCGTTGTCGTCGTAAAGTTCTGCGGCATTCCCATCCGGCAAGCCCAGGGCATCTGATGGATTGATTACTCCCGGGTTGGGTTGAACTGTAAATAATGCAGAGCCGTTGCAAAAAGAAGACGTGATCCCCTGCACAACAATGTTGTCTGCATAATAATACTCATCGTCTTTATCATTTTCCATCTGGATTCGAATCTCCAGGGTGCTTCCGGATAAACCTGATTTAGAAGCAGTGGCACTTGAGAAATCATTGCTAATAGAATAGAAACTGATCCAGCTACCCCCATCAATCCGATATTCAGCATTAATATTGTCCCCCCCATCCAAATTGTTCCCACTCCCATATAGGCTAATTGATATTGAGATTGAAGAGTAAGCTGAGATGTCAATACTTTCAGACAACCATTCACCAACACCATCCAAATCCTGACCATGCAAACGCCCACTTTGTACATACCATACATCTGGGGTTGACAAAGAGTTTATCGTCCATTTGGCAGGGGTTCCGCTCCCCTGGGTTGTACCATTTGAATACGCAAAATCCTCTTCCTAAATCGTAATTTGGGCAAAAGACGACACATCCATCCCCAGGGACAGCATGAGAATTAAAAATGCAATTTTAATTTGCTGAGCTAATAATTTACCTACTACCAAATCGCGTCCTGTTTATGAATCTTCCACCTCCCGTTTAATCCGTCGCTGGCTGAAATGGTAACCCCTCCTAAACCTTCCTTTTAGCCTTGTTAATGATTTGTTAACGCGACTATCAATCAAGCGCTTATCACAACAACAACAAAATCAAGCCATTCCATCTTTTCCACCGAACCGGATCTATTAAACCCTTGCGGGTAATTACCTGAATCAAGGCATTTTATAATGCCTATCCACCCCGGGCAATTAGCGCCTGAAATTACGATTATGTACAAATTACCATATAGGCGCCGACCAAACCGGGCTTTCTGTTTAGCAAACCGGGCAAATGATGTATCCAACAGCGGAAATGAGCATGTGCTCACTCCCAAAAACCAAGTCCACCTGCAGAAAAATGGCCTATCTGCCGGAACAGGGGAAGTGATCCCCAAAACGGACTGGCCACTTTTACCGGGGAAAAAATACCCATAGTAGCTCCCTGAAAACAGATCCGGGACATGCCCCTACCCGGCCCATATCTACTAACAATCTACCCTGTTTATATCATGTATATTCTGTGTATTTCAATACAGAAGAAACGTAGAAGATATACAGAAGATATACAGAAGATCTGGACATGGTACGGCACGGGCACAGGGAAGTCGCGTTTAAAATATAGTTCACTCGTTCAATGCGCACATGCCAAAAAAACGCCTAATGCCTAAAGCATTTCCGTCAGATGCAGGTTGGTCACGACATGTCGTGACCGTACTCAGCGCTCCCGTTTTGGGGCGTTTCGGATTTTATCCGGCGTGTAAGGCCACGGCATGCCGTGGCCCGACGGATGGTGAGACCTTAAAAAGGTAGTTTTACATCTTCTATGAGAAAGAGCCGCATTCTAATTCCTAAAAGCGATTTCCCGAAATCCGGGTCAGGCGATTTCGGGTGTCTGAAAATTATTGGTATGGGTTTTGTCATAACCAATATGAAGAGACCGTCCTTCTGAAATTTAAAGTCATGAAACGAGCCATGAGAGCCGTGCCTCTCAAACAAGAGCATGATTATTCCGGCGAGTTCCATCCGTCACTGAAGACCAAAAGAGGGATTTAGTGAGATACGAAAATCATAAAAACTTGAACTGAAAAAAATAACCAGATGAAAAAGTTAGCCATCACACTTATCCTCTCGCTGCTGGTAGCAGCCTGGAGCATAGCCAGGGGACAACAATATCCGGATGAATATCTGGGTCTGCCGGGGGATAACCTCAACCTCTATGCCGTCATGAAACTATTCCAGGAATCGGAAACCCTCGAAGAATTTGAACGAAACCTGAACGCTGAAGACGCCAGGATCAACAACCTCGACCTGAACGGAGATAACCTGGTGGATTACATTATGGTGTTTGATTA
Organism: Gaoshiqia sediminis; assembly: GCF_025907915.1. Lineage (GTDB taxonomy): Bacteria > Bacteroidota > Bacteroidia > Bacteroidales > Prolixibacteraceae > Gaoshiqia > Gaoshiqia sediminis. The sequence continues at coordinate 12,490 of NZ_JAPAAF010000055.1, forward strand.
TGCCGACGGAAACCTCCACACCATTGTACTGCGGGTAGCCCTCGACCGGAACGACACCCAGGACGTAGCCGTGTTTACGGTTGAGCGCTTCGGAAATGGTTCGGTGCAATTACAGCTTGTTGGAGACGAAGCGCTGTACGGCAGGAATTACATCATAGAACCTTACTATGCCGACAACGGATCGGAAACCCCCAATCCCGCTTACATTGGCCATGCCGGGAACCGGTCGAATGTTACGGTCGTACGGACCACCACTTACGAAATTGCCGCCTGGCCCGTAGTGCGGTTTATGTTTCTTCCCGGCTACGTGAGCTGGCGCTCGTCGTGGTACTGGGGTTATTATCCCACTTACTGGAACCCCTGGCGCCCGTACTACTGGCACTACTATTACGGATACCACTACAAGTGGCACCCTCATTACTACCAGCATTACCGCACCTGGAACCACCATCGCTGCAGCGGGTATAACGATTTCTACTACAGCAGGGTACGGTCTTACTCCCCCCGGGTAACGGTCAGGGTTAAAGAAGGAAGCTACCGGAATACCTATTCCCGCCCCGACCTGAGACGAAAAGGGGAAGCCCTTTACTCGCGGACGGTTTCCAGTCAGAACGCCAGACGGAATACAACAAACGTGAACAGCAGCCGGACAATCGACTCACAATCGACCCGACGCAGGACCGTAGAAAGCACCGGTTCCGGCACCCAAAGGCGATCAGCAACCGGCGTGAACAGCCGTTCGGCCACCAGCCCGGCAGTGAATCAGGGGACAAAGTCCACCCGCCGGGCAACCACAACAGCTCCTGCCAGAACAGGCACCAGCAACACGGTTAAGAAGACAACGGACACGTCACGCCGATCGGGCACCGGGGTAAGCACCCGCAGCGCCACCAGCAAGGAAACACGTGTTTACCAAAAAACGACAACCGCACCGGCCAGGACTGGCACCAGCTCAACGGTTGGAAAGTCAAGCGACCGCTACCGGCAATCAACACCCGCCACCCCTAACCGGACGGTGAGAAGCACGCCGGCCACGCAGCCAAAAGCAGCCTCGCAACGTTCATCCGGAACGGTTTCGAACCGGACGACTTCCAAACCGCAGGCAGCGCCCAAAGCGGTTCCCTCAAGAAGTTCTTCCAGCCAGTCCCGAAAAGCTGTCAGTCCAAGCAGCTCAAGCAGCTCAAGCAGCCGGAAAACATCGGGTGCCACCAAGAGCAGCCAAACCAGAAAGTCGGCAACCGAACGGTCGGGACGACGGTAAACAACCGAGGCTTTTAGCCAACCACCTAAAATGGACTTCTGCCTTCTCTGCCATCCGACAGGGAAGGCTTTTTTTTGGCGCGTTGGAGACAAAATGGATCCATGGAATTAAGGGAGTAGCAGGAAAAATACACTGATCTCCTGTTGTCATCACTTTTTACCTGCTGATTCTCAAACAAGCTCACTACCTGACAAATACACTCCTTTTGAGTTGAATTCCGGTGTCCCGGGAGCCTTCAACCTGCGATTTTGAGAAAGCGTTTCCTACCGCTACTATAAAATTGATCTGTCCTAAAGCCGGACTGGCTCTTCCTTTTCCATTCGATGAAAAGGAAGCAAAAACCGTGTCAAAACGAACCCTTTGCCGGGCGTTTTGACGGCCAACGCACTCGCTCCGATCCGGGTTCCACGTAGCACGAGCAGGCATTGGAATCTGTTGCTTTGGTGTCGTATTTTTTGTGGTGCGGCCTGCGGGGGGCTTAGAAAGCCAGGGAAGAGAATCTGATTTCCCAAAAACCTTATTTTGGTTTCCTCAACCTTAGTAGCGTTGTGTGCAAATTGACAGCTTTTTAAACCTTATTACCGTATTCGTGTAAACCCAGTTTATAGAAGGTAATTAGGTTGGTAGGAGGTTCGGTACGGTATTTTTTCTACTAAGGTTTGTCAAATGAATAAGGTTTTTATTGGTCGCAATCCCCCAATTCGATTGGGGGTGATGAATGGTTCTATCCCTTCGGGA
>NZ_JAPAAF010000056.1 GCF_025907915.1 Gaoshiqia sediminis
TGTTGTTTGGCTACTATGTAAAGTTTATTTGTATTTTTAAACTTTTTCAACAGCTTACAACAAGTGTGCGCGCTGCTTATGCAGGGCGCACACATCGTGTATAGTGCATTTGGCGGATAGTGCTAATTTAAAGGGCGTTACATCTAATAAACTTTGTAGCGGTTTGACAGGTTCGTGCTTCGAATCGCCAAACGACACCATACACGTAACCGTTAGCAACAAGGTTAAAGGAAAGAATTACAGCTCGTAAAAAACGTTCTTACCAGAATGAAAGAATTTATTTTGTTTTTCCCCACGCGCCGCTACTTGGAAGGTCAGTACACAGATGTAACAGCCACCACACAAACAGCACATTTGCAAATCGCACATGCCGACCCACGACCAAAATTTGCAAAAGAGCTGTTTCCTAGCCTACGCACCGGAAGATTTTTTAGAAGCATTGGTAATTGTATCTTTGATACGAATTTATAATGAATAATATGTTTCAAGTATGTGCAAAATGTGGAACCCCCGCAATTACCTTAAACAAAGAAGCCGTAGAAGATAAAACAGGTAAAGAACTAAACTTATCGGATAAGGAAAAGATATATACATGTCCAAATCCAAGTTGCGAAATTGCATACTTTACTAAAGAACTAACTTTCAAATCAGAAGATTTATTTGTGCCATTGTTTTACAAGGATAAATCAGATAATGTTCCTATTTGCTATTGCTCAAATTTAACAAGAGGAGAAATAAAGAATGCTGTAAAAAATGGCAGTAAAACCATAGATGATGTTCAGGTGTTTACAGGAAAGAATATGACAGGTAATTGCAAGATTAAGAATCCTGTGGGGCAATGTTGCAGAAACGCTTTTCTATATGAAATTGAACAAGCATTAGGGCAAAAACCAAGTGGATTTGATTTCAAACCATGCAGTTGTTGCAGTTAAATTATTAAAACCCGCAACCTTACCGTTTACTAACCTACAGGAACACCATCATTCCTTTAGAACTTATATTTAAGCCCCAACCGAGCAACTTGCGTTTCGTAGTAGTTTTCGTACAACACTTTAAATCCATCTCCTTCGTATTCCTGGCGCAAAGCAAAATCATTAAAAATATCGCTGAACGCAAAACTGATTTCGCCTTTTCCTTTAAGCACGTTTTTTTTAATACCTAAATCGATGGACGAGCGTGCCAGTTGTTTACCTTGCGGAATAGTTTTTTCGGCGTAATAAATTCCGGTCAATTGAATCTCCCAGCCTTTTTCGAATTTAAACTGGTTGTTTAACTTCCCGTCCCAGGTTTTATCGGAGGTTTCTTCGATGTAAAAAGGGCGTTCGTAAGGGAAAAGTAAAGTTCCCTCGTATGCATCAATTGAATTGTTGTAGCCGTTAAAGCTACCCGACAATTTCCAGGATTTTGTAAGGTTTTGGCTAAAAATAATTTCAAATCCGGTATTGGTAGAACTACCGGTATTCTGATATATTTTATTAATAAGCGAATAATCCTCGTTCGATTCATCAATCCCGTAAACACGTTGATAAGCATCCTCAATCAAACGATGGTAAGCCGATAAAAACAGTGAACCTTCTTGCCAAATTCGTTTGTAAGCCAGTTCAAAAGTTTGGGTAAACTGTGGACGCAAATACGGATTCCCTACTTTTACCAACTCGGGGTCGTCGTATTTCGGAAAAATCCGCAATTCGGGTTCACCCGGGCGGTCGATTCTACGGTTGTAAAACGCCGATACTCTATTCTTGTCGTCGGGTTTAAAAGTTAAGCGGATGTTTGGGAAAAGCTCAAAATAGTTGTACGAATCATTTTCGTCGTAATAAATATTTTCAGGAGAGATGGAATAAAAAACATTGGTTTGTTCTACCCGTAAACCTCCTTCTATGTCGAGTTTTGGTTTTTCGTAAATGTAATTGAAATAAGCTGCGTAAATATCTTCACCCCAGTCCGACCAGTCGCCTATCCCGGGATAAATAATCGAATTTTCACCTGGTGTTGTGGTGTATTCCACCGGCAATCGGCGCCATTGCATTTTTAAACCAGTTTCCAGTCGACCGCTGCTTAAAGGTTTTACGTAATCTACCGCAATATTTGTGGTGTATTCAGTTGCAACAATATGTGTGGCATCCTGTCCCTGCCGTACATCAGAACTGTCGTTTAAAAAATAGCTTTCATCTTCCCAGCCTTTTGTGAATTGAAAACGTGCATCAATTTCATGACCGGGTTCGGCAAACTGGTGGTTGTAATTCAGGGCGAAGCTCATAAAACCGGTAATTTCGTCTTCGTTCCAGTGCCAGTAGCGGTAACGTTGCCCCGTATTCATATTTATAAACGGAACCTGGGCAGTATCTATATGATGTTCCCAGTCGTATACACCCGAAAAAGTAAGTGTATTATTTTCATCAATTAAATAATCTATTCCACCATTTACAATGTAATGTTTTTGAGTACGGTTTTCAGGAACCTGCGAAATGGTGTTGGTTCCATCGTCGTACATTCGGGTGGTAAATTCGTTATTGGGTAGTTTTTCCTGAAAAAGAATTTCCGACTGCAGCGAGTAGTTAAACTTTTCAGTTCTGTAATTCAGGTTTAAACTGGGTATGTATTTCGGGTTTAGCGAATAACTACCCAACTCAGTAGGTAAATCTTCTTTTTGTTTCGAAAAAACACCCATTCCGTAAGCAAATCCAATATCGCCGTTGAAACCAAATTCTTTCTCTTTTTTATAGATGATATTTACAATTCCTGCCATTCCCGAGGCATCGTATTTTGCCGATGGATTGTTTATTATTTCAATACTTTCGATGTTGGCTGCCGGAATATTATCCAATCCTTTTTGGTTGCCAAAACCGGTGAGGCTACTTTGTTTTCCATCAATTAAAACCGCTACCTTATCACTTCCACGCAGCATAACCTTACCATCCTGTGTAACTGCAATGCCGGGCATGGCTTTCATGGCATCTAATACCGAACCACCCGACTGCGCAATATTATCATCCATGCTGAATGTTCTTTTGTCGAGGTCGGACGATACAATTTCTTGTTTGGCTTTAATTGTTACTTCATCCAATTCCTCGGCAGCGGGTGAAAGCATAATTTTACCTACATCGAAGTTGTCGTTTAACTCTCCAACCAACATTTCCGTTTCCGAAGTTTGGTAACCTACAAAAGAGCATTTTACAATATAATTTTCTTTCTCAATGCCAGAAAAAGAGAAGCGCCCGTCTTCATCTGATATGGTACCGGAAATAATGTTATTCTCAATATTTATGGTAATGGATGCGAAAGGAAGTGGTTGGTTAGTTTCACCATCGTAAATCCGACCCGAAATAGTTGCTCCGTTTTGTGCAAACGAAACAATACATCCAAAAATGAAGAATAAAAATAGAACTGGTTTTAGCATTATAAAATGTTTTCTTGACATTAGAATAAATAATTTCCTAAAAGTAAAAAGAACTGAGGCTTAAAACATTTGTGTTTAATTAAATTCACATTTTTGACAATAATATAAAGAGTAAACAAATATATCTACTCTCCACCAAAACTGTAGCCAAAGGTTAGCATTACATTCCATTGGAAACCGGTATCTCCATACGAACGAAAATCAAAATCAGCGTCGGTAACTTCAGGAGCATCTGAACTAATTTTATCGCTGTTGATTCGGGAATAAAAAACTCCACCTGTAAAAGACTGACTAATATAGAAGTGACGAGAAATGTTTGCCCTTAATCCATAGCCAAGCGATAAGTCAAAAAGTGATTCACCCTGTTTATATTCATATTCCACATAGTGCTCTACATTTTCATCAAACGTATTCGACACCCACACCGATTTGAAATATTGAATATTTAAATCGCTTTTTAATTCTAAAGTCAGCCATTTTTTTGAAGTTGGAACTATTCTGCCATATCCCAAATGCCCTCCCGTTAGTTTAGGCGACTCCGATTTTGACTCAGCATTATCGGTATATAGTTGGGCTATAAATCCTATTTTGTAGTGGTTGTTATTTTTTGACAACCCAAAATCGGTAACGGAAGCAGCTCTTATGGTTTTAGGCATTTCGTTTAACAAAAGCCCCGTACTTATAAAATAGGATGACTTTTCATCCTGAGCCACCACCCCTTTGAGACCAATAAATGTGAACAATAAAGCAAGGGCATAATACTTTTGAATCATATTTTTTTATTTAAATAGTTCCCACATTATTTCTTTACTATCGTCTATCTGAAATCCCAATAGTTCTGCTACAGTTGGAAGAATATTGGTCTGTTCTCGTTTTTTAGAGCTAATAACTCCCTCCTTAAAATCTGGACCGGTAGCATAAAAATTTAAATGGCTACACCCCACGCACTGGTCTCCATGTTCAGAAAAACCACCAGCAATGTTGTCCAAATGCCTGCCGTGGTCATTGGTCATTATCAGAGTTGTTTTACCGCTATAAAAATCGTTGGTATCTATAAAATTGCACAATTCGAACAAGAGGCTGTCGGCAACAGCAATGCTGTTAACATATTTATTCCAGTCACCTGAGTGCCCATATGCATCGGGGCCGCGGAAATGCAACAGCATCAAACGTGGTTTATATTCTAATAGTATGTTTTTGGCAACCTGAAATGTATTCGTGTCTTCCCTGTCTGCTGCGTTAACTTCAGGATTAAACGAATTTCTCCATTCAACTTCTTTGCAATTGACAAGAACATTTAATTTTGCTTTTGATGTAACCACCCAAGCTTTATTAGTAGCTTCCTGCGTAACTTTTAACCACATTTGCAAAAACGAAGGTTCCGAGGGCAATTGCCTCCTTTGTTTGATATCGTTTCGTACTTGCCTGTTGTAATTGCCACATGCCCGGGTACAGTAAAAGTAATCCCGTTATTGTAAAACTCAGAAATTACAACCCCCTGGGGAGCCAATTCTTTATCCATTTTAGGAATGTATTTTCTATCGGTACTCTGCCATGTTTCCGATTGACGGGGACCATCAACCACAACCACAATAACATTTTCGGTTTTATATGTTTTTTCAGCAACTTTCTTTAAGTCATCTTCTTTTTCTAATAATTCCTCATTTGTGTAGCAACCTGCTACAATTAAAAGCAGAAAACCTAGTGCTATTTTTGAAAGAATAGTGTATCGCATTTTCGTTGAATTAAATTTCTTAATAATAGATTTGCCATTTCTTCATATCCTCTTTGTTGTTGTAGTAATCCAAAAGCCACTCTTTTTCTTTTGGCAATCTGTTTTTATACAAGATTAGAACACTTTTTCTTGAATTTAACCGGTTTTTAAATCCCTCTATTTCTCCTTTGTTTTGAAAATTTATGAGGTTCTGTTTCCAATCTTCATTTTCTTCAAACTGAATTTCTCTGTTTAAATCGTCAGAACCATCGAAAATAGAAACAATTGGTTTTTGAAGATGAAATGAAAGGGATGGAACCCTGCGGTTATACACCAGTATTTCTCTGTTTTGAAGTTGATGCGATTTTATAAAACTCGCTACCGGATAGGTACTGTTTGCCTCTATCGAATTGGTAGCAAAAATGCTTCCGGATACTACTAATAAGAACAGTGAGCTTACAAAAACAGTATAAATAGTTTTTGTATTGAGGTTTAATGAATTTGATTTTATAATCATAAAAACCGTACCCCAAAGCAGTAAACTTAAAACAATTATGGTATAAGAAAATGTGTAAGGATTTGGGATCACAGTAGCTAATATCCCAGCACAACCAAGCACCACAGTATAAACAAGAATAATGTTCAAATGCGTTTTGTTGAGACCATATTGCCTGATTAAATGTGCAATAAGAATGGCAATAAGCGGGTATAAAGGCAAAATGTATGGAACAAGTTTAGACGACGACAATGAAAGAATTAGAAATGGAATAAAAATAGCAACCAGTAATACTAATATGATTTTCGACCTTACTATACTTTTCCAATTAGCCGAAAACATAAATGGCAAAAATAAGAGCCAGGGTATACCTACAGCCGGAGCTAACGCCATATAATACCAAAAAGGTTTTGCCCGGTTAAAAACATCTTTGGCGATTCTGTCAACGGTTTGGTGCCCCAAAAAGTAGTTCAGTAAATCATGATTCTCGTTAATAACTATATAAAACCAGGTTCCGGCAACCGCAAAAAAAAGAATACTGGCAATAATATGTTGATAGCCAAATTTATTTTTAGGAGGTTCAATAAAATTAAAGGCAATTACAAAGGCTATCGGAAAAATTAATATCAACGGACCTTTGGTTAAAAAGCCCAGTCCCATAAAAAGGGCAAAAGCATACAGTTTTAAAAAAACTCCTGTTTTACGGTATTTTACCCAATAGTAGATGCTTAAAATTACAAAGGTGTTTAAATAAGGGTCGGTTGTAAGGTTACGCGATGAAATTAGAACAATTGGTAAACTAATATAGATAAGGGATGACCACAAAGCAGTTTGTTTATCGTTAAAAAGAAGCTTTGCCAAACGATATACAAACAAGATTTGAATAAGGATAGCTAATTGTATAAAAAACCGGGCTGCAAACGAATTTACACCAAAAATAGAATAGCTTAAAGCCGTAACATAATAGGTTAACGGAGGTTTATGGTAATGTTTTATACCCAACAATGTTGGATGAATAAATTCTCCCGACTCAAACATTTCCCTTGAAATTTCGGCATAACGGGCATCGCTGGTTTCAATTACACCATACGAACCAACATTTAGAAATAATGCGAAAGCACAAATACTTAAAACAAGTGCTAAAGCAGGTATTTTTATATTTCTAATTTCCATTATCAATGTTTTTTACCAAACCTCGCTGAAAAATGTAGTAGTTGCTTACGTAGCGGGGCTTGTGTTTTCGGGTGCCATATTTCCCAAAGTTTATATCGTAAGTTTCTTTATGCTGAATTGTATATTCTTTGTTAAAAGCCCCAGCGGTAATTAATGTTGTATCAGTAACCAGTACTCCGAACCTTTCTACGTTTGGCATTTGGTAGCGTTGGTTCAACTCCGGTATTTGAGGTATAATTCCACCATAATCCCACAGCATTTCAGGTGAAATAAGGTCTAAAGAATACACTGGAATATTCTCTTTTGCTGCTTCGCTTTTAAGGTTGGATATTGATTTGTAATGAGTATTCTGATTTGTAAATCCCGGGTTTAAAGGAATTGCAGTAACAAAAAGAAAGATAAAACTGATTATGGAAGAATACAGGGTGGATGTCCCAACTTTAAAGCAGAGGAAAAAACACATAAAACTTCCTGATATTAGTAAGCCCAGACAATAGATTAAAAAGGCAGTGGAGTTTGCCAACATTTTTTCTTCAAAAAATATAAATGCAATTAATGGGAAAAGAATGGCAGAAAAGGCTAATATTCCAAAATGAAAATAAATGGGGATTTTCTCCACACTGCTTTTTATTTTACCCAGATTATTTACAATATAAAAAATGTAGTGCCCCGTATTTATTGCCAGAGGTATAAGAACCGGCATTAAGTAACGCGACTTTTTTTCGGGCACCAACGAAAGTAAAACCACCGCAAAAATTGTCCATAACAAGCTAAGCTGATAGTCTTTTTTTAATTTCACCCGCTTAATCATGTACGGATACAATAAACCCACAAGGGCAGGAAGAGCCCAAATTCCGCTTTGTATAAAAAAGCTCCAGTAATAATAAAAAGGTTTTACATTGTAGCTCGACCAATTTGCAGTTTCTACCGTGGCAATTTTCATAAAGGTTTCGCTGTCGGCTATACGAACATAAATAAACCAAACACTGCCTATTGCTAATCCAACTAAAAGAACCAATATGCTTTTAACCAGAAATTTATTTTTAATTCCATTTACAATTGCATAAGCTATTAAAAATGGCAATAGGAGTGCATAAAGTGAAATGGGTCCCTTACTTAATACAGAACACGCAATAAGCAAGGATGCCGCTACGAGGTTCCAAATGTTAAATGATTTTAGTGCTTTGTACAGGTAATAAATGGCAGCAATCATAAAACCATGGGTGTAAATATCCCATGGAGCTTCCACCACAATTCCAATTACATAAAACGATGTAACCGCAATTAAACCATTAATTAAACTGTTTCGTTTGTTGCCCGTTAAGGTTTTCGAAAACAAGTAGGTAAACGAGCCGGTCATCCACACCATTAAAACGGCAGGCAAACGTAAAACATACACATTTTGAATCCCAAACATACCTCCAAACATCGCGGTAATCCAGGTTGGCAAAGGAGGCTTCTCGTAGCGGGGCACTCCGTTCATGGTGGTTAAAATCCAGTTACCATCGCTAAGCATTTCGCGCGCAGTAATAAAATTACGTGCTTCCATTATGGTTACTTTTAAGTGCCCCAATCCCGGCAACATAACCAGCAACACAACTACCAAAAGGGTTAAAACAGGATATTTTTCAATGGTCTTAATCATTTTGTTTTATTAGCAACATTATATTTCGGGTATAAATACTTATTCCCATTAAATGTCCAATTAAAAGAACCGGGTCTCGCCGAAATATGGCATAGGTAAATATTAGTAAGGAGCCGAGGTTGCTTAATACCCAAAAACCCATGGGCAAAATTGATTCCTTGTTTTTTTCAGAATAAATCCATTGGTAGACAAAACGCAGGGTAAATAAAACCTGCGAGATAATACCAAGAATAAGCAACCAGAAAGGAATGTCTTCATTTTTGAACAGTCTGTCAATATCTATTATATTGTTGTTGAAATAATACACCACAAGTAAGCCAGGCAGTAGATATATTATTCCGCGTACAACAATATGAATTTTGCGCCAATGATTTTGCAACTGAAGATTTCGGATGTAAATAAAATAGGTTAGGCATTGACCTAACATTATAGCAAAATCGTGCCGCAAGTAGCCATATGCAAACAAGAGTATGGATGCGAGCAAGCTCAACACCCAGAAAAGTGCCGGAGTAACTACTTTCTTCTGCCTCTCTGATAAAAACCACTGAATTATTAATCGCGATGAAAATAAACCCTGAGCAATAAAGCCAATTCCGTATATTAAATAATTGTGCTTACTCACTTGTTCTTTCTATTGAATAATTAATGTACTTTTTCTTCATCCACAGGTAAGCAAAGCAGTCGAGCAATGGACCCAGCAAACGGTTCCATAAGCCATATTTTGCCTCACCTGCAATACGCGGAAAATGCTGAACCGGAATTTGTTTCACCCTGCCATTTTGCAGCAAAACCATTGCTGGTAAAAAACGGTGTAACCCCTTAAACATGGGAATATTCTTAGCGTAACAGGTTCTTATTATTTTTAAGGGGCACCCCGTATCATCCATTCCATCGTGGGTAAATGCCCTGCGAATACCGTTGGCAATTTTCGATGACATATTTTTTACAAACGAATCTTTGCGGTTTGCCCGTACTCCGGTTACAAGCTCATTATCATTAATATGTTCCAGTAAAAGATTAAAATCGTTGGGCGAAGTTTGTAAATCAGCATCAATATATCCTGTAAGTTCGGTATTAACTACATCGAATCCGGCTTTTAATGCAGCGCTTAAACCATTATTTTTATCGAATAAAATGTAGGAAAATGCGGCGTTACGGTAGCAAATGGCATCTATTAGTTGTTGGCTGTTATCGCTCGAACCATCGTTTACAAGAAGTACTTTTGTTGGAATGCTGGCAATTTTTAAATATTCCAAAAGCTCTTTTTCAAGCCTTATTAAATTGTCTGCTTCGTTATAGACAGGTACTATAATGGTTAGTTTGTAATAATCTTCTTCTGATTCAAACAAACATTGTGGAAATATACTGGTTTTCATTTATTGATTTTCTTTGACAATTATTCTTGTTATAAACTTGTGTTTAAATCTTAAAATCGCACATGAACACCTACTGTCCCAGGACTTATTAATGGGGTAAAAGCAAGGTCTTTATTCTTTTTAAAGGGCTGCCAGCTTTTTAAGGGCTCGAAATAATACACAATGTTGGCACTTAGGATTCCAATACCAGCGCCTACCAAAACATCGGGTAACCAGTGTGCGTTGTTAGTAAGCCTAAAGGCTCCGGTTGCTGTTGCAACCAAATATCCACTCCAGGCCAAAAGAGGTTCGGTATCTTTAAATTCGTGATATAAAACGGTGGCTCCCGTAAAGGCATTTGCGGTATGCCCCGATGGAAAAGAAAAATTATCACTCCCTTCTGGGCGAGGGACTTTAGTTATTCCTTTTAATAGTTGTACAGTCGGTGCAGATATTAACTGGGCCAGGGCAAGGTATTTGGTTTGGTCCCAAACGGTATTTTTCGGCTTAAAACCAAACGCATCGTACAAATACATTTGCGCCATTGGGGTATATTCCAAAATATCATCAATACTTGTATTTGTATTAGGGATTTTTTCCTGAATAGTATACTTAATGTCGCCAATATTTAGCAAAGCTCCCACTGTAATAATAGAAACGGGAAGAATCTGCTGCTTTAAAAAAGTAGATTTTGGATTGTGAATATTTACTGTGGTATCTTTCTTCGATGCCATAAGTAAACCCGGGTTAAACAACAAAATAAAAATAAAAAAACCTGTTCTCTCCATAAAACTTTATATTAAAACCTAGTTTATAAGAGAAAACATTAACCGCTGGTCTAATACATTAACTTCTGAATGTAAGTCACCAAGACTTTAAAACCTACAAAGTTTTTTTCTAAACAGTTGTTTTAAAATTCTCTTATACCATAGAGAACTTAATAGCGAAAAAAGGTTGGGTGAAAAATAAAAATTTATTCTGCATAATATCGACTCAGGCAAAATGCGCTCCTAAATCCAACAAATATAGGGACTCCAGTAACCTCACCTCCGGTATAAATATTGTTAACATTGAATTTTAATTCGGGTCCTATTTCGAAACGCCAACCGGAATTGAAGGTTTGTTTATAACCAAAGCCTGCGATAAAACCAAAAGCATGTTCTTTAAAGCCACCATTTTCTTCAAATAATAGCGACGAAGAGTTATTTTTTGGGGTGAGACTCGAATGGTTATCCACCAAATAACTGTAGTTTATACCTGCATCAAAAAAGAAATTATTTATTTGATACCTGGCAACAAAAGGAATGTCGAGATAACGAAGTTTTATAGAAGCATCCAGTAGCACCGAATTAGGAACATCTTCGGCATCTCCTTTCATCAAGTATTTTCCTGCAGGGGTCATTAAATCCTGACCATCTTGAAATGGAGAGGGGACAGTGTAAGCGTGTTCTTCGTATGTTTGCTTAAAGTACGATGTTTTAAGCCCGGTGTATATTACCCAATTATCATTTATTTGGTATTCCAACTCAATACCGCCATTAAGAGTTAGACCAGGGTTATCCATTTCAATATGCTCATAATTTGGCATGTCTGAATCTTCATCAGCGATTATAAGCTGGGTAACAGCCGGAGTTAAATTTAGTTTAAATGTCAGGTCATCTAAAATCTTTCCTTTACGCGAATAATTGGAATAATTTTTTCTTCTCGGAAGATGTTTGTTTGAAGCGTAATGTTTCTTCCTACTACGATTATTTCTTGTTTTAGTAGATTTCCTTCGAGAGGTATTATCTTTCTTATTCACTGAAGAATAATTATTGGTGTTGCCTGTATTTTCTTTTTTAGTTATAAGATTTAAAGAAGTCAAATTATTTTCGTTGTCATTTTGGTCTATGGTAAATGCGACAGGGGTTAATAATTTGGGTAATAGCTTATTATCATACTTTTTTGTTTTAATACCGGGGGCATAGATTTCAACAAGCTCTTCTGTCTTTTGTGTTTTCTCTTTAGCCACATTCTCATTCGAAGGTAATTGTTCTATCTCCTCATATTTTGGTGAAGTATTTTTTGCTGCAACGCTATTGGGTAGTTCTATTCTATCTGTTTTTTGTTCATGTAGTTGTTCTGTAGCTGGTGGTTCCGGCATTAATGGCTTTTGATTAAGCTCTTTTTCAGGAAATAAAAGAACTACCGCCAGCACTGCTATTACTGCAATACTTGTATATAATGCCAATTTTAATTTTGTGTATTGCTGAATTGGCACAACCTTAGGCTGAAACCTACTCTCTATTTTATCCCAAAGCTCAGGTGCAGGTTTAATGGTATGTTCCTCAAAGCTCTCTTTCAGGAAATTGTCAAGGTCGTTATGTGTACCATCTTTACTCATCCAAGTTTTCGTTGTTCTTCTTGCATAAACCTTTTCATTCTCTTTCTCGCATCGTGCAAATTCGATTTCGATGTTCCCACCGAAATACCAAGCATTTCTGCAATTTCTTCGTGCTTGTAACCCTCAATAGCATATAAGTTTATTACCAATCGCATTTTTTCGGGCAGTTGCTGAATAACTTTTAGTACTTCATTAATATTAATTTGTCCATAAATAGAACTCTCATCTTCAATCGCAACATCTTTATTTGTAGCATCATCCACAAAAGATAATTTTTTATGTTTTTTATAATAGCGAATGGCTTCATGTACCACAATTTGTTTTGCCCATCCACCAATTTTATCAGCATCTCTAAGCTGATGTAATTTTTCAAAAAAATTCAATACACTATCCTGAAAAATATCTTCAGCATCGGAGGCACTACTGGCGTACCTGTAAGCAACACTTAACATCATAGGTGCAATTTGCCCATATAATGTTTTGCGTGCTTTTGCATCGCCTTTAATGCTTTTATTTATCAGTTTATGTATCCGAACTTTTAACAAGCGGTTGAAATTTAGAACCTGTAAGTAACAAAAAGGTTGGGTTGGTTAAGCAAATATTTTATAACGTATGAATGCACCCAATTATTTCATCATTATAATTGTTTGTTTTTTGTAGTAACAATGTACTGAGAGGCAAAAGTGCAAAAAATAATCTTTCAGAGTGAAGTTTTATTTGAATATTGCTGCGATTGTATAGTTACGTAAAGTCACAGGCAAATCTGTATCTACTGTAGAAATAAAGAATCCACATCAAAGCCAGTACGATATTTACATCAAACAATGTTATAAATATATGCTGGTGTAGTCTATGTCGTATTTCTGGTCTTACTCTCCCCATCCAAATATCCTGAGTTGATTGTTGGTTCTGTATTTAAAAACGACCCTAAAAACGTATTGCCACTAAAGAGCATTACGGTTGCTCGTTCGACAAAATTGAACAACTGGATAATATTTTTGCATAGAAAAATTCTACGTTCAAATATTATTCATTATATTCACAACTGGTATTTTAAACCCACATAAATCGCCCTAAAGCAGTAAAACACATAGCATTACTCAAAAAAACAACAGAAAGAACCCAAGTATTCGTAAGGAGTACACGGGAAGTAGTAAGGAATAGAAGGGAAGCTTTAAGGAGACCATGGGAAGCGTTAAGGAACGCATGAGCAACGATAAGGAATTGAAGGGAAGCGTTAAAAAATGCGAAAGTACCATTAAGGAACAGGCAATCGTCCGTAAGGAGTTCGCAATAAATAAAAATAGTAAACCTTAAATTGAGTATTATGGTAACCAAGAAAACACTTTCCGAGGCAGAAGCCCTCGAACAGTACAGAGTATCATTAGACAACGTAGAAATTCAACCCGAAATAGCCACAACGATGGCTGAATTTGGGTATGATTCAACAGTGGTAGCAGAAGGTAAAACCCTGTTAACAGAAACACGACAAGTTTTCGATTTTAACGAAACCGAAGACGATGAAACTTCCGATGCTTATGCAGCTTTCAAGTTGTTAAAAGCAAGTCTTGCAGAAACTTATCGAATGCATCGTAAAAAAGCCAAAGTAATATTCCGTAACGACCCAAAAACCATGGATAAGCTTGCCGTATCGGGCAGTTTATCAAAAGCCTACATTAAATGGTTAGAGACCGTTAAGAAATTTTATTCAGTAGCCCTAAAAGACAATAAAATTCAAGGTAAACTAGTAAGACTAAAGATAACGGCAGATGATTTAACCGCTACAAACACAATGATTTCGGACTTAGAGGCTGCAAGAGCAGAATATTTAAGGGAAAAAGGAGAATCGCAAGATGCGACAAAGGCAAAAGACGCTGCATTCGAAAAAATGGACGACTGGATGAGCGAGTTTTACGCCGTTGCAAAGATTGCACTTGAAGATAAACCGCAATTATTAGAATCGTTAGGTGTGTTTGTTAGAAGCTAAACAAGCCCACCCTATTTGCAGGCACATTGTCAAGCCACACAAGCCTACGCTTAAACCAAAGCTTGCCAAAGAGCCTGCAAAGCCAGCCCAAGTAACCGCCTTTTAGGGCGGTTTAGGGTTGCCCTCCCCAAAAAACAAAATAAATTGGCGCTTCGTGGGTTGTTTTGATGTACTTTTAAAAGAAAAATTTAAACAAAATTTGGGGGTTGAAGAATTAAAACCCAGTTGCTAATCGAGTAGACTGCCCCGCCAGTGAACACTGACGGGGAGAGCCTCTCACACCACTGTACGTACGGGTCTCGTATACAGCGGTTC
>NZ_JAPAAF010000057.1 GCF_025907915.1 Gaoshiqia sediminis
CTATGGCCATTTGCCGCTTCTGCAATTCGCGACAGAGATCCCGAAATAAATTCGGGATGACGCTTTCAGCAGCGCTGGCTCCGAGGTCCCTTATTTGCTAACGAATAGCGAAAGCATTTTGTCGGTGCATTTTAGAACGAGATATCGTACAAATCCTGTCCGTCTTCGAGGAAGGTTTTCACGCTGATATCGGTCATCGGGTGCTTGATCAACTGCATCAACAGATCGGGGCCCACGGTGGCCGAGTGCGAGCCGTTCATGCTCACGCGGTGGATCTGGTCAACCGTTTTGAAACTGGCGGCCAACACCTTCGTGTGCAGCTTGAAATCGGTCATGTTCTTCACAATGTCGCGCACCACTTCAATCCCGTGTGAAGAGATGTTGTCCAAACGGCTCACATAGGGCGCTACAAAATCGGCGCCTGCTTTAGCGGCCACCAGGGCTTGCTGCTGCGTGAAAATGGCCGTGGCCGTTACATTGATCCCGGCATCTTTCAACGCCGTCATCGCTTTGTATCCTTGCGGGGTAACCGGTATTTTGGCATAAAACGTATCGCCCACGTCGAAATAGTTTTTGTAGGTTTTGGCCTCGCGCACCATATCATCGGCGTTTTCACTCATCACCTGCACGTGAATCATGCCATGCCCGATCACCTTCAGGATACTTTCAATCGCTACGGATAACTTCATCCCGGATTGTTTCAGGATGGTCGGGTTGGTGGTTACACCTTCCAGCGGAAAAAAATCATACAACTCGGTTAAGGCCGACAAATCGGCCGTATCTGCCATGTAAATCATAGTGTGTGTTTTTGCCGATATCCGATAATAAATTAAGATGCTCGCCCCCGGTCAACTGCTGAAACCGCTTGCCGGCGGCTGGCAGCTGGCAACAAGCCGTCTGTTGCCAGTTGCCTGAGCCTCCCTGACTATTATCCTCAATCTGTCTGTTTAAATGTCCTTTGCATTTGCCAGCAGGAACTCTTCTGCTTCAACGGACCAAAGTTCGTTATTGCGCTGACAAATTTCGTGCAGTTGGGCATAAAACGGATCAGATTTACCTTTTTCTTTAAATTCGGAAATGGCAGTGAGCGGAATATCCTTGTGCGTATAGATCAGTTTTTTTCCGCCCGGAATTTCGGGCAGGTGCAGCGTGGTGTCGATCACGGCATTCAACCCGCCAATGTGGGTGACCAAACCGGCCGGGTCGAGGCCCTTGCCAAACATTTCGAGCGACTCCACCATGTCGTCGTTGTTGCCGCCCGAAGTTCCCACGATGTGGGTTGACGCGTAATGCACGTTGTAGAAGTTCATTTTGGCGCTGAACTCGGGATTGCTGGGTCCGGCAAAAAAATTGAGGCAACCGTCGTTCGACAGGATGGCATCGCCCTGCTCGATGACCGGAGGTACCGGCGCGAAAACGAACACATCGTTGTAGCCCTCGCCACCTGTGAGTGCGCGGAGCTTTTCAACCGGGTTATCGCCGCTTGTGTTCAGGTAGATCAGCTCAATGCCATTCGATTTGGCCCATTCGGGCGAATAGATTGAAGCAGCACGGTCCAGACGGGCCTGGTCGATGTCGGTTACCACCAACAACGAAGGCTTCCGGTCTTCGCGCATGATCACGTAGTTGATGGCCGCCAATCCCATCGGGCCAACACCAGCCAGGATGGCCATCTTGCCGCCGTCAACAATTTCCATCTGGTGGACATACGAACCCGGCTTGGTGTGGTAGTTGGCATGCATAGCGCCAATCACGCAGCTCAGCGGCTCGGCCAGCGATGCCGGGTAATAGCCGGGGCCGTCGTAGGCCAGCAAACAGTCCTGCACCAGCACATCTTTCGGGATGATGACGTAGGTGGCATCGCCCCCGATATGTTGGTAAGAATATCCCGGCGCACTCAGCACGCCAACGGGGCCTTCTTCGTAATAAATGGCCGGCTGAATGGAGAACTTCTGCCCGGCCTTGAACTTGTGCTGCCAGTTGGCGCCCACCTCAACCAACTCACCGGCAAACTCGTGGCCGATGATGATGGGGTTTTCACTCACATCGTCGGGGATGCGTTTGTGGTCGGTGCCCTGCGTGGCCGCCTTGTACGACGACATGCAAATACTGTCGGACACTACTTTCGCCAGAATCTCGTCGTCCGAGATCGCCGGAAGTTCAAACTCTTCCAGTCTCAGGTCCTTTTTTCCGTATAAGCGGATTGCTTTGGTTTTCATATTTCTTTATTCTTTTGATATTTCTATTAATCTGCCGCTGCTGGCAGTTAGCATCTAGCGACTGGCTGCTGGCAACTGGCAAGCAGCCAGCAGCCAGTTGCCAGAATTTATTTTCTTTCGAAGTGTTTCAAAAAGTTGTTCAGCTTTTTTCCTAATATTTCGCACGTTGCATGGATTGCCTGGTATTTTTCTTTATCCTTCAAAGAACCTGTATCCCACAAACATTCCAGATGATCCATTGTCTCATCGTTCGATGCGATGGAATAGGTAAGAAACTTATAATATTCAGCCTGATAAACCCTCCTGCCATACCCCTCTACAATCGTTGAACGTGTACTTTTTGATGAACGACGAATTTGCTGCCCGGTTTCATACATTTCAAATGAAGGCAGGTCTTTTAGTGTCATTTTGTGAATATCAATTGCGACCTCTCTCGCCAGCTGCCAGATTTCAAGATTTTTGTACGACATTTTTATTTTCAATTTACAAAAACGTTTCAAACCAACACAACAAACCGTCAATGTACTCACAACCAGCAGCCAGAAGCCAGCAGCCAGCAACCAGTCTTAATTAAGCATATTTTGTCCGCCGGTGACCGGTACGGCCTGGCCGGTTTCGTATTCCTGCTCAATCACGTAGAAGATGGCGCGCATCACATCGATTGGGGTGCAACCGCGACCTGCAGGCACCTGCGCTTCGTAGAAATGCTTCACATCGTCGATGGTTTTGGCGCCCGGCACTTTGCCTGCCCGGAGATACTGTACGAACAAGCCGTTTTCGGGATCGGCCCACAGCGGCCCGTCGAAAAAGTTGCCCGGACAGATGGAGTTCACCTTGATGCGACTGGGCATCAGTTCCAGCGCGAACGACTGGGTGAGGCCTATTCCGCCAAACTTACCACCTGCGTAGGCGAAGTTTTTGTTGCTGCCCTTCAACCCCGATTTGGAGTTGATCTGGATGATGTCGGCAAAATGGTCGCGCTTAAACTTGTTTTGCAGTTTCATCACCGCCGAGGCATATTTGGCACACAGGAAGTAGGCCGAATAATTCACCTTGGTCATCAGCTCGAAGGTTTCGGGCGTCATCTCGTCCAGCCCACCGGCGCGTAAAATACCGGCATTGCTGATAAACACGTCCAGCCCGCCAAAGTTAATCACGGTTTCGAACACCAGGTTTTCCACCGATGCCGCGTTCGACACATCGGCCTTCACAAACAGGGCTTTGTTTTTCCGGTTGGCCGAATTCAGGAGATTGGCAAACTCGTTTCCCTTTTCTTCGTTCAGGTCGGCAATCACCACGTTGGCGCCATGCTTCATCAGTTCGTCCACAATGCCGGCGCCAAAGCCCTGCGCGCCTCCGGTTACCACAACCACCTTCCGGTCAACACGACCGGCAGTGGCGCCCAGTGATATTTTAGAGCGGTATTGTTCCACTTCCCAGCTTTCGATGAATTCGACCTGCTTTTGCGTCATCGGATGCTGTCCGCCAAACGATTCGGCAAACCGGGCAATCCGGCAATGGTCGGTCACCACATCTACCAGGATTTCGGCCCCCTCGGCATGGTCGGCGATTACCAACACGCCCAATCCATTTGCAAAGATTACCTTCGGCAACTTACCCTTTTGTTGTTGATAATCTTCAATTTCTTTGCTGACAGCCTGCAAAAATTCCGCCTCATCATCGTTGAATTCCATATAAATGAAAGAAGAGTTGGCATACACAATGCCATCAGGCGTAAACGGAGCCGATACCGCGGGGAAATTATCGGACTGCAAATAATTATCCAGCAAGGTATGGTTCACGAGGCGAACAGTTTTCAACCCCTCACTTGATACCATCATGCGGATGGCCGGCACAATTTTGTCGGCCACTTTGTCAACCGGCAGCTTTTCGTTTTCCGGCTCTTCGCCATACACAGCATCCAGCTTGGCAATCAGCTCCTCATAAATGGCTTTCACTTCGGCAATGGTATTGGCGCCGACAAACACGCCGTGGTTTTGCAGGAAAATCACTGCCGGCTCCTTACCTTTTTCGGCCCGGTACTTCAGCACGGCTTTTTCAACCACTTTGAACAGAATGTAGCCCGGATCGTCATACGCGATGTAAAGCACCTGGTCGCCAAACAACTCAGCTGTTTTTTCGGCAGCCTGAGTGCTACACATCAACCCGTTTACTTTGGTTGAATGGGTGTGTACCACAAAGGCAAAATCGATGAGGTTGTGCAGCGAGGTTTCCACCGAGGGACGTTGCCCTTTCTCGGGTTCCACGCGGCTTTTCAGCAAATCGTTTTTGATTTCTTCTTCGCGCTGAAGCACATTTTCCGAATAGGTTTTCGTGTTCACCACAGCCAGCAACGAGCGGTCGAGCTTGGCAAAGCCTGCTTCGCCAATGGTGGCCAGACTAAAACCACTGGCTTTGATCCAGAGGTGTTTTTCGGTTTTGTAGGAGGTATTTCCACCCCCGGCAATCACAAAATCTTTTTGCTTGCCGTAATATTGCGAGATTTCAATTAAATCGTTTATTCCTTGTTCCATGAGAGTTACGAGTTACGAGTTTCAAATTCCAAGTTTCAAGTTGTCCACAGTCAATAAATGACCAATGACCAATTCACTAATTACCAATCCCTCAAGGGCGGATGAAATTTTTGATGACCGCATTTCCGAGGGCCACAAATTGGTCGCGCTTTTTCACCTTCGCTTTGCCCGACTTAAACAGGTAGCCCGATTTGCCTTTGGCTTTCAGGTACTGGTGAGCAGCAATGACGCAGGCGCCTTCGTAACCGATCTTCTTCATCTCCGGGCTTAACTCTTTGCCATCGCCACCCAACACGGTAACCGGGTCGAGCTGCGGTGTGTTGTGCTCGGTGCCAAAGGTGATCACAAAACCTTTTTGGTGGAAGAAGTTGACAAATTGCTCCAGGATTTCCGGCTTGTTCCGACCGGGGATCAGCTCCAGCATATACACATCTTTCGCCACCAAACTTTGGTACAGCTTTTCAAAATCGCCTTCGTAGTCGGTAAACTCGCCTTTGGAATTGTCGAGCAAAACCGGGTAACAGGGAATGCCTCCTGCCTTCACGATCAACTCGATCACCTGTTCCAGACTTAAAAAGGCTTTATCATCTTCGGGAACAAAAGCGCGCCCTCCGGATTTGAGGAGGTTTCCTCGGATTTCGTTTTCCAGTCCGGCAGCATCGCTCATGGCCGACTTGGCCGCCTTGCCCGAGAACAGCTTTTCGAAGAATGCCTTTTGTTCGTCTTCGGTAGGGAAATTGGCGACCACAGCCTCGCGCAGCGCCTTAGCCAGGTGACGCTCGCGCACCAGGTTTTTGGCATATTTCTCTTTGATTTCGTTGAACGAAAATGAGAAACCGGCCCCCAGCTCTTTCAGAAAGTCATTCAGCTTCTCCACCATTTCGGCAGTCTGGCGGTTACTTTCGTCCTGCACGCCAAACAAGCGTTCCACCATTTCCACGTTCAGCAGTACAGGAAATTTCAACCCTTTGCCGCTAAAATAGGTACGTCCGGGATTGTTGGGGTCGTTTACCCGAACACCGGCAGCCTGCAAATCTTTCTGCAAGCTCATAAATTCGATGTTATAAAGCGGGAAAATGCGGAATTCTTTGGCCAGCTGGTTGACCTCTTCGTATCCGTCGGTGGTATAAAAATCATTCACTCCGAGTACCTTTACGCCCTCTTTTTGCGCCATTTCAAACACCTGGCTAATCTCGGAAAACGCGCTGAACGAATAAGGCGTGTGAAAATGCCCGTTCACCTGGAGCACTTCCTGATCGAACCCATCAGCAGTCTCCCGAAGGAGTTCCGGCGACGGATATTTGGCAAAAACTGTTACATTCATCTGGTTGATCTTATTGATTTTGGATTATTACTACAAAAGAAATAAAATCAAACCGGACAGCTATCCTTTGGTGTCCTGTATCGGTAGTGCAACAAGAAAAAAACATCCGCCTTACTGCCTGCAAAAGGAGTCAACCGAATTCAGGTGCTTTTCTTGCTCTTTAGCGGTAAGCAAGCTTCCACGAAACGAATTCTTTGCCAGCAGGCACAGATCGGCTTTGGAAAGACTCAAAGCCTCAGCGATGGCCAGGTAGTTTTCGTTGATGTAG
Organism: Gaoshiqia sediminis; assembly: GCF_025907915.1. Lineage (GTDB taxonomy): Bacteria > Bacteroidota > Bacteroidia > Bacteroidales > Prolixibacteraceae > Gaoshiqia > Gaoshiqia sediminis. The sequence goes on from NZ_JAPAAF010000057.1 coordinate 6,346, forward strand.
CCGCCAAAGTAGGCCGGGTCGTCGGAATTGACGGTTACCAGTAGGCCGCGGTCGAGCAATTTTTTCAGCGGATGGTTTTCCAGGTCGGGCACCACTTTCAGCGCCAGGTTCGACAGCGGGCAAACCGTGAGCGGGATTTGCCGTCGTACCAGTTCAACGGCCAGTTGCTCATCATTGATCGAGGCATTCCCGTGATCGATGCGGAATACTTTCAGTAAATCGACGGCTTCGCGAACATATTCCACCGGGCCTTCCTCGCCGGCATGGGCCACCGTGAGAAAACCTTCCTCCCGGGCTTTGGCAAAAACCCGTTCGAATTTGGAAGGCGGATTGCCTTTCTCGGACGAATCGAGCCCAACGCCCACGATCAGGTCTTTATAATCGAGCGCCTGCTCCAAGGCCTGAAAAGCAGAAGCTTCGTCGAGATGGCGAAGGAAACACATGATCAATCGGCTCGAAATACCCAGCTTATCGTGCGCATCCTGCAGGGCATGGTTGATGCCGTTGATGACCGTAGCGAACAAAATACCGCGCGAGGTATGCGTTTGCGGGTCGAAGAAAATTTCCGTGTGCACCACATGTTGCTCCCTGCATTTCAGCAAATAGGCCCAGGTGAGGTCGTAAAAGTCCTGCTCCTCGCGCAACACGTTCGCCCCTTCGTAATAAATATTCAGGAAATCCTGCAGGTTGCTGAACCTGTAAGCCTGCTTCAGTTCGTCCACCGATTGATACTTCAGCGGAATCTGATTTCGTTGCGCCAGTTTAAACAGTAACTCCGGCTCCAGCGTGCCTTCGATGTGCAGGTGCAACTCGGCTTTGGGCAAGCCAGCTATAAAATTAGACAAGTCCGACATCGTACTTCATTTTAAATTTGACTGCATCCGCTAAGCGGTTTAAAACCGCTCAGCGGATAGGCAGTTACTCTATTTCGACTGCCCTTTGAAATAATCGTCTTTTTCAGCAAAAAGGATATTGAAGGTAGTCAGGCTTCCGTATGCGCGGGTAATATACTGTTGCAACTGGACCTTATCGTCGTCATCCAGTTTTGGATGGCTGTTGATGTTTTGCTCCAGCACACGCAGTCGGTCGCGCAGCATCACAATCTTGTGAAAGAAGGTTTCCATCGGTACTTCCTTCGACTGCAACTCCGGATTGGCCGGCTTCATTTCGAGGGTGCCGTCCTTCCATTTGTCGGCCATCTTCACGGCATAAGTCAGACCCTGGTATTTGTCCAGCACATAAGTCATGGCCTTTTCCACTTCAGCCAGGGTAAGGCCGGTGCGCGGCTTTTCTTCGGGAGCGCTGATTATATCCAGGTCGGCGTTGTACTTGGTAAGTTCCATTTTCCCGCCCCGCTCAAAAAATATTTCATAAATGGTGAGGTGCGAACGGCTGACAATCCCCTCGCCGTAAACCGGGTGTTTTACCCGTGTACCGATTGCTAAATCTTCCATCGTTTCATTGGTTTTGTTTCGGAAGATGAAAATACGGAAATCCGGGCAAACGACACTTCCATTTCGCCAATAAATACGATCTCATTTATGCCCCGATTCTTCCCGTGTATAAATCCCAGATCGGAAAAAAGAGTTCATAATCGTTCCAATTCAAATTCCCGTCAACAATCCGATATTTCCTAAACAAGGCTTCTTCCCGGTATTTCTTGATAGACGGATGCCGGGCTTTGGACAGGAATGGCTTAAAATCCACCAATTTTTCTGTGCCATCGGTAAACCTAATCCGGACAGCAAAATTGCCTTCATATTTAGCCGAATCAATTTTAATTGGGTTGCCGTACTCCTCTCTATATTCCTCTACAATCTTCATTTCAATTTTCCGCTTATTTTTTCAAAAGGTACTTCTTTGTGATAGACGAAATAATCTACCCATTTTTCAACTATTTTGTTAGCGTAAACATTCAAAAAAGCTTTGAAATCTTTTAACTCCTTTCCGATTAGTGGATTGGATCCTCTCACGTTGGTAATCCTAATTTCCATAATCACACCATTTTCAATAAGAAATTCTGCTTTACTTTCAAACTCACCTTTCTTTGCATGAACATGGATTGGTTCATGTTCATTCGAATAAAAGAAAATCAAAATTCCCAGATACTCGTAAATCTTTGGCATTTCCGCAGTTTTTCACCAAAATTAAGAAATGTGCGATTCCCTACAAAACCAAAATCCTGACTGAAAACCAATTTAAAAGCCGCGCTACCGCGCGATTGCACCGCGTGGTCTATCCTTATTCAAATCTCCCACGCGAAAGGATTCGCGCGGGAGCGGGGGTGTCAATGTCTGGCTTTATTTGATACGGTTCAAATAGTTGGATTGTATCTTTTTGCCCAAACAATATTGTCGGAATAATCAAACACTCCCTTTAATTTACACTCCCAATAATTTTATTTTTCATATGATGTGTCAGTCATGTTTGTTATTATTTGTTTAGCTCACCTTTGAAGAATAATTCTTCCTTAAGTTCAATTATATTTGTTTCTGCCGCCTTTCTTAAAGAAACGGTAATTTGTTTTTCATCATATATATGCTCTGATTCGGGCTTTGGCGGTAGTAATGTAAGAAAATGCTCATAGTATTCTAATGCCTTCTTTTTGTTATCAAGTTTATACTGGTATAGAGAAGCGATATAGAAAATATATTCTGGTTTTGGATTGTATTTATAGGAAATTTCATAGCATTTTAATGCTTCATTGTATTTACCAATTGTGCTGTAAATTGATTGTTTATCGTAATATAGTGCTGAAATTATTTTTGGGTCTGGTTGTAAAAGGGAATCAACCCTGTTAAGATAATATAGTCCTGTTTCAGGGGTTGGGGAATTTAAATATGCTTTTCCAAGAAAATAATTTATCTCGAAATCAGTTGAATCAACTTGATAAGCCATTATTAAATGTTCTCTCGATTCTTTAATCATGCTGTTTCTAAATTCGCTTACTCCTAAATTTTTTAAAACAAATTTTCCGGAATCGCCCTGGTCAAGAAGCATTTTGAAACAATTAGCTGCTATATCAAAATTGCCATTATTAAAACCAGCGATACCTTTTATTCGAATAAACTTTTTATTGATGGAATCATTTACCAATACCGTATCAGCAATACAAATTGCTTTTATATAATCTTTGTTCTTGATATAGAGATTTGCAAGTTTATTTAGGTTTTTCTGGTCATTTGGGTTTAACGTGGTAGTTTCTCTAATGCATTTATAGAAAGGCTTAAACTGTCAATTTGATTATAATAGTCACCTAACAAGGATAAGTATTCTATATTTAAGGAATCTGTTTTGATTTTTTCTGTCAAATAATTTATAGCCATTTGATATTCACCTTCAAATCCCAATATGTTTATGTATTTAAGAAATATTTCAGGGCTATCAAGATATTTTGATAAAAGAGATTTTGCCTGTGCATACTGCCCTGTTTTGTATAATAAATCAATAAGCAGCTTTTCAAGCATTTGGTTGTTTGCATATTTGTTTAACCCACCCCTTAAAATTTCGATGGCTTTTAAATCATTGCCTTTTTTGTCAAGTATTAGAGAGTTCCAGTAATAATCATTTGGGCTATCTAAATCCATGCAGTTTTGAAGAACTTTTTCATATTCACCTTTGAGATATAGAATCTCATAATCTTCCTGTGAAAATCCAAATGAACTTATCAAGATGAAGATGGCTAAAAATTTAATTCTTATCATTTTATCTGATTAATTCAGGTTATCAAGTTCTTGTAGGGTTCGGTATTATGCTGCCGAACGTGCTAGTATTTTATCCATCGTGTGGATGCGTTGTTAAATGCATGAATAATAATTCATATTGCTAATAGGAACCATCGTCACCAGTCCGGATTTTCGTACAAATCGCCATCCTCTCTTTGTCGTTAAAAACGACAGGCAGCTTCCCCCTCGTCACCGCTCCGCTAAGACGAGGGGGAGTTGGGAATAATCTACTCTGTCCTACCCCTCATTTGAGCGAAACGGAAACGAGGGGTCCGCTGGCTTGAGTTCATAACTCAATATTATTCTTCCGTTTGAACATTCACCCATCCTTCATACCTGCATCGTCCCGCCCGGAACGATATAAAAAAACAATCCGATGAGGAAACCGTCGTCACCAGACCGGATTTTCGTACAAATCGCCATCCTCTCTTTGTCGTTAAAAACGACAAGCAGCTTCCCCCTCGTCACCGCTCCGCTAAGACGAGGGGGAGTTAGTTGTTAATCCACGTAGGTCTCTTTTAAAATACTTTTCACTTCTTTAATCTCTGGTTTTGAAAGTCTACCCAGCGGTTTAATAATTCTCGTTCTATCAATCGTTCTAATTTGGTCAAGTACAATCCAGCCGATTTTATTATCATGTTTAATCTCCACTCTTGTCGGGTAGTTCTTTGAATTTGTTGTCATTGGAGCAATAACAATCGTCCGTAGATGCTTATTCATCTCGTTTGGGGAAATCACTACGCATGGTCTGGTCTTTTTAATCTCACTACCAATCGTAGGGTCAAGATTAACAAGAATGATTTGATACTGATTTATTTCCATTCTTCAAGGTTTTCATCGTCAAATACATCATTAAACAGCAATCTATCATCACCTTTCTCTGACATTTCTTTAAACGCCTCGTCCCATCCATTTCTAGGTGTATTCAATGGTTTTATTATTATTTGACCTTTCTCAAGAATCAAATCTACTTTGTCTCGAAGATTATACTTTTCGATTATTGTCTTACTAAATCGAATCCCTTTAGAATTACCTATCTGAACGATTGAAACTTCCATGATCAAGTATTTTAAGTTTGTAATTACAAAGTTGCTACAATTATTCAAGAAATCCATGTACGAATCTGATTTTTAATGTGTCAATCTACCAGTTGCCGGAGTATTTGCCTCAATTAAGCCTAACGGTTGGCACATGTTGCGGGGCGGATTTCGGAGAGCGTTCCTGTCCGAAGGACATGACGGTCAGTCCTACCCGTTTGAGCGAAGCGGTAACGAGGGGGCAGGTGGCTTGAGTTTGTAACTCAATATGATTCTTCCGTTTGAACATTCACCCATCCTTCATACCGGCATCGTCCCGCCCGGAACGAAATAAAAAAACAATCCGATGAGGAAACCATCGTCACCAGACCGGATTTCCGTACAAATCGACATCCTCTCTTTGTCGTTAAAAACGACAAGCTGCTTCCTCGTCGTTACCGCTCCGCTAAGACGAGGGGGGGGGGTTGGTCACATCATTATCTGCAGATGGTGAAACTTCAAGAATAGTATAATAATTTTTAATAATCATAAATCACTATTTAATTACAAATGAATCTTTGAACTTTTTTCCATCCATATCGTGATATTCAATATTTACGGTCAACTTAAAAAATTCCTCAATTACATAGGCAACAGCCTTATTATCTTTCTCGTTTCCCAGACTTGCGTTTAGAAAAATAACCTTCTCATCTTTACTAATGGCAAATACTTTCGGGATTTTCAACACCCTGTATTTAACTTCAAAAGACTTAAAACCGTCATTTTCTGCATTATCCTGAATCTTTTCAATTAGTTTATAAATGTCCTGAAAATCACTATTCCCATACTTGATACTAAATTTTTCAATTATTGCAGTTCCCAGACCCTTATTATGTATTTCCAATTTGCCGCACATCTCATTATCGTTAATGGATGGTACTATCATTAGAAAAGGTCTAATGTTTACCCTTAAAACTTTCTTACTATACCAAACAGTAAAACCAAATGAAGAAATACTTACTATGATTACGACAATCGCCAATATTGTATCCGGGTCAGACAACCATTGAGCAAATGTTAACGTTTCTTGTTGACAATTCATCTTAATTCATATTTAAAAAATGGTTCACTACTTATCAACCATTCACAACCTCATCCACCCGCTCCCGCGCGATGTATCATGTTGACTAATCTTATTCAAATCTCCCACGCGAAGGATTCTCGCGCGAACTGGGAGGTTATTTTTTGAATAAGCTGATAAAGAGAGATACAACGGGAATGGTTATCGCGAGTAACGATAATAAAGAAGTAACTTTCCCATTTGCATCCAAGTTTGACCACGTGAGCCTATTCTCTTCTCGCTTTTTCGCGTTTCGCCAAAGTTCTTCTCGCTCTTCTTGTGGCTTGTCCCAAAATTCCACATAATTGACAATACCTCTTAGTGTCTCATTTCCATTTCGATTTTTCCAATTTGAACGTATTGAAGTAATCGGATTTTTAAGTTCTACCATGCTTGATTTTATAAGAATTATGAACTGCAAATTCTACATTATTTCGCAAACAGCAAATAAACTACGCACCAACTTTCGTTTTCTATAAACTTTAGCTCCCTAGCTAGAGCGTTTTTGCCCCACACTGCCGCGCGATTTTATCCCTCCTACCGCCCTTGCTGGCGCGGGTCTGTGACCCGTGTCTTGCTTTGAAAAAGCAAAATATTGCCTCGATGGGCAAGGCACCGATTACAAATCGGCGCCAGCGAGGGGAGGAGGAGTTGGGGCCAAAGTTATCTCATTAACTCATCTCCAAGTTCCTTATATCTTTTCTTTTTTAATTCAATATCCTCTTCTTGAATATAATCAATGCCAGAAAAAAGGTTTCCTTGCTTTCTATTTTGTCTTGGTTCAATACTTTCTATTAAAATTGACTCTAATGTGTCGGCAAAAACATTAAAATCGATATTCAGATTTTCATTTGATGGTTTTTGCAATGATCCCTCTTCTCTAATACTTAAAATGCCAAACCAACTAAAACGATTCCATCTGCCGCTTAATCTGTCTTGTGTATGATCATATAATCGTTTTCCAAGAGTTTGTTTAATTGCTTGACCTACATATATTACTTCCCGATTATCATAAAGCAAATAGATTCCAATTTGTTCCTTAAAATTTACAGGAGTTGCTCCACGCTGTTGTATTCCAAATAAATCTGGATTATTCCTCCATAATACTTTATCCCGTTCCCAAAAAATTCCAAATGAATTAATAATGGTTTCAGGTTCCTGCTTTACTTTTTGAGAAACCTTTTTATCAATTGTAGCTTTTTCTTCAATCGAATCTTTCAATGTAAATACACCGTCTGATACTTTTATTACATTTGAACTACTGTCACTTGCCAAACTATTAAGATCTCTATTAACAGTCATTGCAGGAGTTGCCCCAACACTCGAACGGTATTCATTCTCTACAATTAATTCAGAAATCTTTGTATAGTGCAAAGGTTCATCAGCATCTTTAAGAACCTTAAGAATAGCTTGTTTCCAAGTTAAGTCTTTTTTCATATTCATCTGTTTTTATGTTCATTAATGGCAGTAAATCTTTTTAATTTTGGGTAACTCTGTTATCTGTACCCCAAAGTTATCTCATATTTCCATTTGGGGAGCGATCTGCGTAACTTTTGTATGTTATAGATCCAGGTAATCAAACGCCGCGCTCCCACGCGATGGAATCGCGCGGGAGCGGGTGTCAGTAAAACCAGCTGGGAACCACATCCTGTTAGTTATCCACGATCACCCGGGCGGCCAGGTAACCGTTGTAAAAATTGACGTCTCTTCGCTTAAAAATACTCATCACTTTGTCGAGTTTTTCCAGTGCCACGTTGGCTTCGGCAAAAAGCAGTTCCAGGTCTTTGGTGGCCTGCACCGAAGCCACGCGGTAAGCCCGGGGCTGGCCATTCAGGGCCAGAAACCCGTCGAGGTCGGCCTTCAGGTCGTCCACCTGCCCGGCAGTTACGCCGTATTCGGTTGTTAATACCTCCAGGTTTTCTTC
>NZ_JAPAAF010000058.1 GCF_025907915.1 Gaoshiqia sediminis
CACCTTTAGGGGAGGTTTGGAGGGGTAAAATGAGGAATGGCTAACAATTTGCAAGCTCACAAAAACCAGAATCTACTTTTTGGACAGCCTCGGACAGATGGTAACAACCGTGAAGGGGCAGATTAACATCTTCTACATGAAAGAATAGCATTTTAATTCCTAAAAGCGATTTCCCTGCAACCTGTTGCCGGTTGAGAAATTGGTTTTCTTTTCCTACTTTTGCGCCATGTACTATTCATACGTTGTCTATAATCTCGAACATCACCGGTTTCATTACGGCGTTTGCGCCGACATCGCCAAAACCGAAGAGGCCCATAACGAAGGCCTGATTGAAGAAACCAAGGGGATTTCTCCCTGGAACATGGTTTTTCACGAAGCTCATCCCAGTAAACAACACGCTATCCGAAGGGTGATTTTTTACCGCACGGTTGGCGGACAACGTTTTTTGAAGAGGCAGCTTCATTACTAGAGGATAAAGTGATCGTGACCGGGCTGGAATCCTGCGCCACCTAGTTTATTTTCAGAGTTTAGTTGCCTGAGCACCAGATTTCAACAACGAATAGTTAATAACCAATTTTCAGCTACACAATAAGCTGATTCCCTTTTTCGTAGATTTGTATAGAGAAACCATTAAAAAATAAAGAGAAATGAGAAAACTTATCATTGGTGCATTTGCATTCAGCTTTTTGCTTTTTGGCTGTAAAACAACCCAAAAGCTCAGTAAGAATGATGCTGCCGAAACCGTGACACAGGAAGAACCACAAAGCAAAGTATTCTCGGTAACAGAACCCAAGCCTGGGGTACGCGAGAACCCTACATCGGATAAAATGTACGAACAGCCCTCGGCGCCGGTGCGTACGCAAACAGAAACGTTTACCTTTGCCCAAAAAGAAGATGCCTCGAAATATGAAGGCGGAAGCTTTTTTGTCATCATCGGAAGTTTCAGCTCCATTGACAATGCCAACCGCTACAAGCAAGAGTTGATCCCTCAAGGTTTCAACCCGATTGTGTTGCACAGCGAAACAGGCTACTACCGGGTATGTGTAAACTCGTACACCAACGAAGGTGAAGCCAGAACCCGGGTCAACCAAATCCGCAGCAATTTCCCAAAATATGCTGACACCTGGTTGCTGATCAAAAAATAATCTTTCTGTGAAGAAGAAATAAAAAGCTGGTTGCTTGTCTTGAAAAAAAGAACAGCAACCAGCTTTTTTTGTATGAAAATTTCTACAGATCGCCCAAAACCATGGAAGGCACCTGCAACAAGCGTTCGGCAGCCTGTTCCAGCTTACTGTTTTCCTTGGCAAAACACACACGAATGTAACGAGCTTTTGTTTTTTCGTGGTAAAAAGCCGAAATGGGCAGCGTGGCAATGCCAAAGTCTCGAGCCAGCCGATCAGCAAATACGGCATCCGGCTCATCCGATATTTTCGAATAGTCAATCAACTGAAAATAACCACCCTGCGCTGGCAAAACCGTGTACAGGCTATTTTCGAGCAAGCGATTGAAGTAGCTGCGCTTTCCCTGGTAAAGTTCTGAAACGTCTTCGAAAGAGTAGTTTCGGGGCAAATAGTCGGCCAAGGCATATTGCAGGGGCGTATTCACGTTATAAATCTGAATCTGCTGCACCTTCCGGAATTCAGCCATCAGTTTTTCCGGTGCCAGGCAATACGAAATACCCCATCCATTGATATTGTACAACGGGCCAAACGACGAGATGATGAAGCTCCGCTCAATCAGCTTTGGAAAACGGGCAATGCTCTGGTGCTTCTGGTTATCAAAAATGATCGATTCAAAAATTTCATCGCTCAGGATGGTTATATTCGTCCCGTTGGTGAGGCGCTGGAGCTGCTGCATATCGTTTTCGGACAACACACTTCCTGATGGGTTGTGGGGCGAATTCAGGATGATCATCCGTGTTTTAGTGGAAATCATCTTTCTCAACTCTTCCCAGTCAATCTTAAAGCCCGGTGTTTTCAGCTGCACATAAACCGGTTTTCCACCGTTCAGAATGATGGAAGGCACAAACGACTCGAAGGCCGGCTCGAAAACAATCACCTCATCATCATCCTTCACAACCGTACTGATGGCTGTATGAATGGCCTGAATTGTACCGGCAGTGATGGTGACTTCAGTTTTCGGATCAAATTCGTGTCCGTAATGTTCTTTTACCCGTACCGAAATTTCGCTTCTCAGTTTGAAAATCCCTTCCAACGGGGCATAATTATTATTGCCCGCCTTGATGTAACTTGCTGCAAGCTCCGTCAATTCCTCCGGACAAGGAAAATCGATTCTACCGATAGCCATATCAAGGGCGCCGGTTTCTTCAATCAGACTGCTTACGGCAGAAAAAATGCTCCGGGTAGTATTCGGAAGTTTTGATTGTACCATGAATGTTTATGAGTTGACAATTTACGGAATTGCCGGATTCGTCAGTTAATACCTGCAAAATTACACAATAAAATGAAACAGCCGGAATACCTTCAGTCACAAAAGCTAACTTTCAGACAGGTCTTTTCTGACGCCGCTGAAAATCAATCCAATACTTCTTTCAACACAGCCAATGATTTGATTTCACCCGTGAGGTCGAGATGAATTTTATAATACTCCAACAACTTGGATAACAGCACTGTCCGGTGCCTGTTTCGAAACGTTAGCTTCCCTATTTCGGAAAGGTCGCATTGAAAAAGTTCTTCAAATTTTTGGGTGGTTTCCACGTCCATAAACTGGTTGTGAGGAGGTTCGTGCTGGCGAAAGGATGACGACACGAGATCGAAATACCGGGATCCACCCGGCTCCGGGCTTTGTGGTGCCACTCCCAGGTAGCGGGTGAGCTTGAACAGGAAAGCAATCAGAAAATTGGCGGTGCCCTCCTGGTTCAGGTCCAGCAAACAAGCCGCATGAAACAGGAATTCAAACAATTCCGGGTTCGTCTCTTCCTCCTTCAGACATTTCATCAGCACCTCGGCTATAAACATCGCCTGCGAGCTTTTCAGGATATCAAAAGGCAAATGATCAAACGGAACCTCCAGCCGGGCGCTTTTCATCCGTTGCAGGTTGCGCCCGGTTTTGTGGTACACTTCCAGATCGAGCAAAAACAACGGCTGAAATAAATTGATCCTCAGAGCCGATTTTTTCGAACGGGCTCCATTGACCAGATACGATTGCTGACCGAATTTTTCGGTATAAACACGTGCAATGATAGCCGAATCGGAATAATGGATGTAGTGCAGAAAGATGCCCTTTGTTTTTTCAATCACAACGCCAGATTTAATGGATGAACAGAATCTTGGTAACGAATGTTTGTTCGCCGTAACGATCGTTGCCAAAAACCAGGTAAACGCCGGTGCTTACCCGGTTTCCGCGGAAGTTTTTACCATCCCAGGCAGCTTGTCCCCCCAACGAAGTGGTTTGATACACCAGGTTTCCGCTGATGTCGGTAATTTTCACTTGCGTATCTTCCATCAATCCGGTAATTACCACATCTCCGTCATAATCCTCACGGACGGGATTAGGATAGGCAAAGACTGCATCATAGCCCGAACTGCCGGCAGTTGCCTCGCCCATGTATGAAATCAGCCCTTCCACCGTGCCAATAAACACTTCTCCCGTCTGATCATTAATGGCCAGGCTGGTAATTTCGTCGGCCAGCAGCGGACTGTTGCCCGTGTTAAAATGGCTTATTTCCTGCTGCCCGTCTTCCGAAACCAGGTAAAGGCCAGAGTTTTTGGTCCCCACCCATTTCCGGTTGGCACCGTCAACTGCAATAGCCGTCACCGTTTGAGTGGAGAGCAAGGGATGGTACAGTCCGTCGCCCAGATCGAGGCCAGGCTGCGAGGCATAATAAGTGCTTTGCTCCCAGATTTCACCGGGCTGAGAATAAACAGCCACCCCGGCTGAAGTGCCCAGCCAGACCGCCCCGTCGCGATCCACAGCAGCAGCATAGATATCGTTCATCGATGTAAAAACCTCTTCGCTACCATTGTTGAAATAGGCCACCACCGACAAACGCCGGAAATCCGATCCGTCAGCTTTTCGAACGGCCAGCCCTTCTCCTTGCGGAATTACAATCCACTGATCATCGGTGGGGGTCATCACCAGCTGTCCGACGTTTTTATTAGACTGAATCCCGGGAAGGGCAAACGATTCCCATTCGCCGTTACTTTTCAGCACAGAAAGTGGCTTTTCTACGGCTGAGTTAACCACCCACAGATTTCCGTCCGAGTCGAAGTCCAGGTCGCTGATACGCACATACGGTTCGTTTGGCTGATTGGGCAAGGCCGTTTGCAGCGTGCTGTTGAAATTGTGGTAACGCGCCACGAATTTGCCATCTCGAAATTCGGCCACACCCCCGCCCCACGAACCGGAAAACACCTGATCGGGCGATGCCGGATTGGCTGCCACGCAGACCACATCGTGAAAATGCCCCCATGCGGGGTCGGTTTGATTGTTGAAAGCTTGCCAGTTTCCATTCCTGTATAACTGAAATTGCGCTCCGTAGAACAGATTGTTCCACACCAGGTTGCGTCCGCCGGATGCCAGCCACAAGTCGGCGCCATTCACCGACAACGCAAAAACATGGTTGTCGGCAGGCCCGTGCGGAACAATCCAGCTGAAATTGCCCCCCGTTTTGCGAATAAGTGCATAATGCTGGTCGGCCATCCAAAGATCGCCCTGCCCATCCACCACGGCACTGTTAGCATGGATGCTGTTCACGGTGAAAGATGCCAGCGGGTAGCTGTCCACCTGGTCGGCCAGCGTGCCGTCGTCCCGGTACACAGCGACTTTTTCGCCGGTGCTAATCGTCAGAAAACCAGAAGATGCCTGTACGTCCGTTATCCGCTCCAGGCCGGGGAGATAGCTATTCCAAACACCATTGGTGAATCGGTACAATTCGTCCCGGCCAACATCACCGCCATCGAAACCGGCAATCAGGCTGCCAGCGAAATATTCCAGTTGGTCGAACGGACCGTCAGCATTCGGGATGGATTCGTCCCTTTCCCAAAAACGAAAGTCCTGCAAATTTGCAGCGCTGACAGGCGCCTTAAAAATACCCTTTTCGGTAGCGGCATACAGGAATTGCCCGTCAAAGGCCATGTCCGTCACCTTCATCGCAGCGCCGTTTTCGCCAATGTAGTAGGTATCTTTTATTTCACGTTTTTCAAGATTTACAGCTACGATGCCAAAGCCGCAGGACAAATAGGCCGTTTGTCCAACAAACAGGATGTTATAAATGGTTTTGTCGGCCGGCAACAGCTTTCGCTTGATATCCGACAAGTTAAAGATTTCCCTGCCAATAATCAGGTCGAGGTTACTGTTTTTATAAGCTACCAACACCACTTCAGCCTCATCTCCGTATCCCACCCGGTTCACGCCCACGTCAGACAAACCGTTTATGCCGGTGAGCTTTTGCAGACTGTTGTCGGTTGTATCCACGGTAAACAAGCCGCCTGTGGTAACACAATACACCTTGTTGCTGGCCACAACCACCTGCTGTGCCGACGAGTACGACGAATAATCCGTCCACTCGCCTACCGGAAAAGCGATAACAGAGCAAGTTAACACCCAAGCCAACAACAGGATCCGTTTCATAAAAGCGTTTATCGGTTTAAAAAAGCCACCAGCTTTTGCACGGCCCGTGCCCGGTGACTGATTTGATTTTTAGTGGTCAAATCCATTTCAGCAAAAGATTGTGCATAGCCATCCGGCTGAAAAATAGGGTCGTACCCAAAGCCTTCACTCCCACTCCGTTCGTTCAGGATGCGCCCTTCCACGGTGCCATCCATCAAGGTTTTCTGTCCGTCGATCACCACAGCAATGACTGTCCGGAAACGTGCCTGGCGGTTTTCCGTTCCGTCCAACAGGCGAAGTACTTTTTCCATGTTGGCCTCCGCGCTTTTTTCCTCACCCGCATACCGGGCCGAATACACGCCCGGCTCACCATTCAGCGCATCAATTTCCAAGCCCGTGTCATCGGCAAAACAATTGTATCCGTATTTTTCATACACGTACATCGCCTTTTGCAGCGCATTTTCTTCCAGGGTCGGACTGGTTTCGGGAATGTCTTCCCCGCAGCCAATATCCTGCAGACTCAGCAGTTGGGTATGTTCACCCAGAATATGCTTTATTTCTTTCAGTTTATGTTGATTGTTAGTGGCAAATACAAGTTTCATGGATTGGCATTCTTAGGTAATGTTTTTTACTTTTGAAGAAGCCAAATTTACAAAAACAAACCAATGAGCCACGACCAAATGATCAACGAAATGATTGCAGGGCTGAGAAATGCCTCAACAACGGAACGAAAAGCCATGGCGATGGCCAACTTCCCTACTCGTCTGGAGATGCTGGGTACGCGTGCCCCCGACCTGAAAGCTATTGCCAAAAACTGGCGCAACAAACTACCCGAACTGAGCCCTGAACAGTGGACAGAGCTTTGCCTAGAATTAAGCAAACAACCGATTTTTGAAAGCCAACAGCTGGCTTACGAATTACTTTGGACCAACAAGAAAGCCTTGAAAAACCTAACGGCCGGGCAGGTGGTGGAACTTGGCCAAACGCTTGACAACTGGGCCTCGGTGGATAGCTACAGCACCATGATTGCCGGCTGGCACTGGCGCGAGGGAACCTTGGGCGATGAGCAAATACAACAATGGATGGCAAGTGAAGATCGCTGGATGCGGCGCACCGCATTGGTTTGTACCGTTCCCCTGAATTTACGGGCAAAAGGCGGCACCGGCGACACACGGCGCACCCTGATGGTGTGCGAGCAGTTGATTGACGACCGTGATGACATGGTAATTAAAGCTTTATCGTGGGCACTGCGCGAACTGTCCAAATCAGACAGGCAGGCTGTCGTTGATTTTATGGCAAAGCACGTGAACCTAATTCACACCCGTGTCCGCCGCGAAGTGACTACCAAACTCACAACCGGTAAAAAGAACGGCTGACTCAAAGTTGCCTGCTATCTTGAAGTTGAATCCGGCAACAGCCCAATAGATGAGATTTGTAAATACCAGCAATCAGTTCAGCAACTCGCGGGCTGTTTTTCGGGTGGTGTCTGAAGCTTTTTCGCCGCCAAGCATCTGGGCCAGCTCTTCCACCCGCTCGTCGTCGTTCAGTTGACGAATGGAGGTAAAGGTTTGTTCTTCATCATCGTACTTAAACACTTTGAAATGATGCTGCCCCTTTCCGGCGATTTGCGGCAGGTGCGTAATATTTATCACCTGCATATTGGAAGACATTTCGCGCAGGATGATACCCATTTTTACGGCCACCTCACCCGAAATACCCGTATCAATTTCATCGAAAACGATGGTCGGCAACGATTTGCTGTCGGTAATCAAGGTTTTCAAGGCCAGCATCACGCGCGAAATTTCACCTCCCGAGGCAATTTTTGAGATCTCCTGCGCACCGGCACTTTTGTTGGCCGAGAAGAGGAATCGCACTTCATCCAAACCATTTGGCCCGGCCTCTTGAAGCGGTACAAACTGAAGCTGAAACACCGCATTCAACATGCCCAGCTTTTGCAACACACTTTCGACGGTAGCAGCCATCTTTCCAGCTACTGCCTGCCGCCGCTCACTGATTTGTTTGGCTTGGTCGATCACTTGCGCCGAGAGTTTCGCCACTTGCAGGTGAGCCTCCTCAATGTCACCGTCAAATGAAGCGATTTGATGAATTTTCTGTTCAAATTCGTTTCTCAACTCGATCAGTTCATTTACAGAACCTACACGAAACTTTTGCTGAAGCGAATAAATCAGGTCCAACCGTTCGGATACCAGCTGGATCCGATCCGGATCGTGCTCCGTTTTTTCAGCGATGGAGGAACATTCAACTGTCAGGTCCTTCAATTCGAGGTAGCACGATTCGAGCCGTTCCCGGATTTGCCGGGCATCAGGCATATAAGCCGACAGTTTGGCCAACTGGTTCAGGTGCTCCTTCAACCGGAGCAATACGCCGGCTTCTTCGCTCTCCAAATCGTCGGTCAGCTGGCCAAATGTCAGTTTAATTTCTTCGGCATGTTCCAGCGTCGCTTGCTCTGCCTCCAGTTCCTCCTGTTCGTTTTCTTTCAATCGGGCTTCCTCCAGCTGTTGAAACTGAAACTGAAAATAATCCAGGTCTGCTTTGGCTTTCCCGGCTTCCTCCTCCAAACGGGACAGGTGTCTTTTCTGCGTTCCCAGTGCCTGGAAAAGTTGACCGTATGTCTGCAACAAACCCGAATTTTCGGCCACCAAATCCACGAGGTTTAGCTGAAACGAACGGTTCCCCAATTCCAGGTTCTGGTGTTGCGAATGAATATCGATGAGCCGGATGGCCAGGTCCTGCAAAACTTTCAGAGTAACCGGCGTGTCGTTGATAAATGCCCGCGACTTGCCGGCAGGAGTAATTTCGCGCCGCAGGATGGTCGGCTCCTCGTAATCAAGTTCCTGTTCCTGAAAAAACGCTTCGAGCTGGTAGTCTTTAATATTGAAGGTGCCTTCAACGGTACACTTGCGGTCCTTCTCTCGCAACACGCCCAGATCGGCACGCTGCCCCAAAATCAGGCCAAGCGCACCCAGGATAATGGACTTCCCGGCCCCGGTTTCGCCGGTGATAATATTGAAGCCACGATGAAACGTGATTTCCAGCTCGTCAATTAACGCGTAGTTTGAAACTTGTAACGATTGCAGCACAACAAATCCGATTTAGGGGGTCTGTAAATTGAATGTATTATCCGTCTTGATCTTTTCGTATTTTGAGCCGTTGGAAGGGTCCACCTCGTTCAGGATAGCCAGTATCCGGTTTTTTTCGTCGGGATACGAACCCGAAAACACATTGACCATCTCATCGGCTTTGGCATCGAAGAATATTTGTAAAATATACAACGACGGCCTCATGCGAAACACCCGCTGAATTAACTTAAGTGATTCGGCCATTTCCATCCGGCCCTCTTCTACCCGGTCACTCATCTGGTCAAGCCCCATCCGGTGATACCGATAGATACATTGCCGAAACGGGGCATACGAACGGTTGAGCAGGTTCTCCACCAGCCAGTAGCGGTTACGTTCACTCTCGAAAGCTTTCCATCCCGGTTCGCGGGCGTTTTGCGAGTTGTTCACTAATTGCTGGGCTTTCTGAAAATACTCCGTTCCACCTTCCGGCGAAAACGAATCGTAATCCATGCCTATTAATATGTAAGCATAATAAGCCATCAGGCTGGTCAGGTTATTCTGATTGGATGTTTCGTTGAATTCGAGCGGTTGAAACTCCACATACCGCGCCTGAAAATCTTTGTCCCGGATATTGAGCAAGGTGGTTTCGTAGGACGAATTGAACACGGGCCGGCGCAACTGCACAGTCATCGAGCCTTTAAATTCATCCGACGAAATTTGCTCGTCCAGTTGAATGAAGATATTGCATTCGATGCGTTCCTCCATCGAATATACATGGTCCGTCCACTTCCGGTTGTTCATGAACTCGTACAAATCGGCTTGCATGGTACGGAAAATGTTACGGTTGGCCCCCTGTATTTTAGTGGACGAAATGCTGATGTTGCAACGAAGTTCCTGCGCCCTCCCCAACAAGCCAAAGGCAAAAAAAGCAATGAAAATGATGCCGATTTTTTTCATGATATTTCAGCTCCCGATGAAGTAAAAGTAAAAAATATATCCGGAAGTCCTACTTTCCAGCCAACACAGCAGCCAGCTTTTCCACAATATCGCAGGCAACTTCCGATTTCTTTTTTAACTCAAATTCTTCCGCTTTATTGCCATCCGAAAGAATGGTAATTTTATTGGTGTCAACACCAAAACCGGCGCCTTTGTCCTGCAACGAATTCAACACAATAAAATCGAGGTTCTTCTTCTTCATTTTGGCAGCTGCGTTTGCCAGTTCGTCCTGGGTTTCCAGCGCAAAACCGACCAGAATCTGACGGTCTGTCTTCAATTTACCGAGCGTGGCGGCAATATCATCGGTAGCTTCCAATTCAATCGACATATCGTCGCGGGTACGTTTTATTTTCTGATCAGCGGGATGTTTTGGTCGGTAATCGGCCACAGCTGCACACATGATGGCACCATCGGCGTTCGGGAAGACCTGCTCACAAGCAACCTTCATCTGCAAAGCCGATTCCACATCCACACGGACAATATTTTTATGTGTTGTTTGTAAACTCACCGGTCCGCAGACCAAAGTTACCTTCGCACCCTCGTCTGCCAGCGCTTCCGACAGGGCAAACCCCATCTTCCCGGAAGAATAGTTTCCGATAAAACGTACCGGATCAATCTTCTCGTAAGTAGGTCCTGCTGTAACCAGGAAATGTTTATTCAGAAGTTTTTTTTTTGCGTTGAAAAAGGCAACTACCTCTTCAACTATTTGCTCCGGCTCCTGCATCCGGCCTTTGCCGTGCAGGCCGCTGGCCAGCTCCCCTTCGCCGGGTTCGAGGATAATGTTGCCGAACGATTTCAGCATTTCCATGTTACGGAGCGTGGACGGATGGCGAAACATATCCAGGTCCATGGCAGGTGCGATCATCACGGGGCACTTGGCCGACATGTAGGTCGTGACCAGTAAGTTATCTGCCACACCACCAACCATTTTGCCCATCGTTGCTGCCGTGATTGGTGCAATCAGCATCAAGTCGGCCCATTGCCCCATATCCACATGCGAATGCCAGGTGCCATCGTTGGCCGCAAAAAATTCGGATGCCACGGGCCTGTTCGAGAGGGCGCTCATGGTTACGGGAGTGATAAACTCTTTGGCGGCAGGGGTCATCACCACCTGCACTTCAGCCCCTTCTTTCACCAGTAACCTTAAAAGATAAGCTGCCTTGTAGGCAGCTATACTTCCGGTCACACCTAAAATGATATGTTTTCCGTCAAGCCTCATAAAGGCTACTATTTTTATAATCCTTTGCGGTTTTCTTTGGCCGGATTACGGTGATAAATCTGTTTTTGTTTGAGTTCTTCGTAAGCGATCAGCGTTGGTTTTGGCAAACGCTCGTAGTATTTCGAAATTTCGATTTGCTCACGGTTTTCAAAAACCTCCTCCAAATTGTCGGAATAGGAAGCAAACTCCTGCAACTTCTGGTTCAGTTCTTCTTTCATTTCCGAAGAAATCTGATTGGAACGTTTGGCAAGAATCATCACGGTTTCGTAAACGTTTCCGGTCTGTTCTTCCAAATCAAACAAATCTCTTGGAACAGTGGTGCTTTCTGCTTTGATTTTTTTAAAATCCATATTCTTAATTAATTAACTTCTTCGTTATAATGCAATAATTTGGCCGTGGTTTCATAAAATTTGTCGGCCTCTTTGCGGTACCCGCTTTCGGGATATTCATCGACAAAGGTAAAATATTCATCCAATGCCTCGCTCAGACGTTGATCTTTTTTTTCCTCCACACTCCTGATAGCCAACAAATATTTCGCCCGGAGCAACATAAACATGAGTTCTTCGCGGTATTTGGTATCGGGAAAATCTTTCAACGAATTGGTCAAGGCAATAACGGCAGCCTTGTAGTTATCGAGATCGTAATACAGTTTTCCGGTCAGGAAGGATTTGTACACCAGTTTGTCGCGCAACTCAATAATCAGGCGGTTAGCCTCTTCTACGCGGTCGCTCGACGGATACAGGTTGATGTACAATTGCAGGGCATCGATAGCCTTCTGGCTCACCTGCTGGTCCAGGCGAGGCTTGGGTGAATCCAGGTAATAACAATGGCCAATCATAAATTGAGCCTCCTCTACATACTCACTTTTCGGGAATTCACGAACCAATGTACGAAACCAATGCCCGGCCATCAGATAGTCCTTCATTCCAAAAAAACTTTTTGAATAATAGTAGTAGATTTTGTCGGCCCGGCTGGTGCCCCGGTAAATGTTGACCAACTCTTTCAGCAAGGTGGACGAACGCACAAACTCGCCCTCTTCGTAATACTCCAGTGCTTTTTTGTATTTGAATTCGTAGTCTGTACTTTTAACAATCTTGTTAAAGTTGCTGCAAGCTGTTGTCAACACCAGTAACAACAGGGCAAAGGTCCCAATTTTAGCTATTTTTACCAACATGGCGCAAAGATACATTTTTATTAAAATTTCGAGGGCAAATTAAGTAAGAAAAGTCATTCTGAAACTTGGTTTAATATAATTTAACAAATTTGCAGACTTCTCAAAAAGAATTACATTTGCACAGTTTAATTTTAAAGCAAAGAGAAGTGGATATTTTTGAAAAGTTTACATCTAACAAAGGAAATATCGGCCAGTATATGAAGCAGGCACATGGCTATTTTGCTTTCCCGAAATTGGAAGGTGAAATTGGTGCCCGCATGAAGTTCAGGGGAAAAGAAGTATTAACCTGGAGTTTAAACAATTACATCGGGTTGGCAAACCACCCTGAAGTTCGCAAAGCGGATGCCCAGGCTGCTGCCGACTGGGGGCTGGCTTACCCGATGGGTGCACGCATGATGTCCGGTCAAACAGATTATCATGAGGCTTTGGAGCGCGATCTGGCTGCTTTCGTAAATAAAGAAGATGCTTTCCTGCTCAATTTTGGGTACCAGGGAATGGTTTCCATTATTGATGCTATTTGTGGCCGCAACGACGTGATCGTTTACGATAGCGAAGCACATGCCTGCATTTTAGACGGTGTTCGTCTGCACATGGGCAAGCGCTTTGTTTTTCCGCACAACGATATCACGAACCTGAGAAAACAACTGGAGCGTGCCACCAAGTTAGCCGAAAAACAAGGCGGCGGCATTTTGGTGATTACCGAAGGCGTGTTCGGTATGTCGGGCGACCTGGGCAAACTAGATGAGATTGCTGCCCTGAAAAAAGAATTCAGCTTCCGCTTATTGGTTGACGATGCCCACGGTTTTGGTACCATGGGAGCAACCGGCGCCGGTTCGCCAGAACACTTCGGTGTTCAGGATGAAGTTGACATTTTATTCTGCACGTTTGCCAAATCAATGGCATCTATCGGTGCATTTGTGGCCAGTAGCCGCGATGTTTGCAACTACCTGCGCTACAATATGCGTTCGCAAACATTCGCCAAATCATTGCCAATGCCATTGGTAATTGGCGCTCAGAAACGTTTGGAATTATTGAAAAACAGTCCTGAATTGCGCGAAAAACTGTGGACCATTGTTAACGCCTTGCAAGGTGGGTTGAAAGCTGCCGGTTTTGACCTTGGCCGCACCAATACACCTGTAACTCCGGTTTACATGAAGGGTGGCGTGGTTGAAGCGACCAACGTGGTGGTTGACCTGCGCGAGAACTACGGCATTTTCTGCTCAGTGGTTGTTTATCCGGTCATCCCGAAAGGTGAGATCATCCTTCGTTTGATCCCGACAGCAACTCACAGCCTGCAAGATGTTGAATACACCATCAAAGCTTTCTCGGAAGTACGCGAAAAATTGGCCAATGGCGAATACGGCGGAACCGAAGTAAAACAGATGGGTGCTCTATAGTCAGAAGATCATTTCAATCAGAGATAAAAAAGAGGCTGTCTCAAAAGAGTTCAGCCTCTTTTTTTATTTTGGGTTTTCAAGTCAAAAATCAGCGAAGGGCATCACATTTTTCAATTTTTAC
>NZ_JAPAAF010000059.1 GCF_025907915.1 Gaoshiqia sediminis
GATCACCTGTTAGATCAAATCCGCCATGATGGCTAAGATCGTAAAAGGAAGAAGCTTCAGCGGGGTGGTCAATTACGTCCTTGACCCGGAAAAGCGGGCAGAACTTCTGGACAGCCAGGGACTGAGAACCAAAAGCGGGCAAAGCATCATCGAAAGCTTCCGGCTTCAAACACAGCTGAATCAGCGCATCCAAAAACCGGTCGGGCACATTTCCCTCGACTTCTCGCCGAAAGACAAAGAGAAACTAACCGGTAAAATCATGGTTCAAATTGCCGGAGCCTATATGAAAGGGATGGGAATCGAAAACACCCAATACCTGCTGGTCCGGCACTACGACAAAGAACACCCGCATGTTCACCTGGTATTCAACCGGGTTGACAACGACGGTAAAACCATCCCGGACAGGAATGACCGCTACCGGAGCGAGAAGATCTGCAAAGACCTGACCCGCCGGTTCAACTTGTACTTCGCCACCGGAAAAGAGCAGGTAAAGACCCACCGGCTTCGCGAACCTGACAAAACCAGGTACAGCATATACGGGACGCTGAAAATAGCCCTTCCGGATTGTAAAAGTTGGGATGATGTAATTGAACGACTGAAACAGGAAGAAATCACCGTTGAGTTTAAGCTGAAGGGGAAAACTGCCGAGGTGCAGGGAGTGGTATTCGGCAAAAACGGCTACAGCTTCAGCGGCTCAAAGGTTGACCGCCGGTTCAGTTTCTCAAAAATTACGGGACAGCTGGAACGGAACCGGGAAAAACTGACACCAACGCAAGATAACCGGTACCTGTTTGAGCGGAAGGAAAGCCCGGTTTTGGGCAACTGCCTGGGAAGCCTGGTCCGGGCTGTTGACAGGCAAAATGAACGGGAGAGACAGCAGGAGCGGAGACTTCCGGCCAATCGACCAAAACGCCGCAAGGGAAGAAGAATATAAGCAGGCCCGAGGAAACAGTATAAACAGAAAGAAACAGTAACGATGACTACCAATGCCGTAATCCATGAAATGTTTGAGGAATTGAAATGCAAACTCCAAGCGATGGAAGACAAGCTTGATTCCCGGACAGAAATAAATGACCAGTCAAAAGAAGACAAAGAAAAACAAGGGCAGCAAAACCGGCAGTCGGCAGAACGCATTCTTCGGCAGATAGCCGGCCACCTGGAAGCCATCCAGCGGGAAAAAGGTTCGCTAAGAGCCGACATGAAAGATCTGAAAGCCCGTTTCAACTTGAAGCTGGACAAACACCGGGAGATCCAGCATCAACAATACAGATTGAAAACAACGCGAAGGACAACTATCCAGAGCTTTATCCTGTTGACCTGTTTTCTGGTTGGATCAGTCCTGATAAACATCTGCCAGTCAGAGAAAATCAGCCGGATGAGGGAGAATGATTGGAAGTACCGGTATATCCGAATGAATCAGGGGATTTCTAAAGATCAACTGGAAAAGCTTGAGCAAGCATTTTCGGAATTTCATTGAACTGCCGGAAAATCTATTACCTTTGAATTCTTAGATAAATGTAAACTTTTCATTCGAACTAACTATTTCCATCTGTCGTTGAATACGCGAATTCACCATATTGACAGCGTTTTAATTGATCAACTTCAACAAGGGGACAAACAAGCGTTTAAAGCCCTCTTTGATAAGTATGCCGTCCGGTTGTATCAGTTTTCGTTAAAGTATCTGCGGGAAAAAGAAGATGCCGAGGATTTGCTGAACGAAGTTTTTTTGAAAATATGGGAAAACAGACAAAACCTCAGGTCCGACTTGTCTTTTCAATCCTATCTTTTCACAATAGCCTACAACAATATCCGCCAGCGTTTCTTGAAGAGAAGCCGGGAAGAGAAATATATCCAGGTTTTTGCGGAGGAATATATTATTACTTCAACAAAAGACGAGGATCAACTGGACTATCAGTTGTTTGTGGAAAAATTTAATAAGATCATTGATTTACTCCCAGCACGAAGAAAGGAAATCTTTATCCTTAGTTACAAGAAGGAAAAAAAGAATCGTGAAATCGCAGAGCAACTTGGGATAAGTGAACAGTTCGTAAAAAAGCAATTATCCATCGCACGGAAGTTCATTACCGATAAAATGAAGGAAAACAACGACTTGCCCGGATTATTATTCTTCTACCTATTTGCCGGACAAACGGTGGAATAAAATTTTTCAGAAAAAAATTCATTTTGAGGGCTACGTTTTTCGGTCTTGTTGATATTACTTATAAACAGACTCAGAAAAGATGGCGATCAACCGGAGGCATATCGATAAAGTCTATGGTCAGAAATTTAGTCTTCTTGACCAAAAGATGCTCGAAAAATATTTTGAGGACAACGACTTAAATGAAGAAGCCAAACAGGTAGTTAAAGCACAATGGGAACAGTTTCATCCCGAGAAGGATACTCCCCAAAACTTAGACCACGTGTTCCACAAACTTTATTATGCAATAAGCAATTATTCGGGACCTTCCTCAAAAAGTATAAAATTGAATTTCCGAATCGTTCAAATTGCTGCAATTCTAGTAGTTGGTATTCTCATTGCTGCCAGCTTATACCTAACTCGCCGGCACGTGCCAACTGTTGAAAACCAACAAGTCGAATTTATATCAACTTCAGGATTTCGGAACCATTTCAAATTACCCGACGGAACCTCCGGATGGCTTGGCGCAGACTCTGAAGTTAAATACCATCTGGACCAAAAAAATCAACGGATCGTCAGTTTAAACGGACTTGCCTTTTTCGATGTTGTACACAATAATTCTCCTTTCATTGTTAAAACTCCCAAAAACCTGAATATCGAAGTTAAAGGTACTCGCTTCAATGTTTCAGCCTATAGCAGCGATCCGTCATGCGAAGTGGTTTTGGAGAAAGGTAGCGTATGGTTGTCCAACAACCGCGGGCTGAAAGAGGAAATGACTCCCAATGATCGCGTTGTCTTTCATCCGGAAATGAATAAGCTTGAGAAATCGAAGGTAAATACCTACGACTTTCTCGCTTGGATTGACGGGAAGCTGGTCATGAAAGATGTTCCGCTAAAAGAAGCCTGCCTGAAATTAAGCCGTTTTTACAACGTGGAGATTGAGGTCAATGCAACCGGTATAGAAAGGGAAAAAGTGAGACTGGTGCTGGAAGATGAATCACTCGATGATGCGCTAAAACTGCTCTCAGTAATTGCTCCTGTCAGTTGTCGGATACAGGAACGAAAAGCGCAGAACAACGATAGTTATTCAAAAAGGAAAGTATTCATCACAAACAAGCAGCCTATGTAAATTGTAAAAAAAAACGGGAAAGCACCTCCAATGCCTTCCCGCAAATCAGTAAAGTCTATTGATCGTTTTAACATTACTAATTTCCAAATTTATGAAAAAAAATCACAAGTATGGGGCATGGTATGATCATGCTTTTAAAAAAACGTTTTTGATTATGAGACTCGTTCTTGTTATATCCTTAGTTTGTATCATGCAAACTTTTGCATTGGATTCATACACTCAGAACTCCAAAATTTCACTTTCGGTAAGAGATTTGAAACTGGAGGATATTATTATGCAAATTGAAAGCGGAACAAAGTACCGTTTTGCTTACAACCGGAATGAAATTGATGTTGACAAAAACTATTCGGTTAGCATTAAAGAAGCTGAAATAAAGGAGGTTCTGGATCAATTGTTTTCCGATCAAGGAATTAATTACGTTATTATTGACAGGCAAATCATTCTATCGGCTGAGGAAGATCCATTTATTTCCAAACAAAACCACACGGTTTCCGGTCGTGTAATTGACTCCATGGGGATGCCGATGCCAGGTGTAACGGTTGTCATCAAAGGCTCCACTAAAGGGACTATTACTGATCTGGACGGAAAATACAGCTTGGCCGATGTATCCGTTAATGCAACATTGCAATTTTCATTTGTTGGAATGAGGATGCAGGAAATACAGGCTGCTGACGAAAGTATCATCAATGTTACAATGGTCGAAGAAACTGTTGGGATTGAAGAGGTGGTAGCTGTTGGTTACGGTACACAAAGAAAAGAAACGCTGACAGGTTCGATATCAAAGGTCGATGGAGATGAACTAGCAAGAAGTCAAACAATTAACCTTTCGAGTAGTTTGGCGGGTAAACTTCCGGGCTTAATCGTAAACCAGCGTACTGGTACGCCCGGAGCTGAAAGCCTTGACATTACGATCCGTGGAACAGGTACGTTTAATAATAATTCTCCGCTTGTCGTTGTTGATGGGGTGCCGCGTGACAATATTCTGGAACGGATTAATCCAGAAGATATTGAGAGTGTAACTATATTGAAAGATGCCTCGGCAGCTATCTATGGGGCCCGTGCGGCCAATGGTGTAATCCTGGTAACCACAAAAGAAGGGGCGCAGAGTAAGCCCACGTTTAACTTGTCATACAGTTATGGCATTAACAATCCAACAAAGGTTCCGGATATGATGGATGCAGTATTATTTGCTCAAGTATTCAATGAAACACAGTATTACCTGCAAGGCCGGCCTGATATGAGTAATTATGCGCCCTTCTTTTCGGATGAGGCCATTCAGAAATTCCGCGACGGTTCTGACCCCATTTTATACCCCAATACCAATTGGCCGGAGGTATCTTTAAAGAAAAATCCGTCACAGCAAAGGATAAACTTCCAGGCAAGCGGAGGATCAGAAAACATCCGGTACCTGCTCTCCTTCGGAACATCAGACCAAGGAGGCAATTATGTAAATCAGCCATACAGTTACAAGAAGTATAATGCGAGGGCAAGGGTTGACGTTGATTTAACAAAGAATTTAACAGTTGGTGCCAACATGAGTGCTATTCTCGAAGAACGGTCAGAAGCAAATGGTACCGACTTTGTTACCATATTGCAAGCCAATCCAACGCTGGTGGCAGTTTATCCCAATGGGTTAATTGCGCCTGGTCGATTTGGTAATAATCCACTCCTATCAAACCGTCGGGGGTACAATAAATGGAAGAATGATCCCATAAATACTACATTCACGGCCTCATATAAAGTTCCATTCGTGGAGGGCCTGACACTGGATGCTTCTTATAATTATGATTTGAGAAACCAATTTCAGAAGGTTTTTTCTAAACCGCACGAATATCACGAGTATAACGTTCAAACCGGGGAATATGATCCCAAAACAAATAATATCCCGATCTCGGTAGAGGATACCTATAGCAGGTGGACAACTGCTTTATCAAATTTCAGAATATCTTACAAAACGACAATCAAAGAAGATCACAATGTTTCGGCTATGGTGGGAACAGAACAACAGAAACAGACTTACAGTTATGCAATGGCCTACCGAAAGAATTTTGTAAGCCCAGCTATTCCGCAGATCAATGCAGGAAGTACAAAACCTGAAGATTTAAATAACGGCGGTAGCGCTTCGGAAAACGCCTACAATAACTTTTTTGGCCGTGTGAATTATAATTTTAAATCCAAGTACCTGCTTGAATTTGTATTTCGTTACGACGGTTCACAGATTTTTCCGGAAGGAAAACGTTATGGATTTTTCCCTGCGGTTTCTGGAGGATGGAGAATATCGGAAGAAGACTTTATGGCTAATATGAAGTTCATAGACGAGTTAAAACTTAGGGGCTCTTATGGCGAATTGGGTAACGATCGTGTTCCTGCGTATCAATACTTGCAGGCTTTCCAATTCGGTAACAATTTTGTTTTTGGCGGCGGCGATGTTCCGGGCATATATTCAAGCACATTGCCCAACCCTAATATTACCTGGGAGGTTAGTAAGAAACTTGACTTTGGAATGGATGCTATCTTATGGAACAGATTGCTGGGCGTAGAAGTAACTGTATTCAATGAAAAAAGATCAAATATCCTGCTTCAGCGCAATCTTTCGATAGGTCAAGTGTTCGGTTTTCCTGCATTGCCTGACCAAAATATCGGCGAGGTGGAGAATCATGGATTTGAGGTCGTACTTACTCATCAAAATACTATTGGAGATCTTACATATTCTGTAAATGGAAATGTCTCTTTTGCAAGGAGTAAAATAATTTTTATGGATGAAACACCTCCAACTGAGTCCTACCAGACAAATACAGGACATCCTCTTGGTTCAGACCTTTATTACAAGTCTGACGGGATTTTTAACACGCAGGAAGAGCTGGATAGTTACCCACATGGTGCAGGTTCCCAAGTGGGAGACATTAAGGTGCTTGACTTGAATGGTGACAAGATAATTAATGGAGATGATCGGTACCGGGCTAGTAATTCTCCACAGCCTGAATATGTGTTTGGTTTGACCGCAAATCTACAATACAAGGGTTTCGACCTATCATTATTTTTCCAGGGACAAACCAATGCTTGGACCTATGACGGTACTGTCGACGAGTTCGGTCAGGAGGATCTTGACAACGGGCTTGTTTATAGGGCAACCAACCGTTGGACCATTAGCAACCAGGAAGGTGCTACCATGCCCCGATCCAATGATTGGCAACCGGGGACTACGGACTTCTTCCTGTATGATGCGACTTTTTTCAGGCTTAAAAACGCTGAATTAGGTTACACTCTACCAGCCAGCATCTTATCCAAGACAGGGATTAATGATGTTCGTGTATTTGTCAATGGTGTGAATTTACTTACCTGGGCTAAAGAAATTACGTGGAGAGATCCGGAAATGTCAGGCGGTTTTACACAGTATCCGCCACTACGAATTTTAAGTTTTGGTGTTAATGTGAAATTTTAAATGGTTGAAAATATGAAAGCTATTAAAAGAATATTACCTATAGTAATACTTATACTATTCAGTGTTTCCTGTGAGAAAAAAATTCTGGATATTTCGCCCCAGGACAGGATTGCCGAAGATGCTGTATGGAATGATGCAAAACTTATACAAGCGTATCATTCCGAGCTTTACAATTCAGAAGTTCATGGTTTTTACATCCACATGTATTCAAAATATACGGATGAAGCCTATAACAGCGCTCCCTGTTGCGGGGCCAACCTCTTAAAACTTAACACCTATAATCCAGACAATATTACACAGGCAGGCGGAGATGCTGCCGGGTTCTGGGCTTCGGGAAGTGGATATTTGTATTACTGGGATCGTGGATATGAGTATATCCGCAAAATCAATGTTTTCCTGGAAAAAATAAAAGAGATCACCGTTGATTTGCCTGATAAAGACATATTGGTTGCAGAAGCCAAATTTCTGAGGGCATTCATCTATTTCAATCTTGTTGAAAGGTTTGGCGGCGTTCCCATCGTCAAGGAGTCTTATGAACTTGATGCCGCAGACCAAGTGCAATTTATGAGAAGTTCCTTTGATGACTGTGTGAATTTCATTGCAGATGACTTGAACGAAGCTATGCCTGACTTGCCGGACCAATATCAGTCAACTGATACCAACTACGGAAGGGCTACAGGCGATGCTTGCAAGGCACTGCTCTCCCGGTTATACCTTTATGCCGCTTCTCCACTGTTTAATCCTTCTCATGACATGAGCAAGTGGCAGATGGCTGCTGATGCAGCCGAAGCCCTTTTAAACAGCGGCTACTCGCTGTATCCTGATTACCAGAAACTCTTTGAACTGTCACAGGGGGATGCGCAAGACGAGGTCATTTTTTCAAGAGGTTTTACTTCTTCTAACGGCCACAACGTAGGCCCTGATAATTTAAACCGGCGTTTTGAGGCCAACGGAGGATGGTGGGGAAGCAACGGGCCTACCGGTAATTTGGTTGACGCTTATGACATGATCAACGGAGAACCACCATTTTTGGCAGACGGGTCTGTTAATCCTGCTTCAGGTTATGATCCAAAAAATCCTTGGGATAACCGTGATCCCAGGTTAGAGGCTACTATTATTCATGACGGATCAGTATTCCGCCCTGATTTAACCCCAGGCCATCCGACTTTTGAAATGTGGATCGCAGAAGATGGTTCTTCATGGGGATATGATTCTTATAAAAACACAGGAGACAATCCCCGGACAAATACGGTGCTCAAAAAGTTTATGCCCGAAGAAGGCCCCATTAACCGGCAAACGCCCGCCACAAACCAATGGCCGTTTTTCCGGCTGGCGGAGATATACCTGAATTATGCAGAAGCAAAGTTTGAGCTGGGTGATGAAACTACGGCAAGAGAATATGTAAATAAAGTAAGACAAAGGGCAAGCGTAAACCTACCTGACATTCCAGAGTCGGTTACCGGAGAGGATCTGAAGAGAAGGATTTATAACGAACGCAGAATTGAACTGGCATTTGAAAGCCACCGGTTCTTTGATGTCAGACGTTGGAAAATTGCCAACCAGGTAGAGAATACCAAAATTTATACGTACGATATTTATAAAAATCTAACGACAGGGGCAAAGAGGTATGAAAAGGTAGTCTTGTTAGATAAGTCAGAAACATTCAAAGATCATCAGTCTCTTCTTCCTATTGCACAGGATGAGATTCTGCGTACCGGGCTGACGCAAACGGATGGTTATTAGTTATTATCCGGTTGTTTAGCAAGTTCAAATGAACTAATTTAAATTTACTGAACAAGGAATCTGGTCAGACGTGGTTTTGAGTCTTAAATGCATGTTAAAATCAGTCTGGCCAGTTTCTTTATGTCGAATATTTATATTTACTGAACAAAGTATACTATTTATGTACAAGCAAAATGTTTTTTTTAGATTTGGTCAAAATGTTTGGATATTTCTCATTGGATTATCATTATTATCAGCTTGTAGATATGGTAATACTGAGAAATACACATTGGAGGCAGAATCTGCCCAACTTGTTGGAAAGGCTTTAAAAATAGTTGAAAACGAGGCGGGGGGAGGGTATTTTATCCGTTTAACAAAATCAAGTGACGGTGTAAAATTCACTGGATTATCAGCCGCAAGCAAACTGGCAATTCGTTATGCAACAGAAGATGTAGGTACTATTAGTATTGCAGTAAACAACGAGCCGGTGCAAAAGGTGAATGTTCATTCATCCGGATCCTTCGAAAGCTCTTTTCTTAACGCGATTATTGATTTAGAGATTCCTGACAACGCTGAGCTGACGATTAGCATGGAAACTGGTGATGTCGCCATAACGATCGATCGGATAACTGTTGGCAACGGAGACCTGGGATTGCCACCGGATATTTGGAACTTGCCACCGTTACCGGTTGCCAGCGGCCCGTATTTGCCTGACTGGAAAGAAATCAGCCAACGATACACAGTTCCGGAGTGGTGGCGTGAGGCCAAATTAGGTGCCTGGTCTCATTGGGATCCACAATCTATGCCCGAACAAGGTGACTGGTATGCTAAATGGATGTATGTTGAGGGTAGTCCTCATTATGAACACCATCTTGAGCATTTTGGTCATCCATCTGAATATGGTTACAAAGATATCTGCCACAATTGGGAAATTAACCAATGGAATCCCAATGAGTTGATGGATTTGTATGTAGAAATGGGGGCACGTTACTTTATGGCAATGGGCGTCCACCATGATAATTTCGACTGTTATGATTCAAAATATCAGCCTTGGAACTCTGTGAACATGGGGCCGAAGGTGGATATAGTCGGTACATGGGAAAAAATTGCACGCGAACACGGGATGCGTTTTGGCATTGGTTTTCACAACACACCTGCCCGTACCTGGGGACAGTTTATGCCGGTACGCTATACCAGCGACAGAACAGGACCGATGCAAGGTGTCCCTTATGATGCATTGCAAACAGTTCTGGACGGGAAGGGGAAGTGGTGGGAACGAATGGATCCGGTAGACTTATATGGACCGGTTCATGACAAAAAAGATCCACTGCTTTCGCCATTTGCCAATCAGTTCATGTGGCGGGTCGATGACGCCATCACAAAGTATCGTCCTGATGTTATTTATTTTGACGAACATGCTGGCGATTCACAAATGGACTTAGGTGTGAGGATGGGATTAGGATTCCTGGCCCCACAATTAATAGCAAATTACTACAATAAGGCCGTGGAGTGGAATGATGGTGAAACGGATGTTGTGGTTAACCTCAAAGGAGTAGGTGGTCGGTGGAACAGTTTTCAAAACGACCCTGATCTACTTCCTCACGTTGATCGTTCACTTGTTAAAAGTACCGAGGAGCACATTGAACCGGAGATTATGGCATATCCATTCCAAACCGAATCCTGTATAGCTGTCTGGCATTACAAAACCGGGCAGGAATACAAGGATGCAAAAAATATAATAAACTCACTGATGGAGAATGTCTGCCGCAATGGTACAATGTTGCTTGACCTTACGCAGCGTGGTCGCGGCAATCTAGACCCCGAAGTAGTTCGTATAGCAAAAGATGTTGGTGCATGGATGAAGGTTAACGGGGAGGCTATTTATGGATCCCGCCCATTTGAAGTTTATGGAGAGGGTAACGTTCGCTATACGCGTAGAAATGGCAATGTTTATGCCACTATTTTTGATTGGAGCAACGATCCATTAATACTTAGGTCCCTGCATAGCAATAGTGCAACAATTGGTAAAATTTCAAAAGTCGAGCTTATCGGGTCTAATCTTACCTTTAAGTTTGTTCAGGACGATAAGGGACTAACGATAACGCCAAATCAGCCAGTGGAACCATTGCCGGAGATTACTGATCAATCGTTGGCATCAGGCTATCGGGTACTGCGAATCACTCACGATAAGGGATGGATTAACGATGACGACCCCGGCACAGAAGCCCGAGGAGGGTGGCTTCGTTGTTGCAATTTAGGCACTGGCGACTTTAATAATGACATTACATTCAGCGAGACTCCAGGTGATATGTGGAGTTGTTCATTCACAGGTAGTGGTGTCTCTGTAATTGCACCTAAAGAACCGGGAGCCGGAAAGATCGAGATTCAGATTGATGGAAAATCACTTGCAACAATTGATCTGTCAATTCAGGGCAAACGCCAAGCACAACAAATTGTATATGAGGTAAACGGTTTAACCCCGGGCGAGCATCATCTTAAAGTTGTCAACCTTGGTTTTGGAGCAGTGGCAATAGATGCAATAGTGGTTCAATAATTATATTTTGGTGACTTTCTTTTCCTCAAGTTTTGAAATAGTTTATCAAACAATATAATAACTACTCCTATAGATTATGAAGTGTTTCATATTTTAAAATTAAAATTCATTGGAAAAACAAATAAAATTTAGAAACCCAGTTATACAGATTAATAAGAAGAGTTTAATGACTGCTCTTTTTCTGGTTTTAACGTTGGCAACATTCTCTCAGCAGGCAACAGTTCAGTCGCCAAATAATAAAGTTAGTGTAGCTTTATTATGCCAGCAAAATAGAGAAATCGGCAACTGGTTTCTTCAGGTATATTATTGTGGAGAAGGTAAAACTTCAGAAGTCATTTCAAGAATCGATTTGGGAATCTCCCGCGAAGATCAGGATTTTTCTAAAGAACTTAAATTTTTAAAGGTAGGGAAACCGCTTTTTATTAATGAACAATACATAATGCCGCACGGAAAACGTTCTGAATGCAAGAACTCCGCAAATGAACTGGTAATTTGTTTTGAAAATCCATCAAAAGCTAAATTCAATTTGATTATCCGGGCTTATAATGATGGTGTTGCATTTCGGTATGAATTTCCAGAAAAAGAAGGGAAATTTATGGTTAAAGAAGAGCTAACCGCCTATTCGATCACCGACAGTACAAAACGTTGGCTGCAAAAATACGATTATGGAGGTGAAAGTCTTTATGACAGTATGAATGATGCCGGTATTCAGCAAAACTGGGGTTATCCGGCTCTTTTTAATTCAAATAATAATTCATGCTGGTATCTTATCCACGAATCTGATATCCACCGAAGTTATAGTGCGACAAAGCTGAGCAATATTGACAAAGCGTCAAGTTATAAAGTTGAATTTCCAGATGCAATAGAAGGAGCAGGTAGTGTATTGCCAACAATTTCGTTACCATGGAAATCGCCTTGGCGGGTGATTATTTTGGGGAGCCTTGCTGATATTGTAGAATCTACATTGGTCGATGATGTTTCTACCCCTTCTACTTTAACGAATTCCGATTGGATTAAGCCTGGCGTTGCATCTTGGAATTATTGGTCACATAACCATGGAACAAAAGATTTTAAGGTTGTTTGTGAGTTTGCTGATTTAGCTGCTGAAATGGAATGGCCGTACACGCTTCTTGACTGGGAGTGGGACCAAATGGGAAATGGCGGAAATCTGGAAGATGCATTAAAGTACATTCATTCAATTGGAGTGAAACCTTTAATGTGGTATAATTCGGGAGCATCTAAATGGGTGCCGAATACACCCCGCGACCGGATGCTTACTCACAAAAGTAGGGTTGAAGAGTTTGCGAAACTTGAAAAGCTTGGAGTTGCCGGCGTGAAAGTTGATTTTTTCTTATCAGGGACACAGGATATGATAAAGTTTTACCTCGATATTTTAGAAGATGCTGCCCAATATAATATTATGGTAAATTTTCATGGATGTATTGTTCCTCGTGGATGGCAAAGAACTTATCCGCATTTGATGTCTTACGAAGCGGTTAGAGGCGCAGAATGGTATAACAACGGGCCAGAATTTACAACATCAGCACCAATTCATAACAACACTCTTCCATACACGCGAAATGTAGTTGGTTCTATGGATTATACACCGGTTACCTTTACCAATTCGCAATACCCACATATCACTTCTTACGGGCACGAATTAGCGTTGAGCGTAGTATTTGAGTCAGGTATTCGACACATGGCCGATCGACCTGAAGGATTTTATGAATTACCTGATGAACCAAAGACATTTCTAAAAGAAGTACCAAGTGCCTGGGACGATACAAAATTATTGGATGGATATCCGGGAAGTTTTACAGTTATTGCAAGAAGAAAGGGTACTGATTGGTACATTGGAGGAATCAATGCCGAAACAAGGGAAAAGAACAAAAAACTGACCTTTGGCTTCTTACCCGAAGGAACAAAATACAAGCTAACGTTAATTGCCGACGGGAAGCACGATAAAGAATTTTCAATCCGACATTTGGTTGTCGACAAAAATTCAGAAATTGAGGTGAAAATGCTCCGTCGCGGAGGATTTGCGGCCAGTTTAAAACCGATTAACTAACTTTTTATTCATTGTTTATGAAGTTATTAAAATCTTTCAGTTTAAAAGGAACAATCATATTGATGGTGATTTCCTTATTTGTAGGGAATTTATCGGCCCAACAATATCCGTATCAAAACCCAAATCTCAGTTTTGAAGAACGTGCCGAA
>NZ_JAPAAF010000005.1 GCF_025907915.1 Gaoshiqia sediminis
TTCTGCCGTAGCTGCCGGTATTCTGTTGAGCTTCCTGATGTAATCAAATTCACCTGATAATCGAAAAGCTTCTCTCCCAAAAGAGGAGCTTTTTTTGTATCATTGCATAAACCAATTCTAAACTGATAATCATGAAAAAACTCGTTTTAGCGCTTTTGGTCGTCTTGCTGGCCAATTCAGCTTTTACTCAAGAGAATAAAGAACTTCCGCCACCACAACTTAGTGTGTTGGTATTTTCAAAAACAAGTGGCTTTCGGCACAATTCAATTGCCAACGGACTTAAAATGATGAGTGAATTGGCTCAGGAAAACAACTGGAACCTTACCGCGACCGAAAACAGTAAGTTGTTTACAACTGATTTTTTAATGAATTTTGATGTGGTTGTGTTTTTAAATCCCACCGGTGACGTATTGAACAACAACCAACAAAAAGCATTCACCAGCTTTTTGAATACGGGAAAAGGATTCGTGGGGATCCATGCGGCAGCCGACTGTGAATACGACTGGGACTGGTTTGGTAAGCTAAATGGCGCTTATTTTCTGACCCATCCGCCAGCACAAGAAGGGACCGTGATTTTTGAGGATACCAACCACCCGGCTATGGAAGTCTTTAAAGGCATGAAATCTTATACGACATTTGACGAATGGTACTCGTTCAAGGCAAATCCGCGCGAAAAAGTACATGTGCTGGCCCGTTTGGACGAATCATCCATCAAAATAGCGGACAATGACAAATGGAAAATGGGCGACCATCCCCTGATTTGGTGGCAGGAGTATGATAATATCCGTTCGTTTTATACGGTTTTTGGACACACACCGGAAGCGTTTGACGATGTTAAGGTGAAAAAACACATTTCCGATGCCGTGGAATGGGCGGGGAAAAGAAAATAAAAAAAGAAACCGGATTCTTAAAGTCCGGTTTTTTTATCTCACAAATTTAGTTTTCCCTGTGGATCTTGTGGTTGCGTGGCAAAAAACTCGTCAACAATCGCATCAATAGTCAGCAGGCATTTACCACAACTAGTGCCTGCGCGTGTAGCATATTGAATGTCGGAGGTGTCTTTTGCCCCCTTTTTCAATTCGTTGATGATTTCCTGTTCCGAAACCATGTTACATATACAAACCAAGCGGTTACTCATATCTCAAACTTCTTAGCTGTTTTCCGGGTGTGTATTTTTACTGTCACTCGAGACGGATGTTTTTATTCAACAAATTTATTCTCGATAAAAAGCCTGATTTGGCGGTAGGCATCAATCACATCGTCCCTTTTGGGCATTGTGTCGTAAATCTTTTTGATCAGTTGTTTTTCGCTTACAAGCTGGAAACTGCTTTTGAAATTGAGATCATAAACCATCCCCATTAGCATCAGCTTAAAATCATTCACCGACTGGACGTCTTTCCTGACAACCGGTTTTCCAACTGCCAGGCTTTTAATGACAGCCTCGCTAATGCCCGGCGTATGTGGCAGGTTATAGCAGATGGAAGGAAGACTGAATGAGCCATCGCGCTTCAAAAAGCTGACGCATATCTCCCAAATATCAAGTTTGTCGGCATCGCGCAGTAGCTGGCTGAAAAGCATTTGTTGTTTGTCTTTCGAGGTCACGGAAGCTTTATTGTGCGATTCAATGGCAAATAAAACCAGTTGCTGTTCCGTTTCGGTCAATACACTGAAAAAGGTTTGTTCCTTCAGCATGGAAACACTTTGGGCGGCATGGTCACCGAACTTAGTGTCGTCGAAACTTTGGTGTTCGGTAAATTGCACAAAACGCCCCAAATCGTGAAACAATCCGATGAATTCGGCCAATTCGCACTCTGGTTCATCCAGCTCCAGTCTTTGGGCCAGCAGTGCCGAAAGTTTGGCCACACGCAAGGAGTGGTCAAGCTTAAGTTGCAGGCTTTCTGCCACGTAGTGATCTTTTGTTTTAACCAGCTTTTTGGTGTAATCTTCAAAAAACTTAATCCCTTCTTCCAGAATATTTTTCGTCATTGCAATTTCTCCAAGTATGAAGCAAAAATAGCTTATTTCAGTTATCCACTGACTGCCAGCATCCAAGATTTATCAACATTTCTCAGCTTGATAATCTTTGCTTAAGTTTTTCACTTTTTTTATCAAAAAAACGAATGTTTTACTATTTTTGCAGCCGCATTGGTCCCATAGTTCAATGGATAGAATATCAGATTCCGGTTCTGACGATTTGGGTTCGAGTCCCGATGGGATCACAGGAAAGCCGCTTAAACAGCGGCTTTTGTTGTTTTAGGCTCGTTGCAATTTATCTTTTTGTCATTGAATATTTGCTCAATAAAAAAAGACTGCCGTTGGAAGAGCAGTCTTTTTGAATTATGAGAAATGGTATTGTTGACTAAACCAATCCGCTGAAACCCATGAATGCCATGGCTAAAATGCCAGCAACGATAAGCGCAATTGGAGTTCCTTTTAATCCTTTTGGTACATCAATCAGGTCGAGGTGTTCGCGCAGCCCGGCAAATAACACCAGCGCCAGGCCAAAACCTATTGCATTGCTGATAGCAAAAACCACACCTTCCATTAAATTAAACTCTTTCTGGATGGTGAGAATGGCTACCCCCAAAATAGCACAGTTGGTGGTAATCAGGGGCAAGAAAACGCCTAACGCCTGGTAAAGCGCCGGACTTACCTTTTTCAGGATAATTTCAACCAGCTGAACCAACGACGCAATCACCAGAATAAACGAAATGGTTTGCAGGTAGCCAATGTTGAACGGATTTAAGATGTAAAGCTGAATGAGGTAAGTAACGATGGTTGCAAGGACCATTACAAACGTGACAGCCCCGGCCATTCCCACAGCTGTTGAAATACGTTTGGAAACACCCAGAAACGGACAAACGCCCAGAAATTGGGTCAATACAATGTTATTGACAAAGACCGCTGATATAATGATAATGATATATTCCATGTATTATTCCTCCTACGCTTTTTTGATTTTGTTGGAAATGGCGATCAAATAGCCAAGCACAATGAATGCCCCGGGGGCCAATACAAAAAGTAGCATGCCATAATCTTCAGGAAATACGGAGATGTTGAAGATTTTGCCGCTTCCCAGAAACTCACGGATGGCGCCCAGTATCGTTAATGCCATGGAAAAGCCAAGTCCCATGCTCAAACCGTCAATGGCCGAAGAAAGCACATTGTTTTTCGAGGCGAATGCTTCGGCGCGTCCCAAAACAATGCAGTTAACCACAATCAGCGGGATAAACAGCCCAAGACTTTTAAACAGCTCGGGCAGATATGCCTGCATCGACAATTCGACCACTGTTACAAATGAGGCGATAATGACGATAAAACTCGGGATGCGGACTTTGTCGGGAATGACATTTTTCACCAACGAAACCACGATGTTGGCCATCAGCAACACAAAAGTGGTAGCCAATCCCATACCTAAACCGTTGATGGCTGACGATGTAACACCCAGCGTGGGGCACATTCCCAGCAGTAAAACAAAAATTGGGTTTTCCTTTAAAAAACCTTTTGTGAAATTATTCCATTGATTCATAATGCACCTCCTTCGGTTTCTTCATCGTGTGAAATTGGTCCCTCAGTTTCGTGTTGGGCAGCAGCCTGAAATGATTTGTACGCTTTTCGGATGGACTCCAAAAAGGCTCTCGAAGTGATGGTGGACGCGGTAATGGCATCCACTTCGCCGCCGTCTTTGGTCACCAAAAGCTTGGCTGTTCCGGGATTTTTACCGATGATGTTCTGGCCGGCTTTAGCAGTATTGTTAAACCAGGTATCCATTTTCGATCCCAGGCCTGGCGTTTCTTTATGTTCCAGCACCTGATACCCGCTGATGACGCCATCCGGTTTAAAGCCAACCATAATCTGGATCAATCCGCCAAAACCATTTTTGGAGTATGTTTTGACAGCTACGCCGACCAACTCCTGCGAACTGTTGAATGCCGGGAAAAATATCAGACTGTCACCTCCATCTTCCGGTGCGGCTTTCCACGAAGCACCCAGTTCGTTATATTCGGGCAGGATATTTTTTATAGCCTCGTTTTGCGCTTTTAGTTTGGCAACATCAATTGCCTCTTTGGTCATGCTGTGCACAAAACCAAGAATGGTTGCCGATATTAGAGAAACCATTAACAAGGTCAGCACCATGCTTAAAAATGTCGATTTTTTTCCAGCCATTAGTTCGTTCCTCCAAATCGTTTAGGTTTTACATACGAATTGATTAGCGGTGTAAAGCCGTTCATAATTAAGATGGCAAATGAGATTCCTTCGGGATAAGCTCCAAAGTTTCGGATCAGTACGGTAATTACACCAATACCAGCAGCGTAAATAAACTGTCCTCGGTGGGTCATGGGCGAAGTCACCATGTCGGTGGCCATGTAAATGGCGCCCAGCATGGCCCCGCCGGTGAGCAGGTGAAATACCGGTTCGATAAAGTTTTCAGGGTTTACCATCCATAAAATTCCCTGGAATACGAAAATGGTTCCCAGCACAAAAACCGGGATATGGAAGGTGATTACTTTTTTCCAAAGCATGTAGCCAAAACCAAGTAGCAGGAGCAGGGCCGAAATTTCGCCCATCGAACCCGACATGTTTCCGTAAAGCAGGTCCATTCCCGAGGGTAGGCTATCCATCAATGCGCTTACCGGTTGGCCGCTTTTAACGCCTTCTTTCAAAATACCCAAAGGGGTAGCGGTTGTTAGTGCATCAACTGCGGCGTGTTGGCTCACGGGCCAGCTGGTCATTTGTACCGGAAACGAAATCAGCAAAAACACGCGGCCAACCAGCGCCGGGTTAAACGGGTTGTTGCCCAGTCCGCCAAAAGACAGTTTTCCCACGCCGATGGCCACCAATGCTCCGGTAATGATGATCCAGCTTGGGATGGAGGCCGGAACGTTAAAGGCGAGCAAAATGCCGGTCAAAGCGGCCGAACCATCAGTGATTTTAGGAACTTCCTTCATAATAAAACGCTGGATCAAGTACTCGAAAGCCATGCAGGAAACCACCGCCAGCAGAGTGACACGGACAGCATCGAGCCCAAACATAAATACCGACCAAACCAACGCCGGCAGCAAAGCCAGGAGGACCCGGTACATAATTTTATTCACCGAGTCGCTTGTGTGCACATGCGGTGAAGGTGATATCGTTAGCAGTTTACTCATTTTATAGTTCTGAATTAAAAATGATAAATTTTGATTATTGGTTTGATGATTTTGTGCCTACTTTTTACGGCTGCGGATGATTTGTCCCACTTTCCCTTTTCCCAACCGAATATAATCGAGCAGCGGACGATCGGCAGGGCAGGTGTAGCTGCACGATCCGCATTCAATGCAATCCATCACCCGGTTGGTTTCGGCTTTGTCCCAGATTTGTTTGTCCGAAACAGTCATCAGGTAGTAGGGCTCCAGTCCCATTGGGCAAACGGTAACGCAGCGACCGCAACGGATGCAACTTTTCATCACTTCCCTTTTAGCCTCCGGCGCGGGCATGATCGTGATGCCCGATGTCCCTTTGGTAACGGGCACTTCCAGTGAGGCAATGGCTTTTCCCATCATGGGGCCGCCGCTGATAATTTTACCGGTATCTTCGGGAAGGCCGCCTGCCGCGTCAACTAAATCCTGCACGGGGGTGCCCACACGTACCAAGAAGTTTGACGGTTTTTTAACGGATTTTCCGGTAATGGTTACCACCCGTTCGATCAGGGGTTTGTTTTTCTGAACGGCTTCGTACACGGCAAAAGCAGTTCCCACATTGCTCACCACAGCGCCAACGGCAATCGGCAGGGCGCCCGAGGGGACTTCACGGCCCGTAACTGCTTTAATCAGCTGCTTTTCGCCACCCTGCGGATATTTTACCTTCAACGGCACCACTTCGATCGATGAGTCAGCTGATACCAGGTTTCTCAGGTGGGCGATGGCGTCTTTTTTGTTATTTTCGATGCCGACATAGGCTTTGTTTACCTGCAAGGCACACATCAGCAGGCGGATGCCCACCATGATTTCGCTTCCTTTTTCGAGCATCAGCCGGTGGTCGGATGTAAGATAGGGTTCGCACTCAACGCCATTGATGATCAGCATCTCAGCTTTCATCCCCTGAGGAGGCATCAGCTTTACATGAGTAGGGAAGGTGGCCCCACCCAATCCAACTACACCGGCAACATTAATTTTGTCGATGATCGCCTTGCTGTCGGCCTGAAAATCCGTGACCAGGTCGTCGCCCGTATGGATCGATTCCATCCATTCATCTCCTTCCACATCAATAAAAATACCTTGCTTCGGGTAGCCCGAGGCATCCGGGGCCATATCAACTTTTTTGACGGTTCCGGATACCGAAGAATGAATGTTGGCAGAAACAAAACCGCCGGCCTGAGCGATAAGTTGTCCAACTTTTACCTGATCGCCTTTTTTTACCAGGGCTTGTGCTGGTGCTCCTATATGCTGGGCAATGGGTATAAAAACGCTTTTGGGTAAAGCCAGTTTTTCGATGGCTTTGTCGGCTGACAGCTTATTTTCAGCCGGATGGACCCCTCCAAGTTTAAAAGTTTTTAACACGATTGGCCTCCTTTATTAGTTTTCAGTATTATCTGGTTGATTTTTGTCTGTAGCCGACTTCGGTGCTGCAACCGGTTTTTCCGCTTTTTCAGCTGGTTTGGGCGGAAGGTCTTCTTTTATTTTCCGCGGGGGAAAGTTTACCTCGATGATGGCGTTTGTTGGGCACTCGAGAACACATTTACGGCACAACTTACATTTATCGGCATCGATAAAGGCCAGGTTGTTGCTCATGGTGATGGCATCGAACGGACATACCTTGAAGCATTTGCTGCAACCGATACAGGCCACTTCACACGATTTTTTGGCAATACCGCCTTTGTCTTCGTTGCGGCAAGCCACATAGATCTTCCGGTCTTTCGGGCCTTTTTTGCGTAGTTCGATCAGCGTTTTCGGACAGGCCTCCACACAGGCTCCACAGGCCACGCACTTGTCGTCTATCACTTCGGGCAAGCCGGTTTCGGGGTTCATGTGGATCGCGTCAAAATCGCAGGCAACCACGCAATCGCCACATCCCAGGCAGCCGTATTGGCAGCCGGTGTCTCCGCTGTACAGCGAAGCTGCAACCGCGCACGATAAAGCTCCGTCATACTGGTTGGTTTTGGGGCGGTGTTCGCACGAGCCGTTGCAACGCACCACGGCCACTTTGGGTGTTTGTACCACGGCTTCCAGGCCCAAAATTCCAGCTACACCCGACATGCAGTCATTTCCGCCTACCGGGCAATATAGCGATGCCAGGTCATCCGCTTTTACACAAGCTTCGGCAAAAGCACGGCAGCCGGCAAAGCCGCAACCACCGCAGTTCGCGCCCGGCAAGGCTTTTTCAACATCGTCGATCCGTGGATCTTCATATACTTTAAATTTTTGGGCCACAAAATACAGGATCACTGCTGCCAGTGTCCCGATTGCGCTCAGGGTAATAATTGTATAAACAATTGTCATGCTCATAATAAATTATTGTAAAGGCTTGATTTCAAATTCAAAGCTTCGTTTTAATTTGTTCCTGAATAAGTACAGGACAAAGTAATAGGGGACGAGAATGCCCAAGGCAAAAAGTCCGCTCAGGCCTTCGTTTTGTGTGATTTGAAGGGAGATGATGAGAGTGGCCATCAGCAACAGAAAAGGAAGCACATAACCATAGAATAAGGCCTTGAAACCCTGCGACGTTTTCCCGATCACACGAACCTGCTGGCCCAGGCGGAAATCGCCGGTGAAATGTTCGATTTCAATGTCTTTGTCTTTCATATCTGCGGCTGTACAGGCCCCTTTGGCATGGCAAGAGGCGCAAGCAGATTCGTTAATAATGCCTACAATTATTTTTTCTCCTGAAAGCTTCTTAATGATCCCCGTGTGTTCAATTCCTTCCGACATCCTATTTCGCTCCAAAGCTTTTTTTTCGTCTGCAAAACTATAGATGTTTGCATAACTTGTTTGTGTTGAAAAATCATTTTTATAACATCTAACCCTATTTGTATTGATTTTAAATAGTGGATTTGAATGATGTTTGTAGTCTGTA
Organism: Gaoshiqia sediminis; assembly: GCF_025907915.1. Classification (GTDB taxonomy): domain Bacteria; phylum Bacteroidota; class Bacteroidia; order Bacteroidales; family Prolixibacteraceae; genus Gaoshiqia; species Gaoshiqia sediminis. The sequence continues at coordinate 8,053 of NZ_JAPAAF010000005.1, forward strand.
TATCAATTACATGAACTGCTGATTTGTACGTTTTTTTGTAAGTTGCGTAATCGATTGCGCAGCAAAAATAACTTTTTCATTTTATTATGAAGAAAACTTTCGGGATAAATGTGCTTTTTGATGGAGGGATTGCTATAGACACCTCTTGCTAACTAATTACACTCCAGTCAAATTCGGTGTTTTTCATGCGTTGCAGGTGGTAGAGCAATAATTGATTTTCGTGTTTTTCAAGCCGGGGATCATCGTCGAGCACATCCGAAGCCATGTTACGGGCAACGCGCAATATTTCGCCGTCCTTGCCCAAGCTGGCAATATTCAGGTTGATGCCCAGCCCGCTTTGCTGTGTCCCTTCCAGATCGCCGGGACCGCGCAGTTGCAAGTCCACTTCAGCAATCTCGAAACCATCGTTTGTCCGCACCATGGTTTCCAGCCGTTTGCGGCTTTCGTTGCTGATTTTGTACGACGACATTAGCAGACAGTAGGATTGTTCAGCTCCCCGGCCAACACGCCCGCGCAACTGGTGTAGTTGCGAAAGTCCAAACCGCTCGGCACTTTCAATAATCATCACTGAGGCGTTGGGGACGTCCACACCTACCTCAATCACCGTGGTGGCCACCATTATTTGGGTTTTTCCTTCCTTAAACAGTTGCATCTCCTGATCTTTCTCGGCTGGTTTCAGGCGTCCGTGAACCATGCTGAGTTTGTAGCGCGGGAAAACTTCTTTTAGCAATTCGTAGCCATTTTCCAGGTTTTTAAGATCCAGCTTTTCCGATTCGCTGATCAGCGGATACACAATATAAGCCTGTCGCCCGGACTCAATTTGTTGACGGATAAATTGATAGACTTCTTTTCGCCGGTTTTCGTAAAAATGCCGTGTTTCAATTGGTTTACGTCCGGGTGGAAGCTCATCGATAACCGATACATCCAGGTCGCCATACAGAGTCATGGCCAGGGTACGTGGAATGGGCGTGGCTGTCATCACCAGCACGTGCGGGGGTATCCCGCTGTTTTTTTTCCAAAGCCGGGCCCGCTGCGCCACACCAAATCGGTGTTGTTCGTCAATAATTACCAGCCCCAGTTTATGAAAGCTGACCGTGTCTTCAATCAATGCGTGGGTTCCGACCAATAATTGAATTTCGCCCGTTTCAATGCCGTGATGAATGATCTTCCGTTCGCGGCTTTTGGTCGATCCGGTTAGCAGGGCAATTTTCACCCCGATACCGTCCAGCATCTTTTTTATGGTGTTAAAATGTTGAATGGCCAAAATTTCGGTGGGGGCCATCAGGCTGGCCTGGAACCCATTGTCGAATGCAATGAGGGCCACCATCAGGGCCACCAGCGTTTTTCCGCTGCCCACATCGCCCTGAAGCAGGCGGTTCATCTGTTTGCCGCTTCCCAGGTCGCGCCTGATCTCCTTAATAACTTTCTTTTGGGCATTGGTCAGATTGAACGGCAGGTTATTTTCGTAAAATTTATTGAAATTGTATCCGATGGTGGAAAAAATAAAACCTTTGAAGGCTTCTTCCCGCTTGTGTTTCAGGCTAAGGATCTTCAGTTGGATGTAGAAAAGTTCTTCAAATTTCAACCGGTAAGTTGCTTTTTGCAACGTGTGCGTATTTTCCGGAAAATGGATTTGCCGTAACGATTGGTTTAATGGGAGCAATTTCAACTTCTCCCGGACATGTGGGGGCAAGGTTTCATAAATCTTCCCGTCGATTTGGATGGCGAGGTTATATTGAAGTTTGTTGATAGCCCGTGTCGTTAAAAACCGTTTTTTCAGCGTTTCAGTGGTGTTATAATAAGCTTGTAACACGCCGGTCGTAATCTGTTCCTTTTCGGCCCCCTCCAGCTCCGGATGGATAAGGTTGACTCGTCCGTTAAAGACCGACGGCTTTCCGAAAGCCACATATTCCTGTCCGGGCTTCAGGTTTTCGCGGATATATTTTATACCCGAAAACCAAATCAGGTCGAGACTGCCCGTTTCGTCATAAAAAACGGCTGACAACCGTTGTTTCCTGGCTTCTCCATGTAGATCAAAATGTTTTATTCTCCCTTTTACCTGGATATATGCCTGATTGGCATTAATTTCCGAAACCTTGTGAAACTTGGTTCGGTCGATATATTTGTAGGGGAAATAATATAACAGATCGCGAAAAGTAAAAATCCTCAATTCCTTTTTGAGTAATTCGGCCCTTTGGGGACCAACCCCGGGGAGAAATTTTATATCTTGGTCGATAAATTCAGGCATGTAGCAAAGATAAAAATTATCGTATTAACAGATCAATGAAACACATTCAACCCGCAAACATGAAAGAAGTCATTCGATTAACTGACATTGTGAAGAATTACAAGGTTGGTACACAGGTCGTTAGAGCCCTTCGCTCGGTTAGTTTACAAATCAATCAGGGAGAATATGTGGCAATTATGGGTGCATCCGGGTCAGGAAAATCGACCTTGATGAACGTGATTGGCTGTTTGGATACACCAACCAGCGGACGGTACGAGCTGAACGACAAAGATGTCAGTCATTTGAGTGATGATGAATTGGCCGAAATCCGGAATTCGGAGATTGGCTTCATTTTTCAGACATTCAACTTGTTGCCACGTAACAGCGCCCTTGAAAATGTGATGTTGCCCCTGGTGTATGCCGGAATCAAGAAGCAGGAACGGCTGGAGCGGGCTGAAAAAATGCTGAGCGATGTAGGCTTGGCTGATCGTGTTGAGCATAAACCGAACGAGTTGTCGGGAGGCCAGCGGCAGCGCGTGGCTGTCGCCCGGGCGCTGATTAACCAGCCTGCCATTTTGCTGGCAGACGAACCAACCGGGAACCTCGACTCCAAAACTTCGGAAGAAATTATGCATTTGTTTTCCGAAATCCACAAACAAGGCAACACCTTGATTGTTGTAACCCACGAAGAAGATATCGCTCATCATGCACACCGTATCATCCGGTTGAAAGACGGGCAGATTGAAACAGATGTAATTAATCCCAACCCTGTTTATTAATGGCAAAAGAAGTACACATATATACCAAAACCGGCGATGACGGCACCACCGGACTGATTGGAGGCAGCCGCGTCAAAAAATACGATCTCAGGCTGGAAGCATATGGCACGGTGGATGAACTGAACAGCTACATCGGCCTGATTTTATCTACTGCGCTGGATGAGCGGGCACGAAAAGTGCTGACAGGCGTGCAATCCAATTTGTTTGTCATTGGCGCCCAATTGGCGACTGATGACAATGCCGGTGTACTTAAAGAGCAACTCCCGTGCACCGAAAAAGATATTGAATTGCTGGAAGAGGAAATGGATTGGATGATCGATCTTTTGCCCAAGCTTTCGCATTTTATTTTGCCGGCAGGCGCCCAGGGGACAGCTTATGCACATGTGGCCCGCACCGTTTGCCGGAGGGCCGAAAGACGCATTGTGGAACTGTCGGAAAGAACAGCCGTCAATCATAATCTGGTGAAATACATTAATCGTCTTTCTGACTACCTTTTTGTGCTGGCACGAAAAATAAACTACGATCAGAAACTGCCGGAAACCCTTTGGATTCCGGGGAAAAATGTGGAATAAATATTTTGTAGTTTTTGATGTATTTTTTTATATATTCGCAAAAACAAAAAAGAATCAAACTAAAAATACCTTCGAATATGTACTGGACACTAGAACTCGCATCAAAACTGGAAGATGCACCTTGGCCTGCCAGCAAAGATGAGCTGATTGATTATGCTATCCGTTCGGGAGCTCCGTTGGAAGTAATTGAAAACTTGCAGGAGATTGAGGACGAAGGAGAAATCTACGAAAGCATTGAAGACATCTGGCCCGATTATCCGAGTAAAGATGACTTTTTCTTCAATGAAGATGAGTATTAATTACCATTCAGGCAGTTACGATATGAATAGCAGGAGATTTCTTCTGCTATTTTTTGTTTAATATGAAATAGAAGTTTCGAGCTCATCCGTTCTGACCATTCCAACTGATTGACAAGTGACAGATCCAATCACTGGTTTTAGTGATAGCTGCTTTGAAGCTACTCCCGGATAAAAATATCTTTAAACGATTTGGGACGAATAGCATCGAGCCAAATGAAGCCCGGCAATTGCTTGTCTTCTTCTGCCACCTCGGGCAATGGTAGCAGCTCTCCATCCGGCGAGGTTAAAAAAGCAATTCGGGTTACTTTACTCTCCTGCAGTTTTATCTGGATATTGCTGCTTTCGGCTTTGTTTAGCCCAAGAATGCCCTTGTCGTCGCGGGCGTAATAAATTGATTGTCCGTTTCCATCCACGTCAATCTTGTACAAATCATTCCTGCGCACAAAGCCGGTCATGTTGCGGCCCTTTATCTGGTTGAATTTTGCGGAATCTTCCATGGCAATGATATAAGCTTGCCTTTTCATTTCGATACGCTGGTTCTCTTTGTCGATCGAAATCATTTCGATAAATTCAGAACTCATCTGATTATCGCCGGTCCAAATTACCGGCTGGTGATACAACTGGATGGTTGAGTCCTTTGACCAATAGACCAGCGAGTCGCATTTTCCCTGCAAGTCTTCCCGGAAAAATTTTACTTTGAAGTAGGCCAGGATTAGTTTTTCGTTGGGGATCGTGTCAGGAACCATCCGAAGTGTATCGGCGTGCAGAAAGAGCGTATCTTTTTCAGAGTAAAACAGGAGATGTGCCGAATCGGTTACCAGGGCGGTTTCCTGTAATTCGTTGTAGGCAATATGTTTACCTTTTACGAATATTTTATTTTTAATGTCATGCACACTGGCGTCCCCGCGGGCTAGCCCGTCGCCTGTTGTTTTGTTGTAGAAGATGGAATCGGCGATAACTTCCTGTTCTTCGGTTTTTATTACCGGACGTTTGAACAGTTCTGCATAACCTGTTTTTGTATTGTAGAAACCTTCGGAAGCAATCAGGGTATCTTTCTCATCGTAAATGGTAGTGGGGCCAACAATAGAAGCAATTCCGGTTTGCGGTTCGTAAATCAACGTGTCGGATAGTAGCCGGTAGGTTGACGTAACCACATCGACATCGGTTTTAAAAAAGGCCTTGTCGATGTTGGTGTAATATTCGCCTATTTTGCTGTTGAGCGTATTGGCACTGTCCTGCACCGTACCATAATCATCATAATAACCGATACTTCGGTTCATGTCGTAATTCAGGGTGTCAGTGGTCAAGGTAACCGCTTTGTTGACCAGTTTCACATTCCCGTACGCTTCGGCCCACTTGGTGTCGCCATTGTAGTTCACAAAGTTAGCATACAGGTGCAAGGTGTCATCTTTCAGAATGTGAACGTTTCCAAAAGCATCTACCATGTTTGCATGGGTGTATGAATAAGCGCTGTCGCACCACATCCGGATGTTGTTGTGGCGAATGATGACATTTCCCAGCAGCCGATGGGCGTTGGCAACAATTTTTTCGTCAAACTGCATCGCATCGGCTTGTTCAATGTCCACCTTCTTTTTGCTTTGGGCAAAGCCAGCAAAGGGAATCGAAAAGAGCAGGAGCAGTATGATTTTGGAAAGCTTACCAGCCATGGTAGTAACAAAAGGATTAAAGTAATTCATCGATAAGCTGGTCAACCGATATGTTTTCGGCTTCAGCTTTGTAGTTTTTAATGATTCGGTGGCGAAGAATATTTTTGGCCACCGCTTTCACATCGGCAATGTCGGGCGAGTATTTTCCCGAAATTACTGCATGGGCCTTAGCGCCCAGCACCAGGTACTGCGATGCTCGCGGACCGGCTCCCCATTTCAGGTACTTGTTAGTCATGGCATGGGCCAATTCGGTTCCGGGTCGGGTTTTGGCCGACAGGTTAACTGCATAGCGTAATACGCTGTCGTTAACCGGTACTTTTAGCACCAGTTTTTGAAAATAGCGAATCTCTTCAGCCGAAATTATGGTTGACAGCTCGTTGAAATAGTCGGAAGTAGTGTTTCTGACAATGGTCAGTTCATCCTCAAATGCCGGATAATCAAGCCAGATGGAGAACATAAACCGGTCGAGCTGGGCTTCGGGTAAGGGATAAGTTCCTTCCTGCTCGATGGGGTTTTGCGTGGCCAGCACAAAAAAGGGCTTGTCCAGTTCAAAATGTTCGCCGGCAGCGGTAACCGCTCGTTCCTGCATCGCTTCGAGCAGGGCCGCCTGCGTTTTAGGCGGGGTACGGTTTATTTCATCAGCAAGAATAATGTTGGCAAACAATGGGCCCCGAACGAATTTGAATTCACGCTCCTTATCCAGGATTTCGGTGCCAATGATATCCGAAGGCATCAAATCGGGAGTAAACTGAATGCGGCTGTATTTTAACCCCAAAACTTCAGCAATGGTGTTTACCAGCAAGGTTTTCGCCAGGCCTGGAACGCCAATCAGCAAGCAATGTCCCCGGCTAAGCATCGAAATCATCACTTGTTTGATGATCTCGTCCTGTCCGAAGATGCGTTTTTTGATTTCGTCCCGGAGCAGGTCGATCCTGGCTTTCAGGGCATCAACAGCTTCTACCTCGTTTTTGAAATTCATGTTCTCCTTGTCGGTTTTATTTTATCCAGCCCTGAAACCGGAAATTACAGTTCACATACGTGTCGTCCAAGTGGATATACGTTTTTGACTGCCGCTCAGAAATCCATTTATTCAAGGCTTCTTCCCGTTTCTTCTCCAGGTACAATTCCGAAAGCAGCTGGTAATCTTCCTGCAAGTTGGCCTTGTGCTCTTTGCTCCGGCTGATCAGTTTCACAATTTTAAAGACGGTACGTTGTTTATCGTCCATGGTCCGAAAAGGATCAGAAATTTCGTTTTCGTTCAGTTTATCCAATACTTTACTGATATCCGGCTCCAGCTCTTCTTTTTTCCATTTGGAAGACATGGTGTAGGGGTTAATCGCAATGCCGCCGCCGTTGCGTGAATTTTTATCGGCAGAAAAACGGATGGCCGCGTCTTCAAAGGTCAGGGTTCCGCGGCGAATGCTGCTGGCCAGGCTGTCCAGCCGTTCTCCAGCTTGTTCCAGGGCTTCTGGTGTCGGCTTGGGTTTAAGGATGATGTGGCGTGTGTTTACTTGTTCGCCTTTGCGGTCGATGAGTTGGATAATATGGTACCCGAATTCGCTTTTCACGACATTGGAAACACGGTCGCCGCGAAGGTTAAAGGCAGCAGCTGCATAAGCGGGATCGAGTTGTGCGCGCCCCATATAGCCCAATTCACCACCGTTTGGCGCCGAGGGTCCTTCGGAATAGAGTACTGCCAGGGTGGCAAAGTTTTCGCCGTCTTCAATGCGTTTCTTGAACTCACGTAAGCGGGCTTTAATGCGGTTTTCTTCTTCCAGTTCAATAGGCGGGAAGATACTGATCTGTGCGTATTCCACTTGTGGTTCCACTACCGGGATTTCTTCCGGTTTCATATTGCGGTAATTGTAGCGCACTTCGGCCGGGGTTACCGTTACCTCACTAATGATTTTATTTCGCATCTGGCTGGTCATAAGCTGATTGCGTATTACTTCTTCCAGGCTTGATTTTATTTGGCTGATGGGCTTTTTAAAATAGTCTTCTACCGCCCGTTCCGTCCCCAGGTTTTTAATGAAATACTGCATCCGCTGGTCGAGTTGTTGGTTCAGCTGGCTGTCGGTCACTTCAATGGTGGTATCCAGCTGCGCTTCGGCAATCAGTAATTTTTCAATCAAGAATTCTTCCAGGATTTCACATTTCATATCGCCTTCCGATACAATTCCCTGTGCCTGGTTTTGCATGTACATGGCTTCAATGTCTGATTTCATGATGATATTGCTCCCGACAACGCCTACAATCTGATCAATAATTTTGTCCTGTGCCTGCGTGTTGGAAACAATAATCAAACTACATACGGCCATCAAACCAGCCAATACTTTTCTGAACATATCTGTCTATTTTTGAATATTATAAATTTTAAACTTATTGGATGCCAAACCTTCTTTGTAAATATCGTCTTCGATATTCCGGAGGAATTTCACCTTACGTTCGTTCAGCAAAATGTTCCTGATATCAGCTTCGACATACTCAACGGGGGCAGCCTGGCCTTGAACACGAAAATCGCGGATACAAATAAAGTAATAATAATCTGTATCGCTGCTTTCAATGAACTTGTTTCTACGCAAAAATCGTTCCTCGTCGGTTATTTCTTCCGGTATTTGGTTCAATACCTGGCTCGAATTGATCCACTTGTCGTTGAAGCGGTCGTATGCTTTGGCGTACTGAATTCCATACTCGTCGAGCTGGGCCAGTTTTTGCGGATCTTCATCCATCGTCAGGTGTTTGATGATTTCGGGATTGGCTACCTCCAGAGGTATTTTCAGATAAACGGCCTTGACGATTATGTTTTTCAAACTGTACGCTGACTGATGGCTTTCATAATAGGCATTTATTTCTTCTGCACGGATGGTGGTATCCATCTTTTGGGCCATCAGTTCTTTTTTGTAACGATAGGTAATCAGTGAGTTGCGGTATTCATTCAGTTCTTTTTCGACATTTTTTTGATCCGGTGTCAGGTTTTGTTCCGCATTCAGGATGACCAGTTCCGAACGGACCCATTTCTTGATAAAATCGTCCATCCACAGAGCACTATCGGCCGGTGCCAGGTTTTCAGGAAGGACTTTTTTAACGTCTTCGAGGTACAAATAATTTTCGCCCACTTTGGCCAGTGGGGTCAGGTCAGGTTGTTGCTGCTGACAGGACATTACCGCGGCCAGCAGAAAAATTAGATACCAGTTTTGCTTCATTATTTTACAGATTCTATGCTTTCAATGATCTTTTTATTCACTTTCACCCGGTATTTCTTTCGGAGTTCTTTTATCCAGTTGTTTTCGAGGTATTGCTGGTAATCGGCCATATATTGCCCCCGGGCTTCATGGAGCGTTTTGGGTTGGGGCCCGACTTTGTTCCCATGTATAAAGTGCAGGTGTTCAATGAAATCGGTTGGTTTCGGTCCGAACCACACTAAATGGTCAACCAGCGAATGATCACCTTTTTCAAAAGCGCCTTTATGTGCGGTCAGTTCCTTGTTAAACTCAATTTTGAAACGATCCTTCAGTTCTTCAACCGGAAGCTGGCTGTCGGCAGCCAGCACCTGGTCAACAAAATCACGTTCTTCCTGGCTTTGGCATTGAATCACCCAGCCCTGGAACCGTTCCCCCCACAGATACTTGTACTTGGCTTGTTTGAAATAGCGTTCCAGTCCAAGAGAATCTTCGGCGGCGACCTGCCATATTCTCTTTTCAGACAAATTAAAAAGCAGGATGCCATCGTGATATTCCTGCACCAGGTGCCTGAACTCAGGGTGTTTTTCTTCCAATTGCTCGTCCTCGGCTTCCATGAGTTTTTTGGCTACAAACTGTTCGTATAACTGTTTCAGTTGGCTGTGGAATGTTGCTGATTGTTCAAATCGGTTCATCGCCAAGTATCTGGCAAAATCGGCAAACGTTATATTGCCATTGCTGAAGGAGAATAAAAGTTCCTCCGCGGGGGAAATATCGGCTGGTTGGATTCGCCCTCCGGTAATGGCCCTTTCGGCCTGCCGGGCAAATTCATCGAAATTATCTTCAAATGGCCGGTAGTCCCAATCCAATTTTAACCGGTTAATCAATGTTTCGTGGTTCAGTCTGTTGATGTCAGGATTGCGACGGATTTGATCAATCAGCGATTCGCGCATCTCCTCCAGCGGGGGAACCGGTTTGTGTTCCAACCGTTTGATCAGGTGCCATCCATATGAAGTACGGATAGGTTTCGAAATTGCGCCATCCGCAGGCAGAGCGAAGGCAGCTTCTGCAAATTCGGGCAGCATGTTTCCCCGTGTAAACCACGGCAGTTCACCGCCAACCGATGCCGAGCGCTGGTCGTCGGAATGCTGGCGTGCCAGTTGTGCAAAATCGGCTCCGCGTCGGGCCAGCATGCCTAAGCTGTCCAATTCGTGTTTCATTCGCATGACGGCCTCTTCGCTGGTATCCGGGGGAATTCGTTTCATGATGTGGGCTACTTTTAGTTGTCCGGCGGCCGGGCGCAAATCGTGTACTTTGATCAGGTGGTAGCCAAAGCGTGAACGCACGGGCATGGACACTTCGCCCACCAGGGTTTTAAAGGCGGCATCCTCAAAGGGGAACACCATTTGAAAACTGCTGAAATAGCCCAACAGTCCTTTATTTTGTTTGGCTGAAGGGTCTTGTGAATACTGCGCGGCCAATTCGTTAAAATCTGCCCCTTCCAAAACCTGTTTGCGCAATTCCATCAACTTATTCCAGGCGGCCAGCGTATCGGCAGGAGCGGCCTGTTCATCCAGCAAAAGAAGAAGGTGACTGGCTTTAATTTCGTGGGTTGTCCGGTAGTAGGCCGTTTCTACCTGCGCTTCGGTAAATTCGGCATTGTTGAGGTAAGGTTTAGCGAGCTCAGCCCTGTATTTTCGAAATTCGTTCCTGAATTCGGGCAGAGTGTCCAGCCCCAGTTTTTGGGCTTCATATACTTTCAGTTTGTAGTTGATAAAAAGATCAAGGTATTCTTCCGGGCTTTTCTTTTCGGCGCCAGCCATCAGATTTTGGTTGTTCTTCCGGTACAGGCGGACAAATTCTTCTTTTAAAACCGGCTGGTTATCAATGGTCATAATAACCTCGCCGCCAGGTTGGGCAAATCCCCAAAGCGGGATGGCCATAAAAAGAAGGAAAACTATCTTAATCATCTGGACCTATTCAATTTTAACAGCTTAATACAAAAGGCAAAAAGGCTACTGGCGCGAACTGTAATTGGGCGATTCCCGGGTGATGGCGACATCGTGCGGGTGGCTTTCCTGGACACCATGGGCGGTGATGCGTGTAAATTTCGCATGCATCAGCTCTTCGATATTCCGGGCGCCGCAATAGCCCATCCCCGAGCGAAGTCCGCCAATCATTTGGTAGAGTACTTCGTACAACGAACCTTTGTAGGGCACTCGAGCGGTGATCCCTTCTGGGACCAGTTTTTTCATATCGTCTTCCATATCCTGAAAGTAGCGGTCTTTTGAACCGGCCTGCATAGCTTCAACCGAACCCATTCCGCGGTAAGTTTTGAATTTCCGGCCCTGGAAAATGATGGTTTCGCCCGGCGATTCTTCTACACCGGCAAAGAGGGAACCGGCCATGATGCTGTTGGCGCCTGCAGCCAGCGCTTTCACGATGTCGCCCGAATAGCGGATGCCGCCATCGGCAATCACCGGAACATCGCTGTGCTTTAATGCCTTGGCAACGGCGTAAATGGCCGAAAGCTGCGGAATGCCCACTCCGGCAACTACCCGCGTGGTGCAAATCGATCCGGGACCAATTCCCACTTTTACGGCATCGGCGCCTGCCAGCACCAAATCAGTTGCTGCTTCGGCAGTGGCAATATTGCCGGCTACAAAGTCAATTTCAGGATAGCGCGCCTTGGCCTTCCGCAGGGTTTCCAATACTCCTTTTGAGTGCCCATGGGCTGTATCGATTACAATGGCGTCCACCTGCGCTTTTACCAACTCGTGAATGCGGTCGAGGACATCGGCGGTAACGCCTACGCCGGCAGCTACCCGCAGGCGGCCTTTTTCGTCCTTGCAGGCCAGCGGTTTATCTTTGGCCTTGGTAATGTCTTTGTAAGTCACCAGTCCAATCAGCGTGTGGCTTTTATCAACAACCGGCAGTTTTTCTATTTTATGTTTTTGAAGGATTTCGGCGGCCCGTTCCAGGTCGGTCGATTCGGTTGTATAAATCAGGTTTTCCGAAGTCATCACCTCCGAAATGGGTTTGTTCATGTCGGTTTCGAAGCGCAGGTCGCGGTTGGTGACAATACCCACCAGTTTGCGTTGGTCGTCAACCACCGGGATACCGCCAATTTTGAAGGAGTGCATCAGTCCAAGCGCATCGCCAACCAGCTTTTCCCGGGAGATGGTAATCGGGTCGAAGATCATTCCGTTTTCTGCCCGTTTCACGCTCATTACCTGGCGCGCCTGCTCATCGATGCTCATATTTTTGTGGATCACGCCAATGCCACCTTCGCGGGCAATGGCAATAGCCATCGGCGCTTCGGTTACCGTGTCCATGGCAGCAGTAACGATCGGCGTGTTCAACCGGATTGAGCGGGTAAACCAGGAGGTGAGGTCAACATCGCGGGGCAGGACTTCCGAATAGGATGGGATCAGAAGGACATCGTCGAATGTCAATCCCTCAGAAACTACTTTATCCGTAAAAAAAGACATTGCTTGCGGTTTTTGCGTGTTTAATGGTCAAAACTACGAAAAATAAACGGATAATGCTTTTATTTGAAGTTTGCGGCAAAGCCCTAAAAAGATTAATTTTCTCTAAAATTTGTTAAGTTGGTTTCATTGCCGAAATACTGAAAACGTGAACGAGTTTCAAGCTATATTGACCAAATACTGGGGCTATTCGCAGTTCCGACCCTTGCAGGAAGAAATCATTCATTCGATTGCCGAAGGAAAAGATACCTTGGGGCTGATGCCTACCGGGGGAGGTAAATCCATAACGTTTCAGGTGTATTCGTTGTCGCGGCCCGGCATTTGCCTGGTGGTCACCCCGCTGATTTCGCTGATGAAGGATCAGGTAGAGAATTTGCAGAAGAAGGGCATCAAGGCGATGGCCATTCATTCGGGGATGAGCATGCAGGAAGTGCGGCTGGCGTTTGACAGCGCGGCTTGGGGTGATTTCAAGTTTTTGTATCTGTCGCCTGAGCGCATTGCCACCGAACGGTTTCGCGAACGTTTGCCACAAATGAAGGTGAACCTGATTGCGGTGGACGAGGCGCACTGTATTTCACAATGGGGATACGACTTTCGCCCGTCGTACCTGCGGATCCGTGAGCTACGCGAGCTGCTGCCAGATGTGCCGGTGCTGGCCCTTACGGCTACGGCCACGTTAAAGGTTGAAAAAGACATTCAGCAACAGCTGAATTTCAAATCGGAAAATGTGCTGCGGAAAAGCTTCTTTCGCGATAACCTGGCTTACCTGGTGCGCGAGCGCGAAGATAAATTGCAATACCTCCTTCAATCGGTACAAAAAGCAAAAGGTACCGGCATTGTGTATGTGCGAAGCCGTAAACTGACCCGGGAAATTTCCGATTACCTGCGTAAAAACAAGGTTTCGGCCGATTATTACCATGCCGGGTTGACCGCAGCCAGCCGCACCAAAAAGCAGGAGGATTGGAAAGATGGCCGCACAAGGGTAATTGTGGCGACCAATGCTTTCGGGATGGGCATCGATAAGCCGGACGTGCGTTTTGTGATCCACCTGGGGCCGCCCGATTCGCCCGAAGCATATTTCCAGGAAGCGGGCAGGGCAGGGCGCGACGAGAAAAAGGCCTACGCGGTGTTGATTGCTGCCAAGTCGGACCTGCTGGCCCTGAAAAAGCAGGTGGAGAAGGCTTTTCCACCGGTTGACGTTATTAAGCGGGTGTACGATGCGCTGGGCAATTACTTTCAGCTGGCGGTGGGTTTTGGCAAGGACCAAATCCTGGATTTTAGCATTGGTGATTTTGCCGGGCGTTACAATCTGCCCATTACCACGGTGCTGAACTGCCTGAAAATTCTGCAACGCGAAGGCTACCTGGAGTTGACGGAAGAGCTGGACAATCCCTCACGGGTGCATTTTCAGGTAGAACGCGACGACCTGTACCGGTTTCAGGTGGCCAATGCCAGTTTCGACGGGTTTATCAAGTTGCTGTTGCGCTCGTATTCGGGGCTGTTTCAGAACTACGTGGGAATTGACGAAGATTTGTTGGCCAAACGGGCCAATATTTCCATCGACGTGGTTTATCGTTTCCTGAACCATCTGAATTCACACAAAATCATTCATTATATCCCCCGGAAGAAAACGCCCTTCATTATTTTTACCCGCGAACGCCTGGAAATAGGGCGCCTGAAAATATCGAAAGAAAACTATACAGATCGAAAAAATGAGTATCAGGAACGCATTGATGCTATGCTGCGCTATTCAACCAGCAAGTTGAAGTGCCGTAGCCAATTACTGCTCGAATATTTTGGTGAGAAAGGTTCGGTTCGCTGCGGGAAGTGCGATATCTGTCTGGAGCGGAACGAGCTTGGACTGAGCCAGCTTGAGTTTGACAATATTGCCCGCCAACTGAAAGAATACCTGCACGAACCCTGCCTGTTTGAGGAGCTGATTTTTAAGATCAACCATAACGAAGACAAAATCATCCAGGTAATCCGCTGGCTGATCGATAACGGCAAAATCATCCACCGCATCGACAACCGGTTGGAGTGGAGGCAGGAGGTATAATGCGGTATAGAAAAGACTCAAATCAGCAGATCGGTTTTTGCGGCCATGATAAAATCGTTGCGGTGCAGCCCTCTGATTTTGTGGGTCCACCAGGTGACGGTTACCTTTCCCCATTCGGTAAGCAGGGCAGGGTGGTGGCCCTGCTCTTCGGCCAGCGCACCTACCTTTTGCGTAAAATTGATTGCCTCTCTGAAATTGGCAAACGAATAGGTGCGCGTTAGCTTTTTGATCCCGTCGTTTTTAACGATTTTCCACTCCGGCACTTGCGGTTTTAGCCAGGCTATCTCTTCGTCGGTAACCTGCGGCGCCCCAACCCGGCACACTTCACAGATTTGTTCGTTTAGCTTGTTCATCCTATTTTGTGCTGGTTACTTTCCGATACAAAAATGCTTAAAGATATGTCCAAGTACTTCGTCGTTGCTGATTTCACCAGTGATTTCGCCCAGGAAATACAGGCATTCGCGGATGTCCTGTGCCAGAAAATCGCCGGAGATGTGTTGTTCCATGCCGCTTTGGACTCGTTCAATAGCTTCGTAGGCGCGGGTGAGTGCGTCGAAGTGGCGGGCATTGGTCACAATGGTATCTTCCTCGCCAATGTTGTCGAGCGACACCACATGCTGCATTTTCGTGATCAGTTCATCCAGGTTTTCCTTGTTTTTGGCAGAAAGGAAAACCAATTTCTCTTGCTTTTTCAGGTGAAGGTGTTTCAGCCCCTCGATGGTTTCGCTGTTGCCGGTGTCCACTTTATTGGCAGTAATGATCAGGTGCTGGTCGGTGAGGCGTTCGCGTATTTTTTCGATCCGCTCAGAAACCAGGAGCAATGGATTGGTCGTATCTACAACCAGCAGTATAACACTGGCCTGTTCCAGTTTGCTGTAGGTGCGCTCAATGCCGAGGTTTTCGATGGTGTCGCTGGTTTCGCGGATTCCGGCTGTATCGAAAAAGCGGAAAGCCGTACCGTGAATGTTCACCACATCTTCAATGACATCGCGCGTGGTGCCGTGAATGTCGGACACGATGGCGCGTTCTTCATTCAGCAAGGCATTCAGCAAAGTGGATTTGCCCACGTTGGTTTCGCCGACGATAGCTACCGGTATCCCATTTTTAATGACATTGCCCAGTTGGTACGAGTTCTTCAGTTTCAGCACCACTGACGCAATCTGGTCAACCAGCTGCTTCAGTTGCGAACGGTCGGCAAACTCCACATCTTCCTCGCTGAAATCAAGCTCCAGTTCAACCAGGGCGATGAAATGCAGCAACTGATGGCGCAGTTTAGAGATTTCGGCTGAAAATCCGCCGCGCATTTGGTTGATGGCCACCTTTTGCGAAGTACGGTTGGTAGAGGCGATCAGGTCGGCAACGGCTTCGGCCTGCGAGAGGTCCATTTTCCCATTCAGGAATGCACGCTGGGTAAACTCGCCCGGGCGGGCCATGCGGGCTCCGTGCGAAATCAATACCTGCAAAATCCGTTGCTGGATATACACTGAGCCGTGGCAGCCAATTTCCACCACATCT
The DNA here is from genome assembly GCF_025907915.1 of Gaoshiqia sediminis. Lineage (GTDB taxonomy): Bacteria > Bacteroidota > Bacteroidia > Bacteroidales > Prolixibacteraceae > Gaoshiqia > Gaoshiqia sediminis. The sequence continues at coordinate 23,835 of NZ_JAPAAF010000005.1, forward strand.
TCGCCTGTGAAAGAGTTCGGGGCGCGGAACAGAGAGACGACGACTTCATCAATAATCTCGGCCCCTTCGCGGAGGGTGCCTACGTGCAGGGTATTGGCTTTTTGACTGGCCAGTATTTTATTTTTTACTGGCGAATGAAAAACCTGTTCGGTAATTTCGATGGCCTTTTCACCTGATAAACGTATGGTGGCAATGGCCCCCATTCCGGGTGAAGTGGCGATGGCACATATCGTAGCTTGATCGAGCATAATGAATTTTTCAGACTTCAAAAATACAAAATACATCTATCCATCATTCAGTAATTACCCGAAACATCAGGCACGCCTGTTATTTAAAGTCTAATTTGTTGGCAAAAAAAATACTTCCAAAACATCGCCATAATCATTTTAGCTTACTTTTGCCTTCAAGTAAAAGATAATTAATGGAGAAGAAACCCCTGATAAGTGTTGTTATACCGTGTTACAATCACGAAGCTTACATTGAAGAAACCATTTTGTCAGTATTGAAATCAAGCTACAAGCCTCTCGAAATAATAGTAGTTAATGATGGTTCAACCGACCAGTCAGAAGCTGTTGTTAACAAGCTGGCGCGAAAGTACGAAAGTGTTGTGTTGTATAACCAGCCAAACGGGGGGCCAGCTGTTGCCCGTAACCGAGCCATTTCTGAAGCTAACGGAGAGTATATCTTGCCTTTGGATGCTGATGATCTGATATCTGCTGATTACATTGAAAGGGCAGTCGCCATATTGGAGGAACAACCGCAAGTAAAACTGGTTTATTGTGAAGCTGAGTTTTTTGGGGAGAGAAGTGGAATTTGGCAATTGCCGGATTTCAGGATTGATAAGTTGGCAAAGGATAATATGATCTTTTGCAGTGCTGTTTACCGGAAATCGGATTGGAAAAAAGCTGGAGGCTACGACGAACGTATGACTTGGGGATGGGAGGATTGGGAATTTTGGATCTCTTTGCTGAAAAATGGAGGGGAAGTTGTTAAATTACCAATTGTCGGTTTCAGGTACAGGGTCCGGCAAAATTCGAGACGAAAAAGCACGAACAAAGAAGCAAAGAAAAAAACCATTCAACTGATCAATGAAAAACATGCGGATTTTGTCCGTCAGCATTTGAATGGACCGTTGCATTATCAACGGTCATGGTCGAAAATATTTAATTTTTTCAGAATTAGCCCTGTTTAACAAACACGCCAGTATATTTTTTCGGAAGCAGTCTTTCACCGATAAAACTTTTCAGTCAAACATTCTACGGTCTGACGGAAGTTTCATCCTGCATCTGTTAAAAATTAACCTCATGTTGATAAGGCGACCAATCAAAGCACTATATTTGTTCAGCAAAAATAAAAATTGTAAAAAATGAAACTACTTGAAGGTAAAACCGCCATTATCACCGGTGCATCCCGGGGAATTGGCAAAGCCATTGCTTTAAAATTTGCCGAAGAAGGCTGTAATATTGCATTTACCGACCTTTTTGAAAACGACGCCATGAAGGCTACCGAAGCCGAGTTGGCAGCTATGGGCGTTAAAGCAAAAGGTTACGCTTCAAACGCGGCTTTATTTGCCGAGACGGACGAAGTGGTCAATAAAATTGTTGATGATTTTGGACGCATTGATGTGCTGGTGAACAATGCCGGTATTACTAAAGATACCTTGTTGATGCGCATGACCGAAGAACAATGGGATGCCGTGATCAATGTAAACCTGAAATCGGTTTTTAACTTTACCAAAGCGGCCCAGAAAGTGATGCTGAAACAGAAATCAGGCTCCATCGTTAACCTGAGCTCGGTGGTTGGTGTGAGTGGCAATGCCGGACAATCCAACTATTCGGCCTCCAAAGCCGGTATCATTGGCTTCACCAAATCGATCGCCAAAGAGCTTGGTTCGCGCGGTATTCGCAGCAATGCCATCGCCCCGGGTTTCATCATTACCGAAATGACCGGCGCCATTCCTGAAGAAGCACGCAAAGCCTGGGAAGCCAACATCCCGATGAAACGCGGCGGTACTCCTGAAGAAGTGGCCAAAGTGGCCTTGTTCCTGGCATCTGACCTGTCATCGTATGTGAGCGGACAAGTGGTGAACGTTTGCGGCGCCATGAATACTTAATGTGAAGTAAAAAAATGAACGCATATTAAACAGCTGTCCAATAATGGATGGCTGTTTTCATTTTCGCGAACGGCCATTCCTACGTGCGCGATGATATCGCAAAGAGCATTGTTTGTTACATTTTATTCATAAATAGTACGAGAGTTCAATCTTCGTGTTTATTATTCAAATCTTAGCTAAACATTAAAAACAGGTGAATTGTTACTTTACCAAAGTTATTTTGACTATAAAAACCGAAGTTTCAACGTATGGATAAATTTTCGCAAGTAGGCAATCAGGAGATTGCTGCTGTTGATGAGTTGTACGAGGATTTTTTGAGAGATCCTGACAGTGTGGATGAAAGCTGGAAAAACTTCTTCAGGGGGTTTGAACTTGCCCGCACAAATTACCAAAATAAACCGGAATTGTCGGGGAGTAATATCGATAAGGAGTTTGCTATTCTGAACCTGATTCATGGCTACCGCCAGCGCGGTCATTTGTTCACTAAAACCAATCCGGTGAGGGCACGCCGTAAATATTCGCCCACGCTGGACATCGAAAATTTTGGTCTGGAAAAAAGCGACCTGGAAAAGGTGTTTCAGGCAGGCAATAAAATCGGTATCGGGCCTGCCCGGTTAAAAGATATCATTGCCCATCTCGAAGCCACCTATTGCGGTTCTATCGGTGTAGAATACATGTACATGCGCCATCCGGAAGTGCTGCAGTGGCTTCAGCAAAAAATGGAAAGCACCAAAAATTCACAACCATTTACCGATGAAAAACGGAAACATATTTTTTACCACCTGAAAGTAGCGGTTGGGTTTGAAAATTTCATTCATAAAAAGTTTGTTGGCCAAAAGCGTTTTTCGCTCGAAGGGGCCGAATCGTTGATCCCAGCGCTGGATGCGGTGATTGAACAAGGCGCAGAACTGGGAATTCAGGAATTTATCATTGGTATGGCACACCGCGGACGACTGAACGTGCTGAGCAATATCATGAAAAAACCATATGAAAATATTTTCAAGGAATTTTACGGTACCGAATACGAAGAAGATATTTCGCTGGGCGATGTGAAATACCATCTTGGGTTTGAAAATATCATAAAATCGGATACCGGCAAAAATATAAAACTGAGCCTGGTGCCCAACCCATCGCATCTTGAGGCTGTTGGGCCGTTGGTCGAGGGCATGTCGCGGTCCCGGATTGAATCCTTGTACAATGGGGAAGACACGAAACTGGCCCCCATCCTCATTCATGGCGATGCAGCTATTGCTGCGCAGGGTGTGGTGTACGAAGTCATCCAAATGTCGCAGTTGAAAGGTTATAAAACCGGCGGCACCATTCATCTGGTCATCAACAACCAGGTAGGTTTTACGACCAATTACCTCGATGCCCGTTCGAGCACCTACTGCACCGACGTTGGCAAAGTAACCCGTTCGCCCGTTTTTCATGTGAATGGTGACGATGTGGAAGCGCTGATTTACACCATCAAACTGGCCATGGAATTCCGTCAGAAATTTCATTCCGATGTTTTTATCGACATCCTTTGCTACCGAAAATACGGGCATAACGAGGGCGACGAGCCGCGTTTCACCCAACCGTTCCTTTACAAGGCTATCTCGGAGCATAAAAACCCAAGGGATATTTATGCCGATAAATTGGCTGATTTGAGGATTATGACTGAAGAAGAGTCGAAAAACGAAGTGATGTTGTTTGACAGTTTCCTGGAAACAAAATACCATGAATCGGAGAAAATAGACAAACTCAAAATAAAGAAATTTCTGGTTGAAGAATATCATCATTATCACAAACCATCGAAGGTTGATTTTTCCAGCCGGATTGATACCCGGGTGGCAAAAACTAAACTCATCCAGTTGGCTGAACGGGTAAATTCGGTCCCCGAAGACAAGCCGTTCTTTAGTAAGGTTAACCGGATTTTGTCGGACCGGCGCATGATGATCCTGGATAATAAACTGGACTGGGCCATGGCCGAATTACTGGCTTATGCCTCGCTTCTGGATGAAGGACATCCGGTGCGTGTTAGTGGCCAGGACAGTGAACGCGGGACCTTCGCACACCGTCATGCCAGTTTTGTGGTAGAAGATATGGATGAAAAATACTTCCCGCTAAAACACGTTTCACCCAATCAGGCACCCTTTCATATTTACAATTCACACTTGTCGGAGTATGGGGTGATGGGCTTTGAATATGGTTATGCCATGGCCCAACCCAACGCCCTGACGATTTGGGAAGCACAGTTTGGTGATTTCAGTAATGTGGCCCAGGTTATCATCGACCAGTACATTACTTCAGCCGAAGAAAAATGGGGCTTGATGAACAACCTGGTTTTGTTCCTTCCACATGGGTACGAAGGGCAGGGGCCGGAGCACTCCAGCGCCCGGATTGAGCGTTTTCTGACACTGGCGGCCAATAATAACATGCAGGTAATTGTACCAACCACACCCGATAATTTGTTTCATGTGTTGCGCCGCCACCTGAAATGGGAAACCCGCATACCGTTGGTTGTATTTACCCCCAAAAGTTTGCTTCGTCACCCGATGGTGAGCTGCACCCTTGACGAACTGGCAGAAGGTGGTTTCCGCGAGTTGATTGACGATCAGATGGTAAAACCAGCCAATGTGAAGCAACTTGTATTTACGTATGGACGCATCTACTACGATTTAATCAAAAAGCGGGTTGACAACGGGGATGATTCCACCGCCATTGTACGGTTGGAACAGCTTTACCCGCTGCCAACAGGTCAGATTGAGGCCGTTTTGAAAAAATACAAGAACGCCAGTCGCCTGATTTGGGCTCAGGACGAACCCGAAAATATGGGGGCCTGGCCGTTCATCCAGCGAAAACTGAAGGGGATTAATTTTGAACTGATATCGCGGCCTGAAAGCGGAAGCCCTGCCGGAGGATTAATGAAACAACACAATTTGAGGCTGGAAAAAATTCTGAATAGTATATTTAGCGAAAAGGTATTAGCTTAAACGAAAAAAAACAAATATGATTATTGAAATTAAAATTCCCACGCCCGGCGAGTCCATTACCGAAGTGGAACTGGGGAAATGGCTGGTTGAAGATGGGGATACCGTTGATAAGGATCAGGAAATCGCCGAAATTGAATCGGATAAAGCTACCCTGACCCTGGTCGCTTCTGAAGCAGGGAAAATAAAGATACAGGTTGGAGAAGGTGAAGCGGTTCCTGTTGGCGCAATAGCCTGTACCATCGACACCGAAGCAGGAGACGTTCAGCTGTCAGCGGTGAAAAAGGAGAAAGCCGGAACCCCTGAAATAGAAGAAAAACCGGCTGAAACAAAAGCTGTAAAAGAAAAAACAGGCTCCGATCAACCCAAGGTAAAAACAACGGCGGTTGCTCAAAAAATGATGGAAGAAAACAACTTGTCGGTCGATGATATTATCCGGGGACTGCAGCGGATTGGCAAGAAAGAAGTAGAGGCTGTGCTACATTTGCCGGAGGAGACCAAATCAAGTTTTGTGTCGAAACCGGCAGCTTTTTCGCGCGAAGAAAAACGTGAGAAGATGAGCCTGCTGCGCCGAAAACTTAGCGAGCGCCTGGTTTCGGTGAAAAACGAAACAGCCATGTTGACCACTTTCAACGAAGTGGACATGAGCCGGGTTATGGAAATCCGGAAACAGTATCAAACCAAGTTCGTTGAGCAGCACGGCTTTAAGCTTGGTTTCATGTCATTTTTTACAAAAGCAGTGGCGATGGCCATGCAATTTCATCCGACTGTAAACTCGATGATCGATGGCGACGAAGTACTGACACCGGATTTTGTGGATGTGGGCATTGCCGTTCAAACGCCCAAAGGTTTAATGGTGCCCATTGTTCGTAATGTCGAAAGTAAGTCCATTCCATCCATTGAATTAGAAATAAAGGAGTTGGCAGAGAAGGCCCGGAATAAAATGATTTCGGTGGAAGAACTAACCGGAGGAACCTTCACCATCACCAATGGCGGTACGTTTGGCTCGTTGCTTTCCACCCCGATTATTAATCCACCGCAATCGGCTATTTTGGGCATGCACAATATTGTTGACCGCCCTGTGGCTGTTGACGGTCAGGTGGTTATTCGTCCTATGATGTATGTGGCCTTATCCTACGATCACCGCGTTATTGATGGAAAAGATTCTGTTGGTTTTTTGGTAAAGCTGAAAGAATTACTGGAGCATCCGGAGCGCTTGCTGACAAACGGGAAAACCCCGGAAGCCCTTCTATTGGAACTTTAAGTCAAAAAAGTAATTTTAAAAAAGGAGCTGCATTTGTCAAAATGTGGCTCTTTCAATATGGAGCATCCTATTACTGCGCTTTCACCAAGCCTAATAGGGGAATTTTGATGATCAGGATGCTGGATTTAAAAAGAAAAGTGGCTGACAGATTAGCTGCCAGCCACTTTTATATGTTCCTAAAACGGTTGTTTGTACTGTTGACCTGTTAAAATTGGTTACTGAAAACCGGTTTTTTCTGTTTTTGCCCGTTTGTGTTGCTACTAATTGAATTGCCTGTGCTGGAACCACAAATCTCTCAGCGAAAAGCCTACCCGTACTCTGAAAAAGTTTTCTTTAATCAGGCGGTTGGTAGTTGTTCCTTTTTGGCCGGCTTCAAAACTAACGTCCACGCGCGATCTCTGATTGCGGATAGGCAAGCCAAAACCAAGGGAAATACTTGTTTCATCAAGCTGGTTATTGCGCAAATCAAGGTACGATTTGGCGTATTGAAAACCGAGCCGGTAATTCACCCGCTTGTAAAAATCAGCCAGAAAATTAGTGGTTGGTGTATATTCAATTCCTGTGCGTACATACGGGTTATTTTTCAGTTTTACCCCGCTTAGGTCATACGAATAATCCGACCATTTTTGCAATCCCGCATCCAATACGTAGAGCAAATTTTTATTGTTGTTAAAGGCTAATCCAACACCGAACTCTTCAGGAATAACAAAATCATCTTTTGACTCTGTCGTATTTTCAAAAATTGCTCCGGCAGAATTGTAGGTCGAGTTTTCACGTTCAGTAACCAGCGACTGTCCCGGGTTGTAAATGGCACCCAACGTTAATGTGTTACTTTTCACCTGAAACGTATATTGCAGGCCAAATTCCCAATAAAAATTGTGGAAATAATCGGTCGTTTCGTTGCTGATGGCATTGCTGCCAATGTATGTCAGGTTGTGGTACTGCGTTTGGTTCAGTGAACCAAACAGAAAGGATGTTTTTACGCCCAGAGCCAGGTTTTTTACGGGAACTAGTGACACGGAGGCATACGCACGGCTAATGTCGCCTGAACCTGAAATGCTAAGCGGGTATTCAGCCGGAATGCCATCAACCAGGGCAGTGGTATTTATTTCATAGCCAGTTGAGCTAAATGGATTTACCCCGATGCCCGCAGCAATCCATTGGTTGATTCGCCAGCCCATAGCCAAATAACTGAAGTTGGCGTCGGACAAATTCGCTGATTTTCCCTGCGATTTGAAGTTCGAGTATTTTCCGTCAACACCCATCTCCAAAATGAAGTTCAAACTGTCAATTCCCTGATATGAAGCAGGATTCAATGTATTCAGAAAACTGTTGGATGAAAGGGCAATGCCTGCATTTCCAAGCCCGGCATTACGCGCATTTGTTTGCGATCTCAATTCACCTAATCCATACATGGAGTAGGGGGAACTGGTACTGTTTTGAGCATGGACAATCTCCGTTTCAAAAATAAATAAAGCTGCAAGCAGACTCAGGCAGTATAATAGATAATGTGGCTTATTCATATTTCAGGAAGTAGAGATTTAATTTGGGTTTGTATTTGCTTGAGTTTTCCCCGTTAAGGATCAGCAGGTCTGAACTATTCCTTAAACTTGAAAAGGGGAAAGTAATCAGTAAACCGTTATTTGTATCGTAAAAATTATTGGCCAGCTCCGTTTGCATCCAGGTTGAAATGTCTGCGATATAATAATTATTTTCCGGATACATGACGTCTTCGACCAAGTTAGCAGCTACGCTTACTGATGTTCCCGAGGATGAGGTTATGGCCAGGTTTTCGCGCAGTTGGTTGATACGGTCGGAAGTATAAAAATTTAAAGCCGTCGGGAGCTTTTTGGGATCATTTAGAGTTGAAGGCACAAGCACCAGTTCCGCTTTAATGAGTACCCGGTCTCCATAGGTGTAAATCTCGTTTAAGGCAGGGAAGTCAATTCGTGTTACCACAGCTTCACTTCCCTGAATGTACGACAGGTTGCTGGTTTGCGTCGCGGGGAGTTCTTCCCGTTGACTAAAAAGTGAAGCATAGTCGGTTCCTGTTCGGTCAGCAAGCGATTGGTTAAAATGGGTCCCTTCTGACGCCAACTCAAAATCATATTCAATTTCTACTTTTTCCAGTTCAACGCGGTGCGTGTATAATTTGAGTTGTATGCCCGATGAAGAAGTGTTGAAGCCGATAACGGCTTTACTTTCCGGGGCAGCTTTCATAATGAACCCTTTCAGGTATGAATTAAACTTATCATTTGTAGATACATCATCTGATTTTGCAAGGAACAAGTCTATCAACTCCTGTCCGAATGAATCATCCAGACGGATTTCAATACTGTCAGTTGATGGGAATGGGTAAAATTCCAGGCTGCCGATGGGCTCAGTTTCGTAATCAAACGAGTTATGATTTACGAGTGAGGTTTGTCCAACATCATTTTTAAAAAAAGCAAGCTCCTTGGTTAGCTGGTGGATCTGCAATTTTTGAACTTGGGTCGTATCTCCGTAATAGTAACCAGAATAACTTAATTTAATCGTTACAGAATCCAGGATGTCTTTGTCAGTCAGGGAACCCGAAGTTTCGCTGAGATCAAAATTAAAATAATGGCGAAGCTCGGTGGTGCCAATTGTTTCGTTTTCATACTTGCCCACCAGGGCCGGATCAGCACTGTATGTGGCTATCGAATCCAACAAAACAGTGGATAACTTCACGGAAAAGCTGTCAATCATGACAATACGCGACTTGGTTTCCACCAAATCTTCCCCAATCTGAAAATTTCCAACATCGGTATTGCATGCCGCCATGACGATCATTAGAAATACCAGAATGTAATTTTTATTCATATAAAGCTTGAAATAAATTTAGTGCAATTATAAGAAAAGATACTGTGGCTGCAAAGCAAACCGATTGGCATTTCCTGAAAAAGAAATATCGGTAAAAAAGGTTTTCAGCGTTATACATACTATAAAAATGAGGCATTTCTTAAGTTTTGTTAAAATCAGTTAATTTAATTAACAAATGCAATATGCGCGTCATAAAACTTTGCTCTTAAATGGATTTTGTGTTGTTTTCTCACAAAATTATCTATTTTTGTCTATCGTTTTTTTAGATATCGTTAATCCGCTATATTTGCGGTAAAACCTGAATAATTTTAAGCAATGATTCAAAAGAAATTTTTTGTGAACAACTTGTCATTTAGGATGCTAAAGTTTGTAATTGCTCTTGCCATATTGTTGCCGTTTGTTGCATGTAACGGTGGTAGCGATGATGAAGAGTTAGTAGGTAATTGGGTTCGACTGTCCTCTTTTGACGGTAATGCCCGTGCAGAGGCTGTTGTTGCAACAGTTGAGGATTATGCCTATGTGGGGACCGGATACAACGGAGAAGACCGTTTGAAAGACTTCTGGAGATACGATCCGGAGAATAATCACTGGACAAGAATAGCTGATTTTGGTGGTAGCGGACGGACTGGTGCGGTTGCTTTTGAAGCTGGTGGTAAACTCTTTGTTGGAACCGGATACGATGGCACCAATCGGTTAAATGATTTTTGGAAGTATGATCCGGCTACTGATGTTTGGACACAGGTAAGCTCTTTCCCTGGTTCAGAGCGTCACGGAGCCGTTGCCTTCAGTATTGATGGAATTGGATACGTAGGTACCGGATTTGATGGTAATTATCTGAAAGATTTTTATTCATATAATCCTGCTACAGACGAATGGAATATCGTTCTTGGATACAGTGGTGAAAAACGCCGCGATGCAATGGCTTTTGTTATTGATGGAAAGGCGTACGTTGTTGGTGGTTTAAATAGTGGTACTTTTGAGAATGATTTTTATTCGTACGATCCGACTTCTGGGACATCCGGAACATGGACAAAACTGGCAAAAATCTCAGACGCTACCTCTGAAAGCTTCGATGATGAATATTCGATTGTTCGTAACAACGGTGTCGCATTTGTCATGAATGGTAAGGGATATATTACAACCGGTGGAAAAAGTTCGACAGGTACTGACGTTTGGGAATATAATCCAACTACCGACAGATGGCAGGAAAAACAAGAATTTGAGGGTGCTGCGCGTATGGAATCGGTCGCTTTCTCGATCAATGACATCGGCTATTTAGCCTTAGGACGCAATAGCGGTTATTATTTTGACGACCTGTATCGTTTCGAACCCAACAGCGAATACAACGAAGAGGACTAAAAATTTAATTTCCTTTTCGGAATAAGATATAGTATTACTCCTGAGTTTCTCAGGAGTAATTTTTTTTAGGTCTAATCTTAATGAAGCTGCCAGTATCCGGCTTCAACCTGAAACCTGATTGGGTATTGTCTAAAATATAGAAAAAAAACAGCGATTATGAAAATAGTAGTGTTGGATGGTTATACATTGAATCCCGGTGATTTGAGCTGGGAGCCCTTAGCTAAATTGGGCAAGCTGGAGATTTTCGACCGTACCCTCCCGGAGGACCGTTTGGCGCGCATGGCTCATGCAACAGCCATTTTCACGAATAAAGTCATCATCGATCAAAAAATAATTGATGCTTCGCCCTCCCTGAAATATATTGGCGTTCTGGCAACCGGCTATAATGTGGTGGATTTGGAGGTTGCCAACCAGGCAGGCATAATGGTAACCAATATTCCGGCGTACAGCACAGATTCGGTGGTTCAACTGGTATTCGCGCATTTGTTGAATATTACCAACCAAGTAGAACGTCATGCCCGGGAAGTTCGGAATGGCGCTTGGTCAAAGAGTATCGATTTTTCTTTTTGCCTGACACCACAAACCGAATTGGCCGGTAAAACGCTCGGAATTATTGGTTTTGGGAAGATTGGTCAACAAGTTGCGCTACTGGGAAAAGCGTTGGGGATGAAAATTGTTTTTCAAAACCGGTCAGTAAAGAAGGATTTGCCGGAGGATTACCGTCAAGTAAATTTGGAGGAATTGTTGGCTATTTCTGATGTTGTAAGTCTTAACTGTCCGCTGACCAGCGAAAACGCTGGCTTCATCAATCGCCATACACTGTGCATGATGAAGAAGTCAGCCATTTTGATTAACACCGGCCGAGGCCCCCTGATTAATGAGGCTGATCTGGCTGAAGCCCTGAATAGTGGTACAATTGCCGCTGCAAGCCTGGATGTGCTTGCGGTAGAGCCTCCCCAGTCGGATAATCCACTGCTGACAGCCGTAAATTGTTATATCACTCCTCATATTGCCTGGGCCAGCAGAGAAGCACGTCAACGACTGATGAATATTGCCGCAAAAAATTTTGAGGCTTATTTGAAGAATAAACCTCAAAATGTAGTAAATCTGCCGCTTTTACGTTAATGGTGTTTTTGAAGTGACGGAACGACTAGTATTCGTCGTCTTCGTCCAGTGAATCACCGGCATTCAGTTGGTAGTCCAGTTCATCCAGCGGTTCATCGTCAAACTCATCATAAATAGACAACCGCTTTTTGGTACTTTTGTCTTTCTTTGCTTTTCCAAACTGACTGCCAATGTCATTTTTCTCAATGTCAGAATGTTTGAAATTCTTTTTTGAGTTTTTGTTTGATTTCATTTTTAAGAACTATTTACTTAAAATTCAATAAATTATAAATAAAAACAACTGTTATTTTACGATTTCGTAAACTACTCGATTTTTTTTTATTTTTCCAATACCTCGAGCCGTTTTTTTTCGGGTAATTACTGGCCAACAGCTTAATGCGTTTCGTTATTAGCTATTTTAATTTTGTTTCTTTCAAAGAATACCCTGCTTAAGTTAAGAACGCAATAAAACGCTTCTGAAAGTTCAACCGTTTCGTTAAAACTTGTTCCTGTTTTTCGTGTTATAAAAACAAACAAATGTATTTTGCAATGGGATTTACGTTAAACATAGGGCAACAGGCCGTTGATTTCAATTTACCCGCTACCGACGGAAAAAGTTACATCCTGGCCAATTTTCATGAGTTCAAGTATCTGGTTGTTTTTTTTACCTGCAACCACTGCCCGTATGTCACAGGTAGTGATGAACTTACCCGCAAAATTGCAGATAGGTATCGGGAAAAAGGAGTTGGTTTTGTCGCGATTAACTCGAACAGTGAGAATACCTACCGGGAAGATGATTTTGAACACATGGTAGCACGGATGAACGAAAAGAAATTCCCTTGGATTTATCTGCATGATAAAAGCCAGGATACCGCGCGTGCTTACGGAGCTTTACGCACACCGCATTTTTTTCTTTTTGATGAAAACCGCAAGTTGGTTTATACCGGCAGGGCAGTTGACAATCCGAAGGATGTTCTGAAAGCAACGGAATACGACTTGGAACGAGCATTGGAGGAAATTACTCAGGGGAACCCGATTAGTATTCCGGTAACCAACCCAATTGGCTGCAATGTGAAATGGGCAGGCAAAGAGAAACACTGGATGCCTGCTGATGCCTGCGACCTGGTTTGGGAACCAAAGCATAAAAAAAGTGATTGAACTCAATCTTATCTTCTGGATGAAGGTCAAGTCGTTGAGCGAAAAGGAAGGCAAAGGTTTGTTATTTACCGGGCAGATTCTGTAATTTTGACAACCATTTATTTCCCAATTTGATAACAGCGAAAAAATACTAGACGTGTCAATTTTGGCGTTAAGTGGTGTAAACAATAAATTTTAATCCTATGAAAAAATTAACATTGTTCCTGCTCGCATTTCTGACTTTCCAATTATCCCAGGCCCAATCGCCTGTAAATTTAGGACTTAAAGCTGGTTTTAACAGCTCGAAAATTTCCACAAACCTGGATGATTTTGATGAAAGCAGTGTGAATAATTATCTTGCCGGAGCCTTTTTGCGAGTAAACCTGGGGAAAATTTACCTGCAACCGGAAGCTTATTTTAGTTCGAAAGGCGGAAAACTTAGCGAAATTACCGGATCAGGTGCGACCGAAGCTGTAAACTCATTTGACCTGAAAGCAATTGATGTTCCCGTTTTACTCGGTTATAAACTGATCGACAAGGAAGCATTTAACCTGAGGTTAAATGCCGGGCCTGTTCTTTCATTCCTGTTGGAAAAAGAACTTAACGAGGCTGCCGTCATGGATGTTGATCAACTGAAGGATCATTATTTTGGATACCAATACGGAGCAGGGATTGACCTTTGGGTTCTGTCGCTGGATGTGCGGATGGAAAATAGTTTTGGCGATATTTACTCGGGCAGGGGCGACGAGAAAACCCAAACTTTTTTGGTAACATTGGGGATCAAATTATTGTAGGATATTGTTGCCGTGAAATCAATTATCAGTGGAATAATATTGTTGTGTGTTAGCCTGGGAGGTTTTTCCCAGGCCGATACACTAATTCTGCCGGAAGATAAGACGATGTATGATTTTCTTTACCACGAGCTCTTCAATTTCAGCCCTAATTCAACTTTTAGAGAATTAGTCCAAATGCCTTTGTCTTTACAGCAAAAATTTATCCCCGGCCAGTCGTTGGCTTTTGATTTCAATTCCACCAATCCAGTAAAGAATATTTCTTTTTCAATCAATCAACCTGTCTTCAGTCCTTTTGTCAGTTTCTTTTCGTTGAATAATTATGCCGAATATCGATTGAATGATAAACTGAAATTGGGAGGAAGCAGCTTCTCTGAACATTCTATTTTCAGCCCTGTTGGGGCAAATTTCTGGAATCAAAACCGAAATTTTCAAGGGGCTTCTATGTTTCTGGAATATAAAGTTTCGAAAAGTGTGCGGATCGGTGGCAGTATTGGTCTAGTTAACCGGAACAATCCGTATTGATTTTAAGAAAAAATTGTCATTGCGACTCGAAAACGGACTTTTAAAGTAGGCTTGAATGGTGCCATTGTCTGTTGTTTTGCCCGATAATCTTGTGTATTTTCGTTGGCAAAAATCAAAAATCAGATGACTGCTTCGAGGCTGACTGAAATTTCCCCGTTTATTGTGATGGAAGTACTTGAAAAAGCTGCTGCAATGGAAAAGGCAGGTCGGCATATTATTCATCTCGAAGTTGGCGAACCTGATTTTCAAGTACCGGAATGTGTTCGTGAGGCCAGCATACGGGCAATCGGCGAGGGAAGGACCCACTATACCCATAGCCTGGGCGATCCGGAATTACGCGAGGCCATTGCCGAGAAATATCAACAGGAGTATCAGGTCTCGGTCAGTCCCAATCAAATAATTGTAACTTCCGGCAGTTCTCCCGCCATTTTGATGGCACTATCCGCTTTATGTTGTGAAGGCGATGAAGTTATTATTTCTGATCCGGCGTATGCCTGCTATGCAAACTTTATCCGCTATATTGGTGCCCAAACCGTGAGGGTACCGGTTTCAGCAGCCGATGGTTTTCAGTTACACGCCGATGCGGTCAGGCAGCATATCCGCGAAAACACCAAAGCCATTCTGATCAACAGTCCCATTAATCCTACCGGCAACCTGCTTTCGCCGCACACCATGAATGAACTAGCTGAACTGGGAGTGCCCATCATATCGGATGAAATTTATCATGGGTTGGTTTATGGGCAGAAAGCCCGGTGTATGTTAGAGTTTTCCAGAAATGCCTTTATCCTGAATGGATTCTCGAAGCGCTACGCGATGACCGGACTTCGGCTGGGTTACCTGATTGCGCCTGAGAAATATGTCCGATCCTTGCAGAAGTTGCAGCAAAACCTGTTCATCTGCGCCAGCTCCGTAGCACAGCGTGCCGGCATTGCAGCTCTGCAGGATGCCGATCCGGAGGTGGAGCAAATGCGCCGTATTTACAACGAACGCCGGGTATATATGATCAAACGGTTACGCGAACTGGGTTTCATCATTCCGGTTGAACCCACAGGCGCTTTTTACATTTTTGTGGATGCCTCACACTTATCAGGCAACTCGTATCAACTGGCTTTTGATATTCTTGAAAAAACCGGAGTTGGTGTAACTCCTGGCATTGATTTTGGGCCGGGAGGTGAAGGATATCTGCGATTTTCCTATGCCAATTCGCTCGAAAACATCCGGGAAGGATTGAATCGCCTGGAAAAATACATCAGCGAAATTAGATAACGAACCAACTATTACTACTTCATTCTTATTTTTCAGAGCAGGTTTACAGACGAACCAGTCCTGTTTGCCTGCACAAATGTCCTGTTGACCGAAAACAAGGCTATCTGCTGTAATTTTCCAAAAAAATCCCCGTCTATTAGGTAAACGATCCAAAAGCAAATGTTGCACAAAATGAGCTATTTGTGCAGATATATTAATTCAGATTTCAGAAACGTAACTATTAAAATTAAGAGTCATGAAAAAAAGCTTTTTTAAACTATTTGCTATCGTAGCCCTACTGGCGGTGGCTTTTTCAGTAAACGCGCTTGCGGGCGACCGTGCTTTTGCTGATTACAAAATTACACCGGTTGAAAACCAGGAACTGAAAACCGGTGCCGAGTGTGCCTGGTTGCTGACTTACAACGAAAATGAATCACAGATTATGATTGAGTTACAAAGGACAAAGCGTTGCAAAAATTACATCGTCCGCGGTGATCATTTCGAAGTGGTCTATGTGTGTTCGGGAAATGGATTTGGTGCTCGGGCAGCAAAAATGTCCGAATGCAAACTTCCGGTTGAATTAACCAGTCAGGTCATTAATGCCAATGAATTGGCAAAACAACGGTTGATTTCGTCAAATCCGATGGATGACGAAAAGGCGCTGGGCCTTATTGCAGCTTATTTGCCCGACTTGGTAAATCCGAGCTATCAACATTTGTTGAACTAGCACTTTTAATATCTAAACAGCACCAACAAGAAAGCCGCTTTCTCCCCCGAAGGCGGTTTTTTTAGATACAACCGCACACAAAACCTTCAGCCATCCCATCCCGCAGTTCGCTTATAGCTTGTTTCTCGCGCTCACTTCCCCTGCATTCCATGCACACCGGCAGGTTCAGTTCTTCATTTTTCAGGCTGTCCGATGGATCAACCGGATGACCGCAGACAAAACACACCGAACTAAAATCATTCATTTTAACGTCAATTTCGAGTGGGCAAAGATAGTGGTTTTTCATCCCGATTTACGTTCATCAAATCAGACTCTTCAATGACGGATTTGGAGGGTTTGGTCAAGTAATGGAGGGCCTGGCTGTTTTAATGGCAGTTAAATTGCCCCCGTCTGTTAATCTGTCCACTTTTATCGCCAGATCCGGCGTGGCACGATTATTATTGAAAAAAAACAGCAGGCCGGTAAATATACTTATACAATATAATTACTTTTGTGTGCGTCAATTTGAAAACATAGAAAAACCTTAAATAATGGCATTTGTAACAAAATTTTTGGGGAAATTTCTCGGAAGTAAGTCCGATCGGGACATTAAAGAAATTACTCCAATCCTGGAAAAAATCAGACAAGAATACACCCGGATTACTCAACTTTCCAACGATGAATTACGTTTGGAATCAGATCGTTTGCGGGATGTCATCCGCGAACGGATCAGACCGGAAGAAGACCAGATCGAATCGTTAAAACAACGGGCTGAAGAGGCCGACCTTCAGGAAAGCGAAAAAATATACCAGGAAATCGATAAACTGGAAGAGCGCATCAACGAGAAAATTGAAGAGGTGTTGAGTGAAATACTTCCTGCAGCTTTTTCCGTGATCAAAGAAACCGCCAAACGTTTTACCGAAAACAAAAAAGTAATTGTCAGCGCCAACGATTTTGACCGGAATCTGGCAGCAGTGAAGGACAACGTAGAAATTGACGGTGATGATGCCATTTGGCACAACTCCTGGATTGCGGGCGGAAGCGAAATTACCTGGGAAATGGTGCATTACGATGTCCAGTTGATTGGAGGTATTGTGCTGCATTCCGGAAAAGTTGCTGAAATGGCCACCGGTGAAGGGAAAACCCTGGTCGCTACTTTGCCGGTTTTCCTGAATGCCTTGTCTGGCAGAGGTGTCCATGTGGTAACGGTAAACGATTACCTGTCCAAACGTGACTCGGAGTGGATGGGGCCAATTTTCGAATTTCACGGGTTAAGCGTGGATTGCATCGACAAGCACCAGCCCAACTCCGATGCCCGGCGCAAAGCATACAATGCTGACATTACGTATGGTACCAACAACGAATTTGGCTTCGACTATCTGCGTGACAACATGGCCATCAACCCGCGCGACCTGGTGCAGCGCAAACACCATTATGCGATTGTGGACGAGGTGGACTCCGTATTGATTGATGATGCCCGTACGCCGTTAATTATTTCCGGTCCGGTACCAAAAGGCGACAACCAGAAGTTTGAGGAATTGATGCCGAAAGTTGAGAAACTAGTGGCCGCCCAACGTAATTATACCAATCAGTGTTTGACTGATGCCAAACGGTTGCTGACGAAGGAAAATGCAACAAAAGAAGAGAAAGAAGAAGGCGCAATACAGTTGCTGCGCGCTCACAAAGGTCTCCCGAAAACCAAGTCGTTGATTAAGTTCCTGAGTGAAGAGGGAATTAAAGCCGCGATGCAAAAAACGGAAAACTTCTACATGCAGGATAACAGCAAAAACATGCATGTGGTTACCGATCCGCTATATTTTATCATCGACGAAAAACTGAATTCCGTCGAATTGACCGACAAAGGAATTGACCTGATCTCGGCCGACGTGGACGATCCGGAATTCTTCATCCTGCCCGATGTTGGCTCTTCGGTTGCAGAGATTGAGAATAACGCTTCACTGAGCAGTCAGGAACGTATTGAAAAGAAAGATGTCTTGCTGCAAAACTACGCGGTAAAATCAGAACGTGTCCACACCATCAACCAGTTACTGAAAGCCTATGCCATGTTCGAAAAAGACATCGAATATGTGGTGATCGACAATAAGGTGAAAATTGTGGATGAACAGACCGGCCGTATTATGGAAGGTCGTCGTTACTCTGACGGGCTGCACCAGGCCATCGAAGCTAAAGAGCGGGTGAAAGTGGAAGCCGCCACACAAACCTTTGCGACTATTACCCTGCAAAACTATTTCCGCATGTACCACAAGCTGGCCGGTATGACCGGTACAGCCGAGACGGAAGCAGGAGAACTTTGGGACATCTATAAACTGGATGTTGTGGTGATTCCCACCAACCGTCCGATTGTCAGGAACGACTGGAACGATAAGGTTTACAAAACAAAACGCGAAAAATATAATGCGGTCATTCTGGAAATTGTTGAGTTGAACCAAGCCGGACGTCCTGTCCTCGTGGGTACTACTTCTGTTGAAATTTCGGAATTGCTTAGCCGGATGTTGAAAATACGTGGTATCAAGCACAATGTGCTGAACGCGAAATTACATGCCCGTGAGGCCGAAATTGTGGCAGATGCCGGTAAAAAAGGAATGGTTACCATTGCGACCAACATGGCCGGTCGTGGTACCGACATTAAGCTTTCCCCAGAGGTGAAGGCTGCCGGTGGTTTGGCCATTGTCGGTACAGAGCGCCACGACTCACGCCGCGTTGACCGCCAGCTGCGCGGTCGTGCCGGACGTCAGGGAGACCCTGGTAGTTCGC
Source organism: Gaoshiqia sediminis (assembly GCF_025907915.1). Taxonomy (GTDB): domain Bacteria; phylum Bacteroidota; class Bacteroidia; order Bacteroidales; family Prolixibacteraceae; genus Gaoshiqia; species Gaoshiqia sediminis. The sequence goes on from NZ_JAPAAF010000005.1 coordinate 42,667, forward strand.
AGTTTTTCGTTTCGCTGGAAGACGATTTGATGCGCCTGTTCAACTCCGAACGAATTACCGGCATCATGGACCGTTTGGGATTGGAAGAAGGCGAAGTGATTCAGCATTCCATGATTACCAAGTCGATAGAACGGGCTCAGAAAAAAGTGGAAGAAAACAACTTTGGCATTCGTAAACGTTTGCTGGAGTATGACGATGTCATGAACTCTCAGCGGGAGGTCATTTATAAAAAACGCCGGCACGCTTTATTTGGAGAGCGTCTGGAAGTGGATGTGCTGAACATGATGTACGATTCGCTTGAGAATCTGGTCAACGAATATCATGAAGGTGATTTTGAAGATTTCAACCTGGAACTAATGCGGTTGATGTCACTGGATTCACCGGTTCATCAGGATGAATTTACGAAACTCAAGCCGGAGGAGATCGTCGAACGTATTTATCAGGTCATGATCAACACCTATTCGCGCAAGGTGGAAACCATTTCCAAACAAGCTTACCCGGTGATCAAAGATGTGTATGAAAACAAATCGCATCTGTACCAAAATATTGTAGTGCCTATTTCAGATGGCAAACGCATTTACCAAATCATCACCAACCTCCAGAAGGCTTATGAAAATAAAGGCAAGGAGTTGGTGAAATCATATCAAAAGCAAATTGTTCTCTCCACTATTGACGAAGCCTGGAAGGAGCAATTGCGCGAGATGGACGATTTGAAACAGTCGGTTCAGAATGCGGCCTACGAACAGAAAGACCCGCTACTTATCTACAAGTTTGAATCGTTTAACCTGTTCAAGCAGATGATTCAGAAAGTGAACAAGGATATTGTTTCTACGCTGATGAAAGGGCATATCCCAATCTCGGACCCAAGCCAGGTGCGTGAAGCCGAAGCTGCCCGCCGGACAGATATGAGCCGCTATTCAACTCAAAAATCCGAAATGCCCGAACTGGCCGGACGCAGGCAAGCTGCTGAAACGCGCGAGCCGCAAAAAGTACAGCCGGTACGCGTTGAGAAAAAGGTTGGACGCAACGATCCGTGCCCCTGTGGTAGCGGAAAAAAATACAAGAGTTGTCACGGAAAAGGTTTGGAATAAAAATTAGCGCACATGCAATCACTTATCGCTTTCATCCATTGGAATGTTGACCCGGAGATTTTTCATTTGGGGCCTCTGTCAGTTCGTTGGTACGGACTGATGTTTGCTACCGGATTCTTATTTGGGTATTATCAGGGAGAATGGATGTTCAAGTTCGAGAAACTCGATACCAGGTGGCTCGAAAGCCTGTTTATTTATCTGATAGTTGCCACGGTGATTGGTGCGCGGCTGGGACATGTACTTTTTTACGGCTGGGACTATTACTCGCAACATCCGGCAGAAATTCTGAAGGTGTGGCATGGTGGACTGGCCAGCCACGGCGGGGCGCTGGGTATTTTTATTGCCTTGATTTTGTGGAGCCGGAAAGTATCGAAACGGTCGGTGCTTTGGGTGCTCGACCGGGTAGTGGTGCCAACCGCGCTGGTAGCTGCGCTCATCCGGACCGGTAATCTGATGAATTCAGAAATCTATGGTGTTGAAACCAGCCTGCCGTGGGGCTTTATTTTTGAACGGAATGGAGAAACGGTGGCCAAACATCCAACCCAAATTTATGAAGCCTTTTCCTATCTGGCCACATACGGCGTAATGCTTTTCCTGTATTGGAAAACCAACCTGCGCAAACGCGAAGGTCTGATTGTTGGGGTTTTCTTCATCATGATCTTTTTGTCTCGTTTCCTGATTGAATTTATCAAGGAAGATCAGGAAGCTTTTGAGGCCACCATGAGTTTAAACATGGGGCAATGGTTGAGCATTCCTTTCGTTTTGGGAGGTCTTTTCCTGGTTTTACGGGCATTAAAAAGGCCGGATGTAAATTATCCGGCCAAATAAAACCACGCATTTGGGCTATTCATTTAATTTCTGAAAGCTCAGCATAATTTCTTTCCGGCGTTTCAGCTTATACAGGTAATTTTCTGTTTGCTTGTGGTATTGGGTGAAATAAGATTTGTTGGCCCATTCGATGGCCAGGTCAACATCACCCAACATTTCGCTGGCCAGTGCCAGGTTGTATTCAGCCCGGCTTTTTGTCGAAGTTTTGGAAGATGCAGCAAAAGGCAGCCAATAGTCGTAGGCGGCTTGCCAGTTATTTTCGCGAATGTATCTGTCAATCAGGTTGAAATCCTTCTTGTCAATCAAAAACCAGGAGCGGTTTTCTTGCACCCAAGTGGGCGAAAGTTTACTATCCAATTCAAGCGCTACCTGAATCCCGGTTTGTACCAAACATTCTTTTATTGACGGTAAGCGGCGAAATAAACGTTCGGTTGACGTGTCGGTTTCGTACCACGAAATAGTATCGGCCACAAGTAGTTGCCGGATAACCGTTTCGCTCGCCGGGTCGTAAATTTTAGCTACAGCATCATATTTCGAGTCGATAGCTGCCGAAGCATATTCTTCGTAGCCCAGCAAGGCAGGATGCACCGTATAATTTGTGATCAATTTATTGTAATAACGCTCAATAACAAGCAGGGCATCCGTATTGAAGTCGCTGCAAATCCGGCGAACCTGAGCCCAGGGCAATTCTACCGGGATTTGATGAAATTTAAGGTCCCGGTGAAAATTATATTCCTGGGGAATGACGACATCGTACCGACCCGATGCAAACAACAACTCGGCCAGCACTTTTAAGGTGGTATCGGCAGCCAGGCTGTCCAAAACGATTGAGCTGACATTGAACCCGTTTTTATAAAAATAGCGTTGCAAGCTGTCCTTGTGGTAATTTTGAAAATCCCCTGAAATAGCACGGTTCATCAGCGTAAGGCTTCCTATTTGATCGGGCAGGAGATCGCTCGAGGGTTTGGCCGATTCTATGGATACTGTTTTTAAGGAGGATGTACAGGAAATGAAAAACACCAGATATGACAATCCAGTGAATAATAATATTTTAAATCTATTTGTTGTCATATTATATGCATTAGTAAGAGCCCCAATATTTTCTCAAAAACCATTCCATACAAAGTAATAAAAGAACGAAGAAAAACAACCATTTCATTACGATCACATCCTGAAAAATCAGCTGCCTGGTCTTCTGTACCTTTAGTTTCTCGTTTTCTTTTAGTTTGTCAATTAACTCATTAAACGCGTCTGTCGTGTAAAATTGGCCTCCGGTATTTCGGGCTATCTGATATAACACCTGAAAGTTGGCATTTGTGCGAGCCAGTTCCAGTTGAAGTTGGCTGACTTGAAAACTGCCTGTTTCCTGGTAGTTTGTTTCACCCAATTTCACAAAGGCTTCAAACGAATACTTACCCGTATCTAAATTGCCCATATTCAATTTATAATGCATATCTGTCCGGTCGAATGTAAACGAGAGATTGGTACCGTTATCTGAAGTTAGACTGAGATGTACCTCGGGTGTGTTCACCGGTTCAAAGCTATCATTAAACAATTCCGCCTGCATGATTACCGGGCTATCTTCGGCATATTCAGTTTGATAAAAAACATTGAAATTATCCTCATTTGGCTTCAAAATCAGGTAATTCACTAATTTTTGGATCAGGTAGTCGAAAGCCTGATGAGACCCATTCTGCAGGTAATTTTGCATACGCCAGCGCCAAAGTCCTTCACCCAAAATAAAACCGCGTTTAACTCCTTGTACCCGGCCAGCCGCCAACAGCGGTCGATCCGTTTCAATGGATTGCAATCGCTGGCGAACAAGTGGTTGCAATTCTCCGTCGAGCTCAATTTCGCCAAACGGAACTGATAAGGGCGGCCAATTGGCCATCGTTCTTTGCTGTTCCTTTTCAATCGAAAACAGGCTGAAGTTTGAATTTAAAATTGGATTGGCATATTCGTATCCAGTGATTGGTTGAAATTCCACCCCGGCCTGCAAACTGTTCAGGCGAGGGATTGACGTGGACTGTCCGACAATGAAAAGGATTGGCCGGCGACTTTTAAGCAAATCCTCGGCCAGTGCGCCATTCGCAGCATTTTCATCCGGAAGTTGATGCATTATCACCAGATCATATTCGGCAAAAGAAATTTCTTTTTCCTGACCTGAAATAAGATCCCAGGTATAGCTTTTTTCGTGGCCTATGGCTTGAATGATGGCTGAAACATCCGGGTGCGTGCCATATTGCCAGACGAGAATCTTTTGTTTTTCTGAAATCACATGCACCGAAAAATCATAGCGGTTATTCGAGGTGTTCTCTTCGCCGGGAAAGGATTCAACAACAGCCGTAAAATTGTTAATACCCGTTTGGGTAGCTTTTAAACTAATCCGTTCCTGACGAAAATGTTTATCAGAAGGAATGCGGACCGTTGTTTCGTAAATTGGTTTATCAGCCTGATAAACGGTGAATTTTAACGAATTTCCGCCAGCTTTTAGAAACGACAATTCGACATCCACAGGAAAATAACTGTCCAAATAGGCTGTTTTATTGGTGTTTATTTGAAGGATGGCTGCATCTGTCCTGAGGGTTGTGTCGCCAATTCCCACCGTGTAAACCGGAAAGGGGAGCGCACGGCTTTCAAACACCGGATCGTTGCCCGAATTGTACAGCCCATCGCCTAAAATCACCAGGCTGCCAATATCGGAAACCTGGTAGTTTTCGGTTACCGCATGTATTAAATTAGCGTAGTCGGACCGTAACGCTGAATAGTCGGGATGAACATCTTTCGCTGCCTTTTCACCAAAAGTCCAAAACTCTGGCTGATACTCGCCCAATGTCTCTTTTGCCCGGTTGATGAGCTCTTCGCTTAGTTTTTTAAATGGCTGCATCGACTGTGAATTGTCAATGGCAAATATTAACATGGGTTGGGTTCGGTATAGCTTTATCCTTCTGATGGCTGGTCCGAGCAGTAATAAGGTTAATAAAAGAATCGAGGAGAAGCGTAATGCAAATAGGATGTGCAATTGCCTCTTCGTATAAATAGACCGATTTTTTTTGTTGCGGTAAAGCAGGTAGGACAGGGCCGCTGCAAACAGGGCACAGAAAAATACAAGCAGGAATGCGTATGGTTGATCGAAATAAATTTTCAATTCTCCGGATTTTTAGAACTCAAATTTAATATTCTTATGCTTACAACTGGAATCTTTCCTTTGGTTTCGGCCCTAAAATATTTGTGCGGTTTTAAATCAAGAGTTATTTTAAGGAGGATTCGTCGTTCGCAACGATCTTTCAGGCAGCGCTAAACCGCGAAAACGGAACAATTGAATATTGATAGCTATTTTAATTAGCTAAAATGATTTGGCTGGGAGATGCTTCCCGGCTTTTTTTATCTATATTTCAAGATCATTTTTAGACCAAGCTGATTATGCGACTGATTAAAATCGCGGCGCTCACCCTGTTGCTGGCTTGCCGGTTATCGTTGTTTGCGCAGTATTTTTCAACCGGCGAAGATCCGGCCGGTATTAAATGGCGGAAGATTCGTACAGCCAATTTCCAGTTGATTTTTCCGGAGGAATATGAGCAAAAAGCGATAAAGGTTGCCCACCTTTTTGAAATGGTTTACCAATTAGGATACAAAACACTTGATCACCCTCCCAAAAAGATTTCGGTGATTTTGCATACCCATACGGTTAAGTCGAATGGCTTGGTGGCTTGGTCGCCAAAACGGGTCGAACTTTTCCCTACGCCGCACCAAAAAATATATGCTCAGGATTGGTTGGAACAATTGGCCATTCACGAGTTCAGGCACGTGGTGCAAATGGATAAAATTCAGGATGAATTGCCGGCGATATTGCCAGTTTTGTTTGGCGAACAGGCCGCCGCTGCTGCGGTTGGGGCTTATTTGCCGTTTTGGTTTTTGGAAGGCGATGCCGTTATCACCGAAACTGCTTTGTCCCATGCCGGTCGGGGCCGGTTGCCCTATTTTTTGATGGAAAACAAGGCACAGGCCCTTGAAAAAGGTTTGTATTCGTATGATAAAGCGGCGCTGGGTTCGTACAAAGATTTTGTCCCCAATCGGTATAAGTTTGGTTATTGGCTGGCAGGTGGGATCCGTGAAAAATATGGCGCCACGTTGTGGTCTGAAGTTCTTGCCGAAATTGGAAGCCGTCCGTTATCTGTCAGTCCGTTGAACAGGGTGTTGAAAAAACGCACGGGCCTGGGGAAAGAAGGGCTGTACAAAATCCTGTTTCAGAATTATTTATCAGCATGGAATGCAGAACTGGAATCAACGAAGCAAACACCAACGATGCGTGTAAGTCCCGAAAATAAACAGGTTACCAATTACAGGTACGTTTCGGCAATCACCGATTCTTCATTTGTGGCTTACAAAGAAAGCCGGGATGACATTGGCCGGATTGTGTTGGTTACCAACCGAAAAGAAAAGGTTCTCCACACACCGGGAACCATTTTCGAAGAATCGTTTTCACGGACAGGTAATTTGTTGATCTGGTCGGAACGAAGGCTTGATTTGCGGTGGACACATGCCGATAAATCTGTGATTGTCCTTTTCAACCTGGATACCAACGCGATAAAGGAATTTCCGATGAAAGAGAAAATCTTTAGTCCGGTGGTTTCGCCCAACCTAAATAGTTTTGCGGCAGTAACGGTAAATCATTCAAATGAATATGAACTAGGCATTTACAATTTGGAAAGCGGACAACTTATCCGAAACTTTTCAATCCCCGGCAATCACTACCTTTTCACCCCAAGCTGGGACGATGCCGGGGAAATGCTCTATTTCATTGCGCTCTCCGATGAAGGCAAATACCTATCTTCTCTTAACACCCAGACGGGCAAGTTCACGGAGCTAACACCTGCCCATTTTTACGATATCCGAAATCCCGAATTTCATAATAATAAGTTGTATTTCACTTCCTCAAAAACAGGTATCGATAATATTTTTTGCCTCGATTTGAAAGCAAGGCAGATAAGTCAGCTTTCATCGGTTCCGTTTGGAGCAGATTACCCGACGGTTGTTGCTGAAAAGCTTTTCTTTAGTAATTATAATTCAAACGGTTATCATGTTGCCAGATTGAAACTGGGCGAATTATTGCAGAAACCGGATAGCGAAATTGTTCCTTACACGTATAAATTGGCCGAAGCATTGGCCGCGCAGGAAGATACCTTGCTGGATTTCAGTGTTGAAGACCCGGTTAATTACGATACAAAGCCTTACCGAAAATTAGCCCATTTGTTCAACTTTCACAGTTGGGCTCCGGCTTACATCAATGTAAATGATCATGAAGTGAGGCCCGGCATTTCGCTGATGTCGCAAAACAAGCTGGGTACCGCCAATACACAGTTGGGGTATGAGTATGATTTGGCAGAAGAAGCCGGAAAGTATAAAATTGATTTTGAATATTCGGGATTGTTTCCGGTGATTAAGGCTGGAGTTGGATACGGAAGAAGAAGATCGGCCTACTATGAGGTTTCCAACATGGTTGACCGGCTGGGGAATATCCTCGAAAGTGACACAACTATCCGGAATTTTTCGTGGAATGAGCTGGAATTCGAGTTGAGCAGCCGGATGCCATTCTATTTCAATAAAGGAAAATATACGCAAATTTTGCAACCGGAGGTGAACTACAACTATCGGAAAGTGATTCATAATCAAACAACACCGGATCAGTTATACCAAGGGCATTACCATTCGATGTCGTACCGGCTTTATTTTCAAAATATTATTCGTCAGGCGGAGCTGGATATTCAGCCGGATTGGGGACAGATTGTTGAGTTTAGCTACCGGAACAGCCTGGGGGGCGGAACGGAAATTGGTGATTTGAAGGCGTTTCAGTCGTATTTGTATATTCCGGGATTGGTTTGTAACCATGGCATTCGTTTCTACAATGGTTATCAGCAAAAAAATAATAATCAAGATCTGGCTTTCTCGGATATTGTTCGGTACCCCCGTGGTTTTAACCGCTTTCAGCATGACAAGCTGTATGTGTTTGCCGCAGATTATGTCATGCCAATCTGCTATCCGGATAAAAGTTTAGGACGATTATTTTTTCTAAAACGGATACGTTCTTCCGCATTCTATGATTTTGCCCATCTGAAAGGAACTATTTACGATGAAAATGGATTAGCCAGCGGAAAATTTAGCGGCAGCCTCAAATCCGTTGGACTAGAGCTTACAGGTGATGGTCATTTCCTGCGTTTGACAGCCCCGGTATCCATCGGTATGCGTGGTATTTACATGCACGATCTTCGCGAGTTCCGAACAGAGTTGATGCTTTCAGTTAATTTTGATTCACTCTGACCGCAGCGTTAAAACTGTGATTTCCGGAGCCATATCAATCCGTCCCAGGAAGCCGACGCAACCAATTCCCCGGTTCACGTAAAGATATTGATTTTCATGCCGATAAAGTCCTCCCCAATATTTTTGGATCAGGTACATTGGACTGAATTCAATTCCAGCCAACCTAATTCCAAATTGTGCGCCATGTGTATGACCAGCTAATGTCAACGGAATATTGGTTTGGTTTAGAACTTCACCTTCCCAGTGAGACGGATCATGCGACAACAAAATTTTAAATGAATTTTCAGGCACTTCCTGTAAGGCATCTTCGAGCCGGGCATATTGCGGAAAAGGCTTGTGTCCCCAGTTTTCAACGCCCACAAGGTAGAGCGAAGTATCATGCAGCGAAACTTTTACCGATTGGTTCAGCAATAAATTAAATCCCGATTCTTCCAATGATTTATTTAGATTCTGTTGGTTATCAGCTTTTTCCGCTGGTGTCTTCCAATCAGAATAATCGCCATAATCATGATTTCCAAGAATGGCAAACTTGCCATATTTGGCATTCATCCCTTTTAACTGGTCCTCAAAGCCCTCCATTTCCTGGTAATAATTATTCACAATATCACCGGTAAACAATAGCAAATCTGCCTGTTGCCTGTTGATCTCATCGGTACAGTTTGCCAGAAAGGCGTCATCTTCAAAACTTCCTAAATGAACGTCTGAGATTTGCACGATCTTTAATCCATTCAAAGCTTCAGGCAGATTGACAAGTCTTATTTCAACTCGCTCGGTACGGATGATTTTTCGTCCCACTGCAATGCCATAACCAATGCTGGTCAGCATGCCCAAGCTAATAATCATGCCACACAACAAAATTACCCTGGATAGAAATATCGCCCGTAGAAATCGAAATAGCGCTGCTGCTATTGTAAATAAGGTCAGTAACGATTTCGGAAAAATATTCATCACTGAAATTGAAATAACAAAATAGAAGAATTGGTAATTGGTGGTATGCCTTATTTTTTCAGGGTTAAGAAATGCCAAGAGCCATATAGCCAAAAAAGACATTGAAGTAATCCAATACAAAAAACTCACTTTGCGTTTCAATTTTTTCTCATGAACGAGCTGCACCAATCCCAAGTATGCCAACAATTCGATCATGAGGATAATGAATAAAAAGAGAAACACACTGGAAGATGGAATACCACGCATAAGTAATTTTTTTAATTGGTGACATACGAAAATAAGCATCTTAAATGATAATCGTCCACTTAATGGAAGTTCTCTGATCAACTTTTTTAGTTTTAAGTGTCTAAAAAATCGTACAAAATAGGCTCTATGGGTTTGTTTGTCAGTACAGTATGGGTTGTTTTGCTCATTTTTAACTGAATGAGGATCGCGTATTTGCTCAAGCCTTGCCATATCTACGCAAATGTTGAATTTATATAGGATAAAGCCGTGTTTAAATCGAAATAAAACAATGCCGGAAAGACCAATGTCGGATCAAGAGATTTTTACAGACATGAACATTGACCTGAAAACAGGTCGATCAATAAATGTTAAAAGAGTCAACCGAAATCTTGCCTCTTAGTTGAGAATGACTACAGATTATTATTGGCCAAATTCCCCAATATGCTGTTCGGATTCTCTGCGCATGAGCATGAGGCTGATCGGGGGAAAGCAAATGCACCATACAAAAGTGAATTAACAATTGTAACCGACCAGATCATGGCAGAATGTAATTGACAATTTACTAATATGAATAGTAGTTTTTACCATGACAACCAGGCATTTTCACAAAAACGAATTTGAATAGGAGAGGAGTAGTTTACAAAAATCACCAACGGAAATAGACAACATTTCACGGTGTATATCCAACAAAAAGTATTGATAAACAGCAATATACAATGTCTATTTGAACTAAATATCTAAAATGAGTCGATCATGAGTAGAATAATGATCATATTCAAGTTATTTATTTACTTTAATGTATTAGTATTCAGGTATTTTATAGTATTAAGCGAAGTGATTATTTAGGTGTGATCAGGATGATTTGAATTCGGGTACGAATTGCAGTTTACAATTCCGAATCAGTCGGGGTTAAATATGTAATTTGCCAAAAGCGATTTTATTATTACTTTTGTGAAAAGCTAAATTCACATTCATGAATAGCCGTATAAAACGTTTTATGGAATACAAAGGGTTAACTTCTTCTGAGTTGGCTGATTCTATTGGGGTGCAGCGATCGAATGTTACACATGTATTGCATGGCCGAAACAATCCTAGCTTTCCGTTTATTTCAAAACTGCTGGAAGCCTATCCCGAAATTGACGCCAAATGGCTGATTATGGGTGAAGGCGAGATGCTGGTAACCGGCACGAAGCAAGCAGCAACGCTTTTTCCCCGGGAAGAGGAGAAAACAAAAACTGTTGCCGCAGAGCCCGAAAGATTGGAAGAACCTTTGCAGAGTGAAAAAACGGTACTGCCTAAACCAACTATGGAAGCTGCGCCTCCACCGGTTGAGCCGACTGTAATAGGCAAAGAAGTAGAGCGGATTGTCGTATTTTACACCGACCAAACTTTTAAACAATACACTCCCTTAAAATAATTTTTCTCCTATCTTTGCCGGCAAATAATTAGTCGGAATGAAAAAAACTGTTCAGGAGCTTGTGCTCATCGAAAATACTCAGTTAAATCATGACAATTTTCGGTTGGTATTACAAGCCGGATCCGAACTGCCTGAAATATTTCCCGGGCAATTTGTAAATGTTGAGATAAAAAAAGCAACGGAGATTTTCCTGCGCCGGCCATTTTCGGTATTGGATGTTGACTATCAAAACAGGACTTTCTCCTTGTTGGTGAAGATTCTGGGACGAGGCTCACGAGTTTTGACGACTTATCAGCCAGGCGATAAAATCAGCGTTATATATCCCTTGGGAAAAGGGTTTTCGCAACCGGAAACTACCGATAAAGTCTTATTAATTGGTGGAGGAAGCGGAGTTGCTCCCATGCTTTTTCTTTCAAAAGTTTGCGGTTTGAACCCGGAAAATGTACATATTTTACTTGGTGCCCGCAGTATTGCCGATCATGTGGACGTCAGCGCCTACCAACACAACGGCAAGTTTTATTTTACCACCGAAGATGGCAGCTTGGGCGAGAAAGGCTTTGTCACTAATCACTCTATGTACAAAAGTGAATTGTCAACTTTCAATAAAATTTACACCTGTGGTCCCGATGCCATGATGAAAGCAATTGCCAAGGATGCGGCAAAGGCTGGTGTTTTTTGTGAAGTGTCACTGGAAAACATGATGGCGTGTGGATTTGGGGTTTGCCTGTGTTGTGTGGAAAAAACCACATCAGGACACAAATGTGTATGTACTGACGGACCTGTATTCAATATTAAAGAACTAACATGGCAGATTTAAGTGTAAAAATAAAAGATCTGGTTTTTAAAAATCCGGTATTAACAGCTTCGGGAACCTGTGGATTTGGAGAGGAAATAGCCGATTTTGTTGACTTGTCTGAACTGGGAGGTGTGGTGATGAAAGGTACAACCCTAAAGCATCGCGAAGGAAACAACTATCCAAGGATGGCCGAAACTCCTTCGGGAATGTTGAATGCCGTGGGTTTGCAAAATAAGGGAGTTGATAATTTTATCCGGAATATTTACCCGAATATAAAAGATATTGAAACCAATTTTATTGTGAATGTGAATGGTTCAACAATTGAAGAATATGTTGAATTAACGGAGCGTATCAATGAATTGGACAAGATTCCGGCTATCGAGCTAAACATTAGTTGTCCGAACGTGAAGGAAGGAGGCATGGCATTCGGAGTTAGCTGTCCTTCAGCCGAAGCCGTTGTGCGGGCAGTACGGGCAGTTTACAGCAAACCTCTAATTGTAAAGCTATCGCCCAACGTAACCAATATTGCTGAAATTGCCCGTGCTGTTGAATCTCAGGGAGCCGACAGTGTGTCGTTAGTCAATACTTTTTTAGGAATGGCCATTGATGCCGAATCACGAAAACCGGTACTTTCAACGATCACTGGCGGTTTATCCGGTCCGGCCATTAAGCCCATTGCATTGCGCATGGTTTGGCAGGTTGCCCAGGCTGTAAAAATTCCGGTAATCGGAATGGGGGGAATTATGAATGCCACCGATGCCATCGAGTTTATTCTGGCAGGTGCCTCTGCCGTACAAATCGGTACAGGTATTTTTATCGATCCAACATTGCCTGTTCAAGTAGTAGCTGGTATAAATGATTACCTGGACAGGCACAACATGAATTCCTTTAATGAATTAATTGGTAGTTTACAAATCGGCTAATCGCTAATTTACATTTGTATATTGAGATATTTAAAGTATATAATTATTGTGATTGTCTTTGTATTATCCTACGGTTCAAAAGGATATCTTACAGAGAAGCAAATTCCGCCCTATTACCAACTTGAACTGGAAGGTTTAAATAACAGGATCAGTAATGAAGTTTCGGACTTCAGCTATTCTGATTATATCCAGAAGCAGGTGGAGCGCTTCATGGCGGTCTGGGGTCTGAAAGGAGTTACGCTGGCAGTTGTCGAAAATGAGCGGTTGGTTTATGCACGTGGTTTTGGAATTTCCGATGAGCAATTTAACCAGGTACAGCCCGGTAATTTGTTCCGGTTGGCCAGCGTTTCGAAGTTAATCACTGCGGTGGCTGTCATGAAACTAGTGGAAGACGAAAAATTATCGCTGGACGATACCGTATTTGGTCCGAATGGAATTGTAAAAGATTCTGTTTTCAATCGGGTAAAGGACAAAAAACTCTATAAAATTACGGTCAGGCATTTGCTGGCGCATGCAGGTGGATGGACTCAGCGCTATGGCGATCCCGCTTTCAACTCATTGAATATTGCCGAGAAAGTGGGCGATTTGCCTCCGGCAACTATCCGGACTTATTACAAATATGTGGCTTCCCGCTACTTATCTTTTCCTCCGGGAAGCCAGGTGGCCTATTCCAACATGGGCTACATGTTTCTTGAAGACGTTATTAGTACGGTTGCCGGTAAGCCTTATGAAGCTTATATCCGTGAAAATATTCTGATACCGAACGGTATTCGAGATATGCATATTGGTAAAAGCTTTCAGGATGAACGTTTCCCAAACGAAGTATCCTATTTCGAACAGGAAGGAAGCCTGCCAATACCAGAATATACTGGTTCGGGCAGATTGGTCACCAAATCAAATGGCGGCAATCCGGTTGAGTTACTGGGTGCCGCAGGAGGCTGGGTAAGTTCGGCTGTTGAGCTGGCCCGTTTTATAACCCTGATTGATGGCCAGCCAGGCGTGGAAGATATTCTTTCCGAAAAATCTATACGGGAGATGACCGACAATACTTATGCGAAGGGCCCGCTAGGATGGAAAACTGCCCTGGACAATGGCGACTGGTATCGTACCGGAAGTATGGCAGGGACCTCCGCGATGCTAAAACGCCAGCAAAATGGACTAACCTGGATTTTTATTTCAAATTCAAGTAGTTGGAAGGGATCCTTGTTGCCGGCAGAAATAAATCGTTTGATGAACAAGGTCACCTCTCGAGTAAAACACTGGCCGGAACGGGATTTATTCCTACATTATCCCATCGATTCATTACCCTTGGCCTTCCAGTAAAAACTTGTTTTTAAGCATTTTTAACTCATCGCTGACTTTTTCACTTCGAATTATTCCTATTTTTATCGTGACTATCGAAGAGGAGGAATTATGAGGTTATTGATGTTAGCAATTCTAGGTGTCATTTCGTTTGCAGCCAGCGCACAAGACAATTATTATTTTGAAAGTACTCCTGTCGTTTTCCCTAAAGTATCCGATTGCCCCGAAGATAATTACTTGAGCAAAAATGTGCTGATCAAGTTGGAGCAATTTAATCAGATTTATACTAAAAAAGTGGAGTTTGGAGGGGCTCAATGCATATTGTCAACAGAAATCATTAAGCCTGACTTGTATTATTCCGTTCAAAAACTATCGAAGTATTTCTGCAAGAGCATGAAAAAAGGCACGATTACCAAGGATGAAGCGGAAGCAGAAATGGTGGCCATTCTCGATAAATGTTTTCAGATTTTTTCGCAGGATACTACCCCCATCGAAGCCGAACTACGCGCCGTAACTAATCCCGAAGCTATCGTCGGTATTTTTGATAAAATAGTTATCAAGCAAGAGTAATTTATTCCATTTCATTCCAAGGGTTTTCCTTTACTGCGTCCATTTCCGCGGCCTGTTCATTTCTTTTATTTGAACTTCTGTGTTTATCTCCAGCGGTTCTTGAACATTTCAACTTTTGGCTTGTTCTAAGAGTTGAAATTTCAAGAATAATAGAATGTTAAATAAATAAGTTGAATATGTCAGAATTCAAAATTCAAATGCCCAAAATGGGGGAAAGCGTTCAGGAAGCGACGATTACCAAGTGGTTTGTGAAAGAAGGGGATAAGGTAGAAGAAGATGATGTTCTTTTTGAGATTGCCACAGAAAAAGTTGATTCTGAAATTCCTTCACCTGTTGACGGGATTATTAAAAAGATTCTGTTCGAAGTTGATGCTGTTGTTCCGGTGGGCGAAGTTGTAGCCTACATTGAAACAGATGAAGATGCCGATGAAGAAACGGCTACGGAAGGTGAAACAAAAGGCCAGGAAAAAGCTGAAACGACGGATAAAAACGATAGCCAGCTTTTGCAGGAAGAAAGCGCTGGTGATTTTAAAGGTGCCAGCCGTTTTTACTCTCCTTTGGTACGTTCAATTGCCAAGGAAGAAAACATCTCATTGGAAGAGCTTGAAAAGATTCACGGAAGCGGGACAAATGGCCGTGTACAAAAGCAGGATTTACTGGATTACATTGCTGGAAAAACTTCTGGAAAAGCGTTTTCTGCACCTGCAAAAGAGGCTCCGGCGGCCCCATCTGCATCTGTGCCAAAAGAAAAACCGGCTGCGCCAAAGGTTTCCGTCTCTATTGGAGCCGATGACCAGATAATTGAAATGGACCGTGTTCGCAAAATTATCGCTGAACACATGGTGAATTCGGTGCAAGTAGCGCCTCATGTAACTTCGGTAGTCGAAGCCGACGTTACAAATCTGGTGCTCTGGCGCAAGAAAATGAAAGACGAATTTCAGCAAAAGTACAACCAGAACCTGACTTTCATGCCGGTATTTACCGAGGCAGTTGCCATGGCCTTACGCGAGTTCCCGATGGTCAATGCTTCGGTTGACGGCGATAAAATCATTCTTCGCAGTAAGGTAAATGTAGGCATTGCCGTTGCCAAACCGGATGGCAACCTGATTGTTCCGGTCATTAAGGAGGCCGATCAGAAAAACCTGATTGGGTTAACTTCTACCTTAAATGACTTGGCTAACAGGGCTCGCAACAATAAGTTATCACCTGACGAAATTTCAGGCGGCACATTTAGCATAACCAATTTCGGTTCGTTCCGCAATATTATTGGAACACCGATTATCAATCAACCTCAGGTAGCGATTCTGGCAACCGGCAGCATCGAGAAAAAACCTGCCGTGATGGAAACCCCAACCGGCGACGCTATTGTGGTCCGGCATAAAATGTTCCTGTCCCTGTCGTACGACCACCGTATCATTGACGGGGCCATGGGAGGTGCTTTCCTGAGACGTATTGCAGACATTCTCGAAGAATTTGACGTAAACAGAAAAATATAATTTCACATGAGCAGTATATATCCAAAGATTTACACCATAAAGAATGTAGATAAAGAAGCGCTGGAGAAGTGGTACACAACCCTTGTAGTTGGGCGAAAACTCGACGAAAGAGCCCCCAATTACCTGAAACAGGCAATTGGGTGGTCGTACCATGCTCCTTATGCCGGACATGACGGGATTCAGTTTGCCATAGGCCAACATTTCAATAAAGAAACCGATCATCTTTTTCCGTATTACCGGGACATGATGACCTGTTTTTCGGCTGGGCTAACAGCGGAGGAGATCATCCTGAACGGAATATCGAAAGCAACGGATGTGGCTGGTGGCGGACGGCACATGTCCAATCACTTTGCCAAGCCGGAATGGAACATTCACAACGTTTCATCCTGTACAGGTAACCACGACCTTCATGCCGTTGGGGTGGCCCGAGCCATGAAATATTACGGTCAAAAAGGTGTATCAATCACATCTCACGGTGAATCATCCACCAGCGAGGGCTATGTTTATGAAGCGATTAATGGTGCTTCTCGCGAAAAACTACCGGTCATTTTTGTTTTGCAGGACAATGGCTACGGCATTTCAGTTCCCAAGCATATGCAAACAGCCAACCGAAAAGCGGCAAACAACTTCAGCGGGTTCAAAAACCTGCGAATCATTCACTGCAACGGGAAAGATGTTTTCGATTCGATGAATGCCATGGCCGAAGCCAAAAAACATGTTTTGGAAGTTGGTGAACCAGTCATTCTTCAGGCGAATTGTGTGCGTATAGAATCACACTCCAATTCTGACCGTCATGAATTATACCGGAATGAATTCGAGCGAAATTACGTTCGTGAGTATGATCCGCTGGCTAAATTCAAACGGATGTTATTGAAATACAATCGTTTTACGGAAGACGAGTTACTTGCCATTGAAGAGCAGGCAACGACGATCGTAAAAGATGCCCACAAAAAAGCGTTGAAGGCACCGGATCCGGACCCTTCCACCATTTTTGATTTTGTGATGCCCGAACCTTATCCGGCTAACAAATACCCGGATGGTGTACATCAGGCAGAAGGAGATAAATTGAAATTGGTTGAAGCCATTAACAAAACCTTGAAAGAAGAATTCCGAAGCAATCCGGACACCTTTATTTGGGGGCAGGATGTTGCCAACAAAGAGAAGGGCGGAGCCTTTAACGTTACAAAAGGGATGCAGCAGGAATTTGGAGAAAAGCGTGTGTTTAGCGCCCCGATTGCCGAGGATTACATTGTTGGAACAGCCAACGGCATGAGCCGTTTCAATGATAAAATCCGCATTGTGATTGAAGGGGCTGAGTTTGCTGATTATTTCTGGCCTGCCATGGAGCAATATGTCGATTCAAGCCACGATTATTGGCGCTCAAACGGTCAGTTTGTGCCGAATATGACTATTCGTTTGGCATCGGGCGGTTACATCGGCGGAGGTTTGTACCATTCACAAAACATCGAGGGCGCACTGGCAACCATCCCCGGAGTCCGTATTGTATATCCCACGTTTGCTGATGATGCCGCCGGCTTGTTGCGTACAGCTATGCGAAGTCGAGGTATGACCGTGTTTATGGAACCCAAGGCATTGTACAATTCACCGCAAGCCGCCACTGTTGTTCCTGACGATTTTGAGGTTCCATTTGGTAAAGCACGTATCAGGCGCAAAGGTGCGGATGTAACCCTCATCACCTACGGAAACACGTTGATATACAGCTTGGAGGCTGCCGAAAAACTGGCTGAAGAAGGTATTGATGTCGAGGTAATTGATTTGCGGTCGATAGTTCCGCTAGATAAGGAAACAATACTAAGCTCTGTGAAAAAGACAAATAAAGTCATGGTCGTTCACGAGGATAAAGTATTTGCCGGTTTTGGATCAGAGATTACCTCCATTATCATGGAAGAAGCTTTTGAATTTCTGGATGCCCCTGTAAAACGGGTTGGTTCAACGTATACGCCAGTTGGATTTAACCGCATTTTGGAAAAAGCTATCCTGCCTAACGCCGAAAAAATTGTTGCAGCAGCAAAAGAATTAGTCGCATTTTAAAAAGATAATTATGAGTAAAACAGGTATATTTTATAGCTTCCACTCGAATAAAACCGCTAAAATCAGTGAAAAAATCATCGAGTTTTATGGTAAAGAAAATCTGGATGTGATTAATGCCGAAGAAGTAAACGAAGAAAACTTCCTGAAATACGATAATTATATCATAGGGGTAGCTACCTGGTGGGATGGTGAATTACCAAATTATTGGGATGAATTTGTTCCGGCAATTGAAGAAATGGATTTGTCAGGTAAAAAATTTGCAATTTACGGGTTGGGCGACCAAAAAGGGTATCCCGAAAACTTCAACGATGGTGTCGGTATTTTTGCAGACTTGGTAGCGTCCAGAGGAGCTGAAATAGTGGGCTTTACGTCGCGTGACGGATACACCTACGAAAGCTCCAGAGCTGAACGTGGAGACCAGTTTTCTGGCCTGTGCATCGACCAGGAAAACCAAGCGCGTTTATCGAAGGGAAGAATTGAGAAATGGGTGGATGAATTAAAAAAGCAATTTAGCTAATTGTATCTGATACACGAAAAAGACAGAAAGCATGGGCGAAAAGCTCATGCTTTTTATTTTATAAGCCGAATCAGTAAGTCACATATGTGAATACATAAGATGCTGACAATAAGGCTTTAAATCCATGCGTGTCACATATGTAAATCTTTTTAACCGACTATTAGCCTCAATAAAATACGGTATCAAAGTTTTTATGCAGGGACGAATTGTTTTCAAGTTTTTTATAAGATCAAATCATTTTGTATAAATGCGTCTTACAATTTGGATGTATAGATGTAATTAAATATTTGCCGACCTGCTAATCGGCTACCTTGAATACAGGAAATTATAGTTGTCATAATTAACTGAAAATGCCTGGCATATTTAGAACATGACTCCATCAGCCCATATTAGAAAATAATGTAGAATCTATCATCAATTGCATAAGTTTGTTTGAAATCTTTTCAAAATAAAGCGTTACAAAAATCATTTCAGTATAAGGATTGTTCAGTGTATGGCTAAGCGGTATGATTCGAAGAGGTTTGAGTTAGTTTGATCAAACTGGAGCGGGAAAAAATCTTCACCATACTGTCTTATAGTTGATATTATGTTATTATTGTAGGCGTTAAAAAAGAGGGAAAAACTCCCTCTTTCTATTTATTTAAGATCTTCCAGTTTCTTATTCACTTCGTCAAATTTGTCCATCATCTTCAGACGGTAATACAACGTTTTCAGTGACTCTAAAGAGAAAGTATCTTCTGCGTTGATTTCAGAAGCTTTTTCCATATACGGAATTGCTTTTTTGAATTCTTCGTCTGCTTTATTCTTTTCCTCTTCATACTTATCTGGCTGATTGGTTGGAACAGCGTTGGCCACTTCAACTTGTTTTACACCTTGGTTGTAATAGATTGCACCCAAGTTGTAATATGCATCAAAGTAATCTTCTTTCAGCTCAATAGCTTTTTCGTAAGCCTTAATTGCTTTTTCGGTTTCACCGAGTTTATCGTAAAGCGAACCTTGTGCAAAATGAAACGATCCATTCTCCGGATCTTGTTTGATCGCCAGTTCCAGGTATTTCATGGCATCATCTACTTTATTGGCATTCAAATAGATATTGATCATTAAAACCAAAATAGAACTGTTTTCAGGATATTTTTCAAACCCTTCCTGAAGCGTTAATAATGCACTGGCTGTATCCTGCTTGCTGGTATAGCTCGAAGCTATCAACTCATACGTGCGTGCACCATTGTAATCATATTTGGCTGCCTCTTTATAATATTGGATTGCATCATCATATTTTTCTGCGTTGTAGGCAGCCAATCCTGCATTAAAGATAATAACCGTATCTACCGCTGCTTGGCCAGCTTCCTGCATAACCGGCATGGATTCGATATCAAGGATACTTTCAAATGATTTTAGGGCCAGTTCGTAGTTGTTTTCGTTGAATGCATTAACAGCCTGATCTGTGAAATCAGATATTAATAGCGTTAGATTAATTTTTACGCCGTTGGCATTTCTTCCTTTTTCATCCAGCTCCAATGCTTTTTTGAAAGATTCCAACGATGTTTGAAGCGGATCGTCAGCCAATTTTTTGATATTCTCATCTTTTGACTGGTAGATGGCCCGGTAAATGTCACCGCGTACTTCCCATGTTTTTGCCCATGGAATGGACTTCTCAGCTTTTTCATTAGTTGGATCAATCGCTTCATTGATCGCTTCAAGAGCTTTATCCAATTTTTGAGTATCTTTTAATGTCTGTGCGCTGGCAACCTTACCTTTCTGTGCGTAAGCTCCTGCAACAGAGATTAAAAAAGCAAATAATAAAATTGTTTTCTTCATCATTACAGTTAATTTAAGATATTTTTTTAGTTCAAATTTATTCTTTTTCAATTGATTATTAAATAGTTTCTGCTTCCTCCTCAGCTTGGTCATTCTCCAATTCTGTATTTTCATCAGCATTCGCTTCTATTTGAACCCGTGCAATTGAAGCAATGGCGTCGTCTGCTCTCAAATTGATCAATCGAACCCCTTGGGTGGCGCGCCCCATAACACGTAATTCAGAAATCGGAAGGCGAATGGTCAATCCATTTTCAGTGATAATCATCAGGTCGTTGGTATCTACCACACTTTTGATTGCAATTAAACTGCCTGTTTTTTCAGTAATATTGATCGTTTTCACCCCTTTTCCGCCACGATTGGTAATGCGGTATTCTTCTATACCCGAACGTTTTCCGTATCCTTTTTCAGAAACGACAAGAACGTCTTCGGATTCGTTTTCAACACATATCATGCCAACCACCTCATCCTGATCACTACCGAGGGTTATTCCTCTTACGCCCGAAGCGGTGCGCCCTATTGCACGAACAATGTTCTCATGGAAACGAATGGCTTTTCCAGACTTGACAGCGATGATAATTTCATGATTGCCATTTGTGAGACGAGCTTCCAATAATTGGTCGCCATCCCTGACTGTAATCGCATTAATTCCGTTTTGTCGTGGCCGAGAATAAGCCTCAAGAGATGTTTTCTTAATAATCCCCTTCTTCGTGCAAAGGATAATGAAATTACTATTAATATATTCTGCATCATCCAAGCGCTTTACGTTTATGTAAGCCAATACTTGATCGTCCTGCTCTATATTCAGCAGGTTTTGGATAGCGCGCCCTTTGGATGTTTTGGTTCCTTCGGGAATTTCATATACTTTCAGCCAAAAGCATTTGCCTTTCTCTGTAAACAACAGGAGGGTATTGTGCATAGAGGCAATAAACAGGTGTTCCAGGAAATCCTCGTCACGAGTTGTACTTCCTTTCGATCCGACCCCTCCCCTTCCTTGTGTTTTAAATTCGGCCAACGGCGTACGCTTGATGTAGCCAAGATGAGAAATTGTGATAACCATTTCTTCATCGGCATAGAAATCTTCCGGGTTGAATTCTTCGGCGTTTGGCACGATTTCGGTTTTTCGTCCGTCACCATATTGCGCTTTTATTTCAAGCAGTTCATCTTTAATGATTTGCATGCGCAATTCTTCGTTGGCTAAAATTTCTTTACACCTTTCGATGAACTTCTGAATATCTGCATATTCCTGCCGCAGCTTATCTTGTTCAAGACCAGTCAATTGCCGTAGTCGCATTTCCACGATTGCACGGGCTTGGACATCACTCAATGAAAAACGTGACATCAATCCCTCCCGGGCTTCATCGGGGGTTTTGGAACCGCGAATGATAGCAATTACTTCGTCAATGTTATCGCTGGCAATAATTAAACCTTCCAGAATATGAGCCCGCTTTTCAGCCTGGTCCAGTTCAAACTGGGTTCGCCGAACCACAACTTCATGGCGGTGATCCACAAAATAGCGGATCAGGTCTTTCAGGTTTAGCAATTTTGGACGACCTTTCACCAAGGCAATATTGTTAACACTGAAGGATGTTTGGAGCTGGGTGTATTTGTATAGTTTATTGAGTACAACATTTGAGATCTCATCTTTTTTGATGTCAATCACAATGCGCATCCCCTCGCGGTCCGACTCGTCGTTAACATTCGAAATACCTTCGATTTTCTTTTCGTTGACCAAATCGGCGATCTTCATAATCAGCTCTGCCTTATTGACGATGTATGGGATTTCGGTCACCACAATGCGCTCACGATTGTTACCGTAAATCTCGACATGCGCTTTCCCCCTCAATACAACACGTCCGCGGCCAGTTTCATATGCTTCTTCCACTCCTTTGTACCCGGAAATAATTCCACCTGTTGGGAAGTCGGGAGCTTTGATGATCGGAATTAAATCGCTTACTTCAATATCTTTATTGTCGATATAGGCCGTGATCGCATCTATTGTATCAGCTAAATTATGGGGCGGCATATTGGTGGCCATCCCAACGGCAATCCCCGAGGCGCCATTTACCAGCAGGTTTGGAATCCGCGTTGGTAAAACGGTTGGTTCTTTCAACGACTCATCAAAGTTTGGCTGAAAATCAACCGTATTCTTATCCAGGTCGCTAAGGGTTTCTTCGGCTATTTTAGCCATCCGGGCTTCGGTGTAACGCATGGCTGCCGGGCTATCGCCGTCGATGGAGCCAAAGTTGCCCTGTCCGTCAATCAGCGGATAGCGCAAGGACCAATCCTGTGCCATACGCACCATGGTCATGTAAACAGATGAATCGCCGTGCGGGTGGTATTTACCCAGTACCTCACCCACGATCCTTGCTGATTTTTTATATGATCGGTTTGATAAAATACCTAATTCGTTCATTCCAAATAAAACCCGCCGGTGGACAGGTTTCAAGCCATCGCGAACATCGGGCAAGGCCCGAGACACAATCACTGACATCGAATAATCGATGTAAGCGGATTTCATTTGTTCTTCAATATTGATCTTTATAATTCTTTCGCCTTCAGCCATTTAATCCTCCTTTTCAAGATTATTTATGTTGAAATTTTTGACTTACAAAAATATAAAAATACTAATAAAACCGGCGTCTTTACGTGCTTTTTAATGATCAACATTGAATTAAATTTCAACAAATCAATGTTCAAAAAATCAGTCGGTTGTATTATCGGGATTTTGAATAATGCGTTACTTTAGGAATGGAAATGCTATATTTGACAGGCATTCCGGATCAACATTTAGGAATAGTTTTTGTTAGAAAGTAAAACCACATCAAAATAAGGAAAATAGATTATGGATTCTCAATTCTCACCAAGGATAAAGGACGTTCTCACCTATAGCCGAGAAGAGGCTATCCGATTAGGGAACGAGCAAATTGGGCTGGAGCACATTTTTCTGGGAATTTTGAGAGATGGCGAGGGCATTGCAATTGACATACTTTCGCATTTGGGTGTTAATTTATCAGAAATTAAGGAAACCGTAGAATTGTCACTGCGAACAGATAAGGAGATTGATCCTCAAGCATCCGTACAACTCTTGAAATCAGCCGAAAAGGCTCTTAAACTAGTTTACCTGGAGGCTCGTGCAATGGGTAACCAAACAATTAACACGGGCCATTTGCTGCTAGCCATTCTAAAAGATAAGGATAGCCAGATATCCCTGATTTTAAACGGTTTTCACATTAATTATTATATATTGAAATCCCGTTTGGAAGATTACAAACAGCCTGAAGCAAAGTCAGATTATGGTGACGAGGATGACGACGCAGACGATCCGTTCTCCAAACCTACCGGTCCGGGAGCCCAGAAAAAGCCTGGCCCATCGAAATCGGAAACCCCGGTTTTGGACAACTTTGGCGTGGATATCACCAAAGCGGCCGAAGAAAACAACCTCGACCCTATTGTGGGACGTGAAAAAGAAATTGAACGCTTGGCACAAATTTTATCACGGAGAAAAAAGAACAATCCGATCTTGATCGGTGAGCCTGGTGTTGGTAAATCAGCCATTGCCGAAGGTCTTGCCCTGCGTATTGTTCAGAAAAAAGTTTCGCGTGTGCTTTTCGATAAACGTGTTGTGAGTCTGGATATTGCATCAATTGTGGCCGGAACAAAATACCGGGGGCAGTTCGAAGAACGCATGAAGGCAATTCTGAATGAGTTGTCTAAAGTTAGCAACGTAATATTGTTCATCGACGAAATTCACACGATTGTAGGAGCAGGTGGTGCGACAGGTTCGCTTGATGCTGCCAACATGCTGAAACCGGCGCTTGCCCGTGGCGATATTCAGTGTATCGGGGCAACTACCCTGGATGAATACCGCCAGCAAATTGAGAAAGACGGAGCCTTGGAACGCCGTTTCCAGAAAGTAATGATCGAACCGACTTCGGTGGACGAAACCATAGAAATCCTTAATAATATTAAGGAGCGGTACGAAGACCATCACAATGTAGTTTACACCCCGGAAGCCATTGACGCCTGTGTCAAATTGACAGCCCGGTACATTACCGACCGCTTTTTACCGGACAAGGCTATTGACGCCTTGGATGAAGCGGGCTCACGCGTTCACATCTCCAATATAAATGTTCCGGAACGGATTGTTAAACTTGAGCAGAAAATTGAAACTACGCGCGAGGAAAAAATAAAGGCGGTAAAAAGTCAGAACTTTGAATTGGCTGCCAGCCATCGCGATAAGGAAAAAAATCTGCTGCAAATGCTGGAACAGGAAAAAGAAGCTTGGGAGAAAGAATTGATCAGGCATCGGGAAGTGGTTACCGAAGACAAAGTTGCCGAAGTAGTAGCCATGATGTCAGGTATTCCTGTGCAACGAATTGCCCTGGCTGAAGGGAAACGGTTGATGGATATGGGCAACCAACTGAAAGGCAGCGTGGTTGGACAGGACGAGGCCATTGCCAAAATTGTAAAAGCCATTCAGCGCAACCGGGCCGGGCTGAAAGATCCAAACAAACCGATTGGTTCTTTTATCTTTTTGGGGCCTACAGGTGTGGGAAAAACCCAGCTGGCCAAGGTATTGGCCCAATATTTATTTGACAGTATCGACTCGCTCATCCGCATTGATATGAGCGAGTACATGGAGAAATTCTCGGTTTCCCGCTTGATCGGAGCACCTCCAGGATATATTGGTTATGAAGAAGGCGGACAGTTGACAGAGAAGGTCCGTCGTAAACCATACTCTGTTGTTTTGTTGGATGAAATTGAAAAAGCACACCCGGATGTTTTCCACCTGTTATTGCAGGTGCTGGATGAAGGGCGATTGACGGATAGTTTGGGACGAAATATCGATTTCAAAAACACCATCATCATCATGACCTCAAACATCGGTTCGCGTCAATTGAAAGACTTTGGGCATGGCGTTGGTTTTACAACCCCAAAAACGGCAGAGGAAGAAACCGACCATGCCAAATACATTATCGAAAAAGCATTAAAACGGGCGTTTGCTCCCGAGTTCCTGAATCGTATCGATGACGTAGTCATGTTCAACACCCTTTCCAAAGAAGATATCTATAAAATTATTGATATCGAATTGAAAGGATTGTACGAACGCGTGACTTCCTTAAACTACAAGTTGAAAATCTCAAAAGCCGCCAAAGAGTTTATCGCCGATAAAGGTTTTGACACGCAATACGGTGCAAGACCCTTGAAACGTGCTATCCAAAAATACCTGGAGGATGAAATGGCCGAAGTCATTATCCGTGCTTCAATTTCGGAAGGCGATACCGTTTCGGTTGGGTTCGACAAGAAAAACGAAAAAATAAAAATCAGGATTCTGGGAACACCCCAAAAAGCCTGATGCATATAAAAAAAAAACCAGTCGATGACTGGTTTTTTTATGCTTTTGTGTCAGGATATTGTCCAAGTTGTACCCTTGTTTTTGGCAAATATTGCGGATATTTCTCCTGAACAAACCCGATCAGTTCCTCACGAACCTTCACCCGCAAATCCCAGGCTGCGGGTGAGTCAGCCGCACTCATCAAGGCTCGCAGCTCGATTGTTTGTTCTTTCGCATCGGTTACCTGCAGCACATTGACCTGTCCATCCCATTCCGGTTGCTTTTCCAATATGATACCCAGCTGTTTCCGCATCTCGTCCACCGGAAAACCATAATCAACATAGATAAAAACCGTACCCAGAATTTCTGCAGTTGTGCGCGTCCAGTTCTGAAAGGGCTTTTCGATGAAAAAGGTAATCGGAACAATCAAACGACGTTTGTCCCAAATACGAATGACCACATAGGTCAGAGTAATTTCTTCAATCCACCCCCACTCTCCTTCCACAATCACGACATCATCCAACCGAATGGGCTGGGTGAAAGCAATTTGAAATCCAGCCAGGAACAATGCAATACTCCGTTGGGCGGCAAACCCGATAATAATACCGGCAATCCCGGCACTTGCCAGCAAACTTACACCGATTTGTCTGATTTTCGGAAAACTGAGCAACATTATCGAAAAGCCAATCAACAAAACCAACGTAATTAAAATGCGTTCAATTACAACAAGTTGAGTTTGAATTTTACGCGCTTTCAGATTGTTTTTTGAGGTCAGATCGTACCTGCCCATTACTATCAGACGGATACTTTTTATGGCGATGATGATGAGCCAGGAGATAATGACATCATACGCAATAGAAGCCATAATCGTAAAATCAATAGCTGACCCTGTTAAATCATCCATGGGCAACATTACCGATAAAATGGTAATGATTATTAACAAACCCAGTGGGATACTGATTCGTTTCAATAGCTTCATCCAAACATACTCGTTACCCTCTTTGAGGATTACTTTTCGTAGTACCCGGTAAACCAGTATGGCCAGTAGAATACCAATAATCAGGCTGAATACTCCAAGTAAAATATGTTGAAAATGGCTCATTTGATTCATTGTACAAAACATGATTAGTGATCCGGACTTTATTCGTGATCTTTTCCGTGATAGCGGATCGCCATCAAACTGATGTCATCGGCCTGCCTGGTTTCGCCACGGAACACAGCCAAACTCTTCAACAGCCTTTTTACCAATTCCGGTGCGGGCAAATCAGTCATGTTGCTAAGGTTGTCAGTTAACCGGTCGATTCCGTAAAAAGTATCGCTCGAGTCCTTACAATCTGTAACTCCATCCGTGTAAAGCACAAGCATATCTCCCTTTTCCAACACCATGTAATCACCCGAATACGGTTTATTTGCATACACTCCAACCGGCAATCCATGCGTTTTCTCCAATAGGCTAACCTCTTTGTTGGGTCGGACGACGAACGGATAATTGTGTGCGGCATTGCAGTAATTCAGCACCCCGGTTTCGGTGTTCAAAATACCGAGAAACAAGGTTAGAAAATGTTGATTGGTATTTTGATAACTTAATTCCTTATTTACCTGCTCTATTATTTTTTTGGCTGAAAGTGCGTTGGCTTTGTTTTTAATCATCGTGTGGGCCACAGCCATGAATAAGGCAGCGGGTATGCCTTTTCCCGACACATCGCCCATGGTAAACAACAAGTGCTTTGAGTCGATGAAGAAATAATCATACAGGTCGCCACCGATACTCTCTGCTGGTTGTAGAGCTGCGAACAGCTCGATTTCCGGGTGATCCGGATCTGTTGTGTATTCCTTGGGAATGATAGCTGTTTGAATTTCTTTGGCCGATTTCAGGTCTTTTTCAAATTTCCGGCGGTCTTTCCGGCTTTGATTTTGCTCTTGCAGATAACTGTTGTATTGCTGTTGCAATTCCTGTAAACTGTCGTTCAGCAGTTCTACCTCATTTTTCCGGTTCAACCTTCTCCGGTCGCCAAAGCTAAAGCGTTGAATGGATTTTACAACGCTGGCCAGGGGAAGTAGCATTTTCCGAAAAATCAATATGATAATTGCCAATACCGACAACAAGCCAATGGCTGAAACCAGAATGATTTCTCGTAAAATGAGATCCAAATCATTAAAAAGCTCTTTAGCTGGCACAATTATAATAACAGACCAATTAGTATGCGGAATCGGGGAAAAATGAAACCAACTCTTTTTATAATCATACAGTTCCGGATAGGCAAAACCGGAACCTGCCAAGTGCGATCGCAGTAGCTGTTCGTATTTATCGCGGTTTTCAGGGAATATTTGGTGTGAGATTTCGTAAATATTGCGCTGCATGATCCATTCCTGTTTTGGATGGGTCAAGAAGGTGCCTTGCTCTCCAACAATGAATGCAAATCCACCTTTTTCGAACATCATTCCGGAAACCACCTTGTTCAAAAAATCAAGACTGATCTGTCCCGATAGTATTCCGCCAATTGCCCCGTCCCGTGTGTAAATGGCATGCGAATAACTGGCTATCAGCCTGCTTGTGTCCAGCAGGCAATAAAATGGTTCAGACCATACTGTTTCGCCGCCTGCAACTTGTATCCGGACAGTTGGCGTAATGTTCGCCGAACAAAAACGGTCATCCCTGAAAATCTGATGAGCAGTTGAATCGGTTCGGATAACCGATAAATATTGACTTCCGGATGGGCTGAACAACTCTACGTGAAATCCGGTCATCAGCGGATTTGAATTCAGCGCCTGGCTCAAAAAAAACTCCAAATCGCCATGCGACTGGTAGTATAGCGCCTGGTTGGCTACATTGCGGCTTACCTCCTGTGCTGTAACAATATTTCGGGTAACCTGAGCGGTGATCTGCTTTGATTGGTGAATCGCACTTTCCTCAATCTTTTGAATTAAAATTTTCCGGCTGAAATTGTAATGCAAAAAAACGATGACTGAAATAACCAGCGTTACCGCGGTCAAAATATAAATACTGAGCTGAAAAGCGATGCTTCTGTTATTCATTTAGCACTCTGATGAAATGAAATACAAGTTATGCAATTGGAAGGACTAATAAAACAGGCAAAAGTTAAAATTCGACTGCACCGCCTCTAAAAAAACGAGTGCCTGTCAAACTTTGTGAGCCAAATACGGGTACCGGGCATCGTGCAGGTGGCTGAGGCAAAATGTGCAGCTTTCGCCAGAGCCGAATGAAACTGCTTGTTCTGCTGCCAGAAATAGCAGAAGGCACCGTGAAAAAAATCGCCTGCCCCCAAGGTATCTGTCACAGCAACCGGCTCAACCGAAACGTGTCCATATTCGCCGTCTTCTAAATACAAGATTGGCTTCTCTCCTTGCGTTATTGCAACATTTGGGATTCCCAAACCAGTTAAATATTCAAAAATCTCATCCTGATGATTGCAGCCTGGCGGCAGGAAATCGCTTGAACAAATAGCTACATCTACCATTGGCAATAATTCATACAGATGCTCTTTCCAACTGCCACCATCAAAAATTACCAGTATGCCTTTCTTTTTTGCTTCCCGGCATAGTGGCAGAGCCAGTTCGGGGTAAAAGCCGTCAATAAGAAGTATGTCGGGGGAATATTTATTTAATATTGGCTTTGCATCAAATCCCGGCGGTACATCAATCGGGTTGTGAGTAAAAATAGTCCTGTTTCCACTTTCCTTACTGGTAACCACCGTGGCCAAAACCGGATTGACCCGAGTTTGATTTAAAACATCCACGACATCAATTCCACATTGATCGAAATCGGCCTCAAAATAAGGCCTAAATGTGTTATCCCCAATCACTGTTACCAACGGTGCCTTCCCGGCAAAAAAGGCATACGCAACAGCTGCGTTGGTGGCTGGTCCTCCCACCAATAATTGCGGCGGAGCGGTTTTTACTTTGGTGTTTGAACCGGGAAACTCATCCACAAAATACTGAATATCCAAAGTGGTCAATCCGATAAAAAGTACGTTGGACATAGGGCGGAAAGTTTTACGTGATAAATTAAAGGCTTTAACAAATACAAAAAAGCACCTAAGTTGGTCAACTTAAGTGCTTTATGCGTACCCAGAACAGGACTCGAACCTGCACATCCTTACGGACACTAGTCCCTGAAACTAGCGTGTCTACCAATTCCACCATCTGGGCTTTTTCTACAGAACATCGTGCATCTGACTTTTCAGTTATGTTACCGGTAGTGCCTTTTGTTTTAGGCGTTGCAAATATAGAAATTTTTTGTTTTGATGCCATGCCCAAGGCAAATTTTATAGCATTTCTGCGATTTTTTTTGTTCCGGGCCTGCTCACCTATTAAATGAGCCTGTTCATCGGAAATACCATTTGTATTTGAAAAAGTTTTCATCACTTTGTTATCAAATCTAAACGAGAATATAAATCAACAACTTATGGATTATTCAGCCGGATTTAGAGATTTTTGGACACAAAGTTCGACTACATTTCCAAACGATTTGAACTTTTTCAGCAAAAAACAACAAAAATTGCGTGAAATAAAGTTTGATGAGTTTTTGGACAAGCTTCAAACCGCCTCGCTGGAGGCCGAAGTTAATACGGATGCATATAAAAAGCCGGAATTATTGGCTTTGTTGCACACATTTTTTCGGGAAACGCTGGGTTATTCCGACGACAATCTCCAGGTGATTCTTTCCGACGACATGGTTCGTTCGACCTATTGGTTTATTAATGCGGCTCAGGTTTTTGATCCAGCGATTTCTTTTCACGATATTTTCCAGGCTTGCCGAAACGTTTGGATCATGAATGGGCTTCAGTTTCTTTGCGGAAAACCCATTTGCCTTACCCCGCCCATTTTCGCTTACAGTATGCTCTACCCCTATACGGATAATTATTTGGACACTCCAGCCATTTCGACTTTTGAAAAAATTGATTTCAGCAATAGCTTTGCTAAACGCCTGGCCGGGCATCAGGTAAGTGCACGGAATGGGCAGGAAGAAAAAATCTTTCACATGGTTGAACTAATTGAAGACTATTGGAGCCGAGAGCAGCATCCCCTGATGTATAAGAGTTTGCTGGCCATTCATGATGCACAAACACAAAGTTTGGCCCTGATTCATCAGGCTGATCAATTGAATCCGGACGACATCTTTCGTATCTGTTACACAGAAAGGCGGCACATCGGTTATTGCTGACGGCTATTTGGTTTTGGGAAATTTGACAGACAAAGAGGAAGAGTTTTTATACTATTACGGAGCCTACCTGCAACTGCTCGACGACTTACAGGACGCCACGGACGACCTGAATGACGGGCTGATGACCAGTTTCTCCACGAAGGCCAAAAAGGAAATGCTGGATAGCTGGTTGTGCAAAGCGTACCATTTGGGCTTTGAAGTAATGGGCTGTGTTGACCAGCTTCATTCGCCCAATGCCGAGGCTTTTAAATCGCTTATGGGAAAGAGCATTGAACTGTTTTTGGTGGAATCGGTAATAACCAACCACCCGTTTTTCAGCCGAAAATTTGCCCGAAAATTTGAGAGATGCTCGCCCCTCCGCTTTTCATTTATTAAAAAGAAAAACGGCTCCTTCTCGCCTTACCAGGATCAGTTATTTGAACGGATCATGAAACAGGCGGCAAACGGACGGGACGAATTTTCGTATGATTTTCTAAAAACAAACAGCCTGCTGAACGAACAACAGGCTGTATCATAAATAAAAGCTTCTTGTTATTTCAATTGTGTTTTCAGAAAGTCGGTCATCTTCCGGTACAAATGAAGGCGGGTATTTCCACCAAAAATACTATGATTCCTGTTGGTATAGATGGCCATATCAAACTGAACACCGGCCTGCACCAATTTTTCGGTAAATTCCATCGTGTTTTGCACATGCACATTGTCGTCGGCCGAACCATGCACAATCAGTAATCGCCCTGTGATATTACTAGGATTGGCCATGGGCGAATTTTCGTCGTAGCCATCAGGATTTTCACGGGGTGTGCGCATATAACGCTCGGTGTAAACTGTGTCGTAAAACTTATAGTGGGTAACCGGTGCTACGGCAATGCCTGCTTTAAATATATCGCCTCCTTTTTCCATGCTCAGCAAGGTCATGAAACCACCATAGCTCCAACCCCAGATGGCAATGTTATTTTTATCAACATACGGCAATGAACCCAGATATTTTGCAGCTTCAACCTGATCGTCCGATTCGTATTTGCCCAACTGCATATAGGTAACTTTCCGGAACTCTTCTCCCCGTGCTCCGGTACCGCGCGGATCAACACAAGCAACTACAAATCCCTCCTGGGCCAAATAATGGTACCAATCCACTGACCATTTGTCCAGCACTTCCTGCGAATTTGGCCCGCTGTACTGGGTCATCACCACCGGATATTTTTTCGAAGTATCAAAATCAACCGGTTTAATCATCCAGCCGTTCAGCAATATTCCTTCAGAGGTTTCGAATTCGAAAAATTCTTTTTGAGGAATGTTGTATTCCTTAAGCTTTGCCTTCAGATCAGCATTATCTTCCAGTACCCGCAACAGTTTTCCGGTATTGTCATGTAAAGTTACCTGAAGCGGGTTTTCTACCGAAGAACAGGAATTGATGAAGTAATTGAATCCGCTGCTGAATTCGGCCTTACTGGTTCCGGGAGCCGAAGATAATTTACCTTGCTTTTTTCCATCCAGGCTTACGTAATACACTTCTCTCCTCATAGCAGATTCCTTGGCAGCCTGGTAATAAAATATCTTGCGCTTTTTATCGAAACCATAAAAATCGGTTACATCAAACGCACCGTCCGTCAGCTGTTTCACCAGGAAACCTTGCCGATCGTATAAATACAAATGCGAATATTCATTGCGCTCACTGTTTACCACAAAATAATCATTGTCGGGCAAAAAGATGAAATCGTCCAGAAACTCTTCAGCCACATAACGGTTATTTTTTTCGGTGAAGAACGAACGGGTATCGCCGGTGTTCGGGTTGGCCAGCAACACGTCCAGCACATTCTGGCGCCGGTTGAGACGCATGATGGCCAACTCGGCCGCATCGGCGGTCCATTTCAGTCGAGGCACATAAATATCCTTTTCTGTTCCCAGATCTGCCTCCACGGTGGTTTTCGATTTCAGGTCGTAAACATGCGCGCTCACCTCCGAATTTTTCTCTCCGGCTTTAGGGTATTTAAAGGTGTAGCCCGACGGGTATAGCTCATTCTCGTTTAAACTTGGTTGTTCCCCCCGGAACATAGTCATCGAAAAATCGTTCACCTCCCGCTCGTCAAAACGAATAAAGGCCAGAAATTTAGAATCGGGCGACCAGGAAAATGCCTTGTTATACGCAAACTCTTCTTCGTACACCCAATCCGGTGCCCCATTGATAATTTCGTTCTTTTTCCCGTCAAAAGTGACTTGGCTTTCGGTGCCAAATTTCAGACTTTTCACAAAAAGGTTGTTTTTGCGCACAAAGGCAACTCGCTCGCCATCGGGTGAAAATGTAGCCAATTGCTGCCTGCCTTTTGCCGAAAGTTCGGTCAACTCTTGCGTTACCGAATTCCACACAAAATATTCGGCGGTAAATGAGTGACGGTAAATCTTTTCCACCTTGGTAGTCAGCAACAGTTTAGTTTCATCATCGCTGAATTCGTAAGCCGAAAAACTGCTGATCGGGGCATTATCAACCGTTGACAGATCGAAAACAGTGGCAATTTTTTTACCTTCCTTATAACTGTATTTTACAATTCTACTACCTTCTTCCAGTACGGTGTAGTGCAGTCCATCATTCATCGACCGAAGTCCTTCAACCTTTTTTTCGCGAAAAGTACCGAAAGCCTGGACATCCTCCAGGCTAATCTTTTTTTGAGCGTACAATGGGTTTCCAAACCCAATGAAAAGAACAAACAGAAAAATTAAATAGCGCATAGTAAACGTTTTTATTGAATGATCAAAACTTTGAAAATTTTCGCAAATAAAAAAGATAAACTCCAGGTTATTTTTGTGGATAAGTCAATTGGGCAAGCAGATAGTTACATGATTTATCCTTATCTTTTCCCCGAAAATAAGGACTTTTTCTGTTAAATGAAAAAAATAGATTATGAAGAGTAAATTGATTTTAACGTTGGCTTTCCTTTTTATTCTGAAAGTGGGGCATTCCCAATCCGAAGTGGCTGATTTTATCCGGGCGGGTAAAGATGATGCTACCAAATTGATTCAAGCGTACCTGAATCCTTATGCGCTTGCCTTGGGCGACGGCCTGAACAACTGCTGGTACAACAGTGCCGCGACGCATAAGTTGTTTGGGATGGACCTGGCGATCAACGTCAGTGCCATAATGATCCCATCAAGCGGACAAGCATTCAATGTAAATGAAATTGGTCTGAGCAATAACACCCGGTTGATCTCGGGAGGACCGATAGCTCCCACCGTTGCAGGGGCAGAAGAAGATGGCCCGAGAATGGGCGTTTACCTGGACAATCGTGAAGTTGTAACATTTAACACCCCGCAGGGTACCGGCTTTGACATGGTACCGGTACCTATGGCCCAACTGACTCTGGGCGTTCTGCCAAAAACGGATCTGAGCATTCGGTATGTGCCGGAATTGTCGTTCGACGATGATGAAATAAAAGTCGGCATGATTGGCGGCGGATTAAAACACAATTTTAAAGAATCGCTGCCCTTTTTGAAACATCTCCCTTTTGATGCTTCCGTTTATTTAAATTTTTCGACCATCGATGCATCCGGCGATTTGATGTTTGGAGCTGATGAGTATGA
The DNA here is from genome assembly GCF_025907915.1 of Gaoshiqia sediminis. Classification (GTDB taxonomy): domain Bacteria; phylum Bacteroidota; class Bacteroidia; order Bacteroidales; family Prolixibacteraceae; genus Gaoshiqia; species Gaoshiqia sediminis. The sequence continues at coordinate 77,061 of NZ_JAPAAF010000005.1, forward strand.
CTTCGAACAAGGGATTTCTGTGCAAAACAATTATATACAAGACGACAACCAGCAACTGAAATTTAAAACCCAAACCTTTGGCTATGGTCTGATTGTTTCCAAAAAACTAAGTGTTTTAACCGTGTATGCCAGCGCCGGGAATAACAAAAGCCAAACAGATATCGACCTGAAAGGAAGTTATCCTTTTATTGAAGACGGTGAAGCCATCAATGAAGTGGTCATCTACGGCGAAACCGATCCGGTCCAACTCGATTTTGAAGCTTCTAATCTGAGTCTTAGTGCTGGTTTACGGCTAAAACTGGCTTTCTTTAGCCTGTACGGATCGGTTAACAAATCGGAATATACGTCTTATAATGCGGGAATCAGTCTCGGTTTTCGTTAGCGGATAACAATACACATTTCAAGAGGCGCTGAACAGGCGCCTTTTTTGTTTTTAATTTGACAAAAACATAGGTGCAATTTGATGCCATCCTTCAATAATAATTATCTTTGCAGCCTGAAAATAAGATATCACACGATAAGACCAATGATTAAAATTACATTACCTGACAATAGCATCCGGGAATTTGAAGCCGGGGCAACCGGGCTCGATATTGCCAATGCCATTAGCAGCCGCCTGGCAAAAGATGTTTTGGCCATTTCAGTGAATGGCGAAGTTTGGGATTTAAACCGCCCGTTGATCTCCGATGCGTCCGTCAAACTGTACACGTGGGACGACCGGGAAGGAAAAGAAACCTTCTGGCACTCGTCAGCCCACCTGATGGCCGAGGCCATTGAGTTCTTTTACCCGGGTACCAAATTTGGCATTGGCCCCACGGTTGATACCGGTTTTTATTACGATATCGATCTTCCGGAAGGAAAGCAGCTGACGGAAAAAGACCTTGCTGAAATTGAAAAGAAAATGATTGAGTTAGCGCGGGCAAAAACCGATATCGTTCGCAAAGAAATTTCGAAAGCTGACGCGCTGGCCATGTTTACTTCAAAAAATGATGAACTCAAACAAGAGTTGATCAGTGAACTGGAAGACGGCACCATCACCCTCTACCAACAGGGGAATTTCACTGATTTATGCCGTGGCCCGCATTTGCCCAACACCTCATACATTAAGGCTGTAAAATTGACTTCGATTGCCGGCGCTTACTGGCGTGGCAACGAAAAAAACAAGATGCTGACACGCGTGTACGGTGTAACTTTTCCAAAACAAAAAATGCTCGATGAATACCTGGTGCTGTTGGAGGAAGCAAAAAAACGCGACCACCGCAAAATCGGGAAAGAAATGGAACTGTTCACTTTTTCTCAACAGGTGGGTCAGGGCCTTCCGCTGTGGTTGCCGAAAGGAACCATGTTACGTATGCAGCTGGAAGATTTCCTGAAAAAAGTACAAAAGAAATTTGGGTACGAACAGGTAATGACTCCTCACATCGGAGATGTTACACTGTACAAAACGTCGGGACATTTTCAGAAATACGGGGCAGATTCGTTCCAAACCATCAAAACGCCGGCCGAAGGCGAAGAGTATATGCTGAAACCCATGAACTGTCCGCACCACTGCGAGCTGTACAAGTTTAAACCTCGTTCGTACAAAGATTTACCGATACGGATGGCCGAATTCGGTACCGTTTATCGTTACGAGCAAAGTGGTGAACTCCACGGTTTGACCCGTGTACGCGGATTCACCCAGGATGATGCCCACATTTTTTGCCGGCCCGACCAGCTAAAGGACGAATTCAAAAAAGTAATTGATATTATCTTCATCATTTTCAAAGCATTAAATTTTGAAGATTATACCGCCCAGATTTCATTGCGCGATCCCAATAAACCCGAAAAGTACATTGGTTCGCCCGAAAACTGGGATAAAGCCGAACAAGCCATCATTGAAGCTGCTGCCGAAAAAGGACTAAAAACCGTTACTGAGTTGGGCGAAGCCGCTTTCTACGGTCCCAAGCTCGACTTCATGATCAAGGATGCATTGGGACGCAACTGGCAGTTGGGAACTATTCAGGTTGACTATAACCTGCCAGAACGGTTCGAACTCGAATACATTGGCGCCGATGACAAACGCCACCGCCCCATCATGATTCACCGGGCGCCATTCGGATCGATGGAACGCTTTGTAGCAGTGTTGATTGAGCACACCGCCGGAAAATTCCCGCTTTGGCTGACCCCCGAGCAGGTTGTTGTACTGCCGATCAGCGAAAAATATAATGAATACGCGGAAAATGTTTCAAATTATCTAAATAATTCCGATATTCGCAGCCTGGTTGACGGGCGCAATGAAAAAATCGGCCGTAAAATCCGGGACAACGAGTTAAAACGTATCCCGTACTTATTGATTGTCGGGGAAAAAGAAGCCGAAAGCGGTTTGGTCTCAGTGAGAAAACAAGGCGAAGGTGATAAAGGCAGCATGACCATGGAAGAGTTTGCAGCTTTCCTGAACAACGAAGTAAAAGATCAATTATCAGCATTTTATAACTAAAAAAGAATAGGAGGTTTTCTTATCGCTGTAAAAAGACCATATCGCGGAGGAACACGTGTAGATACAACACCTCAGCACAGGATAAATGAGAGAATCAGATCTCATCAGGTTCGCGTTGTTGGTGAAAACGTTGAAAATCAGGGAGTATATTCATTGAAAGAAGCCTTGGCCATGGCCGAAGGACTCGGATTGGACCTGGTTGAAATTTCCCCCAATGCCGATCCTCCTGTTTGTAAAATAACGGACTATCAGAAGTTTCTTTATCAACAAAAAAAGAAACAAAAAGAAATGAAGGCCAAGGCCGTGAAAGTAGTGGTAAAAGAAATTCGCTTCGGTCCGCAAACCGATGAGCACGACTTTCAGTTTAAGCTGCGGCATGCCGAAAAATTTTTGGGCGAAGGAGCAAAAGTTAAAGCCTATGTTTTCTTTAAAGGACGTTCAATCCTGTTTAAAGAACAAGGCGAAATCCTGTTGCTGAAATTTGCAACCGCCCTGGAGGATTACGGCAAAGTAGAGCAACTTCCGCAATTGGAAGGAAAAAGAATGACGATGTTTATTTCACCTAAAAAGAAGAAGTAATTTCTTTGATAATTTAAATTAGAAAAGATGCCAAAAATGAAGACCAACTCCGGCGCAAAAAAACGGTTTAAATTAACCGGCACCGGAAAATTGAAAAGGAAGCATGCTTTTAAAAGTCACATCCTGACCAAAAAAAGCACTAAACGTAAACGGAATCTGACCCATTCAGGGTTGGTGAACAAAACTGACGAAAACAACGTGAAGTTGTTGCTCGCCATGAAGTAATCCTTTTCGAAGAGTTAAAATTAGAGTTTAAAACCAAGTGAATTAGCCAAAAAGTTCCGGCCATGCCGGGCGCTAACCGCTTAAAATGTAAGATTATGCCAAGATCAGTAAATCACGTAGCATCTCGGGCTCGTAGAAAAAAAATCCTCAAGCAAACCAAAGGTAATTGGGGTGCCCGCAGAAATGTCTGGACGGTAGCAAAAAACACCTATGAAAAAGGGTTACAATATGCTTACCGCGACCGGAAAGCCAAAAAAAGAAACTTCCGTGCCCTTTGGATCCAGCGTATTAACGCCGCTGCTCGTATGGAAGGAATGAGCTATTCTCAGTTAATCGGTTTGTTGAAGAAGAACAGCATCGAAATCAACCGTAAAGTATTAGCTGATTTAGCCGTTTATCAACCGGTTGCTTTCAAAGCAATCGTTGATAAGGTGAAATAAACAAAGACGAATAAGGTTGAAATAAACAGAATAGAGGCTGTCCTTTTTGGGCAGCCTTTTTTTCATATACGCTAATTTCAGTCTTCAATCAGTTGTTTCAACGTTTCAATCCAAAGCGGGTGATCGTTTAAACTTTTCACCAGTTGTACTTTCTCTCCGCCGTGTTCAACAAACAATTCCTGGTATTCGCAACCGATTTCCACCGTAGTTTCCAGGCAATCGGCCACAAAGGCAGGAGCAACCACCAAAACGCGTTTTTTGCCTGCTTTTGCCATGCCAATCAGGTTCTCATCGGTAAAAGGTTTCAGCCAGTTTTTGGTTAGGCGCGACTGAAATGACACCGAGTAGTCTTCCTTTTTCAGGTTCAGGGCAGCAGCCAGCAAACGGGTGGTTTCGTAACAGGTTGCTTTGTAGCAATATTTACCGTGCGGTGGAAGGGCTGTTTCGCAGCTGCAATTCACCGATTTTACTTCGGGATGAACTTTATCCACCTGCCGGTTTGGCAAACCATGATACGAAAAAATCAGATGGTCCCAGGTTTCCGGGTTGTACGCACGAATGCGATCGGCAAAAGCCTCCAGAAACTGCGGATGATCGTAAAACTGGCTCACCATGCGCACTTCGGGAATAACTTCCCAGCGGGCAATTTCCTGAGAAACAAATTGAAAAATGGTTCCGGTTGTTGACGAAGCATATTGGGGAAAAACCGGGATCACAATCATTTTTCCGAATCGTTTGTCCCGAACCTCGCGCAAAACCATCTTCAACGACGGATTCTGGTAACGCATGGCGGTAAACACTTCATAATCGTCCCCCAGCGCTTCTTGCAACTTAGTCCGGTTTTTTTCAGCATTCACCATTAATGGCGAGCCTTTTTCAGTCCACAGAATTTTGTACAATTCGGTTGATTTGGGAGCCCGAAATGGAACGATAATCAGGTTCACCAGGATTTTTTGCGGGATGAGCGGTAAATCGATTACGCGACGGTCATTCAAAAACTGAAATAAATACTTTCGGACAGCAGGTACTGTTGGCGCATCGGGTGTTCCAACATTTACCAGCAAAACTGCGGTGCGGTTTGAATTATCGTTTCTTGTTGCCATAAATTGTCTTGGGTTACAGATTTAGCCAGTCAATATTTTTTTTCAATAAATTCAGTGTCTCTGCTTCTTTCGAGCCTTTTTCCGCCGCGTAATCATACGCCCATGACGCTATTGGCGGCATACTCAGAAAGATCGATTCCGTGCGTCCGTTCGATTCCAAACCGAATTTAGTCCCTATGTCGTATAGCAGGTTAAACTCCACATAGCGGCCTCTTCGCAGATATTGCCATTTTTTTTCGATGTCGGAATACTTCCTGTTCCGGTTTTTATTCAGCAACTCAATATAGACGCGCGGATAGGCTTTGGCCAGGTCGATGGTAAAGGCAAACAACTTTTCAAATTGCTTCTCTTCAACTGCCGGTTGATGATCAAAAAAAATTCCGCCTATGCCACGGGTTTCTTCCCGGTGTTTCAGATAGAAATAGTCATCGGCCCAAACCTTAAAGTCGGGATAAAAATTGGTATCGAACCGGTCGCAAACAGTCTTTAGTTCGCGATGAAACCAGCCAGCCTCCTGCCTGTCCACGTAATGCGGGGTAAGGTCGATGCCACCGCCAAACCACGATTGTCCGGAGCTCAGCTCAAAATAACGAACATTCATATGGGTGATGGGCACATACGGGTTGCAGGGATGAATGATTGAAGAAATACCGCTGGCGAAATATTCCTGGCCTTCTTCGATATTCAAGGTCTGGCGCATCGTTTCGGTAACGGGCCCACCAACAGCCGAAAAGTTGACCGCGGCTTTTTCAATCGCATCGCCTCCCTGAAAAACCATGGTATGCCCGTATCCGATATCTTTTTTCCAACTGTCCGTTTTAAAAGCCGATTTCCCATCGGCCGTCTGCAATTGTTTACAAATTTGTTGTTGCAAGGTGCGGTAAGTGGTTGCCACCCGTTCTTTTCTCATAATAGTTGAAATAATCCGGTTAATTTTCCCGCACAACGGTCTGATCGGCGGGCTATCCAATCGTTTCAGCAATCATCTTTCCCTGTTTGATCCGGTCGGCCATGCCAATACCATCGCGTATGTTTCCGGCCAAAATCAAGCCCGGGAAAGCTTCTTCCAGTTCAGCAATGGCCTGCAGTTTTTCGGTTGATTCGATGCCATACTGAGGAATGGCGTGCTGATAACGATTAATTACCAACAAATCAGGCGCCCACTTTGTTAAGCCAAGCATGGATTTTAATTCAACAGAAACGATCGTTTTAATCTCATCATCCGAAAGATCAACCATTTCAGGTTTGCGCACGCCTCCCAAAAAAGTCGAAATCAGCACACCTCCTTCCGGTGCTCTTCCTTTTAAAAATGAAGACAGGAACAGCGCACCCAATACCTGCCGGTTTTCACGAAAAGGCACCAATCCGCCAAATGCTTTCAGTTCAATACCTTCCCAGTTTTTGAAACCTACCGAAACCTGTACCACACGGGCATATGGCAACTTTTCTATTTTCGACAACTGTTCGGTTGGTAAAAATTCGAAAATATTCTTAAGTTCGTATGCGCCAATGGTTGAAACTACCTGATCAAAAGGCATTTCGTGCCTGTCAGCACCCGAAATCAGATACCCCGGACCGGAACGCCCGACATTGATTTTTCCGCAATTTAATTGTATGCGCTCCTTCCCTATTTCTTTCACCAACGCGGCAATTAAGGTGGAGAGCCCTCCGGAAAGGGCGAAAACCTGTCGGGTCGCTTTTTTATCCCGTTCTGTTTTAGGTTCTTTGGCCTTTTTAATTGAACCACCGATAAAACTACCGTATTTCTGCTCCAGGTTATACAATTTGGGCAGGGCATATTTGGTGACCAACTTTTCCGGATCGCCGGAATAAATGCCCAGGATGAATGGATCGACCGCATAATCCAGGAAGCTTTTCCCCATGCGCCGCCGCACCATATCGGCCAGCGATTCGTTGGGATCGGCGCCCGGCTGGCAGAAAGGCTCGCCCAGTAACCGCAACTTATCTGCAAAGGTGAACAGGGGCGTAGTAATGCCCCCGATCAATCCGGATGGCAAAGTATGCCAGCGCCCGTTTTTCCATATCCAGCGGAATTTGGCGTTTTCATCGGCGATCTCAAGCTGGCAATGTCCTCCCAATTCTTCAATCAGTTCAGCAGCTTCCGGCGTACCCAAAACGCCCGTACTCGGTCCGTTTTCGAAAATAAAACCATCCTTTTGTACCGTTTGGATCACCCCTCCTGCCCGATCTGCTTTTTCAAAAATGGTAACATCAACCCCTTTCTTCCGAAGATAATAGGCAGTGGTCAGGCCGGTAAGTCCGGCTCCAATAACGGCAACTCGTTTCATAGCTTATTTTATATGCGTATTCATTATTAATTTATGACGAAACACAAACTGTCAATTTCAATTTATACCGATTGCGAAAACTTTCGGGTGGTATCGCCTGCATGAATATCGAAAACTGCAGCAATATTGCGCAAGAAGAAACGGCCAAGATCGTGGATCACCAGTTCATCATCGTTATAATCGAGCAATTGATCTGCCTTAAACGGATCGAGTTTTTTGTTGCTGAAATTCAGCATGTCTTTTATTTCCTGGACTGTTGTTCCAAAATTTGTTGCCACCTGTTGCCACGAAAGGTACTGGTTGCACATGATTTCGTTGATGATCTGACGGATAATTTTTTCGGGTCGTGACAGCGAATAGCCCTTTACGACAAGGATTTCGCCCTTTTCGATGTGTTCAATATATTCTTTCACCGTCCGGGCATTTTGCGCATATACGTTTTCCAGCTGGCTGATCCCGGTAACGCCAAACGCATAAACCTGCCCGGTGGTTTCGCGGGTACAGTATCCCTGGAAATTTCGGTGCAGGCTACGGCTTTGCAAGGCCTGTGCCATGTCGTCTTCCGGTTTGGCATAATGATCCAAACCAATCGGAATGTAGCCGGCTGCCTTCATCAGTGCCCAGGCCTCCTCGAACATTTTCACCTTTTCATCGGCCGATGGCAAGCCATAATCTTCCAGTTTTTGCTGGGCCTTTTTCACCCATGGCACATGCGCATACGAAAAGGTCACCAACCTGTCTGGCGAAATAGCCAATGCCCTTTCCATCGTTTTGGCAAAAGATTCGGCTGTTTGAAACGGTAACCCGTAAATAAAGTCGAGATTGACTGACATCCCCGGATGCGACTTGATCAGCTGATACAGCTCTTCGATAGAAATAACGGGCACTTCGCGGCGAACGGCATTTAGTACATCTTCACGAAAATCCTGTACTCCCATGCTAATGCGGTTGAAACCAAATGATGCCAAATCGGCGATATACTTCGCATCCAAGTGGGCAGGATTACACTCCACAGCAATTTCGGGTTTGTCAATAAATTGAAATTCCGAAGTCAGGATACCCATAATTTCGCCAATATACGACGACGGAAGCGCGTTGGGCGTACCGCCGCCCCAGTGGATTTGAGACACTTTCCGGTTTTTGTCAAGTAATGGCCTGATCATGGCAATCTCTTTTTTCAGCGCATCCACATATGTTCGCATCAGTTTCCGGTCTTTCGTGATGTGGGTGTTACATCCGCAATACAAACACAACTGTGTGCAGAAAGGAATATGCAGGTAGATACTTATATTTTCCGGTTTTTCCTGATTGGATTGTTCCACTGCTTTCAAATATTCGGCAGTCCCGAAATCGTCGCCAAAAAAATTTGCCGGCGGATAACTGGTATAGCGTGGTACAGGTACATTATATTTCTCAATCAATGTTTGAGGTATCTTCATGATAGCTATGTATTTCAATTAAAAAAGGAAGTTGGGCTGAATGATGCCGGATGCATTTTCAGTATGTGCTAAAAATAACAAAAAATGATGGCGCCCGAAATGGACTTGATAAATATCAGCTGTTGCAAATTCGTCCAATTGTCCAAATATTAGGAAGTAAAATTGTGGATCATACGTTTAAAAAGTATTTTTTGAAAGTATTTACCTGGCTGATCGTCCTGAAATTTGCAGGAAGATGAGGTTCGTGTTTCATCACCTGAGCACCGGTTACAAAGATTTTTTTCTTTTTAAAAACCGTATTCAACTTGTTAAAATACGCTTCAAGCTCTTCCTTTTCAATTGCATTAATAAAAGCCGTAAACACATAATCGACTTTCGTCAAATCGGTAAGACCGGATAAGTCTTCGAACGGCACATTTTGCCCTAGGTAAATGGTCTTGTAGCCGTATTTCAGTGCCAGGTAATTGTAAAAAAGAAGCCCCAGTTCGTGCATTTCATTTTCGGGAAGAAAGAATAATACGGTTTTATCGGCCTGGTAATTGCGGTAAGCAGCCGCTTCGGTAATTAGGCGTTGGCGCAACAAATTGGAAACGAAATGTTCCTGTGCCGGAAAGATGGAACCAATTTGCCAAAAAATGCCAATCTTTTCGAACAATGGGAAAACGGTTTCCAGTACAACCTGTTCAAAGCCATGTTCATTAATTTGCCGATCGAGCAATATCTCGAACTGCTCATCGTCAAAATTCACCATGTGAATCACGAGCTGATCGATGATATTTTCCATACCGGTAACCTGTCGGCTCAATTTCAACACCTCGTCGTGTATGCGGTGATCATCGTAGCCGGAAACTTTCGAAATCTTAAAGCCATTCTTTACCAACGCCGATACATTCAGCAGGCGCTTTAATTCCTCATCACTGTAATACCGAATGTTGGTAGTGGTACGGTGCGGCACCAGCAAGCCATAGCGTTTCTCCCAAATACGGATGGTGTGCGCCTTTATACCCGAAAGCGTTTCCAAATCTTTAATGGTATAGTAGTTCATGTTGTTGCATTTGTGTGTTCAGAAGATCCAAAGCTGCTATAATTTTATGACTATCACGATCTGCTTCATTTATTTTACAAAAGAAACAATTACCAGTAGAACAGTCAAAGAGCCTTTTTGTTTCATGATATCGACAAAAAAATAAACACAAATATAATCCAAACCGGGTGTAAACAGATTCTTACTTTTCCACTATTTTTGGACTATCTGAAAAACCACCGGAAACAATGAGATTTATTGACCCTCTATTTTTATATGCGCTGCTATTGGTACTTCTGCCTATTCTTATTCATATTTTTCAATTTAAGCGCTATAAAACCGTCTATTTCAGCCAGGTTGGTTTTCTGAAAGCCATCAGACAAGAATCAAAAAAAAAGAACGACGTCAAGCAATTACTCATTTTGTTGTCGCGAATATTGGCGATTATTTTCCTGGTACTGGCCTTTTCGCAGCCCTATATTCCGGTTAGTCAAAAAGAAAGGAAAACCGCACGGCAATTGGTTGGTGTGTACATCGACAACTCGTTCAGCATGAAACGTATGGCTGAAAACGGAAGTTTGCTGGAACTCGCCAAAAACAAGGCGGTGGAGATTGTTAATAATTACGGACCTGGCACCGATTTCATGTTATTGACCAACCAGGATGATATCCGGCTGCAGCAAGTATTAACACGTGAACAGTTTATTGCCCAGGTTGCCAAAACGGACGAAAGCCCGGTTTCGCTTCCTTTGTCTCGGGCCATGCGCTTGCTGGAAAACCGAATGGATAAAACTTCGGGCAGCTCTGGGAAGAGCGTTTACTTGCTTTCCGATTTTCAGCAATTCAGCAGTGATTTCGACCAGCTTGCCCCCGACAGCAACCTGAATGTTTTATTAGTGCCTTTTGAAGCGCCAGCCGATAACAATCTGATGATTGACTCATGTTGGTTTGAAACACCGGGAAGGAGACCGAACCAAGCTGAAAACCTGCATGTTCGGGTGAAAAACTTATCGGGACAAACCGTCCAAAACCTGCCTGTCAGGCTGATGCTGAACGACTCGCTGAAAGCCGTAAACACACTCACGATCGGTCCGAATGAAACAGCAGAATTTCAGCTGAATTACCGAAACAACAGGCAAGGGACTCACTTGGGTAAAGTTGGGATTGATGACTACCCGGTTGTTTTCGATAACACCTGTTACTTTAGTTACCAAGTAGAGCCGAAAGTGAATGTGCTGGCCGTTTCGCCTTCGGGGCAGGTAGCTGTCCGGTACCTGGAAAAGCTTTTTCGGGACGATGAAAACATGCTCTTTGAGCATGTGGAGGACAAGAAAATTCAGCTAAGCCAAATCAATCGTTACCAATGTATTTTCTTGTTGAATTTGGATGAGCTTCCTGGTGGATTAACAGCGGCATTACTGGATTTTGTACGGCAAGGCGGCACCCTGTGTATCTTCCCCGGTAATGATGCTGACCTGCCTGCCTACAATCAATTGTTCAGCGAACTGGCATCCGGGAGCATTGGGCGGAAAGACACCAGCAGCCAGCGAATGGCTGAAATTAATTACAAACACCTGCTTTTCCGGGAGGTCTTTCTTCATGAAAAAGAAAAACCGGAACTTCCCTTTCTGAAAGTCACCTACCGGTTGCAAACAGGAACAAATTCACCCGAAACACGGATCATCACCACTAACAGCGGAAATCCGGCTTTGGCCGAATATCCTTACGGGCTGGGGCGACTGTACCAGTTTAGTTTTCCGCTTGATCAGGCAGTGACCGACTTTTACAAACAAGCCCTGTTTGTGCCGGTGCTATATAACATGGCACTAAACAGTAGCGAACCACAGGTGATCCAATACCCGCTGGGCGGTTACCAAGCGATTGAGCTGCGAAAAAAGGCAGAATTCCTGCCAAGCAACTTGATTACCATTACCCGGGCTGAAAGTGGAGACGAAAGCCAATTGCCGGTACTAAACGATCGTGGCGATTATTTTACCATCAACCCCACTCCATTTGCAAATGACGCCGGTTTTTACCGGTTAAGCAACGCTTCAGAAACGTTTATGACACTGGCCTTCAATTACAACCGAAAAGAATCGCTGTCACCGTTTTATGCGGTAGCTGAACTGGTGAAACTCACCGGGCATTGGCAAAATACACCGCAGGTGATCGACAGTAAACTGCCTGATTTTCAGCAACGGATTAAGGAGGCCAACAAGGGCACTGAGCTTTGGAAATATTTCATTCTGCTGGCTTTACTATTTGTATTGACAGAAGCTGCAATTATCCGTTTTTGGAAGTAGTTTCGGCGAGAGGAATGGTAAAGTAAAATGTTGCCCCCTTGTCCGGACTGCTGTTGACACCGATTTTGCCCCCGTTTTTTTCGACAAATTCGCGGCAAATAACCAAGCCGAGCCCACTTCCTGATTCGCCTTCGGTACCATACGTGGTTGTGTTTTCAGTGTATTGAAAAATGCGCTCCAAATCGGATTCCCGAATACCTACACCTTGGTCGATTACGAGAACTTTCACCTCACCAGGCAGTCTTTCGCAGGTAATACGGATATCGGTATCCCGGTGTGAAAACTTAATCGCATTAAAAACCAGGTTTCGCACAACTGTTGAAATCATATCCTTATCTGCAAAGACGATGGTCTCTGAAGGCATATCCAACACCAGTTGCTGTGATTTTTCGTGCAAGTTCGATTTGGCCAGATCTTCCACATCTTCGCAAATCTGACGAAGGTTAAATCTGGTCCGGAACACTTTTATACGGTTGGTTTGCGAACGGGTCCAGTACAACAAATTCTCAAGCAGTTTGAAACCCTGTTCGGTAGCGTTGTTCAAATCGACAATAATCTGTTTGATCTCATCGCGCGAAAAACGTTCAAAATCCTCTCTCAAAAGGCTGGTATAACTTACCAGGGCATTGAACGGATTTTTCAAGTCGTGTGCAATGATAGAGAAAAACTTGTCTTTCGCATTGTTTAGCTTTTTCAACTCCTCGGTTTTTTCTTTCAGTTCAAGGCTAAGTTTCCGCTCTTTGTGAAGCAAATAGAAAACCACCGCCAAACTAAAAATCACCAGAAAAATAATCAGGTACATGTACGACTGTGTTATGCGCCGGGCCTCTATTTCTTCCAGCTGGGCATGGTTCTGCTGCCGCAGCTCCAATATTTCACGCTGTTTTTTTTCAAGGTTATATTGCGCCTCCAGTTTTCGGATCATCAGATTTTTCTTCTCGCCAATCAAACTATCATAAACTTCGTTAAACAGGTTATAATACTGGTAAGCATTCTGATAATCACCCACTTCTTCGTAATAAACGGCCAGGTTGCTGTAAACATCGCCTGATAAATTGTATAATCCGATATCATTTACAATATCCAATGCGGACAAAAAGTTGGAAAGGGCCTGCGGATATTTTTTTTGGTCGAGATAAACCAGGCCAATGTTATTAAGCGTTGTAGCAACACCGTCCTGGTTGTTCATCGAGCGGTACAAAGCAAGCGCTTTCTGGTAAAAAGACAGGCTTTCATCATAATGCTTACGATCATATTCAATTGTACCCTGATTATTGATGATATTGACCAAGGACAAGCTATCTTTCAATTTTTCGGCCAGAATCAAAGCCTTTTTATTTAAAACGAAGGCCGTATCCATTAGTTTTTTGTTTTGGAAGCCGATGGCCATGTTGATGAACGAACGCATCACACCAGCCTCGTTTCCGGCCAAACTGTCGATGGTGTGCGATTGCCGGTAAAGCGAAATGGCCTTATCGTAATCTTCAAGTTCATCGTATATCATGCCCAGGTTGTTGAGCAGTTTACTTTTCTGGGCCAGATTGCCCGAGGCCTCGGCCAGTTCAAGACCGGCATAATAACAGGCAGTAGCTTCATGAAAATTACCCCGGTTAAAGTTTGCCAATCCATAATAATTCTGAATAACGACCAGGGCCGAATCGTGGTTCAATTGGTTGGCCAGACGCTGGGCCTGTTCCAGATATGATAACGTTGTATCAAATAACTCGGCAAAATCAAGCGATCGACTGGCACGTTCGAGCAATCGGGCCAACTCTCCGGCTTGATCCGTTTTTTCCAGCCTTCGGTTTTGCCCAAAAGCAGCAACAATTACTAATACGAAGAAAAAAGATAGTGAGCAAAATCTTTTCATCATGACAATCAACCGTTTTCCTGAATCCTAAAACAAATATAAAACAAAACCGCCAAGTAGCTTCCAAATTGGCACAAACCAATGGTGTTTGATAAAAAATTTGAAAACAGGAACAACCCAGGTTATCTCCCCACCTTTTTTTTAACAGACAAAATGTCTTTGAAATCATTTATAGATTGCTTAATTCTGTAAAAAAATAAGACAAAAGAAAACCTATGAGTACACACAATGCGCAGTATTACATCGATCGCGAAGACCGTTTCGGAGCCCACAATTACCATCCGCTTCCGGTTGTTCTGGAACGTGGCGAAGGTGTGTTTGTGTGGGATGTGGAAGGCAACAAATATTTCGATTTTCTGGCTGCTTATTCGGCTGTCAATCAAGGACATTGCCACCCGCGTATTGTTCGGGCGTTGACCGACCAGGCACAAAAACTGGCACTCACCTCGCGTGCCTTTTACAACAATGTGTTGGGCGAATGGGAAGAGTACATGACCGGTCTGTTTGGCTACGATAAAATGTTACCGATGAACTCGGGTGCCGAAGCCGACGAAACAGCCCTTAAACTGACCCGGAAGTGGGCTTACAAAGTTAAAGGCATCCCGCGTAATCAGGCCAAAATTGTGGTCTGCAACGGCAACTTTCACGGGCGCACCATCACCATTGTGTCCATGTCGTCCGACCCGGATGCATATAACGACTACGGCCCCTACACACCAGGTTTTGTCAACATACCTTACAACAATCCGGAAGTACTTGAAAAAGCGCTCCGAGATCCGGACGTGGCGGGTTTCCTGGTTGAGCCCATCCAGGCCGAAGCCGGGGTTTACGTCCCCGAGGACGGCTATCTGCGAAAAGCTGCTGAATTATGCAAAAAATACAATGTCCTTTTTATTGCTGATGAAGTGCAGACAGGTTTGGCCCGTACGGGCAAAATGCTGGCCTGCGACCACGAAAACGTGCGCCCAGATATCCTGATCCTGGGAAAAGCTATTTCGGGCGGCATGTTTCCTGTGTCTTGCGTATTGGCCGACGATGAAATCATGCTGACCATCAAGCCAGGTGAACATGGTTCTACCTACGGCGGGAATCCTATTGCCGGACAGGTGGCCATCGCCGCACTCAACGTCATCCGGGACGAAAATCTGGCTGAAAATGCCACACGTATGGGTGAGATTTTCCGTAGTGAGATGCGTGCTGTCCAGTCGGGAATGATTGAAATTGTTAGGGGAAAAGGTTTGCTGAATGCTATTGCCATCAAGCCAACAGGGGGCAAAACAGCTTGGGACGTGTGCCTGGCGATGAAAGAAAACGGCATTCTTGCCAAACCCACACACCAGCACATCATTCGTTTCACGCCACCGTTGGTAATTACCGAAGAGCAGATGCGCGAAGCACTTGACCGTATTAAGAAAACAATTGCGGATTTTGGTTTTTAGCAATATGGCCAGTAATGGCCTGACAAGGGAAGTGAGCAATCATTTCCCTTTTTTATTTTTTCTCAATCACGTCCTGAATTACCATTATTCTCCGGACAAATAACCGGCATGTTTGCCAATAATTCCCTTCATACTGACATTGTAATTCCTGCCATATTCAGTTACAAAAAGTCCCTGGTTCATGTAGCCTCCCATCCGGCTCACTTTGTCAAACGAAAACACGCATTGCGTCAAATCAGGCTGAAAGCCAAAAAGACAATCGATGAAATTTTCACCATAATTAAACAGGGCCGACATAAAGTAGAAAGCTACATCGTATCCCTGAAAACTGAACTGGTTGGGTTCGGCAGCAAAGTTGCGTCTGAATCTGCTAACAAAGTGGTTCACTACGGGTGATTGGTAATCGACAAAATACGGACTGAGAAAATTCAGGTTTGTATGATGAAAATATTCCGTTTGGATACTTTTATAACGCTGAAAATTAGACTGCCCCACAAGCGTCACCGGATATTTCTCGGCAATCCCGTTAAGGTTGGTGATGGCCACACTTAACTGCGCTTCGGTTTCGGAAGGGATGATAAAAACATTTTCCTGATCATTGCTTAAAATCCGTGACAACCCCCAGGTACCTTCTTCCTGAAAGTTATACTCGTGAAAAAGCACCCGGTTGGAGTGGTTATTGAAGTCCGAAAAGAACAGCTTTTCCCGGCAGAGGCTCACCAGTTCCGCTTCCGGAAGATGCTTGTACTCTCCCATCTTCAGCACAATCAGGTTTTTATCGTAATATTCCTCTGCAATGTAATCCGCCGTTTTTCGGATCAAGTATTCTTTAGTCGGATTTACCTTGAAATAATACGGATTGTTTTGCTCGAAGGTACCCGCTGCCGACAAGGGAGAAACCATCGGAATGCGGTTTTTAAATGCAAAATCGGCTACCTGCTTTTGTTGCTCGGGATATACCGGCCCGATGATCAAATCGAGCTCCCTGAAAATGTCCAGTCGGATCAACGAATCAATGACCGCAGCACTTTGATTGGTATCAAACACATTCAGCTGTACATGCATACCCGCCCGCTGTAAACTGTCGACAGCCAATAAAACACCTTCATAAAAATGAAGGAAGTTGTCTGAACGGGCATAAACCTGTTTGTCTTTTCGAATATAGAAAGAATCAACCGGGAGTTCCGATACATTCTTCACCTGATTCAACAGGGACGTATCGGCGAGCATTTCTTCCACACTCACACGCACCCGGTTTATGGTGTCGTTGGCCGGTAAATATAACGGCAGCATTAATCCAACCTGATAAAAGCCGGTGCGTGCTGCCGGGTTGGGCGGGCAAACAGACGAAGTATTCTCCACATAAACTTCAATCGAATAGTCCGTTTTATCAGCTGGCGAAACCGGCGTTTTGATCATGAATTCGGTGTCCGGTTGAATTTTTTCTTTCTTTTTGGGGACAAGAATGGTTTCTCCGGCCACCAAACCGCGGTAATTCAATACCGGGTTAACGCGTTTCAATTCCGGAATTTTTACATCAAAACGGCGGGAAATGCTATACAATGTTTCACCCCTGCCAACTTCATACTTTTCAAAGGCAGATTCATCGGCTGGCACCACTTGAATTTCCGGCACCTTTTGCATGGGAATACGGATCTGCAATCCGCTCTGCAACCCGTTTTTCAGCACGGGGTTCAGTTCAGTCAATTCATCCTTGGTGATATCATATTTTTTCTCCAAGCCCCAGAATGTCTCGCCGCTCACCACCCGGTGCCAGAAATACCCATCTTCAGATGCAACAGCTCCCGTCGTTTGCGGGCCCTCCTCCGGCTGTATTTTCAGCTCCATGCCAATACGAAGACCATTGACAGCTCCCGGATTCATCGCTAAAATGGATGCAATGCTACAATTGTATTTCTTCGAAATGGAGTACAAAGTTTCGTTGCCCACTACGCGATGGAGAACCTCGCCGGGCACTTCGGGTTCCAATAGTGCCTTTTCAGCTTGTTGAGCAGCGATCCGTTCCAGGTCAGCTTTTACGGGGATGCGTAATACCTGACCTTTGTTGATGCCGGTACGGGCTTCCGGGTTATATTTCAGGATGTCCTCCACATCCACATCAAACTGTCTGGCAATGTAATGCAAGGTATTTTTTCGTTTCACTTTATAGTGAACAAACGATGGCAATTCCTCTTGCTGCTGTGGATAGACTGCTTTCGTTGGATTTGTTTGCAGGGATGGAATGCGCAATTGCTGACCGGCTTTCAGTCCAAGCACCAAATCCGGATTGGCATTCACCAGCTCTTTCTGTTCGATACCAAAGGCCTTGCTGATGGAATAAATTGTTTCGCCCGGTTTTACCTGATGCATGACAAAACCAAGGTTGTTACTGGTCTGCGCAGCGGCAACCACCATCAAAACCAGCACGAAAAAGGCAACAAGAACAGAATTCTTCATTTCTTATTTTTTTGAATCTCAAAATTAACACATCATAGTCAGATGTGTTATAAAACGGTCAGCATCGCGGTTCATTGTTCCCTGACAGAATAATGGCCAACCACTAATCCCTAAAACCCTTTACCTCCGAAATAAGTCATAAACTGAAAGCGTTCATAGGCCACAGCATGATCGGCCTGAATGCTGAGTTTTCCTTTAAAGTCGGTAATCGAGCCATATTTTTTGGTATCCATCCAGCGGGCAATTCCTTCATTTATCTTACTGATGGCAGAAATACCTTCCTGGTACAACACTGAAGCCACCTGTACCGCACTGGCCCCGGCAAGCAACATTTTCAGGGCCGTCTCGGCGTTGTGGATGCCGGTTGTGGCCGCCAGCGGACAATCCGCATTGGGCGCCATAATCCCGGTCCAGCGCAAGGGTTGCAGATATTCTTTCTCCGAACTAAACACGTCTGCCGAGATTAAACTTCCCTTTTCAATATCGATATCTGGTGAATAGAAGCGGTTGAACAAGGTAATCCCGGCAATTCCGGTAGCAGACATATCTTTGATGACCCGCCCCAGGTTTGAAAAATAAGGACTGATTTTGATGGTTACCGGAATGGTCACTACCTCAAGCACCTTTTTTACTGTCTCAAAATAAAACTGCTCGTTCGCCTCGTGGTTTTTATCCAGGTTGGATGGAATGATAAACAAATTCAGTTCGATGGCGTCGGCGCCAGCATCCTGCAATTTGCGGGCAAAAAGCGTCCATTCCGACGAGCTGATGCAACTGACACTGGCCACTACCGGAATATCGACCTCCGATTTGGCCTCGCGAATCAGGCTGATGTATTTGTTCAGGTTTTCCTCTTTGATCACATAATCGAAATAATCCAGGTATTCCGGGTCTGCTGCCAGTTCTTTACGTTCGTTCAATTCTTCCTGAAGTTGAACGTAAATTTCCTCTTCAAACAACGATTTCAGTACCACGGCGCCGGCGCCGGCCTGCGCAATTTTTCTGATCTGATCGAGGTTTCCGGTCATGCTGCAGCTGGCTGCAACGACCGGGCTTTTCAATTCTAAACCGAAAAAGCGGGTTGATAAATTTGCCATAAGCTTATGATTTGAGCTTAAATATAATCGTTTATCGTGTCAAGTCAAAAGTAAAAAATTAAAAGTCAGAATTCATAATACATTGCAAATCTGACATTAAAAGACTGCAGAGCAGCAAGCTAATTAACGCTGTATCATTTTGATTCGGTTAGATAGCGGTGCATCCCGGCCGCAGCACGCCGACCGTCGCCCATGGCCAAAATGACGGTTGCCCCACCACGCACAATATCGCCGCCGGCAAAAAGTTCGGGGATGGAACTTTGCATCGATTCCGGGTCCACCTCGATAGTGCCCCAGCGGCTCACCTTCAACTCGGGCAAAGCCGAAGGGATGAGCGGGTTAGGCGAAACGCCAATTGCTACCACCACGACGTCCACATCGATATCAGTTTCCGAGCCTTCCACCACTACCGGGCGCCTTCTGCCCGATGCATCGGGTTCGCCCAGTTCCATGCGTTGAATGCGCATCCGGTTTACGCGGCCCTTTTCATCGGCAAAATATTCAACCGGGTTGGCCAGGTTGATAAATTCGATGCCTTCTTCTTCGGCGTGGTGAACCTCTTCCACGCGAGCAGGCATTTCTTCGCGCGAACGGCGGTAAATAATCATGGCCCGCGCTGCGCCAAGGCGTTTGGCGGTACGCACCGAGTCCATGGCCGTATTGCCACCGCCAACTACCGCCACATTTTTCCCTTTCAAAACAGGGGTATCAAATTCATCATTGGCAGCATTCATCAAGTTCACCCGTGTCAGGTATTCGTTTGATGACAGGATGCCGTTGTAATTCTCACCCGGAATGTTCATGAAACGCGGCAAACCGGCTCCGCTGGCCACAAAAAATGCGCAATAGCCTTCTTCTTTCAGATCCTCGAAAGTGGCGGTGCGCCCCACAATAAAGTTTCGTTCAAAACGAACCCCCATCTTCTTTAAATTGTCCAGCTCGACATCTACAATGTGGTTGGGCAGGCGGAATTCGGGAATGCCGTATTTCAGCACTCCGCCAATTTCGTGCAGGGCCTCAAATACGGTCACCTCGTAGCCCAGTTTGATCATATCGCCGGCAAAAGCCAGCGAAGCAGGACCTGAGCCAATGGCAGCTACCTTCATCCCGTTCTTAGGCGCCACTTCGGGTACCGAAATCTGTCCGCTTTCCCGTTCGTAATCGGCGGCAAATCGCTCAAGATAACCAATAGCCACGGGATCTTTTTTCAGTTTCAAGGTATAGAAGCAGCTGGCTTCACATTGTTTTTCCTGCGGGCAAACACGGCCACAAACTGCTGGCAGTGCTGAAGTTTCTTTCAGTGTTTTAGCAGCTTCGAGAAATTCTCCGCGCTCAATATTCTTAACAAACTTAGGGATATTGATGCTCACCGGGCAACCTTCGATACAGGTGGGGTTCACGCAATCCATGCAGCGCGAAGCTTCACGGCGTGCATTTTCCACGTCCAATCCCAGGTTTACTTCCCGATCTTGATAACAAATACGCTCCTGCGGATCCATTTCGGGCATTTTCACCCGGGGAAGAGCTGTTCGTTCTTTATTCTTTATCTGGTTACGCAGCTCAATCCGCCACGCTTGCTCACGTTCCATTTTCAGGTATTCCTGCATGTCATTTAGCTGATTTGGTTTTGTACGGTCACAGACCTAATCCTTATTTTTGAGTACTTAAATACCGCTCAAAAGCGTCCACTTCGTCCTGTTTGTAACCGCCCAGGCGAAGCAGCAACTCGTCAAAATCGATCTGGTGCGCATCAAATTCGGGCCCATCCACACAGGTGAATTTGGTTTCGCCGCCAACAGTAACCCGGCAAGCGCCGCACATGCCGGTACCGTCCACCATGATGGCGTTCAGGCTGGCCTGCGTGGGAATGTCGTATTTTTTAGTCAGCAATGCCGTAAATTTCATCATCACTGCCGGACCAATAGCCACACATTCATCCACCTTTTCGCGCAAAATAACTTCCTCGGCACCGGCGGTAACCAAGCCTTTTCTCCCATACGAGCCATCATCAGTCATAATAATGACTTCGTCTGACCATTTCCTGATTTCATCTTCCAGGATGATCAAATCTTTGCTCCGGGCAGCCAAAATACTGATGACGCGGTTTCCGGCCTTCTTAAAGCCCTCAACGATAGGCAGCAACGGCGCCACGCCTACCCCGCCCCCACAAGCCAGCACAGTACCCACGTTGTGGATTTCGGTAGCACGGCCCAGCGGGCCTACCATATCCAGAATTTCGTCGCCAGGCTGCAATTCGCATAAACGTTGTGAACTTACTCCCACCTTCTGGGCAACCAGGGTAATGGTGCCGGCTTTTTCGTCGGCTCCGGCAATGGTTAATGGAATGCGTTCACCCTTTTCGTCGATGCGCAAAATAATAAAATGTCCGGGTTTCCGGGCGCGTGCAATGCGCGGCGCATGTACCACCAGCTTCACTACATTCTCCGAAAATTGCTCGGTTTTGATAATTTGGTTCATATCGGATTTAATCGATTTTTGTCTGATTTTTTTGACGGGGCAAAAATAACATTGTAGAGGGCAACATGCGGCATATTCCCGTTTTTTTTCACGGGTTTTAACATTTCAGCAACAGGTAGGCCCGGTTTTGGAAAGCAGCACATGAAACAAACATGCCATTGACCAAATTATGACACAGGAATCTTCACAAATGACCAGATCAACGACAAATATTTTTCCACCCGGGAGAGCACATAAGCTTTAATAATTTTAAAACCCAACAGATATAGTTCTAGGGGCGATTTTTGTGGCGAAATTGTCGTTGCGGAAGGTTAACTTTTTCATCGCTGTCCAGTAAGGACCTGAAAATTCCGGCCAACTTTTCTTTTTGCGTGTCGTCGCAAATAGTTTTCACTTCGAGGTAAAAATCAGCGGTGGCCATTTTCAGCCGTTCATGTTCTTCTCCAATTTCGTTGGCCAGCTGGGCCAATTGTTGCGGATCGGCAGCTTCCGAAGTCAATTCAGCTACCATCCTTTTCCGCAAAATATCTAGTCGTCCGGTGATGGATTGGGCTTTTCGATTAAAGGCACGGTTGGCTTCCCGAAAAGTGAGCACCTGCTCTTCACTCAGTGTCAGCTGTTCGCGAAAAAACCGGGTGCGCTGGTCTCCGGGCACTTCGGTTGTCGGGGCAACCGGTGCTTTTTGCTGTTCAGCCCGGATATGATAAGCCACTGAAAGGATGGTGGCGAGATTGGTCGCGAATAAGATAACAACCAACCATGTCAATATTTTTACACTTTTAAACATTATTCCAAATTTAGTAGAAACAGTTCAATCGGTTCGTGCGATAAATCATTCAATGGGAAAAGAGCCGCTTCCTGGCTTACGGTTTGGCGCGGGGAATCATAATGCCCGCCAACCCAAATGCCGAACTGAATTCCGAGTGCCAGCACCAGCAAGAAAAAGGCCGGTTGTAGAACCCTTTTCGACTGCCAGACCGGTAGTTCCCGCGTTGAGCTGATTTTATGTTTCACCTTGGCATAAAAATAAGGATCGAAGGGAAGGTTGCGGTCATCTTCCAGCAAGGCCATATCAGCTTTCAACTCCTGAAAAAGCCTGCGGCAGCTGCCACAGCTTTCCAGGTGGGCGGCTACCTGCTTCATTTGTTCATCCGGCAAGCTCCCTTCCAGAAAGAAAATCAATTGTTCTTGTATGGTTTTATGGCTCATAACTCGCTCTTTTTGGATGTGACACATTTTTCTTGTAAAACTGGCGCATTCAATCATCTTTTTTATAACACTTGTACAACTTTTTTTGCAGGTTGAGTTTTGCCCGGTGAATCAGTGACTCCACCGAAGCCAGTGAAAGTCCCATTACCTCTGCAATTTTCTGGTAAGGCAAATCCTCGAATTTATTGAGGGTGAAGGCTACGCGCTGCCGTTCGGGCAGGCTATCGATGGCCGCGTGCAGCCGTTCGCGCCGCTGTTTGTTTTCCAACCCACGATCGGGCCGGTCGCTCGAACTTTCGGAAGGCAAATTGGGCTGCCCCTGTCCAAAAATAGTTTCGAAAGAGCGGAACAGTTTTCGGCGTTTGTTGTCGCGGATAAAGTTCAGGGATTTATTGATGGCAATGCGGTAAATCCAGGTGGACAGTTTTGAGTCGGACCGAAACCCTGCCATAGAACGGTACACTTCCACAAAAACCTCCTGGGCCAGATCTTCCGCATCATTTCGCTGATGAACCAGGCCCATGCAGGTATTCAGCACCATTTGCTGATGTTGTTCAACCAGGACCTGAAAGGCTTTTTCATTTCCGCTAATTACCGATCGGACCAATTCCTGATCATTCATGTACGTTAGGGTTCAATTTTCAGTGTTTGACACCAGACTGACAACAAACTTGCGTCCGTAGTCCTATAATATTTACAGCTGGTGAAAATCTATCCGGAAACCAAAGTTACAAAAAGATGCGGGAAGCTATAAAAGCAGAGCTGTTGAATGGATTTTGCCGATTTAGCAACTAAGCCGGAAAATCGAGAAAAAAGGTATTCATTCTTTTTGAAGACAAAAAGCTAATTTCAGCGAATTCAAAGTCCAATAAATTGCTATTTTAGTAGCCTCTTACAAACCAACAATTTATGAATCTGACGATTATTGACGTTATAATCATTGCGTTATACCTATTATCCACAGTTGTCATTGGCCTCGTTCTTAAAAAAGTAGCTCAAAAAAGCAAATCCAATTACCTGCTTGGAGGAAACAAGTTACCCTGGTACATGCTCGGTTTATCAAATGCTTCCGGAATGTTTGACATTTCCGGCACCATGTGGCTGGTCACGCTTCTGTTTGTTTATGGTTTGAAAAGTATCTGGATTCCATGGCTTTGGCCGGTGTTCAACCAAATCTTCCTGATGGTTTTCCTGAGTATTTGGCTGCGCCGATCTAACGTAACTACAGGCGCCGAATGGATCAATACGCGCTTTGGCCGCACGCGCGACAGCAACCTCTCGCACGGGGTGGTCGTTATTTTCGCACTGATCCTGTGTTTGGGCTATCTGGCTTACGGTTTTATTGGTCTCGGAAAATTCGTCATGATCTTCATTCCCTGGGACGTGGTGGCCCCATACATTCCATTCACTGTTCCCGAAGCTTACGTGCCCCACATCTATGGAATAACTTTCACGCTGTTTGCTGTATTTTACGCCGTGTTGGGTGGGATGACCAGTATCGTTTGGGCTGATGTGCTTCAATACATCATCATGACCGTTTCTGCCATTCTGATTGGTGTTCTGGCCATGAAAGCCCTCACCGTTGAACAACTGCTGGTCCCTGAAGGATGGCACAGTCCGTTTTTTGGCTGGCGGCTCGACGAGCTCGACTGGCATGGCCTGATTGACGAAGTGAACGAAAAGATTGCCAGCGACGGCTATTCGCTCTTCACCATCTTCTTTATGATGATGGTATTTAAAGGATTGTTGGTTTCGATTGCAGGCCCGGCCCCTACCTACGACATGCAGAAGATCCTTTCGACCAAAACGCCGAAAGAAGCTGCCAAGATGAGCGCCTTTGTATCGGTGGTGCTCATGCCCATCCGGTACTTCATGATTGCCGGTTTTGCCGTGCTGGCCATTTTGTATTTCGATAAGCTCAACCTAATGGTTGCCGGGAAGATTGATTTTGAACAGATTCTACCTTCGTCCATTGCCCAGTTTGTTCCGGTAGGCTTTATGGGGTTATTGCTGGCCGGGTTGCTCGCTGCCTTCAACTCGACCTTTGCCGGTACACTGAATGCCGCACAGGCCTACGTAGTAAACGACATTTACCTGCGCTACGTCAACCCCGAAGCGTCCAACAATAAAATCAAAAACATCAATTATGCCACGGGAATTATCGTGGTAATCATCAGCATTATCTTTGGTGTTTTTGCCCAAAACGTAAACAGCATGTTGCAATGGATTGTATCGGCCCTGTATGGAAGCTACGTGGTATCGAACGTGTTGAAATGGTACTGGTGGCGCTTCAACGGCTACGGCTACTTCTGGGGGATGGTGGCCGGGTTGATCCCTGCCCTGATTTTTCCGTATGTTTTCAGCGGAACGCTCGATCTGTACTATTTTCCCTGGCTGCTGCTCATCTCCGTTGCAGGCGCACTACTCGGGACTTTCCTCACCAAGCCCACCAACGAAGTGGTGCTGAAAGAATTTTACCGCTCCGTGCGTCCCTGGGGATTCTGGGGACCAATTAAAGCAAAGGTGATGGTTGAAGATCCTGCGTTTTTACCCAACAAAAACTTTAAGCTCGACATGTTTAACGTGCTAATAGGCACTATTGCACAAACAGCGTTGGTTGCCATGCCGATATACATTGTGCTGCAAGATTTCCTGCCAGTCTGGTTTACAGTGATCATTACCGTTATTTGCGGGGCAATCCTGAAAAAAACCTGGTGGGACAGGCTGCCGGAACGCTAAACGCGAAAATCCGGGAATCGTTACAGCGGCAAATGAATCTCATATAGAAATCATTTTCTGCAATAGCCTGTCTTTTTTCATGAAATTTGCAATAAATTTTCTGTTCATTTGTCCAATTGGCAAAAATCGTTCGCCGAAAAAATAGCTGTTTTGGCCGATAATTTTATAGTAAATCGATTGGATGATTTACTTTTATAGAAATTTTACAACCACGCTATGAAATTATTCATACTCTCCTCCTCCATCTTTTATTTGCTGGGATTAAAGATGACCCACAACATCGAGATGAACCAAAAAATGGACATGGATACCGTGCGGATCAGCATTCCCGCCGAGCAAAAACTAATGCAGCCCGATGATACCAGCAAACTGATCCTTGAACCGGGCAAAGATGAAAAAGCCCCGCAATCCACCAGCGGTTCCAATCCGCTAACCGCTCCCAAGCCTGTTCATCCAATTGATAAAATTGAATAACATCTAGCCGTATTCAGGACTACGGCCTACTTTCCAGGCGGCGCAAAGATAAAATCAGCTCTACCCGAAAAATTATGTTTCGCCATTTGACCCCGGTTCCTATATGCTGAGGTTTCACTTGCATTCAAAAAAGAAAGCACACCACCAAGTGGCATGCTTCCATTTTCAATGTATTTTCATCTCTATTCTCCCGCTTCCCGCAATCAGTTATGGTGCGTCATATCGAATTTGATTTTTTTCAGCTCATCCAGATCGTGTATTGGCCGTTCGAGTTCGAGTGGAATTGGCATTTTCGAAAACGTTTGAAAATACAACAAACAAGCATCGCGCCACCAAATGGCTTCGGTGGTTTGTATTTTCAATTTTTGCTGTACATGAGCAAAACGTTCCGTGTCAATTATTCCATCCAGGGCATCCCACTTTTGCTGAAATAAACGGGTTTCTTCCACACCTGCATAATAATGATAGCACAATTCTTCCCATAGCGTTTTGCCCGATTTCATCCGGTAGTCCCATGGCAAATGATGAAACCACAGCAAGAGTTCATCCGGACAAGTTTGCTTGTTATTGTAGAGTTCTTTCAGAGGTGAGAAATATTGTTCCGTTGCTTTACTTCCGGTTTCTGAACGGTCGAACCCAATGCCATCTTCCGAGGCTTTATGAAAGTACGAAGGCAGCCAATCCTCGCGTGCGCCGGGCACTTCGCACCAAGGTTCGGGGCCGTGGTGATGGCTCCATCCCATCAGGTGATGCAGGCCGAGCGGGGTCATATAGTTTACCACCGCCTCACGCGAACGCATCATGATATCGACAACCGATTGTTCAAACTCAGGTTTCAGCGTAAAAGTCATTCTTACCCATTCCCGTGCCAGTTCATCCAGGGCTAGTTCATGGTTCCAGGCAAGCCTACCGTAAGCGTACCAGTTGGCTTGGGCAAACTGATGGCCGCACCAGTTTGTATCGCGGCCAATATTGGCGACAGCAGCTATCGCTGATTTTTCTGATGCGAAAAGCGATCCATCCGTTGTTTTTGCCACGGTGGATTCTTTCCCTTTTCCCCAAGTGTCGCTTTCAAAGCACTCTTTCTGCATGGGAGCCAGGTAGGCCAGGTGATTGGAAAAACCCAGATATTCCTGTGTCAGTTGAAACTCAATCATCGCCGGTGTCTGCTGCATGGCGCCAAACAAAGGGCTGAACGGCTCTCTCGGCTGAAAATCTACCGGCCCGTTTTTCACCTGGATGATCACATTGTCGGCAAACTGTCCATCAAACGGCATAAATTCATTGTAAGCCTGCTTGGCCCTGTCGGTATCCGAAGGCGAATATACAAATGCGCGCCACATCACCACCCCACCATGTGGTTTAAGCGCTGCGGCCAACATGTTGGCGCCGTCGGCATGGGTGCGGCCAAAATCCTGCGGCCCTGGCTGTCCTTCCGAGTTTGCTTTCACCAAAAAACCACCGAAATCCGGAATCAGCCCGTAAATATCATCGGCCTTTTGTTTCCACCATTTTATCACTTCTTCATTCAGCGGATCGGCAGTAGCAAGACCGTCGAGCACAACTGGCGACGAGAAATTCACCGACATGTACACTTTCAAGTGGTAGGGTCGCAGCACGTCAGCCACTTTGGCAAACTTGCGGATATATTCATCCGTTAAAACCTGCGGAGAAGCATTCACATTGTTCAAAACCGTTCCGTTTATACCCACAGAGGCATTCGCACGGGCATAATCCACATAACGCTGAAGGACCACTTCATCATTTTTCGGGTAATTCCACCAAATGGAATGGCCGGCATAACCACGTTCCACTGTGCCATCCAGATTGTCCCAGTGGTTCAGCAGGCGCAAATCGTATTTGGGCGACTCGATTTTTTCGAGCGCGTAAACTGGCTGACCCGTTTGAAGCAAGCGAATCAGTTCAAAAGTGCCATAAAGTATTCCGGCATCGGTGTTGGCTGCAATCAGAATGGCCGAGCCTTTTCCAACAGGTATGGTCCTTAATAAATAGCCTTCGTCGCCAACAGACCGCAACTCGTCTTTTGTAAAAAATTGACTGACCGATTTATTACTTGCCAAAGACAATATAATACTGCGTTCACCAAATTTACTATCCGTTTTTAAGGAACAGCCCGTCAGGCCCAGAAAAGCCTGTTGCAGTTCATCCGAGGCTATATTCAAGGTTTGTGATTGGCCAAGTATGGCCAACGTTTCGATCTGATTCTGATAATTTGAAGCTACATTTTCGGGCAATTTTTCGTACCGGAGCCACAATTCCGACCCATCTTCTGCCATCACCCAAAAGGGCAGGCAAAACAGGTAACAAAACAGGTAATATTTATTGAATTTCATAAGATGGAAATATGAATTAGAAATGGATA
Source organism: Gaoshiqia sediminis (assembly GCF_025907915.1). Taxonomy (GTDB): domain Bacteria; phylum Bacteroidota; class Bacteroidia; order Bacteroidales; family Prolixibacteraceae; genus Gaoshiqia; species Gaoshiqia sediminis. Next base: position 105,105 of record NZ_JAPAAF010000005.1, read on the forward strand.
TAAAACTAACTGAATTGTTGCGTTGCGACCAGTACTATATTTGCAACTAACACGATCATTTTTGCATTGCGATTGTCATTATTTCGTCAAAATAAAATCCCTCATTTACCGGAATCTTCTCTCTCTGAAATAAACAATAAGGCACAAATAAACATAGGTTCAAATACCACATACAAATCATTTATAATGAACTTTACTACAACTCAAAAAGGCTCAAATAAGTTATGTTTACAGGTAATTTTTTGTTGATTTAAGAATATTTGGAATTATTCTAAATAACAACTATCTAAAGAGAATATTACTAGTATATATTTCGTCCTTACACGAAAAAAAGCCCTAGCGATCAAATCATTATACCCATTTAAAAATCATTAACAAATTGATATACTTGTCATTAAAAAAATCCCCCATTGACTGGATCGTTTTTGTATAACTGACAAAATCATTTTGAAGATATTCGAAATATACTATTTTTGCTGTCCCTAAAAAAACGACTTAACTACTCCAATGGCTTACAAACCGTAAGCTCCTAATTTGATTATTTAATCATTCAGAAAACTAAACTATGACATACGATCAGTACATGAATATCTTTTCACAGCCCCTTTTTTACCTGGGTTCCGTTTGCGCAAACGGAAAAATATTTTTGCAATCAATATGGTTGAAGATTAAAAGAAAAATAGTTTTCCCGCCGCTGAACCGATCTTTTTCGAAAGAAAGTCCATCGGCTCGCCTAAACATCATAAACATCTTTGATTCAGTCGTTACATTTTTTTTAAATAGTTCCGTTAACGTTGACGGAACTAATATGGCACGTTCAATAAATCCTGTTGGATTAGGTGCTTTTTCTCAAAAAATTTGAACTAAATAATCCATCAATGTCCCTTAATAATAAACAAACACAAACAATGAATCAAACACGAAAAGCTGTAGGTATTTTCCTGATGGTACTGTTTTCATTCACCGTAAACGCTCAGTCTACACCAGCATTCCCAGGCGCTGAAGGTGGCGGGAAGTACACCCCAGGCGGCCGTGGAGGCAAAGTGCTATATGTGAATAATCTGAGCGACGATGGAGAAAAGGGCTCGTTGAGATGGGCTGCTACCCGCAAATACCCCAGAATTGTGGTTTTCAAAGTTTCAGGAACCATTGAGCTGACCAAGAAATTACTCATCCGCAGCAACGATCTGACTATTGCCGGACAAACCGCCCCGGGTGATGGAATCACCATCAAAAACTACCCGGTAAAAATTGATGCTGACAATGTAATCATCCGATACCTGCGTTTTCGCATGGGCGACCAAACCGGGCAGCAGTCTGACGCTTTGGAAGGGCAGTTTCGCAAAAATATCATCATCGACCATTGCAGCGTGAGCTGGAGCACCGACGAATCTGCTTCCTTTTACGGAAATGAAAACTTTACCATGCAATGGTGCATCCTTTCCGAAAGTTTAAACCACTCCGTACACGCTAAAGGCAATCATGGGTACGGGGCCATTTGGGGCGGCAAAAATGCATCGTTCCACCACAACCTGCTGGCCCACCACAACAGCCGGAATCCGCGTTTCGATCATCCCGGCATTTACGATTCGCCCGAGCAGATGAGCGAATACCGCGGAAACGTTGACTTTTCGAACAACGTTGTTTACAACTGGTACAACCATGCCAGCTATGGCGGCGAGGCCGGACAATTCAATATCGTCAACAATTACTACAAGCCAGGCAAACAGTCGAAACGGACTGATCAGTTTTTTCAGGCCTATGCAGAAGCATACGGATACGGCTCATTCTACATCGCCGGAAATGTGGTTGAAGGAAATCGGGAGATTATCAAAGACAATTCCCTCGGAGTAGATCTAAAAGATGATGGTAAAGTAAGCGAAATCCTGACTCCTGCCCCATTTGCCATTGCCGGTCAACAGAAATATGAACCGGCCAAAAAAGCTTTTAAGCAGGTTTTAAAACATGCCGGAGCTTCGCTCGTCCGCGATGAAGTTGACCAGCGCATCGTCGGTGAAGTAAAAAACGGAACCACAACTTATTCGGGCAGTAAAGAAAACATTGCCGGTATTATCGACAGTCAGCAGGATGTTGGCGGATGGCCGTTGCTGAGAACTGCCGCTGCTCCGCAGGATTCCGACGAAGACGGCATGCCCGATGCGTGGGAGTTGAAAAGCAAGCTCAATCCGAATGATTCGGAAGACGGAAATGCAATCCACAAAAGTGGTTATACCAACCTGGAAGTTTACCTAAACCAGTTGGCAAACCGGAAAAATTCTATTCAGAAATAAGAAGAATGAAAATAGAGTGTATGGAAGACAAACAATCAAAAATTAATCAATCAGTTAATTAATCATTAATCAATTACAAACTAGTCAGTTGAATCACCTAAGCAGATCAGTAATGAGAGATTTGATTCCAACTGCATCAATTAAAAATTATCCTATGAATAAAAAGCTATTTAGTCTTTTACTGTTGTTCCTGGTTTCGTTTGGCGCTTTTGCCCAAACCACACAGGTAACCGGAGTCGTTTACGACGATCAGGGTGAAACCCTGCCGGGAGCATCAGTTATTGTAAAAGGCACCGCCAACGGCGCCTCTACCGATTTTGACGGTAATTTTGTACTCAACGTAAGTAACGCAGCCAGCCAAACCCTGCAAATCAGCAGCATTGGGTTCGAAACAGCCGAATTTTCGCTGGCCCAAAAAACCACCGGTATTGAAATACACTTGACAAGTTCGGTACAAATGGTGGAAGAGATCGTTGCCGTAGGTTACGGTACCATGAAGAAGAAAGACCTGACCGGTTCGGTATCTACTGTAAATGCAGATGCGCTCCGGAACATCCCGGTAAGCTCAGCTTCGGAGGCCATTACAGGACGTATGGCCGGGGTGCAGGTAATTACTACCGAAGGTTCGCCCGATGCCGAGGTGAAGATTCGCGTACGCGGTGGCGGCTCCATCTCACAGGACAACTCGCCTCTCTACATTGTTGACGGCTTCCCGGTAAGCTCAATCAGCAATATTCCGCCAACCGACATTCAGGACATCACGGTGCTGAAAGATGCCTCATCAACCGCCATTTATGGTGCACGTGGTGCAAACGGTGTAATTCTGATTACGACCAAAGGTGGTAAAGAAGGACAAATCAACGTAAACTTCAATTCGTATGTAGGTGTACGCCAGCGGGTGAAATCGCTGCCGGTGCTGAGTCCTTACGAGTATGTGATGTACCAGTATGAAGTTGACCAGTCGTCCACCTTTCAGGGATACTACGGGGTTTACGATGATCTGGACATTTACAGATCGGTAGAAGGTACCGACTGGCAAGACGAAGTGTTTGGACGCACTGCTATGCAGCAATACTACAACCTGGGTGTTAGCGGCGGAACAAAGGCCAGTACATATAACCTCAGTTTAACCCGCTCGGACGAAGAAGCCATTATGATTGGCTCCGGCTTTGAACGCAACAACCTGAACTTCAAACTTAGAACCGAAATCAGCGATGCTGTTTCGCTGGATTTCAACACCCGCATGTCGCATACTATTATTGAAGGTGCCGGTACATCATCCGACAAATCGGGGGCTAACACCAAACTGCGTAATGCGGTGAAATATGCACCCACTCGTGGTTTGCGCGAATTCAGCCAAGGCGACCTGGCCGACGACGACATTAACTCACCCGAAGCAACCAGCTTGTTGTTCGACCCGGTAGAGTCGGTACTGGATGAATACAAAAAACAGTTTAGGCTGAATATGAACTTCAATGCTGCCCTGAACTGGGAAATCACCAAACTCCTGACTTTCCGCACCGAATGGGGTTATGCATTCAACCAAAACCGCACTGACTATGTTTGGGGTCCTGGTACCAGCACCGCCAAGCAATATGCCGGACAGCCGGTTGGGCGTGTGTACAATTACGATGGCGAAAACTGGCGTTTTGCCAACACGCTGACATTCGAAAAAAAGAAATTCGCTCCCGGGCAGGACATCACGGTGATGATTGGCCAGGAAATGTCTTCCAACTCGGCAAAAAGCATCACCAATGAGTCTCGTTTCTTCCCGAATGGTATGGCTGCCACCGATGTGCTGGCTATGTTCAACCTGGGGACGGCGATCCCAACCATCACAAGCATTCCGGCTGATGAAAACTTGTCGTCCTTCTTTGGTCGCGTTAATTACTCGATTAACGACAAGTACCTGATCACTGCGACCATGCGTGCAGACGGTTCCAGTAAGTTTGCCGAAGGAAATCAGTGGGGGTATTTCCCATCGCTGGCTTTTGGTTGGCGAATGAACCAGGAAGGATTCATGGAATCGACCTCGGACTGGCTCTACAACCTGAAAATGCGTGCCAGCTATGGTTCGTCGGGTAACAACCGCATTAGCAGCGGGTTGTGGCGTACCAGCTACAGTACCTCAAATGAGAACAAGCCTTATTTCCCGAACGAAAGCGAAGCCTCACAGCTGATCCCCAGCTCATCGCTGGCCAACACCGACCTGAAATGGGAAACCACCCATACGGCAAACCTTGGAATCGATTACGGTCTGTTCGACGGCCGCATTAACGGGTCGTTGGATGCTTATTACAACCGCACGGTGGACCTGCTAATTGACCAGCCTGTGCCGGAAAGTACAGGTTACTCCACGCAGATGATGAACGTGGGACAAACTTCGAACCGCGGTATCGAATTGGTAGTAGATGCGGTATTGGTTGAAAAGAAAGACTTCTCGTTGAATGCATCGTTCAATATCACTTTCAACAAAAATAAGGTGGACAAATTCTCGAATGGAGCTGAGAACTTCAAAACGTACTCTTCGGGCTGGAACGGATCGGCTGCCCCAACCTCCGACTACATTGTCCGTCAAGGCGAAGAAGTGGGCCAAATGTACGGTTATGTAACCGAAGGCATGTACTCGTTTGATGATTTTACGTTTGACAATGCAACCAATACCTGGAAAATTAATGAGGAAGTGGCCAGCAACAGTTCACTGACTTCGGCCGGCGCTTATTTCGGCCCTGGTGCTTTGAAATTCAAAGATTTGAATGGCGACTTTGTGATTGATGAAAAAGACAAAACCATACTCGGATCGGCCCAACCCATCCATACCGGTGGTTTTAACATTTCGGGGCGTTACAAAAACTTCGATTTCTCTACCTTCTTCAACTGGTCGTACGGAAACGAGGTTTACAATGCCAACAAGCTCGACTATACCAGCTTGCTGTTGTCGCGTAAGTATCAGAACCTGATTACTGACATGTCGCTGGAAAACCGTTTCACCACCATTGACCCGGCAACCGGCCTGAACATTTACAGTGGAAACAATGCCGACCCGGCCCTGTTGCAAAGCCTGAACGAAGGTAAAAAAATGTGGATGCCTTTGCACACCACGACAGCCCTTCATTCATATGCCATCGAAGATGGTTCGTTCCTGCGTTTGAACAATGTTACCGTAGGTTATACCCTGCCTCTGAGCTGGAATGCCGGCGAAAACAAAGGAACACTTCGTTTCTATTTCACCGGGTACAACCTGGCCATCTGGACAAACTATACCGGTTTCGACCCGGAAGTGGATACCCGCAGAAGCACTCCGCTGACTCCTTCGGTTGATTACTCCGCTTATCCGCGCAGCCGCCAGTATGTTTTTGGTGTTAACTTATCATTCTAATTACAAGCACAATGATGAAAAATAAATTTCTAATAGCAATTTTAGCCGTTCTGACTCTGGGCTTCGCGTCGTGTACCGATTTCCTGGAGCAGACTTCCGATTCAGAATACACCAGCGACGTGGTATTCTCCACGCCGGCTTATACCAACTCTGCCATCATGGGTATTTACTCGGTGATGACCCTCGACGAAATGTATTCGTCGCGCATGGCACTGATGTACAGTGAAAACTCAGATATCGAAATCGTTGGCGCCGACCGCAACTCTTTCAACCAACAAGGTAACCGTGGGATCAGTAATTACACGGCAACTCCCAGCTGGTCGGGCCATCTCGACCGTACCTGGAAAGCGCTGTACAAAGCCATTGAACGCGCCAACCTGGCCATTGCGGAAATTCCGCAAAGTGCTGCCTATACCAATGAAGACACCAAAAAGGCCATGCAAAACTACTATGGAGAAGCTTTGACTCTTCGTGCCTTGTTCTACTTTGAGCTGGTCCGTCATTGGGGTGATGTTCCTTTTAAATTGGATCCAACGCTTTCGGATGGTTCAAACTTTTACCCGGCTGTTGCCGATCGCGACGAAATCCTGGAATACATGATCGAAGACCTGGCAACAGCAGCCGAGATAATGGACTGGGGAACCACCCCTGAAAGGATGAGCAAAGGCTTTGCACTTGGTTTGCAGGCAAGAATGGCTTTGTGGCGAGGTGGTTATTCCATCCGTAATAAAGAAGGCTTCCCTACCGAGCGTGGCGACAACCACGAATACTATTACCAGATCGCTCGCGATGCCACCGCCAAAGTAATCAACGAAGGCCCGCACAAACTTAACACCAACTATGTAGATGTATTTAAGAAGCTTTGTGCCCTGGATTTGGACCTGTCGTCGTACGAAAACCTGTTTGAAGTAGCAATGGGACTTTCACGCAGTAGCGAAGTTGGTTATTCTATTGGTGTCCGTTTCCGTACAAACACGAAATATGGCTATGGCAACAACGCCAACGTGGTATCAACCACCCCATATTACTTCTACCAGTTCGATCAGGCCGACTTGCGCCGCGACGTGTCGGTTGCATGTTACGAATATCGTCCCGACGACAAGAATGTTCCGAAAGAAACTTTCGTAAGCAACCCGTTCTTCTGGACCATCGCCAAATACGATCAGCGCTGGATGAGCGAGGAATTTAAAAACATTAACCTTCCTGCTACATCAAAAATCGGTTCAGGGATTAACTGGGTGATGATGCGCTACTCCGACATCCTGCTTATGTTTGCCGAAGCCGAAAACGAACTGAACGGCCCCACGCAAGCCGCAAAAGATGCCATGAAAGCAGTTCGCAGCCGCGCCTTTGCCGAAGCCGACCAGGCTGTTAAGGTTGAAGCTTACGTCAATAATTTGGGTAGCAAAGAAGAATTCTTCAATGCCATTGTGAACGAACGCATGTTCGAGTTTGGTGGCGAAGGGATCCGCAAATATGACCTGATTCGCTGGAACCTGTTGGGCGCGAAAATCGAAAAACAGCGCGAAGGTTTCCGCAGCATGATTAACGAAGGTACCCTGACGAATGAACTGGGTCAGGAAATTACCATTCCGCAAGCCATCTTTGTGAAATACAACGATGACGAAGAAACCATCAACGAAAACGAAGTGAACTTTTACGAAGACAAAGGCAATGATATCATCAGCGGCTATGCCGATCCGATTGGCTGGATGACTGGTTTCTCGGATACCAATAAAGATATTTACCTGGAAACTGTTGAGAAGTTCAGCTCAGGTTTGGATGCTGAAGTTCCCAACCGTCACCTGTTCCCGATTTATCAGGAAATTGTAACCCAGTCAAACGGGACAATTCAGAATTCGTACAATTTCTAAATCAATCAACCGGGCATTTGTGTTTCGCTGGCGAAACACAAATGCCCCCTTAAACTTTTAAAAAATGAATTTCAAAAAGACAATAAATATCCGTCTGATTTTTGCGACCCTGGCCGGACTCCTGCTGTTCAATGCCTGTGTTGACAAAAATGATTGGGACGTGGACAGCTCGTACAGCCGCATGTTCCGCCCGGCAAACCTGGCCGTAACGGGTGTTACTGCCACCACCGCCGATGTAAACTTTGTAGCCATTCCCGGATCGGCTTACTATTTAGTGGAGTTGAGCCAGGACAGCCTGGTGTTCGAAAGCATTGTAGCCACCTTGGACACAACTGCCAACCAATTTACACTACAGAATCTGGAAAGTAACAGCCCATACTCCATCCGAGTGCAAGCTATCTCTGCAGATGCCAGCAAACCTTCATCGGCCTGGAGTGAATTGTATTTTAATACCCGTGCCGAGCAAATCATGGAACCCGTTTTACCGGGTGATATCATGAGCCGCAGCGTTAACCTACGCTGGACAGCCGGCGCTACCGTTACCAATCTTCAGATTTTGGACGGAGATGGCACTGAAGTGATGAATTTGGCTATCAGCGCCGAAACGATGGCTGCCGGAAGCTTGAAAGTAACTGGTCTGTCGCCGGAAACCAGCTATACTGCCGTATTGCTGAATGGTACCAAACAAAGAGGTTCGGCTACGTTCACCACTTATCCGGATGTGCCCGACGCCGACCTGCTGTTTATGATGGAGGCAACTGATGTGCTTACTCAGGAGACCTTCGATACGCTGACTGTTTCGTCGGTAACCTTTGCCTTCCCGGCGGGTACCTATTATAACTTCAGCGAAACGTTGCAGTTGCCGACTGATGTGGCTTTCAACTTCTTCGGCTTGCCCGGGGATACAAAAGCTATTCTGAACATCAAGCAAATTAACATGGGGACCAACCACGAGTACATCAAATTCATCAACCTGGATGTAACAGGGATGGTTTACGAAAATGGTGTTCCCACAGGAGCTGTGTACGACTACCTATTCAACCAATCGGATGAAGCAACAGTTGGATCAATTGAATTCTCCAACTGTTTGATCCGCGACCTCGGCAGAACACCGCTCCGCTTACAGGGTAGTGGAAGCAACAAATATATTGGGTTGGTTAAAATCGACAACTGCCTGGTTTACAACATGCCGGATTCATACTACTTCATCAATTCAAATGTCAGTACCTGTCAGATGGCGAATATCAGCATCACCAACTCGACCTTCCACAACATCATGCGCATGATCATGCATACGAATTCCAATAACGAGAGCCTGGTTATTTCAGACTGTACGTTCAATAATGTATTGGCTTCAGGTCGTTACTTCATCGATATGAGCACCAGTTATGGACCAACAAGCGAATTTAAAATCACCAACAGTATCTTTGGCGATACAGCGGATGATAACGCTCGTGGTATCCGCGCAGCAAGCGCTCCGGTTGTCACGAACACCTTTGCAACTTCCGACTTTGTATTAGGCGGAAGTTCCATCAGTGGTTTAATCGACTATCTGGGACTTTCAACCGACTTGTTTGCCGATCCGGCCAACGGCGATTTCACCATCAAAGACGAACTTTTTGATGGAAAGAGTTCGGCAGGTGATCCTCGCTGGAGATTTCAATAAAAAATAAAAGTTCTAACTAGTTCAAAACTGCTCCTTCGGGGGCAGTTTTTTTTGTTTTCCTTGTACCCTATTCATTCCGAAGAGCTTCGTATAAATTGGATTTCATAGCCAGGCGATTGCCAATAAATACCCATAACCAGGCATTGGCAAGTACAACCCAAAAGATGAACAAACTCCAGTACAACAATCCGGCATATAACGAGGAAAGGAGGCTGGGCAAAGCAGCCAGCACGGCAGGTATCAATCCGATGCAAAGAGACAACACAACCAGAAATAAATTACCACGAAGAACCATTCTCCTAATCACATTTCTCCGGAAACCAATAGCCTCCAGCAGGGCATATTGGGACTGCTTCTCAAAGATGCTACGAAAAATAATAATACCCAAACCGATTGTTCCGATTAGCAGCCCTAAAGCGCCAAGCATCAAGAAGATATTCAAGTATGTGTTTTCGATTTGATAGAACAACAACAGGCGTTCTTTAGCTGTGGTAAGCTCCAAACCATAGTTCCGAAAGGCCGAGCGAAGAGCTTCTTCTTCCAGTTCCGGTGCTTGAATTAAAAATACCTGTGATCCACTCACCGACGGGAAATTAGCGTAAAACAGACTGTCACCAATCAGGATGTTTCCCTGAAAAACGGAGTTAGCCAATCCCCCGATCAATTTCAACACGACCGGTTCACCGGCTTCGTTCTGATAGACCAGCGTATCGCCCACCGACTTGCCGAGCCCCCATTTAATTACCGTTTGATCAGCAATGGCTGGTATTTGTCCGTTTGGCAAAAGTTTGTTGAGCGACAACCAGGGATGTTCCGCATCCAACTCGTCCGTTTTTGTGGTAAATGAAAACGCCTGCCGTTTATCCAGCGAGGATGGATCGAAACCCAACAGTCGCGGACGGCTCACCCGGTTCAGGTTCAGACAGCTGGCATCGTCACCCGGCACCGCCTGAAACTGCACAAAATCAGCCTGTAGTTCCTCCACACCCACTTCAAAACGACCTTCTGCGCTATTCAAATCATGTAACACCGGAAAGCTTGTTTCTGCAAAGAAGGTGAAACCACCAGTTCCTGATGATGGCCGTTCGGCATGGGCAGTCAAATCCTTCCGGTTCATCCCGGTGGAAAGTACCAGGAAAACACCTACCGAAAGAAAGCTGATGACCAGCATATTGCGGCGGCGGTCTTCCATCATCAATAAAAACAAAAAATGACGGTACGACAGGCCCTTCGCACCCAAATTGGCAAACCGGACAAAACCAATATTCACCAGCAAAATCAATCCGGGCAACAATCCAAATCCACTGATGTAAAAGATTAGCGGATTGATTTCGCGACCAATTCCCTCGATCAGCAACAGCAGGGTAGAAAGCGAAACTAAGGCGGTGCCGGTGAGGAGCGACCATTTACCGGGTTTCGTCTTTTGTTCCTGCACATGCTGAACCTGTACAATTTGCCGGTTCGCATAGTTTCGTAAAATCAGCCACACACTGGCCAGGCTGATGGCCGAAACAATCGCTACGGCCTGAACAATAGCTGCGGCAGTTACGTGAATATGCAGGATAGTGGTACGCACAATCTCGCGCCAAATGGTGTTGATGGCGTCCAGAATCAGGCTGTTGTAAGCCAAGCCGAGGGGCAAACCCAGACCGGCGCCAACGATCACCAAAAATAAGGCTTCGACAAAAAACAGGCGGCGTATCTTTGTTGCGGCAAAACCAAGGGCATGCAAGGTACCGATCTCTGCACGACGGAAGTTCAGATACAACAAAAACATTAGATACGCCAGCAACAGAGCTGCAAAGAGTACAAAAAAGCTCAGCCCGATAAACAGTTCGCCAAAATCCACTCCCTGTCCGGCGGCCTGCAACCCTTCCGAGCGGGCATCTTTAACCTGGAAGCCAACATCAAGGGGGACTAGTCCCTTTAATAGCTGATTTTCAAAATCAGCAGACCTCAGCCCTTCCACCCTGATGGCTGTTGCCAACCCGAAACGGTTGCCCCATAAACGCTGGGCAGTCTGCAAGTTTACAAACGCTTTGGGTGTTCCTTTATATTCGTTCCAGTAATCCTCATCTTTCTGGCGTATCTTCGACAGATCGACCGGCACACCGGTTTCCCAGTCGCTGCAATGCCCGGCGTCAGACAAACCGGGAATATCGGGCATCAGGTTGACATCAGCATAAGGTCCCAGCATCTCTACAATTCCGGCCACACTGAACCAAGCTGTCTTTTCAACCAATTGGCGGAGCGGCCCAACCTCAAAATAATTAAGCTGAAGTGAATCTCCAAGCTCTGCACCTAAATCATCAGCCAGCCAGTTTGTTATTATTATCCCATTGTCCACCAGTGAGCTGTTTTCATTCGATAATCCGGCCACAAACGAATAAGGCGTCAGCCGGTTTTTCAGTTGAATTTGATTGACGAAATAAGATAAAACCGGATAGCTGTTTTCTATACTCAATGCCTGCTTAGTCACCGAAGGTTCGATAAAAACCCGGTCGGAAACCAGCTCGGTATAATTCAGTGCTTCATTTTCACGTACTTGCAGGTTTATGTCGTTTAGTTGCCAATTGGTTGAAAGGCATTTCAGCAATTCGTTCCGGTCGTTTCCTTTCCAATCTGTCAGCACGATGTTGGCCTTGTCTGAAAGCTGCATCTGCCGATTTAGCAAATCGATGGAAATGAAAATATTTTTGGGGGACGACTGGATATTCTGCAGGTTGAAATTGCCTGTTTCCTCAGCTGTTGCGATGGCTTTTACCTTCACCCGAAAAGAAACCGTGCTTTCATCGGCTGATACAAAAGGCGTGTTGGCGGGAAAAGTACTCAGTTTATTGACGCGCAACAGCAGCTCACCGCCAACTACAACGCCAAGAATATCAGATAGTTGCTGATTAATGACGGCTTCATTGCCTGCTAATTTATACAAACTGTCTGTTCCTGCAAAGTAGTCAAAACCGGCTGTCACACCCCAAACCTGCAGCTGGTTTGCCCGCGCCCGGCCGCCATCCAAAACTGCCATCCCGTTGGCAAACAAAAGCGGGGTAGTTTGAGCATCTTCCGACGCCAATTCTGCAGCCAGTTCTTCCCGAAAAAGCCGCTCACCGGCAGTTATCACCCATGTGGCATTTCCCAAACGTTGGAGGGTAATCTGTTTTAAACTGAACGAAACCGAATCGCCGATGATGAAAGCACCGAGTAAAATAGCCGTACTAAGCGCCACACCCAGAATGATCGTCAGGTTGAGTTTCCAAAAATGAATCAGTGATTTCAGGGCGTACCGGAAAATAATCATGACGCAGCGAGTTTCAGTTTGCCATCAATAAGTTGATAGATTTTGTCCATTTTAGCGGCTAAAGCCATAGAGTGCGTTACCACAATCAGACTCACTTGTTCTTCTTTGTTGAGTTGAAGCAATAAATCAGCCAGCTGTTCCGCCGAATGCTGATCAAGCGCACCGGTAGGCTCGTCGGCCAGCAGAATTTTGGGTTGGTTGATCAAGGCGCGGGCCACCGCGGTGCGCTGACACTCACCGCCGGAAAGCTGGCCAGGCTTCTGCCCTTTCAGCGATCCTATACCAAGCTTTTTAATTAACATGTCAGCCCGCTCTTGCTGATTCTCGTTAACTTTTTTTTGTTGGGCCATCACGGGCAACAACACATTTTCCTCCAAATTCAACTGAGGAAGCAAGTGATGAAGTTGAAATACAAAACCGATCGACCGGTTACGAAATTCGGCCAATTCTTTTTCATTTTTGTTAAAAACCGGTTCGCTATCTAGTAATATTTCCCCCGATTCAGGTTTGTCCAATGCCCCCAGCATATTGAGCAAAGTGGTTTTTCCCGAGCCGGAGGGCCCGACAATGGCCACACTTTCGCCTTCGCGAACAGTTAATTCAAGCTGATCCAGGATGATGCGTTTTTCGCCCGAACCGGAAAGAAAACTTTTTGTTAACGCTTTTACTTCAAGCATAATAAAATATTTAGGGGGCTACCTTTTCATATATTTTCACCAGTTTTTCCGCTTGTTTATGAATATCGAAGCGGGCTTTCACACCTGCCAGGCCTTTTTCACTCAGTTCTGCCAATTTATCTTTTTCCAGAATAATGCTTTTCCAGGCTTTGGCCAGTTTTTTAGCGCTGTTTGGGTGATAAATAATACCGCCTTCCGATAACCCCACCACCTCAGGGAAAGCGCCCAGTTCGGGCTGGACCAGCGGAATGCCAGATGCCAGTGCTTCGAGCTGATAAAGGCCAAAAGCTTCGCCATTCAGAACAGGCACCGACAACACGGCCACCGAGTTAAAAAAATCCTGGCGTGAGGGCCCTTCAAATTCCTCTACCCAAAGGACATCCTGTTCCAGCTTGGCCGCTGCAATTTTTTGTTTTTGTTCTTTAATAAAAGCCGTATCGTCATTGGTTTTTCCACCGGTAATTTTCAGTTTCACGTGCCGGAAATGTTCCTCTTCCTTCAAATGGATAAAGGCATCGACCAAAATACCCAGACCGTTTTCTTCGCACATGCGCGAGATAAAACCAATCATGGGTTCCTTTTCTCGAATATCCTTCACTTCGTAATCGGCGGCATCCACGCCAATGTGGTTGACAAACAACTGTTCTTTTTTCAAGTGAAGTCGTTTTTGCATATCATCGGCATAAAATTGGCTCACAGCCACAAACGCGTCCACCTCGCGAGCCCGCTCCTGCATCAACTCCCAAACCTCGTCGCGATGCAGGTCGCTCATCACGTCCACCCACACGTCTTCGTCCTGCAGTGAGCATACCACCGGAATGCCTATTTTTTGCTTGATACGCCGGGCCAGTCCCAATAGCAGGGCATTCGATAAGTGAACGACATCCGGCTTGGCTTCATTTTTCAACCAATCGACCAAGCGCTCCAGTTCATCTTTTTGCAAGCCGTCCTCGCCCAGCAACATCGAAACGGTCATTTCTTCAAGCCCCTTGGCACGGGTTGATCCTGCATTTTGGGCGGCCAGGTTCAACACCGTCTTCGAGTTCAGCATCTTGTCCACAAATGCTGGCATATGCCTAAAAACAGGGAAGCGTTGCTTTAAGTAAATATCCACAGCCCCGTAAAATACAGGCACTTCATTTAAATCATGGGCATCTTCAAATAAGGGCAGGTACATGGGAACTTTCACCACTTGCTTGCCCAGATCCTGCAATGCTTTCATGTATTTGCTGTCGCGAAGGCAGTTTCCGCAATAAAAACTGCCGCCTGAACCCGGTATAATGTGTGCGATTTTCATAAAAACATCCTCCAATTTTTCCAACAGAAGAGAAGAAAATTACATTAATGGCTGAATTATATATCGTTATAGCATAAAACAACAACAAATTCCTCCAACATTCCCCTCCTTTGAGGGGTTAGGGGAGGCTCCCAAAAATATAGATTCGTCCGTCGTTGGCCCCGATGATTACTTTTCCAGCGCAAACTGCCGGTGAGCTGGCAATTTGGCTGCCAATTTCATATCTCCAGAGCTCTTCGCCGGTTTTCAGACGGTGCATGTAAATCATGCCATCCATCGTGGCGGTAATGATTTTATCACCAACTATAACAGACGAAGAATTGATCCGGTTTGATAAACGTTTGTTCCAAACAGGTTTTCCGTTGAGCCGGTTGAAACAATAAAGATTCCGGTCTTCGTTCCCCAAAACAATAAAATCCCCGGAAACCGCTGGAGAAGCAATAAACGGGAGGTTTTTATCCGGATTGTTGTAGGTCCATTTAATTTTTCCAGCCTCCAAATCGACAGCAAACAATTGACCCTCGTAATCACCGATGTAGGCTTCATTTCCAACAATAGCAGGCGATGAAGCCACATATGTTGACAATTCAATTTTTTTCGTCAACCGACCGGTTTTTAAATCAACGAGGTGCAAAAAACCATCGCAGCCTCCAAACACCACTGTGTTTTTGTAGAGCGCTGGCGCCCCATTGATAAAATTGTCCGATTCGTACTTCCACAGGTTTTTGCCAGCGGCCAGATCTACTCCGTGCAGAAAATAGTCGTAGCTGCCCACTGCCAGCACCGTTTTTCCATCCATATTGTTCCAATTGGCCGAACCGATGATTTGGTTGTCGGTTTTGTATTTCCACACCAGTGTCCCGTCGGTCTGATTCAGACAGAACAGCCATCCGTCCAACGAACCAAAGATGACTTTACCGTCCAGCAGAATGGCAGGCGCTTCGATGCTGTTTTCAGCGTCAAACTTCCATTTCAGCTGACCATTCAGGTTGAAGGCGTAAAAAAAACCATCTGTCGATCCGCAATACACCAGGGCGCCTTTCACAACAGGCGAAGCTTTAATGTCGTCACCGGTTTGGAAGGAGGTCAGCAGTTTCAACTGATCGGGCAAGGTTGCATGGATAGCCCCTGTCAGTTGCCTGTTGCCGCGAAAGACGGGCCATTCGCTTTGTGCGAACAGCGAATTTGCGAGTAGTAAAAGAAACAGTATTATGGTGTCTTTTTTCATTTGGATCTTGTTTTAATCCGAATCTGAAACAAGCTCAGGATGAAGTTTCAGAAATGGTCAATTGCTCTTCAGAGTCAACTTTTGCCAACGCACCGGTGGGACATTTTTCAGCAACCAGCCCGGCGGTTCTTTCCAGGGCCTTTGCCACTGTCTCATTGAAAGGTACGCCAATTTCAACATCAAACCCGCGGCCAATGAAGGAAAAACCAAAAGTTTCCTGATACTGTTGGGTAATCCGTACGCATATACCACATTTGATGCACTTGGCCGGTTCATAAATTATTGTTGAATCCGCAAACTCTTTGCGTACCGGCAAGCGGTCGTCGTACTGAAATCTTTTTTGTTCGGCACCGTACCGGTCGGACAGTTCGCGCAGTTTGCAGCTCTCCGGGTTGCGGCAATCGCAATGCAAACAGCGCTTGGCTTCGGTTACGGCTTCTTCAACCGTAAAACCTTCCGCCTTGCCTCGGCTGGCTGGTTGCCGGACAGTATCGACCGATTCTTTCAGGTATTCAGCATATTCAGCCTCGGCCAGTTTCCCGAATTTCGAATTGAACCGCGACGAATAGGCTTTCAATTCGTTTGTTGTAAATAGTCGGTCCAAAATGAATGCCAGCTCTTTCCCCTGGCCAACCGAGCGGACGGCTAATTTAGATGGGCGAAGCGCATTCCCGATGGCAAATACTTTATTTATTGAGGTTTGGTATGTTTCTTTATCCACATCGACACCGTTTTTAGAGAGGACTAGTCCCCACTCTTTGAGCTGATTGTCTAGCATACCTGATGCCAAAATCACCGCATCGTATTCCTGCTGAAGCTGTTGAAATTTCGCTTGATCAACTTCTACCTGATAATGAACTGAAATGCCCGAATTCAGGATGGTATTGATTTCGGTCTCCAACACTTTTGCGGGCAAAACGGATTCGTCAATTTTCAGCAGGTCACCTCCAGCCTTTTCATTCTTTTCGAAGATGGCGACCTGATGTCCGGCTTTGTTCAGGTAATAGGCAGCCGCCAAACCGGCCGGCCCTGCGCCAATGATGGCCACGCTTCTACCCGACTTTGCCTTTTGAGAAAAGGGCGTTTCGTCTTTCAGTAATTCCTGGTCGGCCGAAAAACCTTTCAACAAACAAATAGAAACCGGCTCATCAACCTGTTTGCGGCGGCAACCGGCCTCGCAGGGCGCCGGACAAATACGTCCCAAAATGGCCGGCAGGGCAATGTCGCGTTTCACGACTTCGATGGCTTTCGTAAATTTTCCGGCAGCAATCAGCCGGTTCATCAGTGGAATGTTCATATGGGCCGGGCAAACCAGCTGGCAGGGCGCTTCGCAGTCGCCTACATGCTCACTCAACAGCAGCTCCAGCGCCGCCTTCCGCGATTCATGGCATTCTGCATCATCCGTAATGATATTCATGCCCTCCATGGCCGGCATAGAACACGAGGCCATCAAACGCCCGTTACTGGCATCCTTCACCAGGCAAACCATGCACGACGTAAAATGTGCCGTCCCCTCCAGGTGGCACATGGTCGGGATATCGATGCGAAGCTGCCGGGCCGCCTCCAATAGTGTTGTTCCCTCGGTAACTTCAACAGACTGGTTGTTTATTTTTAGCTTGATCATTTTCATCATGCAACAATTTTTAATAAATCTGCCCGAATTTGTTGCCAGTCTTGATTTAGATTTATGGACAATATTCTGATTTTATGATTTTTATACTTGAAGGAATACTCAAAGTTATTTTGGATTGAAGGATATAATAAAATCCCTTCACAATTAAGAGTAATTTCTGAATCAGTCTCTTGATTTTTCAAATATGAAAAGATCTGATATAAATTACTCGAATTTATTTTTTGCTTATCATATCTGCGTTGAAATGCTTCTTTGTAATATTTAGTATCAATTATAATTTTTTTATACCCTTTCTGCAAAGTTATATCCGTCAACATTGTAGGTAGCATTTCTAAATCCTCTGTATTATCAGATTCAAACTTCCATGTTATTGAATCACTTGAAACTGAAAAATCCGTTTCGACTTTGTAGAAATTTCTTACAAAAGCTTCAAATAACCTTGCCATCGCCTTTTCTTCACGAGTGAAATCCTTGAATTTATAGTTCCCTTTTGACTCGTCAATAAATAAATTCTCACTAACTATCTGGCATACTTTTAAAATAAAATCATAGTGATAATTATTACGATGTAGCCTAATTTGATTAAACATTGACTTTCGAATAACTATTTCAGAAATGGGCGGTAATTTCAAATAGATTTTATGTAATTCGTCTTTTAATGATGAATCTAAATTCTTTGTTCTTAGTAATTTCCCGATAGTCGTTTTTATAATTTGGTTGTGTAAAATATCATAATCAAATTCATCGTAAATACAAGTTGTTTTGCTTAGAGGAAGAACATTTTGTTTTATAGTTGCTGAAAAATTGAATTTCCCTTTAATGCCCATTATCACATCTTCATGCTCAACGTAATACCTATCCAAACCTTGCTTTAATAAGCGTGAACAACTATTTGAAAGGACTTTTGCAAATAAGTCAATTAATTCGGTTGAATCAATTTCATTTACATCAACTATTTCACTTTCTTCAAGCTTATTCCAAGCATAGCAAAGCAAATAATAGATATTTTGAATTGGTATTTGCATAATTACGACAAAAGCAGATTTATTTCATTATCAACTTTTTCATTATCGTCAAACCAGTATTCTTCCAATAAGGGTCTTATTTCAAACTTAACAATATTCTCAAACCACTTTCTTTCATTTTCAGAATTTGCATTGCAAAAAAAGCTATGCCCAATCAAGAAGCCCGAGCCCAAATTTTTATCGGATTTTATTTTTGCATTTAACAAGTTAAGTTTTGAAGATATTTCCCGTATAAAATCTTTTGAAAACCCTTTAGAGACAAGAAAATCTTTAAATCTAGCATTAAATTTTGGTTCTAATGTAATAAACCTAAATCGTCTACGTAAAGCATAGTCAACAATAGCTAATGAACGATCGGCAGTATTCATTGTGCCAATTAAATAGAGATTTTCAGGAACGGAAAATAAGGCATCATCCTTTTCGGAATAGGTTAACGGAACGCTGTATTTTCCTCTTTTGTCAGATTCAATTAGCATCATTAATTCACCAAAAATTTTACTGAGATTCCCCCTGTTTATTTCGTCTATTATAAAGAAAAACTTTTGGTCAGGCTCTAATTCTGCCTTTTTACAAAAATCATAGAATATGCCATTTTTAACCTTGAAGCTTTTTTCTGAAGGTCGAATTCCTTGAATAAAATCTTCATACGCATAAGATTGATGAAATTGAATCATCCTGATTTTTGTATCATCAGTATTTTTCATCATTTCGTAAGCAATCTTTTTTGCTACGAATGTTTTACCAACTCCGGGAGGGCCTTGTAGAACAATGTTTTTCTTAACTTCAAGTGAATGAATAATTTCGTTTATTTCATGTTCTTCCAAAAATGGTTTATCAGGGTCAGCGGAAAATGAATATTGCTTTATTTCGACTTTCTCAATTTCCTTTTCAGTAATGATGTTTTTTTCATCAATTAAATCACGTATTATGTCGAACTCATCAGCAGTTAGACTAAATAAACTTCCTTGATTATTGATAAAAACTTCGCAGTTTTCAAGTCCTTTGGTTTCCTTTAATTCATCCCATGAAATTGGGTCTTTGACTATTTCTTTAATTTCAAAATTTATGATTTCGCCCTCGTTATCATCAATGTGCAAACCTTCTGTAATTTCAAATATTGCCTTAATTTGTTTTACTGGTGTGCTCTCATAACCAATTACCAAATCACCTGGCTTTGCTTCTTCAAAATATTTATAAATCCTACGTTTGTTTCCTTTGTCGTTATGCGATGTATAAGATTGAATATCTCCAAGTTCGTAACTGTCAATGCGCCAAATTTTAGGATTAGCATTTAACCACCAAAAGTTTTGTGATTCAGAATCTTTTGGTAATGCTTTAGGTGGTGGCAATATTTCCTTTCCTGATTCTAAGTCATTAAAAATCTTTTCAAATGCAGGATTACTTAGAATATATTTCTCTTTTATACTGCTCCATTTTAGAGTAGGTGTAAATGTATCTGGTCTGAAAATGGTTTTTTCAAAATCAACTAATTGGTTTATTAGCCATTTTACCTTTCTAATATGTTTGTTTTCTTTTCTTTCAGGTTTAAATTCATATTCACCAGTAATGACACCTATTCCAAGTGCTTTGCTTTTTCCTTTATTGGCAATTACAACATCTCCGATACTTGCATCCCGAAAATTTTCAATATTCCAGATTTGATTTGAATTATCTGAATCTTCAACGCCTAAATCTTCTGCAAGTGTTTCTGTTGTATAAGTTTTTAGGTCGGTTAAATCATCCCATCCAATAGCAATTATGCTTTCTTTATAAAATTCGTCCCAATAAATTCCATTTTCTCCCGGTGCAAATTTCCAATAGTTAATTAAAGCATTGTTTTTTCTTTCAACCGATTCCTTTGAAGCCTTAAGTTTTTCAATCACTTCTTCAATCGTATTGAAATCCTCAAGAGTATTTGATGCCTTGTCATTTATATCCCAACCAGCAAGAATTCCCGCTTCAATTTTTTCAGCACCTATTTTTATAAATAACTGATAAGCTTTTCTGTGAGAGATTTTGTTTTCTGGGAAACCTGCTATCCAGCAATATGAAGTTCCATAATTTTGAGGACCATTAAAATCAACTATATGACTTGTGTAGTTTTTAAGTTTTAATGCTTTTTCTAATCCATCGACAACTTTATCTAACGCTGAACTTGATTCATTTTTTATGGAGTTTGTGTAAATAAATGGAAAGAAAATACAGAAATTTCTTTGCCAATTTACAAAAGGGGATTTCTTTTTCTGAGGATAGTTCTTTAAAGCATTTACTAATGTATCTCCGTATTTTGAAAAATATTCTCCGTCTTTTTCAATTATTTTAGTCTTAATGTTCTCAACTGTTTCAGAACTAATCTGAGTACCTTCTTTTAACAAATGTAGAATGTCAAAACGCAGTAAATTAACAGGCTGAAATCGGGTTGCAGAAAAATCTGAACGTACAAAACTAAAATCATTAATCAATCCTTCAATTTCAGTTTTAGATTTATTATTCAAAGAATCAAAGAGATATTGTTCACTTTGTTCTAATTTTTTAAGTTCCCTAGCATGTTTTTGAATTATTTCAATTGCTTTTTGCATAACTATTTTTTTTCATGAAAAGATAACGAATCATTAAATTCATAATTATTTTTCTTTACAAAATACGATTAAAAATCGCATCACCCGTAACCTGTAACTTATCTCACAATCACCGCGTCCACCGGGCAAACCGGGCGGCAGGCATCGCATTTGATACACAATTCCGTATTGATCGTATGCTTTTTATGCGGCTCAAATTTGATAGCATCCACCGGACATTTTTGGGCACATTTGGTACAACCAATGCAGTCGTCGGTGATTGAATAGGTGATCATTTCCGTACATTTTCCGGCCGGACAACGCCCTTCAATATGGGCTTCATATTCATCATGAAAATATTGTAGCGTGGTCAAGACTGGGTTTGGAGCCGATTTTCCAAGGTTGCACAAGCTGCCTTTTTTGGTCCAGTCGGCGAGGTACTTCAGTTCATCCAAATCTTTCTTGGTTCCTTTCCCGCTGGTAATCTTGTTCAGGATATCGAGCATTCGCTTGGTGCCCACGCGACAGAACGTACATTTTCCGCATGATTCGTTTTGGGTGAACGACAAAAAGTACCGCGCAATGTCCACCATGCAGTCATCTTCGTCCAACACCACCAAGCCACCGGAGCCCATCATGGCGCCCACTTCAATCAGCGACTGATAATCAATCGGCGTGTCGTACAGCGAGGCCGGGATGCAGCCGCCCGATGGCCCGCCTACCTGCACAGCCTTGAACTTTTTGCCATTTTGTACACCGCCGCCAATTTCCTCCACAATTTGCCGGATGGTGATGCCCATGGGCACTTCGATCAGTCCGCCGCGGTTCACTTTCCCGGCCAGCGAAAACACTTTGGTCCCTTTGGAATGCTCGGTGCCAATGGCGCTGAAATGGTCATTTCCATTGCGGATAATGTAGGAAACCTGTGCAAAAGTTTCGGTATTGTTGATCAATGTTGGGTAACCCCACAAGCCTTTTTGTGCCGGGAACGGCGGGCGAATGGTCGGGAAACCACGGTTTCCTTCGATGGAGGCCATCAGGGCCGTTTCTTCGCCGCACACAAAAGCACCGGCCCCCTCATAGATTTGGATATCGAAGTTAAAATTACTGTCCAGGATATTTTCACCCAGCAGGTTTTGTTCGCGGCAATTGATCAGCGCTTGCCGGATGCGAATAACGGCTAGCGGGTATTCAGCCCGGATGTAAAAATAGCCGTCCGTTGCCTGCACAGCAAAAGCAGCAATCAGCATCCCTTCGATCACCCGGTACGGGTACGATTCAAGCAGCATACGGTCCATAAACGCGCCGGGGTCGCCTTCGTCGCCATTGCAAATCAGGTACTTCTTCTCCCCTTTTTCTTTTTCAACCAACTCCCATTTCAGTCCGGTAAGAAAGCCGGCGCCGCCACGCCCGCGCAGACCGCTTTCTTTTACCGTTCGAATCACTTCGTGCCGGTCCATCTTCAAGACGGTTCTCAGTGCTTCGAAGCCGCCAAAGCTTCGGTATTCGTCCATATCCAGCGGATTAATCACCCCGCGGTGCTCGGTAGCAACCGGTAGCTGGCGGTCCAAAAAGCTGGACACCATTTCATCGCGCACGTCAATCATGTAGCGGTCAACCCCCTCCCACGACTCGTCGGATTGTACTTTTTCGAGAAAATTGTATGCCTTGGATTTCAGACGATCCAGAAAATGTTTTGGTTTGAAATGGGTACTGATAATATCGGCAACCTCGTTGGGTTTAACCTTGGCGTACAATTTACTGTGCTTGTTTTCGTCGATCACTTCTACCAACGGCACCTGGTGGCACATGCCTACGCAGCCCACATTTTTGAGGTGAAGGTTGATGCCGGTACCGGCAATGGTCCGCTCAATTTCTTTTTGCACATCCTGGCTGCCGCTGGCCACACAGCACGATCCCAATCCGATGCGTATTTCTCCTTGGAATTCAGTTCCGTCGGCATTTCTGAACTTGCTTTTTTTGCCCACTTTTCCTACCTGACTTTCAAAGTCTTTCAGGACAGATTCAATTTTATCCGAAGTAACATGCCCGTATGTAACATCATCAACCTGAACAACAGGGGCAAGAGTGCAACAGCCCAGGCACGATACTTTTTCCAGGGTGTATGTCCCGGATGGATCAGTCTCTTCAGTACCGGAAAGCTTAAAATGCCGTTTAAACGCATCGTAAACCTGCATGGCGCCTTTCACATGGCAGGCCGTCCCCACGCAAACCTTGATCATGTGCCGCCCAGCCGGTACCATCCGAAACTGCGAGTAAAAAGAGGCTACGCCGGTTATATTTCCGGGGGTAATCTCGGTGGTTTCGCATATGTGGCGCAATGCTTCTTCTGGCAAATAATTAAACTCGTCCTGAATAGCCTGCAAAATCGGGATCACGGATTTCTTCGTGTGTCCTTTCTGTTTGACGATTTCGTCAACTACCGTGTTGATATGTTGATTTTCTGTTGTCATCTTCCTTATTTTCCGATACAATACAGGTGTTCAAAACCGCGCAGGTACATTTTTCCATCGGCAAACACCGGCGAACAAACCGATTTTTCACCCAGTTTCGATTCGGCAACCAACTGATATTCTTTCGCCATTTTCACCACATGCAGGTTGCCGCCCATGTCCATAATATATACTTTTCCATCGGCATAAACCGGCGAAGCGTAAATGCCGTTGCTGTATTCCTGTTCCCAGAATTTGGTGCCCTCGAGGGCATCGTAACAAGCGACCACGCCGTAACTGGTGGCAATGATCAGCAATCCGTCGGCTGCCAGCGGACTGGCCACTTCGGGCAGATACTCGCTGTCTTCCCATACGATTTCGGGCTCTTCGCCAAGTTTTATGGCTGCCAGCGTTGCATATTCGTTAGCGGCATAAACGATCCCGTTTGCATAGCCCACTGAAGGCCCAACCTCGCCCATCATGCAATCCACTGTCCACAGTTCCTTTCCGGTTTCGGGGTCGTAACCGGCAACCAGGGGCTCAGCAGTCAGTATCAACTGCTGTTTGTTCCCTACCGTAACCAGCACCGGCGATGCCCACGAAATTTTCACATTTCGCTGGGTTTCCCATGCAGTTGAGCCGTCGATCACAGAAAGGGCTATTACTTTGGAACCCCGGTTGGTATCGTACTGAACAATGAGTTTGTTTTTATAGATGATGAGTGACGAGGAATGCCCGTAATGATTGTCGGGGACCCCCAGGTTTTTTGCCCACAGGCGTTTCCCAGCCATATCTAGCGCAATCAAGTCGCCCGTACCAAAAATGGCAAACACGGCCGAGCCGTTTGTCGCCATGCTTGGGGCAGCCAAGCCCGTATCTTCAGTAACTTTGGGCATGGTGGCGGGCGAGCCCGGAATCTGATCGGCTTTGGCTTCCCACAGCAAATCGCCGGTGTTTTTGTTGTAGCAATATACAACCCTTGCAGCGTTGTCCGCTCCCGAAACGAACAACAGGTCATCCCAAATAACAGGTGAATTGTAGCCGTGTTTTGGCACTTTCACTTTCCAGAGCACCTGCTGCCCCGATGTTGCATCGAACTTCTCGGGCACATTGGTTTTATAGCTGATGCCCGTTCCGTCAGGTCCGCGGAAGTAGGGGTAGTTTTGTCGAATCTGTGCTTGCGTAGGTACCGCTGCAACCGTTTTTGCAGGGGCTTCGGCGGGTTTGATTTCTTTCTCCTTAACTTCTGGTTTATCTTCTACTTCCGGAGCCGATTCTGCCTTCTCATCTTCTGCCTCAATAGCTATGGCGCTTTCCTCCAGTGGGAGTACATCAACTACTTCTACTTCCGGAGAAATCTGCTGCTCCAGAACAACGGCATTTGGCTCATATTCGTCCAGAATATTGTTAGAGAAGAAGCCGGAAAGGAGCGCCAAAGCAAGTAAACCGACGCCTGAATACATCAGCCATTTTCGGGCAAGTTGTTTATCCAGAAAGGCATCTTTGCTAATGCTTTCCATTTCTTCCAAACCGGGCCGGAGCGATTTTTGGTAACGAATGGCCAACACAGAAACCAACACGCCCAGCACCAGCATCCACGAACCGGTCCGGATTTGCCACTGACTAGTAAAGTATGCTTTACGGATCATTAAGTCGAGGGCGCGGATGTCATTTTTCAATGCTTCGTCCTGAGGGTCCTGTCGCAGCCTTTCAACCAGGCTTTGTAAGGCAGGGGTTTCGAGTGGATCAACGGTTTTTAGTTGAAAATAGTTGGCAATCAGCATCACGCTAATTACCAAACAAAATACAGCAGCAATCCAGGCCACCGTTCGTGCCAGGTTCATTTTATCCTTTACGGTCAGGTTCATCGTTGTCTTTTTAGTTTTTTACCGGACAATAATCCATGCATCGTCCGCAGCTTAAACAATTGGTCTTATCGGGTACGTAATCGTTTCGGTTCCGGTGAGACGACAGTTTTACCAGTGTCAGGCCGATCACCAGTCCCATGAATCCGCCCAGGACCCAACCGCCCCAATAAAACTGACTGCGGATGGATTGGGCTTCGGTCACCAGCTCATCCATTGTTTTCCCCTTTTGCATGAAAGTACGCGCATCAATATTATTCTGGTCCTGTTTGATTTCGGGGTTCGCTACCAGTTGTTCGGCCAAATAAACAGTTTTGTTGAATTTGGCCAGTGGCACGTGTACCATCGATCCGGCCAGCCCGCCAATGCCCATCCACAAGGGGACTAGCAGCAGGTAAGCCATTAGTCGCTGCACATTGGAACGGCGGTTGCCCTGCTCTTCCACCGGCTCATCAATTGCCCCGAACGGACACGAATTGGCACACAGCTTACACTGGATACAATTCGTCGGGGTAATTGTCATGTGTTTTTTCGAGAAAGTGGACATCCACCCCAGCAGTACACCGTAGGGACAAAAGAAGCGACAATACGGACGGGCCACAAAAACACCCACCAGTAGGAACAAGGCGCCCAGCAACAACATCTGGAATTCGGCATCGAAACGGAAAAGCCCCACAAACGGGTCGTAACGGCAAATCAGGAATTCGGAGCGTGTGGCGGCGTACAATACGGCCAGTCCGAGGTATAAATACGGGATCAGCCCGAGAATTTTTTGCAACCATTTAGGCAATTCGATCGGACGAAAGGCCACCAAATCCTGAATGGCGCCCAACGGACAAACTGCCGCACAAAATGTACGTCCGTAAAAAAGGGCCACCACCAGCGGGATGATAAAAAACAGCAAGGCAGTGAATGGCAACACATAGCTTGGATCGAAAACAGCCAGCACGATATTCTGGATGGCTCCAATCGAACAAATGCAACCTTCGCGGTAAAAACCAAAATACAACAACGAGAAAACCGATGTCCACAGCACGCCCTGGCGTGAGCGCTTCCTCACCACAAACCAGGTAGCCAGGGTTAGTGCTGCTACCAAAACAAACACGTCAAAATACTCGAGGAAAAGCATCCGGGGCGCAGGTTGCGAAGTAGCTGGTTGCACATAGCCCGTTTCAAATTCGGGTTTCGGAAAACGCTGTTGCGCCCAAACCGGCAGGCCCGTCAAAATGGCCGGGAGCAGATATACTATTTTTTGATATCGGTTCATTCAATTGAATTAGGTTGGGTTGGACGTTGAATTTCCTGTGGTAAAATCGCCTTTTATGAGGTACGGACTGGACGCCGGAACCCTCAGAAAAGCGTCGGCCGGGCACACACGGGCAATGGAACATTCGTTGCAATTGACGCACAAATCGTGGCGCACCTGCAAGTGTAGCGAACCGTTCCCGAAAGCCGAGCATCCTTCCACGCATTTGGCACAGCCGATGCACAGGGTTTCGATAATTTCATACTCAAAATACGGGTCCTCCACAAACTTGCGTTTGATGGCCGCCGTAGGGCATAGTTGGTTCTCTGCCGCAGTTGATAGGGCATTCGCATCGGGTTTGAGGTAACCGCCGCACAAATCGCAATAGCCGCACAAATCGTAAGCATGCACACATTTTACGGCTGAAGGTGTCACCACGCAGTAGTCGGCACAACGTCCGCACGACACGCACTTAAACGGATCGATCTGCCAAACGTAATCATCGGCACTGGCTTTAAAGGCAGCTACTCCGGCCAGGCCAGCCAGCGAAAGCCCCAGCGTGGCCCGCATTCCTTTTTGGATGAACTCGCGCCGGTTGGTCGGTTTGGATGTTTTTTTATCGTTCATCTTTTCGGCTTTCTTTGGCTTTTTCCAACTCACACTTCGAATAAACGCTGCACGATTTGCATACCCCATCGGCAGAGCAGGTGAAATCAATTTTGTTCTGTTTGGCCAGCAACAGTATACCCCCGGCAAGTCCGGCCAAAATACCACCCCGCAAGCAAGATTGAATGAATGCTCTCCGGTTCATTGTTCGTTGTTTAAAGGTTCAAAAATGCGCACTTGTTTCCGGTTGAAATCCAGCAGGATCACCCGGTTGTTTTCATCCACGCAAACATCGGGCGCATACGAATCTTCGTCAAACTGATCGGGCGAGGCCACGACCCCAACATATTCGCCATGCTGGTCGTAAATTTTCACCCGCACAATTCCTTTTTCACTCGTCACAAACAAGTTATCAGCCAATATGGTCATGTGGGCCGGGTTGCAACAGCCGCTGAATCCTTCGGTTTTCACCGATGATTTCGTCCAGGACGTTCGCATGGCTCCATCAGCATTGAAATTCTCCAGGCTGTGCCGGCCTGGGTCCACTGCCCACAGAAAACCTTCATCGCTTAAAGCGATATCAAAATACGGGCTGGGAACTACGAAGCCGGGCACTCCCTTTTGCTCATCTTTCTCACCAACACGGCGAACCAGTTCCCCATCGAAACGGCATTGATAGACCAACCGGTTTCCGGCGTCGGCCACATACACATACTGGTCTGAAACCGCCAACGAAGTAATCACTGCCCGCTCACCGTAATCCTGCCATCGGCTGATCACGTTTCCATCTTTATCCAATTGTACCACCCGATTTGTAAAAGCCAGCCAAACCTTTTCATTCACAGCAATTGCTGTTGGCGAGCCTTCCAAATGCGTTTGTTTGATTAGCTGTCCAGATTCGTTCAATTGAATCATGCTGCTGTCGGCAATCACATATATAATCCCATCTGCAAAAGCAATTCCTTTCGGTTCAGAAACAGAAAGGCGAAGGGCTTTAACTTCTTTATAAATGACTTCCGAAGGATCGACCTGTGCAAATTCACTGATATCGTAGGCGTAAGGATTATCAATATTTTTCCCGCTGCGGTTCACAAAAAAATCGCGCACAATAATACCAGCGATGAATATCGCCATTACGGCTAGTATATGATTGATATATTTCCGGTTTTTCATCTTATAAGTTCCAAGTTTCGGGTGTTAAAGAAATCATTACTTTCCAATATCCAGGCACACCATGGTTTTTGAGTCGCGCATCAGCAAACGCCCGTCGGCAATGGCCAACGGCGCCCAGGCATCGTGCCCGTCCATGATTTTTTTCTGCGCCAGCTGGATGTATTGTTTCGTGTCGGGTTTTATCATGGTCAAAGTTCCGTCATCGCTCAGGATATACATTTTCCCGTCGGCGATCAGGTAAGGCCCAAGTCCGAAACGCGTGGTTTTCCCCGATGTCCAAACTACCTTTTGCACATCATCGGGATGAACGCACACCAACTGGTTACGATTGGCCCCGCCATCCTTGGGCAGGATGCCAAACATGTGCCCCTCCCAGATCACCGGCGTTTGCTGCTCACAGGCCAGTCCATCTTTGGGCGAGTATTCTGTCAGTACCTCTACGTTGAATTTATTTCCATCAGGTACCACTTTTATCATCATGCTGCCTGCCCCGTAGCCAGCGGTCAGGAAAATACGCCCGTCGTCGAAAACAACCGGCGAAGGCGCCACTACCGAGTGGTTCCAGGCGTTGCTTTGCCAGAGTATTTGGCCTTCATCAGGTCCGTCGGCTGCTACGCCGCAAACACCGCCGGCAGCACTGTACACGTACATTTTGCGGCCATTTAGGGTCATTGGCATAATGGACGAATGCGACATTTTCCATTGCATCTCGTTAGGGGCTTCCCAAAGCACTTTTCCTGAATGAATGTCCACCGCAATCATGATGGCCCGGCCTCCCGGGGCAAGGATAACTTTGTCGCCGTCAATCAGCGGACATTGGGCCGTGTACCACTGCGGAATTTCGGTGTCGTACTCGCTCAGCATGTCGAGTCCCCACGTAAGGTCGCCGGTCAGACGATCGACGCACATGACCTGACAGCGAGGACCAATGGTGACCACATGCTCTTCGGTAACGGCAGGTACCGTACGCGACATGCCGTGGTTCCTTTTGACATGGATTTCGTAGGAACGTCGCCAGATTTCTTTCCCGTCAGCAAACGAAAAGCAGCGCAAGGCGTCTTCGCGTTTCTCCTCGTCATAGTCGAGCAGATATACCATACCTTTATAAATGGCAGGACCGGCGTGCCCTTCGCCAAGTTCGACCGACCACAAAACTTCAGGTTCATCGGCTGTCCAACTGTCTTTCAGGTTTTGTTTTTCACCGACAATATTATCGAAGTTTTCGCCCCGGAAACGCGGCCAGGTACCGTTCATTTCGGGGGCCGAATGTTCAAAAAAATTGAAATGTTCGCCAATATTGATGATTTCCTGCACCAGGTTGCCTGCCTGACGGTTGTCTTCGCCCGGCATGCTCGCCTGAAAGTCCACCGTCGGGTCTTTGGTCTGCCAAAAAACAAAAGCAACGATTGCTACCAGAACAATCCCTCCAACCAGTATATTTTTAAATGATCCGTTCACTTTATGCTTTCAAATTATACACCATCAACACCTCTCCATGCCTTAAAAATAGCTTTCCGTCCAGGATATACGGATGCGCCCAATGAGGGCCGCTTCCCTTTTGTATTTGAAATGAACTGATGACCTGAAAACCAGCAGGATCGGGCTTGACAATGGCTACATTTCCCCGCTGTTCTTCATAAATATACAACAAGCTATCGGCAAAAATCATTGCCCCTTTCGTATTCCAGGGCTGATTGTAAGTTATCTCGCCGGTTTTCCAGTTCATGCAAAGCCAATTGCCCTTGCGGTTGTTTTCCCAGTTTGAGCCATAAATGTAGCCGTCCAATTCGATGAGCCCATGGTGGTGATTATCGAAAATGGTATCGGTAAATAATTCCGTAAATCCATCCTGATTTTCATTCACCTTCAACATTTTGGCCGGATAATCGTACCCCATCGACAGAAAAATCTCATCGTCTTTAAACAAAGGGATATTGGTCCAGATCAATCCAGGCTGGTCCGACCATTTTTCGTGCTCATAATATTGATAAGTCATTTTCACTTCGCCCGTTTCCGGATTAACCGCCAGCAGGTTTGTGGCGGTAACGGCCAAAATATAGCGCTGTCCGTTCAGTTTGTATAAAGTTGGAGATGCATACGAACGTTGTCCGCCCACGCTGGGCGTTTCCCAGACTTTTTCACCTGTCATTTTATTGAAAGCAACCACCGAGGTTTCCGTCCCTCCCGGAGTACAAATTACTTTGTCATCCACGATGAGCGGCGATTCCGAAACGCCCCAAATGTGCCAGTCGGCATGATAGTCGCGGTCAACATTCACTTTCCAGTTGATGGCACCGGTTTCTGCATTCAGGCAAGCCAGTTCGCCAATGCCGCTGACCAGATAAATGCGGTCGTCTTCGATGGTTGGTGTGCTGCGGGTATCGGGAAACGATTTCTTCCAGGATTCGCCGTACGGCACTTGCCATTTTTTGTTCCCTTCAAAATCGAGGCAGGTCAGGTAATCCAGCGTGTCGATCATGCCGGTGGCATAAATGTATTTCCCGTTTGAAATGACTGATGAATACCCTTTGCCAATCCCTTCAAATTCGAGCAATAGCTCAGGGCCATTTTCAGGCCAGGTTTGCAACAAGCCGGTTTCGGTAAATTTTCCATCCCGGCTCGGCCCGCGAAATTGATAAATTTGGGCATTTGCAGAGAATCCTAACAGAAGGGTAAAAAGTATATAAAGGGAGCGTTTCATTTAGTTGGTTTTTATGTTTTTGTTACTTCTACGAACCAGCCAGGTTTTATGCCGAAATTTTGTAAGCGATCAGTGTATTTCCGTGGCGAAGGTATAAAATGCCATTGTGTACCACCGGATGCGCCCAATGTTGCGCTGTACCCATTTCCATCTTCGTTTGTGAAATTATGTCGAATTTAGTCGGATTTGGATTTACCAGGGCTAGTTCACCACGATCACTATACAGGATCAATTTATTTCCGGCCATGATAATTACGCCGTTCCCCAGTTCGGTAGAGTTCCATTTTTCTTCGCCGGTTTTCCAGTCCAGGCAAAACCAGCCGCGCGACTTGTGCCCTGAGCCATACAGATAACCATCCGTTAGAACAGCGCCCCCCATTTGATTGTCCATTTTATTTGTACTCCAGGCTTTTGTAATTGATGAACCGTCTTCATTCAACAACAATTTCACACCGCCTTGACCGTAACCGCTGAAGCAATACAGAGCGCCATCCTGAAATATAGGCGTATTGGGATGAATGTTGTATTGGTTGGGGTGCGGATAGCTCCACAGCAGTTTGCCGTCCTTGGTATCAACAGCGATAATTACGTTTGCAGTATGGGTAACCAGAATGTTCCTCCCGGGCAGTTTTACCAGTTTGGGAGTACAGTAAGCTGCTGATTCGCCTTTACCTGCACTTTTCCAAATCAGTTTTCCGGTCATGCGGTCGAGGGCGATGAGGTTAAACTCCTTTCCTCCCGGCGTAAAATACAGCCGGTCACCATCGGCCAGGATCGTTTCGTTGAATCCCCAGCGTAGATGTTCGGAGCCAAAATCTTTGTCCAGCGCTTTTTTCCATACCAGGTTGCCTTGTTCCAGGTCCAGGCAGATTATTTCACCATATCCCGAAACCAGGTAGGCCATTTGTCCAACAATGGTCGGGCACGTCCGAGCTCCCGGATAACTGACTTCAAATTCCTTTCCATAGGCCAGTTTTTTCTCGAACATTCCAGTTTCACTGAAGACGTAAAGGTAACCGGTATTATCGGTCATTCCCGTGCAATAGATTTTCCCGTTTGCAAACGAAGGGCTAGAAAAACCCTCTCCCAGCCCATCGAAATGCCAAAGCACTTCGGGACCACTGACCGGCCATTCTTTCAACATATTGGGAGCCGGATACTTACCTTCGGAACTTTCGCCGCGCCAATGCGTTGGCTGCTGAGCATTCAGTGCAACAGCACTTAAAATAAGAAGAAGTATTACAGTCAGGTGCTTTCTCATGGGTTAAATGTTAATGATTATGGTGTTCCAAATTTATTAAGGAAAGACCAGATTACCCAGGCAACTATTGAATTTAATCAGCTTCTAAATAGTTAGATTTGTTAACAAGTATTATGTCTATAAAAAATGTATAAAAATTTGATTTTTATTTAATTGTGTGAAACCTTCCCTCTTCACAAATCACGACAGATAAATTGTTTTTCAAGTACTCACAATTTGGTTTTGAGTAGCTGTTAGCCATTGGAAGGTTGATTTTTCATAAAAAAAGCCCCCTGAAATCAGGAGGCTTTTGCGATTGTAAGATCACTATTGAATCCGAATTCTTTACAATTTCGGTTCCCAGCCGGGTTCGTACTCGCGCGACCACAACTTCATGGCTTCGCGGTCGAAAATGTGACCGTTTTCGGTATTCACATCAAACGATTTGCCAATGCGGTAGGAAATGTTTGCATAGTGAACCAGCATTTGGCTTACAGCACCCATGTCAATCGGCGAATTCAATTGGCTTGATTTTCCCCGGATATTATCAAAGAAATTTACTACGTGGGTATCGGTCATGTCGCCGCCACCGCCAAGCGCTGTGCCAGCCTCGTTGCTGGCCGCTTTGCTGTCGCGGACAAGTTTGCCGCCCCGATCGAAGAGCTTGTAACCACTGCGATTGACAAATACGGAACCCTCGGTGCCAAAAATGATGGTGCCGCGGTCGGAACCATAGGTGTTGTATCCGTTTCGGCTTTTACCATCCCAAACAATGATTTTATTTCCGGGAAAGCGGAAACTGGCATCCATTGTATCATACATTTCCCAGCCGTCATTCAAGAAATGACGTTTGGCGGCCTGCACTTCCACAAATTCGGGATATTCCACCTGCAAGGCCCAGCGAGCAATATCCAGCTCGTGGGTGGCATTGTTGCCGGTTTCGGCAGTTCCCCAATTCCAACCGTACCAGTGCCAGTTATAGTCCCAGGTATTGTGGCGGTATTCCTCGCGCGGGGCCGGGCCCTGCCACAAGTCCCAATCCAGTCCTTCAGGTACAGGCGCTTTTTTAGGCATGGGCACTTCACCCCGGGTATTGGAATAAAAAGCCACTGCACGGTAAGCATTTCCAATAACACCATTGTGTATTTCGCTGATAATTTGGATGGACTCGGGCGACGAACGTTGCTGGTTCCCCATTTGCACCACCTTGCCAAATTTTTGCTGAAAGGCCACCAACAGTTCGCCTTCTTGCGGACTGTGACTGCATGGTTTTTCAATATAAACATGCTTTCCGGCTTGCATGGCCATCCAGGTGCCGGGTGCGTGCCAATGGTCGGGGGTGGCATTAAAAATGGCATCCACTTTCGGGTCGGCAAACACCTCTCGGATGTCGTTCACTAAGGCCGCTTTTCCGCTCACCTTTCCGGTCAGGTCTTTGGCAACGCGTTCACGCTGTTTTTTCATCACATCGCAGATGTATGCCAGATCCACATTATTCTTTTTATCGATGATGGCCGGATAAAATGCCCCTACCCGCCGTCCGCACCCCATGAGGGCCACACTCAAGCGATCGTTGGCGCCAACAATACGGCTGTAACTTTTGGCAGACATGCCCAAGGCCGAAGTGCCCAACGTAATCCCGGCCGCACCTGCAGCCGCTTTTCTCAAAAAATCTCTTCTGTTTGAACTCATTATTTTTGGTTTTAGGTTATTGTAAAGTTGATAAAACTCCCCTAACATAGCCAACCGATTCGGCAAATCCGGCAAAGGGATTATCGCCGTCTTTTTCATATTCGAACGAAACAATGCCATCGTATTCCAACTCGATCAAATCAGCCAGAAAGCGTTCGATATCAATTACACCCCGGCCTATTTCGCAAGTCGTTCCGTCGTGGTTGGCCTGGGTCACATCTTTGATATGGATATCCAGCACACGGTCGAAATAGTCTTTCACATCCTGCGACGGATCGCGACCAATGCGCTTGGTGTGGCCAATGTCCACACACAATCCCATACGCGGGTCCATATCTTTTATCAGCAAATAGGCACTTTCGGCGCTCGGGTAGAGTTTGTCGCCGGGTCCGTGGTTATGAATAGCCAACTGAATGTCGTACTCTTTCACTTTATTTTCAACATACGAAAGTAACTCGTGATTGGGAACTCCTACAATCATGCGCATGCCTGCCTTTTTTGCATATTCAAAAGCTTGGTCAACCTCCGCTTCAGTAGTCATGTAAATAACTCCCCCTGCATACAGGTCAATTCCGGAATTTCTGCATTTCTGCACCACCTCGGCTATTTCATCATCCGTTGCATCCAGCCTCAGGTGGAAGCTTTTTAACGACAAATGCTTCAATTCCAGTTGCTGCATAAAGGCCAGCATGGTATCGACCGGGTACTTGCGAAAGGTATAGGAAGCAACCCCCATTTCAAACTCTACATTTTTCTTTGTTATTTGTTCAGCTGCATTCTGCCCACTTTGACAGGCCGAAAATGCCCACACCAAAACAAGCAGCAGAAAAACGTTAATTCGTTTTGCGTTGTTCATGGTTAAATTAGTTTAGTTTCCTGATTTTTATACTTCTGAAATGCACTTCATCGCCATGGTCCTGCAACAGGATATGGCCTGATTGCCAATTGCCAAATCCTTCCCATTGGGCATATTTGCTTCGCGCAACCAAGGCATAAAACGCCTGTGTCCCTCGCTCATATTCCAAAACTTTCCGATTGTTTAGCCAGTGTTCGACATGTGCGCCTGCAAATTCACTGGCTTCCAGACTGCTTCCTTTCAGCCATTCATCCCGGCGGATACCGCTTACCACCAAACGCGCCTGGTTCCATTCACCGGGCTTATTTACGAGCTTATTTTTGTGGGCGGGAATCAGGTCGTACAAAGAGCCAACAGTCCGGTTCCCGTCGGTACCCATTTTGGCATCGGGATGTTTCTCATCATCCAGAATCTGGTATTCGAGCCCAATAGCCGACTGTTTTGTACCATATTTTTCGGTGATGTAGTATTTTATCCCGCTATTGGCGCCTTCGGTAATTTTGAAATCGAGTTTCAATTCAAACATCGAATACTCTTCCACTGTAACAATGTCGCCGCCATTTCCGGACTCAGCGCCTTCGGCAGCTTCAACAATCAACACACCGTCCTGCACCTTCCATCCTCTAGTAGGGAAATTATCCTTACCGGCGCCTCGCCAACCGTTTGTTGTTTTGCCATCGAAAAGAAGCTCCCATCCCTGGGCACGTTCCTGCGGCGATAAATAATTCGGGACCAGATTGACCACCGGAATATCAGTCCAGGCACTTCGCTTGAGGTTTTCAGTTTGAATCCGGATGTTTCTCCATTTAATCTGCTTTCCAGCCTGCGATGCATCATTGATGGAATGAACCTGCAAGGCGATGAAGCCTTCGGCGGTCATGTCATCCACCAGGTCGGCACAGGGGATTCCATTCACCCAGGTACGTATTGAATTGCCAATGGCCTCAATACGGTAGTGGTTCCATTCGCCCCGGCGAAATGCAGTTCTTCCCTGCGGGTTTTGGTCAAGGGGGTACAGCCAGCCGCGCCGGGCTTCGTCATAAATGCCGCCGCTCCAGGCCCGCTCCGACGGGTCCACCTCACATTGATAGCCATGAACTCGGCCATCCTGATAATCTGCAGAACTTAAACTTCTGAATTGAATGCCGGAATTCATCTCACTGTCAACCAGCAGTTCAAGTTCTAAAATAAAATCACCGTACGTTTTTTCGGTAGCCAGAAAAGAGTTCGGCGTATTGGCAACTGTAGTACCGATAATTTCGCCGTTAACAATCTCGTAATTTGCTTTACCGTTTATTTGTTTCCATCCGGTAAAGTCTTTCCCGTTAAACAAGTTGGTCCATCCAGTAGCTGAGGCATGGGTCACAACCCCACAGGCAGCAAACAAAAGGATAAATCGTGTAATTCGTTTCATTATTTTATTGGTATTAGTTATTTCCCATTTGCGGGAGTAGCGTGAAATTAGGAAATTCTCATTTTTTAGGTACATTTGTTAGCGCAAAACTGGTTTTATAACCGTTATAAGTATCGTTAAAATTAGACCAAAAAAGTTGGACAGAAGCCTAATAAATAGCCATTTAGAGAAAGTACTTCAAAGCAGGTACTTTCGCAAATCAAAAATTAGCTGCGATTTGCTGGAATACCTGGTCCAAGCCTCGCTGGAAGAGAAAAACCCGAAAGAATTCACCATCGGCGTTGAGTTATTCGGCAAGAAATACGATCATGAGGCCAAACAAGATTCCAACATCCGGGTTTACATCCATCATGTACGCAAAAAATTGACGGAGTATTATGAGAATGAAGGAGCAAAAGATCCTGTCATTTTCGAGATTGAACGCGGGAAATACACGGTACGTTTTAAGACGCCGAAGGACTTTGCTAAAAATAAGCAACGAAGCTATCTGATCCCCTTTCTTCTTTCAATGGCGGGCTTACTTGCAGCACTTTTTTTCCTTCTGACGGGCAATCGAGAAAAGCCGAATAAATTCAGGCAGTTACCCATTTGGCACGAAATGGCTCAAAATGAGAAAAAGACGTTATTGGTTTTGGGTGACTATTTCGTTTTTAACGGCCTGTTACCAACCGGCAGAACAGGCGTTTACCGCGATTTTTCGATTAACTCGGAGGCAGATTACGAGTATTTGCTCGACAAGAAGCCCGAATTGATCAAAACGATTTCAAAATCGAACCTCACCTACCTGTCAAAAATGGCGGCCTTTTGCGAAAGCGATATCTATAAAGTATTTGCCCAAACTGGCGGCGAAATTGACGTAAAACTATTGTCGGATATTCAGCCGACCGATTTGAAGGATTTTAACATCATCTTTATCGGCAACTACAAAAACATGGGAATTTTTGAAAACCTGGTTCACGAGATGAACTTTACTTTCAGCATTTCCAATGCCGCCATTCCGTACATTATCTCAAACGATCCTTGTGCCAGGGTTTACGAAGCACAGTCCGACAAGCTCAAAGAAGAAGATTATGCCCTGGTTATCAACGCCTCTGGTTATTCGGATAACCGCTTTTTGCTGTTTTTGTCGAGCCAGGACATTGGCAACATTTCAACCGTAAAACAACTTACCCAGCCCGAATACCTGAAACATTTTCAGGAAGAACAGCTAAAGCCCCTTGAATTAATCGATTTTAAAGCACTTTACAAGGTAGAAGGTATCAACAAAACCGACTTGTCGTTTGAACTGATTCACATCGAATAGGCTCGTGATAAACTACTCCTCTCCCACTTTCAGAATTTTAAACTCGGTACGGCGGTTACGCGAGCGGCCTTCTTCTGTGTCGTTGGGTTCTACCGGCTGCGACATTCCATAGCCCCGGTAACTGAGCCGGTTTTCGGGAATGCCGGCTTCAACCAGGTATTGCCAGACGGACTTGGCCCGCATTTCCGAAAGTTCATAGTTATAGGCCACTCCCCCCACATTGTCGGTATGGCCGCCAATTTCAACAGTAATTGCAGGATTTTGGTCCAAAAAGGCAATCAGCCGTTCCAGCTCGGCCTTCGATTGCTCCAGCAATGCAAACGATCCGGTTTCAAAAAAGACATTTCGCAAAGCAGCCACGCTACCAGTTTCAACCGGCATAAGGGGAATTGTCAGAAATACGGGATCATATGCCTTTCGAAGCTCTTTTAAAGAGAAATTTTCCGAATGAAACAGATAACCCGGACTGGATACATTCATCGCGTATTCTTTTCCTAACGGCAGGCTGACCAAAAAATCACCTCCATCCAGGCACGAATTCATTGCGGCTACCAGAGAGCCCTGTGCCAAATCAATCAACTCAACTGTCGCACAAAGCGGTAACTGAGTGCGGTGATCAACTACCTGGCCGCGGACGTAAGACACCGGTGTCGGCACTGCTTCTTCGTAAAGCTCGAACCTAAAAATATCCAATCCTTTTGAGTCCGGGCGGTCGGACGAAAAATAGGCAGTCGTTCCCGAAGCATCCACGATCATCCCCCGCTCGTCCTTATTGGTATTGATCGGATAACCCAGGTTGACGGGTTTGTGCCAACCCGAATCGATAGAGTTACGGGTATAAAAAAGATCGAACCCGCCCAAGCCGGGCCATTTGTTTGATGCAAAATACAGGGTGACCCCATCCGGGTGAATGAAGGGCGAATTTTCATCGCCAGGGGTGTTAACATTTTCCCCCAGGTTTTCCGATTCTCCCCAAAGAGGTTGCCCGTGATTGTCGAACCCCTTCAGCCTGCACCGCCACAAATCCATGCCGCCATGGCCC
Organism: Gaoshiqia sediminis; assembly: GCF_025907915.1. Lineage (GTDB taxonomy): Bacteria > Bacteroidota > Bacteroidia > Bacteroidales > Prolixibacteraceae > Gaoshiqia > Gaoshiqia sediminis. The sequence continues at coordinate 143,622 of NZ_JAPAAF010000005.1, forward strand.
CCTTCGCGACTGCTCACAAAATAGAGGTACTCTCCATTTCCGGTAAATGACGGTTGCGACTCCCAGGCAGCGCTGTTTACCGGACTGCCTGCATTTCGAGGCTTTGTCCAGTTTTCACCCACCCTGCGGGTGAAATAGATATCGCAGCGCCCAAAACCATCCGGCTGATTACAAGCCGTGAAAAAAATGATCCCCCCGTTGGCCGACACGCTTTGTGCCCCTTCGTTTCCAGGAGTATTCAACGTATGGATGGGATGTGCAGGTTGCCATCGTCCATCAATTTGTTTCGACTCGTAAAAGTCTTCCTGTAAACGCGCAAGCTGTCCTGCTCCTCCATTATCGGCAGGCAATAGCCGGGTAAAAATGAAAGTCTCACCGTCCAGCGTTAGTGAAGGCCAATATTCATCAAATTCCGAATTGATGGCGTCGCCCATGTTTTCCGGGTCAAACGGGCGTGGATTGTCAATCAGGGTCACGGCAAACTCCGACTGGGTGAGCAGTTCTTTAGCTTTCCGGGCAAATGCGCTCTCACCATACCGATGTAAAAAATCAAGGCATGTTTGCCGGGCTTTTTCATATTCTCCGGCACGAAAATATGCATCAGCCAACACATAGCCAGCTTGAGGAAAACCGTCAACGCCAAGTTCCATTACTTTTTCGAGCGAAGAAATTTGCAATCTGAGCGAATCCATTTCACGGTATATGTCGGATTGCAGCAGGTAAACATCAACAAAGCCGGGATCTTCGCGCATGGCAACAGACAGCTTCATCAACGCTTTGTCATTTTCTTGTTGCCGGAAATAATCACGGGCCTCGTTGAATAATTTAAGCGCTTTTTTACTCGAAGTCCGGGGCTGACCCACCAACAAAAGAGGGAAAAAACAGAGAAAGAATAGCACGGCTCGTTTCATATCCTGTAAATTTGCAGAAAAAAATTGAACGAATCATCCATTACTCTGCTACATTTTAATCCGACCTGCGAGTTGGCTGTAGCCAATGGCTCGCCGTATTATGTGGCCCCAGCTCTGCTTCGCGAATTTGAGGAAGAGCTTTCGCCGTTGATGATGCTTTTTTCAGGTGGAAAGGATTGGGTGATCAGGGAAACCCCGGTTTCGGCCCGCTTTGCAGATCAAATGGCCGGATTCGGCTTTCCAACGGCAGAATTTGTGCCTAAAGGAGAAGTCAAAGCCCGATTGACCGAAAATGGTATTGAAAAAGTAGGACTGCGCCCCTGGGGAAACAGCCCGGCCGAATCGAATTTCTTTCGGTTTCTGCATCCCATCACCCAATTGAGCTGGAAACCAGAACTTAAAGAGCTATACGGAAGAAAAGCCGCAGCACAGTTCCTTAAAAATTTTGTCAGCAAACATCATTCCCCTATATTTCCCGGAGAAGCAGAATTGCCCGTAACTGCCAGCACTATTTCTGAAATTGAAACCTACCTGAAACGTTGGGGAACCATTGCCATGAAAGCGCCTTACAGTTCGAGTGGGCGCGGATTGCAGGTTATTCGGCAACAAAACCTGAACCGATCGAACCTGCAATGGATTGAAACCACCCTAAAACAGCAGGCTTACCTGATGGTGGAAAAGTGGCATAAGAAAATCTGCGATCTTTCTTTCCAGTTTTTAATGGATGAAAACGGCCAGACACACTACCTTGGTCCCAGTTTTTTTCTGACCAATCTCAACGGACAATACGCCGGGCACTACCTTCATTTTTCAGGCTTCAGACAGTTCCCGTTTTCCGAAAACGAGATCAGTGATATTGGCCGGATGTTGTGCGAAGAGCTTGCCAATTCAGCCTATTCCGGTAGCTACATGGGCTATCTGGGAATTGATGCCATGATTTACATGGACGGCGATGCCACCAAATTTCATCCCTGTTTGGAAGTTAACACACGCCACACGATGGGGCTGGTGAGCAAAACTATCGAACAGTATCTTCATCCAGGATCGTTCGGCTATTTTCGCACATTTTTTTCGAAGCAAGGAGAGTATGCTGCCCTGGCAGAAGAAATGCGCCGCAAACAGCCTCCGCTTATCGTAGACGGGAAGTTAACAGGCGGCTTTGTTTCGCTCACCAATCCTTCACCGACAAGCCGTTTTGGTGCCTGGCTGGAAATAAAAGCACCGGATAAAGATTAATTTCTATCCGGCACTTGGACAGTTCCGTCTCAACGCACTTTCGACAGAGCACCATGCCGAACTTGTTTCGACATCTCACTGAAAATGAGATCCTGAAACAAGTTCAGGATGACACAGTCCAGACAGAATAGCATTCACACGGCACTATCGCAATTTTTTTCAACAGATCATTAAGCTCATTTTTTAATTCACCTTGCGTTTGATGCTGCAGCCCATAGGCTTGGTTTCAGCCACAGCAATTTTCTCGCCACCGGCCAGGCTCTTAATAGCATCTTTCAGGTAGGCCTGCTTCACATCGCTGGCGCTTTTGTAGTTGTCGTCGATCAATCCTTTGTAAACCAGTTTAAAATCTTTATCAAACAAAAACACATGCGGCGTGGTTTGTCCGCCAACGGCGTTGGCAATCAGGCTTTCGTCGTCCACCAGGTACGGGAACTGGTAGCCTTTTTCTGCAGCATGTTTTTTCATGGCTTCCAGCGAGTCGTCATCATTCCGCTTTTGGTAGTTCGAATTCAGCAAAGCAAATCCAACCCCGTGTTCTTTGGCCCAATTGTATAGCTCGTTGTAACGATCTTCCCAGGCAATCACAAACGGACAGGTGTTGCACGAAAAAATCATGACCAATCCGTTTTCGCCTTTCAGGTCGGCCAGCGATACCGATTTCCCGGAGACACACTCCATTTTCACATCGGTATGTTTCGCCCTGTCCCCAATTTGTAACTGCGGATTTGCAGCAAAAGTCACGCTTACTGCAAGTAAAAAAACGAAAGTGAATAAACTTTTCATGGTTATCATTTGTATTGGTTACTGCCTTCTGAAACAAGTACGGGCGAAAGCTTGTTTGAGGAAAAGCGATAGAAAATCTAAATAAATTGTTAATGCTTAGGGATATACGCAAAAATTACCAGCAATTTGAACTTTCCGAAAAGGATTTGACAGAACAGCCATTTGAGTTGTTCCGTCGTTGGCTGGACGATGCGATCCGCTTGAAGGTGGACGAACCAACAGCCATGACCCTTTCGACCAGTTTGGACGGACAACCGGACTCGCGGGTAGTTTTATTGAAAGAACTTCGCACAGACGGGTTTGTCTTTTTTACCAATTTCGGCAGTTCGAAAGGCCTGCAGCTGGACAAAAACAGCAGGGCGGCGCTCAACTTTTTCTGGCCCGCTCTGGAGCGGCAAGTACGGGTGAAAGGCCAGGTTGAAAAGCTAGATGAAAAACAGGCTGCAGATTACTTTTCCTCGCGCCCGCGCGACAGTCAGCTGGGCGCCTGGGCCTCGGAACAAAGCCGCGAGCTACATAGCCGCGATGAACTCGTTCAGCGTTTCCAAAAGATTGCCAATCAATACCAAAACCGCAGCATTGACAAACCACCGCACTGGGGCGGCTACGTGGTGATTCCCTTTGAAATTGAATTCTGGCAGGGCCGCCCCAACCGCCTGCACGACCGCTTCCGCTATTTCCTGACCGGTACCGGTTGGCTGGCAAAACGGCTGGCTCCGTAACCAACTGAGAATATCAGAGGATTAGAATGTAAATCTTCGAGAAAACCACTAGTACCTCATCAAAACCATTAAAATATCTAAGATTTTTCGCCTCTTATCGCTCATATTATCAAACAAAAGCTGAGGAATAATTGTCCTAATTTAAAAATGCACCCATGAAAGCAATTTTCTTGATGATGTGGTTGGAGATTGCCCTTGCAGCCTGCGGACAGGAAGAACCAAAAAATACGAAAACGATGAACTACAACAAATTAAACGAATTTGAGCGGTATGTGATTTTGCAAAAAGGAACAGAAAGGCCTTTTACCGGGAAATACGACACGTTTAAAGAGGCTGGCACTTATTTATGCAAACAGTGCAACACACCGCTGTACCGATCGTCGGATAAATTTGATTCGGGTTGTGGCTGGCCCAGTTTTGATGATGAGATTGAAGGCGCTGTGCGCAAAACCCCGGACGCCGACGGGCGGCGCACCGAAATTACCTGTGCCCATTGCGGCGGGCACCTCGGTCATGTATTTTACGGAGAAGGATTTACCGACAAAAACACCCGACATTGTGTAAATTCGGTCTCGCTGAATTTTAATCCGGATACAAAGAAAGAATAACCTGCTTTTTTCCCAGAGGTCAATTACCTACCGAATAGCCACCTTTCCTGCCTGACCCGATCTGCGACCACCTTAATTTTCAAGTTCTTCGAACAAAGCATTGTTATAATTCGTTCTAAATCGATATTTTTCCAGGGAACACCTCTGCAAAAGAACAAATGTTCCATATATTTGTCCCGTAAATTTTGAATGTGAAACCCTGAAAATGTACCAGAAAGCATTATGAAAATAGCTATCCCGGCCAAAGAAAACAAGGTGGACAACCACTTTGGGCATTGTGACCATTTCATGATTTTTGAGCTGAACGACCAACTCGAAGTTCTTTCAACCGAAAGGATGGAAACCGATAAAACTTGCGGGTGCAAATCGAATCTGGCCGAAGAATTGGCTGCACAGGGCGTTGGCCTGCTATTGGCCGGCGGCATTGGCGAAGGCGCCATTAAAAAATTGAACCAGCAAAAGATAGATGTGATAGCCGGCTTTAAAGGTGATATTGAAACGGCAATCGAACAGTGGAAACGTAAAGACTATTTGACCAATTTTTCTATCTGCACTGAACACGACAGTTGTTCTCATTAGTCAACAAAGCAATTTTCCAATTGGGTGCCAACAAGTTCATAAATTTCATTAAACGAGTTGGCATCCATCATTTTAGCCCGTAATTTTGAAGCCTCGGCAAAACCATTGGTGTAAATCTTGAAAAAACGTTTCAGGATATTGAAATTTTTCGTATCACCCCAGGTTTGTTCAAAAAGCCTAACATGAAGTTGAAGTAACTGTAACTTCTCTTCTTTTGTACGTTCGGGATGTTCCGAATTAAAAAACCAGGGGTTCTGAAAAATTCCCCGACCGATCATCACGCCATCCAGCCCATAGCGTTCGGTGTATGCTGCTGCCTGCCCATACGAAAGTACATCGCCATTCCCCAGGATCGGCACTTCAGGAGCAAGCTGATTTCTAATCAAGACAGCTTTTTCAATCTCCTGCCAGTCAGCCAAACCATCAGACTGTTGTTTCTGGGTGCGCCCGTGCAGGGTGATGGCTGCCGGCCGGGTTTCGATTAGTTGCGAAATCCAACGCTCGGTTTCATGGTTGCGGATGCCTGTCCGTGTTTTTACTGAAACCGGCAAATGCGTGGCTTCTTTCGTGGCCAGAACGATTTCCCGGGCCAGATCGGGCTGATCTATCAAAGCGCTGCAAGCGCCTTGTTTCACGACATTTTTTACCGGGCAGCCCATGTTGATATCCAAGCCGTCAAATTCGTAAGTTTCGGTAATTTCGCGGGCAATTTTATGAAACACCTCAGGTTTGTTGCCCCAAATTTGCGCCACCAGCCGGATGCCCTTTTCCTTCAGGATTTTCTTTTCGGACTGGCTAACCACCAACCGCTCTGAAACACGCTGCTTTCCCACCGGATGATTCATGCCGTCAACGGCTGTAAATTCGGTAAATAACACATGCAGGCAAGCCGAATCTGAAACACGTGCCACCAACTCGCGAAACGAAGTATCGGTCACATCTTCCATCGGCGCCAGGGCCATAATCGGCGACGCTATTTCTTTCCAAAAATTATTCATGTTCCGGTTTTATGAAGCTCAGCTTTTGGTTGATCCCTTTGCGAAAAGCTTTTCGGTTGCCAAACTTACGCTGAAAAGTTTGCACGAGCAACTGTCGGTCTTCGGCTGATACATGCAATGCGTCGCGACATTCGTCTCCGCAACACCCCTCATAGCGCCGGGCACATTCGGAACATTGAATGAACAGCAAGTGACACAGGTTGTTTGCACAATTTACATGTGTGTCGCACGCGTTCCCGCACTGGTGACAATGTGCAATTACTTCACCATTTATTGATTCACCCAGTCGCTCGTCAAATACAAAATTCTTCCCGATGAATTTCGATTCCAGCTTCAATTGCTTAATTTGCCGGGCATATTCTATAATCCCCCCGTGCAATTGGTTCACATCCTTAAACCCATGGTGCCTCAGGTAAGAACTGGCCTTCTCGCAACGTACGCCACCTGTGCAGTACAACAGGATTTTGCGGTCCTTTACGTCACTTAACTGATCGGCCACCATTTCAATTTCTTCGCGAAAAGTATCGGCCTGTGGACAAATGGCCCCTTTAAAATGACCGATTTCGCTTTCGTAATGGTTGCGCATGTCCACCACCAACACATCGGGCTGATCTACCAACCTATGAAACTCGGCCGCAGTAAGGTGCCTCCCCACATCGGTTGTGTCGAAAGCCTGATCGTCCAAACCGTCGGCAACAATTTTGGGTCGTACTTTTATGGTTAATTTATAAAACGACTTTCCGTTGTCCTCCACCGCGAATTTGATGGGCATATCTTTTAATTCAACGTATTGCTGCAGCTTATCCAGAAATGACTGTAAGTGATGCGTTGGAACACTCATTTGAGCATTGATCCCTTCGCGGGCCACATAAATCCGGCCAAAACAATTCTGGGAGGACCAATCAAGAAACAGCAGGTTGCGAAAATCCTGCGGATCGGCCAACCGAACATACCGGTAAAATGAGATCGTGGTACGTTCAAAAGGTTCATCCATCAACTTCTGTATTAACTCTTTTCTGCTGTAACGGTTATAAAGCTCCATTTTCCTATTCATCTTGGAGCGCAAAGATACCATTTTTCAAATTAAGATTATACGATCCTTTTATTCACTACCTATTTCATATGGCGTAATTTTATATGAACAATAGCCGTTATTACAAAACATAAACGTTCATTTTACTGCCAAATCACAAATATATTCTACAACATGTTTTAGTTTTAGATCTACTGAAAGGCAACAACTTACAGTCACATAAAAGAGGCGCCATTTTGAAATATTAAGAAATTTTAAGGATTTTTTAACGAACGAATGAAATAGTTGCTATATTAGCGAAGCATTTCGAGATTAAATGCTTTAGAATTAAATCTTTAGTTGATACCTTTTCTCTTTAAACCAATATCTATTTTCTGATCTAACTAAACTAAATTATGGACAACGGGTTATCATGACGATGGTAACCCGCCCTTTTTTTTAGGGAGTTCAGTCTAATCTTCCCACCAATTTTTTCAATCGCAAGCTAAAGAGAATCGCAGCCACAGCCAGTCCTACCAAAAAGCCGAACCAAATACCAGCAGCACCCATATTCAATCCAAAGGCGCAGCCATAACTAATTGGCAAACCAATCAGCGAATACGACACAAATGCCATGAACATGGGTATTTTTACATCAGACAGGCCACGTAAAGCTGCCAGTAAGGCCACCTGCAAGCCATCAAAAACCTGAAATAAGGCGGCAATTACCAGCAAACCGGCAGCAATGCCAACAACAGTCAAATCTTCGGTAAATAAAAAAGGCAACTGGTGCCGTAACAGGATGAATAGAAGTCCCATAAAAGACATGAAAATCACTACCAGGTGCACCGAGGCAAATACCGTACGGCGCAACAAGCTGAAATTTTGTGCACCAAACTCATGGCTGACATGAATTGTAGTGCCTGCGCCGACTCCGAGGCTAATCATATACGTGAACGAGGCCATCCCCAAGGCCACCTGGTGAGCAGCCAACGGCTCTTTGCCCAACCACCCCATCATTACGGCGCCTAAGCTGAAGGTGAGCACCTCCACAATGATCTGCAACCCAATAGGCAGCCCAACAGATAAAAGCTCGCTAATTTTGGAACGTACGAGCGCAGCTTGCCTGGCAAAACGGAAAATATTTCGGTATTTTTTATTTTTCAGTAAAACCGGAATCAGTAAAACCGGCATCAACAGACGGGAAATCAACGTGGCAATTCCTGCGCCGTTCAGTCCGAGTTCGGGAAACCCATACTTACCGAAAATTAGCAAGTAGTTCAGCACAATATTGACCAGATTTGCAGTCAGCGTAATCATCATGGCAATTTGGGTATTGCCAATTCCCTCAAAAAATTGCTTGAATGAATAAAACATCAGCATTGGCGCCAGGGAAGCCACTAACAGCAAATAGTAGGGAAAAGCAACCTGGGCGACTTCGTTTGGTTGCCCCATTTTGTCAAGAAAAAAACCAACTCCAACCATGGCCAAGGCCACCAGCAAGGCAAAAACCGTATGGATAAAAAATCCATTCCTGAGGTATTCGCCCACTTGCCGATCGTTTTTTTGGCTGAATACTTTCCCCACCAATGGGGTAACTCCCATGGTAACACCGAGACCAAACAACATCCCGATATGAAAAATACTGTTTGAAAATGATGCCGCGGCCAGCTCTGTGGTCCCGGCATGGCCCACCATCATGTTGTCGGCCAGTGAAACAGTTACCTGCCCCACCTGCGACAGGATGACCGGAAAAGCCAAGTTCAGGTTCTTCTTATATAATGGAATGTAATCAGCTATTCTCACGGGATTCTCAATTATTTAATGAAGGGCGGATCACCGGCCCATCTTTCATTTTTGCCGCGCAAAAATAGGTTTAGTTTGAATGACTACAGAGAAAACCAATAGGTAAATTTCAGCATAAAAACATGCCGGGCATTCATACCGAAGATATCGCCAAAACTTTCGGTAACCGATGGCTGGTAAACACGGACATTTTTTGACATCGAACTGTTCCATACCAAGTACACCGTAGATCCTGGGCGAAATTCCCAACGGGCTACCAGGTTCGAATTAAATTCCTGAAAGTTAAAATCCGGATTAGTCAACGTGTACTGCTGGTCTCCATCCGAAAATGTATATTTCGCATTATTCAGATCACCGGTCAACGAAACATACCGCAAATCCAAATTCTTGCTGCTTCCATCGGCAACGCGCCTGAAACGGCTGTACTTTCCTACCGAAGCATAGGGGCTGGCATAATATTGCAGGGAAAGCTCCGGCGTCAGAAAATATTCGACACGCAATGTACTTTCCAGTGTTTTTTGATCAATCTGCCCCACAATATAGCGGGTCGGGCTATCCTCCGTTGACGAAACGCGGCCGGCATATTGGTGAAAATCTGTATTTGTACTGTACACCGTCTTTGATGAAACGCTGAAGTTATCGCTAAGCTGCCAGCTAACCTGAAAAGTGTTAATATTTCGCTCCGAAATGAGGTCGTCGCCCCACACAAAACGGCTGCCAAAAGCCACAAAAAGGTCTTTTGCAGAGTTAGACTGGACAAACAACTCACCGTCCCAGGTTGATTCTTTGTATAATGTGGGACCACCGCGCAATTCGCGGGTATCATACAAACCGAAATCACGCTCCAGGTTATAATGGAGGCTCCACAAGTTTTTAAACCGAAGATAAGCATGAGAGCCGATTTCCTGCTTGTTTTTCTCCCCGCCGTAGCTCCAGGCCGACAGTTGTGTCAACCGGAACCAATAATCGCGTAAAATACCCTTCGGTTTGTTAACCTGGTAACGGAGTTGAACAGATTCTTCCAAGAAGTCGGCCTGGTACATATAGCCCAGGTCGTTCAGATCGACACCCGGCGAACGCCAGCTAAACGAACCGGTTGCCCGGAATTTACCGCTTCGTTTGCCGCCTTGGATTTCACCTCCATGCCCCGATAGACTCGTTCGGGTAGCGTCGTAATCTAAATGACCGGCATCCGGACGTTGAAAATAATGCTGCGAGGCCAGCTGTAACTGGTTGATTGCATCTTCGCTACCATTTACCTGACTGTAAAAGCTTTTCATGCCCAGATAGTATTTCCGTTTGTTCCAGTTGTGCTTGAAATCCAGTCCACCGGCAACAGAAGAAGTTGGTAAAAAATCAAGTTGATCATCCTCAATATTTCTGATTACAGAGGTCATCATTCCTCCCAGCACGGTATTTCCTTCGTTAAAATCCTGCTTGACCCGCCCAACAAAGTAACTTGAAAAAGGCTCAATCGTCTCACGTGATTTTCCGGTCGAACCGTAAATCGAGGCATTCTCACTGGCGGTAAAACTTTGCACAACGCCCAGCGAAAAACCCTTTTTGCTCTTCCCTGTAAGTTTGAGGGCACTGATGATAGATGTATTTTCGGGCATTGAAAGCGCTTCGCTTGCATCGTAGTCGGGCGTATAGCTGGGGGCATGGCCAATTCGGCGTGAATAAAACAACAGGTCGCGTCCCATGCTGTAATCCAGGATGTTGTTTCCTTCGAGAAAGAAAGGGCGTTTTTCGTCATAAAAAACTTCGTATGACGAAAGTGTCAGCACGGAAGGATCGGCTTCAACCTGACCAAAATCAGGATTGATCGTGTAATCCAGTGTAAAATCAGAAGTCAATCCGATTTTGCCATCCATCCCGACACCGTGGGACCACTTGTCTTTCAAATCGGTATTTGGCGAAAATTTTGAATTGGCATACGGCAGGAATTCTAACCGGCGCTTGGGGTTGATGCCATCGATTCCGCGCAATTCGCCAAACAAATACACCATCGCTGGTGCATCTACCGGAATCAGCTTCCACTGGTCTTCTTCCTGCAAACGGTCAATCCATCGCCAGATATGCATTCCCCAGACCTGTTCATCGGCTTTAGCAAAACGCAACTGGCTGAATGGGATACGCATCTCGGCCACCCACATTGAGTCCTGCACCGATGATTTCCCGTCCCACACAGCATCCCAATTGAAATCCCATTCATACGATCCCAGGTGCATTAAATCAAGTTTCTGTCCGGCGGCCGATACATTAAATTCAAAAGCTGTTCGCTTATCAGCATACGAGTCGATGGCAATTCCAGCTATGTCGCCACTGAATTCATCCCGCCGACTTAAAATTGGACGGATTTTTTCAGGTTCGTTATCGTAGCATTTTACCGCAACATACAAGTTGTCGTTGTCATATAGAATGCAGATTTCCGTTTTTTGTGTCGGGGCTGCGGCCTGTAAGGGCTGCTGCTGGATAAAACCACCGCCCCAGTTTCCTGCCAGCCAGCAGGCGTCATCCAGTTGTCCGTCAATCTTTGGTCTTTCGCTCACACGTGTGGCATAATATACTTTTTTATGACTTGCATGTTCATTAACCATCGCATCCGTGGACAAGGAATAGGCAGCTGACGGTTGAGATAAACTTTTCAAGATCAACGAACACAGTAGGCTGAACAAAAACAGGGATCTACGCAAAAACATAATTATTGTTTAGGGTGAGACATACAAATATAAATAATTGAACAAAAATATCAATCATTTTATTTTTTATTTCAGTCCGCATTATTTCAACTGAAAGCATTAACAAATCAAACATTTTTCCTTCAGTTTGGTTTTAATTAGGATTTAAAGGACTTAAAATAATTGTATAGCACAAGTGTTCTAAAACCAAGTTATGAGAAAAATTAATAAGATCCTGGTTGCCAACCGGGGTGAAATTGCGATCCGTATCATGCGCACCTGCCGTGAAATGGATATAGCGACTGTGGCCGTTTTTTCAGATGCCGATCGGACATCCATGCATGTGAGATACGCCGACGAAGCCTTCTATATTGGGCCGGCCCCTTCCAAAGAAAGCTACCTGAATGCTGAAAAAATTATCGACGTTGCCCTGAAATCAAAAGCTGATGCCATCCATCCGGGCTATGGTTTCTTATCCGAAAATGCTGCTTTTGCGCGGCTCTGCAAGAAGAACCAATTGATATTTATCGGCCCTTCGCCTGAAGTAATTGATAAGATGGGCGATAAAATCGAAGCCCGTAAGGCCATGATTGCTGCCGGTGTCCCGGTTGTACCGGGCACTACCGAAGCCATTCAATCGGAAGAGGAAGCTTTGAAAACCATCAGCCAAATAGGTTTGCCGGTGATGATCAAGGCCTCGGCCGGAGGCGGCGGAAAGGGTATGCGCCTGGTGAAGGAAGAACGTGAAATCCTGTCATCGGTGCGGGCAGCCCGCTCCGAAGCACTGGCCGCTTTTGGCGACGATGCGGTTTACGTCGAAAAGTATGTCAGCTCGCCGCACCACATCGAATTTCAGGTGATGGGCGACCGGCATGGCAACGTGGTTCACCTTTTTGAGCGAGAATGCTCCATACAGCGCCGCCACCAAAAAATGGTAGAGGAAACCCCATCGCCGCTGATGACGCCCGAACTCCGCCAGCAAATGGGCAAACACGCCGTAGATGCAGCCAAGGCCGTACATTATGTGGGCGCTGGCACCATCGAGTTTTTGGTGGATAACCAGCTGAATTATTACTTCCTCGAAATGAATACCCGTTTGCAGGTTGAGCATCCGATTACGGAACGCGTTACCGGCGTTGACCTGGTAAAACATCAGATTTTGGTGGCCGAAGGCCGGGAACTACTACTGAAACAGGAAAACCTGAAGCAACAAGGCCACGCCATTGAATGCCGGATTTATGCCGAAGACCCGGATAATAATTTTATGCCCTGCCCCGGACGCATCCACACCATTACACAACCGCTGGGGCTGGGCGTGCGCACAGATGGCTATGTGTATGAAGGTTATGAAATTCCGATCCATTACGACCCGATGATTTCGAAACTGATTGTTTGGGCCGAAAACCGGCAGGAAGCAATCCAGCGCATGCGACGGGCCTTGTACGAATACAAAATCACCGGTGTAAAAACGTCCATCAAATTTCTGGAGCAAATTATGGACGCCAATGATTTTAAAGAAGGCATGTACGACACCAATTTCATCGAAAAAAATAAAGAGAAACTGGTACAAAAAGGCTCCTGTGAAAAGGACTGCCAGGATATGGTAATCATTGCCACCTATATCGATTACTTTAACCGGCTGAACAAGGTGATACCCACCAAACAGCTTAATCCGGTAGAAAACCGCTGGAAAAAATATACTTATCAAAAAAACTTTGATCGTTTGTAAAACAATATCCCATTATGCCAATAGAAATTAAACTGGATGATCGAATTGCCAAAGTCAAGGTACTGAATCAAAACGAGAATCTCCTGGAAATCATGGTCGATGACAAAATTTACCAGGTTGACCTGATGCATAACGATGAAGGCACGTTTTCCATCCTGGTAAACAACCAGTCGCACAACATTTCGCTGGTACCTTCATCAAAGCCCAAAGCATACACCGCTTACACGTATTACAACACCTACGACCTGGAAGTGATTGACGCCGAAAGCCGCTACATCCGCAACCGCGGCGAAGGGACCATTGCGCAAAGTGACAGAAAAATCACCGCCCCCATGCCCGGAAAAATTGTTCATGTTTTGGTCGAAGCCGGACAGGAGGTAATTAAAGGGCAAACAGCCGTCATTATTTCGGCCATGAAAATGGAAAGCGAATACAAAGTTGCCCACGACGGCGTAGTGAAAAAAGTGAATGTAAAAGCAGGCGACACAGTGGAATCAAATCAGGTATTAATTGAAATTGAGTAATAGAATTGCTATGGATTTAAAAGCTAAGTTTGAACATTTTGAAACGATAAATAAGGTTGCCGAAGCAGGCGGCGGACAAGAACGCATTGAAAAACAACATGCAGCCGGAAAAAAAACAGCACGCGAGCGCATCCTGGATTTACTTGACCCGGGAACGTTCAACGAAATAGACAAGCTGGTAACCCACCGGGCTACCGATTTTGGGATTGACAAAACCAAGATCCCCGGTGACGGTGTCGTTACGGGGTATGGAAAAATCAATGGACGTCTGGTTTATATCTTTGCCCAGGATTTCACCGTGTTTGGAGGCACCATGAGCCGTTCCAATGCCGACAAAATTGTCAAGATTCAGGAGCTGGCCGTCAAGATGGGCAAGCCGCTCATTGGACTGAACGACTCCGGCGGCGCCCGTATTCAGGAAGGTGTACAAAGTCTGGCCGGATATGCCGACATCTTTTATAACAATGTGATTTCATCTGGTGTCATCCCTCAAATCAGCGTAATTCTGGGGCCATGTGCCGGAGGAGCAGTCTATTCCCCTGCCCTCACCGATTTCATTTTTATGGTGAACGAAACCAGCCACATGTTTGTCACTGGCCCCGAAGTGATCAAAACGGTCACCCACGAGGATGTGAGCAAAGAAGACCTTGGCGGCGCAGTCGCGCACACCAGCAAAAGCGGCGTGGCCCATTTCAACGGCGAAAACGAAGAGCAAACCCTGATGATGGTGCGCGAGCTGATGAGTTTTCTCCCGCTGAACAACATGGAAGAGCCCGTTGCTAAAATCCCCACCGATCCGATTGACAGGTTTATTGGTGAGCTGAATGAAATTGTCCCGGTGGACCCGAACAAACCATACGATATGAAAGACATCATTTACAAAATTGTGGATGATGAGCATTTTCTGGAAGTTCAGCCGCATTATGCCGCCAACATTATTGTTGGTTTTGCCCGTTTTGGCGGACGGTCGGTAGGTATTGTTGCCAATCAGCCCGCACATCTTGCCGGCGTGCTCGACATCAATTCGTCAGCAAAAGCTGCCCGTTTTGTCCGTTTTTGCGATGCCTTCAACATTCCGTTGGTCACGTTGGTGGATGTTCCCGGCTTTTTACCCGGCACCCAGCAAGAGTTTGGCGGCATTATCAAACACGGTGCTAAACTGCTCTATGCCTTTGCCGAAGCCACTGTTCCCAAAGTCACCGTCATCACCCGGAAAGCTTATGGTGGCGCCTATGATGTAATGTCGAGCAAGCATATCGGCGCCGACGTAAATTACGCCTTTCCTACTGCCGAGATCGCGGTGATGGGGCCTGAAGGAGCGATCAACATCCTTCACCGCAATAAAATGGACGATGAAGAAAAGGCACAGGCCGTGGAAGAATACCGCGATACCTTTGCCAATCCTTACCGGGCCGCTTCGCTGGGCTACATCGATGAAATAATTTATCCGAAAGACACTCGAATCAAAATTATCAATGCACTGGAAATGACCCAGGACAAACGCAAATCGAACCTGCCGCGCAAGCACGGAAATATCCCCCTGTAGTTTAATCGTCTTTCCCGTGATTCACCGGGTGACTCGAAATCACCCGGTGAAAAAGTATAAGCCAACCTATAACATTTTTTAAGATTTCGGTTTGCGTCAAACCGGGCGATTTTATTATTTTCGAAACCGCTAAAAAAACCACGGTGCATTTCGTTTCTGAAATCAGAGCGATGCATCCCAAAAATCATCCTCTAAATTTTAAAATGATGAAAACAAGACAATTGAAAATTAGTGAGCTATTGCGAAAAGGCATGTTGCCCATTACTTTAATTTTATTGATTTTTTCTTCATGTTCAACAAAAAAACCCAACAGCCGGGTGGTACTCAACAAACAATACAAAGATGAAATTCTGGCTGGTCGCGAAGATTTGAAAATGCACCTGATTACAGCGTCCACTACCGGAATATCGGTTGCAGTTTCAATTGACGGGGAAATGGTCTGGTCTGAAGGAATGGGCTACGCGGACAAAGAGGTGCTGGCGCCAGCAAAGCCCGAAACTAAATTCCGCATCGGTAGAACCACTCACATGCTCACGGCCATGCTGATTGCCAAGCTTCAGGAGGAAGGAAAACTGAACGTACAAGATTCTTTTTACAAATACATTCCCGAATTCCCGAAAAAACAATTCGATTTTAACTTGTACCAGCTGGGAGTATATTCAGCTGGATTTAACGAAGACGAACTAAGTAAACTGGCTACTCATGAGGAATATATAAACCTGAAAGAATATATTCAATCGCAGGCAACCGACACGCTGGCCTATCCACCAAACGAATATTATGCCGTCTCGGATTACGGCATGGCCATGCTGGGTATTCTGGCCGAAGATATTACCGAAACCAACTTTGCCAAGTTGATGAAAGAAACCATTCTGGACACCCTGGGATTGCACGAAACGGTTATTGACAATCCCCTGTTAATCACCGAAAACCGGGCAGCTCCGTACTACCAAAACTACATTGCACAGGTGGTAAATGCCCCCGCCATTGATCTGCGTTATTGTGCTCCGGCACATGGTTACCTGTCAACTGCCGACGACCTGAATAAGCTAGGCCAGGCCATTCTGAAAGCTGGTTTTTTTTCGCAGGAAAGCCTGGATTTGTTTTTCACCAAAAATGTATTGAACAATGGCTTCGAAACCAACCGAGGATTTGGCTGGTGGATTAGTGAAGATATGGCGGGACGGAAAATTTATGTTCAGGCCGGCTCAACAGTTGGCGGTAGCTCCATGCTGGCTGTCTACCCGGAACAAAAGTTGGTGGTTAGCCTTTGCGCCAATATCAGTGATGATCTTGGGCAATTACCTGGACAAAAAATTGCCAACACATTTTTGGCAAAAATAGATCCCCGGAAACAGCCGGAGGAACCGGTCAGCAAAGAAGAAAAACCAACATCGAACGAGTAAAGGTTGCAATGGAAAAACTGACCGAAGGACATTTTACAAACAGCGTCACTGCTCACATGCATGGCGCTTTTTTTTTGTACCAATCAATCCCCGGCTCCTGAACGGAGCGGATAAAACCAGGACTACAAAGAGCCACGCAAAATTAACCGCGGCGGAAGCTTTTCAAAGATCTTTTCCTTGCTTTCTGTGAAACGAGCGGCTTTTTTTCCCATCTCATTAAAATCGACCGAAATGACGGTGATGCCTGAGCCAACAATCTCCTTCATAGGGGTATCGTTGTACGAAATCAGCCCCACATCGACACCCAATTTCAGACCTTGCTGCTTGCATGCTTTGATGATGTACACCAGGTCGTCTTCCTTAATAACCAAATAAGCTTGCCCGGCACGGATCGGATGCTGGTCGATCTTTCTGACCACATCGTGTTTCAGCTGGTTCGTCTGACAAAACTCGTTAAAAGCCTGGATAATTTCAGATGGGTGAGGTGTGCTGTCCGGGAAAACCAGGTTGAACTCGTCGTATTTCGAAATTTTCTCCAATCCTTCATGCAGGCAGCTCATGGCGCCCAGGTAAAAATCCTGCGTGAGATACGAAATATCAGGACTGTCGGGCATGCCCATATCCAAAATCAGCAATTTGTTGGGATCAATTTTGCGCACTACCTCTTCCATACGCTGATTGCGAATATTCATTACCAAATACATGCTGTAGCGACCCAGGCTGTTCAGGATCAACTGCTCGAAAACGTCGGGGTTGTAGTGGTGAAACAGTAGGTCAACCGCATAATTTTCGGGCAAGCTGTTCCGAAAACTACTGTAAAGTTGCTCTTTAAACGCGCTAAAATCATCAAGCAGCATCATCACCTTAAACGAAACAGAATTAATAAAGTAGCCTTTCGTGGGGGTAGATGAAATTATGCTGCGTTGTTTCAGAATGGAATATGCCTTAAAAATAGTATCGCGCGAAAGCCCGCTGTCTTTGCTCAGTTTGTTGACCGACGGCAAAAAATCACCTTCTTTTAATTCACCATTGCTGATAGCCTCGTTGATGGCATGGATCAGTTGCTGTAACTTAGTTTGAGCAGACGATCCGTCGATATGAAAAATAAAGCTCATGAAAGAGGAAAGTTTAGTATAGCAAAAAGCCTGAATTGCCTCTGCAATTCAGGCCTATAAACCCAACAACTTATCTGAATATAGTAGAAAAACGTCAATGACCTGAGAAGGACATTAACTGAAATTCCAGCGAAGCAACACGTTTCCGCAGCTTCAATATTCGGTTCAAAAATAGCAATTCTGCCGGGAAAATCTAAACCATTTCCAATAGCCTTCCCAAAAACTTCAACACTCAAATGGCTTGTACATTCCGGCATCATGTGCAGCGTTTGTTTATTCGTAGCGGAAATGGACAGTATAAGTCCGGTAGCCATAAATACCAATGATAACAAAACAAACCAGGGGCATAACAAAGGAAACATTTACAGCCGGCATTGAGAATACGGTTTCCATATCGATGATGAAGGCCTGGAGTTTTGGAAGGAACGTCCCCCCAACAATGGACATGATCAACCCGGCTGCGCCAAATTTGGCATCCTCGCCCATCCCGCGCAGGGCAATCCCGTAAATAGTGGGAAACATCAGCGACATGCAGGCCGAAATACCCACCAAACAATACAAGCCGTGAATATCCTGAAAGAAAATAGTACCAAACGACAGGGCAATACCGCCCAACGAAAGAGCAAGCAACAAGCGGCCCGGCGAAATATATTTCAACAGGAAAGTACAAATAAAGCGTGAAACCAGGAAAATGGCCATGGCCACGATGTTGTACATCTGGGCTTCTTGAGCTCCGGCCCCGGCTGTCATACCGTATTGCTCCATAAAAATACGTTGTCCGTATTGTACAATAAATGTCCAGCACATGATTTGTGCCCCTACGTAAAACAGTTGCGCAACCACCCCTTCCCAGTAACGTTTTACTTTCAGCAGGTTTTTAACCGCGCCGAAAAAGTTCAGTCGATGATCCGAATGCTCGTGCCGGGGCATTTTGGCGAACAGAATTATGAAGAACATCACAATAATGACCCCGCCAATGGCAATATACGGCGAACTTAAAATGTGCAGATCATTAGCTTTGATGGCTTCAAACTGGTCGGGCGATAGCAAGGCACGCTCTTCGGCCCCGCGCGGGTCGAGCCGTGCCTGGATAAAAGTTTTGGCCACAAACATACCGGTAATCGACCCCATTGGGTTGAAGGCCTGCGCAAAGTTCAGGCGGCGCGTAGCGGTACTGTCGGGCCCCATGAACAAAATGTACGGGTTCGCGCTTGTTTCGAGGAACGAGAGCCCGCAAGTCATCACAAAATAGGCAATCAAAAACGGGTAATACAAGCCGATAAAGCTGGCCGGAATAAACATCAGTGCCCCGGTGGCATACAGCCCCAATCCCATCAGAATGCCTGATTTGTAAGAATACCTGCGGATGAAAAAAGCAGCCGGAAAAGCCATGGCCCCGTAACCGCCGTAAAAAACAACCTGCACCCAGGTCCCACCGCCAACACCCATGTTGAAAATCCGCGAAAATGCTTCCACCATGGGGTTGGTAATATCATTGGCAAAGCCCCAAAGAGCAAAGCAGCTGGTAATTAAAATAAACGGAATCAGATATTCCGTTGGAATGACACGTTCTTTCGTTTTCACAAGTAATTAGTTTAGTTTATTTGTATTAGTTAGACTATTAATAAATTAATCAAATGCTTCTTTTATGGTTTGAAGGGAAACGCCCAGAATTTTCTGCGAAATCCGGTTCAGGTCATCTTCACTCCCTTCAAAATGATAGGTCCGCTGTACATGAAACCTGGCCTCGCCAACTTGCAGTGCAAGCGCTTCTGACGAAGACTCCAGTTCATAAAAAGGACCGAGTTGCGCACCGTTTCCCAGAGGACCGTCATTGTAGGCATTGATCACATCGCCTTTAAACGGTTCCTGCTGGCATTCTTCCCATTCAGAATTGACATAGGCCGTTGCCTCCGGGTTAATGGTCGTTTCCAGAATGGTCAGGCAACGATTCTGTGTATCATAACTGCCCAAGACCGGCAAGGCTCTTTCGGGCGAAATGCCAATTTTGCTGCGCTGTTTCCCATCGGCTTTAAAAAAGGCCACACCATCAGCAATTTTTAGACGATCAGCCGGAATGTTGCCAAAATAATCATCTTTTACTTTGGGCCCAGTACCTTCTTTTTTGAATGGCACCACAATCGTTACTCCCGGCGAAGGATTGTACATCGAAAGCATCCAGATGGACAGCAGGCCCGTTTGGCGGTTCCAATCCTGTTCACCCGTGTTTTTCACCTGGTTCAGCGATTCGTAGGCAACTGACTTAACAGAAGGACCTATTTCAACCTTCAGGATATCGGCTATCTCGTCGGGGAAAATTATGCCCACACGGCGGGTGACAGCTAACTTAAATTTGGTTCCAGAATAATTTTTCAGGGAAAATTCCTTGTAAAAAGTGGCCATTTCCGGCATCACTTCCTGAACTTCCCAAGGCATGATATCTAAGGCAGCGGGAACTTTCCAGTTCGCCATCTGCATGGGTTTTCCTTCTTCAAAATAGACCGAAAACTGCCCGCCTTCGGGCCCGAGCCAAAAACGTTCCTCACCTCCAAAGGCATTAAACTGTTCCGACCGGTTGTCCGATTTTAGCAGTTCGTGGTTGACCCAGCCAAACGAAAACCCCTCTTTTCCTGAGGTCGTACTGGTCATTACCCGCCCTTGTAATTCAGGGGCCAGCACTACCCGCGAAGATTCCGCAACCAGTTCGATGGTAGAAAACTTTTCCTGAATGATTTGGAAATCGTACCCGTACTGTCCTTTTTTAAACGGCATAGTCTCATTTTTATCAGCGACATAGCACCCTGCAAGCCCTGTCGCAATGGACAAGGCTGCAAGGGGCACTAAAGATATTGATATTGTTTTAAAATTCATGAACCGCTAACCGAAAAGCGGGCCATACGTTTGGCAAGCTTTATAATCAGCAGCTTCTTTTTCGCTTCCGAACGAAGCCCAGGCACTGGGCCTGAAAATATCCTTTTCATCCACATTGTGCATCGAAACCGGAATGCGCAGAATGGATGCCAGCGTGATCAGGTCGGCGCCAATATGCCCAAACGAAATAGCACCATGATTGGCGCCCCAATTGGCCATTACTTCATAAACATCTTTGAAGGCACCTTTTCCGGTAACCCGGGGCACAAACCAAGTGGTTGGCCAGGTTGGGTTGGTGCGAACATCCAATGTTTTATGAATATCTTCGGGCAATTCGACAGTCCATCCTTCGGCAATTTGCAACACCGGGCCCAAACCTTTCACCAGGTTTACCCGCGACATGGTTACCGGCATTTGCCCGGAAGTTTTAAATTGAGAAGAATAACCGCCACCACGGAAATAACCTAAATCGGCCGGGCACCAACTCGTGTTGTCCAGACAAGCTTTCGCATCTTCCTCGGTTACTTCCCAATAAGGTTTCATTACCGGGTTGCCATTGGCATCCTTTTGTTGCGCAGTGGCATCCAAAGTTGTCGAACCCGAGTTGATCAGGTGGATGATACCGTCTTTAGCCAAACCGGTCAGTTCTTTTCCGGTTACGCGTTTCACCGCCTCGGGGCTCCAGAAGGTACGCACATCGGAGAAGATTTGCGCGGTATTGGTGAGTAAATGGCCAAAGAGCATGGGCACCGCGTTCAGACTATCGTTTTCGGTAGCAAACACAAAAGCTTCGCGAATTCCGTTCCAGTCGAACGATGAATTGAGAATAGCCTCTGTGAAGTCAGCATTCGGGTAGTAATCTGTCCATTGCCGTTGTCCCTGAAATCCACCGGTGATCGCATTGTGACCTTTCGACTCTTCGCCAAAACCCATCTCGGCCAGTTTCGGGTTGCCAATCATCAGGTCGCGGCATATCAAGGTCATTTTCACCACAATCTCCCACTCCCAGTCTTTCCGTTCCCGGCTTGACTGCTTGTCTGCCGCATTCCAATCATCTCCCTCCTGACAGTTTTCTTTCACCCAGGCGAGTGCTTTTTGGTATTCTTCTTTGTCATAAATGCCCTCTTCCATGCGGCGGATCAACTCAACCGATTCCACAAACTCAGTACGCATGCCCAGGTATTCCTGGAAAAAATTGGCATCCACCATCGAGCCGGCAATCCCCATCGACGTGTAGCCGATAGACAGGTACGACTTACCTTTCATTTGAGCCGAAGCCAGGGCGGCTTTAATAAAACGCAATATCTTGGTTTGAACATCCTGAGGGATAGTGGTGTCGTCGGCATCCTGCACATCGCGGCCGTAAATGCCAAACGCAGGCAATCCTTTTTGCGTGTATCCGGCCAGGGCGGCAGCCAGGTAAACAGCCCCCGGACGCTCTGTCCCGTTAAAACCCCAAACGGCTTTCGGAATCAGCGGGTCGCTGTCCATTACTTCGGTACCATAACACCAGCAAGGTGTTACTGTGAGCGATACGCCTACCCCTTCGCGATTGAACTTATCGGCACAACGGGCAGCATCGGCCACTCCGCCTATGGTGGTGTCTGCAATCACACATTCGACCTTTTCACCCGAAGGAAACCGCAGGTTTTCTTCAATCAGTTTAGCAGCGGCTTTGGCCATGTTCATAGTTTGCACTTCCAGCGATTCACGCACACCGCGTTCGCGTCCATCAATCACAGGACGAATACCTACTTTGGGCAAACGTCCGATTAAACGATTCTTCATTTTATACGGTTTTTGATCTGTTATTGTATTGTGCTGTACTGTGCTGCTAAATTAGAAAGATTTCTTTACCCTCTTTTATGTTGGTGAACATGTTTTAAAAAGTTAGATTTGTGAAGAACCAAGACTTTTTCGATGAAGAGCTTCAAACTAAAATTACACTGGCAGATCTTGATTGCCTTGATCATAGCTGTTTTCTGGGGTTATTTTTTTCGCGAACAGATTCACCTCATCAGTTGGATGGGCGATTTGTTTTTACGTGCGCTGAAGATGATCATCATCCCACTTATTTTTAGCTCGATTGTGAGCGGCGTAACCAGCATGGGGAATGGTAAAAACCTGGGAAGGTTGGGTTTAAAGACGATTTCGTACTACATGCTCACTTCGTTGTTTGCTATTTTAACCGGTCTGTTTTTGGTCAATCTGATCCGTCCCGGCGTTGGCGTTGACCTTGGTTTTGCCGCGCCGGTAGATGGTTTGGTCAACGACACCAAATCGGTGAAAGACATTTTCATTCGGATGATACCCGAGAATATTATCAGCGCCATGGTTGAAGGGAATATCCTGGCCATTATTTTCTTTTCCATCCTTTTCGGCTTTTTTATCAACAAAGTCAGGGCTGATTATCAGCAAACATTAACCAGCTTCTTTGATGGTTTCTTTGAGGTGATGATGAAAATAACCCTGTTTATCATTCGTTTTACACCGTTGGGTATTCTAGGAATTGTTGCGAAGGAGGTTGGGCGTAATGCCGAACAATTGGGAGCCATTGCCGGGAGTATGGCCATTTACATGCTGACTGTAATCGTCGCGCTGACCGTTCATGCATTTGTAACCTTGCCGGCCATTGTGAAGTTTGTCGGTAAAGCGCATCCATACAGGCACTTGAAAAATATGATCACTCCTCTGCTCACCGCATTTTCCACCTCTTCATCCAGCGCCACCCTGCCGTTAACGATTGATGCCGTTGAAAATGAAAGTGGCGTATCAAACAAGATTACCAGTTTTACCTTGCCTTTGGGGGCCACTATCAACATGGACGGAACCGCTTTATACGAATGTGTGGCGGCCATGTTTATTGCGCAGGTTTACGGGGTGGATTTGAGTTTCGGACAACAGGCGCTGGTAGTGGTAACCGCCTTGCTGGCCTCGATTGGCGCAGCCGGCATCCCCATGGCCGGCCTGGTGATGATTACCATTATTTTAACTGCTGTGAACCTGCCGCTGGAAGGTGTAGGATTGATCCTGGCCGTTGATCGTGTGCTGGACATGTACCGCACGTCGGTAAACGTTTGGAGCGACAGTTGTGGCGCCGTCATAATTGCAAAGAGCGAGGGAGAAACAACCCTTGTCTAACCCCGGCCAGAGGAAGTTCTTCAAGCAGGAGTTTGCCAATTCTTCAATTACAAAAAGAAAAAGGAACAGTTGAAAACCGGAATGTTCCGTTTTCAACTGTTCCCTATTATATCTTCAGCCTGGAAATATTTTAGCAGAAATTTCCCCTAATCTTCGGCGTAAAATTCATTCAGCGAAATTATGTCAGTCGAATTACAAACCGGGCAGTTTTTCTCGTTGTGAGGCAATAAGTTGAATTTTGCCTGGCACGATTTGCAATAAAACCAGTTATCGTCAAACTGAAAATTACCGCCACGGATGATCAGGTCCTTCCCTTCCACCATGGACCGGGCCACTTTGTTGCGGGCCGATTCATAAATCCGGGTCAGGGTAGGACGCGACACTTCCATGCAAACAGCAGCTTCTTCCTGTGTCAGGTTTTCGTAATCCAACAACTTGATGGTTTCGTATTCTTCAAAGTAAAGAATAATTTGTTCCGATCTGTTTTTCGGCCCGTAAACGGATAAACCTTTAATCGAGGGGGGGGCCAGGAGCCGACGATCTCTTTTTTTCCTTGGCATTATAAGTGATTTATTTTTCGCAACAAATAATGATCGGCCAACACGAGTGCGGCCATAGCTTCAACAATGGGCACCGCCCGCGGCAATACGCAGGGATCGTGGCGACCTTTGGGGTTGATCAGGGTCTCATTTTCGTCCTTATCTACCGTCTGCTGTTCTTTCAGCAGGGTAGCAATTGGTTTGAAGGCGACATTGAAATAAATGTCCTCTCCGTTGCTGATCCCTCCCTGGATACCTCCGGAGTGGTTTGTTTTTGTGCGGATACCCGATTCGGTTTTCACAAAAACATCGTTGTGTTCTGAACCGGAAAGCCTTGTGCCATCGAAACCCGAACCGTATTCAAAACCTTTTACCGCATTGATCCCCAACATGGCATGTCCGAGGTCGGCATGCAGCTTATTGAAAACCGGCTCGCCCAAGCCAACCGGGACTCCAGTGACAACTCCCTGAATAACTCCGCCAACCGTATCGTGGTTGCGCCCGGCTTCTTCAATACGGGCAATCATGCGTTCAGCAGTTTCGGCATCCGGGCAGCGGACAATATTCGAATCAATCAAGCTCAGGTCAAGCTCCTGGTAGCTTTTTTTCAGTTCCACCTCCCCTACCCGGTAAACAAAAGCGTGGATGCTGATGCCCACCTGGCGGAGCAGCAATTTGGCAATGGCGCCTGCCACCACACGGGCTATCGTTTCGCGGGCCGACGAACGGCCACCACCACGATGATCACGGCTACCGTATTTTTTCTGATAGGTATAATCGGCATGCGAAGGCCGGAATACATCTTTCAGGTTGCTGTAATCGTTCGAATGCTGATCTTTGTTCCAGATCACAAAACCAATAGGGGTTCCCTGTGTTTTTCCTTCAAAAATACCTGATAAAAACTCCACCTGGTCCGACTCCATCCGCTGCGTGGTAATCTTCGACTGCCCGGGTTTGCGCCGATCCAATTCATGTTGAATGAATTCGAGATCGATTTCTACGCCAGCGGGGCAACCATCAATCACACCACCAATACCACGACCATGCGATTCACCAAACGAAGTCAACCGGAATACTTGTCCAAAGCTATTCATGCCTACAAATTAAAAAGATTGCTCCTGACACGTCAGAAGCAACAAAAGAGGTTAAATAAATTCAATTAACAGCCACAGCCGCAGCCACCATGCGATTTTTCGGTCGAGCATGACTCATCGTCACAGCCACAGCCACCTTCTCCGCTACCGCAGCCACCACTTCCGCAACCACCACTTCCGCAACCAACGGTAGCTGCAATTTCTTCATCGGTAGCATCGCGTACTTCCAGTATTTCGCCTTTGAAGAACAGATCTTCACCGGCCAGGGGATGGTTGAAGTCCATTTTCACGACATCGTCCGACACGTTCAGCACCAACCCGTTCATCCGCTGTCCGCTGGTGCTCATCATGGGCACGGTATTTCCTACTTTCACGATTTCGTCATCAAAATTACCATCGATCATGAAAATGTTTTTCGGCAATTCGATGATCGCATTTTCATCCACTTCACCGTAAGCGTCTTCACATGCCAAATTTATTTCGAATGATTTTCCTTGTTCCAGACCTTCCAACAGAGCTTCAAACTTGGGGAGCATAATACCTGCCCCATATACAAAGTTTAATGGTCTCTCAGCGGTTGCCTGCTCGATCATTTCCCCATCAGCGCCTACGACCCTTAAATCGTAGGTCAACGAAACCATTTTGTTTTTAGTAATTGCCATATCAAATTATTTAGATTGATTTTTAATAATTAAACCACAAAGAAATAAAATTCATTTATATTATAAAACACGACCGCATTCCCTTAACAACATTTAAGGATAACATCATAAACCACAGTTTCCGGCGCATCGCGAATAACGGCCAAAACTAGTAAACATTTGTTGGAAGGAATGGTTTGATCACAGTTGAAAATACTTTACTCCAATAGAGTGCCCGCACCAGCAAAAAACCGTCTAACCTAATTATCGAACCAGCTGCGTTGTTTGTTCACCTTCAAGTCCTTCAACATTGACGACGAAGCATTGAGTGTGAAACTGTAACTTTTACGCTGACCAAAAGGCACAAAGTTGAAACTCATGCTCCAGCAATGCAGGCTCCGGGTAAGATTAAAGGTTGTAAAAGAAAAAGCTTTGGCCTGGACATCGAAGTTGGTCGTTAACGACATGTTCCATTTTTCGGTCAGGCTCATGCGGCCGTTAAAATTGATACTTTGGTTAATAGTCGATTTGGTAAACGGGTTTGATTTGTTATAACTTAAACTGTAGTCGAACCGAAATTCCCAAGGGATATTGAAATCATAGTAGGCAGGGCCGCTCATCATCGCTACCGGCAATTCCGTTTCCGGTTCTCCCGCTTCAGGTTCCTGCCCGGGCACAGCACCGGCTCCCTGGTTATCATCTTTTTTCGATTTGAATGACATTCCAAACGAAAGATTGGCATTGGTCAATCGGCCCAACTTCCCCAGTCCCGACTTATGGTTCCAAACATACTCGTTGATCAGGCTCCTGCCGGTAGCATCGGTCATGTATGGATTCAACGTACCTCCAAAGTTGACACTGACCCCACCAATTGTAGTCCGTCCGCGAATGCTAATATTGCTCATGTTCAGCGAGTCGGCCACCAAGTTGTAGGAAGCACTAATCCCCAGATTATCAATGATTTTTACTTTTTTAAATTTCTCTTCACTGTTCGAGGTATCATTTTTTGCAACCATTTTGGCTTCCAGGTTGTTGGCCAAGCTTAAACTGATGGAACCACTTTCTCCTCGCCCGGTAGAACCAAATACGGCGCCCTCAAAACGATTGTAAAAAATTTCCTTCCCGTTCTCATCAACATAACTGTCCCAAAAACCATATTTAGGATCGCCAAAGTCCGGCCGATAACTAAAGCTCATCGAAGGCGTAATTTTGTGGCGGATGGCTTTAATTCTTGAATTCGGGTTTTTCATCAGATACATCCCGTAAATGTTCGTAGATGAGCTCAGGCTATATGAATATTCATAATTGCGTTTAAAGCCATAAACTGTATCGACAAACATTTCGCTTTTTCGGGCTACTTGGTCGAAGTAATACCTTTTATTCAGCTCGTTGGTGTACCAACGTTCCGAGTAGTTGAAACTCGGGCTCAGGTTGATATACTTGAGCAGGTTGAAACTTGGCAACGTAATCGGGATCGAATGCTTCCAGCCGTTACGCCAATCTTTAATCAGCGATTGTTCCAGGATGACATCTTCCTTCGCAGTGATCGAGTTTTTAATATTCCCTGTATAGCTTAAGCCGATTTTTTCATACCATTTTAACTTTCCGGAACGAACCTTAGCACGAAACGGATATTGTTTCGCCATGGAAAAAGTCATTTCCGGAAAGCTCAGCGTCATGGTTGAGTCGGAGGAATTTTGCGAATGCCTGAAGTTGACCGACATATTGAAGGGTGAATTTTCCCATTTCTTGGAATAAGAAATACTCGATGATTTTTGGGTACTCAGGTAACTACTGATTTCATTTGAGTTTTCACGGTCGTAACTGGTGGTTGACAAATTTACGTTGGCTGAGAAAGTTTGATTCGGGTTGGCCTTGCTGTCTTGCGAATGCGACCATCTGATACTGAAACCCGGGCTCCGGCTGTAGTCGGGCAATCCCTTTTCGCTGTATTTGTTCACATTATAGCGCAGATCAACGTTCCCCGAAAATTTATATCTCTTTTTGTAGTTTGAATGAAGGTTGGTCCCCCACGAACCTTTCGAATAAATATCCCCTTTCATGGTCAGATCGAAAAACTGCCCTGCAGCCCAGTAATATCCCCCTTCACGCAGAAAAAAACCGCGGTTTTGCTCTTCACCATATGTTGGGATAATGATCCCTGACGAATAGGTGGGCGAGTTTGGGAAAAAACCAAAAGGCAGGATCGGAAAATAAATCGGAAAATCTTCCAGCACCATATAAGCCGGTCCGGTTATAATTTTTTTATTCGAAATCACCTTGGCACGTGTCATGTGCAGGTAAAAATGTGGATGATCGGCATCGCAGGTGGTATATTTTCCGTTTTTCAGGATGAAAGCATCCTTGTCAATTTTTTTTGTCCGTTCGCTGTGAACATACCCCTCCCCCTGTTCGGTTTTCACATCCTGAATAATCCCTTTCTGAGTTTCAAAATTATACCGGAGCACTTTACACTCAAATTCGTCGGAGCCATCCTTAAAAACCGGCGATCCCTGCATCACCCCAACCGAATCGGGCAACCCTTCAGCGTAAACTTCTTTGGTATTCAGGTCAAGTTCAATGTAATCTGCCTTTAGCTCAATCGATTGATAGGTCACCAGACCATCCTTGTACAGATATACTTTCTTTCCATCCAAGGCAACAATAATAGAGTCGGTAGCATTGTAAATTATTGGGGCTTCCAGTACCGGGGATTTTGTAGAATCGGCGGCGGGAACAGCTACACTATCGGCAACCACCAGGGTTTCACCAACAAGCAGGCTATCCTGCAGGATTAATGGATTGAGTTCTGCTGACCGGATAGAGTCGGACAACACTTGTGCGCCCACACCAATGGGAAGGAAGGCTAACACAAACAAATATGTTTTCAGTTTTCGTATCAAAACAGATGCTAAAAAGCCTTCATGGCTGATTGGTCTGCAAAAATATAAATTCGTCGCCGACAATAGGGTGAACAAATGCAAAATAATTTTAATATTTCTATTTTTGTTTGACCCTATCTTTATTCAATATGGACAAAAAACTCATAGTTGGCTTATTGTTAAGCCTTTTGGCTTGTTGCATCCAAGGGCCCGTGCAATCAAAGGATGTTCCGGGCAAGCCCTTTACGGTGGTGATTGACCCCGGGCATGGCGGACAGGACCCGGGAGCGGTTTACCGTAACATCCGCGAAAAAGATATTGTTTTAAAACTCGGGCTTAAACTGGCCGATTATATCCGGGAAAACATGCCAGATGTGCAGATTGTCTTCACCCGCGACAAAGATGTTTTTATCCCGCTGCACCAGCGTGCTGCCATTGCCAACAACAGCCATGCCGACCTGTTTATCTCACTTCATGCCAATTATTGCGGAACTCCTTCCATTACCGGCACCGAAACATTCGTTCTTGGACTCCATCGGTCGGAAGAAAACCTGGAGGTAGCAAAAAAAGAGAACTCGGTTATTCTGCTGGAAGAGGATTATTCCACCCGCTACGAAGGTTTTGATCCGAATTCATCCGAATCGTACATCATGTTTGAAATGGTTCAAGACGAATATCTCGATCAAAGCATTAGTATGGCAGCTTTTATCCAGGATCAATTTAAAAATCGCGCTGCCCGGAAGGACCGCGGAGTAAAACAAGCTGGCTTTCTGGTACTGCGTCGGACCAGTATGCCAAGCGTACTGATAGAAGCCGGCTTTTTGAGCAATCCCGGCGAAGCCCAATACTTGAATTCGGATGAAGGACAATCCTATCTTGCTTCGGCCATTTACCGAGCTTTTAAAGACTATAAAATATCAGTTGATACCCGCAGCGACTATAAATTAGTAACGCAACAAACGGCTCAATCGCGAACTGAGCAAATTTCAGCTCCGGTTGAAAAAGGAACAAATACCTCCCCCGCAGCGAACAGGAAAATAACATTTAGTGTACAACTGGCCGTTATATCAACCCGAATAGAGCCAACGCCGTCAAATTTTAATGGGCTGACCCCTGTCTTTGTGCGCGAACAAAACGGAATGTTCAAGTATTTTTATGGGCGCGAAAGTTCGTACGAAGAAATTTTGAAACGAAAAAATGAAGCGGCCAAGCATTTTCGTGATGCCTTTATCACTGCTTTTGAACTTGACAACCAGATACCTCTGAAAAAAGCACTACGAAAATCAGACCAGTGAGAAATGGCAGTCGGTTTGTTTTCCAGCAGAATGCTTCTTAATATTGTATAACGAAACCAGAAACAAACAGTCCACAGTTGCAAGCCCGGCACTGCATTGAAATGCTGCCGAACACACTATATAGAAACAAAAACATTCGATCAAAACAACAAAAATTCCCGTCAGATGAAGGTATCAAAATACACCAAACTCGGAATTCTGATCATATTTAGTATCGCTGTTTTTATTTGGGGAATGAATTACCTGAAAGGAATTGATTTTTTCAAAAAGAACACGGTATATTATGCTCTCTATGACCATATTGACGGACTGGTTACATCCAGCGCAGTCATGATGAACGGGTATCAGGTTGGGCAGGTCAAGGAAATAAATTTCTCCGGAAGGAATGACGGCAGCTTGCTGGTGACTTTTTCACTGGAAGGGGATTTTAAAATCCCTCAAGGCTCCGAAGCCCGGATCGTTTCGAGCGATATCATGGGGACAAGATCAATCAAGCTGCTGATTAATCCTTCGGATAATTATTATTCGTCTTACGATACCATTCCGGGCAGCATTGAAGGTGATTTAAAAGAACAGGTGAGCATGCAGGTGCTTCCACTGAAAAACAAAGCAGAACAGTTGCTGGCTTCGCTCGATTCGGCCATCACTGTGGTTACTTATATTTTTAATGCCGAAGCCCGTAAAAATCTATCCGAAAGTTTTGCCCACATTAACCAAACCATTCTAAACCTTCAGCAAACGTCAGCCCAATTCAACACCCTTATGCAGGCAGAAAGCGGCAATATTCAAGCTATCATCGGCAACCTTAAACAAGTGAGTGAAACGCTGAGTGGCAGTTCGGCAAATTTCGCCAACATTGCCGAAAATTTCTCAGCAATAAGCGACAGCCTGGCTGCCGTTCAACTTACAGCCATGATGGAGGACATTGTCAGTTCGGTCAATGGACTGGAACAGATCATCGCTAAAATAAACAACAAAGAAGGCTCTGCGGGTATGCTGATCAACGATCCGCAACTATACAACAACCTGACCCTGGTCAGCCAAAGTCTGGACAACCTGCTGAACGACATTCGTAACAACCCAAAGCGCTACGTTCACTTCTCTGCCTTCGACCTCGGCAAGGATGTTTATATTTCTACCCGAGAACCGGAAAAACAGGCTAGTTCCGACTACTCATTCAAAGTCCATTTAATTTCGAGCCCAACCCGGCTAAACACCAATCTGGAGCTGTTCGACAATCTACCAAAAGTGGAGGAAGTAGAAGTTTCAGGGGTATATAATTACTTGATTGGCAATACCAGCAACCTGGAGGAGATTTTTGAACTACACAAACAGGCTATGCATGTTTTCCCCGATGCTACTATTATTTCTTTCAAAAACGAACGGCAAGTCAAGCTGGAAAAAGCTTTACGTAAAACAAACAAATAGTACTATTCATAATAAATATTCCAAAATCATTCATTAACTACCTTTATTACGGTTAGTTACAACTGTAATCGGCGCAAATATCTACATATCAATCGATTGCAAAACAGCTAAAAAAAAATCAAATTTAAATGCCTGACTTCTAAAGCCATTATAATTATTTTTAAAAAGTCAAGGCTATTTTCATTTTTTTAATACTTTTTTTTTCAACAATTTTGTTTCCGGGAAAAAAAACAGGGAAAATTTTTGTCGAATTATTTTTAAATCCTGCTGTTCAAAATGAGTAATAATCATCTTGCTGTATGGAATCGTTGTCTGTCAGTTATAAGGGACAACGTTCCGGCAATCAGTTTCAAAACATGGTTTGAGCCAATCTTGCCACTAAAAATTGACAATCAGGTATTGACCATCCAGGTGCCCAGTCCGTTTTTTTACGAATATCTGGAAGAACAATACATTGATCTGTTAAGAAAAACCCTTCGAAAAGAGGTTGGCCAGGAGGCCAAACTTGAGTATGTTGTGGTAATGGGCAACAACCAGTCGAATTCACAACCTTATACGGTAAAATATCCGACAAACAATAACACCAAAATACAGAATAAACCGCTTAGCCTGCCCCTAAATAATGAGGGAAAGCCATCGATTAAAAATCCGTTTATCATTCCGGGCATCCAAAAACTACAGGTTGACCCGCAACTAAAGCCGGACAACACTTTCGAAAATTTTGTGGAAGGAGAATGTAACCGACTGGCTCGCAGCGCTGGTTACGCCGTTTCGCAAAACCCGGGAGGAACTGCTTTTAACCCCTTGATGATTTACGGGAACTCAGGTTTAGGAAAAACCCATCTGGCCCATGCGATTGGCATTGAGGTAAAAGAACGCTATCCGGACAAGGTGGTTCTTTACGTCAACGCCAATAAATTTCAGACGCAATTCACCGAAGCCGTTCGGAATAATAATCGAAATGATTTCCTGCATTTTTATCAGATGATTGATGTGCTTATTTTGGACGACGTACAGGAATTTGCCGGAAAGGAAAAAACGCAGGAAACTTTCTTTCACATTTTCAACCATTTACACCAAAGTGGCAAGCAACTTATTCTGACCTCCGACAAGCCGCCAATCGAGTTGAAAGGGATGGAGCAACGCTTGCTTTCGCGCTTCAAATGGGGGCTGACTGCCGATTTACAAATACCGGATTTTGAAACGCGGATGGAAATCCTGAAACGAAAAATATACAAAGACGGTATAGAAATCAGCGATGAAGTGTTGGAATATATCGCTTCGCACATTAATAATAATGTACGCGAACTCGAAGGGGCGCTGGTTTCGCTGTTGGCCCAATCCACACTGAATAAAAAGCAAATCACGCTGGAACTGGCCAGCGAAATGATCAACAAACTGGTAAAAAGCTCGAAACGGGAACTGTCGATCGATTATATTTCGAAAGTGGTTTGCGATTACTTCAACCTGCCGGTTGACCATTTGCAAACTAAAACCCGGAAACGCGAAATTGTGCAAGCACGCCAACTGGCCATGTATTTTTCGAAAAGCATGACCAAGTCGTCGCTCGCTTCCATCGGTTCGCAAATTGGTAAAAAGGACCATGCTACAGTGCTCCACGCTTGCAAAACCGTAAGTAATCTGATGGAAACCGACAAAGGGTTCCGCAGTTTTGTCGATGAAATCGAGAAAAAATTAAAAATGTAAATAGAAAAAGGCAGGTCATTTTTGATCTGCCTTTTTTACAGGATAAAGGAATGACTGACTCATACCTGACCATTGCAAAACCTGTTGAAGGACTATTCAAAGACAAAGGCAGCAAATTCCTGGCCTTTGCCTACCCGGTAAGCTCTGAAGAGGAAATTAAAGAATATGTACAAACCCTTAAAAAGGAACACTTCCAGGCACGCCACCACTGTTTTGCCTGGCGATTGGGTGCCGATAAAACCCAGTTCAGGGCGAATGACGACGGAGAACCTTCCTCGACTGCCGGCAAGCCCATCCTGGGCCAAATTCAACGCCTCGATCTGACCAACATTCTGATTGTGGTCGTTCGCTATTTTGGCGGAACCCTACTTGGAGTGAGCGGATTGATCAATGCTTACCGGGCTGCTGCTGCCGACACCCTTGCGCATGCCGAAATCATCGAAAAACTGGTAGAGGTTCCATTTTGGGTAGAATTCGATTATTTAAACATGAACAGCGTCATGAAAATTTTCAAGGATGAAAACCTGCCACAAGAAAAGAACGAGTTTGATTTGCGCTGCCGGATCAAAACTTCCATCCGGCAGGGAGAGGCCGAACGACTTTTTGAAGCCTTCAGAAAAATTGAAGGGGTTGTCATTCAACCGCTAACATAAGCTGTTCTTGTTAATAAATTGATGAAAAGTCATGCCCAAAATCATTCATTTTGTAACTAACAGCCATTAAATTTGAATTTTGATGAAACATCCAGTAATTCGATATGAATTTTCCCAAGGTGGTCCCAACCACTTCAATCGAGTTTTCCCAAATTACGGATCAGACATCAACATTTTGAGCAGTTACTTTGTGAAGAATTGGTTGCCTGGCCAAATTGCCGGGAACAAAAAACCAGCAGTGAATCTTATTCCTGTTGGTTTTTTTTTAGAAATAGGAACCATAAACAATTACCCGATAAATGAAGAAAGATTTAATTTCAATCATGGACTATTCGAAGGAAGAATACCTTCGAATTATGGAATTGGCCGCCGAATTTGAGCAAAATCCCAACCAACGGCTGCTCGAAGGTAAAGTGGTTGCAACCTTGTTCTTCGAACCCTCCACCCGCACCCGCCTGAGTTTCGAAACAGCGATCAACCGGCTTGGCGGCCGGATTATTGGCTTTTCCGATTCCAACTCATCGAGCGTAACCAAAGGCGAGACCCTGCACGACACCATCCGCATGGTATCCAATTATGCCGACCTGATTGTGATGCGTCACCCGCTGGAAGGCAGCGCACGGTATGCCGCCGAAATTTCCAGCGTTCCGATTATCAATGCCGGCGACGGGGCCAACCAACACCCCACCCAAACCCTGCTGGATATGTATTCGATTATCAAAACCCAGAAAACCCTCGACAACCTGAACATATTTATGGTAGGCGATCTGAAATACGGACGCACCGTGCATTCGTTGCTGATGGCTATGTCGCAGTTTGAAAACCCAATTTTCAACTTCATTGCCCCGGATGAATTGCAAATGCCCGACGAATACAAAATCCACCTGCGCGAACAAGGTATCCGGTATTTTGAACACCGCGAATTCACTGATTTTATCTCGGAGGCCGACATTGTCTATATGACCCGCGTTCAGAAAGAACGTTTTTCTGACCCCATTGAATATGAACAGGTAAAAAATGTTTATATCCTGCGCAACAGTATGCTAAAAAATACGAAGCCCAACATGCGTATTCTGCATCCGCTACCCCGTGTAAACGAAATCCACCCGGATGTTGACAAGAATGAAAAAGCCTACTATTTTGAACAAGCCCGAAACGGTATTTTTACCCGCGAGGCTATCATTGCACATACCCTGAACTTAATTTAGCACGCCATGAACGATCCGATAAAGAAGAAACTAAAACTGAAAGTCAGCGCCATTAGTGAAGGCACAGTAATTGACCACATTCCGGCCGAAAACTTGTTTAAGGTTATCTCCATTCTTGAGCTGGACAAAACCCACAACATGATCACTTTCGGGGCCAACCTTGACAGCGACAAGCTGGGAAGGAAAGCCATCATTAAAGTGTCGAACCAGTTTTTTGAGGATGACGACATCAACCGCATAGCGCTGATTGCCCCTCACGCCAAGCTAAATATCATCCGCGACTACGAAGTTGTGGAGAAACGAATCGTGGAAGTGCCCGAACAGGTGGTCGGGATTGTCAAGTGCTTCAATCCCAAATGCATCACCAACAACGAAGCGATTACCACATCGTTTACCGTCCTGCACAAAGAACCGCTTGCGCTAAAATGCAAATATTGCGAGAAGATCACCCATGAGCACCAGATGGTGATCAAATAATCAATAAATATGTAGGAATAGCCTGCATGGCTGTTATTCAAATGATAAATATTGAGATGGAAGCTATTTTTGAGAAAACACTCGTTGAAATACAATTGTTGGTTGAGAAAAGTCCGGAGGATTTACTGCTCCGGATCTGCCAGATACTAAAAGAATGTATCTACCATTACGACTGGGTAGGTTTTTATGTACTGGAAAATGGAGGGTTGGTACTGGGTCCCTATGTTGGCAAGCCAACCGAGCATACACACATTGCTATCGGGAAAGGGATTTGCGGACAAGTAGCCGAGAAAAAAGAAACGATGGTGGTACAGGATGTCACACAGGTGGACAATTACATTTCGTGCGGTCTGGATGTGCAGTCTGAAATTGTGGTGCCCATTCTGAAAAACGGCGAATTTGTTGCCGAACTCGATATCGACAGCCACTCTCCTGCACCGTTCAGGGATGATGACAGCTTGTTTCTGGAAAAGGTTTGTGCCCTGCTTTCCGATAAGTTTTGAAAAAAAAAGTTCGCCGGGCAAGCCGGCGAACTAATATTTTTTCCATCTACAAAGTCAATCCTTAGTAACGGTCACGGTCGCGTCGTTGCTGTGGACGTTGCTGGGGACGCTGAAAACGATCCGAGCGTTCAGGACGGCTGCTTCTTTCTTTTGGTTTAGCCTGGTTCACTTTAATATTCCGGCCGCGAACATCAGCGCCATCCAGTTTTTCAATAGCCTCGGCGCCTTCGCTCTCATCGGCCATTTCAACGAAACCAAACCCTTTGGCGCGTCCGGTCTCCTGGTCTTTTACAATTTTCACAGAAACAACTTCACCATACTGGGAAAACAATTCTGCCAATTCTTCTTCCTTGAGGTTGTAGTTCAGATTACCTACGTAAATGTTCATAATTGAAAGATAAAAATTAAATAAATAATAAACGCACCTGGCAGAACCATTTACCTTCGGACTGAAGATCGATCTTTTGGGAAACGAGAGATTAACTGCAACCTAAAAGCTAAAGCCCTGCCTTGTAAAACACAATTTAAGTCAAAGAAATGGTTATGAAAGAAAATCGTTTAACATGAAAGGGATATTTACTTCACATGAAAAAGAACTTTACAAGTCATTACACCATAGCTCTATACAAAAATAAAGATTGTTTTGGATCTGCAAGTCTCCTGCCGGTTTTTTTTACATCATTTTCAGGTTACCGAAAACAGGCGGCAAAACACCTTAATCGACATATAAAACCAACCCTTTCAGGTATTCACCCTCCGGATGGTACATATTGATGGGGTGATCGGCAGGTTGTGTCAGCTGATGCAGGATGCGCACTTTACGCCCCGAGATGGCCGCTCCAGAAAAAACTGCCTCGCGGAATTTATCTTTGGTTACCACTTGCGAACAGCTGAAGGTAAAAACAATTCCCCCCGGACGAACTTGCTCGAAGGCCTTTGCGTTTAGCCGTTTGTAGGCCTGCAGGGCTTGGTGCAATGCGTTTCGGTGTTTGGCAAAGGCAGGTGGATCAAGAATGATCAGGTCGTACTTATCTTTGATGTCGCGCATGAAACTAAAGGCATCGGCTACAAAGGCCTCGTGACGCGGGTCATTTTCAAAGTTCAATTCAACATTTTGGTTGGTCAGGTCGATGGCTTTTGCCGAAGAATCAACCGAATGTACCAGGTTGGCGCCGCCACGCATAGCATAAAACGAAAAACCACCGCTGTAGCAAAACATGTTCAGTACATCGCGGCCTTGGGCATACTCCTGCACCAACCGCCGGTTTTCGCGTTGATCGATAAAGAAGCCGGTTTTCTGGCCTTCTACCCAGTCAACCCGAAATGCCTGACCATATTCTTTTACAATAGTTGGCTCGGAAGTTCCGAGCAGATAACCGTTTTCGGGTTTCAAGTCGGCCTTGAACGGCAAGGTTTTGTCGCTTTTATTGTACACCGCCTGTAACTGCTCGCCCAGCAATTCTTTCAGCAGTTGTGCCAATTCATTTCGGATCAGATACATCCCAACAGAATGAGCCTGCAATACGGCTGTCCCGTTGTAAAAGTCAACAATCAGCCCGGGAAGCCCGTCGCCTTCGCCATGGACCAGGCGAAATACGTTGGTGTCGGTACTATCGAGAAGGCCAAGCGCCCGGCGCAGGCTAACGGCTTCGGCCAGCTTTTTCTTCCAAAAGGCCGAATCAACCGGTTCGTCGGTAAACGTAACAATACGCACAGCAATAGAACCAATTTGGTAATGCCCCGTGCCCAAAAATTCGCGGGTATTGGAAACTACTTTCACCAGGTCGCCCTCTTGAACTGTACCTTCAATTTCTTTGATTGCCCCGGAGAAAACCCAGGGATGGAAACGCTTGAGCGATTGTTCTTTTGTTGATTTAAGAACAACGGTCGCTTTCGTATTTGTCATGATTGTTTGGCAGCTAATGAATGAAATATTTCGTAGGAAACCCAGGCATCGGTAGCAGCATAGCGTTGCTGCGCCTCGGTAAGGCCGTCGCTTTCCCAATTGGTGAGGCGCTGCGATTTGGAGATGCGCATGCCCAATACGATGCCGGCTATTTTTTTGAGGCTGAAATCCTGGATGCCATAGTCTTTCACTTCTTCCTGAAGTTCGACAAAACCGGCAGGTTTGAAATGGCCCAGGCGTTGCAGGGCTTTAACATCGTCGCGAATGGCCACACCCACTTTTAAAATATCCGGATCGGAAAGAATCGCTTTCAGCCCGGCAGGCAGTCCGGTAACGTTAAGCCGGAACAGGAAAGCCTTTTCGCCGCTCGAAAGTTGCAGCAAGGCCACCCGGTTAACCTGCCCGCGTTTAAACGAAGGTTTTGTTTCGGTATCGAACCCAAGCACTTCGGATTGCGACAAATACGACAAAGCGGCCTGCAGGGTGCGTTCATTTTCCACGAGGACAATTTCCCCTTCAAACGATTTCAATGGCAATTCGTCCAATTCTTCTTTGGTGATACTTTCCTGAAACATTCTCTTCTAATCTATCTCGTTATTAAACAAACTATTCAACCAATCGGGCTTGTTGCTCTCTTCTTCCTCTTCTGACGGCAATCTGATCTCCTGATCAAAATCAACCGTGCTATAAATAAGCGAATGAACAGCGCGCAAACTGTTTACCAATTTCTGCCCCCAGTAGTTCTTGAAGTTGTCCTGGCATTCCCACAACGATTCCTGCATCACCAGCTCATCGCCGGTACGGTAGAGCATGATAAAATCTTTCAGGTCCTGGTAAATATCGGCCAGGTTTTCTGAAATGCTCGCTGTCAGCGGAGCATCGCTAAACTGCATGTCCGCATCAAATACCTCCTGGTAATCATCGTGTTCGCCCAGCAAATTCATGATCCGCTGCTGCAGGAAATTATAGTCCACCTCGGTTACCGACTTTTCCAGTGTCAATTCTTCCGAACTGTCGAGTTCGGGCAGCAGGCTGGCCTTCAGATAAAGCAAGGGTAAAATTTTTTGCGTTTTCCCGAGCAGGGAACGTACATTTTCGCTGCCGGCGCCTTCTACAAACTTGCAGTATTCGTTGGCAACAGTCACAAACTCAATGACATTTTTAGAATAAACTAGCGGATTTAAACTTTCCTCAGACATACATCAACATTAATCCATGCAAAAGTAATAAGATTTTCTGTTATGACGGGCAAATAAACAAAAAGCCTTGCCTGCCCGCAAAAAGTCCTGTTCGTGATCAATAGTCGCTGGTTTTCGATTTCGTGTAATCGGGATATTTTACGGCTTGCTTTAACCGTGGACTGGGTCGGAAACTAATATCAGCCGATTTAATCAGGCGAAAACCATCGGTACGCGGCTCTTCAGAGGCGTGGCTTTTCAGGTTCAGGCTGAAAGTTCCCAGCTGCCCCAACTCAATGGTATGGTTATTCAGCAGCAAGTCGGGAATGAGATCGATCATCCCCACCAGGGTTCCGATAATGTCGCCCCGGCTCAGCGACGAGCGTTTTTCGAGCATATCCGCCAGCTCGTCCAGGGTTATCTTCCGGCGGTCGCAGGCCCTTGCGTAATATTTATAATGGCCGCCACCTTTTACTCCCGGGGTGGCTTGCTTTACCAATCGGTACTTTACAGTCATTTCTTCAGGTTATTTAGAATTTTTAATAGTTATCAGTTACAAATTTAATACGTATAAAAATATTTTTTAATACTTATTAAATTATATTTTAACAAGTATCAAAAATTATTTTGACAGGTATTAAAATTTTATTACATCCTTAACCGTGATTTATTGAATCCTGATGCGAATGATTACTGCTGCCTGTAGAAATTTCTTCCGGTCGGTGCAAAAAAAATGGAGGACCTTTTCTGCGGTTACAGTGGTCCTCCATTCGTCTGTTTTTTTCCTGATTTAATCTGTGAAAATGCTATGGTTCGTAAAAAGCGCCGATGCCGGGATAGTGAAATTTTTCGCGGGCAATTTTTTCCGGGAAAATGAAGTATTTCAGGGTTGCTTCGGTGCAGAGCTTACCGGCTGAGTTAAACAGTTGTGCCTGAATGGTGGCAAGGCGCTTGTTTTGTTCCAGCAGTTTGCCCCGCAAGATAACTTTCCCCTGATCCAGGTAAACGGTATCTTTATATTTCACCTGCATTTCGGCCGTTACGCCTGCCGTTTCGCATTTGGTGTACACCACCCAGGCTGCGATTTCATCCAGCAATGTGGCCTGAATGCCGCCATGAAG
The DNA here is from genome assembly GCF_025907915.1 of Gaoshiqia sediminis. Classification (GTDB taxonomy): domain Bacteria; phylum Bacteroidota; class Bacteroidia; order Bacteroidales; family Prolixibacteraceae; genus Gaoshiqia; species Gaoshiqia sediminis. The sequence goes on from NZ_JAPAAF010000005.1 coordinate 183,925, forward strand.
CACATTTACCCAACCTGCAAATTCGGCCCGGGGATCCCATTCGGCATACAGGCCTTCGCCATCGTCCCAAAATTCAAGCTTTATCCCGATCGGATTGTGCGGCGAGCAGCCAATACACTGGTATTGCGCCGGATCGTCATGCTGATGTACATTGATAATTTTCCTCATAATTTCAATAAAAAAAGAGCCGGTTCAGCTCTTTACCCTGGTACCGGCTATTCTACTTTTTAGTTATTTCCCAAAATGAGCGGCAAGCCCTCTTTCCCGCTGCCCACGACAACTACTTTCGCGTTTGGCGATTTGGCCAGGTCGATGGTCGCTTCAATGCCCCGTTGTTTCAGGATTTGGTCTGTTAAACTGGAATTGATGATTTTGTTGAACGCTGCGATCCCCTCGGCTTCGATCCGTTTACGTTCAGCTTCGGCTGTTTCGCGGGTTAAGCGAAACTGATAGGCCAACGCTTCCTGCTCTTGTTTCAGTTTGTTTTCAATGGCGATGCGGATTTGGTCGGGCAGATTAATCGACCGGATCAACAGGGCACGCATATCAATGTTATTGGCCTCCAAAATTTCTTTGGTTTCGTTGATAATGGAGGACTCCACTTCGCTGCGCTTGGTTGAATAAATTTCTTCAGCCGTATAGCGTCCGGCCACCTGCCGCACTGACGAGCGGACTTCGGGGATAATCAGTTGTTCGACAAACCGTTTGCCGAAGATCTCGTGCAAATGGCCAATTTTTTCATACGTCGGGTTAAAACGTACAGAAACATCCACATTGAGCGACAGCCCGTTTTTATCCAGCACATCCATCGTTTCTTCGCGTTGCTGCTCTTTTACGTCGTAAACAATCAAATCATTCCAGGGGGCAATCACATGAAAGCCCGGAATATACAAATGTTCCTTATCCAGTCCGGAACCAAACGGACGGAAAATAATCCCGCGCTCACCGGGCTGGATGGTTACAAACATACTGCTGCCAAAGAAGATGAGTACCACCAATATAACAGCGCCAATAATTAAATACGATTTGTTTAAAGAATTCATTTTCGGTAAGTTTTCATTTAAGACTTTCGTAAAAATAGCAGATTTTCTGCAATTCCTGCCTATAATCATTAACATTACCGCAAACGTAACCAGCCGAACGCCAAAAGAATTGCCGAAGAATATTTTTTTCTTTAGATTTGAAACAGATCAAAACCCCCACTGCTATGATTGGCTCTTCTGAACTCATTATCAATCAGGATGGAAGTATTTTCCACCTTCATTTAAAGCCGGAACAGGTAGCCAACCAGGTGATTTTGGTAGGCGATCCGGGCCGGGTTGAGCTCATCGCCGGTTTTTTCAGTTCTGTTGAAATGAAAATTCAAAACAGGGAATTCGTATCCCTGACCGGAACCTATAACAATCAGCGCATTACGGTCATATCCACCGGCATCGGGACCGATAATATTGATATCGTCATGAACGAATTGGATGCCTTGGTGAATATCGATTTTACGACCCGCGAAATCAAACACGAAAAACGCTCGCTGCAAATCATCCGTATCGGCACTTCGGGCGGGTTGCAAGAATATTTGGGACTGAATTCATTCGTGATCTCGGAAAAAGCGATCGGCTTTGACGGACTGCTTAATTTTTATGCCGGGCGAAACCGGGTGTCCGACCTGGATTTTGAAACCCATTTTAAAGACCACGTCAACTGGAATCCACAACTGACAACCCCTTATGTGGTGAATTGTTCTGCTTCCTTATACCGAAAAATAAGCCATGGCGAGTTTACACCAGGGGTAACGATCTCGGCTCCCGGATTTTACGGACCACAGGGACGGGTATTGCGCCTGCCCATTGCCGATCCCGAAATCAACAAAAAAATAGAAAGTTTCAACTACGGAAACCATAAAATCACCAATTACGAAATGGAATGCTCGGCCATTTACGGTCTGGCGGCCTTAATGGGGCACCATGCGCTGACGGTTTGCCTGATTATTGCCAACCGGCTGAGCAAACAGTCAAATGGCGATTATCACCCGAAAATGAAAGAATTGATCAAGTTGGTACTGGACAGGTTAACGAGCTAGTTAAAAACCGATGAAAGAAGAAAAATTACAAGCACTGATTGCTTTGCTGGACGACCCGGACCAAGCTGTTTTTGAACAGGTGGAAAAAGAATTGTTGCAGGAAGACGCCGCAATCATCGGGCAACTGGAACAGATCTGGGAAACCAGCCTGGACCATCTTCTGCAATCGCGAATTGAAAACCTGGTTCAACAAATCCAGTTCAGGGAAACCAGCAAAAAAATAAAAAGCTGGTCAAAACAAATGAATGTCGATTTGTTTGAGGGATTCTTCCTGATCAGTCAGTACCAATACCCCGAACTGAAAGTAAAGGCTATAAAAAGCAAAATTCAGAAAATCAGCAGCGACGTTTGGCTCGAAATCAGCAACAAACTTACCTCCATCGAAAAAATTACAGTGCTCAACCACCTGTTTTACGATGTGCATAAGTTTACGGTAAATATGGGCAACCTGCATTCGCCGCAAAATTGTTACCTGAACCAATTGCTTGAAACGAAAAAGGGGAATCCGGTTTCTATAGCCATTCTTTATACCCTGGTGGCTCGCGAACTGGGCTTCCCGGTTCAGCTGATCGATTTTCCGCGCAACCCCTTACTGGCCTACATTGACCCCGAAACTGCCCGTAAAGCGCATGGGAAAGACTACAACTCGCCTGTACTTTTCTACATTAATCCTTCAAACAAGGGCGCCATAATTGGCAGGAAAGAGATCGATTTTTTTCTGAAAAAGAATGAGCAGGTCAACGAAGAAACGTTTTACCAACCCTGCGAAGACCGCGTGATGATAAAAAAACTACTGGAAAGTTTGATTGAAGCTTATAATTCGATGGGCTACCAGGAAAAAGTGGATGACCTCACCGCCATAGCCGGTCTTTTATAAATACAGCGTAATCACCCGACAGATTTCCGTTGAAACACCAGCTCCGGATAAACGATTTCTGCTAAGAATAAACCTTCGGAAGGCGCCGAAGCGCCGGCTGCTCCACGATCCTTCGCCTCTATGATGTCCCGAAATCCTTCCACCGAAAGCTTCCCCTGCCCTACTTCAACCAGCGTGCCGACAATTGCCCGCACCATATTCCGCAAAAAACGATCAGCTTTCACGGTAAATACCAACTGATGGCCTTTCTGTGTCCACTCCACCTGCGAAATGTGGCAAATATTGGTTTTCACATCGGTGTGCAATTTGCTGAAACTGGTAAAATCCTCGTAATCGAACAACAACCGGCAGGCTTCATTCATTTTACCCACATCCAATTTCCGGGTAAAATACCAGGAGGTCTCCTGCAAAAACGGGTCTTTGCGCTGATTGATGAAATAGTGATAGGTGCGCGAAACCGCATCAAAGCGAGCATGCGCTTCCGGACTTACCTTGGTTAAACCAAAAATCACGACATCAGCGCTTAAAAAACTATTTAATTTATAGGTAAAATCGGAGTGGTCAAGCGTTTGCTTTACCGAGTCGAAATGAGCCACAAAATAACTGGCATGGACCCCTGTGTCTGTTCTTCCGGCACCGGTAACGGCAATTGGTTCGCGGCAAATTGTGCTCAAAGCATATTCCAGCGTTTGCTGCACACTTTTAGCGTTCGGCTGTATTTGCCACCCATGAAACCGGGTTCCGTTATAAGCCAATTCAATAAAATAACGTTGTTTTAATTCCATATTTGCAGAGTAAAAAAATTACGGGCGGGTAACAATAAACAGCCCGGTTTTATTAATTTTACGGCTCTTTCGGGCGAGAATGAGCTTAACAACTTTTAACAAAGTTATACCCTTTTTTGTAGAAGGATAAATTATTTTCGTCAACCATTAAAAAAATAATAATCAAAAAATATGAATCAAGCAGTTGATATTCGTGAGCTAAACGAACGGATCCAGAAAGAAAGTTCTTTTGTGGACATAATCAGCATGGAAATGAACAAGGTGATTATTGGTCAGAAACACTTGGTGGAGAGTTTGATGATTGGTTTGCTTTCCGGCGGGCACATTTTGTTGGAAGGTGTTCCCGGTCTGGCAAAAACGCTGGCCATCACTTCGCTTTCAAAAACCATCAGCGCCGATTTTGCCCGCATTCAGTTCACGCCCGACCTGCTGCCTGCCGACTTGCTGGGAACCCTGATCTACAGTCAGAAAAATGAAGAATTTGTGGTTAAAAAGGGGCCAATTTTCACCAACTTTGTGTTGGCCGATGAGATTAACCGTGCCCCGGCCAAAGTGCAATCGGCCTTACTCGAAGCCATGCAGGAACGGCAAATCACCATTGGCGACAAAACCTTCAAACTGGAAGAGCCATTTTTGGTAATGGCCACCCAAAACCCCATTGAACAAGAAGGCACTTATCCTCTCCCGGAAGCACAGGTTGACCGTTTTATGCTGAAAGTGGTCATCAGCTATCCGCAAAAGGAAGAGGAAAAGCTCATCATTCAGCAAAACCTGCTTAAACAGTTTCCGCAGGCAATGGCCGTGTTGAAACCCGAGGACATCCTGAAAGCCCGCGACGTGGTGAAAGACGTGTACCTGGATGAAAAAATCAGCAAATATATTGTTGACATTGTATTTGCCACCCGTACCCCGGCCGAATACAAACTGGACAAATACACCGACATGATTTCTTATGGAGCATCGCCGCGTGCCAGTATCAGCCTGGCGCAAGCGGCCAAGGCCTACGCGTTTATCAAACGACGTGGCTACGTCATTCCAGAAGATGTCAGGGCTGTTTGCCCGGATGTGATGCGCCATCGGATCGGACTGAGTTATGAAGCCGAGGCGAACAATATCACTTCCGAAGAAATCATTACCGAAATCCTGAATACAGTTGAAGTTCCGTAACAGGTTGCACATTACGAATTTGGACAACCCAAAACTTGGAACTTGGAAATTGGAACTTGAAACCAGAACAAAGTGGAACACACAGAATTACTCAAGAAAGTTCGGAAGATTGAGATAAAAACCAGGGGGCTGAGCAGCAACATTTTTGCCGGCGAATACCACTCGGCCTTTAAAGGGCGTGGTATGGCTTTTAGCGAGGTGCGCGAGTACCAGTTTGGCGACGACGTGCGCAACATCGACTGGAATGTGACCGCACGCTATAATAAGCCCTTCATCAAAATCTTTGAGGAAGAACGCGAGCTGACGGTCATGTTACTGATTGATGTGAGCGGTTCACGGGATTTTGGTTCGTTTGAAAAGTTCAAAAAGAATGTGATTACCGAAATTTCGGCCATCCTTTCGTTTTCGGCCATCCAAAACAACGACAAAATCGGCGTGATTTTCTTCTCCGAAACCATTGAGAAATTCATCCCCCCAAAAAAAGGAAGATCGCATATCCTGCGCATCATCCGCGAGTTGATCGATTTTGAACCCGAAAACAAGGGTACCAATATCACCGGCGCGTTGCGCTACATGACCAACGCCATCAAAAAGCGATGCACCTGTTTTATCATTTCCGACTTCATTCAGCAGGAAACTGAATTTGAAAAGGCGCTTACCATCGCGAACAACAAACACGATGTAGTAGCCCTGCGCGTGTTCGACGAACGCGAAACCAGTCTTCCGCCAATCGGAATGATCAAGCTGAAAGATGCCGAAACCGGCCAGTATATTTGGGTGGACAGCAGCAGCAAAAAAGTGCGTGACACGTACGAAAACTGGTGGCAAACAAATACCAGTAAGCTGGATTACGCCTTCAAAAAAAGCGGCGTGGATTACGCTAACATCAACACGAAAGAAGACTATGTCAAATCCCTGATGACTTTGTTCAAAAAGCGGGGGTTAAAAGCATAAAAAATGAACGGACTCAAAATTACAGTTCTCGCTGCATGCCTTTGGGCCATTCACCCGGGAGTGGTTTCGGCCCAACAGGTGAGCACCCGTGCGGTGATCGACTCGACCCATGTGCTGATTGGCGATCAATTCAATCTACGGCTTGAAGTTGACCAGCCCCAAGGGGTGAGAGTGGATTTCCCGCAAATCGGCGATTCGCTCTCGCCAACCATCGAAGTGATTGCACAATCGCCGCTGGATACCTTTACCCTGGACGAAAGCCAGCAACTAAAAATCATCCAAAACCTGACCATCACTTCGTTTGACACTGGGCGACAAGTGGTGCCATCGTTGAAATTTGAGCTGAAATACAATAACCTGACCGATACGATCGAAAGTTTGCCAGCTGAGTTTTTTGTGCACGGGATGCCCATTGATACCACAAAAGGGCCGGTTGACATTAAAAAACCATACGCGGCCCCCGTCACCTTGAAGGAAGTTTCACCTTACATTTTGGGGGCAATCCTGATTGGCGCATTGATTTTCTTCCTGTTTTATTACATTCAGCGCCGGAAGAAAAACAAACCGGTATTTCGGAAAGCTGAAAAACCAAAAGAACCGGCACATGTAATCGCCCTCCGGCATCTGGACCAGATAAAAGAACAAAAACTGTGGCAGCAAAATCAGGTAAAAACATATTACAGCGATATTTCCGACACGCTGCGAACCTATATCGAAGAACGGTTCAGTATTAATGCCATGGAATATACCACCGACGAAACAATAAAGGCGTTTCAGACTCAACGAGGCCTGCTAAACGAAAAGAACTTCAGTGAACTGAAAAACATACTTAGCCTGGCCGACCTGGTGAAATTTGCCAAGTACGAACCCCTGCCCGATGACCACAACCTGACACTGATGAACGCTTATTTCTTTGTGAACGACACCAAGTTGGAAGAAAAGAAAACAAGCCAGACAAAGGAAAATGAACGGGACGGAGAGGAAGTTGTCCTAAAATAGTTACAAATGATGAACGGAATAGTATTTAAAAACCCGGAGTTTTTTTATTTGCTGCTGGTGATGGTACCCATGCTGGTCTGGTATATCTTCCAACACCGGAAAGCTGGCGCCAGCATCCGCTACTCCACCACGATGGGTTTTCAAAACATAGCTAAAAGCTGGAAGCATTATTTGCGCCATTTGCCATTTGCCATGCTACTGGCAGGGATTACGCTGCTCACCACGGCATTGGCCCGCCCGCAATCGTCAAACAGCTGGCAAAACGTAACCACCGAAGGGATTGACATCGTTATTGCCCTCGATATCTCCAGTTCGATGCTGGCCCGCGATTTTCAGCCCAACCGCTTGCAGGCCTCCAAAGAAATTGCCACGCAGTTTATTGCCGGGCGCCCAAACGATAAAATGGGGCTGGTAGTTTTTGCCGGCGAAAGCTTCACGCAATGCCCGCTGACAACCGACCACGCTGTGTTGATCAACCTTTTCAAAGACATTGAAAGCGGAATGATTGAAGACGGCACAGCCATCGGTAACGGATTGGCCACGGCAGTTTCCCGGTTGAAAGAAAGCGAAGCCATCAGCAAAGTCATCATTTTGCTTACCGACGGTGAAAACAACCGGGGCGAAATTGCCCCAATCACGGCTGCCGAACTGGCTAAGACATACGGAATCAGGGTTTATTCCATTGGTGTGGGAACCATCGGCACGGCTCCCTTCCCGGTGCAAACCCCTTTTGGCACACAAATCCGCGATGTGGAAGTAAAAATTGATGAAGAAACCATGCAGCAAATTGCAGATTTGACGGGCGGTCAGTATTTCAGGGCCACCAACAACGAAAAACTAAAACAAATTTATGATGAGATTGACCAGCTCGAAAAATCAAAAATAGAAGTAAAAGAATACAGCAGGAAAGATGAAGAATACCGGCAGTTCGCCCTGCTTGGCGCACTCGTGCTGATGGTTGGATTACTGCTGAAAACATCCCTATTTAGAAACATTCCTTAACTCATTCTAGCATGGAAATGTTCAGATTTGCACATACTGAATACCTATACGCCCTGGCCATTATCCCGGTGCTGATCTTATTGTTTGCCCTCACACGAATGGGCCGAAAAAGAGCACTCGAAAAATTTGGCCAAAAAGAAATCGTCAATCAGCTGATGCCAAATGTGAGCAAATACAGGCCGGTTGTGAAGTTCCTGATTTGGATGCTGGCACTGGCTGGCATTATTTTGGCGATTGCCCAGCCACAGTTTGGAAGCAAATTGAAAACCGAAAAGCGTAAAGGTGTGGAGCTCATTATAGCACTTGATGTATCAAACTCCATGTTGGCCGAAGACATCCAGCCCAATCGACTGGAACGGGCAAAACGAGCTATTTCGCGACTGGTTGACAACCTGAACGACGACAAGATCGGATTAATTGTGTTTGCCGGCGACGCATACACCCAGTTGCCAATAACCTCCGACTACTCTTCAGCCAAATTGTTTTTAAATGCCGTGAGCACCCAGATTGTTCCCCGCCAGGGCACCGCAATTGGAGCAGCCATCAATCTGGCCAATAATTCATTCAGCCCGCAATTTACCGGCAACAAGGCGATTGTTATCATTACCGATGGCGAAAATCACGAAGACGACGCCATTGGCGCAGCAACAGCTGCCGCCGAGAATGGAATTATCGTTCACACGATCGGCATGGGCCTTCCGCAGGGGGCGCCCATTCCGGTTATTCGTAACGGACAGCGCGACTACTGGAAAGATAAAGACGGGCAGGTAGTGATTACCAAACTGGACGAGCAAATGCTGCAAAAAATTGCCGCTGCCGGAAAAGGCATCTATGTGCGGGCAAACAATGCCCAGGTGGGGCTGAATACCCTTTTCACGGAAATCAATAAGATGGAAGAAGCCGAACTCGAATCGCTGGTATATGCCGAATACGAGGATCAGTTTCAATGGTTTATTGGGTTCGCACTTTTCTTGTTATTGATTGATTTTCTGATACTGGAACGTAAAAACAAATATTTGAAAAACATCAAATTATTTGGAAAATGAACATGAGACAAAAAACATATTCAGGACTTTTAATCCTGCTGCTGGGTTTGATCAGCATGCAACTTCAAGCCCAAAACGAGCGAAAATTTGTACGTCAAGGTAATAAAATTTACGAGCAAGCACTGGCCGACACCACGAAACTCGACACACTGGCTTTCAGCCAGGCCGAAACAGCTTACCGACGCGCACTGGACAAGCGACCGGACGACTTATATTGGAACTTCAACCTGGGCGATGCACTTTACAAGCAAATGCAGTTTGACCAGGCCACCAGCACCTTTGAGGAAGTCGCACAAAAAAGTACCGACAAAACCGAAAAATCACGGGCTTACCACAACATCGGCAATTCGCTGTTGATGCAAAACAAACTGGACGAAAGTATTGAAGCCTACAAGAATGCGTTGCGCAACAATCCGAACGATCTGGAAAGCAAATATAACCTGTTGTATGCTATGAATATGAAAAAACAACAGGAACAACAACAGCAGAATCAGGATAAGAATCAGGACAAAAACAAAGATCAGAATAAAGACCAGCAGAACAAAGATCAAAACCAGGATCAAAACAAAGACCAACAAGATCAAAATAAGGATCAGGATAACAAACAAGACCAGCAGAACCAACAACAACAACAACAACAACAACAACAACAACAAATTTCAAAGGAAAATGCGGAACGATTGTTGCAGGCCCTGCAAAACGATGAAGAAAAAATTCAGGAAAGGGTAAAAAAGGCAAAAGCCGAACAAGCCCTGCAGCGCAAGACCGAAAAAGAGTGGTAAATCAAGTGGTAAGTACAGCGAACTGCCAGAAATTCCCCTTCGGATAATTTGTTATTTTTGAACCGATTTAAATAACGCATAATGAGTAACATGATCAGAAAGCTCATCTTCTCAGTTTTATTAATGATCCCCGTTCTTTTTGCCGGGGCAGATAATGTACGGTTTACCATGTCGGGGCCCAATGTCGTAACCGTAGGCGAACAATTCCGGCTCTCCTTCACCCTGAACGAACGCGGCACCGACCTGCAATTGCCCGAATTATCAGGATTCGACATTTTGATGGGGCCATCAACCTCGCAAAGTTCAAGCATCCAAATCATTAATGGGAAAACAACCCAATCAGTTTCTTTCTCCTATATTTTCATTTTGAGGGCAAAACAGGAGGGCAAGTTTACGATCCGGCCCGCATCCATCAAGGTGGATGGAAAGATTTACGAATCCAACGAGTTGGAAATACAGGTAGTAAAAGGGCAGGCCGGACAACAAAGCGCTGCCTCTCAACAGCAACAACAAGAACCGGCAGCGGTTGCCACCGAATTAAGTAAAGACGACTTATTTGTCAGGGTTGAGCTCGATAAAAGGGACGTGTTCCGGGGAGAGCAGGTTATTGCCACCGTAAAAATTTATGTGTCGCCCAATGTGCCCATCACCAATTTTGAAGATGTAAAACTCCCTTCTTACGCCGGTTTCTGGACACAGGAGATTGAAATACCCAGCCAGATCAGTTTCACACGCGAAGTTTTCAACAATAAGATTTATCAGGTTGGCGTGCTGAAAAAGACCATTCTCTTTCCGCAGCAAACCGGCAAAATAAAAATCGATCCGTTCGAAATCACCTGTTCAGTTCGCCAGCAAATAAAACGGCAACGCAGTTTTTTTGATGATTTTTTTGACAATTACCGCACAGTTTCCGCAAAAGTTGTTAGCGAACCGGTAACGGTTTCCGTAAAAGAACTTCCATCGCAACCCGATGGATTTTACGGTGGCGTGGGAAACCTGGATTTCTCCGCTTCATTTGACAGGACCACTGCCCGTGCCAATGAAGCCCTCACCCTGAGAATGACCGTTTCGGGAACCGGAAACCTCCGATTGATTGAAGCCCCTAAAGTTGACTTCCCGGCTGATTTTGAAGTGTACGACCCCAAAACCAGCGAAAACCTACGTGCTACTGAAAATGGGCTCAACGGGAGCAAAACATTCGAATACCTGATCATTCCCCGTTTTGCTGGTGAGTACTCCATTCCGCCTGTCAAATTTGTCAGCTTTAATCCGGCTACCCGAAAGTTCAAGACCGATGTGTCTGCCGCATTCACCTTACAAATTGAAAAGGGAGACGACAGCCAAAGCACCACCGTAACCAGCGCTTTTTCAAAGGAAGATGTCCGTTTCATCGGAAAAGATATTCGCTATATTAAACAAAATCAATATAAGTTGAGAGAGAAAGAGGCATCTTTCTATGGAAGCCCGTCCTTCTGGTTTGCCTACATTGGATCGGCACTTATTTTCTTTTTTATCTTCATCGTTTACCGGAAAAAATTACGCGAGAATGCCGACCTGCAATTGGTAAAAAATAAGAAAGCCAACAAAGTGGCCCGCAAGCGGCTAAAAGAAGCAGCCAATTCGATGAAACACCAGAAAGCGGAAGAGTTTTATGAAGCTGTATTAAAAGCTTTTTGGGGCTATTTAAGTGATAAACTGAGTATTCCGGTAGCCGATCTCAACCGGGACAAAGCAACGGCGACATTGGCCAAACGTCAGGTTAGTGAAGAAGTTGTCAGTGAATTTATCAGCATGATAGACACCTGCGAATTTGCCCGATATGCGCCAAGTGCAGCTGGTGGCACGCTGGAGGAATTATACCGAAAATCAGTTGACCTGATGGGCAAATTGGAAAAACAGATCCGATAAGTAACCTTAAAATTTACGGAAAATGAAAGCGATTATTTCAACGATATTCATCCTGTTTCTGGCATTAACTACTTTTGCACAAAACCAACTGCTTGAAAAAGCCAACCAACATTACACTGCCGGCGAATACGAAGAAGCCATCAAAACCTACCTGGAAATCCTGAACGGAAATGTGGAATCTGCTGAGTTATATTACAACCTGGGCAATGCCTATTTTAAAACAAATCAGTTTACCCAATCCATTATCAACTACGAACGCGCTGCTTTGCTCGCACCTAATGACGAAGATATCCGGTTCAACCTGGAATTGGCCAACCAGCATGTGATTGATGCCATCGAACCCCTGCCCCAGGTATTCTTTGTGCGGTGGTTTCATAACATCGTGAATAAACTTTCAGCCGATGGGTGGGCAAAACTCAGCGTAGCTGCCTTTATTGTAGCTTTGTTGTTGGCCGGGATATTCTTTTTTAGCCAGGTAACAGCCATCAAACGAATTTCATTCTGGGCAGGAATCTTAATAGTAGCAATTTCCATTTTTAGTTTTAACTTTGCCGCCCGGCAGAAAAAACGGATAACCGAGCATAATTTTGCGATTATCACTCAGCCAAGTGTAACCGTAAAAAGCTCACCATCAGAAAGTGGCACCGATTTGTTTTTAATTCACGAAGGCTTAAAAGTCAAAATTAAAGACAGCTTGGGCAGCTGGATTGAAATCCGCCTGGCTGACGGGAACCAAGGATGGTTGCCCGCAAACAGCCTCGAAAAAATCTGATTAAATGCCGGCCAACGCCGGTATTTTTGTTTTGAAGAAATTTTTAAAACCATTTTAAAAGCGAGTTGTTTAACTCATAAATTTAAAATCATGGCTTATAATTTACTAAAAGGTAAAAGAGGAATTATTTTTGGCGCATTAAATGCTGATTCTATTGCATGGAAAATAGCAGAACGTGCTTATGAAGAAGGAGCTACCTTCACGTTAACCAATACTTCCGTAGCCCTACGTATGGGCGAAACAGCACAATTGGCCGAAAAATGCAACGCCCAGTTGATTGCGGCAGATGCCACCAACGTAGAAGACCTGGAAAACCTGGTTAAACAATCCATGGAAATACTGGGTGGAAAAATCGATTTCATTCTGCATTCTATCGGCATGTCGCCTAACGTACGTAAAGGTCGCCATTACAGTGACCTGGACTACAACTACCTGGAAAAGACCCTGGATATTTCGGCCATCTCGTTTCACAAAGTTTTGCAAGTTGCCCGTAAATTGGATGCTATCAATGAATGGGGATCAGTCGTTGCCCTATCGTATGTGGCTGCTCAGCGTACGTTTTACGGATACAATGACATGGCTGATGCAAAAGCCCTGCTGGAATCCATCGCCCGCAGTTTTGGCTACATCTATGGTCGCGAACGAAACGTGCGTATCAACACTGTTTCGCAGTCGCCGACCCGGACTACAGCAGGTAGTGGAGTAAAAGGGATCGATAAATTGCTCGATTTTGGCGAACGCATGTCACCCCTTGGCAATGCTACTGGCGATGAGTGTGCTGATTACTGCATCACGCTATTCTCGGATTTGACCCGCAAAGTAACCATGCAAAACCTCTTCCACGATGGCGGTTTTTCCTCAATGGGGATGAGCCTTCGTGCGTTGGAACAATACGAAAAGGGATTGGATTGCGAGTGCGAATGTGGCCCTGCAAATCCCAACCACAAGTATGATTAAAATCTGTTCATAACTTTCAAGAAGAAGAAACAAAAAACGGTGATATTCATTGTCTTTATTCACATATAGGAGTTATTAACTATTGTTGATAACAAAAGTGGAAACACCGTTCATTAAAAAAATTGGCTTACTATTGACTTGTATAGTCCGGAGGTTGTAACTTTGATTTATCAGGTGAGCGATAAAAGGCTGCTCCGGAAGATGAGGAGGAAACCAAAGTTCTTAGTTGAGCCGTAGTTAAGTCGATCAGGTTTAAGTACCTGCCATCCGAAAGAGCCGAAGTTTTAAGTGAAAGGAGTCTTCTCCGGAAGCTTAAATCAAGACAAAAAGATCGCACAGCGTTCTGGTAAGTTTTGACTGCAGCAGGAGTTTTCATAAAGGAATTCCGTTCCGGAAAGAAAACAAAGATGGAAGCGAGTAACATCCCGGAAATCTTCAAATTGAATGAAGCAAATCGAAAGACCAAACTTCTTCAAAAGCCTGCAAAGACTTCGTCCGGGAAGGGTTTCGCAAGAAATACCGAAGGACATCCCAAGGGAAAGGTTGTAACAAGCCAATTCTAAAGGACAGGGCAGTTTGAAATGGGCCGCAAGGTTTCCGTCAAGCCGCCGGCAAAAATAACAGTAGCCTGGCGCAGAAAATAACGCATGTTGTTGGACGTGAATGGGAGCTATTCATACAGAATGGTTCCCATTATTGTTTTTAGCCCTCCTGCTTGAAATAAATGAGAGATAAAATCCTCCAGGTTTTCCGCTTGATCCATAAATGGGATTCCGATGGCATCCTTTGGGGACGAGTAGTGTTTCTCTTGCTAACAGCCTGAGATGGAGGCTAGCCTGCCCCCGTATGGCCTTAGCGAAAACATGAGTTTTGTGGACAACTGTTTGTAAAAGCAAAAGATTGTTTCCCGTCAGAGGTATCATTCCGCCACACAGGAAAAAGGCCGTCCCCTTTAGGAAACGGCCTCGTATCGAATGTTCAGTTTAACTTACTTCAACCATTTGTCCAGCCAGTTTTTGAAAACCCGCTGCCAAAGGATGCCGTTTTGCGGTTGAACCACCCAGTGGTTTTCTTCCGGGAAAAACAGGAACTGTGCCGGTATATCGCGCATCACTGCGGCATTGAATGCTCCCATTCCCTGCGTGTAAGGAATGCGGAAATCCTTTTCGCCGTGGATGACCAGAATGGGCGTATCCCACTTTTCGACAAAAAGGTGTGGCGAAAAACTATACGAACGCTGGGCTGCCTGGTTGGTTTTATCCCAGTAAGGGCCGCCGATGTCCCAATCCTCAAACCACATTTCTTCAGTGGTTACATACTGCTGTTCGAAGTTGAAAATGCCACAGTGCGAAATAAACGCCTTGAAGCGGCCTTCGTGATGACCGGCCAGGTAATTCACCGAGAAGCCACCATAACTGGCGCCCACTGCTCCCAACCGGTTTTCATCCACGTAGGGCTCTTTAGCCACATTATCGATGGCCGACAGGTAATCCTGGATATTCAGTCCGCCGTAGTCCTTGCTGATTTGCTCCAGCCATTCCATTCCAAAACCGGGCAATCCTCGGCGATTGGGAGCCACCACAATGTAACCGTTGGCCGCCATCTGTTGAAAATTCCAGCGGTACGACCAAAACTGACTGACCGTTCCTTGTGGCCCGCCTTGGCAGTACAAAATGGCCGGGTATTTTTGGCTCGGGTCGAAGTGGGGCGGAAAAATCACCCACACCAGCATGTCCTTATCGTCAACCGTCTTTACCCAGCGTTTTTCCACCTTGCCCAATGTCAGCTGGTCCATCAGGCCCTTGTTAATGGCAGTCAGCGGCACGTCGGTTCCTGTTGCCGGGTCAACAAGGTAAAGCTCGGCCGGTTGCGACATGGATACTTTTTCGGCCAGCAGCTTTCCGTCAGCTGTTTCAACCACCGAATGATAATCATGCACACCATCCGTCAGGCGGGTGATTTTGCCATCTGCCAGATCCAGCCGGTATATTTCTTCGGTAGCATGAATATCGCTGATGAAGAAGATCGAATTTCCGTTACGGCCCCAGCTCAAATGCCCGGCGTTTTGCTCCCAGCCTGCAGAATAATTGACCTGCTTTTCGGTGGTCATGTCCATCACAAACAGGCGCGTCTGATCCGATTCGTAGCCATCTCGCTCCATACTGGTCCAGGCCAGCAGGTTGCCATCGGGCGAAAAAACAGGGTTCTTGTCGTAGCCTTTGTGCACTTCTGTCAAATTGCGGGTTTCACCGGTTTCCAGGTCATACTGGTACAAATCAGTGTTGGTGGAAAAAGCGTATGCTTTCCCGAGCAATTTTTTGCAGGAATACACAATCGATTTACTGTCGGGGCTCCAGGCCACCTGCTCCGAACCATCGAATGGCTTGTCCGGACTATCATATTTCTCGCCTTCCAGGATGTCTTTTCCCGAAGTGATTTTCCCATTTCCGTATTCGGCAAAAAAGATGTGGTTGTAGGTGTAATCGTGCCAGCTATCCCAGTGACGGTACATCAAATCGCTTTCGAGGCGGGCATTGGCTTTGGGAAGGTCAGGAAACAGATCCTGTACATTTTCATCCAGTTTTACGGCTTTGATATAGAAGATTTTACTAAGGTCGGGCGAGTAGTTGAACCCGCTAATCCCACCTTCAATTTCTGTTACCTGAACG
This sequence comes from Gaoshiqia sediminis, assembly GCF_025907915.1. Lineage (GTDB taxonomy): Bacteria > Bacteroidota > Bacteroidia > Bacteroidales > Prolixibacteraceae > Gaoshiqia > Gaoshiqia sediminis. Next base: position 199,920 of record NZ_JAPAAF010000005.1, read on the forward strand.
GCCTCAGTACCGTCGGGGTTCATTTCCCACAGTTGTACGCTGCCTGATTCAGAAGAAAGGTAGCCGATCTTTTTGCCGTCGGGACGCCACCTGGCCTCCGACTCGTTCGTGGCCGTGTTGGTAATCCGGCTCACGTCGCCACCCGAAACAGGCACCGTGTACAACTCGCGGTAGCCTTTATTTTCATCTTTGTTGTAGTAGGTAACCGCAAAAAGCACCATCGTTCCGTCGGGCGAAAGCGTCGTGTTCCCCACCCTTCCGAACGACCACAGCACTTCGGGGGTCATTACATCGGAACTTAGCGTTGGCGTGCCTGGCACATAAGTTTTCTTTTCGTCTGTCATAGTTGTTTGTTTTGTGCAGGCACCAATCAGCGTGGCCGCGACAAGTAACACATAAAATTTTCTCATAGGTATGTAACGTTTTCAGAAATTTCAGTGTGCACAAAATACGTTTTTACCGAGAATATTGAAAGATCAGATGACAGGCTTCCGGCAAAATAACAATCTGAAAAGTGAATGCAAAAAAACACCCGCCTCCACAGAGACAGGTGCCATCTTAACCAATTGATGACGACCAACACGCATCAATAACGATAAACCCCTTCGTAAGTGAATGTTTCGCCATCATAATCGTCGCCGGTAACCACGTACGAAACTGAATCCTGTCCGGCCAGCTGAATAGCTGACAGTGTAAACGAAACAAAGGCTGACATCCTGTACCGCGGCTCGTCGGCATTGTCATTGTGCCTCAGCTCCAACTGAATAGGCTGATCATCGGCAGTCAGCCCACCGGGTTCTTTAACCAGGTTGATGTAATGGATTCCACCATTCCCGTAAAAACCCAGTTCAAGCGTCAATAAACTATCTGTTTTCAAAACATCCTTCACGTGTACCGGATCGTTCCCGATACTGTCTTCCGTTTCGGGTGTGATATCGAAAATCCCCTTAAACAGGATGTCCTTCATCGAATTGATCTTCACAAAGTACTGCCTGACATCATCGGTCACCAGCTTGTCGCCCACAATGGTATAATTCACCAAAATCCGGTCGCGGTCTTCCATCCCATGCGGACGGTATATGTTTACCGGGAACAACTCCGAGCCGTTGTCCATTTTCACGGTGTAACTTGTACCTTCCAGGTCATCAAAAGTTACCACACCGAAACCAACCCAAAATTTGCCCAACGAATAATCGTCATCATCATTCAAATCGCAACCAAACAATCCCAAGGCCAACAGCCCGATTAAACTAAGTTTCAACAACTCTTTCATAGACTTCCTCCTTTCAAACATTTAAAAAAAGATTGAAATCAGCCATGGAAGGTTGCGTTTAGGACGCAAAAAAAAGTGGCATGGCTATTGATGGATATCTTCTGATATATTTATATATTTACATGTTTTTAAAATGAAAATCATGTCCAGAAAACAGTTATACAGTAATAATATGAGAAAATTAGTATTTATCCTAAGCCTGGCAGCCCTAAGTTTTCAGGCTTGCGCAGCCGAAAACGGGAAAGCAAATCCGGCAGACATAGCAAGTGTTTCAGAAACAAAAGCAAATGAAGGAGGAACGACCCTCATCACCAAAGACCAGTTTTTAAAAGAAGTATGGAACTACAACGAATCGCCAAACGAATGGAAGTTCCTGGGCAAAGTGCCCGTCATCATCGATTTTTATGCGGATTGGTGCGGCCCCTGTAAAATTGCTGCGCCTATTTTGGAAGAAATTGCCAATGAATATGCCGGGAAAGTGAAAGTGTATAAAATCGACACGCAAAAAGAACGGGAACTGGCCGGTGTGTTTGGCATCCAAAGTATTCCGGCATTTTTATATATCCCGGTGGAAGGCAAACCGGTAATGACTGCAGGCATTGGCCGAACAAAAGAAGACACCAAAAATATGTTTGTCGAAAACATCAACAAGTTTTTGTTAACCGGGCAATAGAAAAATTCGTTGGTCGTTGGTCCTGACAATTTATCGAGGACTAATGACGACAGCAAACGACAAGGCTGTCCGGAAAGCTATTGACAATGGCGTGGCTGTGTAGGAAGTAAAGATTTCGTCAAAAACTGTCATTCCGAATTTATTACAAGATCAGTCTCCGAGTTGATTTAGATCCTGAAACAAGTTCAGGATGACTTTGTCAATTGCTTTCCGGGCTGCTTTTTTTACGGCCTCCGTTAAAAGGTTTATTTTTACAGCGAAAACAAATTTCGATTTTTCGCCATGAACCTGATAAAAAGAATACTGAAAGCCTTATTCCTACTAATCATCATTTTACTGGGCCTGTCGTCCTTCCTCACCAAACAGTACCTACAACTGGTACCCGTTGTGCTTATACTTTCCCTACTGTTTATGAAGCCCGTCCGGCATTTTTTGAGCGAAAAAATCAACAATTACAGCCAGCGCACCGAGCTGCTGATCATCATTTTCTTGTTGGTTTCCTACTTTTCTGCCGGAAAAATTTACCTGCGCTCCACAATTTACCGTTCAGCAGCCGACCGGGAAGAAATTATGGCCCGGTATGATGAGCTGCAAAAAGATTGGCCAACCGGCACTGAAAGCCTGTTCATCGGGAACCAATACGGTAAAATTCATGTGCTGATAGCAGGCCCGGATACGGCTCCACCATTATTGTTGTTTCCTGCTGAAAATATGGGCGCTGTTTCCTGGAGCGCCAATTTCCCGGTACTGGCAAGCCATTTCCGCTGCTATGCCATCGACCATCCGGGTGAAGCCGGGAAAAGCAAACTGGCCGACTTAAACAGCTTCCCGAAAAGCGAACAGGAACTGGCCCGGCTTTACCTCGAAATTGCCGACAGCCTGGGCTTGGACAACATGGCACTGGCCGGCGCGGGTACGGGCGGACGAAACGCGTTGTTACGTGCCATCAACGCCCCCGGGCGTGTCAGCAAACTGGCGCTGATCGCTCCCATGGGCATTCATAAACCCGCCCCGGAATTTCTGTGGCAGCGATTGGCCATCAGCATGTTTCCGCTGCCCGCAATCCGGCAAAAAGTGGCTACCTGGACGATTGGAACTTCGGAAACGACCGCCGCATGGACTGACTGGTACGATGCCGTATTGCGCGGATGTGTGCCCCACACGGCCTACCCCATGGCCATCGCCCCGGAAGAGCTCGCCAAAATTGAAGCTCCCGTGTTGCTGGTACTGGGCACAAACGATCAACACACCGGAACGCCCCAACAGGTGACGGAGCGCACCAAACCGATCGGCAAACTGCAAACCGAAATATTAGAATCCGCCCATCTCATCGCCATTGAAAAAACCCTCGAAACCAATCAAATCCTGCTGGAATTCCTGAGTGATCAGTAATTTCCCGTAACCAGCTGCTACTTTTTTCCTTATACTCGAAAAATAAATTTCCGCGACATTTCCCTTTCATGTATATTTGAAGTTTTGGGTTGAAGCAAGGAGTTTATCGGAACGCCTTCGCAAATGATATTGACTTATAATTTCATACGGGAATATGGCGCTGGAATTTATTGTAGGATTAACGGAACATCGCACCTTCGGGTATATTTTTCAAGCTTTTTTGATTGAAAAAAGAATCTCTTTTTACGCCATCGAAAAGCTGGTGAAACTGCGCGACTTGGCCTCCCTCAACCTTAATGAAGAACAGATCGCCCTCGTAAAACAGATTGAACAATACAGCGACGAAAAGCTGGTTCAGAAATTTTCGAAGCTAAAAGAAGCCAGCAAATTCTTCCAGCAAATGGATCCGGACTTGTTCGAGAACCACATCAGCCCGTACATCGACAAACACATAAACCGCATCATCCGCCTGTTAATGGGCGGACAGACACGTCTATTTTTTAAGCAGGCAAAATATTCCAACCTGTACGACGAAGACGTGATTACGGTGCCCACTACTTTTTCCGAATGTATTTTCCGGTTCGACCGTTCGGAGGCGGGTACGCGTTATAGCCTGCAACTGGAGCACGACAATAAACCGCTAAATCTATTGCATCGAACAGTCACCCTGGTTAGCAGCAATCCATGTGCCTTGGTGTGGCAGAATAAAATGTATGCTTTCGAAAAAATCAGCGCCAAAAAATTGCTGCCTTTTTTCGAAAAAGAAGCCATTTTTATTCCGTCACAGGTAGAAGATAAATACTACAAAAGCTTTGTGCTGAATACCCTGAAAGAACATTCGGTAAAAGCTACCGGCTTCACCGTGTCCGCAGGGGAAGGCAATAAGCGGGCCATCCTATCGTTGGAGCCCAACCTGCGGATGGAAGCCATTTTTCTGCCAAAATTTGAATACAACGGTAACGAATACCTGGCCAACAGTAAAACCGAAGTGGCCGTGAGCCTGAAACAGGAAAACGGGAATTATCATTTTATCAAAATTCTGCGTAATCGGGAATGGGAAAATGGTTTGCTGCAAACCTTGAAAAATTTGGGTTTGATTGAAAAAGACGGAAGTTGGTTTACCAAGGGCGCAGAGCTGCTTTCGGATATTGACCGTTTGTATGAATTGATTAGCTGGATTGCTAAAAACCGGCAACAACTGAATGATGCCGGTTTCCAACTTCAGCAAAACCAATTCGAAAAGCGCTATTTCACTGAGCAACAAGCGCTGGATATACAAATTAAAACCAATGCCGACTGGTTCGACATCTATGCCAATGTTACGTTTGGCGATTACCAAATCCCGTTCCTCAAGCTACGAAAGTACATTTTGAATGACATTCGCGAATTTGAACTGCCCAACGGAGAAACAGCCATTTTGCCCATCGAATGGTTCACCGAATACAAGGATTTAATGCACTTTGCCAAGCAGGACGGGCAAGTCCTCCACCTACGAAAATACCATTACCAGCTCATCCAGAAGCGGCTGAAAGGTATCGACAAAAGCTTTTATCAGCGGTTGCTCGATATTGGAAAAAACGCGGAAAAGAAAGTTGCCCTCCCAGCCAACATTCAGGCTACCTTGAGATCGTATCAGCACGAAGGCTTTTCGTGGATGTACCAGTTGTACGAGCACCAATTTGGCGGCTGTCTGGCCGATGACATGGGCTTGGGCAAAACCCTGCAAACCCTGACCCTGCTGCTGAAACTGAAACGACTCAAAAAGCAAATCGTCATCCCTGAATTTGACACCCACAGCGAGCAAATGAGTTTGTTTTCGGATACCGAAAATCACAAAAACGAGGAGCAGGCAGAAAAAGATCAACCCGCTTCGCTGATTGTGATGCCTACTTCGCTGATTCACAACTGGGAAAATGAAATCCAAAAGTTCACCCCATCGCTGAAAGTATATAAGCACTTCGGCATTCAACGAAAAAAGGCCGGTGGCTTTAAACAATTGTTGGGTTATTACGACATCATCCTAACCACTTACGGTACGGTGCGCAATGACTTTGATTTACTGCAAGAACATGAATTTTTCTACCTGATTTTGGATGAAAGCCAAAACATTAAAAATCCGGGGTCGAAAACCTACCAAACGGTTAGCCAACTAAAAGCCCGTAACCGACTGGTAATTACCGGAACGCCCATCGAAAACTCACTGTCCGATCTGTGGTCGCAGATCAATTTCATCAATAAAGGGCTGCTGGGAAACCTCGCTTATTTTAAACGCGAGTTTATCACGCCCATCGAAAAGAAAAATGATCCGGAGAAACAGGAAAAGCTGCAAACGCTGATCCGGCCTTTTGTGTTGCGGCGGACCAAAGAGCAAGTTGCTCGCGATTTGCCGCCGCTCACCGAGCAAATCCGCTACTGCCAGATGACCGGCAACCAAAAGCGTATTTACGAAAAAGAAAAGTCGGCCATCCGGAACCAAATTCTGGAGAACATTGAAAAGGAAGGCGTTGAAAAATCAGCCTTTGTCGTTTTGCAGGGACTCACCAAGCTAAGGCAACTCGCCAACCACCCATCGATGTTGCACGATACCGATGAAAACGAGTCGGGCAAGTTTGACGAAATTTTCCGTAGTTTGGAAAGCTTGATGGCAGAAAAACACAAAGTACTGATATTCTCGTCGTTTGTGAAACACCTCACACTGGTGAAAGAACAAATTGAGATGAAAAAATGGAAGTATTCCCTGCTGACAGGCCAAACCACCAACCGCGAACAGGTTATCAAAAGTTTCCAGGAAGATCCGGACAACCGCATTTTCCTGATTTCGCTGAAGGCCGGTGGCGTTGGCCTGAACCTGACCTCGGCCGATTATGTGTTCATCATCGATCCGTGGTGGAACCCGGCAGCCGAGTTGCAAGCCATTAACCGCGCCCACCGCATCGGGCAAGACAAAAAAGTGATGGTTTACCGCTTTATCACCGTAGACAGCATCGAAGGCAAAATTCAGCAATTACAGGAGCGAAAATCATCGTTGGCCGAGAAATTTATCAACTCTAACAACCCGTTCAAAGCCATCACCAAGGATGAAATCCTGAATTTACTCAGCTAGCGAGCTGTAACGAAACGAAAGATGCGATAACTCATTTCACCAAAAACAATTCAATCCTAATTTTACCTGCTTTAATAATAGATTATGAAGACATCATTTTTCTGGCTGCTATTCACGCTGTTTTTAACCGCAGTTTCTGCCCAAGAACAACTCAGTATCGAAGATGCCGTTGTTGGTCAATATACCTATTTAAGGCCCGAACGGCTTCAATCGCTGCAATGGAAAGATGACGAAACCTTTGCATACTTGATCAACGACACGCTTTGGGCCAACACGGTAAAAAAGGACTCCCCCACTGTTTTGCTGACCTTGGACGAACTTAACCAGTCGCTGGCCCAAACCGCAATTTCGTTGGTACGTTTTCCGGACTTTTCGTTTTCAGACAAAAACCGACTGCACATCCGGCACCGGAAAAATATGTTGCAGTTTAATTTGGCTGATCGGAAAATCAGTCTGAACCTCACGATCCCAGACGAGGCCGACAAATTGGATTTCTGTCAGGCAAACAGCCACTTAGCCTATATTAAAGGACAAAATCTGTTCATCTTAAATTCGGATGGCGAAAAGCAAATCACTTTCGAAACCCAACCGGGAATCGTTTGCGGACAGGAAGTGCACCGGCGCGAATTCGGCATTGAAAAGGGTACTTTTTGGTCGAACTCGGGCAAGTACCTCGCCTTTTACCGAATGGACGAAAGCATGGTTCAAGATTATCCGCTGGTTGATTTTATGACCCGCCAGGCCGAACACACGCCGGTAAAATACCCCATGGCCGGCATGAAAAGTCATCAGGTTACACTGGGCATCTACAACCTGGAAACCGGAAATACCGTGTCTCTAAAAACCGGCGAGCCAGCCGACCATTACCTGACCAACATAAGCTGGGGGCCAAACGACCAATACATTTACGTGGCCGAACTGAACCGTGAACAAAATCACATGCAGCTCAATCAATACGCAGTGGAAACCGGTGAAAAAGTGAAAACGCTTTTTGAAGAAACCTGTGCAACTTACGTGGAGCCACAGCACCCCCTTCAGTTTTCAAAAACAAACCCAAATCAGTTTTACTATTGGTCGCGCAAAGACGGCTGGGACCACATCTACCTGTTTGGCACCGACGGAAAATTAATCCGCCAAATCACCCGGGGCAACTGGGAAGTGACCGATTTTTACGGAACAGACGCAAAAGAAAAATTCATTTTCATCCAGGCCACGAAAGAAAGTCCGGTTGAACGGCACATTTACAGGGTTGAAATTGCCACCGGGAAAATCCAACGGCTCAGCAGCGCTACCGGCACCCACCAAGCCATGTTGTCGCCATCAAAAGACAAACTGATCGACCAATGGTCGGCGGTTGATGTGCCTTCAAAAACCGATTTGATAAGTACAACCGGAAAACAGTTGCGAAATGTCCATCAAGGCAAAAACACCCTCGAAGAATTTGAGCTGGGCGAAAACCGGCTCTTTACAATCAAGGCGGCAGATGAAAAAACCGATTTGTATTGCCGGATGATCCTCCCACCTGATTTTGATGCTTCCAAAAAATATCCGGTCATCATTTACGTGTATGGCGGGCCACATGCGCAGCTGGTAAACAACACCTGGCTGAATGATGCCGGTTTGTGGCAGTATTACATGGCATCCAAAGGCTACATTTCCTTTACCCTCGACAACCGGGGCTCGGCAAATCGGGGAAAAGCCTTTGAAGAGGTAATCCACCGCCAACTGGGAATTGAAGAAACCGGCGACCAGATGAAGGGCGTTGAATATCTGAAAAGCCTCCCGTATGTTGATACGGAGCGGATTGGAGTACATGGCTGGAGCTACGGCGGTTTTATGACCCTCAACCTGATGCTCCGGCACCCGGATGTTTTCAAGGTTGGCGTGGCTGGTGGGCCGGTAGTCGATTGGGAAATGTACGAAATCATGTACGGCGAACGCTATATGGACATGCCACAGGAGAATCCCTCTGGTTATTCCCAGTCAAACATGATCAATCTTGTCGATCGGCTGAGTGGCAAACTGCTGCTCATTCACGGCGTTCAGGACGACACGGTGGTCATGCAGCACAGCATAAAATTCCTGCGTGAATGTGTAAGGTTGAACAAACAGGTTGACTTTTTCGCTTATCCGACCCACCCGCACAATGTGCGCGGGCTGGACCGTGTACACCTGATGACCAAAGTAAGCCAGTATTTTGGGGATTACTTTCCGGTTTTTAACCCAGCTGAGCTATCCAATACAGCATTTCAGAAGAATTAGCCCGGATATACCTTATCGTCAAAGACATAGACATTAACTGTTGAAAAACAAAAAGCAGCCGGTAACAGTTGAAAACATGTGAAAAACAGGTCAGTTTCGCAAGTTTTCAACTGTTACCGTTTCATCCAACCACCTTATCTCAATAGAAATGCATCGGTTCGGGTTTTCGAGGCTGAAAACTGTAAAACGAATGGCGCCCCAATTCTGTAAAACCAAATCCCATAGCGCTAACATCAGACGGATGGCCGGGGTAAAAAGCTAAACGAAGCTGTAAGGTTTTAAAAACCAAACTTTCATTCCGGATTCGCAATCCGGCGCCAATACCAGTATAGTAATCTCCTGCAAATACCGACTGATTGGACGGGCCAATGATACCCAGATCTGTGAAACCAAAAAAGGCAAAATTGAAGTTCAGGATTTCCCGTTTTTGAAAGAGAACAGTTTCCAAACTAAGAACAAGCCGCTGCTTTCCGGTAGCCACATCGCTGTAAAAACCCCGGATCCCGTAATCATTTTTCAGAAACAGGTCTTCCTGTTCAAACCGGTTGATCCCGTACAAATATTTCAACCGGATGAATTGACGTGCATTTTGACCAAAGAAAGGGAAAAACCGGCTGATATAATTCAGGTTAAATTCCAGTTGCCCCTGTTCCTGACGCCGGGCATTAAAAAAACTTCCGATACCGGCAGATGCAAAAAGATAGGAAGGTTTGTAGCGGATGAAGTTCCCCGATGACAGATACAAATGGGCATACCATCGGTTATGAAATTCATGATCGTCGAAACCGACCACCAGTTCATGCAAAAAGCCCTTGGGTATATCTTCGGTGATGCCGTAGCCATAAATGTGGTGGTCGCGAATATAATTGCGTTTGGATAATGACAGTCCGGCCATGTACAAATTGGAGTTTGCAAAAAATTGGCTACCATCCGCCCCGGGTCCGGGCCGGCCAAAAAACTCCAGGTAACAAATCCTCCCTGACAAAACCAACTGCTTATTTTTTGCTGGTTGCCCTTTATTCAACTGAAAAGCATAACCGCTCCACCAGTCCACCGATTTATAATTTAGCGGCGTATCCGTAATCACCGGATAATGTTGATACAGCCGGTCGGTTTCATAAAAATGACAAGCCAGCAATCCTCCACCCCAGCGCGTTGATGTACGCAAAAACTGTCGGTCGAAATTGAATAAAAACCCTTCACGCCGGTACGAATTGGCATAGCCAAGAGTAAGGTTGAGAAAATCGCCATGAATATTATTGATGGTATAATAGCCTTCAAAACCGATATAAGGCTCTTCGTGGATATGACCAATTATATTGGCAGAAATTTGATGCCCGGCCCCCCAAATATTTTGGTTATACATATTGATATTGCCCGACTCTACGCCATTGAAACGAGCGCCGATCCCAAATGAAAAAACGTCTTTGGTCAATACTGTCAAATCTACCAGATTGGTGTCAGTCGCGTGTTCCGAAACCAGAAAACGTACATCTTTAATGTATGGAAGCAAGCGAAAAATACGCTCATTGTCCATCACTTTTTCCAGGTCAAGGCTATCACCAGGCTCAAATAGCACATTCTTTCGAATAATGCGGGTATTGGTTTTTGTATGCATTTTATTGGCAAAAACACCCAATTTCGAATGTGCAACTTGCGTTGTATCACGAAAAGTAGGCCCAAAAACATCCAGCGGTTTCAAATTAACCGATGCGATGGTTTTTCCCTGAAAACGCTTCAACTGCTCATATTGCCGGGTCAACTCCTGTTGACTGGAAACTCCGTTGACAATATTTTGATAAACGAAACGGGTTAAACCGTGGCGGTATGCTTTGGTTTTCAAGCTATCATAGAAAAGTTCCGCATCGTTTATCCCCGAAGCCACCGAATCAGTCATGGCATCACCGCCCCAGGCTACATTTGCCCGGATTAATACCACCGATATCCATATAATGCACCAGATCTTCACACGCGATTCCTCTGTTTTCAGCTTTCCTTTTTCAAAATTTCTTCTGCTGTTAAAAATAAACAACTAACCCGAAAAAAGATCTTCACTTCCAATTTACTTAATCCTTTGTCAAAACAATTGACTTACCTCTTTAAATATATCTGCTTTTTAAAAGCACCATCGATATTCTCAGCAGATCAATTTCTTTTGAACGTACACCGTGCACCAATATTTGAAAAAGCAAATAATAAATAGAAATACCTTTCTTTGTTTTTAACTTTACCCCTGCAAACCCGGCGCTTTAAAAACGCTTCAAAAAAGTACAAAATGCAGCCCGAGTCCATTAAAGGAAAGTAGAATTTTAGTTGATGAAGAAACTGACAACACTATACAAAGATCATATTTACGGCGTCATGGGGACATTGATCTTCCACATCCTACTGGTTAGCAGCTTCTTGCTTGCCGATGTCAATTTAAAGGGAGAGTTGAAAGAAGAGCCTGTTATCATTGACTTTAGCGACGTTGAAGACGATTTGCCCGAAATACCACAAGAAGAGCAAGAGGATGAAAACACCCCGGCACGTGAAGATCAACTGTCCACCACTACTCGTAGCAACCGGGCAGTGAACGATGCCGCTGCCAAAGATCCGTTTTTTGATGAAACATACCGACAGGAAATGGAAGCGGCCCAGAAATTGGTTTCCGATGTTAACAACCAGCTTTCAAAAAAGATTCCCGAAATAAAACAATTTGAAATGCCCGAAGAAACAACCGAAGGCGTTCATCCTGACTCCATCCGGAATACGATTTATTCAGGGGAAAGCAACATTCACTATTCACTTGAAAACCGATACCATCTGAGGCTCCCCGTACCGGTTTACCTGGCGCAAGGGGGTGGCACCATTACGGTTGACATTTGGGTAGCTACCTCCGGGAAGGTAGTGAGAGCTGAGGTTCGTCCGGCAGGAAAGATAAATGATCAAATGCTTCCGGAATATGCCCGGCAAGCTGCTTTAAGGACCATCTTTAATGCCAACCAGGCGGCTCCTTCACCGCAAAAAGGAACCATCACCTACACTTTTGTCGCTCAATAGCGGCAATAATTTAAAAGAAAACACTAATTTAACAACAATTAACAAATTTTTAAACTCATTTACTGTTTAAAAGCATATCTTTGTAGTACGTTTTTTTTCATAAGTTTAGGTTTAGTTAGGTTAGTTAGTTTAGTGAGAAAAGGTAGGCCAGAGGGTCTACCTTTTATTTTTTAACCGACTTAACAGCCTCACCTCCAGCCCGCTCCACCAACCCGGCCCGATACGTATCAATCGCCCTTTGCCGCGCCATTCTATGATCGACCATCGGTTTTGGATAATGATCCGTACCAAACTCCGGCACCCAGCGATGCACATAAACCAACTCAGGATCAAACTTTTCCTGCTGGAGGATTGGATTGAAAACCCGGAAGTACGGAGCAGCATCACACCCCGAACCTGCCGCCCACTGCCAACCTCCATTATTCGATGCCAATTCGTAGTCAAGTAGCTTTTCTGCGAAAAAGGCTTCACCCCATCGCCAGTCTATCAGTAAATGCTTGCATAAAAAGCTCGCTGTAACCATACGGACCCGGTTATGCATGAAGCCGGTCTGGTTTAGTTGCCGCATGCCCGCATCAACCAACGGAAACCCGGTAGTTCCCTCACACCACCGGGCAAAATCCTTTTCAGAATTGATCCAGGCAATATGATCGTACGCCGGTTTAAACGATTGCTTCTCCACCTGTGGAAAATGCCAGAGGATATCCATATAAAAGTTACGCCAGATCAATTCGTTTAAAAACGCCGACGAATATTGAACCGCAGCAGCTGTAACCTGCCGGATACTGATGGTCCCAAAACGTAGATGAACTCCCAAGCGAGAAGTAGCATCCACGGCAGGAAAATCGCGTTTATCTTTGTAAGCGGTCAGTATTTCCGGGGTAATTTCCTGTGGTGGAATCTCCAACGAACCGCGACGGAAGCCTATATCTACATGGTGAAATTTTCGCAATGGGGCCATCTTCAATAAATTACCCAGATACTTTTCGGATGGGTAGGGCTTCCAATCCTTTTCAGACAGCTTGGCCAGCCATCTTTTACTGTAAGGCGTAAATACCGTATAAGGCTTTCCGTCGCCATTCAATATTTCATTTTTATGAAAAATCACCTGATCTTTAAAAGCCTTCATCTCAATACCCATAGATCCAAGATATTCAAATATTTCCTGATCCCTTTTTCGGGCGTATGGTTCATAGTCCTGATTGATAAAAACGCGCTCAACCGAATATTCAGCTACCAGGCGCTTAAAGGCATCCAGCGTCTTCCCGTGATAAATCCAAAACGAACTCCCATCAGCCTCAAACTTATCCTGCAACTGCTGCACCTGCCTTAAGATGAATGACACGCATGAATCATCGTCCTCCAAGTCATTTAGAATATCGGTATCGAAAACAAAAACCGGAAGCACGGGCCTACCGGAAGTTAATGCTTTAAAAAGCCCATGATTGTCTGAAATTCGCAAATCGCGCCGAAACCAAAATACTGTTACAGGTTGCTCTTTCATTGTTGTGATTTTCATATTTATTGAAACAGCAAGTTACATCGAATAGTTTCATTTTTAATAAACACAAAACAAGCGTATGCAAATCAACAAAAAAGGCAACATCTCTTTCAAAATTAAACCACACAGATAAAAACATCTGAAACATCATGTTTTTAAAGAAAATAGCTACATTTACCCTTCAAAACCAACGGCCAAAAATGTTGAACGACACTCTTGTATATTCAACATTTTATAGACATATTTAACCGATGAACATCGTTGCATGAAGGAAATCAGGTTTTCAGCCAGAAAAGCTCTTTTTAAGGCTGTATAAACATTGGAAATTTTAAGCAAAAAGAGGTAAAATGATAAACTATACAAACGAAGAGCTCCTACATGGGATCCTCAGAAACGACAATTTGATCCTTCAGTATATCTACAAGAACTTCTTTTATAAGATTAACTTCTTCATCAAAAAAAACAGCGGAGATGATGAAGACTCGAATGATATCTTCCAGGAAGCAATTATCATTATCTACCGAAAGTTGAAAGCTAACGATCTGGTGCTGGACTGCTCATTTGAAACCTACCTCTATTCGGTTTGTCGATTTTTATGGTTGAAACAGTTGGAAAAAAGGAAAAACGAACGAGAGAAAATACGGGACAACCACGATTTCAACGATGATATTTACGACAGTTCTTTTGAAACAACGGTGGATATGAACGAAAAATACCGGTTGTACCAAAAGCATTTTAAAAACCTGGGGAAAGACTGCCAAAAAATACTCCAAATGTTTTTCGATAAAGTTCCACTGAAACAAATCGCGCAGGTTATGGGATTTCAGGGTGAGAAATATGCCAAAAAACGGAAATACAAATGCAAAGAATACCTGGTAAAAAGCATCAAGCAAGATATCGAGTATAAAAAAATCCTGGAGAACGATCTGTAAACCACCCGACTTGAAAAAATCCGGCAGACAACGTCCGGACGGGCCAAACTACAACGCGATCATTCTTTCCCAAAAAACAAACCGCAAAAGTTCGATCCTCTATCTTCCGGTTTAGTAAAAATAGTGTGAAATGGTTTTTGTATTTTTGTCGTTGTCATAGCTTTTGGGGGAATTGAAGAAATGGTAAACGGAAAAAGAAAAAGGCTGAGAAAAGCAGAAGAGATTGCCAACAGTGTTTCACACGGAATTGGCATTGCTTTGGCTGTGGCAGGCGTAACTTTACTGGTTGCTTTTGGGGCCGTTTACGGAAACATCTGGCACATTATAAGTTTCTCGGTCTTTGGGACCAGCATGATTCTACTGTACCTCGCCTCTACCCTATTTCATGGCGTAAAAAAGCCCCGGTTAAAAGTAATGCTAAACAAGTTGGACCATTCGGCGATTTATATTCTGATTGCCGGCTCCTACACGCCGCTTTCGCTTATTTCATTACGTGGCTGGGTAGGTTGGACCATTTTCGGACTGATTTGGTCGCTGGCCATTGCCGGAGTGGTTTTCAAAATCTGGTTCTACTCTTCCAAATGGAGAACCTTGTCAACCTGGCTATACGTAGCTATGGGCTGGTTGGTAATTCTGGCCATCGGGCCCGTAATACAAAACGTTCCCAACACTTCGCTTTGGTTTCTGCTGGCGGGTGGGGTGAGTTATTCGGGCGGCGTATTTTTCTATTTGTATCATCGGGTCCCGTTTTTTCACCTCATTTTTCACTTGTTTATCCTGGGGGGATCGGTTTGTCATTTTTTTGCTTTTCTTTATTTACTCCCCATCTAAAAACCTGAAATGGAAACTCCCGAAAACAACAATTATCTATCAGAAGCACTGACTGCATCCGCTGAGCATTATAGACCACTTGGAAATTTCCGGGCTCATAACCGAAAAAACAGGTTGAAATTGCGGTTTCGCCCATATGAACTGTTGATGAAGCACACTTTCACGTTGGCCAACAGTTCAAGGCAAAGCACACCAATCATGCTTACCGAAATTGAATACGACGGCTTTATCGGCTATGGCGAAGCTTCCATGCCGCCATACCTGGGAGAAAACCAACAAAGTGCCGCTCAATTTTTATCGCAACTCAACCTCTCCCAGTTTCACGATCCATTCCGTATAGAAGAAATTTTAAGCTACACAGATCGGGTGCAAGCCGGAAACACCGCCGCTAAAGCAGCTGTTGATATTGCTTTGCATGACCTGACCGGCAAATTAATCGGCAAGCCGTGGCATAGCATCTGGGGACTGAATGCTGCCAATACTCCCTACTCTTCTTTCACCATTGGGATTGACCAACCTGAGATTGTTACGGAGAAAGTAAAAGATGCTTCATCCTTCAACATATTAAAAGTGAAACTGGGTGCAGGCAACGACCGCGAAATGATTCACACGATCAGATCGGTCACTAACGTTCCCCTATGTGTCGACGTCAACCAGGGATGGACAGATAAACAGCAAGCGCTGGAACAAATTTACTGGCTGAAGGAACAGGGAGTGGTGTTTGTTGAACAGCCCATGCCCAAGCACATGACCGATGAAATGGCCTGGCTGACTGCCCACAGCCCGCTGCCAACCATTGCCGATGAGTCCGTGCAACGATTGTCTGATATCGCGTCTGTTTATCAGGTTTATTCCGGAATCAATATCAAACTGATGAAATGTACCGGCATGCTCGAGGCCAGCAACATGATTAGTGCGGCCAACGCATTGAATATGAAAATCATGATTGGCTGCATGACAGAAACATCCTGTGCCATTTCGGCTGCCGCTCAACTCTCACCCTTGTGCCACTGGGCCGATCTGGACGGCAACCTGCTCATCACCAATGACCTTTTTGACGGAATAAAGATTGTGGATGGCAAAGTTTCCTTGAATGAACTTCCGGGGATTGGGATAAAACCCAAAGGGTAACCAAGCTTCACCGATTAAGCATCCTCCTTTGTCACCCGTTAAAAAGCTAATCATTACAATAAAAACCCTGCCCTTCCAGAAATTTCATGCAATAGAAATATCGACGATAAAACCGCATTTGCCGGCAATTTTTATTAGTTTGGTCATTCAAAAAAATAAGAACAACTTAATCAATCTGAAAATTTTCATAATGAAACGAGGTTTTGCCAGTGACAACAATGCCGGAGTGCACCCGGAGATATTAAAAGCGATGGCATCGGTCAACCAGGGGCACATGGTTGGGTACGGCGGCGATCCGGTGACCGAACAAGCTGTCAATCAATTCAAAAAGGAGTTTGGAGACGATATTGATGTCTATTTTGTATTTAACGGTACCGGGGCGAACGTGCTTTCGCTATCCAGCCTGACACACAGTTTCAATTCCATCATTTGTGCCGAAACAGCCCACATTCAGGTAGACGAATGCGGCGCGCCGGAGAAACTGACCGGATGCAAGCTGCTTCCGGTAAAAACCGTTAACGGCAAAATCTTCCCCGACGAGATAAAAAAATACCTGCACGGTTTTGATTTTGAGCACCATGCTCAACCCGGCATTATTTCCATTTCGCAGGTAACCGAGTTGGGTACCGTCTATTCGGTGGAAGAAATTAGAGCGATTACTACGCTGGCACATGAATACGGGCTGTCTGTTCATATGGATGGCGCCCGGATTGCCAATGCTGCCGTGGCGCTTGACCTGCCTTTTAAAGCATTCACCAAAGATGCCGGCATTGATGTACTTTCGTTTGGCGGCACAAAAAATGGCATGATGATGGGCGAAGCCGTTGTCTTTTTCGACCCCGAACAGGCACGCAGCACCAAATACATCCGTAAGCAAAGCATGCAGCTTTTTTCGAAAATGCGCTTTGTAGGCGCTCAGTTTCTGGCCTATTTCGAAAACGAACTTTGGAAGAAAAATGCGTCACATGCCAATAAAATGGCCAACTTACTGGAAACTGAAATCGCAAAAATAAATGGTATAAAACTCACCCAAAAAACAGGGGCCAACGGCGTTTTCGCCATTCTCCCAAAAGAAATCATTTCCAAATTGCAGGAGCAGTACTTCTTTTACGTATGGGATGAAGCCACTTCGGAAGTCCGCTGGATGACTTCATTTGATACTACTGAAGACGATATTTACGGATTTGTGGAAGCTTTAAAACGATTGCTCTGACGATGCGCCTGTTCAACTACTACCCAAACAAAAGTGAGACAGATGCCCGGCTCGAAAAGAAAATCTTCAAACACAGCATGGTTTTCCCCGGCTTCTTCCTGTTGTGCTTTTGGTTAGTGCTTTTAGTTGAATCAACGCTAGGCTACAATTTCACCCAGTTTGGCATTTTCCCGCATCAACTGAAAGGGCTGAAAGGGATTCTCTTTTCGCCCTTCATTCACAGCGGATTTAAACATCTTTTTGCCAACTCGGTTCCATTCTTTGTTCTGTCGCTGGCCCTATTTTATTTCTATCGCAAACTGGCTTATCGCATTTTCTTTCTTATTTATTTTCTTTCAGGCATTTGCGTTTGGCTGGGCGGACGCGAGGCATGGCATATCGGGGCAAGCGGACTAGTATATGGGCTGGGGGCTTTCCTGTTTTTCAGCGGTATTTTCCGAAACGATGTCCGTTTGCTGACCATTGCCATCATTGTGGTGTTTTTGTACGGCGGCATGTTCTGGGGTATTTTTCCGATTGAACCAACGATCTCTTGGGAAAGCCATTTATGGGGAGCTGCCAGTGGTTTGTTCCTCAGCGTTTTTTATCGTCACCAAGGTCCGCAACGCTCACGTTTTGAGTGGGAAGATGAACCCGATGATGAAGATGCCCTTGTTGCGAACGAAGATGGCGGGACTGCCGATTGGCACGAGAACAAAAATGAGGCTGAGCAGGAAAAAACTTAAACATGTTGAAAAGCACTGAGAGAATTTTCTTAACTTTGCCACCCTCAAAAAGATAACAAGTTCTATAAAAATGATTAGCAGAAGAATTATCCGAATTAAAGTATTACAGGTATTATATGCCTTTTATACGTCGCCGGACAAATCCATTAACAATACCGAAAAAGAACTGTTTTTCAGTATTCAAAAAACGTACGACCTTTATCATTATTTATTCCAACTAGCGGTAGAAATTGCTAATCATGCCAACTCGGTGATCGAGCTACGCAAGAAAAAACACTTTCCCACAGCCGAAGATTTAACGCCAAACACCCGGTTTGTAAACAACCTGCTAATTTATCAGCTTAAAACAAACAATGCACTGAACAAGCAATTGGCCCAATCAAAATTGAGCTGGGAAGACGAGCCTGAGTTGATCAAAAAGCTATACACGGCACTGATCAACACCGATTTCTATGCCGAATATATGTCGGCCAAAGAGCATAGCTACCTGGACGACAAAAAATTGGTCGAACAACTTTTCGGCGAAGTCATCCTGCAATCCGAAGATTTACTCCACCTGCTTGAGGAACAAAGCATTTACTGGAACGATGATATCGATTTTGTGGTTAGCATGATCATCAAAACACTGAAAAAGTTCAAGGAATATTCGCGAGAAGACCTGGCGCTGCTGCCCTTTTTCAAGGATGAAGAAGACCGTGAATTTGCCAAAAACCTTTACCGTAAAACCGTTCTCAACCACGACGAATTAAAAAAGATCGTGGAAGAACACACGGTAAATTGGGATGTGGAGCGGATTGCGGTTATCGACAACCTGATTCTGGAACTGGCGATGGCTGAGTTTCTTTACTTCCCCTCGATTCCTACAAAAGTTACACTGAACGAGTATATCGAGCTTTCGAAATACTACAGCACACAGAAAAGCCGCAACTTCATCAATGGCATCCTCGACAAATCGCTAAAAGCACTAAAAAAAGAAAATCGCGTTATTAAAGCCGGACGCGGACTCATTGGTGAAGAAACTCCGGATGAATAGAACGATAATTCAGATTTTACTTTTATTGCTGGCCTTTGCCTGTCAGAATGCAACACAGAAAAAGCAGGAATCTTCCTCCGAAAATCAAGGGGTGCCAAAATTTGCGTTTCTGCAAGAATTCCATAATTTTGGGACACTGCAGGCCGGAGAAATCGTAGCCTACAGTTTTCAGTTCACCAATACCGGAGACGGTGATTTAATGATTGAAAAGGCAGAGAGCGATTGCGGCTGCATTACGGTGGAATTTCCCCGGGAAGCAATTCAGCCTGGAAAAACGGGTTATGTGGAAGTCATTTTTAACGCGGCCGGTGAAGTTGGGAAGGTGTACAAAGAAATAATCTTATATTCGAACACCGAACCCGACGAAACAAAATTGGCTATTGCAGCAACAGTGCAAAACGAATTGATAAATATCTACAGTAAAAATTAAATAGACTAAAAAATGAATTACTTATTAATGGCCCCGCAACAAGGCGCCGAAGCAAATCCGCTGACATCATTCTTACCACTGATCCTGATTATCGTGGTTTTCTACTTTTTCATGATCCGCCCACAGGTAAAAAGACAAAAAGAACTGAAAAAATTCCGCGAAAGCCTTTCTAAAGGCGACAAGGTGGTAACAACCGGTGGTATTTACGGAAAAGTAGTAGAAATTAAAGACAACTACCTCCTGTTACAGGTTGACGACAATGTAAAATTACGCGTTGACAAAAGTGCAGTGGTGAAGGACATGTCTGATGTACCCCAGCAAAAATAGACCGATCAAATAAGAAATGAGAAAGGGCCGGCATATTAGTCAGCCCTTTTTTTTATCTTTGGCTGCGTGAATTACAAATGGATAAATAGTATTCAGGCTATCTTCAGGTTGCTCCGGATGAAGAATGACCGCAGACTGATCATATATTTGATTTGCGTTGCCATATCCACTATTTTTTGGTTTTTGAATGCCCTGAACAAAGAGTATAGCGTTGAGCTGTACTTCCCGGTGAAATACACCAACCTTCCCAAAAACAAGTTATTGTCCAACACCCCACCCGACCGGTTTTCACTGAAAGTAAATTCGTACGGTTTCACCATACTGCGACACAAATTAAGCCTGGCGTTTTCACCGCTGGTTTTCGATGTCAATGAATTTACCGGAAAACGGATGGAGACAAGCGATCATGCCGAATACGCCATCCCCAGCAAACAATTCATCAACCGGATATCCGAACAGGTAAGCAATGAACTGAGAATAACAGAAATACACCCGGACACCTTGTATTTCAGGTTCGACCGTATTGTTGCCAAAAAAATTGCTATCCAGCCAAACCTAAGTTATGAACTGAAAAAACAACACCTTTTGAGCAGCATCATAACTACCCAGCCCGATTCGGCGATGGTTTGGGGACCGGAAACGGTACTCGACACCCTGCAATTCATTCAAACGAAACACCAGCACTTTAAATCGCTCGACCATACCATTCAGCAGCAGGTTGCCTTGGCGCCAAATAAAAACATGGTGTATGAACCCAACCGCGTGGCGCTGAATATTCCGGTAGAAGAATATACCGAGAAACAACTCATGGTGCCCGTAACTGTCCGTAATTTACCTGACAGTGTACAGGTAAACCTGTTTCCCGATAAGGTGAAAGTGAACTTTTTGATCAGCCTAAACCGTTTCTCCGAAATAAAACCCACCGACTTTCTGATCAGTGTTTCGTTTCAGGATATTCTGAATAAAGTGGAGCTGCTGGATCTAAAGCTCGAATCGCAACCACCCTATTCGTTTTCGGTTTCCTTCTCGCCCGAAAAAGTTGAATATTTGATTGAACAGTAAAATGATGCTCAAAATAGGAATAACAGGAGGCATTGGCAGCGGAAAGTCTACAATTTGCCACTTTTTCAGGCTGCTGGGGGCGCCAATTTTTGAGGCTGATCTGGAAGCAAAAAAAATTATGAACCAATCGCCGGTAATCCGCAGCAACATGCAGATGCTTTTTGGCAAGGACATTTACCTGGCCAATCAGACCATTGACCGAAAAAAACTGGCTGGTTTGATTTTTAATTCGCCACCTTTGCTGGAGAAAGTCAATTCCATCATACACCCCGAGGTGCGAAAATATTTTTTTGAATGGTGCGAAAAACAAAAAGCACCCTACATCGTTCATGAAGCGGCCATCCTGTTCGAAAGCGGTTTTTACCGGATGATGGACCAAACCATTTTGGTGACCGCCCCGCTGGAAGAACGGATTAAAAGGGTGATGGCACGCGAAAATACAAATGAAGAAGATATCCGGAACCGGATTTCGAAACAATGGCCCGATGAAGAAAAAATGAAACTGGCGACATACATATTGAATAACAACAACGAGGAACTGATTCTTCCTCAATTAATTGAATTGGACATTAAATTTAAGACACATGGCTAAATTTGGAAAATGGGTTGCCGGCGGACTGGGATGGGCCTTCTTTGGCCCGATTGGCGGAATTGTTGGATTTGTGGTCGGCTCCATGTTTGAAAATGGAAATCCAGTTACTGCACCCGAAGCCGGACAGGCAACGCGCACCACCACCGGTGGCTACGTGATGAGTTTATTGGTACTGGTGGCCGCCGTAATGAAGGCGGATGGCAAAGTGCTGAAATCAGAGTTGGATTATGTGAAAGCCTTTTTTGTGCGCTCCTTTGGTGCCGCATCGGCGCAGGAGGCCATTAAAATGTTGCGCGATTTGCTAAACCAAACCATTCCGGTGGCCGATATCTGCCACCAAATCCAAAAAAATATGGATTATTCTTCGCGCCTGCAATTGCTCCACTTTCTGTTTGGAATTGCACAAGCCGATGGAAAAGTCGATCCGGTTGAGCTGAATCTGATCGACCATATCGCAAAAAACATGCATATTACCGCCAAAGATTTTGAATCCATCAAATCCATGTTTGTTGCGAATACAGATGCCGCCTACAAAATACTGGAAGTTGAACCATCTGCAACGGATGAAGAAATCAAAAAAGCCTACCGAAAAATGGCCATGAAATATCACCCGGATAAAGTAAGCTACCTGGGCGAGGACTTTCAAAAGGCCGCTCACGAGAAGTTCCAGAAAGTAAACGAAGCTTACGAACAACTCAAAAAAGAACGAAACCTCGTATAATCCTTTCATTGTAACCAAAAAAAGATGCAATACATAAAAGCCTCATTTAAACTAAATCCGGATAACGAAACGAACCGTGAAATAGCAACGGCATTCCTGGCCCAACTCAACTTTGAAAGCTTTGATGAATCGGGAACCGAATTAAATGCGTTCTACCCGGTCGGGAAAGTGACCCCGGAAGATATTCAACAGATTGTGGACGAATTGCCTTTTGAAGTGCATTTTTCGGAAGAAGAAATGCCCGACATAAACTGGAACGAAGAATGGGAGAAAAACTATTTTCAACCGCTGCTGATCGGGAATGAATGTTTGATCCGGGCGCCGTTCCATAAAGATTATCCGGAAGCGCCTTATGAAATCATCATTGAGCCTAACATGGCTTTTGGCACTGGAAACCATGAAACAACTTCGCTCATGATCGAACACCTGATGGAACTGAACCTACACGACCAACTTGTGCTGGATATGGGTTGCGGCACCGGGATACTGGGAATCTTTGCATCGATGCTTGGCTGCAAAAAGGTAACTGCCATCGACATCGACCATTGGGCTTTTGAGGGCACACTCGAAAATTGCCGGCTGAATAACATCACAAATCTTGACGCTTTTATTGGTGACGCAACCTTGCTGGGGAATAAGAAATTCGACTTGATCCTGGCTAATATTCAGAAGAATATAATCCTACAGGACCTGGAAAAATATGTTTCTGTTCTGAATGATGATGGCATTCTGATCGTCAGTGGTTTTTATAAAGATGATTTGGAAGATATCATGGGCAAAGCTTCGGAGCTGTTTTTGCGAAAGCTTTCTATTAAAGAACGGAATAACTGGATAGCCTGTTCGTTTGAAAAATAGCGGTTCAAAAAGGTGGACAGGATTCTCAACCGGAAAATTCCTAAAAAATTTAAAAGGCAAGCTGTTTCAAAACAACTTGCCTTTTTAGCTTAAAATTGAGTTATAATTTGCTGTTATCCGGCGTAACGGAACCGTTTAGCTCAAAAATTTCTTGCGCAAATCTTCTACCTGGTCATCGTTGATTGGCACCAATGCACCTAAAGAAGCCCCCATAACAAGAGATTTCGCGCTAAATTCAGCTACTTCCAATTTATCGAAAGTCCCCAGCAATTTGTCGCCGGTAACAATCACTGAATCGTTGTTTACCAAAACTGCCGGAGTATCTTTTGAAATGGTATTCAGAATGGCTTCTTCACCGGCGAAATGAGAACCAAAAGGCATATTTGGAATATCTTGTAAGAAGATCCAGCTTTCCGGGATTGTGCGTACATCTAATTTCTCACCGGTAACACTGTATGCCATCAAATAAGGCGTTTGTGTTAGGATGATTGAGTTCACATGCGGATTGCGCTTATAGATTTCCTGGTGCAGCCAGGTAGAGCGGCTTGGTATTTTCCCGGGTTCGCGCTTTCCGTCCTTAATTTGCACGATATCTTCGTTTTGCATGTCCCAGCGAGAAACGGTGGGAGGCGTAATCAGAAAATCGTTTCCGCGCCAGCGAACCGAAACCGTTCCATACGAACTGATCATCAGTCCTTGTGCACAGGCCCGGTGTACAATTTTCTTGATTTCTTCGCGAATAGCCCGTTCATCCGAAGGATATTCCACCGATTCCATTTCGGGAAGCAGACGTGGAATTTGGTCTTCAAATTCATCGATTTGCTGATCGGTCAGGTAATTCGGTGTTCCGATGGTATTTCCGTAGATGATGGTCCGGCAGCAAAATTCCAGGGTTTCGAAGCGTTGGAAAGCATCGACCATGTCGGTTCCGCCAACCACCGTTCCATGGTTCTCCATGATCACAGCATTGAACCCTTTCTTAAATTCCTCGGCAATCACATCACCAAGAATCTCACTTCCAGGCAATTCGTAAGGCGCATAGCCAATATCGCCGCAGATGTATTTGGCTTGCGGAATCACATTGGTGTTCGGAATTTGCCGCACGATACTGAACGACACCAGCGCAGGCGGATGCGCATGGATAACCGCCTTGATCTCGGGCCGGCATTCATAAATCGCCCGGTGAAAGGGGTACTCCGACGATGGTTTATGGCGTCCCACAATCGAACCGTCCTTTTTCACGCACATGATATCCGATGGGCGCAGCGAACCTTTGTCGATGGCGGAGGGAGTCACCCAAATGTCGCCGTTTTCATCAATAATAGAAACATTTCCTCCGGAAGTGGTGGTGAGGCCGCTCCGGTAAATTTTGTCGATGATCATCGTGATCTGATCACGCGGATGCATCAATGCAGGGTCTAACTTTCTCATATCTGGTACTAAACTAATAAGGTGTCCTTTTTAACATGGAAGCCCGCTGACCTATTCGCTCCAACGTTTAAGCCCTAAATCCAATTGCGAAAGATTTTTACGGCCAATGGTTCCGGCAATTACCAACGCCGCACCCAGCGCGCTGGCATTATCGATTTCTGATGTATATACTTTTTTATCCGAAAAGTGTTTGGCCAATAGGCGGATAAATATTTCATTCCGGGCAAAACCACCGGAAATATACAGGTTTTGCGTTACATCTTTTTGAGGGATGACCAGTTGAATGGATCTTATACAAAGCTCGGTCAGCTCCATGACCAGTTTCGTATAAGCTTCCTCGTAAGATGTAAAGACTGATAAATCCACTGATTTCAAACCTTCTTCAAAGCTTTCTTTTCCATTTGGAAAGAAAACGGAAGGCTGCTGCGCCAATGAGTTGACGAGCCCTTCGTCATAACTAACGGTTTTAAAACGGCCGGTTTCCACCTGGAAATGCCGGGCCAGTTTTTCGGCCCACACTTCGTGGAAATGCCCCATAAACAAACGGGAAGATTTTACTTGTTGTTTGTCAGGGCTTAGAAAGCAAAGACAATCCTGCTCTAACTGATCAGCAGTCAACGGCTCACTGTTGAACGGGTTCATCGTAATACACCAGGTTCCGGTTGACAACAGGATAAAAGGTTCATCGCTGCCTTTCAGGTACGGCACCAGCGATGCCGAGCTATCGTGGATGCCGGTTCCCACCAATACTTTTTTACCCCTGATTTCGCTTTCAAAAACGACATCATTGGTCACCGGCTGTGGTAATTCAATGTTTTGATCTTTGATCCAAGGATGATAAGCCATGTTATCGTAATCCCACATAAACGTGTGGCAGCCAATGGAAGTTGGTTCCGAAACGACTTTTCCGCACAACGAATACGACAAATACTGCGGAAAATGCAGAATGGACCGGGCCTTATCAAATACATCCGCTTTTTCCAGTTTCAGCCACAAGATCTGGATCCCCGAGTTTAGCAGCAATCCCAGGGCCGGGCTGGCTGTGCGGCGGCAAAATTCATCTTTACCTCCATACCTGCTAAACAAATCTTCGGCAATTGCTTCCGGAACCTGCTTCAGGTAATTGTACACCGGCGTCAATCGTTCTCCGTCTTTATCCAAAAACATCAGCGACGCGCCATACGTTGAAAAGTTCGCTGCTATCAGTCCATAATTGTTTCCGGCAACCAACGCGCTTAATTCCTGCTCAATCCAGGCGGTAATCAGGTCGATATCATCACATTCAAAACCATCTTCATCCGAAATGACAGGAAACTTCTGCTCCTGCTGAAAAACCACCTGCATGTTTTCATCAAAAAGAAGTAGTTTTTTATTGGTTTTCCCAATGTCGAAAACAGCAATTACTTTTTTCATAACCAGTAGAAAAAAAACGAAAGACAGTCTTTGAGGAACTGTCTTTCGTTTTAGTTTATAATTATCGTTTGCTTAAAACGTCTTTTTCGTATTGCTGAATTTCAGCAATATAATCTATACCAACAGGAACATTTTCCTGCAGACAGTAATAATCCCACACAGCAGCGAAAGGCATGGTTTTCAATTCTTCCAACATAGCCAAACGCTCAAAGTTTTGTCCTGCTTCTTCCAACTCAATCAATGATTTTGTTGGTTCCAACATGGCAATCAGGAATGCTTTTTGTGCAGCACGGGTACCAACCACATAAGCACCAATCCGGTTAATGGAAGCATCGAAGAAGTCTAACCCAACTTTCACGCGGCTCATAAAATCGTTGCGTACAATTTCCGAGGCGATCAACTGAATTTCTTCGTTCAGGGTAACCACATGGTCAGAGTCCCAGCGAATAGGTCGTGTTACGTGCAACAGCACTTCATCGACATACAGCAGGCACGACGAAATTTTATCGCCAACAACTTCTGTCGGATGGAAATGACCATTGTCCAAACAAATCATTTTATTGTTTTTCATGGCATATCCCATGTAAAACTCATGCGAACCGACAGTCATCGCTTCAGCACCAATACCGAATACTTTACTTTCAACAGCATCTTTCATGTATTCTTTCGGGTAATCAACAGCCATTGCTTCATCCAATGATTTCATCAGGATTTTACGGTAGCCATTACGATCAACCGGCACATCTTTTGAACCATCCGGAATCCAGGTATTGTGCACACAAGGCGTTCCTAATTGTTTACCCATTTCGGCGGCGATTGCACGACAACGAGCAACGTGTTCCACCCAGAATTTGCGATTTTCCTCGTTTTTGCTGGCCAGCGTGAACCCATCAGCTGCTTTCGGGTGCGAGAAGCAGGAAGCATTGAAATCCATCCCAATACCCTGCGATTTGCACCAGTCAATCCAGCTCTGGAAGTGTTTCACTTGGATTTGGTCACGATCCACCAATTCACCCTGAAAATCACCGTAGATAGCATGCAAATTCAGGCGTTGTTTCCCTGGAAGAAGTGCCAGTACTTTTTCAAGGTCGGCACGAACATCGGCAATCGATTTTGCTTTGCCCGGATAGTTTCCGGTTGCCTGAATGCCACCGCCCGACAAAGTCGCGTCAGGTGTTTCAAAACCACCTACATCGTCGGTTTGCCAGCAATGTAACGAGATAGCCAATTCACTCATTTTTTTCAAAACCGCATCCGTATCAACGCCCAGCGCAGCATACTGTTCTTTTGCAATTTCGTAAGCTTTTTTGATTAGTTCTGTCTTGCTCATTTTTATTGATTTTTAGATTTTGATTTTTAAAACCTGGAATTTGTAACTTGAAACGTTACTCCATATAAAACACTTCCTCCAGCGCAATACTGACCGGAGAATTATCCGGATTGGTTTTCATGATATCGGCCATGTAGGCCCACCATTTCTGAACAATGGCTGTTTTGCCGAGGTCTTGCGAACCACCTTCACCGCTCACTTTCTGAAAGGCAAACAAGGTGTTGGTTTCTTCATCCAGAAAGATGGAATACTCGCTGACCCCAGCGTCTTTCAAAAGCTTTTTCAGTTCGGGCCAGATCTGATCGTGCCGCTTTTTATATTCGGCTTTTTGACCTTCATTCAGGTACATTTTAAAAGCTAAACGATTCATACTGTTTGTGTTTTAATTTAAGAAATCGCTTTTAGCAATACCCATGATAATTATAGATAATAAAATCAGACCAATTCCAAGAAAAATGGTAGAACGAGTCTTGCTGGAAACGCCAGCCCACTCTTTTCGATAAAATCCCCAGAAGTTAGCCGTAAGAATAATCGTTGACATGTGTAAAATCCAGGAACTGGCACCATTGCCAATTTTTGTTTCACCCATTCCGTAAAAGAAAAATTGAAGAAACCAAGTTGTCCCGGCTAATGCACAAAGCAGATAGTTTTTAAGCAATGGAGTCGATGAGTCAACAAAGTCGCCTCCGGTTTTATTTTTAACAATAAGCGCAACCGACCAAATCAAATTGGTCGTTAACCCACCCCAAAGAATAACTAAGAAAATGATATTGTTCTCAAACAGGTAGGTACCATCGCTAACAAATGGAAAATTATTTGTTACAGCAATTTCACGAACGGCCTCTCCCATCTGCTTACCGGCATCGATTCCAAAACTGAAAAAGGCACTTAAAACACCGGAGATCCCGGCGATAATTAAACCTTTTGTCAATTTAAACTCGGTATTAACGCCATCTTTATGGCCCACAAGATCATTGTCTTTCATGAGACCGGCCTTGCCGCAAAGGACAATGCCAATCATCAGCACAAGAATACCGAACAAGATCACACGGCCGCTGGAGCTTGCCAACATACCGGTAAACGAATCACCTGCTGGTAAAACTTCAGCTAAATTACCGACATCGCGAAGAATTGGCAATCCTAACGACCCCACCAACGAGGTAATTCCAAGTAGGACCGAATTACCAAGCGACATTCCCAGGTAGCGAATACCTAAGCCGTAGGTCAGTCCTCCAATTCCCCAAAGAACGCCTAGGATATAGGTCAAACGTACGACGGAAGAATCAGCGGCTGATAAAACGCCCTGCCATCCCGGAGTCGTTAACAACACAGCGATAAATGGCATAATAAGCCATGAAAAAAGTCCGCCAACAATCCAATAGACCTCCCAACGCCATTTCTTTACAACGTTATATGGCATGTACCAGCTTCCGGATGAAGCACCACCGAGGGAGTGAAAGATAATTCCTAAAATAGTTTGCATAGTTTAAATTGATTGATCAGGTTCTACGACGATTATTTAATACTTTTGGTCTGATTCTATTTCATTAAGTCGAATCAAAAGTAGCTTGTAAAAGAGCTTTTATCAATACACAATTTGGCAGATTATTTGCACTTTTTGAGCCTGATTTTGGATGACAGACTTTTTAAAATACCTGACCCCCGGCGAACGCGATAAAGAATGGGGCATTTTTCTGAACGTGGCCGGCTCGTCGCTGGTAGCACCCTCCAGTGTTTACCCGTCGCCGCAACACCCCACCGGTTACCATTTCAATTGGGAGCAAGGCCGTTATCTGAACGAATATCAGCTGAATTACATTACTGAAGGGAAAGGGGTACTGGAAAACGAAAACGGACGATTTCAAATAAAACCGGGCAGCATCCTGGTCACCTCTCCCAATGTATGGCACCGGTACAAACCACTGCTCAAAACCGGATGGAAGGAACAATACATCGGGTTTAACGGACAAATTGCTGCTCAATTTTTGGCACATCCGTTATTCTCGCCGCAACAACCGGTTATCAACATTGGCATCCGCGAAGAAATTCTCGACACCTATTTGAAAATTTTCGATTTGGTGAAGGAAGAAAAGCCCGGTTTTCAGCAAATTGCTGCAGGCATGGTGATTAAATTGCTGGGCTACCTGCTTTCGTTCGAAATGCAGAAAGAATTTACAGGGAAACGCATTGCCACCATCATCGAGGAAGCCCGGTTTAAGATGCGCGCCGGGGTTGACAAAGCCATCGACCTGGAAGAGATCGCCCGTGAACATCATATTGGCTACTCGTATTTCCGCAAAATGTTTAAAAGCTACACCGGCGTGGCGCCACACCAATACCATTTGGAATTGAAGATTATGCGCGCCAAGGAGCTGTTGCTTTCAACGGATAAAAGCATCAAAGAAATTAGTTTTGAATTAGGCTTTCAGTCCATACATTATTTCAGCCGCATATTTAAAAATAAAACCGGTATTAGCCCGGGTGAGTTCCGGAAATAAACGGGATTTCCTTTCGTATTAACTGTAAACCGTCAGCACCAACCTGCGCGAACCACCATAGTTACGGAATTCGCAAAAATAGATGCCCTGCCAGGTACCCAAATTCAGGCGACCACGAGTGATGGGAATGGTCATCTCGGCGCCAACGACCGACGATTTCAGGTGGGCAGGCATATCGTCATCGCCTTCGTAGGTATGCGTGTAAACCGGATGATTTTCCGGGATCATCACATTCATAAACGATTCAAAATCGTGTCGCACCGAGGGATCGGCATTTTCATTCAGCGTGATACCAGCCGAAGTATGTTTCACCAGAATGTGCAGCAGCCCAGTTTCGGGTAAATCAGGCAACTCGCGTTCAATCAGCGATGTAATTAAATGATAGCCTCTTCTAAAATTTGGCAATGAGATCTCCTTTTGTTTAATCATAGCTCACAAAATTCGTTGAAACCAGACTGTTATTTACCCAGAAAATCGGAAAACGCGTTGTAATTCCCCCGGCTCTGTTGAGCTTGCTGCATATCGTGCTGCTGTTGCTGCCATTGCACGGCCATATCCGACAAAACCGGGTCGGCGTGTTTAAAGAACATTTTATACGACGTGCAGAAACGGGGTTTCCGGTGGTC
>NZ_JAPAAF010000060.1 GCF_025907915.1 Gaoshiqia sediminis
TACCGTAGTCTGGACGGTTACAGATGCAAGCGGCAACACCAAGACCTGCAGCTTTGATGTGACGGTAACCGACAACGAAGACCCGACAATCTCCTCCTGCCCCCCCTCATACACCGTCATCAACGAGGAAGCTTGTACCGGAACGGCAGCCGTTCCGGCACCCACGTATTCGGACAACTGCGGTACGCCTTCGTTAAGCTGGGTGATGACCGGGGCAACGGAAGACAGCGGAACCGAAGAAATTGGTACCTATACTTTAAACCGGGGAACTACTCAAATTACCTATACGGTAACCGACCTGGCCGGAAATGAAAGCTTCTGCACATTTTCAATCACGGTTCCGCCACCAGTGAGCATAGATGCGATTAGCTCAAACAGTCCGGTTTGCGAAGGTGAAGATCTCAACCTTTCGGTATCGGCAAGCGGCGGTACCGGAGCTTTGACTTATTCCTGGTCCGGGCCAGACGGATTCACATCCAGCCTGGAAGACCCCACGATTACGGATGCAACCCCAACCGCATCCGGAGAATACTCACTGTTGATCGTCGATGAAAACGGATGTACCGCAACCGGCACGATTGATGTTACGGTGCATCCTACCCCATATGTGGACGCGGTTGTTGTCTCTGATTATTGTAATGGCGACACGGGCAATCCTGTTGTTTTTTCAGGTAATGTGACTGATCCAACCTTTAACTGGACAAGTGACACCGACATTGGCTTTGGCACTTCAGGTACCGGGAGTATTCCATCATTTACTGCAACAAACCCGACAGTAAACCCGATTCCTGCTACAGTAAGTGTTACAGCCACAGCAAACGGGTGCACCGGCCCGGCGGAAACATTCACCATCACCGTGAATCCGACACCCGTATTATCATCGCCCACAGAGGATGACGTTTGCAGCGGAAGCCTGTACAGTTACGCACCAACCAGTGATACCGAAAACGTAGATTTCACATGGACACGACAAGCAGTTACCGGTATTACAAACTCCCTCGGCGAAGTGACCAAAAGCGGATCAGGGACAATCAATGAAACACTGATCAATTCAACTGCTACGAATAAAACGGTAACCTATGTTATCGATATGACTGCCAATGATTGCAGCAACACCCAGGAATTAGAGGTTACAGTCTACCCGAACCCGACGTTGAGCAGTTCATTAACTCCTTCTGATGTTTGCAGTGGTTCTACGTTCAACTACACTGCTTTTACACATGTAGCAGGCACCACCATGAGCTGGCACCGTCCCCTGGTTGAAGGGATCAGTAATCCTGAAGGAAATGGCAGCAATAATATCATATCGGAACCCCTGGTCAACACAACCACCGAGATCATTGAGGTACCTTACACGTTCACACTAACTGCCAATGGGTGTACCAACACCCAGATCGTAACCGTGGGGATAAAACCTACTGCTACGGTAAATCCTATTGCCGACCAGGTATATTGTAAAGGAGATGTCGTTCCGGCAACGGACCTTTCCGGCCCGGTAAGCGGCACAACTTTCACCTGGACGAATAACAACCCAAACATTGGCTTGCCTACCAGCGGTACAGGACCGCTCAGTGTGCCCTCGTTTACCGCGAACAGCAACAACCCCTCGGCGCCCATTACAGCCACTATTACCGTAAGGCCCACGGCCAACGGATGCACAGGAACACCGCTCACCTACCAAATTACGGTCAACCCCTTGCCAACCGCTACGGTAACAGCATTGGACAATTCAGTTTGTTTGAACGATGCAGCCTCGGTAACCTTTACCGGGAGCAACGGAACGGCCCCTTATACGTTTACCTATTCGGTTAACGGAGGCTCGCCGGAAACAGTGGAAACTGTTAGCGGAAACATCGTGACTATTCCGCTTGATACATCAACTGACGGAAGCTTCACCTACCAACTGATCAGCGTACAGGATGCCAGTTCGACGGCTTGTGAGCAAACACAAAATGGTTCGGCAACCGTCACGGTCAACCCGTTACCGACAGCTACGATTTTAGGGGCCAATACCGTTTGCCAGGGAGCTGGTTCGCCGGTCATCACCTTTACCGGCGATCATGGTACAAGACCTTATACGTTTACCTATCGCGATTACGAGGGAACCGAAAGGACTGTCAGTACGACTTCCTCCAGCAATACGGCCATCGTTTCCGTGCCTACTTCAACCACCGGGGATTTCACTTACGAGTTGCTACGGGTGAGCGATGCCAATACTTGTGAACAAACTCAAAGCGGAACGGCCACCGTAACCGTCAGCCCCTTGCCAACAGCCACCATTGAAGTAAACGAAACAGCCGTTTGCCAGGGTGAAACTGCCCCGGTG
Source organism: Gaoshiqia sediminis (assembly GCF_025907915.1). Lineage (GTDB taxonomy): Bacteria > Bacteroidota > Bacteroidia > Bacteroidales > Prolixibacteraceae > Gaoshiqia > Gaoshiqia sediminis. The sequence continues at coordinate 2,327 of NZ_JAPAAF010000060.1, forward strand.
ATCACCTTTACCGGAAGCGGTGGTATTGCCCCTTACACCTTTACCTACAAGTACAACAATGGGGCAAACCAAACCATCAATTCTGATGCCTCGGGGATAGCGACCATCCCCCAGCCCACAACCGCAGCGGGCACCTTCACCTATACCCTGGTTGCTGTTTCGGGCGACGATGGTTGTGGGCAAAGCCAGTCTGGTTCGGTTTCGGTTACGGTGAACCAGACACCCGACGCGACCATCTCGGCCAATGTGACCGAAGTTTGCCAGGACGGGACTCCCCCCGTCATTACCTTTACCGGAACAGTGGGAACAGCGCCTTTCACCTTCGAGTATTCGATAAACGGCATTGTACAACCGCTTCTGACAACGGTTTCGGGGAACAGCCGCGTGGTAAACCCGCCAACCAACGTTCCGGGAGATTTCACCTACCGTTTAATTAGCGTGACTGATGCCAGTTCAACCGCATGTTCACAGGAACAGACAGACGAGCTGACCATCACTGTAAAGCCCTTGCCAACTGCGACCATCGATGCTTCCACGAATTCAGCCTGTCTGAATGGCGATGAACCCACCGTTACCTTTACAGGTTCGGGAGGCACGGAGCCCTATATCTTCCGTTACCGGATAAACGGTGGCCCAATTGAAACTGAAACAACTACTTCGGGGAGTTCGGTAACTATTAACGTACCAACCACATCAACCGGAACCTATGTTTATTCCCTGGTATCGGTTGAAAGCGCCAATGGTTGCTTGAATCCGCAATCCGGCTCAGAAACCATCACCGTTTACCCGTTGCCGACTGCCACCATTAGCGGAACGACAACCGTTTGCCGGGGGGATGCCAGCCTGATCATCTTTACCGGCTCGGGCAGCACAGCCCCCTATACCTTTACCTACAACATTAATGGCGGGACTGAAGAAACTGTAACAACATCGGGTAATACTGCAACAGTCATTGTTACTAATTCAACCGATGGAAGCTTTACCTATAACCTGGTGCGTGTGCAGGGAGGTACCGGATGCTCGCAGGAACAAACCGGCAAGAGCGCAACCGTTACTGTCAATCCCCTGCCTACGGCTGCGATATCCGGCACTACTTCGGTTTGCCAGGACGACACAGAACCGGTGATTACCTTTACCGGCAGCGGCGGCACCCGCCCTTATACCTTTACCTATTCGTTGAATGGCGGAACCAACCAAACGATTACCACAACAGGCAGCAATGATTTTGCCACGCTGGATGTTGCCACCAGCATCCCCGGTACCTTTACCTACGAACTGGTTAGCGTGCGCGATGCCAGCTCCACCACTTGCGAACAGGCACAACCAGGTATAGCCGAGGTAACGGTGAACCAAAAGCCCGTGCTGACCAGCTCGCTGAGCCCAACCGGTATTTGCGGGAATACACAATTTAGTTACAATCCCACGGTTTCGCCTTTGGGAACCACGTTAGAGTGGGAACGGCTTGCCATTTCCGGGGTGAAAACATCGGCAAACAGTGGACAAAACGGGATTGAGGAAACCCTGGAGCTGGAAGACTGGGTGACCGACCCGATTCCGGTAATTTATACCTACACATTGACCTCCCCCGATGGGTGTACCAATACACAGGAGGTTACCGTGATGGTGACCCCGACCCCGGTACTCACCAACACCGCCTCGCCGGTTTGCAGTGGGTCGATGTTGAATTTTGTACCTGAAAGCAATGTTTCGGGAACAGTTTTTACCTGGTCGCGACCGGCAGATGCTTATAATGCGGCTGCGATTGGAACGTTGAATATTAGCGAACCTTTGTACAACACTTCCTCCAACCCGATCACTGTAACTTATACCTTTGAGCTAAGTTCGAACGACTGTGTTAATCCCAGCCCGCAATACCTTACCGTAACCGTGATGCCTGCCCCGGAGGTTACTGCTTCTGCATCCGAAACCACCATTTGCCCGGGTGAAAGCGTGGATTTATTTTCATCGGCAAATATTGCGGCCGGATTGCCAACAACCATCCTTTCCGAAGGTTTTAACGGAGGGGCAAATGGTTGGACGAACACCTACTCATCCGGCGATTCAGATGCGGCATGGACACTGAGACCCAATGGATACTATTATAATTCTCCGGGACCGGGTGGTATCACTTTTCACTCAAACGATAACAGCCAGTTTTACCTATCCAACAATAATGATGAAGGAGGAAGTACCACAACCAACTTAATTAGCCCGCAATTCAGTACCGTTGGCTACACAAGCGCTACCTTAACCTTTTGGCATTACTACCGGGAAGGGGGAAGCTCAGATAATGCCCGAGTCCAATGGTCGCAAACCGGCACCGGTGGCTGGACAACCCTGGAACCGTTTACAAGTAGCGCTGGTGATCCGGATGACTTTGATGAAGTATCCGTAACTCTTCCAGTGGGAGAATCCTCCATCTATATCCGGTTCAGGTACGAAGCGAATAATGATTATTGGTGGGCCATTGACAACGTAACTATTTCGGGCGAACCGCAATCGCAGGCCACTATTTTATGGACATCAAACACCTCCTCATGGACATCCACCGAGGCCAACCCGACAGACGTGACACCAACGGAAACCACTACTTATACCGTTACCTATACCGATCCGGATATCGATTGCCCCGGAACGGCCTATGTTACGGTTAATGTACGCCCCGAACCCGAAGTAGAAATCACAGCCAACTACTGCACCGGCAACGGGAAAATACAGCTAACAGCCACCGGCGGTTTTTCATCCTACCTCTGGAGCACCGGCGAAACCACCCAAAGCATTGAAGTCGATCTGGCCGGTTTCTACGAAGTGACCGTAACCGATGCCAATGGCTGTACCGGAGATGGAAATATTACGGTATCCAATAATTTGGTTTTGAACGGGGATTTTGAAGCAGGAAACACTGGTTTTAGTACCGGATATGGTTATGTTGTCAACGGAGCCGGACAAACTGAGTTGTGGCCGGAAGGATTATACGCTATTGGTACGAATGCCAATAACTACCACACAAACTTTTATGGTAGAGACCACACCAGTGGTAGCAGCAATTTCATGATCATCAATGGCAGCACGACCACGCCTGTAAAAACTATTTGGGAACAGACAGTTACCGTAGAACCTAATACAAATTACTATTTCAGTGCCTGGGGGATGAATTTAAATCCTGCCTCTCCGGCTCAACTCCGGTTTGAGGTAAATGGAGTACAAGTGGGAACCATTGCTGATTTGAATATTGCTCCCAAACCAACCAGTGATGCTCAAGTTAACCTTGACAACTGGATTAGATTCTACAGTGATCCACTTTGGAATTCCGGAACCAACACCACTGCCGTTATTCGGATTGTCAACCTGAATACCGATGCTGGCGGTAATGATTATGGGCTTGACGACATCTCGTTCGGTACCCTGGATGCCACGCCTTTCACCGCCACACCAACAGCCAACACACCCTGCGAAGGCGAAACCTTGCAATTAACGGCCAATGTTACCGGGGGGAATGAGCCGATCATTTACAACTGGAGCGGACCAAACGGGTTTACCTCGACCGAAGTTAATCCGTTCATCGACAACGTAACGCAGGCTCATGCCGGCACTTACACGCTGGAACTGCTGGATTACTTCAACTGCCCCATTACAGCACAGGTAGAAGTCACCATCAACCCGGTGCCAACGGTTACTTCCACCGAAAGCACCTCTACCTGTAGTGGTACCCCTTTCGACTTTACCGCGCCGGGAGTGCCTGCCAGTACCACCTACACCTGGACAGCGCCAACAGGCAGCGGTTTCACAGGAGGGTCGGCCCAGAGCATCCCGCAAACGTCGGTCAGCCAAACGCTGATCAACACCACTTCGTTGCCGGCTACGGCCTCTTACCTGGTTACCCCAACGGCCGGTCCGTGTCTGGGTATTACGTTCACCCTGGAGGTGCGCATTGACCCGGCTGCGACCGTTGATGCCGGCGAACCACAACAGGTATGTGCCGGCGGTTCCATCACGCTCAATGGCTCCATTGGCGGAGCTGCCACCAGCGCCACCTGGAGCGCCCCGTCAGGTAGTTTCTCCAATGTCAACTCATTAACCTCAACTTACACACCTTCGATTAGTAGCGGCACGGTAACTCTTACCCTGACCACCAACGACCCGGATGGCGATTGCCCGGCCGTTTCGTCAACGGTGGACATCACCGTTACCGAGCCACCGGTTGCCAGCCTGGTTTCGCAAACCAATATTCTTTGCAAAGGCGATGCTACCGGGGCCATCGATGCGGATGTCAGCGGAGGCCTTCCGCCGTACACATATTTCTGGAACACCGGGGCCAGTTCGCAGGACATCTCAAACCTGACTGCCGGAACCTATACCCTGACCGTAACCGATGCCAACGGTTGTACCGACCAGCTTTCGGTGACCATTACTGAACCCGACGAGGCCCTGACTGCCACAATCTCGGACGTGGTTAACGAAACCTGCGTGGAAACTTACAACGGGAAAGCAACGGTTACCGCCTCGGGCGGCACAGGTACCTATTCCTATTCATGGAATACCTCGCCCGTACAAACCGACCCAACAGCAACCTTGCTGGCCTCGGGCACTTACACCGTAACCGTAACAGACGATAACGGTTGTACCGCAACAGCTGACGTGACCATTACCATTGAAGTGAACACGCCACCGGAAATCACCCAATGCCCTGCGGCCATTGACATCCCTGCATGCGCCATTACCAGCGTGGGTGGCCTGGCCTACAGCGAAACGACGGTTGAAATTACCGAGGCCCAATTTACTACAGCGGGCGGATTAGCAACCGACAATTGCGGTATCACCCACTATTACTATTCCGATACGCAAAGCGGAAGTTGCCCGATTGAGGTCATTCGCACCTTTACTGTGGAAGATATGGGAGGTTTGACTGATGATTGCCCGCAACGGATTACCTTCTACGACGATACCGCCCCTGACTGGACAACTGATGCCGGCGATCTGGATAAAACACTGGACTGCGACGATCAGGCCGGAATAGATGCTGCGCAAGTTTTGTTCCCGGTTGCAACTGACAATTGTGACACGGATGTAACAGACATTCTTAAAGTAAGCGGGACATTTACACCGGGGAGCAGCTGTCCGCAGGCGGGTACTTACACCAACACTTGGACGGTGACCGACGAGTGCGGAAATGTTTCAGACGTTTACACCCAAACCATCACAATTATTGACAACGAAGCCCCAAGTTGGACAACTGCTGCCGGCGATTTGAACCAACCCATTCAGTGTGACGATGCCAGCGGATTGGCAGCCGCGCAGGCCTTGTTCCCGGTAGCATCCGATAATTGCGACGGCAACGTCACCAATATTGTAAAAAATGAAGGGACTTTTGTTTCCGACGGCTCTTGTCCACAAAACGGCACCATCACTAATACCTGGACGGTAACCGACGATTGCGGAAACGAAAGCGCGGTATATACCCAGGTGATCACCATTGAAGACACCGAAGCACCCGAGTGGGATTCGTATGAAGGCGAACTCGACGTGACGGTGGAATGTAACGTTGCAGCCGCCCTGGCTGCCACCCAACTCATGGAGCCGGTTGCCTCCGATAATTGCGGATTAGACCCTTCAACATTGCTAAAAATCGAAGGTGGTTTTGTTCCGTCAGGCGATTGCCCGCAATCCGGCACTTATACCAACACCTGGACCATCAGCGACCTGTGCGGGAACCCGAGCGCTACTTACACCCAAACCATAACTGTGGTGGACGATACCGCCCCGTTTATCATTGCACCGGCGCCCGTGGCGATTGAATGCAGCGATTCATCTCATCCCGATGAAACCGGATGGCCGTCTGCCTCCGATAATTGCACCGATACGGAAGATATCGTTTTTCATTATTCAGATGATGCCCCCATACCCGGAAGCTGCGAAGGAAATTACACCATCATCCGTAACTGGACAGCCGTTGACGCATGTGGCAACTTTGAAATCGTTCCGCAAACAATAACGGTGCAGGATGTAACGCCACCGGTATGGACAACACTCCCGACGGAACTCAACCGGTCGGTTTCCTGCGACGATCCGTCAGCCCTGGCGGATGCGCAAGCCCTGTTCCCCGTAGCAACCGACAATTGCGATTCCGATGTATCAGACATACAAAAAGTGAGCGAAGTATTTACCCCGGGAAGCTGCTCTTACACCGGAACCTATACCATAACCTGGAGAGCAACCGACGACTGTGGCAACACGAGTACCCCGTATGAGCAAACCATTCAGGTTGTGGATAACGATCCGCCAACTTTGGCAGATCCTCCAGATACTTATTTCTGCGTAGTCGACATTCTTACTGCTCTTTACGATGGACGGCCTGAAGGATTGGCAGACGTTATTGCCTCTTACAATCCGATATATGAACCAAGTCCTGATGTGATTGACGACCGCCCGGACTACTTCGTACTGACTGCATCAGATAGCTATCTGGATTTGAATCCGATTGCATTTTTCGATGACAATTGCACTGACCTAGCCGATTTAACGCTCCACTGGACAATTACCACCCAAGCGGGATTGCCTTATTACGATTTTAAGAATAATGAATTAACCGACATTGAAGGTCAGATCTCTGATTACCTGGCAACTAATAGTACCGAAATTGTTTTCCGGGGAGATGACGATACCATTGTGATTTATAATTTAACTTATTGGCTGGAAGATGAATGCGGGATGGGGTCTGAGAGGAAAACCGCTCAAATTAGGATTCAACCACGGCCACAGATAACAAAAGTAAGTCCGTAATAATAAAAACACTGATATGAACTAAATTATTTGAATATGAAAAAGCAAATTTTAGCAATCGTTTTCTTGATGGCGGCTATAGTAGCCGGCACGAATTCAGCTTATGCACAGACGTATAAGAATACGAATACTGCTGTCTGGGCAGCGCCTACGTGCGGAGGGAGTGAATATTCCCCAACCATTGGAGAGGAATATAACTACACCGTTCAAATTGAGAATCTAAATGGGTACGACGGATCGGGAACTTATACATGGCATGTTACTCAATCAACAGATCTTCTCGCCGGAGCCGCAGTTACTCCAGGAACTGACTTTTCCTGGACCGGGAATACAACCGATGATGTCGCAATAATCTGGAACCCAACTTCAGTTGGCAAAGTCTATTATCTGGTTGTTGAATATAGTCAAGAGGTTTCAGCCGCAGTATCTGCCACCTGTGAAATCAATAACATCAAGGTTTTTCCGATTGTGCCAATCAACGGTTTCTGGTTGGATATCAATGCTTCACTTGATGGTACTACTTCACCTGATCCAACAGCTACTCAATTAACAGGCTTCGAAATTTGTGCGCCGGATGTTTATTCAGCTACAATAACAACACCAGCTGTCCCGGGCAACCCGCTTGCAGCAGAAGTAGAATACGATTTTGGTGTATCGACAATATGGGTCATCATCCATGCTGAAGGTTATGAGGGTGATTTCACCGGAACACTAAAAATCTCTGGTGTAGAAACTAACCAGCTTGCCACTATAGTAACAGCAGGATGGTCAGGTACTCCTGATGCATTGGGTAATGGGGCTTACACCGCCACTTTAACTTCTGAAACAGGTGGTGTTGACATCCCTGTACAAATACAAATTGCACATAAACAGCATGAAAATATTACGGATCAAACAATTCGGGTTTCGATTGATGGTACATACGGTGCAAGTAATGAGTTCAATGACTTAAGTGATGCAGGCGGCAGTTGTACAAATGAAGCTGCTGATGCAGACTGGGTTGATCAAACCATTGCCCCGCGTCCGGAAGTTACACCTGTTCCTCCTCTTCAATTCGTTACGCCCAATCCAGTGTTAACAGACTAAAAAGCACGATGAAAGACATGCTTTTTCATTCCCCAAGATACTTCCGGTTTCCCGCATGGGAGGCCGGAAGCAAAAGGGGAAAGGAAAGGCAAAAGGTCTGATTTTGCGAATAAAAGAGTGAGCAAGACTAGAAAATGAAACACCGAAGGGTTGAACGGAAAATCGAAAATCCGGGTGAAACCTAAACGGTAAAAATACTGGCAGCATGTATCTGTCAGCAATTGATAAGAAATAGTAATATGGTGTTAGTTGTAGGACTGCTTCGTTGCAAGATGCCTGTTTTATGTTTCTTGTGGCTAGAAACTTACAGCTTGAAACAAAAATCAATACAAAACCTTTTTTCAAACATTAAAAGTTAATTATTATGAAAAAGCAATTTTTATTCCTAACCCTTTTCCTGCTGGCAGTCTTTGCGGGGGTGAATCAATCTTATGCGCAAACACCGTTCGATGTTCGCACATTAAATTGTGTGGTCACAGAAGGGCCATTAAACCCGCTTCTAGGTAAAACTTATACTTATAGTGTAACTGTGCCGAATAACACTGAGTTTACTGGTACCGCAGGGATAACATACAGGTGGAGGGTGACTACTGATCAGACCTTCATTACTGCTGGCGCTTTGACCGCCACAGCACTTACTGACGGTAATGAGTTTGATGATATTTCAGGAAATTATAATGTCGCTGATCCAAGTGAAGAAATTCAATTGAGTTGGAATGCATTGCCTCCTGATCCATCTACTCCGTTCTTTTTGATAGTCGAAGTAGTGGGAGACAACGGTGTTTGTCAACCGCAAAATATGAAAGTGTACAAGATCCTGCCTGTTAACCAATTTACCTTGGATATTGCCAGTTATGATGTATTGAACAGCACGCAGTTAGGTTGGGAGGCAGATGGATCTGCGACAGTTGCACAACAGTGTTATTCTGATATAGTATCTGCATACTATAATCCAGCTACTGATGATGTATCTTATGATTATGGGACGAATACTTTTGTTTGGGCTGTAGCCGCTGCCAACTGGTCTGATTCATGGACACCTACGTTACAAATCTCAGGGGTTAATGCAGGAGAATTAATTTCCAGTGTAACTTGGAATACAGCAGCAGATGGTTCTGGAAGTAGCGGCAGTTTTACCGATTCAGGAGTAGATTCTAATAGCGATGGTCTGAATGAATGGACTACTGCAGATGTCGTAACTCCTCAAGGAGCGTCAACAGATATTGATGAAACAGGGGAGGTAATCTATATCATTATGGAGCTTGATCACACAGATCCTACTTCCGGTACATTCTTCGAAGGACTAATTGATCAGACTATTACAATGTCAATCGATGGTGTAACGTTTAACGGCGATGGTGATGTGCATTTCCAAAATACGGATGCTGCCTCTGGAGGTACAGCTGATTGTGGAGAAGTTGATAATTTTGAAAATGATTATGCAGCTCAAACAGTTAAACAACGTCCTGAAATCAATACGAACACAGAACCTGGTGAAGCTGCAGGTGATCAAGACCCATTCTTGACACCAGTTTCAATTCCAATTCCATAACTAGGACAGTAGTATTAATCTTTTGCTTTTTCATACCCAAGATACCACCCCCGGCCGTTTGGTCGGGGGCAGGGCTTCGGGGGTAGAGAAGCAAAGCGGAACCAGTCCGGCAACGGGCGCCCTGTATGCGAGTTACATCCAATCGTTCAAACGAATAAGGAGATGGCGTAGCACGAAACATAGCAGTCACATACCAGACTCTGGCAACCGGCCCGCGCGGCCGGAACGGGAGAGGTACGTTCTGATTGATGATTGATGAATGATGATTGATGAATGGGGCTCGCTGTGGTTACTCTGTGAAGAACGCGGTGTTAAAAACTAAACGCAAAGGACGCGAAGAGGATTTAAACGCAGAGGACGCGGTGAAGCGCGGAGGTCGCGAAATGATTAATAAAGAATCACAGCGGTACTTAGCGAATACTTTACGGTCTCAGCGTTAAAAAGGAATTAAACGCGAGGAAGATTTAAACGCAAAGGACGCGAAGAAGCGCGGAGGTCGCAAAATGATTCATAAAGAAATCTCTGCGGGACTCGGCGAATACTCAGCGGTCTCGGCGTTAAAAAAAGGAACTTAAAAAGAAACAAATGACAGCAAACAAACATGGTCCGCCAGGCAGCCATCACAGGCTGATGCATGACAACCGGGGCGCGCCACGGGCACCCGGAAACGGGAAAATAATGGCGTTTTACTTCGGGCTTTTTAGCCTGGAACGGGAGAGGTATGCACTAATGGATTTAAACGCGAGGAGGAGTTAAACGCAAAGGTCGCGAAGAAGAGTTAAACGCAGAGGACGCGGTGAAGCGCAAAGAGCGCAATAATTAAAATAAAATCTCTGCGGTACTTGGCGAATACTCAGCGGT
>NZ_JAPAAF010000061.1 GCF_025907915.1 Gaoshiqia sediminis
TGTGATGCCCTTCGCTGATTTTTGACTTGAAAACCCAAAATAAAAAAAGAGACTGAACTCTTTTGAGACAGCCTCGTACGTGGCTTTCCCGTTTTGGGGCATTTCGGATTTTATCCGGCGTGTAAGGACACGGAATGCCGTGGCCGGACCGATGGTGATGAGCTTACAGGGGCAGTTTAACATCTTCTATGAGAAAGAGTAGATTTAATCCCTAAAAGCAATTTCACGGCAGCCTTAAACAAATGGTCTGCGGTTACACTTTAAACCGCCAGGCGTCAATTTCATATTTTTTGATGCGGGTCCCCAACATGCGTTCGGTCACTTTCAGCATATCAGCAGCCTTGGCAATATTGCCTTTGGTTGTGGTGAGCGCTTCGCGGATCAGTTGTTTTTCAACCTGCTCTACGGTGTACATCAGTCCGCCTTTGGCCTGAGTGTTCGAAGAGTCGGCGGTTTGCAACGAAGGCGGCAGGTTATAACTGTGGATCACATTGTCGGGGGTCAGGATGCAAGCCCGCTCGATACAGTTTTCCAGCTCACGGATGTTCCCGGGCCACGAATACACCATCAGCATATTGAGGGCCGAAGTAGTGATCCGCTTCACTTGTGCGCCGTTTCGCTTGTTAAATTTCTCAATAAAATGATCGACCAGCAGCGGAATGTCGTCTCGACGTTCGCGCAGGGGAGGAATATACAAGGGGAACACATTGATGCGGTAAAACAAATCCTCACGAAACTCTCCCTTGTCAATCAGCTCTTCCAGGTTCCGGTTGGTGGCTGCAACAATGCGCACATCCACCCGAATGGTTTCCGTGCCGCCCAATCGCTCAAACTCACGTTGCTGCAAAATGCGCAGTATTTTCACCTGGGTTGAAAGCGGTATGTCCCCAATCTCATCCAGAAAGATGGTTCCACCGTCAGCCAGTTCAAAACGCCCCTTTCTCCGACTTTCGGCACCGGTAAATGCGCCCTTTTCGTGCCCGAACAACTCGCTCTCGATCAGCGAATCGGGCAACGCCGAACAGTTCACTTTCACAAAATTATTTTTGGCACGCTTGCTGGTAAAATGAATGGCATCAGCGATAAGTTCTTTTCCGATACCGCTTTCCCCGCGAATCAAAACGGTTGAATTGGTTTCGGCCACCATGTTCACCAGCGAATAAACATCCCGCATTTTACCGGAATTGCCAATGATATTGACCGGACGGTGCTCATCCTTTAGCTGACTTTGAAGCTCTTGGTTTTTTTGCCGCAGCAGCTCCAGCTCCTCCATCCGTTCTTGCTTGGAACTGACTACCCGCGAAATCAATCCACCAATAATTGAAAGCAGGTTCAGGTTTTCGTCATTGGTAATATGAGGATTGAATGGGCGGATCAAACTCAGCGTGCCGGTCACCTTGCCGTCTTCCATAACAGGCACACAAATGAAGCTGAGCTCCTTCCCGTCCTTGGTAGTCAATTCCTGCTGGGTGCGGTTCAAAAACAGGCTCGACTTGGAAATTTTTTCGATAACAATAGGACGGGCCAGCTCAACGACCCGGCCGATTATCCCTTCGCCCAACTCATATTTTCCACGCGCCTGTTGGGCCGAACTGAAGCCATAGGCCGCTTCAATATAAATTGTCGCGTTTTTACGGTTGAAGATGGTCAAAAAACTACGTTCGGCATTCAGGTGTTTAACCAGTAATTCCAGGATGACGGACAGGTCATTCTTTAACTCCTTGCTTCGGATTAACCGCTCGCTAATCTCCGAAAGAAGCATCAGCTCTTTAAGCCCGTAACATTCATTTCCCGCCTTTTTGCACTTAAATTCCATACGCTCCTCTCCTCTGGCCACAAGCCATACCAATAATCTATTTGTCACAAATTTCGAAACTTTAACATACATTTCGCCATAATACAATGTCTTTTTATACCATTTTAACAATACATTAACACCTATAACGACAAATCACACCACTACCAAACTTTTATCCGGCTTCTTATTATGCGGATCTCGGGTAAAAACTATAATTTCGCAACAATTATCCCGAAAGTAATTACGTGAAAAAGAACCTGGTAATCATTCCCACTTACAACGAGAAAGAGAACATTGAGAAAATGGTTCGCAAAGTATTCTCGTTGCCCACATCTTTTGAACTTTTGATTATTGACGACAATTCGCCCGACGGAACGGCCGCCATCGTCAAAAAACTGCAAACGGAATTTCCTAAACAACTGCACCTGCTCCAACGCGAAGGAAAACTGGGGCTGGGCACGGCATACCTGAGCGGGTTTAAATGGGCCCTGGCGCACGGCGCCGACTTGATTTTTGAAATGGATTGTGACTTTTCGCACAACCCGGAAGACCTGGAAAGACTGTACGATGCCTGCGCCAACCAAGGCGCCGATTTGGCTATCGGCTCGCGCTACATCCGCGGGATCAATGTCATCAACTGGCCACTCGGACGGGTTTTGATGTCGTATGCAGCCTCCGTTTACGTCAGGCTTATCACCGGCATGAAAATCATGGATACCACTGCCGGCTTCAAATGTTACCGCAAAGAAGTTCTCCAAACCATCGATCTGGACAACATCCGGCTGAAAGGCTACGGCTTTCAGGTTGAAATGAAGTTCACGGCCTGGAAACATGGCTTCAATCTCATTGAAGTTCCCATCATTTTTACAGACCGGCAAGAGGGAAGTTCGAAAATGAGCGGCGGCATCTTCAACGAAGCCTTGTGGGGGATATTGAAAATGAAAATCAGAAGCTGGTTTAAAAAATATCCGCCACTGAAAACCAGCGCATAAGCGCCTTTTAAAAACTAAACATGAACAAATTCAACCGTTCGTGAATTAATTAAGGCTGCAGGAACGTAGCCTTTTATTTTATGGATTCGTAATTTAACCAGAGAACACAAAATATACTACCATGAAGACCATCATCCACCAGGCCACCATCATCAACGAAGGAGAACGATTTACGGGAAGTGTTTTAGTTGAAGGGGAATTTATCAAGAAAATTTACCGGGATGAAGTTCCGGAGGCTGATCTACAGCGAGCAACCGTGGTTGATGCAGAAGGCAAATACCTGATCCCCGGGGCCATCGACGATCAGGTGCACTTCCGGGAACCTGGCCTGACACACAAAGGCGATATCATGTCCGAATCAAGGGCCGCAGCCGCAGGCGGGGTAACATCGTACATGGAAATGCCCAATACCAACCCGCAAACGACCAGCCAGGCTGAGCTTGAGAAAAAATACGCCCGCGCTGCCGAAGTGTCAGCGGTCAATTATTCGTTTTACATGGGCGCCACCAACAACAACCTGGATGAAGTCTTAAAAACCGATCCCCGAAGAGTTTGCGGCATCAAGGTGTTTATGGGCTCATCCACCGGGAACATGCTGGTGGACAACGAAAAAATCTTATCCGAAATTTTCAGGAACGCGCCCACCCTTGTAGCGACCCACTGTGAGGATGAAGAAATTATCCAGCGAAACACAGAAATTTACCGCCAAAAGTACGGCGAGATCGTCCCGATATCGAGACATCCCCGTATTCGTAGTGCCGAAGCTTGTTATAAATCATCCTCCAAAGCGGTAGAACTGGCCGCAAAATTTGGCACAAGGTTGCACGTGCTGCACCTCTCCACTGCCGATGAAATGTCGCTGTTTCAAGCCGGGCCGGTAAAAGACAAAAAAATTACAGCCGAAGTGTGTGTACACCACTTATGGTTTGAGGAGAAAGATTATATCGAATACGGAACCCGCATCAAATGGAACCCTGCCATAAAATCAGCCGACGACCGGATTGCCCTCTGGGAAGCCTTGCTGGCTGACAAAATTGATGTGATTGCCACCGATCACGCCCCGCACACGCTCGACGAAAAATCACACCCTTACTTCAAGGCGCCATCCGGCGGACCTTTGGTGCAACATTCATTGACCGCCATGTTCGAATTTGTGAACCAAGGCCGGATTAGCGCTGAAAAAGTGGTCGAAAAGATGTGCCACGCCCCCGCCGATCTGTTCCGGATTGACCGCCGCGGGTACATTCGCGAAGGCTATTATGGCGACCTGGTGATAGTCAACCCGGAGAAAGAATGGGTGGTTTGCCCGGAAAATATCATTTATAAATGTGGTTGGTCGCCATTTGAAGGGACCACCTTCCACACACAGGTTTCCAAAACCTTCGTTAACGGCCAGCTGGTTTACGACCGAGGGCATATCGAAACAACTATCCGGGGCAAAAGACTGGATTTCAACTACTAAAACACAAAACGACCGGAAAACAAGATTCTCCGGTCGTTTATTTTGATGCTGTATTGATCTTCTAGTTGGTTACGGCGATAATCAGATATTTCGAGCTTTTCCAAAATTCCTGCGGGTTGTCGATCACCAGGCTTTCAACAGGTTTTTCGCCTTCAAAGTGATAGGAACCTTCCGGGTGCGAAGTCACCAATTGTGCCTTTTTCACATGTAGGTCCAGGGAGGTCAGCTCGCGGATGTCCACCATCGTAAAATATTCCTGGTTAAAGTCCTTTCTCATAACCAGGGTGCGGCCAATGCCCAGGAACCCGCCCTCTTTATCAATGACGCCGTTGTCGAAAAGTTCATTTACGGTACCAAAGGCGTAATAGCCCAAATTCATAGCAACGGTCTGTTCCTCGATGGTTCTGACGTTCTGCTGAATAACCTCATCCTTCCGTAAGCTTTCCGAAGCCATCGACTCCAGGCGCGTATTCAGTCCACTGATGTCAATCTGCAGCTTCTGCAACTCGGCATTCAGAGTGGCAATTTCCGCGTCCTTTTGCTCCACCTGCCGGTTAAGCACCAGCACGGCACGCTGCAATTCGGCCACCTTCGAACCGGACGAGCTAAGCTGCTTTTGCAGTTTCACCACCAGTTCTTTGTTCTTTTGCAACAACTCCTGAATGGTGCGGATATCGCTCACAATCTGATCCCGCTGGCTTTTCTTCATCTCTTGCCCGCTGCTGGTTTCGAGCCGGACAATTTCTTCCACCTGCTTAATCGAATCCAGATTTTCCTGAATTTCTGTCATCACAGAAACAAAATCGAGTATGGCTGAGTCCTTCTCAATTGCAGCCTGGACAATACTATCCTGCATGGCTTGCATACGATCCAATTTTTTCTGTTGGCACGAAACCAACCCGAAGACCACGACGATCAATAATATCTTTCTCATAATGATAAATTTTATGGGTTGATGATCCTTCCTTCCCAATTTTTAATTATCAAAGATATGTCGGTTTTGATCATTCATCCTATGGCTTGTCAACTTTTTTTCAGGAATGCGGACCTGGCTGTTTGTATTTTTCTACCATGACAGCGACTATCCCCTTCATCGATTCCTAAAAAAAATCCACCGAATCGTCGATGGATTTTCAATCTATTACAACCTGCACAGGCGCTAACCTGTCAAAACAAATTAATACCCGGCGCTGAAACAAATGTTCAGCTATCCGGGTATTTTCCCCACTTCTTCCCCCTTCACTAATTTCTTTTCCAGGATGGCTGCGATCTGCTCTTTACTTTGAATACTGCTGGTTGCATGCACCAATTCGCCGTTTTTGTAATAAACTACAAAGGGCAAGCCCATAAAACCACGGCACTCGGGGGCATTCCGTATAACGGCAGCAGCCGGGATATCGAATTCCATATCCGCAAAAACAACTTGTTCGTATTCATTTTCGAGCTCGCTCATAGCGGCGTATACTGGGATGCACATCGGGCCCATCCGGCCACAGCACACCATGACATTTTCATTTTCTGCAATCAGTTTTTCATGTTCGTCTGCCGACAAAACGTGTCTTAAATTTGTGTGAAGCATGATTTTAATATTTTTTGTATTTACATATTTGCATTAATCAATTTGTATGCCATTTTTTTTGAAGGCAGTCAGGCTGCCATTATTGGCGTTCCGATCAGCCGGATCTGACCTGATCCTGGAGAATTTCCCAAAATACAAACCACGGCCCAGCCAGCTCAACCAAAACAAATGATTATCTTTGCCGCCAAATTAGCCTTGATTTGGAATTGACAAAATTTCGGCAGTTGTTCGAAAAAAGCGAAGCTATTCAGCGCGTCTTTAAACAGGTAAATACCCCGGGTGAAAAGTTTCACCTGCGCGGATTGATCGGTTCTTCTCAAACGGTTTTCGCCTCCATCCTGTCGGAAAAGCTGAAGCAGCCAATCGTTTACATACTGAACGACAAGGAAGAAGCCGCCTACTTTTACGACGATCTCAACAACCTGCACACAGCCAGCAATGTGCTGTTTTTCCCTAGTTCATATAAACGCTCCATCCAATACGAACAGCTGGAACAGGAAAATATCATTCTGCGCACCGAAGTGCTGAACCAACTGCGTGAGCAAACCCCGGTCAGCATTGTTACTTATCCGGAAGCGCTGGTCGAGAAAGTGATTACCGGCGAAGCGCTGGCATCCAACAGCTTTCAGGTACACAAAGGCGATAAGCTTTCCATTGAATTCCTGAACGATGTGTTGTTTGAATACGGGTTCGAGCGTGTTGATTTTGTGTTTGAGCCCGGACAATATTCCATTCGCGGAAGTTTGGTTGATATTTACTCGTTCTCCAACGAAGATCCCTACCGGCTCGACTTTTTTGGCGACGAGGTGGACAGCATCCGCAGCTTCGACATCGACAACCAGATTTCGAAGGAACAACTCGCCAAAATTGTCATCATCCCCAACATACAAAGTGGGCTCGATGAAGAAAAACGCGACAACTTCCTGAATTTTATTCCAGCCCAAAGTTTGGTGATGGGGCGTGACATCCGTCTGGTGGCCGACTTGATCGACACGATGTACACACAAACATCAAACCAGGAAACCACGCATGGCCGGGTAATTTCGGGTGATGATTTTTTAAGCGCGCTGGAAAAATTCACCCTCCTTGAAACAGGCAATATACCGTTTCTCAAGTCCCGGGAGGTGTTTACCTTCAACACATCACCACAACCGACCTTCAACAAAAACTTTGAACTGCTGGCCAACAACCTGCAGGATAATGATGAAAAGGGCTACCGAAATTTCATCCTGTCGTCCAGCATCAAACAAATAGAACGACTGCATGCCATCTTCGACGACCAGGAGCTGAATGTGCCCTTTATCGATCTAAACTTTACGCTTCACGAAGGATTTATCGACCATGACCTGAAAATTTGCTGCTATACCGATCATCAGATTTTTGAACGTTACCACCGTTTCATAATAAAAAGCCGCAAGGAACAAAAGGAAAGCATCACGCTGAAAGAGCTGAACAAGCTGCACCCGGGCGATTATGTCGTTCATATTGATCATGGTATCGGTAAGTTTGCCGGACTGGTGAAAACCGAGGTGAACGGTAAAATGCAGGAAGCGATCCGCCTCACCTATCGCGACAATGATGTGCTGCTGGTGAGCATCCACTCGCTGCACCGCATCTCGAAATACAAGGGGAAAGACGGGGTTGAGCCCAAAATCAACAAACTGGGAAGCGGAGCCTGGCAAAAGCTGAAAGACCGCACCAAAAGCAAGGTGAAAGATATTGCCCGCGACCTGATTGCCTTGTACGCCAAACGTCGCCAGGAAAAAGGCTTTGCCTTCTCGCCCGATTCGTACCTGCAAACCGAGCTGGAAGCATCCTTCATTTTTGAAGACACGCCCGACCAGATGAAAACCACGCAGGCCGTAAAAGAAGACATGGAACGCTACATTCCGATGGACCGGCTGGTTTGCGGCGATGTGGGATTCGGTAAAACGGAAATTGCTGTCCGTGCCGCCTTTAAAGCCGTTGCCGACAGCAAACAGGTAGCCGTGCTGGTGCCTACCACCATTCTTGCGCTGCAACATTTCAAAACCTTCGCCGACCGGCTGAAAGATTTCCCCGCGAAAATTGAATACGTCAGCCGCCTGCGCCCTGCCGCCGAAGTAAAAAGAATTATCAAGGAAGTGGAGGCCGGAAATATCGACATCCTGATCGGCACGCACCGCTTGGTTGGAAAAGACGTAAAATTCAAGGACCTGGGCTTGTTGATTGTTGACGAGGAACAGAAATTCGGTGTCTCGGTGAAGGAAAAGCTGAAACAGCTGAAAGTGAACGTTGACACGCTCACGCTGACAGCCACGCCAATCCCGCGTACGTTGCAATTTTCGCTGATGGGCGCCCGCGACCTGTCGATCATCCAAACACCACCGCCCAACCGCTACCCGATTGTTACCGAACTGCACGGGTTTAACGAAGATATCATCCGCGAAGCCATTAATTATGAGATTGCCCGCAACGGACAGGTTTTCTTCATTCACAACCGGGTGCAAAATATCCATGAGGTAGAAGCAGTCATCAAACGACTGGTACCGGGCGTGAAAACCGTCGTTGGGCACGGACAGATGGACGGGCCAAGGCTCGAAAAAATCATGCTCGACTTTATCAATGGCGAACACGACGTGCTGATTGCCACAACCATTATCGAATCGGGGCTGGACATTCCCAACGCGAATACCATCATCATCAACCATGCTGAAAACTTTGGGCTGAGCGACTTGCACCAGTTGCGCGGACGCGTTGGCCGGTCTAACAAAAAGGCGTTTTGCTACCTGCTGGCCCCTCCCCTGTCGCTGGTCAGCCCCGAGGCCAGGCGCCGGTTGCAGGCCATCGAAGAATTTTCAGACCTAGGCAGCGGGTTCAATATTGCCATGCGCGATCTCGACATTCGCGGCGCTGGCGACCTGCTCGGCGCCGAACAAAGCGGTTTTATTGCCGACATCGGTTACGAAACCTACCACCGCATCCTGAACGAAGCTATTCAGGAGCTGAAACACGACGAGTACAAAGATTTGTTTGAAGAAGAAAAAGCAGATGCCGGAAAGGCCTTTCTTCAAAACAAGTTCACCAGCGATTGCCAGATTGACACCGATATGGAACTGCTGTTCCCCGACCAGTTTATCCAGAGTATTTCCGAGCGCATGTTGCTGTACCGTGAACTGGACAGCATGGAAAGCGAAGAAAGCTTGCTTCAGTTTGAACAGGGGCTGGTTGACCGTTTTGGCAAACTTCCGCCTCAAAGTGTGGAATTGCTGGAAGTGGTTCGGTTGCGCTGGCTGGCCATCGAACTGGGCATTGAGCGGATCATCCTGAAAAATAAAAAGATGATTTGCTACTTCATTTCCGATCCGCAATCAACCTATTATCAATCGCCGGCCTTCTCGAAAATACTTCAGTTTGTGCAGCAGAACCCCAATAAATGCCGCATGAAGGAAAAGCAGAACAAATTAAGCCTGAGCTTTGAGCAGGTGGAATCGGTGGCAAAAGCCAAAGCGATTCTGGGCGAGGTCAACCAAAAACTTTAGATAAAAAAGCCGTAATAAGTCAAAATGAGGGCCAGCAATTCTCAAATGCCGGCCCTCATTTTGTCTTAACGCCCTATTTTACTTTTCTGTGCCTTTTTTTCCTTCCTCTCATCGTAATTCTCCGGAATACAATTGGTGTCTTCAACACAATCGGCCAGGATGGTATTAGCCGAATTTTCTGTCACTTCCTGACAGTAAAGATTGTTCTTTAGTACTCCGGTTTGAAAAACCATCTGCACATAATAGTTTTTTCCCTCTTCCACATTAATTACGATTGGCTCAGCCTTGGCTTTGGCCTGTTTCCCGCCAAACTGAACAGTAAACGTATGCTCCCCCTCAGGAACCTCGTGAATTGAATACCGCTTGTTATTCAATTTACAGACTAACTGATCGTCGATAAAAGCCGTAAACGCTGCGGCTGAACCCTGAAAACCCGTCGATCGGATAAAATAGACTTTCCCAAATTTATCCTGGGAAAAACTAGTTAACGAAAGGCCCACCCCAATCGCCAACACGGTCAAAAATTTGATTGTTCTCATAACTCCGGTTTTTTAGTTACTAATTTACTCGATTTATTCAGACTTGTAGTTACGAAAGAGCTACATATTATCGCTTCATTCCGAATGTTGGGTCAATTTTCAGGAAGTTGACGACGACAAAGCCGGGAATCGTACAAATCATCACCCAAATAAAAAAGTACTGGTATCCCATCATTTCCTGTATCCAGCCGCTGACCATTCCCGGAAGCATCATCCCCAGGGCCATAAAGCCGGTACACAGCGCGTAATGGGCCGTTTTGTGCCTGCCGTCGGACAGGTAGATCATGTACAGCATGTAGGCCGTAAACCCAAAGCCGTAGCCAAACTGTTCCACCATTACCGAGGCGGTGACAATGCCCAAATGCTGGGGTTGCACAAAGGCCAGGAAAACGTAAACCAGGTTGGGCAGGTTCATGGCCAGCACCATCGGCCAGAGCCACTTTTTCATGCCGTGGCGCGAAACGGCAATACCCCCAAGGATTCCGCCCAGCATCAGCGCGATAATCCCGGCCGTTCCATACACAAAGCCGATGTTGCTGGTCGTCAATCCCAACCCGCCATCAGCCAAATCATCCAGCAGAAACGGAGACGCCAGTTTTACCAGTTGCGCCTCGCCCAACCGAAAAACCAAAATAAACACCAGGGCCACGCCAATACCCGGCTTTTGAAAGAAAGAAACAAAGGTTTCCAGAAAATCGGCCATCACGTCCTTCAACCCTTTACCTCCCCGTTGATCGTCAGCAGGCGGATGGGGCAAAATAAACAGGTGCCAGAAGCAGAAGGCCACAAACAGCCCCGCCAGGATAAAAAAAGTGATGCTCCAGGCCCAGGAAGTATTTTCGGCGATACCCTCCATGTGCCCGGCCAGAATAACCAGCGGGCCCTGCCCGGCAAGCATGGCAAAACGGTAAAAGGTATTGCGGATGCCCACAAAAAAAGCCTGGTCGTGGGTGGAAAGGCCCAGCATGTAAAAGCCATCGGCGGCAATGTCGTGCGTGGCCGAACTGAACGCCATCAGCCAAAGAAATGCCAAACTGTATTGAAAGAAATTGCTCATGGGGAGGGTAAAAGCCACCCCGGCCAGCGCCCCGCCAACCAGCAGCTGCATACTGATGATCCAGAATCGCTTCGTGCGTAGGTTGTCCACAACCGGGCTCCAGATGGGTTTGATCACCCAGGGAAGGTACAGCCAGCTGGTGTACAGCGCAATGTCGGTGTTCGAAACATTGAGCCGCTTGTACATGATCACCGAAACGGTCATGACAAAAACGTAAGGCAGCCCTTCGGCGAAATACAAAGAGGGAATCCAGGCCCAGGCGTTGCGCGTTGTCACTTTTTTCATAGATGTGTGTTTAGAGACAGGACGTAGCATCCTTTCGCGGCACAAAATATAATTAAATTCTCCGACTTTAAACAGAACTTAGCCGGTCGGCAGGGAAATCGCTTTTCGGAATTAAATGCCATTCTTTTGATTAGAAAATGTTAAACTGCTCTTTTATGGTTGTCACCATCCGTCCGAGGCTGTCCAAAAAGTAGATTCTGGTTTTTGTGAGCTTGCAAATTGTTAGCCATTCCTCATTTTACCCCTCCAAACCTCCCCTAAAGGTG
>NZ_JAPAAF010000062.1 GCF_025907915.1 Gaoshiqia sediminis
ATCGGTCACGGTCAGCACCACATTGTTCTGTCCCACATGGGCACAAGTGAATGCTTCGATATCCAAAGCAAGGGACTGGATCCCGCAGTTGTCGGCTGAACCGTTGTTAACGGCTTCGGCTGTGGTGGAGGCATTGCCGTCAGCATCCAGGTAAATGGTCACGTTCTGGGCAAGGGCCGTCGGGTCGATGTCGTCAACCACCAAAACTGTCTTTTCACAAGTCGAACTGCATCCATAGGAAGTAGTGACGGTCAAATTTACCGTGTATGAACTATTATTTGAGCTTCCGGAAATGATTGTCACTGCTTGTTGGTTAATAGCGCCGTTGATGCTTGCATCTCCGGTGACTGACCAACTGTAAGTTGCCAACGCAATTGGTGCTTCAAAAATAGTTGATGATGACGGACAAACCGGATCATCGATACCAGCTATAGAGCAAACAGGCAATGGCCTTACCGTAATTTGAGCTGTTGCATCCATAATGCCAGATGTGCGAACACAGCCATTTCCATTCGAAATAGAAACCAATTGATAACTGGTTGTTTCGACCGGCGGCACAGCAACGTCAAAAGTAACAACTGAAGCACTTTCTATCAGTTGGCTCCAGGTTGTGACGCCATCCGTGTATTCTATGGTGTAAGGGGCAGCGAATGTAGAATTAATAGCATCAAACGTTAGCTGACCTGCTTCGCCAACACAAATTGTATTACCGACAAAACCACCTGAAACATTGTTTGGCAGAGGATTTACCGTCACAGCCTTGAAAGATGGGTTCCCTTCGCCACAACCATTTAACGGTTTAGCAGAAACATTTCCGGAAGTTTCTCCAAAATCAACCGTAATTGAGGTTGTTCCCTGGCCACTGGCAATGATTGCACCGGCCGGAACCGTCCATGTGTATGTTAGTGCCCCGGAAACCGGTTCTATTGAATAGGAGATTCCTGTTTCATTTACACAAATTGCATTTTCTCCTGTAATTGGACCTGCATTTGCAACAGCAGTTATTACCGTGATAGAATTAGTTACATTCTCCTTTTTTTGCAGTGCTGTACTTCCACTACCTGAACCGGCAAAGTCAACCTCTATCACAGTGGGAACAGTTTGAGGAATCGTCATTATTGCAGTGGCTACGCCATTTGCATCTGTACTTGCTGTTGTCGTGCTTGCACCAAGCGTAAATACTAAGGTCTCTCCTGCCGCATTCAGCCATGGGCCACTGCCTGTTACTTTATATTGCAACTGAGCCGTGACGCTAATTTCATCGCCACAAATACCTTCAGAAGGCCCGATATTGACAATTTGTGTTTGATAAGCATCTGTAAAAAACGTTTCGGCAAACCAGCCGGTGGTCATTCCCAGGGCAGTTAAATGAAAAGCCGTTCCCAGCTCTTCGTCGAATACGAACCATTCGTCGTACAGATTGCCCTCACTATCGGGAGTGAGGTACCAGGGCTCATGTTCATGGTCTGGAATATTGGGTTCGATGTGAGTAAGCGTTATTTTTACGCTTTCATCCTGGGTCCATCCCGAACCAGTGATGATCACCCATTCTCCAGGCCAATAATCATCCTTGTCGGTAACAATAGTCACTTGTTGTGCCCAAACAGACCCGGCAGCAATCATCATAGAAATGACCAGCAGGGTAAGTTTGAACGCTGATTTCAGCTGAGGTAAAACTTTAACTTTCATAAATATGATTTTTGGGTTGTTTTTAGTCTTGAAATGTTTCCAGAGAAAGAGGCTAACTGGTTACGAACGGCCAAGGGCCTCTCATGGTCACCAAGAATGTCATGGAAGGTTTTAAAAATCAAAAATTAACGATACAGAACAAACGAGCAGTTTATTGATAATCTGCCAAGCATCCGGTTAACCCGCTTAGGTTAAAGTTTCCGGCCAAAAGAGAAATGTATGCCCGGGCCCGCAATAATTTCAACCTGTCCTGTTTTGCCCGCATAAAGGTCCGTGTCTCCGGGAGGTTTTTGAAGAAACCGAATCGCTGAATCCCGGAAAAAAAAGTTATGACAATTTTCAACCTGACACAATGCACTTGCATCATCATTTTATTGTAAACTGCAAAATATCCGACCTGAAACGAACAAATGACAGTTTTCAATTATCAAAGACAGCATTTGAATGATCGAAACAATCAAGCCCAAATTCAGCTTACATCAATCCGGACCAGAGTAGGGAGGTAAGAAATGAAAGTGTGTGAATAGCCTGAAAAATAAACTATTTTACCGTAACGTTCGCGGGTTTATCCAAGCAATGCCTCATACAACACTTCAACCGGGTGAAGCACTTTTCGACCGGTGCCGTCGTTGATATGATGACGGCAGGAGGTGCCGGGAGCAGTGATAATTTCATCGTCACCTGCTTGCCGGACAGCCGGGAAGAGAACCATCTCCCCTATCTTCCGGCTCAATTCGTAATGTTCTTTTTCATACCCAAATGAACCAGCCATACCACAACAACCACTGGCAATTTCAGTTACCCGGTAATTGACAGGTATTTCAAGCATCTTTTTGGTTGGCGTAGTTGATGCTACGGCCTTTTGCTGGCAATGTCCGTGCAGTTTTATTTGTTTGGACGAAGTTGTAAAAAGTGTAGTTGAAATATTCCCCTTCTCAAACTCGGAGGCAATAAATTCGTCGATCATCAGGGCGTGGGCAGCCAGTTGACAGGCTTTTTCTTTCAACGGCCCTTCCGCCAAATCAGGATATTCGTCCCGGAAAGCAAGAATAGCTGAGGGTTCAATGCCCACCAAGGGAGTCATTTCTGAAATAAGCGGATGAAGCTGAAGAATATTCTCAGCAGCTATTTTTTTGGCAGTTTTGACCAATCCTTTCGACAAATAGGTACGTCCGCTTTCGCGATGTTTGGGGATGACCACTTCGTAGCCTAATTTGCGCAACAGCAGAATAGCTTTGACACCCAAATCGCTTTCATTCTGATCGGTAAACTCATCGGCAAACAGATAAACTTTTCGCTTGCTGCCATCCATGTATTTGCGGGGATTCCGGTACCACTGGCGCAAACTCAGCCTCGACAATTTTGGGATTGATCGTTCTTCGGCGAACCCAATCATTTTTTTGAATGCAACCGTTCCGGTCATCCAATTGGTCAGCGGGCGGACGATTCGGCCCATTTGGTATAATTGCGGCAAACAGGCAATCAACCGGGCACGCATCGGGATGCCATGTATCTCGTAATAATGCTGCAAAAATTCGGCTTTCAGTTTGGCCATGTCCACATTTGAAGGGCATTCGGATTTACAGGCTTTGCAGGAGATACAAAGCTCCAGCACCTGAAAGATCTCTTCATGATCAAACGGATTTGCTTTTGGCGAGCGCGTTAGAAATTCGCGTAATAAATTGGCCCGCCCGCGGGTGGACTTGTCCTCGTCTTTCGTGGCCATAAAGGTAGGGCACATGGTACCGCCGATGATGGAACTCTTGCGGCAGTCGGCCGAACCGTTACACATTTCGACGGCACGAAGAAAGCCATCCTGTTCCGAAAAATCGAATGCCGTGTTTATCAGACGAGGTTCACCGACCAGATAACGCAGGTTTTCGGTAATCGGAGGCGTATCTATAATTTTTCCGGGATTCAGGATATTGTCCGGATCCCATGTCTGTTTTAGTTTCTTTATCAGCTGGTAATTGTGGTCGCCCAACATAAACGGGATGAATTCGCCACGCAACCGGCCATCACCATGTTCGCCACTGAGCGAGCCCCGGTATTTCTTCACCAGCACCGCAATCTCCTTGGCAATGGTATGGTACAATTCCACATCTGCTTCGTCTTTCAGGTTGAGCAACGGACGAAGATGGATTTCGCCGGTAGCAATGTGGGCATATTTCACACAACTTAATCCGTATTTTTCCAGGACCTGATCAAAATCGGCCATATACCCAGCAAGATATTCCGGGGCGACAGAGGTATCTTCAATAACGGTAGTGCTTCGTTTGTCACCCGGAATGTTTGACAATACGCCCAATCCGGCAGTTCGCAGGGCCCATACTTTTTTTATATTTTCGGCCCCCTGCACCAATGGGAAGTGATAGCCCAGTTTTGCCTCACGAAAATCTCTTTCCAATGCTGCCGCTACCTGTAATAATTCCGGTTCCGTCTCGCAGGCAAACTCAATCATCAGCATGGCTTTGGGATCTCCCTGAATGAAAAACCGGTTTTTACGCTGTTCGATATTTTCTTTCGTACAGTTCATGATGATGTCATCCATCAATTCAACAGCTCCCGGTTGACGCTTCAGGGCGATAAGGTTTCCCTGATAGGCTTCTTCCAAACTTGAGAAATGTGCACAAACCAATCCTTTGAATGTTGGAGGAAGCGGTATCAAATTGAGCTTTAACCTCGTTGAAAAGGCCAGCGTACCTTCGCTCCCGGCCAGTAATTTGCACACATTCAGCGACTCGCCGTTCCCGGTAAACGGATCGGTTTCCAGCAAAACATCGATCGCGTAACCGTTATTCCGCCGTTTTACTTTCGGGTCGGGAAACTCGGCCCGGATCTGTTTTTGGTTTTCCGGGTCGGATAACATTTCTTCCAGATTCCGGTAAATTCTTGTTTCCAGCAATTCAGGATCGCCCTGGCACCTTCTCCGAAATTCGGCTGTAGTCATTGCCTTAAAGGTAATTTCTGATCCGTCGGCCATCAGACATTCTGCCTCCAGCAAGTGGTCGCGGGCGCTACCGTAAATCAGCGAGTGCAGCCCGCACGAGTTATTACCCACCATGCCGCCAATGCAACAGCGGTTGGCCGTCGAAGTTTCCGGCCCGAACTGCAATCCGTGCGGCGCCAAAAACAGGTTTAGCTCCGCCAGGTTGACACCGGGTTCCACCTCCACCCACCTGGCAGCTGCATCGAAAGCAAGAATCCTGTTCATGTATTTGGAAATATCAACCACAATCCCCGCCCCGACAACCTGGCCGGCAAGCGAAGTACCCGCTGCCCTGGGGATCACCGAAGTATTGTTTTCCCGGGCAAAAGCAATAATTGTCCGAATGTCTTCCTTCGACTTCGGACGACAAACCGCCTGTGGCATTTCGCGATACGACGAAGCATCGGTGGCATACAGCACACGCTGTACATTGTCGGTAAAAACATCCCCTTCCAACTGCTGTTTCAGGGCAAAAAACGGATCGGTTGCTTTCATAACGGTTTTACTGGTGGTGCAAACAAAAATAGCCATTTATCCATTTGAGGTGAAATATTGACGCCCGACTTCCGTCTAAAATGAATGATTTCGCTATTCGTCAGGATTTTCTTCCCTCGTATTTCTCTCGGAAATGAAAAATTTAAGAAAACTTAATATAAAAGTAGGTGATACCGGGAAGTCGTACAAATACCATACAATCGATTGCACACGTCAGATTCCATACCGGCGAAACACCCCACTCATCAGCCCTGAAATTGGCAGGATTAACAAATAAATATCATAGAACAGGTTTTTACAGGGTATATTTTGCCTATTTTTGTGCGTAGAATAATTTATTCAAAAGTTAGAATTCTTAACCTTTCAGATGAAACTGACAAGTTCTTTCAGGTCTGTCTGATTTATAATTTTCAATTCAAAAAATAAACCGGACCGAATTACTTGTCTGTTCCACGTAGCAATGAAATTTTAGCAACATATACAATGAAACTACTTGAACGTGTAATTAAAAACGCACAAAGTTATCAAAAGCGCATCGTATTGCCCGAAGGATGTGAACCCCGGACATTGCGTGCGACAGAAATCATCTTAAAAGATAATATTGCCCGGATCATTTTGTTGGGGAATCCGGTAGAAATCATGAAGGCCGCCGGCGAATGTGGTGTAAACATTACAGGTGCAGTGCTGATTGACCCCAAAACAGACAGCCGCCGTTCGGCCTATGCCGATACCATGGTAGAAATCAGAAAGTCAAAAGGATTGACCAAGGAGGAAGCCCTGGAGATGCTGAACGATCCGTTGGTATTTGCCCCCATGATGATCAAGAGTGGCGATGCTGACGGTGAAATAGCCGGGGCCATCAATGCTACCGGCGATGTCTTGCGTCCTGCTTTTCAGTTCGTAAAAACACTGCCGGGCGTTAGCGTTGTTTCCGGAGCTTTCCTGATGTTTGTGAACGACCCGCATTTTGGTCACGATGGCATTCTGGTATTTGCCGACTGCGCCGTAATGCCCGATCCGGACGAACGCCAGCTGGCTGAAATTGCCGTTACCACGGCCAAGACCGCCAAAGCCATTGTGGGAATGGAACCCCGCGTGGCCATGCTTAGTTTTTCAACCAAAGGCAGCGCCCAGCACCCAAATGTGGACAAGGTTGTAAACGCGCTGGCGATTGCCAAAGAGCTGGACCCGCAATTGAAAATTGATGGCGAGTTGCAGCTGGATGCCGCGCTGATGCCGGAAGTTGCCCGTCTGAAAGCGCCGGACAGCGAAGTGGCCGGACGTGCCAACGTACTGGTATTCCCCGGGCTCGAAGCCGCCAATATTGGTTATAAGCTGGTTCAGCGCCTGGCCAACGCCGAAGCCATCGGCCCGGTACTCCAGGGTATGGCCGCCCCCATCAACGACCTGTCCCGTGGATGCTCTGTGAGTGATATTGTGAATATGGTAGCCATTACATCAAATCAAGCCGCTGCGCTTTTTGATTAAATTAAAGGAATATGTCGAGCGAAGTAATATATGAAGCCATTGAAGAATTTGGCTTAAGCAAAAAAGCTAAATCCAGCACCCTGTTTTCGAAAATAGGGATTGTTGGGTGCGGGCTGATCGGGCAAAACCTGGCACGAGTGGCCAGTTTTTACGGCATCGAAGTAGTATTTATTGAAGTAAGCGAAGAAAAAATCAGGGAAGCCTACCGGAATATCGGCAAGGTGCTGGATCACCGCATTGAGCATTGGGGATTGACAGCCGGCGAAAAACGCGCTATCCTTTCGCGCATCAAAGGCACCCTGGATTATAAAGATCTGGCAGGCTGCGATTTCGTCATCGAAGCCATCCGGGCAGTTGACCGCGGTGGAAAAATCAAGGAACGGAAAAACATCTTCAAAAAAATTGAAAAAGTGGTGGATAAAGATTGTATCATTGCCACCAACTCCACCACCATCGTCATCACAGAACTATCCTCCGAATTGGCACACAAAGAACGCTGCGTCAGCCTCCACTTCTTTGTCTCATCTCCCGAAGCACGTATTGTAGAGGTAGTTAAAGGCTTATACACTTCGAATGAAGCCTACGAAAAAGTGTGCAAATTTGTCCGCCTGATCAACCGGAAAGTAGTTCCGGTTGAAGAGTCGGCCGGACTGGTCAGCGTGCGTATGTTCGTCGTGATGCTGAACGAAGCCTGCGAAATTCTGATGGAAGGTATCTCTTCGGTTGAGAACATCGACGAAACCATGCGGATCGGATTCGGTATGCGCATGGGTCCGTTCGAAGTTGCCGATAAAATGGGACTGGATAAAATCATCCGCTGGATGGACAATATTTATAATGAATTTGGCGATGTCCGCTATAAACCTTCTCCCTACATCAAACGCCTGGTAAGGGCCAAACAACTTGGCATGTTTACCGGCAAAGGATTCTACCGTTACGACGAGGACGGAAACAAAATAAAAGAAGGTGGGGAAAACTGTCAGTAAAAATTACAACCAATGAAAATTCTTGTTCTTAACTGCGGTAGCAGTTCAATAAAATACCAACTTTTCAACATGGCCGACCACCATGTAGTAGCCAAAGGAGGCATTGAAAAGTTAGGAATGAAAGGATCATTCCTGAAACATAAACATGAAGATGGACGTCAGATCGTTTTCGAAGGTGAGATCCTGGATCATAAAGGCGGGATTGAGTATATCCTGGGGATTCTGACCAGCGAAAAATACGGCTGTCTGAAAAGCCTGGAAGAAATTGATGCGGTTGGACACCGTGTGGTTCATGGCGGAGAGTTCTTCAGTTCCAGCGAATTTATCACACACGAGGTGATTGACGCACTTGTAAAATGCACCGACCTGGCACCCTTACACAACCCGCCAAACCTGAAAGGTATTTACGCCATGGAAGAACTTATCCCCGGTATTCCGCAGGTAGGTGTCTTCGATACGGCTTTCCACCAAACGATGGATCCGGTTGCCTACATGTACGGTATCCCTTATGTCTTGTATAAAAAATACGGCATCCGCCGCTATGGCTTTCACGGTACCAGCCACCGTTACGTGACCAAGCGCGCCTGCGAAATCCTGGGCCGCGACTATGAAACGCAGCGGATTATTTCCTGCCACCTGGGCAACGGGGCATCGATCGCTGCCGTGAAAAATGGAAAATCGGTGGACACCAGCATGGGCTTTACACCGCTCGAAGGCTTGATTATGGGTACCCGCTGCGGAGACCTCGATGTGGGTGCGGTGACCTATATCATGGAGAAAGAAGAAATTGGACTGAAAACAGCCAGCACCTTATTTAATAAACACAGCGGTGTTTTAGGGCTGACCGGAATTTCATCAGACATGCGTGAAGTGGAAGATGCAGCGACAGAAGGAAACGAACGTGCCAAACTGGCCCTGGAAATGTACGACTACAAGATCAAAAAATACATCGGCTCGTACATCGCAGCCATGGGGGGGGCCGACATTCTGATCTTTACCGGAGGTATTGGCGAAAATGCGGACACGACCCGACACGGTGTTACCAAGGAAATGGAATTCCTGGGCATCCAAATTGATGAAGATAAAAACTGGGGTTCGCGTGGAAAAGAAAAAGTCATCAGTAAAGATGGTTCGCCCATTACCGTGATGGTTGTTCCCACCGACGAAGAAATGATGATCGCGCTGGATACGGAAAAGATTGTGCGTGAAAATGTAAAATCATAAGTTTGGGCCGCCAAAATAGGACAAACTGAAATTATACACAGGTTATCTAAACCTGATTTAAACGTCTGATGCTTTTTAGCATCGGACGTTTTGTTTTTCAGCGGTTTAAAAACATTTTTTAGTTTGACATTTGTTCTGTAAATTTCATTCATACTATCGGTAGTTTTATCATTCGGGTGAAGGGTTCAATGAAATTTGGATGCCCAAAGGCGTGATGAGCCTGTAAACTTTAAAAGGAGAACTTATGATTAAACAGTTGAATGAGATCATTGCACTGGCAAAAAAAGGCCCGGTACGCAAAATGGTGTTGGTGAACGGCATCGACAGTCACAGTTTGGAGGCTGCCCGCCTGGCGATTGAATTGGGCTTTATAAAACTGGTTATAACGGGTCCCCGAGCCGAAATCCGACAGGTTTGCCAGCAACTTAACATGGATTTTTCGTCCTTCGAAATTATAGAAGCCAACAATGAGGATGACGCTGCCCTGACCGCTGTAAAAATGGTGAACTCGGGTAAAGCCGACCTGATCATGAAAGGCCTGATCAGCACCGATAAATACATGCGTGCCCTGCTGAACAAAGAATTTGGCCTGTTGCCCCACAAAGGCGTGTTGAGCCACGTTTCGGTAATTGAAAATCCGAACTACCACAAACTCTTGATTGTTAGCGACGTGGCGGTCATCCCCTACCCCGATTTTTCACAAAAAGTGGCCATGGCCAATTACCTCATCCAAACGGCGCATGTTCTGGGAATCGACAAACCCAAAGTTGCCGTCATTGCGGCTACCGAGCAGGTGCTGCCATCTATTCAGGCTTGTACCGATGCGGCCATGCTATCCAAAATGGCCGAACGGGGACAAATTACCGGCGCGTTGGTGGACGGCCCTATGGCGCTGGATGTGGCGCTCGACCGGGAGTCGGCCGAAATCAAGAAAATCAACTCTTCGGTAGCGGGCGATGCCGATTGTTTGCTTTTTCCCAACATTGACGCCGGAAATGTGTTTTACAAGATGGGTGCCAAGTTGTGCCGGTCGGAACAGGCCGCTGTTGTGATGGGGGCACGGGTACCAGCCATTTTGTCGTCCAGGGGCGACAGCACCCAAACAAAACTGTATTCCATTGCGTTGGCCGCATTACTGAGTAAATAAATTACATGAGTGACATTCGCATTTTAGCTATTAATCCGGGATCAACATCCACCAAATTTGCGGTGTATTTCAATGAGGAATGCAAGCTTTCCAAGGTACTTCGGCATTCCATCGACGAGTTGGCCAGCTATAAAAACATTATCCAACAATTCGACTTCCGGAAAGGTCTGATCATCGATGCCTTGATAGAAGAAGGGTTTGACGTTGACCGCATTAAATACATCATCGGCCGGGGCGGCTTGACCTACCCGCTGGAATCGGGTGTTTACCTGGTTGATAACCTCATGCTCGACCACGCCCGCGAAGGGGTTTACGGGCAGCATGCCAGTAACCTGGGCCCGCTGATCGCCGATTACATTGCCAATCAAATCCCCGGCGCCAAGGCTTATATTGCCGATCCGGTGGTGACGGACGAACTGGATGAAATTGCCCGGATTACAGGACATCCGGCCTTCAGGAAGCGATCTATCTTTCACGCGCTGAACCAGAAAGCCACCGCCCGCCTCCATGCCCGAAAAACCGGTGTTCCTTACGAAAAGCTACGTCTGATTGTAGTCCACCTGGGTGGCGGCATCTCAGTTGGCGCCCATGTAAACGGACGGGTGATCGATGTAAACAATGCCCTGGACGGCGATGGCCCTTTCAGCCCCGAACGCAGCGGATCGCTCCCGGTTGGGCAGGTAATCGACCTGTGTTTTGAAGGACGACTATCCAAAGGTGACATCCGGCGAATGGTGGTGGGCGAAGGCGGATTTGTGGCCTACCTCGGCACCAACAATGCGCAGGAAGTGCAGCAACGGGCCCTGTCAGGCGACGAAAAAGCCCACCTGATCCAGGATGCGCTGGCCTACCAGGTTGCCAAATCAATTGGTGAAATGGCCGTCGTGCTGGAAGGAAAAGTGGATGGTATTTTGCTTACAGGCGGGTTGGCCCACAACCAATATGTGACAAACTATATCAGCAACAAAACAGCTTTCATTGGGCCTTCCTATATTTATCCTGGCGAAGACGAACTGGAAGCCCTGGCCATAAATGCCCTGATGGTGGCCCGCGGTGAAGTGGCAGCAAAGAAATATCGACCGATCCTGTAATACCGGGAGTTCCTCAGGGAAATCGTTTTTAAAATATAGTTCACCCTTTCAATGCACATGTGTCTCAAATGCTTCCAATGCCTGAGGCATTCCCGGTAGGTGCAGGATAAGTTAATATGGATTTTCCTCGTGGCTATGGCATGTTGAGGCCGTCTCAAAACAAAATTTGGGACGGTCTTTCTTTTTCTGGATTTTGGAGATTTTAGATTTTGTAGTTGGTTTGTTTATGG
>NZ_JAPAAF010000063.1 GCF_025907915.1 Gaoshiqia sediminis
AGATCACAGCTCCTGAAAATGGATGACCAACAAGCAGAGCTATATCAAATTATATTGAAAAATTTTCCGGGTGTCCCATAGCGGAAAACAGGAGGCCGGCAGAAAACCAGTTCCAGTAACGTCCGAAACCAAAACCACGGCCACGGCTCATCCCGCGTCCAAATCCAAAACCGCGGCCCATTCCTGCGCCAAATCCTCTGTGATAACCCGGGGTTTCATTCCCCTCACAAAATCCAAGTGCTTTTCCGGTCATGGAACCTTGCCCCATGGGTCCGGTACGATCTCCTGATGGCATAATTTTAGAATTTTAATTATTTAACTTTTTTTATGAGGCAACTAATATTTTTTTGGACCCATATTTATTACCTCTGACTAGAAATTATACGACACAAATATAGAATTTGTTTTGGTCATAAGTTCATAAAGGCATTTGAAATCCGTTTTTTTTGCATCTCCATTAAATAGCGCTAACTTTTAGATTCCAATCTTTAGCAGAATAAATCCGATAACTATACCTACTGCCAGATTGATGATTTTTACTTTTAAAAAATCTTTTCCCGACTCAGCAAGCAAAGGCAACATCCCGTGACCGTCTTGCACGATGGAATTAGCTATCAGAATGCTAAAGGGCAGGAGGTTTTGCGAAAAAAGAGTGGCAAAAAGCAAATGCGGGCCCGATTCCGGGATAAGCCCCACCAATACAGCAACCAGTAAAACCCAATAAGAGTTATTTTGCAGCAGGTTGCTCAGTTCGAGATTCGACTGTACAAGATGCAAAATAATGAAGGCGCCCCATGTCCATCCAAAAATGCGCAGTAAGTGTTTCTTAATGATGTGTTTGTATAAATGTTCTTTCAGGAAGTGCTCGGGTACGGTTAAAAAAACAAAAAGCAGAAATAAACTTGAAACAAAAAAAAGGATTTTCTTCCAGCCCCAATCTGAAGAGCCAATGGCGCCAATTAGCAACAGAAAGATGAAAGTAACAGTAACCAGGACCAGCATAATCCGCTCAAATGAGATTTTTTTTAATTGCGGAATAATCTCACTTTTTACAAAACACGTACAATTTTCATGTTCGTGAAAAACAAACCCATGTGCCGCAACGGCTTGTTTCTTTTTAGTAAACAGGTGTACGAGAAATCCAGCAGCGACAGCAACGAGCAGCAGGATTAAATGCAACAACATGGCTTTTCCGGGAAAGAGGGCAAACATCACAAAGGCTTCATCGCCCGAAGTAGCAATCATCACCGTTACCAATCCGGCAAAGCCCATCATGCGGTGGGTGTATAGCGAAACCACGGTGAAAGCCCCCAAACAGCCAGGGGTAATCCCTAAAAATGCAGCTAAAATAATTTGTAGAATCGGCGATTGCTGCAACTTTTCTGCCCAAAGGTTTCTGCTTTGTACGTTAATATAATCGATCACAACCATCATAAATAGCACAAAGGCTGTAATCATGAGTGATTGCTTGAAAGTCGGAACAAAAATATCAACCATAGCTCAAAATTTAGATAAAATTAATCTGCTGAATGCATAAATGAACAATAGTTCATATAAATTTGTTCGATAAAAGACGGAAAGATGCTTCTGCACATAGCGCTAACAATTATTGATCCGGTGGAAATTGAAAATTTCTACAAAGAAGTGCTGCAACTCACCATCCGACGAAAATTTTTGATCAGTAGTGAAATGTCACAAAACATTTTCCAAACAGAAGAGGCTGCTGAAATTTATGTAATGGAGAATGAATCGGTGCAATTCGAGATTTTTATCAGTTGCGAAAAAGAAAAGAAAGTATTCTCTCATGTTTGCCTGGCCTACCGGGAAGCGAAAGATATATACGAAAAGGCTGTTGCATTAGGGTACAAAGCAATGATAAAAAGAAATCCCGGGAATGATACCTATTTTATCCGGGATAAAAATGAAAATCTATTTGAAATCAAAGATATACAGGTTGTCAACTAAAGAATAAAAATATGAATAGCCTGAGCAAAAATTTATACCAATGAAATTTACTCCTGAAAAATACCGTATCCCCGATCAGCCCTTGCAGCCCTTTATAGATGCCGGCGAAATATGGGATTTTCTCCAAAAGGCAACTTCTTCGCCTGAAAGAGTGCGCACCATTATCAGTAAGTCGCTGGATAAGCAAAGGCTGACCCTCGAAGAAACCGCGGTGCTGATTAACGCCGATGACCCGGAACTGATCGAACAAATTAAGGAAGGTGCACTTCGGTTAAAAGAAAAAGTTTACGGGAACCGCATCGTTCTTTTCGCTCCGTTGTACATTGGGAACAAGTGCATCAACAATTGCCAGTATTGCGGCTTTCGCACCGACAACAAGGAGGCCATTCGCAAAACCCTGTCGCCCGATGAAATCAGGGCCGAGGTAGAAGCCCTCGAAGATAACGGGCAGAAGCGGCTGATCCTGGTTTTTGGGGAACACCCCGAATATTCGGCCGACTTCATTGCGCAAACCGTGCGAAGCGTTTACACCACCAAAAAAGGAAAAGGCGAGATACGGCGGGTTAATATCAACGCGGCACCGCTCGACATCGAAGGGTTCCGCACCGTGAAGCAGGCTGGCATTGGCACCTATCAGGTCTTCCAGGAAACGTACCACCCCGAAGCCTACTACCAGTACCACCTGGCCGGTAAAAAACGCGACTACGTGAACCGGCTTATTTCGCTCGACAAGGCACAGGAAGCGGGAATTGACGATGTAGGAATTGGAGCTTTGTTTGGCTTGTACGACTGGCGTTTCGAAGTTCTGGGCCTGGTGCGCCATGCCAACCACCTCGAAGCATGTTACAACGTTGGCCCACACACCATCTCGTTTCCCCGGATAAAAGATGCGTTGAGCATGAACATGCCGCAGAAATATCATGTTAATGATAGCGATTTTGGACGATTGGTAGCCATTCTTCGGCTTGCCGTTCCTTATACAGGAATGATTCTTACTGCCCGAGAATCGCCTGTGGTGCGAAAGGAAGTGATGAAATACGGGGTATCACAAATCGATGGGGGCACCAAACTCGAACTGGGGGCTTACTCCCGAAGCCTCAACGAACAACAAAATCTGAATCGCGAACAGTTTTTTATCAACGATTCGCGCTCGTTGGACGAAATCATCGAAGAATTGCTCAACGAAGACTTCCTCCCTTCGTTTTGCACGGCATGTTACCGATTGGGGCGCACCGGTGAGCATTTCATGGAGATATCGGTGCCGGGCTTCATCCACCAATATTGTACACCCAATGCCATGCTTACCCTGGCCGAGTACCTCGAAGATTATGCCTCGGAACCAGTGAAAGAAAAAGGCTGGAAGGCCATTGAAGCCAATCAGCATAAAATAACCAACGAAAAACGGCTGGAAGAACTTCGCGCCAAACTACAACGAATCAGAAACGGGGAAAGAGATTTGTATTTTTAACAATCCGGGAAAAATGAGAGGAAAAGGAATGGGAAAAAGAGGAGCCCAACGGATGGGCCCCAAAAATAATCACAATTGGTGCACCTGTCCAACGTGCGGATACAGTACTCCTCACGATCAAGGAAGTCCGTGCCGCAACTCGCTTTGTCCGGTTTGCCGGGTTCCCTTAGCCCGGGGAGAAAAACCGACTGGTACAACAACGGAAGCGGCCAGCTTTAAAACAACAAGAAAGGACTCCCCAAGCGTAAATTCTGAACTTTGTATTTGTTGTGGAAGCTGCATCGATGTATGTCCGAAGGGAGCAATCATAACCACGGACGACGGAAAGGCTTTTATTGATGAAAACCGTTGTGCCGCTTGCCGTGTCTGTGAAAAAATATGTCCGGTGGGGGCTATTTCTTAAATAACGACCTTAAAACTGAAGAGAATGGCATGGAAAGACAATAAAGCAAATAAATTTTATCCTTCTCCATCCAGCGACACTCCCGAACCGAGGGAACAGAAAAACGCCAGTAAGCTGCACAATCCCGAACCGGAATACCACCATCGGCATGCCGATCCGGAACTGGAAATTTCCGGGGCTATGACCTTAAGCGAAGTATCGCAAAAATACGCGATACCTGTCACGAAATTAACTGAAGCACTCAACGTACCATCGAATCAAGCAGGTGAAAAAATCGGGCGGTTGAAGAAAAGGTACCATTTCGAAATGGACGAACTTAGAAGTACAGTTACCCGACTAAAGAAGGGCAACTAATTCATTAATAGCATTCAACAATTTCATCGGAGATGATTGAGGATCTGAAAGCAATATTTGGGCCCAAATGTACGGCAATCGCGATAAACAAGGATTTACCGGAAATGGTTAACATACCGTCAAATTCGATGAAATTGTGCGAAGCTGTAAATTACTCATTCTGCACTCCCCTAAAAATAGTACATGAGAATCTGGGATGTCCCGGTGCCCGAAGAAGTACGGGATTTGACAACGACGATTCGGCGCTGGCCCGAACGATTTCAGCAAACAGCCAAATCCCACTTCGGTTTACAACGGATGCATTACAGGAGATTCCCAAGTTGGAGGGGGTAAATTTTGTAGTGCTTGGAATTAGCGAAAATATGGAGACAGTGATCCAGCCGGATTTATATATCATCTATGTACAGCCGTATATGGTTACTAATCTGATGCACGTACTGGCAAAAAATGAAATAAAACCGGCAATTTCTCCTTTCTCACTGCTATCCATTTGCGGAAACGTGTTTGCCAATTGTTATAAAAATAAAGTCGTAACGTTGTCGTTTGGCTGTCCGGAATCACGAAAGCATGGAGGTGTCGAAAAGAGTGAAGTGGTCGTTGGGATTCCATTTAAATATGCCCGGTTCTTAGTTGACTCTCAGCTTAAAAATTTTATAAAATCCAACCGATAAAATATCAAATCGGGATAAGTCATCGTATAAAAAAGTGGTTTCATTGAAATAAATTGACATTAAAAGGAGGGCCTGGAGATGAAAGAACGAATGAATCTATACGACGATGCTCATTGGCAGGAAGCAACAGAGTACGGGAGCGGAGCAGAGAAAAAGACGCTGCGCGACCAGGATGGAAAAAAAACAATTCTGCTCAGGTTGCCCAAAGATTTCCACATGGCTGACCATACTCATATTACCACCGAACAGCACTTTATTCTGAAAGGAGAATACAAAAGCGAAGGTAAACTTTACCACGAAGGAGATTACCAGATTTTTAGTGCTCATGAGAATCACGGGCCTTTCGAGTCCGAAAAGGGTGCATTGGTTTTAGTTGTCTGGGATCCATATCAATCCTAACGTTAACGGCAGCAAGAAGAAAGGTTGACCAGGGCAATAAATCCTGATAACGGCAATTTATACAGTGCTGATAAGGAAGGAACGGGCTCGCGGGAAGGAATGCAATGCTCTGTTAAAGGGGTGGATGAAAAGAAAATCGTTTTATTCGAGCCAGGGATCCATATCTAAATTTGTCGCTGAAAAGATATCGCGGTGCTGGTACTCTGTTATTTCTCTCACTTGTTCCAAAAGTACGGAGGCTTCTTTATTTTCAGGATCGGTTTCCAGAATTTTCAGTAAGCAATTGATTGCCTGCCCATACTCCTGCCGGCTCAGATAGTTTTGGGCGGCAAGCATGATAGCCATGGTATTCGGGTCGTTTCTCATAAAGCGAAAGCATAAAACTTCAGTTTCAACTTCACGTTACAATCCTGAAAAAATAGAACGCTAAAAAGCAGGAGAAAAACGGTTGATCAGATAAAGAATTGCCCCAAACTTATTTCAATCCATTCAGTAAACTTCCGTCAGGGAGCATACGGTCCGGGTGATACTGTCCGTTTTCTTCCAGTTGATATCTTTTACAACTTGCCCAGTCACCTTTGCAATACAATTCAACCCATTTTTTGTCCAGCCATCCCTTCTCGAAATATTTCTTCATCGGGCATGTCGGGTACCACTTGCATGGCTTCCTGAAAACGGAAATTTTCCGGAAGTCCAGGCTCATTGCTTGTTTGATCAGCGGATTATACAAAGCGGCAGAAGGATGCCTCAGCGGATAAATCTTTTGCGTGCTGCAATAAATTAGTTTGCCGACAAAATCGGACGACAAAATGTTTTCGCGGCAATAGCGGGTCAAAATGAATTTTGTGGCATGATAGCCCAGCGGGATTAGAAATTCCGGTTTTACGATTTCGATTTCCCGTAACAGGTATTTACCGCAACTATTTTTTTCCTCGGTTTTGGGTTTTCGGTTTTTGGGTAACCGGCATTTTATCAGGTTGGTCATATATACCGAGGATCGTTCGAGGTCAATTTCTGCCATCAATTCATCAAGGACCTTTCCCGTGGGGCCTAAAAACATGCTGCCAGCTACATCTTCTGTTTCGCCTGGCGCCTGGGCAATAAAAAAGAACCGGGCATGTACATTGCCTTCACCGCAAATCGCATTTATTCGGCTGTTGTGTAACCCGCATTGAGTGCAAACTTTAAGTTGGGCACAAAGTTTTTTCAGGCGTTCTTCTTTGCTGAATAAGTGTGTCATGGCTCCTTTCATCCGGATCCGGTTAACCGGTCAATCATTTGCCGAAATTTCTTCAGGTAATAGGCATGTCCGCCATAGGGTAATTTTTCAACCAGCTTTTCTTTCAACAGCATTGCCAGAAGGTCTTCGCTGGCTCCGGTTTTTTGCATCAAGCCCAGCACGGCATCTTCCCGCATGGGGTGTACTGCCGTGATGCTTAACAAATCATCCCTGAAATTTCCGGTCGAAGCAAACGCGTTGCCTTCATAACCCGTCAGCAATTCAACATGAGCAATTTTCTCCTTGAAAATATGGTAGGCCGAATTGACGGTGGCTTCATCGGAAGGTTCAACATGGTTAAATGCAGGCGGGCGCGTTGGTATGGCCACGTAGGCCACATCCGGCCCGAAACTCTCGAGATACAAAGCGGTGTTTTTTAACTCGGATACCGAATCGTTTATACCCCTGACCAACATAGTTTCAGTGACCATCTTTCCGGTGAATTTTTTTCTGAAATCACGAATTCCGTCTGCAATCTGGTTAATATCTAATTGCTTGTGCGGAATGTTTAGCGTTTTCCAGGTTTCGAAAGTAAAGGTATCGGCTTTTACAGAAACAAAATCAGC
This sequence comes from Gaoshiqia sediminis, assembly GCF_025907915.1. Taxonomy (GTDB): domain Bacteria; phylum Bacteroidota; class Bacteroidia; order Bacteroidales; family Prolixibacteraceae; genus Gaoshiqia; species Gaoshiqia sediminis. The sequence continues at coordinate 7,106 of NZ_JAPAAF010000063.1, forward strand.
TTTGAGAAGGTCGTGCTGAACCTCCGGCAAGTTGATCAGCGAGGCGTTGGTGATCACTGCAACAGGTACCTGAAGTAGTTTCAGTTGTTCGATTAAGCTCCCCAGGTTTATGTCCAGCGTTGGTTCTCCATCGGGGACAACGGTGATGTAATCCGGATAGTCGGTTTTATGCTGAAGCTTTGATAGCAGCTCTTTTACTTCATCGACCAGTTCCTCTGGTTCATAGAACACCTGCCGTTGCAGTTGCATCTTTAGCGATTTTCCCACCTGGCAATAGCGACAGGAATAGGTACAAACTTTATGGGGGATATTGTTCACCCCCAAGCTTAATCCTAATCTTCGGGAAGGCACCGGGCCATATACGCGTCGTTCCATGTTTGTATGATTTTCAGGCTACTGTAATTTCCTGGTGCAGATAAACATCCTGGATGAGATTTAAGAGTTTAATTCCGTCTTTCATCGGGCGCTGAAAAGCTTTTCTTCCCAATATCAATCCGGTTCCACCAGCCCTCTTATTGATGACGGCCGTGCGAACACCCAAGGAAAAGTCATCGGCTCCCGATGACGGCCCCCCGGAGTTTATCAGCCCGATTTTCCCCATGTAACAATTGGCAACCTGGTACCGGCAAAGGTCAATCGGATGCTCCGAGGTTAGTTTGGTGTACATATCAGGATGGGTTTTGCCGAACTTGAGGTCGATAAACCCGCGATTGGTCTCAGGCAACTTTTGTTTAATCAGGTCAGCTTTGATGGTAACCCCCAGATGGTTTGCCTGTCCGGTCAGATCAGCAGCTGTATGATAATCCCGTTCTTTGGTTTTGAAATTATTATTACGCGTATAGCACCATAAAACGGTCATCATTCCCAGTTCGTGGGCTCGTTCAAAGGCTTCGGCCACCTCAATCAGTTGCCTGTTCGATTCAGGCGAGCCAAAATAAACAGTAGCCCCAACAGCTGTTGCGCCAAGGTTCCAGGCGTTCTCTACACTTCCGAACATGACCTGGTCGTATTTATTCGGGTAGGTCAACAATTCATTGTGGTTTATCTTCACGATAAAAGGAATCTTGTGCGCATATTTGCGTGCATGCAACGACAGCCCCCCAAAGGTTGATACAACGCCGTTGCATCCGCCCTCTATGGCCAGTTTAATGATATTTTCCGGATCAAAATACGCCGGATTGGGGGAGAAAGAACTTCCGGCAGTATGTTCAATCCCCTGATCGACTGGTAATATGGATAGATATCCGGTGCCGGAAAGTCGCCCGTGGTGATAAAGGGAAGACAGGCTTTTCAAAACCTGCACGTTCCGGTCCGAGATGCCAAAAACGCTATCGATCACTTCCGGACCCGGTAATAGCAACTTCTCTTTTGGAATGCATGTTGCCCGGTAGGTCAGCAGATCTTCTGCTTCCTGGCTCAGATAGTCCTCGATCTGTGCCATGTTGTTTATTGGACTCTTCATTGTATTTCCCCATTTAAATTCTAATGTCATCTGTGTCATGCTCTTGCGGTAAGATGCTGCTGTCGGCAGTGTCCTATGCTTGCCTTCATGTAGCTTGCCTTGTTTTGAGTTCCTGTCCATTGGTTCTGATCGGCCCAAACGAATGACTGATCACCGTGTTTTTATTTACGATATTTACCTGGCAATAGTTTACAAATGTTCATTATGATTGGGCATTGGTGGTTAAGATCAGTGTATTTTTCCTGCTACTCCCTGAATTTCATGGATCCATTTTCCTGTTTTCGTCATTGGGACACCCAACAAACAAAAATGTCCTTCCGGACAGGAGTTACTTTTTGGATTAAGCCAAAAAGTAACCAAAAAAATCAAGGTTCACGGGTCTTTTGCACGAAAACTACGGAAACGGTCATGTCACTCGTCCCAACTCGTCGTTCCTCCTCAAACAGGGCCGCTTTCCAGTCCCCTTTCGAATTCCCTTCTCTGGTTTTCTAAGCAAAATCCCCGTAGGCCAGCCAAAAGCCGACATGCTCTTTCTTCGGCTCCTGACAATTTTAAAAATGCTGCTTCAGGAAGAAAACAATGACAACGCCGGGAGCCATAAATAGAACAGATGAGTAATTCGTTTTCAGCTTATCTCCATGTTGATCGGAGCGAGTGCGTTGGCCGTCAAAACGCCCGGCCGAGGGTTCGTTTTGACAAGATTTTTGCTTCCTTTTCATCGAATGGAAAAGGAAGAGCCAGTCCGGTTTGAGGACAAGAAAAGAATGGGAGGCAGACCTTGGGAAGGATGAAGGATGAATGTTGAATGATGAATGGGCGCTTCAAGCAAGCGTCATTGCGAATGAAGCGCAGCGGAATGAAGCAATCTTTAATGACGAATGAAATTAGACGCTGATGACGCTGACATTCGGAAGGATGAAGGATGAATGGGGCGCTTCAAGCAGGCGTCATTGCGAATGAAGCGCAGCGGAATGAAGCAATCTTTTGCTCATAGAGAACTTCCGTCAAAGCCGGGCAAGCTTTCAACGACTCAACGTCATACCGAGCAGCCCCGGATCCCGAGGGGATCGAGCCATCCATCACCCCTATTCGAATTTGGGAATTGCGACCAATAAAAACCTTATTCATTTGACAAACCTTAGTAGAAAAAAATACCGCACCGAACCTCCTACCAACCTTATTACCTTCTATAAAATGGGTTTACACGAATACGGGAATAAGGTTTAAAATGCTGTCAATTTGCACACAACGCTACTAAGGTTGAGGAACCCAAAATAAGGTTTTTGGGAAATCAGATTCCCTTCCCTGGCTTTCTAAGCCCCCCGCAGGCCGCACCATAAAAAAATGCGATACCAAAGCAACAGATTCCAATGCCTGCTCGTGCTGCGTGGAACCCGGATCGAAGCGAGTGGGTGGGCCGTCAAAACGCCCGGCAGAGGGTTCGTTTTGACAAGGTTTTTGCTTCCTTTTCATCGAATGGAAAAGGAAGAGCCGGTCCGGCTTGAGGACAAGAAAAGAATGGGAGGCAGACCTTGGGAAGGATGAAGGATGAATGGGGCGCTTCAAGCAGGCGTCATTGCAAATGAAGCGCAGCGGAATGAAGCAATCTTTTGCGCAT
>NZ_JAPAAF010000064.1 GCF_025907915.1 Gaoshiqia sediminis
AAGCCTCCTGTCATAACCTATTAGCAATATGAATTATTATTCATACATTTAACAACGCATCCACACGATGGATAAAATACTAGAACGTTAGCAACAAGGCGAAAAAAGACATGCAATTATAAAAGTTCGGTGCAAACTTGGAGGAATTTATTTTGTTTTTTTCTCCCCCCGCAAAAAGAAGAAGGGAAACCCTGACCCACATTGCAGCACATTTCCAAGCCCCCACAAGCCAACACCCAAACCAAAGGCTTGTAAAAGAGCTGCAATTCTGCCTACGCACCGGTGCTTAATTGTTACATTTGAGCTTTGAACAAACCGAGATTATTGAAATTAGTAAAATGAAAAAGGAAATAGACAACAAACTCAACTTGAAAAATATCAACCCAACCGCAATGCGACAGTTGGTTTTACAAGTTCTGACAGAACAAAAAACGGCTATTAGTTTGCCTGAATTAGAACAAAAATTTGAAAAAGCTGATAAAGCAACGTTATATAGAACTTTAAAAACTTTCCAGGAACATCAACTCATTCATTCAATTGAAGATGGCTCTGGCTCTTTAAGATACGCACTTTGCGAAGATTTTTGCACTTGCGAACCAGAACATTTACATGTTCATTTTTTATGCAACAAATGCGGAAAAACGTATTGTATGAAAGATTTACCTGTTCCCCAGCCAGACTTACCCAATGGATTTGAATTTTCCAGTGCAAACTTTGTTGTCAAAGGTATTTGTTCAAATTGCAAAAAGTAAGTTTGCAACTCGGTTGCACGAACTATATAGTATTTTTGTCGTTGTAATTATTAGAAATAAGAATTTGCAGATGAAATATATAGCAGTAATATTATCAGTGTATGTAATGGTTTTAACAGCCATACCTTGCAATGATGTACATGCTGGTACAAATTCTGCTACCTTGGAATTGTCGGAACAAAGCCAAAATCACACAAGTGATGTTGATTTATGTTCCCCTTTTTGTTTTTGTCATTGTTGCCAAACACTTTCTTTCCCATCATTTTTTAATGGTTTATTGTCCGATGTTGAAGTGGTTGCTTTGAATATTACTTTCAAAGAATCAAGATTTTCAAATCATTTTTCTTCTATCTGGCAACCTCCCAAAATATAATCGTTTCATCTTAACAATTTGCTCATATCAATTTTTTGATGTGATGCATTAAATAAAAGGTTGTCCAAGAGTAGTCTCTTGGAGTGAAAACACCTTGAAATTGATTTATATCCAAATAATAATTCATAATATTCAAATGATAAACAAAATAATATCTTTTTCAATAAAGAATAAGGCACTTATCGGGCTGATGACCATTGGCCTGATTATCGGTGGAATATATTCCATGACCAAAGTGCCGCTTGATGCCATGCCCGATATTACAAACAATCAGGTTTTGGTTATCACAACAGCACCCAATTTGGGCACCGAAGACATTGAACAGTTTGTAACCTATCAGGTTGAACTGGCAGTGGCAAACCTTCCAGATGTGACTGAAATCAGAAGTGTATCACGCTTTGGACTTTCGGTAGTTACCATTGTTTTTAAAGAAAGTGCCGGAACATATTTACCCCGGCAATTAGTAAGCGAAGCCTTAGCAGAAGTAAAAGAAAAAATCCCACAGGGATTTGGAGAGCCGTTCATGGCACCCATCAGCACCGGGCTGGGTGAAATATATCAATACACGCTTGAAGTACAACCCGGTTTCGATACTATTTATGACGATATGGAACTTCGCACCATGCAGGAATGGATTGTAAAACGGCAAATGGCCATGCTGCCCGGAGTGGTGGAAGTAAACTCTTTTGGTGGAAGGGGAAAACAGTACGAAGTAGCTGTTAATCCAGATAAACTTAGGAGTATGGGCTTGGCCATTTCTGATATTTTTGAAGCCCTTGAAGACAACAATCAGAATACAGGTGGGGCATATATCGAAAAAAACTTTCAGGCCAACTTTATCAGAGGCGAAGGATTAATGAGGTCTATTAATGATATTAAAAACACCTTAGTTACAAACGTTGACGGACAACCCATTTTTATCAGGGATGTGGCAGAAGTTAAATACGGAAGTTTTGTCCGTTATGGTGCTTTTACCAAAGATGGAAAGGGCGAGGCTGTCGGCGGTATCGTGATGATGTTGAAGGGCGAAAACTCAAATGATGTGATTAAAGATGTTAAAGAGCGGATGGCTTTAATACAAAAATCATTGCCCGATGGTGTTGTAATAAAACCTTTTCTCGACCGCAGCAAACTGATTAAAAGCACCACATCTACAGTTGCCGAAAATCTTTCATTGGGTGCGTTAATAGTAATATTTATCCTTGTAATATTCTTGGGAAACCTTAGGGGCGGGTTAATCGTGGCATCAACCATTCCTTTGGCATTGCTGTTTGCCTTTATCATGATGAACTTGTTTGGGGTGTGGGCAAACCTAATGAGTTTGGGGGCGCTCGATTTCGGGATATTGGTTGATGGTGCGGTTATTATTGTTGAAAGTATGATTTTTTACTTACACCGAAAAAACCTGATAGGAACAAAGCTTGACCAGACGAAACGAAACGAAATTGCTTATAATTCGGCAAGCAAAATGATGAACTCGGCATTTTTTGGGCAGTTGATTATTCTGATTGTCTTTATACCTGTTTTAGCTTTGCAAGGAGTAGAAGGCAAAATGTTTATCCCCATGGCTATGACTTTTGGTTTTGCCGTTTTGGGCGTGGTAATATTGTGCCTTACCTATATTCCAATGATGGCAGCCTTATTTCTTCAACCACCAAAAACAGATAAAAAAACATGGGGCGATAAAATTATTGGTAAGCTTGAAAAAATTTATACCCCGGTAATCGGATGGTCGCTTAAAAGAAGTTGGATTGTAATCACAATAGCATTTGTGCTGTTAGTTTCCGGCGGTTTTCTGTTTACACGGATGGGAGCCGAATTTATTCCAAAACTTGATGAAGGCGATTTTGCTTTTCAGGCATTTTTAAAGCCAGGAACTTCATTAACCGAAGTAACAAAAACTTCCACCCGACTGGAACAAATTGTCTTGGAAAACTTTCCTGATGAAGTAGAAAGTATTCAAAGCAGGATTGGTGTGGCAGATTTACCCATGGACCCAATGCCTTTGGACATTGCAGATATATTTGTGATATTGACACCAAAAGACCAGTGGACACAAGCCGAATCGAAAGCCGAATTAATTGAAAAAGTAAGGGAAAAAGTAAGTGTTTTGCCGGGTATAAATTTTGAATTTACCCAGCCTGTTGAAATGCGTTTCAATGAATTGCTGACTGGTATCCGTGAAGATGTTGCCGTTAAACTTTATGGCGATGATTTGGATATACTGGCTGCCAAAGCCGCTGAAATTGCCGGGCTGATTTCAGGGATTAATGGTGTAGCAGGTGTAAAAGCGGAGGCAACAAGTGGTTTGCCCCAGATTACCGTTCATTACGACCGTAACAAGCTTGGACGTTACAACCTGAAAATTAAAGAACTCAATACGATTGTTGAATCCGCTTTTAGTGGTGGCGTTGCCGGAAGCATTTACGAAGGCGAGCGGATGTTTGACCTTGTTGTGCGATTGGACGAAGAACACCGCACAAGTATTGACGATATCAGGAATTTATTTGTTAATCTTCCCGATGGTAATCAAATTCCCTTAAAAGAAGTAGCTGAAATAAGTTACCAGCCGGGGCCGATGCAAATTAGCCGCGACAATACCAACCGTAGAACCTACGTAGGAATTAATGTTGCTGGCAGGGATGTGAAATCGCTTGTGGAAGAAATCCAATCTGTTTTAGATGAAAAACTTGAACTGCCAACGGGCTATTATATCAGGTATGGTGGTGCTTTTGAAAATCTCGAAAGGGCATCAAAACGTTTGTCCCTTGTAGTTCCGCTTGCTTTAGCGTTAATTTTTATGCTGGTATTTTTTGCCGTGAAATCGTTCAAACAAACCCTCATGATTTATGTAGCCGTTCCCTTCGCTGCTGTTGGGGGTATATTTTCGCTCTATTTGCGGGATATGCCATTTAGCATTTCTGCCGGGGTTGGGTTTATCGTCCTGTTCGGCGTTGCGGTACTTAATGGTTTGGTATTAATTAGCGGGTTTAATGAATTAAAAGCAGAAGGCAAACTTCATATAAACGACATCATTAAAAAAGGTTCTATCCGGCGTATCCGGCCAATTTTATTGACCGCTTCAACCGATATTTTGGGCTTTTTGCCTATGGCAGTTTCAATGTCGGCAGGTGCCGAAGTACAACGTCCTCTGGCTACTGTGGTCATTGGTGGAATGCTTACATCAACTTTGCTAACGCTTATTGTGCTGCCCATTCTCTATAAGTTTGTTGAATCGGGAGTTAAAAAAATAAAGTTGCCTAAACCGGCAATGGGTGTATTTTCTGTCCTTTTTATAATGGCAGGTTTGGGGATTTCAGGAAATGCCAATGCGCAAGATTCTTCCCTAACATTGCCACAAGTCATTGAAAGGGCAAAAGAAAATTATCCGACAATCAAGGCAGCCCAATTGGAAGTTGACAAACAGGAAGCTTTAAAAGCAACGGCTTACCAATTGGGTATAACCTCTGTTTACACGGGTAAAGAAGAAGTGGGAAACGGTGCGCCCGGTATTCAAAACAGAATTGGGATTGGTCAGTCGGATATCGATGTTTTTGGTATTCCGGCAAAAAGCAAGTTAGCAAATGCACGTACCCAACAAGCTATTTCGGGGCAGTACCTTACCGAATATTCGTTAATCCGTGATGTTAGTATCGCATGGTACAATGCTGTACATGCCAAACAACAATGGCAGCTTTTTAAAGAACTCGACACCTTGTACGCCGATTTTCAAAAAGCCGCTGAATTGAGGTACAAAACACAAGCTACTTCTAAGATTGAATACCTTTCTGCTTCGGCTAAGTACAAAGAATTGCAGGTAAATTTAAAGAAAGCTGAAAGCAACTATTTGGCAAACTTGCAAATTCTGAATCAATACCTATTATACCCGATTGCGGTAGATGTTAACATACAGGATTTGGGGCAGTATGCTTTCAATATAGTTTCCGAAATTGATTCATTGAGCGAAAGCCCGCTGCTGAATTATTATTCAACCGGGATTGATGTGGCAGAATCGGCATGGAAAGCGGAAAAAGCCAATTTCCTTCCAAAGTTAGACTTGGGTTATAAATGGCAGTCGGTTGACGGCAATTCCGGGTTTTATGGTTGGGAAGCAGGTATCTCTTTACCATTGGCTTTCTTTTCACAATCGGGCAAAACCAAAGCTTCAAAAATTGACTTCCAAATTGCCAATCGGCAATACGAGCAAAAGGAACTGGAAATAAAAGCCGAGTACAATCAACAAATTAGCCGTTACCTTATGTTGCAACAGGTTATCGACTATTATCAAAAAGAAGCATTGCCTTTGGCCGACGAACAAATTCAGGCTTCCAATCTGGCGTACCGTCTTGGCAGTATCGACTACGTTCAATTTATTCAGAATACTGAAGCGGCGATACGTACAAAACAAGATTTTTTAATGCAACAGGCGGAGTACAATGAATTATCTGCCCAACTAAAATATTTAACAGGTAAATAATCAACAAAATTGAGTAATGATGAAGACAAAAATAATTATAGCGTTTATTGCAATCGCCACTTTAATGTCGTGCAATACTAAAAATAAAACGACCAGCGAAAGCGAAGAAAACGAAGAGCATGGACCCGAAGGTGTTGTTGTATTAAATGAGAACCAACGGGAAGCCCTGAACTTAAAATTAGGAACTTTCCAAATGCGGAACTTAACCACGATAGTAAAATCAAACGGGCAGTTAGAAGTACCCCCGGCAAGTAGTGCCGAGGTTACAGCTGTTATTGGTGGTAATGTAAAAGAGATTAAGGTGTTTCATGGCGACAGGGTAAAAAAAGGTCAATTGCTGGCAGTGCTGGAACACCCCGATTTTATTGTTTTGCAAGAAGAATTTGCCGAAGTAGCCAACAGGCTTGAATATTTGGAACAGGAATTTGAACGCCAGAAAGAACTTTTTGAAAACAATGTCGGTGCAGGCAGGGACTTTCAACAGGCTAAATCGGAATACAACACAGCGAAAACAAAATATGAAGGCTTAAAATCACGCTTGCAATTGATTAATCTTTCACCTGCCAAAATTAAAGAAGGGATTATTTCGAACACAGTTAGTATCCTTTCCCCGATTAATGGTTTTATTAATGAGGTAAATATCAAAGTAGGCTCTTATGTTGATGCAAAAGACATACTCCTTGAAATAACCGACAATAGTGCAATCCATGCCGATTTTATGGTTTATGAAAAAGATGTGCATCTGGTAAAAGAAGGCCAAAAAGTGCATTTCACGGTTTCAAACCGTCCGGGAGAAGAGTTAACAGCAACCGTTTTTGCAATTGGAAAAGAGTTTGAGGCCAATTCGAGGGCAGTTCATATCCATGCAAAAATTAATGAAAAAGTTTCGGGGCTTATCCCGGGAATGTATATTTCTGGCCATTTGCATACCGATGAAAAATATACCCGTGCTCTGCCCAATGATGCTATTGTTACGGAGGGGACAAAATCATACATTTTTATACTGGACAATCAGGCTCTTGAAGAACGAGAAAAGGACGAACCTGCAAATGAAGAAATCCATGCCGACAATGAAGATAATGCGGAAGAAAATAGTATGGCCTTCCGAATGGTCGAAGTTATTCCCGGACTGAAAGACGATGGATATACGGAAATACATTTGATAAATTCGTTGCCTGATAACACACAGGTAGTTTTGAATACAGCCTACTATTTATTGGCTGATATGAAGAAAGAAGAAACCGGAGATGATGATTAAAACAATAAAATTATGAAAGAAATAAAAGCATTTGTAAGACCAAATAAAGTGAATGAAATTGTTCACCATTTAATCGACAATGATTTTGAGAACATTACGCTTTCTTCGGCAGAAGGTACGGGAAAACTGCAAGATGAAAACGCATTTGTTTCGCAGAAATTTTCTGTTACCGACAGTGAGATTGCTAAACTTGAGATTGTAGCAGAGGATGAAGATGTTGATACTATTTGTGCTATAATCTGTGAATACGGGTGTACACTTAATCCAGGCGATGGGTTAATTTATGTTTCCGATGTCGAAAAGGTGTACCGTGTGAAAACGGGTTTGGGAAATGGAGAAAAATAATTTATAACTTTAAGGGCAGGTTGCCTTAATATATCGGGCAACTTGCTTTTTAAATAATTCACATTAAAAGCAAAAACGATGAAATACTATTTTGAAAAAACATTGAATTGCTCTTTTGAAGAAGCAGTAAAAAGGGTAACAGAAGAACTCAAAAAGGAGGGTTTCGGGGTATTATCTGAAATCAACATACACGAAAAACTAAAAGAAAAATTGGGGGTAGATTTCAGAAAGTACCGCATACTTGGTGCGTGTAACCCTGCTTTTGCCTACAAAGCATTACAGGAAGAAGATAAAATCGGTACGATGTTGCCTTGCAATGTAATCGTGCAACAAATTTCAGAAAACCAAACAGAAATTGCTGCCGTTGACCCGATGGCATCAATGCAATCTGTTGAAAATGAAAAATTGGCAGGTGTTGCAAATGAGGTTCAACAAAAATTAAAACATGTCATTCACAATGTTTAAAAGCACCTTTAAAATTTCCAAAATGGATTGCCCTTCCGAGGAAACCCTTATCAGGATGAAACTCGAAGGGCTTTCCATGATTAAAAGTTTGGTGTTCGATATTGAAAACCGAAAACTTACTGTCTTTCATTCTGAAGAAAGCTCTGAAATTGAGAATCACCTGAAAGAACTCAATTTAGGGTCGCAACTCCAAGAAACAATTGTTGTCCAAGCGGATGAATTCAAGGACAATTCATCGGTACAATCGAAACTCCTTTGGACGGTTTTGATTATCAACTTTGCATTTTTTATTATTGAAATTACCACGGGTTTTATTTCTAAATCTATGGGTTTGGTTGCCGATTCGTTGGATATGCTGGCAGATGCACTTGTTTATGGTCTTAGCCTTTGGGCTGTCGGTTCAACTGTGTTCCGTAAGAAAAAAGTGGCAAAGCTGAGTGGCTATTTTCAACTGGCTTTAGCATTGATTGGGCTTATAGAAGTAATACGCAGATTTATCAGTTTCGAAGCTGTGCCGGATTTCAAAACCATGATTATTGTTTCCATATTGGCATTAATTGCCAATTCCGTTTGCCTTTATTTATTACAAAAATCAAAAAGTGAAGAAGCACACATGAAAGCCACGATGATATTCACATCGAATGATATTATTATCAATACTGGTGTTATCGCAGCAGGAGTATTGGTTTTGTTGACCCAATCAAAGTATCCTGATTTAATCATTGGTGCAATTGTTTTTTTAATTGTGGTCAGGGGGGCTTTCAGGATATTAAAACTTGGAAAATAGATATGGAAGTAATTTTAGAGTCAATAATAAGCTGTCCAAATTGTGACTTTCAGAAGAAAGAAACCATGCCCATGGATTCTTGCCAATTCTTTTATAAATGTGAAAATTGCCATACCATTCTGAAACCAAAACAGGGAGATTGCTGTGTGTATTGTTCGTATGGTTCGGCAAAATGCCCTTCCATTCAAAAGAATGAAAGTTGCTGCTGATTATTTTTAACAAATGGAAGTACAACTGAGTTCTAACAAAAAGTATTTTCGTTATATTTAACATTTAGTTTTACAAACACAAAATCAAGTTGAAAAATAGCAGGTGTAAGTTTGGAAAATGCAATAGTAGAAAGGAAAAATAGACTTGCAAGTAAGGAAAATATTGCAGTACGTTCGGAAAATACAATTCCAAATAAGAAAAGAGAAAATGTGAGTGGGGAAAACGCAATTGTAAAACTGAAAAACAAAATTGTAAAAGCGAAAAAACCAAATGTAATTAATTATAAACCTTTAAAAATTAAATTATGGCATCACGCACAAAACTTACAGACACAGCAACCTTGGAATTGTACCGGGTAGCTTTGGAAAATGCAGAAACCCAACCTGAAATTTCAGCAATCATGGCAGATTTAGGCTATGATTCAACAGTTATCGCAGACGGCAAAGCATTGCTAACAAAAACCCGAACTGCATACGATGCAAACAAAACCGAAGACGATGAAACATCTGCCGCTTACGCCGATTTTTCAAGTAAAAAGGAACAATTGGAGGATACATTCAACATTCACCGCAAGAAAGCAAAAGTTGTATTCCGTAACGATTCATTAACCGCTGACAAATTGGCAATTTCTGGAACAATGCCACGGACTTATATCAAATGGTTAGAAGCTGCAAAGAAATTTTATTCCGTGGCATCAGCCGATACAGCGGTTCAAGGTAAATTATCCCGTTTAAAAATCTCCGTTGACGACTTGACAGCGGCAAACACATTGATTTCTGAATTAGAAACGGCAAGAGCAGTTTACCTGAAAGAAAAAGGGGAATCACAAGATGCAACCAAAGGCAAAGATGCAGCATTTGCAAAGATAGATGATTGGATGAGTGAGTTCTATGCCGTAGCAAAGATTGGTTTAGAGGACAATCCACAACTATTAGAAGCATTGGGCAAAACCATAAGAGGATAGTGGAATTGCCCTCCCTATTTGTAAGCACATTGGCAAGCCCCACGAGCCAACGCACGACCAAAACTTGCCAAAGAGCTTACAAAGCCTGCCCAAGTAACCGCCTTTAAGGGCGGTTTTAGGGTTGCCCTCCCACAAAAAAACAAAATAAATTTGCGCTCCGTTGACAGTTTTGTGCAGATTGAAAAGACAATTAAAGAAACCTTAAATGACTGAAAAACAGACTGGAAGAATCAACGCCCAGTTGCTAATCGAGTAGACTGCCCCGCCAGTGAACACTGACGGGGAGAGCCTCTCACACCACTGTACGTACGGGTCTCGTATACAGCGGTTC
>NZ_JAPAAF010000065.1 GCF_025907915.1 Gaoshiqia sediminis
AATCACACAAATTTTAAAAGCACAAAAAACTCGTGTTTTTCAAATTTGCCGGCATAATCCTTTTTGCAAATAAACGTTATTAAGCTGCTCTATTTTAGCTGATAGCGGAGCTAGCCAACATTCCGGTAAAAATTGCGATTGTAAAACTGATCAAGGTTCCAATCAGAACATATTCAGACATAATTCTGGCGTTTGCTTCGCTTTTTACAGATATACGCAAAATTGATTTTGCAGCGATCAAAAATCCAATTGCTTGAAATTGTGACGTAAGTACAAATGTCAGTACGAGTACTCGTTCTAAAATGCCAATCCACTTGCCCGCATCTTTCAGGTTTGGTTCAATCTCGCGGTTAATCTGCTTTTGCCAACGCCGGGTTGCTAGATTGATAATAATCATGGATGGCCAGATCACAAAAAAATAAGCGGTTAGACAGACAAGCACCTCATGATCAGACAAAATACCATTAATCGCTGCAATTAAATTGTGAAAATTGTTTTCAACCACTGCGACAATGAATGCCAATACTGCAACATGTACCAGTTGGTCTGCTAAAAACCAAAGCAAATTATTGATCTTATCTGGTTTCAGGTATATTTTGCCCAAGTCTGTCAAATAATGAAATGTGAAGATAAATACGGGTATCTTCCAGCTAAAATAATCAAGTGCAAAAAGTGTGGACAATACCGTTACAATGGAAATGTGAAACAACAATTTCACTGATTTTACTCCATGCTGGTTTTTATCGCTTACCCACGAATTGGGCTGCAATATAAAATCGGCCATAAAATGAGCCAAAAGCAAACGAAGGAAAAGCACCATAACGTCACAATTTTGAGACAATATCTTTATACCTGTGATCCATTTTTTCAATCAGGCCCCAATGCGCAAGTTGTATCCGGTTACTTACAGATGGTTGGGTCAGATTCAACTTTTCCGCAATTTCTGACTGCTTAAATCCCTGAACAAGATAATAAATTACTTCAGCCTGTGCCATAGTCCAGCCATCTAAAATATTTTCAAGGAATGAACAGGACAGATCTAGTTCTTTATTATATTCGGCATTAGTGGTAGTGATTATAAAAGTTTGTTTTTTCTGTTTCATCTGGTCGAGTGCCCTACCCGATAAAACAAATGGTTCTTCAAGGGTTTTCCCAATTTCATCCGGTATCGTTTCTGCATTTCCAACAGCAAGCGATATCCTCAGATCTAATTTTCTCTTTATTTGCTGATGTTTCAATACAATTTCACTCTTTTTAAAATAGGACTTCAAATAAATTGCTTTCAGGAATGCTTTTTCCACGTCTTGTATCATTATCTGAAAGCTGTCGCCTCTGCTGGTCAATATCGATTCTCCTCTATTCACGAGATAGTTATTTGATGGCTCTTCTAAAAACTGTAATGTTCCCAGAAAAGCATTTTCCTCAAATTTTGAAGAATCGATTACATCTGCTGATATTACTGCTAATTTCTTCACATAGCAAATATAGGATGTTATATCTATAAATACAACTAATAGACTAATAAGTCTATGTACTATCTTATTAGATCATTTAATCTATCAAAATTGTACTCGTTCAAATTCCAATATTTCCAGATCCCGGATTGTCGATCCATCAATTATAAAACGCACGGCTGTACAGATCGTATGAAATCCTTTATTCCCGGAGGCTCCCGGATTAATGTGCAGACAATTAATTTTTTTATCGAAGATGACTCTCAAAATATGTGAGTGTCCGCTGATAAATAGTTTGGGTGGTTTGCTATATATTTCTTGCCTGATTCGCACATCATAGTGTCCTGGGTACCCTCCGATGTGGGTCATGAGTACATCAACGTCTTCACAAAAAAAACGTTGATTTTCAGGATACATTCGTCTCAAAATGTGATCATCAATATTTCCATATACGGCCCTGAATGGTTTTAGCCTGGCTAATTCATCGGCTAATTCAACGGTGCCAATGTCCCCGGCATGCCATATTTCATCAACTGTTTCCAGAAAATTAAGGGTCCTGCTACTTATCGAACCATGCGTATCGGAGATCAATCCTACTCGTTTCATTAATGAGTTTTGTTAGTTTTGGTGTTCAAAATTAGCTTAATTTAGCACATAAATTTCTTCAACATGAAACGTGTAGTACTTGTCAGACATGCAAAGGCTGTTCCTTATGGGTATGAAGATGATTTTGACCGGAAGTTGCGCAGCAGTGGTAAAGCGGATGCAATATTATTGAGTTCGAAACTGAAAGAGAATAAGGTAACCCCTGACTTGATTATTTCAAGTCCGGCAAAGCGGGCGGTCAAGACAGCAGAAATTTATGCTGATACTTTTCACTACCCCAAACCGAAAATTCAATTGGAAGAGGATTTATACGAAGGTGTTACCACACAGGACTTTATTGATATGCTCCGTGAGATTTCGGAGGAGGTGCAAACGGTTTTTGTGTTTGGGCATAACCCTACGATTTATTATCTGACCAACAATCTGGTCCGTTTCTTCAACAGTGATATGCCAACGTGCTCAACGGTTGGGATTGATTTTAAAATTGAAAGCTGGAAGGATATTTCATCGCGTGGTGGGGAACTGTCTTTTCACCTGGTGCCGAGAAACTTACGATAACAACAACCGACCAGTCCGAATTTTTTCGACCATTTTATCTTTCGGGTTATTTTTGTAATACTTTTTTCAATACTAATTCATGCAGCTTTTTTTTACCCCTGATATAACAGAACCGGAGTATTGCCTTGACGAAACAGAATCGAAACATGCTATTCGCGTATTACGCATGACGAATGGCGACCTGATTCAGTTGGTTGATGGGGCCGGAAATTTCTATGAGGCTAAAATTACAGCGGCGAATCCGAAAAAGTGCCGGATTGAGGTCATCAAAAAGGTCAGCAATTTTGGAAAACGCTCTCATTATCTGCACATAGCAGTTGCCCCCACAAAAAACATCGACCGTTTCGAATGGTTCCTCGAAAAAGCAACAGAAATCGGGATTGACGAAATTACGCCCGTGTTGTGTGATCATTCGGAACGAAAAGTAATAAAAGATGACCGCCTGGAAAAAGTGATTATTTCGGCCATGAAACAGTCGCTAAAAGCATATTTGCCCAAACTTAATCCGCTCACTCCTCTTGCCGGGCTTTTATGTGGCGGGGTTGAGGGAAAAAAGTTTATCGCTCATTGTTACGAACAAGATAAGCGTGAGTTAAAACACGAGGTGGCGGGGAGCATGTCAAACCTGATTTTAATTGGCCCTGAAGGGGATTTTTCGGAAAATGAAATTGAGCTAGCCATCAAAAATGGCTTCATTCCGGTAAGCCTGGGAACAAGCCGCCTGCGAACGGAAACAGCAGCTATTGTTGCCTGCCATACTGCCAACCTGATGAACGAGTAAGATTTACCGGCCAACCTGTCCCAACGCTTGCTCAATATCTGCAATCAAATCCGCAGCAGCCTCAATTCCCACCGACAAACGCAACATGGTATCGCGAATTCCCATTTCGTTCCGTTCTTCTTCCGAAAACTCAACATAAATGGTTGAATAGGGATGGATGATCAGCGATTTGTTGTCGTTTAAGTTGGTGGCACGCCGAATAATTTGTAGTTGGTTCATAAATGCGAAACATGCTTTCTGCGATTCCAGGTCAAAAGTCATGATCGTTCCGGGTTTTCCCGAAAATTGTTTTTCAGCCAGATTAAAATCTGCCGAAGTTTTCAATCCCGGATAGGTAACTTTTTTCACCTTTGGGTGCTTCTCCAGAAACCCACCCAAAGCCAAACAATTTTCGAAACACCTTTCCAGGCGCAATTCCAGCATGTCCAATCCCATAATTTGAAAGTGGGCAGTATGCGCGGTCATGCTGCCACCGGTATTGCGATAGTAATTTTTTCGTAGCCGGGCAATAAAAGCATCTTTGCCAAATTTTTCAACCTGCTGCGTCAGATTTGGGTTCAACGACCAGTCGTAAAGCCCATTATCCAGAATCACCCCGCCAAACGAAGTTGCCCCGCCCGAAATAAATTTCGTAGTGGACATCACTTCAATATGAACCCCAAGGTTTTTGGAATTGAACACAACCGGCGGGGTAACTGTACTGTCGGCCACCAATAGGATATGATGTTTGGTGGCAATGGCTGCCAGCGCCTCAATATCGGCAATCTCCAGTTGTGGATTTGTTACGGTTTCAAAATAAATCAAACGCGTCTTTTCATCAATCAAGGCTTCAACCGCATCCGGGTCAGTGGTATCAACGAAGCGAGTTTCCAGTCCATAGTTAGCAAAACTCTGATTAAAAAGCGAATAGGTATGTCCAAACAAATGGTTTCCCGATATAATATTATCTCCGGCCTTGCAAAGTGCCAAAATGGTATTCGAGATGGCAGCCATTCCCGATGCCAAGGCAAGTGCCTGATGAGCACCAGTCAAGGTTTTCATTTTTCGCTCAAAATATTCTACGGTTGGATTACTGGTACGCGAATACACATGCGCGGGCAACTCGCCCCTGAAATTTGCGGCAATATCCTCAGCCGAAGCAAAGTCAAAAGCAACCGACTCATAAACAGGCATATCAAGCGCCCGGTGGGGATCATCTTTCGGAAAGGGTATGTTTAACGAACGGGTAGTAAAACTTTTCTGCATGGAGCTCCATTTTTTTCAGTTGTAAAAGTAACAGCTTTTCGGCAAATTGGTTTT
Organism: Gaoshiqia sediminis; assembly: GCF_025907915.1. Taxonomy (GTDB): domain Bacteria; phylum Bacteroidota; class Bacteroidia; order Bacteroidales; family Prolixibacteraceae; genus Gaoshiqia; species Gaoshiqia sediminis. The sequence continues at coordinate 4,699 of NZ_JAPAAF010000065.1, forward strand.
TGAAGTTTCATCCAGATTTAAGATTTACTTGTTTTTTGAAAGAACTGGAACATTCTTTTTATCTTTGAATTTCAATTTTTTAAAATGGCGAAATACCTGGTACTTTTAGCATTGGTCATTCTTTTCCTTTCGGGAGCAGCCCAAAACCCAGACCTGAAAATCGGACTGATTAAATACAAAGGCGGCGGTGACTGGTATGCCGACCCAACTGCCTTGCCCAATCTGATGCGCTTTTGCAATCAGGAGCTAAATGCCACTTTTGCCAATGAACCCGGAACGGTAGAACCCGGGAGCATAGAGTTGTTCAATTATCCGATGGTGCATATCACCGGCCACGGGAACATTATTTTTACCCATGAAGAAACCCGCAATCTTCGGCTCTATTTCGAAGCTGGCGGCTTTCTGCACATCGACGACAACTACGGCATAGACTCATACATACGCCGCGAAATGAAAAAGATTTTTCCGGATCAGGAATTCATTGAGTTACCGCCGGATCATCCGATTTTTCATCAAAAATTTGATTTTCCGAATGGCCTGCCCAAAATTCATGAGCATGACAATAAGCGCCCCCAGGCATTTGGGCTTTTTATCGACAACCGGCTTGTTTGTTTATATACTTACGAATCGGACATCAGTGATGGATGGGAAGATCCGTCGGTTCATAATGATCCGCCCGAAATCAGACGCAAAGCACTGGAAATGGGGGCAAACATTGTAGCATACGTTTTTAGCAATTAACCTTTTCAACCATGAAAATTCTTGGAATAAACGGAAGCCCGCGAAAAAGCGGGAACACAAGGCTTTTAATCGAAACGGTCTTTAAACCGCTCGGCGAAGCAGGCTTCGATACCGAACTATTTCAGATTGGGGGCAAAAAAGTTCATGGCTGCACCGCCTGCGGAAAATGCCGCGAAATAAAAGACAAACGTTGCCATATAAAAAACGATATCATCAATGAATGTATTCAGAAGATGATTGATGCCGATGCAATCATATTGGGCTCGCCGGTATATTTTGCCGATGTAAGTACCGAAATGAAAGCATTAATTGACGTAGCAGGCTATGTTACGCGCGGAAACGGTCACCTGCTGAAAAGAAAGCCGGCAGCAGCCGTGGTTTCGGTGCGCCGTGGCGGGCAATTGCATACCTTGGAAACGATGAACAACTTTTTCCTGATTAATCAGATGATTGTTCCCGGATCAAGCTATTGGAATTTTGCATACGGCAAAAATCCTGGCGACGTTCTGAGCGACGAAGAAGGCATGGAAACCATGCAAACCTTGGGAGAAAATATGGCTTGGCTCCTCAATAAGATTACAGGTTAATTTGAAACCTTTCGGCCAACCCGCTTGTTTTGATCATAAAACGAAAATGATGAATTGGAAAACAGAAAACAACCAACTCGAGAAAGTATTCAATTTTCAAGATTTCTCGCAAGCCATGCAATTTGTAAACAAAGTGGGCGCCTTGGCCGAAAAAATAAACCATCACCCTGATATACTGATATTTGCATACAAAAAAGTAAAGATCAGTTTAACGACACACAGCGCAGGAAACGTAACCAGCCTCGATCACGAACTGGCAGAAAAAATAGACCGGCTAACACAATGACTACACGAATAAAAATCAAGTTTTTGCTGAAAAACTTATTGCGCGGCGTACTATATGCGGCCGTCATTGCCGTGGCCTACTTACTTTTCAAAACCTATATAATCGAAGAAAATCAGCAGGTTTGGATTGAACGGTTTTACAGCCAACCGCTACTTATTTACCTGATTTACATTGGATCGGAAGTGTTCTTTGGCTTATTCCCACCCGAATTTTTTATGCTTTGGGCATTTCACAAAGGCGATACCCTGCATTACTTTTTAAACCTTGCATTTTTTGCCGGCGTATCCTACGGAGCTGGCTATCTGGCCTTTCTGATCGGAAGATACCTGCGCCGGGTGATTATTTTCCGGTATATGAGCCGAAGATTTTTCAGCCATTACTGGCCACTCTTCCGCAAATACGGCTCGGTGCTTATTATTGCAGCTGCGCTCACTCCCCTGCCCTGGGCCGCTATTAGCATGCTAGTCGGAACAACCGAATATCCCATGAAACGATTTATCTCGTTTGCTTTTTTCAGGATTTTACGTTTTGCGCTGTACGGCTATATCGTTTTCCAAACCCACCAATTCTAACAAACCATTCGCCTTTCCGTTTGTTTGTATCGGTAAGAAATAGTAATCAAAGAACAATCATGTTTGATAAATTGAAGCGTCGCTGGAACGTTGAATCCAATATCCAATTGGCCATTATTTTATTTGTTTTTTCCATTAGCGGATCTGCAACCCTTTTTTTCAAAAAGTTCATCTTTAGCTGGATCCATTTCGACCCACAATGGCCGTTCCTGATGAAAGCGCTGATCTACGTTCTGACCATTATTCCTGTATATCAGGTCACTCTTTTAGCGATTGGTACCTTATTAGGACAGTTCGCATTTTTTTGGCAGTTCGAGAAAAAAACGCTACGCAGGTTTGGCATTAAACTCGACAGGTAAACCACCGTAAACTACAGGAAGTGAATAAAAAAGCGATCATCGTGATCTTTCTCAGCAGCTTATTTTCGCTTACAGCCGCACAATCTAAATCCGAAAATATGGAAATTGCCACATTCGGCGGCGGGTGTTTTTGGTGCACCGAAGCCATTTTTAAAGAATTGAAAGGTGTTGTATCGGTAACCTCTGGCTATTCCGGGGGCGATGTAGTAAATCCTTCATATAAAGAAATATGCACAGGCAGGACGGGACACGCCGAAGCCATTGAAATAGAATTTGATAATTCAGTAATTTCCTTTACAGAATTACTGGAGGTTTTCTTCGCCACTCATGACCCAACAACTCTTAACCGTCAAGGCGCCGATGTAGGAACTCAATACCGGTCGGTCATTTTTTATCACAATCCCAGCCAAAAAGAAGTGGCCGAACTGGTCATCAATCAACTCAACACCGATCACGTTTTCGGGAAACCGGTGGTCACCGAAGTAAGTGCCTGGAAAAATTTCTTTAGAGCAGAGAATTATCACCAGGATTATTTTGAGAACAACCCGGCTCAAAGCTATTGCCAATTTGTTATTGTACCGAAAGTGGATAAATTCAGAAAGATTTTCAAGGACAAATTAAAATCAACGGTAAAGTAGCGACCATTACCTGTTAAAAATGCAGGCATTCTACTGTTAGGGAGCAAAGGCACAGTGCTCCCCTGAACTGCAAAAAACGCTGCGCCTATTTTTTAATCAATTCCTCAATTTTCAAAGGAACTTTTATTTCCTTGGCAGACTCGCGACGTGTGAGCAACATGGGGGCCGAAACGCCCAAAGACAAAGCCATGAGCACAAAAAAAGCTTTCAGTCCGTTATCCACCGTTTCATCCAACAACTGAATGAAAGTATCGGGATCAACTTCGCCAGTGAGCCGGATGATGCCCAACATCATCCGATAGGCAAATGCCCCCGGAACCATTGGAATTACCGCGGGAATCGCAAAGACAAATGGCGGTGAATGTTTAAAATGAGCAGCGCCGATACTTAAAAAACCAACCAAGACGGCACCTAAAAAAGAACCCAAAATAATACCGCCCCCCAGGTTCAACGTCAGAAATTTTGTTGCCCCGCCCAGTGCTCCCATCAAAAATATGGCCCACAACGTACGTTGCGGAACGTTAAACAAGATGGCAAAACCGACAGCGGCAAAACCAAGCCAAACCCATTTTTCAAAAAAAGCAATCCATTCCATGTTTCAAGTAAAAAGTTAAAAGGCAACAACCACTAACATCCCAATTAATACCAATAAACCAGAAGGTTATATATTATAAATCAAGATGGCGCTTAATAATCCCAGCGCTATCGAAAAGGCAATTATCAGTCCGTGAATTCCCCGCACCATACCATTCATCAGGTTTCCGTCAAGCAAATCCGACAGGGAGTTGATCAACGGGATACCGGGAATAAGATATAAAACAGAAGTGGCAAAGGCATAGTCAGGATGCTCACCTAGCTGCAATTTCACCGACAGGCCTGAAATTATTGAAGAGACAAAAGCTGCAAAAAATATACACAGGTACGCATTAAAAGACTTTTTCAATGCTCCCTGACGCACAAACAAGCCCACAAAAGTAGCCACAAAAGCAACCAACATTTCGATATGGCCTCCGCCAAACAAACGGCAAAAAGATGCGCCCGCCAACCCCACCATCGACAAAATGACTAAACGCGGATAATGAGGAAGCGACTTCAACCGGTCAATTTCCTGTTGCACCTGCGAAAAATCCCACTTTTCTTCAACAATTCGCCAACTCATCCGGCTAATTCCACTTACCATCCTGAAGTTGGCCCCATGAGGAGAAGTGCGCTTCAACCGGCTGAAAAAGTAGTCCTTATCTTCGTCGTACAAGGTGAGCATCAACGCCCGGTGGGTAATCAACAATTCGGCATTGTACCCATACGCATTAGCAATGCGCAAAATAGTAACTCGAATCCGTGCCGTGTTTGCTCCCGATGCCATAAGCAGCGACCCAATTTCCAATAGCAACTTACACAGCTCGTTAATCTTCTCTTCGTTCGATTTCACCATATACTTTTGCTTCCTTTTTAAAACAACGAAATAAATGAAAATTTGCATCATCCGATGGCAAATCCCCTCCCCGCCCAAACAATTTAAACTAATCTTATAATCATCTCAACGAAGAATTACTTTACTGGTTTCATTATTCCGGAAAGTGAGCGATAAATTGTCGATAAGTTGAATGTTACGGACAAAAGACCGCATGAAAGGAAGGCACTAAACGACTATAAAGCAAGGCAATGTTATTCAAACTACCCGATTGAAAAGTATCGAGAATGCAACAAAAATGAAAAGTGTACCATAATTTGTTCTTAAAAATGACAAAAGCCGCAAAAACTGCGACTTTTTGTACCCCGGACGGGATTCGAACCCATGACCTACTGCTTAGAAGGCAGCTTGGCACTCCTTTTATTCTCTTGATATCGTGTGATTTATGCACTTGG
>NZ_JAPAAF010000066.1 GCF_025907915.1 Gaoshiqia sediminis
TTCTTCGTTCAGCTGGATTTTTTCGTTAACCGGATCGCCATAAATCATCGCTCCCAACCGGCCATTCCCTACCGGAAGGGCTTCATTCCAAACTGTTGCCGGCCTGTCGTACCACATTTTCAGGCTGCTGTCTGAATCATCACTATAACAGGAAATTGACAACAAGATCAAAAACAAGAAAATAGAATTAATTTTTTTCACGTGAATCTTTATTTTATGATTACCTCAATGTCTTACTCTTTTTATCAGCCTGCAAAAACCAGTGAAACAAACCTGGGCGAGCGCAATTAGCTCGCATTATGCATGATTATGAATCACCCTTTTTGACCAATATACCAAAGATAAGGCTTCAAATAAGGAAACAATGTTTTTCTCCTTTACTTAAATTTCCAATAGTCGAGCTTGAACAGTTCGCCATCTCCACCTCTAAATACAAAATACAAATCATGTATTCCTTTCTGCTTATTCACCTTTGCGGAGAACGTTTTCCAGGCATTGATATCTCCGGTATTTGGTATTTCACAGGTTCCCAGAAGTAAACCATCTTTATCATCCAGCCGAATTTCAATTTCTCCTCCGTCCATAACAGCAGCCCGAACTTCAAATTTCTTGGCACCTTTTCCAAAATCGACACTACGCACTTTGATGTAGTCGCCATCATCAATATTGGTTACATAAATACCGGTTCTATTGTCGGATGTGGTTTTCACGCCCTCGGACCAGGCAATGGTTTCAGCTTCCACTTTTTGAAAAGGCTTTAAATTCGAAACGCTTTTTTTCACGCCTTCTTTCGTAGGTTCGATGAGAGGAATAGTACCATCGGCATTGTAACTGAATTGCTCCACACTTACCGAGCGTTTAAAGCCTTGGCCTTTCGACAAAGCCTGGTCGTGATAGAAGATGTACGAATTCCCGTTGAAATCGATGATTCCAGCGTGGTTGGTAAAAGCCAGGTGATCGGCCCTTTCCATGATTTGGCCTTTGTACGTCCAAGGCCCTTCAGCCGATGGTGCCGTAGAATAGGAAATATACTCAGGAATACCTTCGGCAGCGTACACCATGTAATACAGGTTGTTGCGCTTGTAGAACCAAGGGCCTTCGGTGTAGGTTGTTCGGGGTTTGCCGTCGCGGCCTTCTTTCGAGCCAAATGCTTCGGGGGTCATTTCAATTGAAACGATTCCATTATCGCCAACGGTTTTATCGTACGAAACCATATCCTCGTTCAACTTGACATACCACAAACCAGGATTTCCCCAATACAAATACGCCTGGCCTTTGTCGTCGAATGCAACCGTTGGGTCGATGTCCTGCCAGATATGGTCGCTGTCAACCAGTCGCTTTCCAATCGGATCGCTGAAAGGGCCGGTTGGAGAATCGGAAACCAACACGGCAATTCCTTCACCATGAATGGGTACATACAGGTAGAACTTGCCGTTCCGCTCGATGCACTGTGGAGCCCAAGCGCCGTTGGTTTTGTTCATCCAGGTGAAGTTTTTGAGCGAAGCCACCGCGCCATGATCGGTCCAGTTCACCATATCTTTCGACGAATAGCAACGCCAGTCGTACATGGTAAAAAAGTTGTTCACTGTTGAATCTTCGTCATGTGAAGTGTACACGTAAACCGTGCCGTTATAAACCATAGGTGCCGGATCGGCTGTGAAATAAGTTTGAACGATGGGGTTTTGTGCAAAACCAATCATTGGTAAAAGTAAAGCAATGAGCAATGGTGTGATTATTCTATTCTTCATCTGAAAAAATCATTTTAACTAATCTTCTATTTCCTTATTCGTTTCGTAAAGCCTATGGCAAGTTTTTCTTATCCACTTTCCAGACTGTTGATTTTGAAAGCTGACAAGGATTTCCGGTAAACATTTTCCCGGCTTCCTGATCACCCTTCAGTTGCCATTTGTACCAGGCAGTGGCCACAATGGCAAACTCACCGCCATGAGGCTGACCATAGGTGCCGCCATGACCAACGTCCATATTGGCAACAAATACCGGAACATGGTTGATCCTATTATAGTCGTCCATCCCGTTTTTATATGCGATATCTGACTCGCCTCCCAGCAAATAGAGGGTTGGGGAATGTAATTTTGCCAGGTGTTCTTTTTTCAAGGAAGGCATACCCGGCATGCCACCTCCATTTCCTATGATGCCACTGTTGCAAACCACTGCGGTGGTTACGCGTGGATCGGGTGCCACTTCGAGGGTTTGCAAACCACCACACGACATACCACTGACAGCAATCTTAGAAACATCAATTTTTTTATAAAATACGCTTGACTTATCGTTGTTTTGTGCGATTGCCCAATCAATGGCATCTAAAAGCTGTGAAGATGCTGATCGTCCTTGACCACGCTCCCCTTCCTTTGGCATAGGCCCTATGGCAATTGTCAGAAAACCGTGTGATGCAACTTCTGATAAAAAGTTGACATGCTCCCAAGGAGAATTGGCACAGGCTCCATTCCCCCATACAATAATTGGCAATTGGTTTTTCTTCCCGAAAACACCCAGGTCATCAGGCCGAAAAATCGTATGGGTTGGCAGCGAATTATCGGTGGACATAATGGCCTTGTATGCACCGGTTCCTCCATCCTCAACTACCCTTTGCATTAAACCCGTTTTATTTTCAATGAGCAACGAAAGCATCTTTTCACCATAGCGTTTGCCCAGTATCCGGTAACCTTCGGCTGTAAAATGAAGTCCGTCGGGCATACCGGGGCAACCTTCCGAAGAAATAATATGGGCATTGGGAATCACTTCGGGCAATTGAGCAATAAATTGGTTGAAAGCAAAACATTTCCCTTCGAATTCTGCGCTCAACAGTTCACCCGCCAACAAGGGGGTTTTTGTTGGATCGAGATTCAAATCGTTCATCAAGTTGTCGTAAACACCTTTCACCTTTTGTGTCCAAAGGGTATCGTTGGGATTCGATTCTCCCTGGTGTAACAGAATGCCCTTAATTACACCGTCTTTCTGTGCCAGCCTGGCCATTTCAACAAGTCTTGCGTACGGATTTCCACCATAATTATTGATCCAGTTGAGCATCCAGTCGGGCGCGGTTTCAACATATGACTGGTAGTTTTCCTTATCGAAAAGCTCAATACGACAGCCACCAACCGATACGTTGATAACTCCTATCCTGATGTTGCCGGGTAGACTGGCAAGCAGCGTACGGCCAAAATAATCGGCTGGCGAAATTCCTGCATTGCAATCGCAAAGCGGCGGAGTGGCCGTGTACCAGTTTCCCATTTTTCGTCCTTTATCAGGGCAATCCATGGCACTCATCATTTGAAAACGGGCATCCACGATTGAATCCTGCGCTTCAGCCCGGGCTGCTCCTGCCATGTTCGACTGGCCAAAACACAGGTAAATGTGAAAATCGGGATCTTGCGAAAAGCTATAGGTACCTGAAAAAAGAAGCACGATTAAAACAAACAATTTGAATTTATTCATAGCAAGTAGATTTAGCGTTTAGTACATAATTTTATTGAGCCCATTCTTTCCCTTCGGAAGAACGTCTCCATTGATAATAGTTGTCCAAAACCTGAAGGGATGCCTCATCGGGAACAGGACCTAAATACGTATTGGGACCAAGGGACATGACTACCGGATTGGCCTCGCTGAATGCTGGCCACTCGGGAACGTCTTTGCTATTGGGATGCCCGTATTTGGCAAAGTTGGTCCAATAAGTAGCCATGGTTTCCGAAATGGATAAATCGGCTTCGCTTGTATTTGGATTTTTCGGATCGAGGTTCATAAACACAAAAGGCACATCCACACCATGGGGTGTGCCATGGTCGGCCTGGGGTGAATCTGCGGGGCGTTCGGGGTGTTGGTCGAAATAGTAATAATACACATCCGATTTCCCTGTATTCGATTGAAGCCTTGCCCAGCTCCAGGTATGCCAGCCAAAGGCCGCATCGCGCATCAGATTGCGGGCCGAGCGAGGAACGTTGTTTTCGCCAAGCGGATAGGCCTGTAACAACGAATCGGCATATGGCCCAAAACGTTCCTGTACATTGGCGATGTATTCCTGGGGTGTCCGGCCTGCCGGAAAACTCAGCCCCTCGTCGGAGTTATAGCCAATGAGCACCGGTACATCGTTATAGTTTCCTGCTTCGTACAATTTGAACTGATCATCGGGAATGATATAGCCATCCACAATGGGCCAGCCGCCGGGCATGGTCCATCCTTGGGGAATCAGTTTTTCAGCTTCGACTTTCCGAAGTTCTTCCATGCTCGAAAGCCCTAAACCTTTCAGGTATTCAATACCATCCTGTTCGGCCTGTTGAAGGGTCTTCATGTTTTCGCCGGGATAAGTGGTGGGGCGGGTTGGTCCAAACGACCCTCCACTTTGCGAAATGGCACCCTGGAACAAACCTTTTGCCAAGGGCGATGCACACAACATGCTCACGGCAATGCCGCCGGCCGATTCGCCAAAAATGGTCACTTTGTCCGAGTCGCCACCAAAGGCTGCGATGTTGTTTTGGATCCACTGCAATCCGGCAATTTGATCGAGCAAACCGTAGTTACCCGACACGCTGTTGGGGCTTTCGGCACTCAGTTCGGGATGCGCCAGGAAGCCCAGCTGCCCTACCCGATAAGCAATGCTCACCAGCACAACGCCTTTGCGTGCCAGGTGCTCACCATTGTGAACGGGATCGGAGGTGGAGCCAAAACTGAAGCCACCACCGTAGATCCAAACCAAAACTGGTAACTTTTCGTTGGCCGATTTGGCAGGTGTCCACACATTTAAGTATAGGCAATCCTCGCTTTTTCCCGAAACAGGATTTCCGCCCTGCATGGGTGCCGGGGCATATTCGGTGGTTTGCTTTACGCCCTCCCAGGGTTCAACAGGTTGAGGCGCTTTCCAGCGCAGTTCGCCAACGGGCGGTGCCGCAAAGGGAATGCCTTTGTAAATGCTCAAATCATCGGTAAGGGTTCCCTGGATGATTCCCCCTTCAACCTTAAGCTGACCGGGTTGAAGTTGGGTGCAGGCACCTGAAACAAGGACCAGCATTGCGATAAACAGGAAGTTGATTTGTTTCATTTCATCTAGTTTAATATTTTTTTCCAAAGGTTGGGCAGAAAGCGGTAATACAAGAGGTGACGCCAGGTAGACCAGTCGTGACCGCCATTTCCACCTACGTAATATTCATGCTTGATATCATGCGTATTTAAGGCCTCAACCAGGCCCTGAACCCGTTGATTAAAAAAGCCCTGCGCTTCCTTCGTGCCTTGTCCTACAAAAAGGTAATCGACTTTCTCGTTGACTTTGGGATCAACTAAAAAGCTTTTTAGCGTTGTTTCGGCTGTTACATCACCGGCACTGAGAATACCAAAATTAGCAAACAAATCGAGCGAGCGGAAACCGATGAACATGCTGTGACGACCGCCCATCGACAAGCCCGAAATGGCCCTTCCTTTGGGAGATTGAATGGTGCTGTAACTTTGATCGACCAAAGGAATAACCTGCTCCCGAAGCTCTTGCTCAAAGAGATCGAAGGTGAGTTCGGCATGTTGCGGATGATTCCGGTGAATGATTTGATTGTTGGGAAGGGCAATGATCATGGGTTCGGCTTTCCCTTCGGCCAGCAGGTTATCCATAATAAAATTCACCCTTCCATCGTACACCCAGTTGGAAGGAAGCTCGCCGCTTCCACCCAGCAAATACAAAACCGGATACTTTTTATTCGGGTCGTAGCCCGGAGGCGTGTACACATAGAGTTCACGTTCGCCCTTGCTTACTTTTGAATGATAAACATGACGGGTTACATTTCCGTGCGGAACATCTTGTGCATCGTACCAGGCCGGTCCGTCACCGTGTACAATCAACTGACTGTAAGGCGGCATGGCCGTAAAAGCAGCGCAAGTATTACTTGGATCTGCAACCTGCACCCCGTCAATTCTGACATGATAGGCATACATATCGACCGGCAGCGGGCCAATGGTCAGGGTCCAGATTCCCTCTTCGCCTTTTGCAAACGGAAGCGGTTCACGCCCCAGATCAAGCGCGGTATGTATTGCCCCCGGGTTTAATTCAACCAATTCTGCATTGGGAGCTTTCACCCTGAAAGTTACCGTTCGGTCATCGTGCACTTCGGGCGAATTTAGCGGAGCACTGAAGGGAGTCAGACCTTCGGTGTTTTTCTGTGGGTTATAATCAAGATTGACATTGGCCTGCTGTGCCCGGGCAGATCCAATATTACACATGCATGCAATAGCAAGAACGAAGAGGATACTCCAGATTTTTTTCATCATGTACTTCATTTATTTTCAGATTCAATTTTTTCAATCCTGAAAAAGCAATTGAGAAAACTGGTAAAGGCTTCTTCGCCAGGTTTGCCATTCGTGGGCTGTTTCGGGCGATTCGTAATATTCATACCCGATTCCCTGTTTTTCAAGCATCTTCCGGAAGGCGCCGACGGAACCCGGAAAAGGTTCGGGTTCTTTGGTTCCCAACCCAAGCCAGAAAACATCGATTTGCTCATTCACATTCTTTCCATCGTTGAATTGTCCGTTGAGAAAAGTTGCCGGATCAATTTCGCTGGCGCTCGGGTAATTGGAAGTCCCGCTAAAACCACCGTAACTGGAAAACTTGTCCAGGTTGTTCATAATGATGCGCATGGTTTGATTGGCACCCATTGACAAGCCGGCTATTGCCCGGTGTTTTCGGTCAGGCAAGGTGCGGAATCTTGCATCAATAATCGGGATAATTTCAGTGATCATCACCTCTTCGAATACCGAGACCGGACGCGCATGGGCAGCGGCCTTGTCATTTGGTTGAAAAGCATAGCCATTGTCCATTACGATGATCATGGGAACGGCCTTTCGGGCTGCAATCAGGTTGTCGAGGATCAGATTGGCTTTGCCCTGGCCTGGCCAGCCGGTTTCGTCTTCAAAACTTCCGTGTTGAAGATAAAGTACCGGGTAGCGTTTATCGGCATTTGTTTCGTAACCCGGCGGGGTATAAACAAAACAACGTCGGAACGACTGGGTCAGTTTCGAGAAATAATTCACCTCGCTCACCAGTCCGTGTGGCACTTCTTTCATAGCGTAAAAATCGCGGTCGTGTGCCGGAATTTCAATACCGCTGCCCCACCGTCCGGCACCATAAAAGTATTTGGTGCCGGGATCGGGTACCGATGCACCGTCAATGTTCAACTGATAATAGTGAAAACCTTCGTCCTGTGGTTCCGATTCGCCGGTCCATAGCCCGTTTTCATCTTTCACCATGTCGTACTTTACACCCCCAATGTCGAGCTGAACCAGTTTAGCTTCGGGAGCTGAAATTTGTGCACGTACGCGCCCTTCGGAATTTACCTGCGGAAATGCTTTCCCGGGCTGGTTCACTTCCGAAGGTTTGAAATCATCGATCCCCTGGCTTGATTGGGCTACAACTAATTCGACAGTTGACAATACCACCAATGCCAGAATCCATAAAAAATGCTTCATTTTCTTTTATTTAAAAAGCAGTTGAGCCAATTGGTGCAGGCTACGGCGCCAGGTATGAAATTCGTGGGCTGTTCCTTCCGAAATGTAGTATTCAGCGTTAATACCGCCAGATTTCAATTCGGCAGCTGCGCTTTTTACCCCATCGGGACGTTCCTTGCTTCCACAACTCATGAAAACAAGTTTCAGGTTTTCATGCTCCGACAGTTCTTCCGATTTGTACACACCACCGCTGAAAAGACCATAATACGAAAACACATCGGGCCGGTTCAGGGTGATCAGCCTGGTTTCGAACCCCCCCATCGAAAGACCGGCCATGGCGCGGTTCTCCTGATTGGACAGGGTCCTGAAGTTGGTATCAACATATGGTATCAATTCGTCAATAAGAACGGTCTGGAACGGCTTGATATCGAAATTGCGCAGGCCGCCAAAACTGATCTCGTTGGTCATGCCGTAGGTCATCACAATAATGAACGGCCTGGCCTTTCCTTCGGCAATCAGGTTGTCCATGATGAAATTAGCCCGTCCCTGAACTGGCCACGAAGTTTCATTTTCGCAATAGCCATGCTGAAGGTACAAAACCGGATAGCGTTCCGACGATGCCTTGTCGTAACCCGGAGGCGTGTAAACAAAAGCCCGTCGATCGGTTTTGGTACTTTCTGAAGGGAACCAGATTTCGTGCACATGGCCGTGCGGAACATCCTTAATGGCAAAAATTTCCTGATCGTCGGATGGAACTTCAATACCACTTCCGTAGCGACAGGCGCCGTAAAAGAATAAGCTGCCGGGATCGGGAACCGAAGCACCGTCGATGTTCAGCTGGTAATAGTGGAAACCAACGTCCTGCGGAGCTGATTCACCGGTCCAGAGCCCGTTTTCATCTTTCACCATGTCGTACTTCACCCCGCCAATATCGAGCTGAACAGATTTGGCATCGGGTGCCATAATTTGCGTTCTTACGCGGCCTTCGGAATTAACCTGTGGATACGCACTTCCGGGCTGGTTTACCGGCGAAGGTTGGAAGTCTTCGACCACCTGTGCTCTTGTGTTCATCGAAACGAAAACACACAATACAAAGAATAAGGAGATTTGTTTTATCATTTTCATTCGTTTAAATAGTTAGCTTATCATATTTCAGTCCTTCAGCATTTATTTCATGTTTAGTGCGTCTTATTCAATGATCACACTTAAATGTTTCAAATCATTGTTATTGGAACTATTTCCGTATAATACTTCGTATTGGCCGGGTGTAACAGCCATTTTTCTTTGGCTCCAGTCGTAAAACTCAAACGATGAAGGCGTGAGTTCGATGGTAGCGGTTTCCGATTTTCCTGCTGCCAATTCTACCCGTTGAAAGCCACGCAGGGTCTTCAATGGGCCATCCACGTCGTTTACCTTGCGGATGTAAACCTGCACAATCTCGGTTCCGGCCCTTTTGCCGGTATTTTTTACAGGAATGCTTAACTGTACATTTTCGTTGGCCTGAATGTTGGTTTTGCTGATTGTTGCGTTTCCAATTTCGAAAGTGGTGTAACTTAAGCCAAAACCAAAGGGGAAAAGCGTTTCGGTGGTATAACGATAGGTACGGTCGGTCATTGAATAATCTTCGAAATCGCCCAGCTTATCGGAGTTTTTATAGAAAGAAAGCGGCAGTTTACCCCCGGGATTGTAGTCACCAAAAAGCACATCGGCAATGGCTGATCCTCCCCGCTCGCCGGCATACCAGGCTTGCACAATGGCATCGCAACTTTGAGTTTCGGGTTCCAGGGCGATGGCCGAGCCCGAACAATTGACAAAAACTACCTTTTTACCGGCTGCTTTCAGGGCTTTCAGGCAATTGCGCTGCACGGCCGGTAATTCGATGTTCGTGCGGTCGCCTCCTTTGAATCCGGGATA
>NZ_JAPAAF010000067.1 GCF_025907915.1 Gaoshiqia sediminis
GTTGTTTGGCTACTATGTAAAGTTTATTTGTATTTTTAAACTTTTTCAACAGCTTACAACAAGTGTGCGCGCTGCTTATGCAGGGCGCACACACGTGGTATAAGGCATGGCTGGGTTCGTGCGGATTCGACAAGTCGAATCTCGTCCCAACCTCAGTTTCGGTCGGACTGGTCAGACTCTCGTCTGACCGCCACGACCTCATACCACCACCGTTATGGGCAAAACTAAAAAAGCATGAAACAACTTATACTTCTCATATTTTTTTTAATGCAATTTGGCTTTATCTTCGGACAAGTTCAAATAAATACCGAGGAAGTAAAACGGTATTTCACACCAAACGAGCAAAAGGAACTAGGAAAAGTTGTCGCTTATGTTGACAGTATAATATATTCTAAAACGAAAATTGTAAATATCGATAGCTCATATCATCAATATTTTGAAATCTTAAATGAAAATGCAGCAAATGGGAACTATGAATGGGCTTTCAATGAAGAAATGAAATATAAATTTCTGTTCGGTATCGACCCTGCTGTGTATAATAAAATCTGGATTAAAGAAACACCACGTATGGTGAGAAATAGGGATACTACTCTGTATAATCCTGAGGGTTATATTTCGATTGACCTAAACCACATGGGTGATTTTGTAAAATTGCTAAAGAACATTGGAGATACAAGTTCCGTTTACAAGGAAATCCAAGAACAAATTGAAATCGTAGGGGGATTACCTCCAAGTTTAGTTGGCGGATTTCTATACAATCACAAAATCTTTAATTTTAACAATAAAAATGACCATTTGTGGGCAGCAATATTCTTGTTGACACTTGAAGAATCAGTTGACAAGAAACTAAAACGATATTTAAATGAATAAAGTTCAGCCCATAATCGAGTAGACTGCCCCGCCAGTGAACACTGAAGGGGAGAGCTTCTCACAGCCCGCCCCACCACTAAACACCAACAGGGCGGACATTTATTCTTCATTTAAAAGTTCAGATTTTTTTGCCGATGTAGAACACATAGCCGTAATAAGCTTTGTAGGCCTCGTATAGCTGCATTTCGTGGCGTTCGCTGGCGATAAAATCTTCCACCGTTTTGTTGCCCGGGTATTTTTTCAGGAAAGCTTCCTGCGCGGCCACCTGCAGGGCATAAAAATGATCAGTCCAGCAGTTTTCGGGCAGGATAAAGATGGCCACCGGAACATAACCGGCTTGTTGCAGTTGCGCCACCTTGGCCGGAATGGTGTCGATACCGGGATAAGCGTCCATCCAAAACCGGTCGATCTCGTCGGGCCGTTCTTCGGTAAACCACGACGCTTCCGTAACGGCCAGGTAGCCCCCGGGTTTCAGGTAGTTGCGCCATTCGTTCAGTCCCCGTTCAAAACCAATGTTGTAAATGGCCCCTTCCGACCAGATCAGGTCCAGCTCTTCGGACTGAAACGGCAGGTTTTCCATCGAACCGACCACTCCTGTTACCCGGTCGTTTAGTCCCAGCCTGACGGCATTCCGGTTAAACAAATCGATAAACGCCGGAAACAGGTCGATGCCCGTCATATGCCCCGGCGCATGTTGTGCCAGCACCATCGTTTGTCCGCCAGTTCCGCACCCGAGGTCGGCAATGCGCGAATCGGCGGTCAGCTGGTCAATAAAACTCAATGCTTTCCGGGTTACTTCCGGGCTGCCCGGTCCTTGCCGTTCCAGTTGGGAGAAATATTCGCAGATTAATTGGAAATCGAATTCGTGAATGGATTTAGTTTCGTCGTCCATGATGTTTAGGTGTTATGTGTTGATGTCCCTTGACCGGCACAAGCGATTCGTTGCCCGGCCGGAATAATTCGATACAACTGCAACAACCGCGGAGAACCCTACTCCAACACCAGGTTCATTTCGTCGAGCAGGTATCCGGCGCCGGCAAATTTGTCGATCAGGAACAGCACGTAGCGGATGTCGATCATGATGTTCCGGCAACGGTCGGGGTCGAACAAAATGTCGCTCATGGTGCCTTCCCAGCAACGGTCGAAGTTGATGCCCACCAGTTCGCCATTGGCGTTGATGGCCGGGCTTCCCGAGTTTCCTCCGGTGGTATGTACCGAAGCCGCAAAAGCGACCGGCAACTCACCGTCCGAAGCATACGTTCCGTAATCCTTACCGGCGTATAAGTCGCGCAATCGCTGCGGTACATTGTAATCATACACGCCCGGGTCGTCTTTCTCCATGATGCCTTTAAGCGTGGTGAAATGTTTATAGTAAACGCCATCGGCAGGCTGGTAACCTTCCACATTGCCATAGGCCACGCGCAGGGTGAGGTTGGCATCGGGGTAAAGCGCCCGGTTTTGCTCCATGGCCATGATGCCGGCCATGTAGGTGCGTTGCACCTGGTTGATTTCGCGTAAAATGTCGCGGTACACATGTTCTACATTGCGCTGGTAGTGCCCCCGCAGTTCCTTGTAAAAGGCCATCAGCGGATCTTTCTGCAACTTTTTGATGTGCTTTTCATCCAGCTTTTTCACCAGGCCGGTCAACTTGGCTTCATCGGTAAAAACTGACTTGCGGTACACCTTGCGCAGCAATTTTTCATCATCGTTCACCTCCATCAACCGGTGAAAATGAAGCGGCAGGAACGACGGGTCGAGATCGGCCTTTAACATGCGGAGCAGCTGCACAAACACATCTTCGTCGGTGGTCTGGTCGTAATCTTTAAAATGCTCCTGCACCTTTTTGCCCAACTCTTCCACATAACGCTGGCGGATGGTTTCACTGGCTTTCTGCCAGCCATTTTCGGTCCGAGGAAAAAGGTCGGCGAGCGCCAGGATGTCTGTTCCGCGAAAAACAATTTCGTCGTAATAACTATTGGCCCGGTTAAAAGCTTCCAGGTCGATATACAATTTTTCGAACTGCGGCAACACGTCGGCATACTGTTCCGTCAGCGAATCGCTTTGCGCAGACCATTCCTGAAATTCCTGTTCAAACTGTTTCTTTATTTTCAGGGCGTCCATGCTTTTCAGCCCTTTTATCTCGCCTTGCCATTTTTTCCAGGCATTGGCCGTGCGGGCATATTTCGAAGCGTATTGAATGCGCACTTTCGGATCGGCAGCCATGTGTTTCGAAAGAAGTTCGAGTTTCCGGGTGCGTATTCTCACCTTATCGGGATCGGTTTGGTTCATGATCAGGTTAACCGCCTGCGAGGGCAGGTACTGGTCGGTGCTTCCCGGAAAGCCAAAGACCAGGATAAAATCGTTGGCCTGGACGCCCTTCAGCGAAACCGGGAAAAACGATTTGGGCCTGTAGGGAACATTATCGGGCGAGTATTCCGCCGGTTCGTTATTCTGATCGGCATAGATGCGAAAAACGGAGAAGTCGCCGGTATGACGCGGCCACATCCAGTTGTCGGTGTCGCCGCCAAACTTTCCGATGGCCGATGGCGGCGCCCCAACCAGGCGAACGTCTTTGAAAACTTTGTACACATACACAAAATACTGGTTACCATGAAAAACAGGTTTAACGATGGCCTCGTACTTTCCGCTGTCGGATGCAGCAGTCTCAATCGTCTTGCTGTTTTCGGCCACCTTCCGGTAGAAATCGCTTCCGGCAAGTCCTTCTGTACCGGCCAGGGCCGAATCGGTCACCTCTTCCATCCGCTCCAGAAAGCGGACTTCCAGGCCGGGATTGGGCAGCTCTTCTTCTTTCGATTTGGCCCAAAAACCAGCTGTCAGGTAGTCGTGTTCCACCGAGCTGTGCGACTGAATGTTCGGATACGCGCAATGATGATTGGTAAAAAGAAGACCTTCGTTTGATACCAATTCCCCGGTACAGCCTTTACCGAAAAGTACCACGGCGTCTTTCATGCTGTTTTGGTTGACACTGTAAATATCTTCGGCTGTCAACCGAAAGCCAAGTTGCTGCATTTCTTCGATGTTGTATTTTTCGAGCAGCATGGGCAGCCACATGCCTTCTTTGGCAAACGACAGGCAGGAATAGAACAGCAGGAATAAACCGAAAAGTAATTTTCTCATCATGATTTTGAATCGAACAGAATTTTGAAAAGGAATAAACAAACAGAACGGGTTATACAACCCGCTAAAAAGGAAGGTTGGCCCACTTTCGCGAGCCCGGAACTAAACCTAAAACTCTTTTAGGTATTGGTAGAGTTTGTGCACCGGCAAGCCCATCACGTTGTAAAACGAGCCTTCAATTTTGTTGATGGCCACGTAGCCAATCCACTCCTGGATGCCGTAAGCACCGGCCTTGTCGTAGGGCTTGTACTTGTCCACGTAGTAGGTGATTTCTTCCTCGCTCATCTCATCGAACCAAACTTCGGTAACCGCATGAAATGATATTTTTTTCGCGCGGGTTTGCAGGTTCATCCCGGTGATTACCTGGTGCTGGCTGCCCGACAACTCGCTGAGCATACGGATGGCTTCGTCGCGCGTTTTGGGTTTGCCCAGCACTTTTTCATCTTTCCACACAATGGTGTCGGCCGTTATCAGCAGTTCGTTTTCCTGAAGCGTGTCCAGCAGTGCATCGGCCTTTGCCTGGGCTACGTACTCCGGAATGGCAGTCATGCCCAGTTCTTCGGGATAAACCTCGTCGAGGTCCACCGGCCGCACATCAAACTCCAGTTCCAAATTACGCAATAACTGTTGGCGACGCGGCGATTTTGACGCCAGTACCAGCTTATAATTTTCAAGATTTTTCAACATCATCAGATTGACCTCCAGTAATATGATTTTTCGTTTACCCAGGTACCCTGTGCCCGCATCACCTGTTCAACGATGTCGCGAACACAGCCTTCCCCGCCTTTTTTATCGGAAATATACAAAGAAATTTCTTTGATTTCGTGCACGGCATCCAACGGACAGGTGGGCACCCCAATGGTTGACATGATCTGAAAATCGATCAGGTCGTCGCCCATGTAAAGAACTTCCTCTTCGGTGACGCCGGCTTTTTCCATGAAATCGTGCAACGGCTGCAACTTATCGCGCACACCCATATAAATGTGCGGAACGCCCAGCTTTTCGTAGCGAAGGCGCACCCGTTCAATGGCGCCGCCGGTAATGATCGCAATATGGTAGCCCATATTCAGCGCGTTGCGCAGGGCATAGCCGTCTTTCACATTGGCCGTGCGTACCGGATCGCCCTCTTCGTTCAGTGGCGAAGTGTCGGACGACAACACGCCGTCGATATCGAAAACAAAGGCTTTTACGTGTTTCAGTTTATCTTTTATGAAGGTCATATCAGCTGTTTTTATGGGCCTGAAAAATGCTTCCGGACACAAAATTATAGATTTCGGCCAGTTCGGGTTGGTTGCCCAACAAACTCAGGTGATTATTAATGATGGTTTCATCGAAACGCTTGGCAGGACCGGTTTGGGCGTCAAACGGACGCAGCTCCATCACCTTGCCGGCGGTTTCCCTGATCAGCGGCTTCAGCAGATCAAAATTCAACTGATGCTGTTCCAGCAGTTGATCGCCGAGGTAATAAAAATGATTGACAAAGTTGCAGGAAAACACAGCCGCCAGGTGCAGGATTTTGCGTTTTGCCGAATCAATTTCCTGCACATGACCTGAAATCCGGAAAGCCAACTCCTTTAGTTCGTTCAAGGTTTCTGCGGAATTGGCCTCCAGACAAATGGGAATTTCGGAAAAATCGACATCCCGTTTTTTTGAGAATGTTTGAAGCGGGTAAAACACACCAAAACGATTGGTGTGCTTTTCGAGCAACTGCATGGGCACGCTTCCGGCCGTGTGTGCAAGCAGCGTTTGCCGGCAATCCAAACATGCAAGAACCTCCTCAATAGCGTCATCTTTCACGGCCACCAAAACCAGATCGGCCGAAAGATCAATTTCTTCCGTTTTATGGGTGAAGGTGGTTGTCAGCAAATCGGCCAGTTCGCGTGCCGATTGTTCGGTACGGCTATAAACCTGCCGGATTTCCAGTCCCGCCTTTTTCAATGCCTTGCCGGTCTGCGTAGCCAGGTTGCCCGCGCCAATCAATGTAATCGTTCGAATCATCATGTTTTGTTTCGGAATGCAAAGAAACAAAAAAACCGGCTGAAAACCGGTATTTACAATCAGGCATTTTCGAAGCGCTGGCTCACCACCTGCCAATTGACAATGTTCCAGAAATTATCGACATACTCGGCGCGGCGGTTCTGATAGTGCAGGTAATAAGCATGTTCCCACACGTCTATTGCCAGCAGGGGAGTTCCTCTCAGATTGGCATCGTTCATCAACGGGTTATCCTGGTTTGCCGAAGTAGTCACTTTTAATTGTCCGGTTTCGGTTTTTACCAGCCAAGCCCAACCACTGCCAAAATGAGTTTTTGCAGCCTTCGAAAATTCATCTTTAAACTGATTTACCGAGCCAAAATTATCCACCAGGGCCTTCTCCAATCCTGGCGATAGCGCAGTGGTTTCAGCACTCATATTCTCCCAAAATAATTGGTGGTTGAAATATCCGCCGCCATTGTTCCGGACAGCAGCATCATAGTCGGTAATTTTGGCGAAAATCTCGGACATGGCTACCGAAATCAAATCTGTTCCTTCAATCGCTTTCAAAAAATTATTGAAATAGCCCCGGTGGTGCTTATCGTAGTGCAGCTCCATGGTTTGTGCATCGATGTAGGGCTCCAGGGCATTATACCCGTATGGCAATTCAGGGAAAACATGACCTTCGAACTTTTTAGGTTCATTGCTGCATGCCGCCAACGCCGAACCAAACATGGGCGCAGCCAGGGCAGCTGTTCCGACAAGAGTAATAAAATTTCTTCGTTCCATTATCTGTTGTACTTTTATGTTCTTCATGTACAACAAGATAAGCTGTCAAATGTTTTCCGATGCGACAAACAAACAGTAAACAAACACGAAAAAATGCCCGCCTACATGTGTTTCCAGATTTGAGTCGGCAAAATTAGCCAGGAACATGCTTACCAAAAAGAGCAGAAATACGGAATTTCGGTAGGCCTTCGTTTTCACAACAGGAAAGATGATGAGCGACAAAATCAAGAGCAATCCCACCAGCCCAAATTTCACCCAATAATTCAGATATTGATTGTGGGCGCTGGAGTACCATTCCGGCTCCATTTGCGAACCAAGCTGATGATACGCGTCGTCAAAAGCGGCTTTCCAGTTCCCCGTGCCGACACCAAACCAAAAGTGATCGCGAATAATATGCCAGGCAGCTTTGCTGTACTCCATCCGCAAAGCCAGCGACCGGGCATTGGCATAACCGGTTTTCAGGTAGTTATCCACCTCCCAAATGCTCACATAAATGCGGGGATAAAGCGACAGCCCTTTCCGGGCCAGGATATGATTACTGATCCCGGCTTCAATGTTCCGGATATCTTCAGAAGTTAATTGACTAACCCCTGCGGCATCCTTGCGCAGGTTCTTCGAGGTCAGGTACCGCACCAAGGTTTCCTTAATTTGATAGCCATGCTGATCCGGTTCATTATATTTTATTTCTGCACGCTGGTTCCAGGCTTTCTCCATTTCCTGCTCGCACCAGTACAAGCCCACATAATGCCCGTTTTCCAGCTGAGGGTTCTCCAAGTGATGGGTATAAGGATTTCCGAGTGAGGTCCTGTCTTCCAGGGAGGTGGGATCAAGCGGATCTAAATCGTAAAACCGGTTGATGGCATAAGCTAGATAGACTGAAGGAATCAGGATAAGAAGCATTAACGACATTCCCAACAGCATTCTCTGAACTCGCCCGTTTATTTGAAAAAGCAATAAAACACCACCCGCAAATGCTGTCCCCAAAAAGGAAATGATCCCCGTTAATGACTGATGCCAGAATAAAAATAAAACCAGAAACAGGCCCCCTCCCAACCGCAAAAACTTTTCGCGCAACGACATCTCAGAATAGGCGAGGATGAGAGGAATACTTAAAATAAGAATAGACAGAATGACCTGAAAACTGAACCGGATATGATGTACAAAACCCAACTCCTGCGCTTCCAACACCGACAACCGGGTGCTTCCGTAAAACAAGACCACCGCACTTAGCGCGGAAAGCACTACAGCCAACGCAAAAATCAGAAGCAGTTTTTTCGACTTTCTGGCTGAAAGTTGAGGGCCAAAGACAAAGGCCAATGGAATCATCAGAAACGGAATATTTTTTTGAAGGTCGTACAATCCCCACTTCCAGTCCCGGCAAATTAGCAAACCGAAAAGGTAAACCAAAAAAACACTTGCAAAAATCAGCAGGTTTCGTCCGGCTGCAAGTTTATTTCTGAAGTTATTCTGACTAATCCGGAAGAGTGATACGATGAAAAGCAAGACAGCTGCCACAGAAATCATCCCGGCAGAAAAAGGCAAAGACACAACCAACAGCATGAGCGATAAGTAAAACCAATCCGTATTTTTCAGCCGTTCCATCATCGATTCAGTATTTTCTTAAGGGTAATCGAGGCTACCATCACGAACCGCAATATAACAAAAAAACCCTGTGCTCTGGAGAACACAGGGTTTGGAAAGGATGGCGACGACCTACTCTCCCACATTTCTGCAG
>NZ_JAPAAF010000068.1 GCF_025907915.1 Gaoshiqia sediminis
TAAGTCCAGCCCAAGTTCCTGACCCCTAAATCCCCTAAAGGGGACTTTAAGCCTCACCTTTAGGGGAGGTTTGGAGGGGTAAAATGAGGAATGGCAAACAATTTGTAAGCTCACAAAAACCAGAATCTACTTTTAGGACAGCCTCGTACCTGGCTTTCCCGTTTTAGGGCGTTTCGGGTTTTATCCGGCTTGTAAGGCCACGGTGTGCCGTGGCCGGACGGATGGTGACGAGCTTAGAAGAGTAGTTTAACATCTTCTTATAGAAAGAATGGCATTTAATTACTAAAAGCGATTTCCCTGGATGAATGGTTCGTTTTTGAAATTTATTGTGTTAAATTTCAGGCGACAATCTTTACCTGAATCATTTTAACGAAGGACCCATGAAACTACGTTTATTTCTCCTTGTATGTATGAGTTGTGTGTCGGCAACTTTTGCCGCGAAGGTGGACACACTGATGGTGGTAAGTAGTGCTATGCACAAAACAATTCCCAATATCGTTATTACTCCGGAAGGATCTGATATGCCGGAAAATGGATTTCCTGTCGTTTATTTGCTTCATGGTGCTACCGGTAATTATAAGGATTGGGTTTCGGTGGTACCGGCCATTAAAGATTATGCAGATCAGTATCAATTGATGATTGTTTGCCCGGATGGGGGATTTACAAGTTGGTACTTCGACAGTCCGGTTGATCCGGCCATGCAATATGAAACCTACGTTTCCAACGAGTTGGTTACGGCTATCGACACGAAATACAAGACCATTGCAGATAAAAAAGGAAGGGCCATTACCGGTTTAAGCATGGGAGGACACGGCGCTTTTTATCTGGCTTTCAGGCATCAGGACGTCTGGGGTGCCGCCGGAAGCATGAGTGGCGGATTGGATATTCGTCCATTCCCGAATAATTGGGATATTGCCAAACGGCTGGGCCGGTATGCCGAAAATAAAGAGGCCTGGGAAAATAACACCGTCATCGATTTGCTTTATTTACTCGATGGTAAAAGCCTCAACTTAATATTTGATTGCGGAACAGCCGATTTCTTTTATGATGGTAACAAACGGATGCACCAGGCCTTATTAGAGCGAAATATTCCGCATGATTATACAGAACGTCCCGGAGCTCATACGTGGGAGTATTGGAAAAACTCGGTGAAATACCACCTGCTGTTTTTCGACGACTATTTCAAATTTTAACGGACAAACATCGGTAATTATTACCACCGGTAGTCCTGGCTTTTATGAAGTCGCACGATGATTAATTTGCCGTAATAAAATATGGAGTGACTCTTCGCTGTTTTCCCTAAGCATTCTTCGTGGTCATTTTTTATTTGAGCCATTTTTCGATCGAAATCGGCTATTCGTTGATCAAAAAGGTCTTTTCATTGATCTTATTTGGTTTGGTTCTATATAACCCGCCTTAACGTAAACACAACATTTCTGCGTTACTGTTTTTTGAGAATTTCATCATCTTTGCGGCTTCAAAAAAAACAGGAATAGGTCAATTTGATCTGTGGGCCAGGTGGCGAAGCTGTAAATAAACCGGATGGACCGATACCTTTCCTATGGTTGGTTTTGGCTGTTTGTCAGGTTGTTGATGCGCCGTTGGCCAGTGTCCATATTCCTTATTATAGGTTGAAATAATCAGGTAACTTTAGCTGCATGAAGGCAGCATGTGTTCAGTACAGAGCGGATAACTGTCCACAAGCAGATTGATCCATCGTTTACCCATGAATCCCTGACCACCCCCAATGGTTCATTTTTGCGGATTTTCAATCGGATGCAGGATCACCGCGTCCGATCAATCCAACAGAAAATTGGAAAAACACACATTACTTTTACCGGGAGTAAGAGCAGGTTTGCTTTGTGGTATTAGCAGGAGAATTTCGCGTAAGCTAAAGATTATCGTTTTGAGACGGAACAATGACCAATAGCTAGGCTTGCACGCAAAGACGCGAAGACGCGAAGTAGAAAACAGTTACAGTGCTTCTTAGTTCCTCATGTACTCGGATGCTCGGATGCTCGGATGATCAGATATTCGGATATTCGGATGGTCGGATGGTCGGATGGTCAGGTACTTTGATATATGCTATCTTTCAGCCGATAAAAAGTCTTTTAACGCAATGACATTCCAACTAACGAAACGTCCTGATCACTGGTATGCAGTGTATGTGCTGGTCCGCTCGGAGAAGAAGCTGCTGGCGGCCCTGGAGCAAAAGGGAATTGAATGCTATTTGCCCCTGAAGACCGAACGCCGGCAATGGAGCGACCGCGTCAAAGTGGTGCAGGAGCCGTTATTGCGGGGCTATATTTTTGTGCGGGTAAATAACAAAGAATACTACGAAGTGCTGAATACCAGCGGGGCTATTCGCTATGTTTGTTTCGACGACAAGCCGGCTGCTATTCCTGACCGGCAGATCGAGAGCCTGCGCATCTTTGTGGAACATGCCAACGCAAGCCTGGAAGTTACCACCGAACGGATTCGCAAAGGTACCGGGATTCGCGTGGTGACCGGGCCCCTGAAAGGAGTGACCGGCGAGGTGGTCGAGATCCGTGGCCGCAAACGGGTGTTGCTGCGATTTGGAACGCTGGGCTATTACCTGCACGCCGAGCTGGGAACACAAAGCATTGAAGTTGTTTCCGGAAAAAATGAGGCCACGTGAAACCACAACCTGAAACCTGTTGGCGAACGTATTGTCTATTCTTTTTTTTCGTCGATCGGCCAAAAATAGATCGTTCGTGTGTGGAAAGTGCCGTTTCGAGGCTTGAAATGGCTCATTCATGCAATTTCATATTCCGTTAACATTTAACTAAATGGATCGGGTTAGTTTTGCAGTTTTGAAATTTGGTTCATCTGGACCAACCAAATTGAAACCAAAAAGCAACACTAACCAGACAGCTCCGTGCCTGTGACTGAGTTGGCGAAGCCGTCATAAGAGGGCCCAACTTATGAATCCGGAGAAACACAAACACCCAAATTTATAACCACCCATGAGATTTATAACCACCCTTTTTCTTATCGGATTTTTAATCAGCGAAACCCTGGCCGGATCTGTGGCCAACAAACACAAAACGACAGAAAATGGAGCCCGTTCAGCCGATGTGTCCTTGTGGACGCCCGCCAGGGAACATAAGTACCTGCTTTCGGGCGGCTATTCGTCCGACTTTAAGTACGAAGGTTACCTGGGCGTAAAAGGTGCTGTGGAATATCTGATCAGTCCTGCTTTTTCGGCCGGACTGGAAGGTAGTGTTTATGCCGGTAACACCGACTTTGACTGGATGCGAACCATCGCTGCAGGCGTTCGCGCCAATTATCATTTTGTTCCGTTTGAGAAGCGGCGCAACAACGACTGGAACGTCTATGGCGGAATTAGCGGAGGAACCTTGTTGGGTGCAGGAGGCAAAGTGGTGGATGAAATAGATCCTTACCTGGATATCCATGCAGGCGCCCGATACCTGATTACCAATACCTGGCTGGTCTTGGGAGAAGTGACCACCCGTAGCGCCACGATCGGGCTTAGCCTTCGGTTTTAAGAAGATTATCTCATCCGCCGGATAAAACCGCAAGGTTCGCGAAGAGGATATAAACACGAAGAACACAAGGAAGATTTTTAACGCAAAGAACGCAGAGAAGGCGCAAAGAAATACCCCGGAGGGGTTACATAGTTGTAGAAAAGAAGCGCCCCCTCCGTCCCGCACAAGCCGCGCAATGCGAAAACAGTAGCGAGTAGCGATTAACTAATCACAGTCTCTGAACCACATAAGGCACATAAGGACACATAAGAAGACACGAGTAATCAGTCACAGTTTACAGTCACAGTCACAGTTAAGCCCGCAGGGCCAAATCCGCGTGGATCGTTGAAAGAATATGTTTGCGCAAAGCGAAATAAAAAGAATCATAAACAATCAAAATAAATCTGCGTCATCCGCGTCCTGTTTTTTATTCAATTTTTTAACGCAAAGAACGCGAAGAAGGCGCAAAGAAAAACCCGGAAAGGGTTAAATCTGAATAACGCCGGGTGAAACCCGGTGCAAGGGGGCAATGAGCGGGAAGGCGCACCGGAAACCCCGATTGAAATGCGAACCTGGTTGCGCCGCACAAGAATACGTTTTTAAATAGCGTTTAAACCTTTCAGGACAGGAAAACCTGAAAGGGTGCGCCAACCGATACGACAACGCGAAAACGCTGCCGCCATTCATCAATCAACAATAATAAATCATCAATCAAAAAGCGTTTAACCCTTCCGGGGATTCCAACCCCAAAAGGGTGCGCTGCCCGACACGACAACGCGAACACGCCAGCCGCCATTCATCAATCAACAATTATAAATCATCAATCAAAAAGGGTTGCGCCGCCCGACACGACCGCCAAAACCCGCAGGGCCAAATCTGCGTGAATCGTTTATTAGTAGCGAGTAGTGAGACACGAGTAGCGAGTAGCCAGCAGCCAGACGCCAGCAGCCAGTAGCCAGTCTTAAATCATAAACATCATATTACATCAGCGTCATCAGCGTCCAATTCTTAGCGTTTAACCCTTCCGGGGATTCCAACCCCAAAAGGGTGCGCCGCCCGACACGACAACGCGCCCACGCTGCCGCCATTCATCAATCATCATTCATCAATCATCAATCAAAACGTCTGCGTCCTATTATTTTCACCGCAGAGGCGCCAAAGCGCAAAGGAATTATAAACAGTGAACTGACAACGAAAGTATCAAATATCGAATATTGAGCGGGACCGGTTCACTTGAAGAGTTGGTTAACGCTGATACAGATTGTATTGATTACTGAAAAGCCGTACCTTTGGGAATAACAAAAAGCAGAAACACCATGAAGGAAACAACCATAGATAAACAAAAAGAACTGGCCCGGTTTGCCCTTACCACCGACAATGAAGAAGTGATAGACAAAGTTTTGCGATATGCCAGAAAGTTGATGGGAAAGAAACAAAAATTGCCATGCCAATACACGATTGAAGAAGTAAAAGAGGGCATTAAGAAGTCGATTGACGAAGTAGCAGAAGGAAAAACCATCAGTTACGAAGACGTTTTAAAACGTTACGGACTATGACCAAAATAATCCTTACCGGCACAGCACTGAAGGATCTCGATTCAATTTATTATTTCCGGGAGGATCTCACAGCAAAGCGAATGGTAAAAACAATATTAAAGGAAATCAAAATACTTCAAAAACTCCCTGAAGCTGGACCAATAGATCATCTGTTTGTTGATGAAGCAAAAACAATTCGCGCTCTTGTTGTGGCAAAAGGTCGATATAAAGTTTTGTATTACGTGGAGAAAGATCAGGTATATATCGTCCGGCTATGGGATTGTCGGAGAAACCCCGGTACTGCGCGTATGTAAGTTCAACTGCTCACAAAAAAGATTCGAGCATTAAGTCTTGGGCACGGTGAGTAGCGAGTAGCCAGCTGCCAGTCGCAGTCACAGTTTGCAGTCACAGTCACAGGAATGCCCGCAGGGCCAAATCCGCGTGAATCGGTGAAAGAACAGGCCAGCGCAAAGCGAAATAAAAAGAATCATAAACATCATATATCATCCGCGTCATCTGCGTCCTGGTTCTTAGCGTTTAACCTTTCCGTCCGGCCTTTGACGGACCAAAAGGGTGCGCCGCCCGACACGACAATGCGAACGCGCTGGCCGCCATTCATCAATCAACATTCATCATTCATCAATCAAAAGCTGTTCATTCATCATTCATCACTCATCACTCATCAATCGAAAGGGTGTCTTGCTTTGCAAAAGCAATTGTTTGCCCTGATGTGGTCACAAGTTGCCGACAGCGGATGGTTTATGCCCTGAATTGGAAATTTAACGCCCCAAAATCATTATATTTGTATAGATAAAATCATCAGCTATGTCAACAAAGGTTATTTTAGAGTTCGATGGGCGCAATGCTGCTGCCAGAAGCATTGTAAACATGCTAAAAACCGTCGGGTTGTTCAAGGTAGAAGAGCAAAAGCCAATAAGTGGTATCGAGAAATCATTAAAAGAAGTAAAAGAGGGAAAGGTACATAAATACAATAACGTGGACGAGCTGTTTGAAAAAATTGATTAAATTATGTACCAAATACAGACGACCAATCAGTTCGAAAAAGATGTTGCACGGTGCAAAAAAGAGGTTTAAATCTGTCCGACCTTAAAACAACGATATCAATACTGGCTGAAACAGGAAAACTACCGGCCAAATACAAAGCTCATAAACTGAAAGGCAAATACACCGGTTGTTGGGAGTGCCACATAAAGCCAGACTGGCTTTTGGTATGGCAGCAAAACGACTCGGTCTTAACCCTGCTCTTACTGAACACAGGAACGCACTCCGACATTTTTTGATCTTCCCCGCTGCTGGTTGAGTTTTGTAAACCGTGCCTTGCTTGACTATCAAATGGCAAATCCGGGCTTAACAAGGTCAGGATGGCAAATCCTGACCAGCGAGGGGTCCCATTTCTTAGCGTTTAACCCTTCCGGGGATTCCAACCCCAAAAGGGTGCGCCGCCCGACACGACCGCCAAAGCCCGCAGGGCCCAATCTGTGTGGATCGGTGAAAGAACAAGTCGGTGCAAAGCGAAATAGAAAGAATCATAAACAATCAAAATAAATCTGCGTCATCTGCGTCCTATTCTTTTAGCGAGCCGCCAGCTGTCATTCATCAATCAACAATAATAAATCATCAATCAAAAAGCGAGTAGCGAGACACGAGTAGCCAGCAGCGAGCCGCCAGCTGTCATTCATCAATCATCATTCATCAATCATCAATCAAAACGTCCGCGTCATTTGCGTCCCATTTCTTAGAGAGTTTAAAAAAGTTTACAAGGAGTTACACAGAGATGAAAGATTTTAAATTCACCAATAAATTACTAATTTTAGCTTTATAAAAGAAAGATATATAGATATGATATCCCGGCACATAATAGATGAAATCATAGAGTCGTTACGGCCAATTGACCCGGAAAAAGTTATTTTATTTGGGAGTTATGCTTACGGCAACCCGAATGTTGACAGTGATATTGATCTTTATATTGTCACAAAAGAAAACACTATTCCTTCAAACTTTGAGGAAAACTTAGAGATTAAGAAAAGGGTTTATCTTGCATTAAAACAGTTCAGGAAAAAGTATGCCTCTGATATTATTGTACACACAAGGCCTATTCATCAAAAATTTATCGAAATGGGAAGTTCTTTCTCAAAAGAAATTATGGGTAAAGGAATTGTTTTAATATAACCACAGATGAAGCAAATCACCAAAGATTGGCTCGAAGCAGCATCCATTGATATTGAAAGCATTGAAGCCTTGATCAAAAATACCAGGCTGACAGGTCATGTGGCTTTCCACGCCCAGCAAGCTATCGAAAAGGCATTAAAAGCAATTATGGAAGAGAATGGAGAACGTGTCCCGAAAGTGCATTCCTTAAGTAAATTATTTGATAGCTGTTCCATATATATTGATTTCGAATTTGATGAAGATTTGATCATTGCCCTTGACAGCCTGTATATTGAATCTCGATATCCCGGTGAATTTGGATTGTTGCCCCAAGGCAAACCTTCATTACAGCAAGCGCAGAGATTTTACGATTTTGCAAAGGATGTCTATCAGACAGTAATAAATCATCTCGAAAAGGACTAAAGTCAGAAGTTGAAGGTCGAAACAGGCACGGAGCTGAGACGGGAATTTACCCCAAACCTCCGTCAAAAGCCGGACAAGCTCTAAAGGGGCTTTTGGCATGGTGCCGATTTAAAAGCCCCAGCGGGGCGTAATATGGGTAG
>NZ_JAPAAF010000069.1 GCF_025907915.1 Gaoshiqia sediminis
TCTGATGAGGATAACACAACCTGGAATTTGCTATCCGGGTTATCCAAACTTTCTACAGCATGACGGACATCCGTTTCCCGCGGCGCGCCTCCTTTGTCTCCAACGCCATAATAGCGATAATCAAAGGCAAAACCGGAGCGTTCAAAATTGGCTGTCAATCGTTCAGAAAATGTATCGCTTTGATCCAGGCGATTTTCAACTTCCCCGTTGTACCTGGTCGCATTAAGGGCTGCAATAATTCCCTTCCCGTCAGGTCCATTCCAAACGCCCACATTAAAAGGGATCTCCACTGCTGCCCGCCATGTTAATTTTTGCGTTGAAAAGCCCAGCAGCCCGCAATGATGCCAAACAGAAGGCACATTAGCCAGAAAACCGAAGCAATCGGGCAACATATAATCAAAGCTCTGTTCTCCAAATTCCTCACGAAAAAAATTGTTGCCATACAGCACCTGCCGGATAAGCGACTCAGATGATGAAATATTGACTTCCCCTTCATCGACCGAGGAACCCGAGACATGCCACCGACCCTGTTTTACATACTCCTTTACTTTCCGGTATTCTGCCGGGTAATATTCTTTCATCATTTTATACCGGCGGGAACCCGTAAAATTAAAGACATAATCAGGGTACTTTTCGAACAACAAAAAGTTCTCCTCCATGGTATTTTTAATGTATTCATCGATTGAAGCGGTGTAATCCCATCTCCATTCCGTATCCAGGTGACTGTAACCAACCGTGTACAAGACCCTATCCCTGGTTAGGTCAAATTCTTTTTGTTTTTTAAGCGGCTGGGCCATTAAATAAACCGGCAACAGAAACGCCAGCATTAAAATTGATTTGATCTTCATAGTAATAATTTTGCATTCATACATTCTTTTGTAATCTAATTCTCTCGAACTAGGAAAATTCCGTCAAGCTCCCCTATAGTGATTATACCTTTGACCACCTTTCCATTATTGGTGTCAGGATCCTGATGTGAAGAACTTTTTAGCCTCCGAAATTTTTCTCCCGGCCAAAGCTTATCGAGATTAACCCTCACTTCGTGTTCGGATGGATTGGCAATAACCAGTCCTCCCTCGAACTTGCGCACCATCACATCTGGGGCAGGATAGACGGCAATATCTGATATTGTCACCGGCTCGTTTCCTTCAAAGCTGAACGTTATGGTCGCAGGATTGTCAAATTTACGGAAGTAAAATCAAGCTTTGAAAGGCTTTTCATTTACAAGAGCCATATTACTAATTACCCTTTCTTCTAGTAAAGCTTTTTCACCTCCGGAAATCTCTGAAAACATAAGCCTGGCGCCTTCCTTCGGATAATTAGCCATAGGTTCTGCACTTACAGTTAGAGTGACGAACAAATCTTGTCCTTCACATTCCAATTCACTTAATTGGAATTGCATAAAAGCTTCCGAGGATGACCTTTTATGCAATTCAATCGTGCCATTTCTGATCTTAAATGAACAGCTCAATGATTTTATTTTACTTTTCAGGTCAGACTCATCTATGATCAAATTACTACTATCAACAGCAAGTCTCTGAGTTGGTTTTATTGCCTTACCAAGCCACCCGGGCACTTTCTCATCCCCTTTGATAAGTTCATCCCATATAAAAACTTCTCCTTCCGGCTCGTGAAAATATGTCGATCGTGTCATGGAGATGCCAGCATCGCATAAAGCTGCTGCCGCTAATACCAATCGGATATCAGCGAGACGTTTACTATCGGGCCTGGCTATATAATTGGAAACAGGCTCGCGGGAATTAGCGGACCAGAACATAAGCCTGTTTACACCTCCAGCCCAGTCCTCGAATTTATCATCGCTGCCTGTGGGGAAGGTTTCGCTTTCAATACCGTTGAGTATTCCGACTGCCCGTTGATGAAACCATCGGTCATTATCTGCCATAATCAGCCGGTCGTCTCCAAGCATTCCACGAAGTTTCTTCAAAAAATTGACAACACCAATCCCATAAGTTTGAACACCATTGAAAATTCCGTTATCTGCAATTCCGTCAGCATTAACATCTAGTCCTCGCGCTCCTGCGTTTGAACGTGGCACATGATGGAGTACATCAAATTCAACCCCATCAAATTTCTCCAATCGTCCATCTTTATGGAACCAGCTTGCCAATTGCCCAGCAAGGATATCGGCCGCCTGTTTGCCCTCTTTATCCCGGGGACATAAAGGAGAAAAGTTATAATACCACATCAGGTTGGAGCCTTTACCCCACGAACCTTCCGTAACATGAGCAGCAGCATAAGCACGGTTTGCTCTGAAAGCTCTCGGAACTGTCCCGTAACACCCGCGCTCTAGCATAATTGTATTACTTCCAATATCAACGTCCAACAATTTTACCTGTTCACTATTATGCCAGTTTGGCTTTCCATCAGCGTCAAGTTCACAAATGCCTACATCTTCATTCTTTGCTTTGTTCAATCCGGTATTCGTTTTAAATAGGGAAGCATCAGAAACTTTTATTTCCACAACCCCCTTCTCTGCCAACAGATTATTTTGTATG
Source organism: Gaoshiqia sediminis (assembly GCF_025907915.1). Classification (GTDB taxonomy): domain Bacteria; phylum Bacteroidota; class Bacteroidia; order Bacteroidales; family Prolixibacteraceae; genus Gaoshiqia; species Gaoshiqia sediminis. Next base: position 2,517 of record NZ_JAPAAF010000069.1, read on the forward strand.
GTTGCCCCGTTATAATAAATCCAGTGACCGGCGAAAAAAGGATTACTCTCGTATATTGGATCTCTTGCCCGGCCATTGAAATGTATGAGTACAAGCTGTTCTGGATGAAGCTCTTTAAACCTGATAAAATATCGAATTACCTGATCATTATTGACAATCACTTCCTCTCTTAGAACCTTGCCCTCGATCCCCATCAGGTGGTTAAAATTTCCATGCCACTTTTCCCATGACGCCGTTCGGGCAATTTTTTCAGCATCTCGGAAGTAATAGGCTACTGGTTTTTGATCCTCACGGAATATCTTCAATCGCTTTAACCTGGATGACTCGCTGGGTTTCCGGACACAAGCAATGAAAGGAAAGCTAAAAGCAAAAAGCACGAAACAGTGAATAATCGTAATCCTTTTGCTTTTGTATAGTTGTGACATATGCATTTCTTTTCCCTTTAATTGTGTGATAAAATTTAAACCAGAAATTTTTCCAGACGTCAATTTTGAAAAACAACAATTACGTGTCCTTACTATAATCTTGCATTAATCCCTATTTTTCGCTCTTCCTCTATATAAAACAACAAAACTTGTTTTTACCCTAGTTTGAAATAAAAATGTGGCAAATCTGGAGTATTGGCAAATGAAAATCAGAAAAGAACTGTATCACTGTCATCTTTGCGTTTGACAAAATCGCAGTGTCTCTTGCGTCACACAGCAGGCATTGCAATTACTAATTCCAGTGAAGATTTAGCATTGATTTCAACCAGTTCCGTAGCAGCAGGAATTAAAAATTTGTCTCCAAATTTTACATGGAATGTTTCTTCACCCGACTTCAATTGGCCCATACCATCAGTCACAATAAGAATATAAAAGTGATCTTTTTTCAAAGTATGGTTTTGGGTTACATACAGTTTGTTCATACGGAAACAATTGGTAATCGTCTTATCAAATAACTGATATTCCTTTGCTGTTCCGGTGTCACTTACTAATCTTTCTTGGATAAAATACTTTGATTTTATTGTGTTGATAGGAATTGGTGTGTAATCAAACATCGAAAGAGCAAAGTCTATTCCCCGGTTCATAAACCTTGCACTTTCAGGAAGTGTATATCCTGCCTTTTCAAATTCAATTCGGACAGCCAAATCCGTTGGCTCAAGTATTTCAATCATGAAAACGCCTTCACCGATGGCATGTGGCAAACCGCCAGGTACATAAAAGACGTCTCCTTTTTTCACCGGTATCTTTTCAAAGCATGATTCCAAAAATTCGATGTCCTGTTTTTCAATAGCCTCTTTGAATTTTTCTTTTGAGGGTGGATTTTGGAAACCCAGATAAATAAAAGGAAATTCAACATCGTCACGGGTACCCAGAATGTAATACCCCTCTGTTTTTCCGTATTCGCTGTTTAAAAATTGTTTTGCAAACGGAATGGTCGGATGACACTGAATATGCAAACGTATGGCAGAATCAAGGAATTTTAAAAGGAACGAGGTTGATGCCCCATGTTTTTTATAATGTTCTTCTCCTAAAATATCTTCAGGATATTTCTCAATTAGACTCTTTAAAAGAATCATTTCTCCTTCTATCGAAACAGAGGAAAGTCCTTCTTCGGATAAGTGTTCCCGCCCCGGATTTACAGCTGTGGTTAACGAAGCAATCCAGTCTTCAGGGAAATGACTGTCCTGAGGAGAATTTTCACCAACTATTAGATCCAGGCTTTTGCCTCCAAAATAGGTTCTCCAAACCCGGTTAGGAGGTAGTGGAATAATCTTTATCATGAATTTTATTTTTAGTTAATTAATCCATAAATCCCTGCACCTCCCATGATCGTTGCAAATATCAGAATTACAACAAAAATGAGATTTTGCGGTGTTGTTGCTTTTAGCTCACCCATCAACTTTTTTGAATTGGCCAGATACATCATGCAGCCAACCGTTAATGGTAAAACAATTGCACCGAATGCTTGTGAAGCAACCATTACCCAAATAGGATTCCCTTGAAATAAGGGAACAGCAATTCCTAAAATTGCCATCCAGACCACGATAATTCGTACCGACATAGATTTCATGTCTGCCTTTTTCCCGTTGTAGTCACTTATAATCCAAGGGACCACAAATATATTTGGGAACTGGGAAGAAATAGCCGCAGCAGTAATTCCGATTACAAAAACGCCAACTCCTGCAGCTCCTGCTAGTGGCTTGAGAATATGCACCATTTCTTTTGTTTCGATTAAGGTTATTCCTTTAAGGTGCAAAGTCCCGGCCGCCGAAGCCATAATTGCAGCACTAATCAAAAACATTAATCCGGCACTGACAAAAGCATCAGTTCTCTGAATTTTTAAATCTGATTTACTCCAGCCTTCGTCTTTTACTAAAATTGACCTTACAACAAAAATAATGGGAGCCAGTGTCGTACCAACCATTCCTGCTACAACAAAGAAAGGGGAAGAATCTACGCTTTCAGGAATACGAGGTATTAATCCCTCTGCAATTTCCTTGAGGCTTGGAAACATGATAATGGCATTAATAATAAATGAAAGCCCCATAATCCCAACCATAATGGAAAGCGCTTTCTTAAATGTTGAAGTATTTCCCAAAAGGAAAAGAACGATTATTAAAAAGGTGATCGAGGATGCCCAAATTAAAGATGAGATACCGCCGACTATCCATTCCTTTGACCATTCCTGTAAAACGTCAGCAGCAATTCCCATAACACCTATAATGCTGCCACTAACGTTGACCCCAAGTGCAATAATAAAAAAGATAGCAACGAGAGGATGAATATTCTTGCGAATCGCATTTAGGAAAGTCAAGCTCGAAGAAATCGTAAATTTCCCAAAGAAATGGATAAGAAAGAAGGTAAAAAGACATGACAGGAATAGTGCCCAAAGCATGGCCATTCCAAAGTCTGCACCTGATTTGGTCATCGCTGTCACACTACCTGTTCCAATGTTAAATCCGATTAAAAAAATACCCGGTAGGATTTGTCTGATAAAAGAGTTTATTTTCATGTAAATAGAATATTTTTTTGCCACCAAAGAATTTCATCATCATCGTTTTCCATATCTCGAATTCAAAATGGCAAAAACGATCGACAACTATGAGTTAGTTATTTATTTCAATGTGATCATTCTTCTGAAATTCTTCTCACCACAATGCTTTTCTCTAAATCGGCGCCTTTCACATCTCTAAAAACGACTTGATTCATGTTCCCTTCCGGAAGATCAATTTTAGTCATATTCACATGAGCTACATCATCAAAAACAAAAGCAGGGCGAAAGTCAGGATGGTTCAATTTCAGACGAACATTTTTCAGGACAATTCCTTTTGCATGCCTTATGAAAAAACCCCAGGCCGGGAGTTCCCCGAACATTGAAAATTCAGGATAGTTCTTTATTTTTTCAGGAACCCGATCAAGGTCACTAAGAGGAATATAGGCCATTCCTTTGGTAGCTCTACCAGGATATGTAATCTCTATATTCTCCAAAATGACTCCCTCCACATCGTATCCGGGTATTCCTACTACAGAAGACGGATGTGGGTTATGACGGTAATTAACCGCAGGTCCCCTCATGTCATAATCAATATCAGGGCGACCAAACGGAACTTGTACCTTTACGTCTTTGATGTGAATATTCCTAACCATTCCGGGCTGTTCTCCTTCCCGGTGTCCTATCCTGATAAAAATCGCGTTTCCAGTATTTTTAGCCGAAATATTTGAAACATTTATATTCTCAATATCCCCGCCATCCACCGATTCAATGGCAATTGCTGACCGGAACGTGTCGAATACCTTAATGTTTTCAACTGTAACATTTTTAAAGCCCCCAAATGACGCTGTCCCAAATTTGATTGCACTTGCACTGGATCGGACCGTGCAATTGGCAATGTAAATACTATCATTAAAATATCCTGGATAGTAGGATTTCAAACAGATCCCGTCATCAGCTGAGTTCACATCGCAATTGATCACTTTAACATTTCGGCAATCGGTAATGTCTATTCCGTCGTTGTTCCAATAGGCTCGGTTATTGATTTTCAGGTTGACAAAAACCATATTTGAGCACAATTCAAACGATAGGCCCCAACAAGCCGAATTTTTAAGCTGAAGATCTGAGACTTCAACATGATCACATTCTGAGAAACGAAAAAGCTTTGGACGGGCCGTCTCGTTTGGACGCATCCGCCCATAATTATATTTAGGGTCGATTCGAACACCGGCATGGTGAAGGCTGTCTATTGTTAGAGCCAACGCTCTACCTTGCCCGTCAATGAGCCCTCTCCCTTTCAATGCGATATTGTTTGCCCGAAAGGCAACGATTAACGCCATTTGCGAATTATCATTCTTTTTTGGCGATTCAGGTCTGCCTTCAGTTTTCATCTCGTAATAGTCGTCAGGATTGGTACTTCCCAACAAAACAGCACCGTCCCTCAAAAATAATTCGACGTTTGATTTTAATTCCAAACATCCGGATAAAAAATCCCCATTAGGAAAAACCACGCTCCCCCCGCCATTTTCAGAAGCTTCATTGATAGCTGACTGGATCGCTTCTGTATTCATGGTTTTACCATCAGCAACAGCTCCATAATCGGTAATCAAATATTCTTTCGCCGTTGCACGAACATCGAAGATGAACAACGACAAAAGCAGAAAAGACGTGTATATAACTGACTGCTTTATTTGCTTATTTTTTTGATGTTCCATAATTTCATTTATTTACTGTTTGATAAAAAGAAGCCAAACATTACAGGAAAAATTTTTGCCCCAGACATTTTATTTTCTTAAGTCTATTGATTTAGGCATATTAAAAAAGATACTGTAAATTGAAATCAATAATTTTGACCAGGCATCGTACCTCGTTGCCGTTCAATATTTAACGCTTCCCCGGTTTCCCGATCGAACCAGTCAGGAGTTAATTGATCCGGTGT
>NZ_JAPAAF010000006.1 GCF_025907915.1 Gaoshiqia sediminis
ATTAATGGCCAAAGAGATTCCTCATTTCCTGCATTTTCTTCTTCACAGAAAACTCGCTGCAAAAAATGAATCCCGAATGTGGTTCAATCCATCTGCACTCGAGACTCCCGCACTTCAGAAAATCAAAAAATACAATACAAACAAGCTTGAAATGGAAATGGCGACCTATTGCCGTGATGTGATGGAGGGATTGCAAAAGGACAAAATGCGCTGTTGCCCGAAGGACCTGCTGGAAGTATTGCGGGAGTCAGGGCTCCGGGCCGACATTACTGTGATCCGGAACATACTCAAAGACAATTGGGAACTGACGTCTGAAAAGAACGGCGAATACAATTTTTATCATATCGGTACCGATGGGGAACTTGTTCCGGTGAAAAGAAAAGGACGTTACATGGAAGTTGCAATCGCCGATCTGAACAAAATCCTGTTGTAATGTTGAGTTTAGCTATTAAACAATTGAAAATAGGACAGATACACACCCCAACAATCACACAACAAATACACAACAAAATCCTGTTTGTTATGGCCGGACTACAACACCGCTTTCATTTGTTGTGCTTTTGTTGAGTCTGTATTAAGTTGAAATAATGCAGGTTAGCCATTATCCACAACACAACAACAAAAATTTGACACTTATGGCACTCACTGAAATAAAACAAATAAGTATCAAGGGTTATCTTCAGAATATGGGGGTTCTTCCCAAAAAAGAGTTCGCTTACTACGGAATGTACTTTAGTCCGTTCCGTGACGACCACAATGCAAGCTTCAAGGTGGATTACCGCCAAAACCTTTGGTATGACTTCGGCACCCAGGAAGGCGGTTCAATCATCGATCTGGTGATGAAACTGGAGAACTGCGCTTTTCATGAGGCTGCAGCCAAACTGGAGAAGGACGTTGTAGGTGTCGCCCTGAATTCTTTTTCTTTTCACCGGGATTCTATACCTGCTAAGCCAAAAAACAGGAAACCGGCAATGACCATTCGAAACATTTGCACCATTTCCCATCCCAAATTAGCAGCCTGGATAAGCACACGAAAAATTGACCTGTCCCTGGCAAACCTGTATTGCAGGGAAGTTCATTACCAGGTAAAGGACAACGTTTATTTCTCGCTTGGCTTCGGAAACGACAAGGGTGGATACGAACTGGCCAGTCCCTCAAATTTTAAAGGCTGCATTCCGCCAAAAGATATTACGACTGTAAAAAATGGTCATGGCAACTGTTTGGTATTTGAAGGCTTTTGGGACTTTCTTTCCTATTTAACACTACAAAAACTCGAAAAGACGCAGTACGATGTTGCAGTGCTCAACTCGGTGGCCAATGTTCAAAAGTCACTGGCTTTTCTGACAGACCACAGAAATATATTTGCTTATCTGGATAATGATGAAAGCGGACGAAAAGCTGTTCAGGTAATCAAAGCATCATGCTTTTCTGTCGATGACAGGTCGGTAAAGTATGCTGCATACAAAGACCTCAATGATTATTTATGCGGCAAAAAACAGGTCCGGCAAATGGAAAAAGGCAGGGGTTTTAGGCTGTAATAAAAGGCTGTTTTTTCAGGGGAAGCAAGTTTATGTTTTGGTAATACCAAAACCCCTTCATCATCCCGCTGGTCTTAACACAAAATTCAGAAAACAGATATGAGATACAAAAATGGCCGACCAGTCAAACGATTGGGTGAAAAAATGGCCTATCACATTAACGTAAAAATGGGAACGATCGACTATTACACGCTCAAGGCAAAAGCCAGGGAAGCTGATGTGAGTTTCAGCGAATGCATCCGTCAGCTCATCAGAAGAGCTTACGTGAAACAGCGGCTCTCGCCTGAGTTACATGATCATATCCGAAAACTGTCCGGAATGGCCAACAACTTAAACCAGATTGCCCGCAAAGCAAACGCTGCGGGATATTCCGATGCCCGGCTTGAATACCTATATCTGGCTGGCAAGATTGACAACCTATTGAATCAAATCCGTCATGATGGCTAAGATTGTAAAAGGACAGGGATTCCGGGGCGTTGTGAACTACGTCCTGGATCAATCCAAAGGCACCGAGATTTTGGACAGCCAGGGAGTGCGCCTTAAAAATGCCGGTTCGATCATTGACAGTTTTGTTTTTCAATCGGAAATGAACACCAGGATAAAAAAACCAGTTGGTCATATATCACTTGATTTCTCAGCGCAGGACCTGGGGGAATTGAGCAACAGCCTGATGGTGAAAATCTCACAGGAGTACATGAACTTGATGGGAATTTCCAATACGCAGTACATTCTTTGCCGTCACTTTGACAAGGAGCATCCACATGTGCACTTGGTTTTTAACCGCGTGGATAATGAGGGCAAAACAATCTCTGATCGAAACGACCGATACCGAAGCGGAAAAATCTGCAAAGAACTGACCGAAAAACATGGTTTATATTTTGCTTTGGGGAAAGAACATGTGAAGGTGCAACGGTTAAAAGAACCGGATAAAACCAGATATGAAATCTATGAATCATTGAAAGCAATCCTTCCAACATGCCATAACTGGGATCAAATTATTGCAGGGCTAAAACAATATGGCATTGGTGTGACCTTTAAGTTCAAAGGGAAAACCAGCGAAATACAGGGAGTTGTTTTCGATAAAAACGGCTATTCATTCAATGGCTCCAAAGTAGATCGACAATTCAGTTTTTCAAAAATTACCTTTCAGCTCAAACAGAATATTTCTGAGCAAGTTTACCAAAAAACGCAAATCCATTACCATATTCCGGATCACCTGGTCGCAGGAAATATTCTCAAAAGCTTATTCTATCAAATGGGGAAACACCCTGCTGTAAACGAAAACCGGACAAAACAAGATGCTGTGCCAAAACTCAAAAGAAGAAGAGGGATAAGGAGGTAAAAATGAGAAAGAATGTAAATGTTGTAGCGGTCCTGTTTGAAGAGATCAACACCCTACTGAAAACCATTGACCGGAAAATCGACAATCAGCACCAAAAGCTGGAAGATGCTGCCACCAAAGCAGACCTTCCAAGCGAAAAGATTGCCATTGAAAAGACTTTCCTGCTAACATCCCGTAATCTATCGGTCTTGGACCAAAAACTTAACCAGCTCTCAGTATCTGTTCAAGAGTCAGAAGATCAAATTCGTTCAGGGTTTGAAAGCGTTCTTTCAACTTTAAGAGACCAGGAAAACGAGCGAATCGCCCGCCACAAGCGCCAGCTTAAACTAAAATCAAGAAATGTGATCATGGCTTTCGTCTTTCTTTTCCTCTTGTTTACCGTCTCGCTGATCGGGAATATTTATCAAAGAAATGAACTAACGCGCATGAGCGATAATGATCTCAAGTACCGGTATATCAAAATGGTTGGTGGGATTAACGCGGAGGAGCTTTCCAAATTGGAAGATATGTTTCACATCAACAAGGACAAAGAGTTGATTAGGGAAATTCGGGCAGAGGTGAAGAAATTTGAAAGGGATAAGCAAGAGCAGATTAAAGATTTGGAACGAAAATAAATGGAATGAAATTGAAGAGATTAACTGCTCGTGGTCAACAAAAATCAAGTTGCGATCCTTAAACCTCTTTGCGTATCACACTTACATCGTTTCAATATTTCATATCATCTTGAGCACAAGAGACAGTGTCGATAAATAAGCAGCGAATTCTAAAATTTTACAAGTCAATGAACTTTGGCGGATTATCAAGAGAACTTCCTCAAGTTCACCAATCTATACCGGACACTTATATCACGTCATACCATCTTCTAAAAAAAAGTAGACTTTTCTTAAAAAAGCACCTGATCATTAATTAATTAAATTAATCTGGTATCGAAATAACAAATTGACCGTTTTGCAGTTGGCAATGGCTGAATCCTTTGTTATCCTTTTTCATCTTCTTAGCTCATCGATGTCGTTATTTTGCTTCAGGCCATTGATGTAAGCGATCACACACTCAAAAAGACCGTAAGCTGGACTACAACAATTTTGCCTGTGAAGTGGGTTTTGGCGCTTTGACGACCAGGATACGCGCAACTACATCCGACTGATTCGACAGGCAATGAACAATACCTTTCGGACTTTCGACCAGGCTGTCTTTTCGCACCGGGATGGTTTCATCTCCCACTCTCACATCCGGTTTGCCTTCTAAAATGTAAAAGAAAACGTCAACTGGAGTGATGTGCGGTTTTAATGATTCGCCAGGCTGCAGTGTAATGTGCATGGCCTGGGCACTTTCACTGTCGTATAGTTGACGTACATCCACTTTGTGCGGAGTTTCAACAATTGGAGTCTTTTGAACTTCTGCTATTTTCATTATTTTAAAATTATAAGTTTAACTGATTGAATTAATTTATTGCCTTCATCTTGCAGGTCAAATGTAAATCCCGAAATTTGCCACTTCTTTACGAATAAACGAAGAGCTCCCATAATGATGACGGCTAAATGAGCCGCATCAATATCGTTACGTAACTCATTGTTGTTTTGGCCTTCATTTAAAATGGTCAGCAGTATTTTGTTATTCTGCTCAATTAGCTCAGAAATTTTTTCGATGAGTACTTTCTCATTGCGAAACATTTCTTCAGAAAACACAACCGAAGCCAGTGAAGGCATTTCTGAGAATGATCTAAAATGTTTTTTAAATAGCTGTTCAATTTTTTGAGCAGCCGATTCTTCTGATTTTAACTCAGATGAAAATATGTCGTTGCTGTTTTGTTTCATCAAATCAAGAATGGAAACCAGGATCTGTATTTTGTTCTCAAAATGTCGATAGATGGCTGGTTCGGTAATCCCTAACTTTTTCGATAGGTTTTTTATTGTCAGGCTCTGAATGCCATTTTCATTGATTAGTCCGAGTGCGGTTTCAATAATTTCCTGTTGTCTTGCTGTCTGCATAGGCCTGTTATTTACTCTTTTTTAAATATCTCTTTCAAAGGTATAAAGTTAGTTAATAAACACTAACTTTCAAATAAAATTAAGGATGAATTTTCTCCAGACAGTTCACCGAAAGATTGCCAAACCCGTCATTCCCGTCTTCGGAATACTCCCAGCCACGATATTTTAAAATTTTTATCAACTCACGATTTACCATTCCATGAGCTACTACCAAGGCCCAACCATTTCTATGCGCAAAAGCTGTTAGTTCATCCGTGAAAGTATTCAGTTCATCGATCCGTTCCCTGTAGCCGGATTTCTCTCCCTTATTTATCCCGGCCATCCAGGCGACACGCGAAATAAAAAGCCACCCTTTTACCGGAAGCTGTATAACTGGCACCTGCACTACCTGGTAATCGAGTTCGGATAATGTGCTGTCAATTTTTAGTACAGCATTTCCACTTAATAGAATTTCTGCCGTTTCTTGTGCCCGTGGTTGCGGGCTACAAAACACAGTGTCCAGTTTTTCGTAATCGGCCACCTTCTGTAATACCCCTTCCGGATTGAATGCTTCCACACCGGCTACATTGTATGCTGCCTTGTACTTGGACGAATTTTTTGATGTTCCCCAACCGGGTTTTTCCAAAGCAACAGTAGCATGACGCACTAAATAAATCCGGGGATTTGTGTGGGCGATTATCCCGTTAAGTAGGATAGATGATATGATGCAAAATTTTAAAAGCATATCAAAACTGATAATTCACAGAAAAATTAAATAACCGGTCATCGGAACTAGTAGCAAAAGAGATGCTTACCACAGCCATGTCGAAGGGTGAAAACCAAAGACCAAGGCCGGTACCATTGTGCCATTTTTTCGAATCTTCACCTTCGAGCCAAACACGGCCGATATCGTTAAATGCCAACACACCCGCTGTTCCGTTGAGTAAGTAGGTTTGAAACTGCTTCATCCGGATACGTATTTCGGCATTTAGATAAAGCGATGCATCGCCATAAAAACGGGTTTGCCGGTATCCCCGCAGATTTTCCGTGCGTCCCAGTTTTGCTGCTTCGTGGAAAGCGTAATCACCAAACAATTTTTCGCCGCCGATCCGCAGGGCATACACTACACGTGGCCTTTGGGAGAAACTCAGATAAGCAACCCAGTCACCCGATACTTTAAAAAAATTCCTGGTATGGTCATTAAGTCCGACAAAGTAGCTAGCACGCGTATTTAGATGCATTCCATGGGTGGGAAACGTATTGCTCCCGACAAATTCTTCTTCTTCTTTTCGCTGTATTTCTGCAAGTGTATTGAATTCATATTTAAAATAACCACCGCCATAAGAGTGGGGCATGAGGTCAATATCAGTCAAACCGTTTCCAATCTGCGCAATATACCGGCCTGAAGTTTCTTCAGCATCGGCATAATTGTAAAGCAAACCAGGTCCTGCTTTATGAATTCTATCGGCATCAAGCCATTTAATAAAGTCTAGCTGTGCATGAAAACTGCTCATTCGTAGGCGGTAAAATTCTTTTTCAGATTTAGGAACTTCCCATTTGGTTTCGTTTCCCATACCGAAATAATTTCCGGCAAATTCTGGGGAATTATAACCTGTGCTAAAGTTGATGTCGACACGGCGCAATGGATAGCTGTTTTGGGCACCAGCGCGGAGGTTGAAGGCATTGGATGCAAAAGCATAATTCCCCAAAACTTCGTATCGTTGCTGTCGATACCTTGAGTATTTTGTAAAAACCGGACCACCTCCCAGAAATGTGCCGTCATCCGGATTGTATCCGGAGAATATTCCGAGGTAAATCACATCATATTGAAAGTGTTCCCTGTCGTATTCTAATGCATCCGGGTCATAGCGGGTTTTCAGCCTGTCGGAAAGTTCCGGTGAAATTTCTGTAGTCTTTTTGTCGTAAACCGATACTTTTTTTTGTTTTAACTTCTCACCTGAAATTATCTCATCTTTATTTTTCCCGCCAATAATCTTTAGATCAATTCTCAGACGATGATTCCCCTTCAGTTCGAACCGGTCTTCCCCTTGCCGTCCATACAAGTGTATTTTTTTAGTTTCTGCGGCATAAAACGTACGATGGTAAAATTGCAGTCCTTTTTGTCCCTTCTTTTTTAGTTCATATCCCGAAATCTGGAGCACCGTATCTGAAGACGCCATGATTTCGAAGAAATCAGACTCCTCCGTACCGGTAACGCTTACCTCTTTTGTCAGAGACAAATACAGTTTGCGTGCCATGGGTTCTAGGTTTTCGATGCGGGCTTTCAAAATGCGGGCTGTTTCCGGAGCACACAACGGGTAAACTTCTTTTGGAAAAGCATGCATAGCAGCATCTATCCGTTGACCCGTCAGTAAAATTTTGAGTGAATCGATTTGCCGGAGCCAGTCTTCCCAATCGGCTTGAACAAGAAAAGAGCGATCGAAGTACCGTGCGTTAAACGATTGCCCCTCCATATTCTCTGTATAGTCGGTATACCCTTGGAGTTTTGGAAGTAGCCATTTACGAGCGGCAATCCACGGTATAACGCCCTCGTTTAGAAAAAAGGCCTGATCGCGGTCGCGCGGAATGGGTTTGTAAATCGTTTGTCCGTTACGTTCAAAACCTGCCCATCTCCACTGGTCTTCGTGCCGGTCCCAGTCGTTTATCACAATATCGAACAGGCGGGCACGCAGCACAGCATCTTCGTCCACAACATGATTGGAAGAAGCGGTAGTTTTTTCTATCACTTTCGCGGTGGAAATAATGTTTCTCGAACGCCCAAAGCCGTCCACATCGCTGCGGTCGTCGTCGGGGCGCTCTTCGAAAAGGAACAACTTTTCCGCCACATCGCGCCGGTAAATCCCAAAGCGAGGGTCGTCCGGTACATAAACTAGCTCCGGATTGGTGTGAAAAACACCTGCATGTTCAGCCAGTGCCGCCACTACCGGGGCCGCGTAAGGATTGGATGCCGAAATCTGATCTTGTACCAAATCTACGGCAAACGTTTTGTGCAACTCTTCCGGCACAGCGCCTTCCACAAATTTGTCGATGGAACGAAGCACATACTGTTTTCCTATGTCATCCTCTAGGCGTAGGGACAAGGTTTGCTGTCCTCCACCTCGCTTTAATATTTTCAAACCTCCTTTCCTTATGCCAATGTCGAACACCTTTACTTTTACAGGGACTTTCCAGATATCCCGATAATTTTTTCCTAAGTATTTGTAGGTCGATTCATCGATGTTGTATCGAAAACTAGCAATCACCTCCGTACTATCAGGTAGTTGCATTAAGACTTTGGATATGGGGTTGTCATCCGAGAAGACTTTTCTGTAGAGTACTTTCCTGAAAACCGTCTCTTGGCTATTGAAAAATGCTATGTCGCATTGTCCCTCAGGAGCAAAGGAGAGTTGAGCAAAGCCTTTTTCTTCTGAGCCGAATTCTGGAGAATCTTTTCGCACGTATTCTCCGTCGTGCCAGGATCCTGAAATAACAAAATGATTATTGTTATACTGAAAATATTGCATGTTTTCCTCGCCGGAAGAAACATACAACACTTCTGGGTATTTTTTTAGAACAGAAAGTAAACCATTCCGAAAATCCTTAAAGTCGGGATGCTGGTTATCGTCCCGATTGCCCGGAAATTTGCGGTAAAAAGTATACGGCAATTGCATCAGCCATTGTTTGGTAGAAAAATAGCCGCTGGTGTTCCCGTAGCTTTTCAGGGAGTGATGACCGGCTACCACCACATGTTTTCCCGCATAATGCCGGCGGATGGCATCTTCGATCTGACTAAGCACGTCCCTCTGGCTTTCAATGTCGCATTTATTGAGACGGCGGTCGTATTTATGCACCCACCACCAGGAGTCAATCAAAATCACCACTAGGTGGTCGGAAAGTATTACCTCGGTTGGCCCGGGACAAGCTTCATTGGGAAAGAGAAAGGGGTTGTTGTATTGCTCTGGCAGATTCTCCGTTAGTTGTTTGATAAAACTTTTTCCTTTGCGGTTGCCGCCAGCCCATTCGGTTTTTCCGGGAGCAATCAGCACCGAATGTTTTTCATTGAGCAACAATTCACCGGGGAATTTTCCGGTTTGCGCATCAACAGCATTACCAGTCAATAAAACGGCAAAATTCTCCTGCATGCCGATCCGGTCTCTCCATTGGTTTAAAAGTGCAGTATCCGATTTCTCCCCGTAAACGTTCCCGCTTGAAAAAATTGTGAATGCAGTTTCTTCCTGAGCGAACATCAAATTCCCTTGGTATAGGAAAAACACAAAAGGCCAATATTTTACAATTTTCAGCATTCGGCTTCTTATATGAACACAAATAAAAATGCACCGACACTAATTACCAGGCCCGCCATAAAAACATTGTAGGCCCAGCGCAGCAACTGGTATTTTTTTGCCAGCACTTTGCCCAAAGAATACTGGTCTTTAGTGAGTGTGGAATAGAGATAAGGATCGTCATTTATCATTTCGGCAACGGCCCATTCATATTCTTCCAGATCCATATTATAAAAGTTTCCAAAAAATATTAGATTTACTTTCTGTTGTTTTATGTCTTCTCGCGTAAATTTGCCAGAAGATATGTTTGGGCGGGTGGACAGAATAGCCAGCACAATCGTAGACAGACTGAACAAGATGAAAATGATGGTGGGCCCAATTATAACTGGTTCCTGCTTGAATTTACTAACCAAGGTAGCCAGCGCCAGCGAAATGATGATGCCGTTCAGAGAAATGAGAATATTTGATTTATTGTCAGCAATGTGACTCAGGTTAATCTGGTTACGGGCAGTCAGTTTAAACATGGAGGCCACTCCGCGCGAGTAACTTTTCGACTTGGCTGCTTTCATTTTCGCTTTCGTGGCCCGTTTGGCAATGCGCTCCTTCAGTATTTCGATGTTTTTTTGTTTTGTCTCATCCAGGTTTTTATTACAAAATACCGTGTGCCAGTTGTGCTCCTCAAACAATTTGAGCGACTCCCTGTCGAATTCGATTCTTTCCAGCCTCCGGACACCTGCATTTTTTTGTTCCTGCCGGAGTTTTTCCGACTGTTCAAAATAATTGTCCTGGCCAAAGTGCATAAAATCGGCATCGCAAAGCACCTTCGCCACAAGGCTTCTGGCATTTTGGGGTAAAGTGGTTGCCATGATGCTCTCCTTTACCTCGGTGCGGATGTTTTCATCCACATCCTGGTGTTCAAGAAATTTGGCAGCCATTGCAGCGCTTTCTTTCTCATGCCCTTTGTAGGTTTTAATGTAACCCACGTCATGAAACCAGGCCGCTACCCTAAGGATGCTCATTTCATCTTCAGACAGATTCTCTTTGGTGCCGATAAAAACGGCATTTTTTACCACATCTATCGTATGATCCAGTGTGTGGTACGAATATTTTTCTGGAGTTTCATTCTTTATGAGACTGGTAACAAACTCTTCAGTCTCTCTGATAATTGTTTCATTGATCCTCATTGTTTCCGAATTTTTGATATTTCGATTTCTTCATTGAAAATATAAAGTAAAACCGGTCGGTTGATTCCCTTAATTTTTGCCGGTTTCTGAGGCACAAACATCGATTTAACATTCGCATCGATTTCATTGAAAACTTCTTGGGAAATGATGAGCTGTGAATGCCATAGCTTATTTAATTGTTCAATGCGCGAAGCAATTATCACCACATTTCCTGTAATGGAATACTGTTTGCGTACCGAAGAGCCAATATTTCCGATAACTGCTTCGCCATAATGCAGGCCAATACCAATTGTTGTTTTGGGAATATTTCCGGCAGTATTTGCCTGCCTTACCCTTTCGATGATTTCCACTGCAGCCAGTACTGCTTTTTTCGGGATATTCCCTTTGGAGACAGGGGCGCCGAATGTGGCCATAAACCCGTCGCCCAGAAATTGATTGATGACGCCATCATACCGTTGTACGCTGTCTATCATAAAAGAAAAAAGATTATTAAGATAGGTTACAACCTCTTCTGGCGTATGTTTCTCTACAAACGGCGTAAAATTTCGGATGTCAAGAAACATGACACAAACGTATTTGCGTGTACCAGTCAACTCATCTTTTTTTTCAAGAATACTATCGGCTATTTGAGGTGAAATCTGTTGTCCGAATAAGTCGATGACCTCATTTTTTTCATTAATACTTGCCAATGAAGTCAGCATTTTCTTTTTGATTAAATCAGCCACAAATCCTGCCGCAATCCCCGAAATCAATAGTATGACACCTTGCCCCAAGTACTGCATTCCGGTTAAATCGGGATGAAAGCGGTCAACTGGAATATCGCTGAAAACAGTAGAATAATAAATGGAAACGGCCACATACTCAACCGCCGCTAATCCACCTGAAAAAGCCGAAAGCCTGAAATTGAGCCGTAAAGTAGAGAGTACTATAAAAAGAAAATAAGTGAGGGGCGCAGGGGATTGGAGAATAACTGTTTGCTCCGAATATTCAACGATAAAAATAAATAAAATGGTAAGGAGCGTTATTTCTGAGAACGAGTTTAAATACCCAAAAGCACTCCGGTGGTGAGAGAACAATGCCATCTCTTTCCCAATGAAGTAATGCACCGATGATTCGTAAAGAATCATTATCAGTGTAAAAATGAGAATAGCATAAATAGCAATGTGCGTATTGAAAAGAGAAATATACTCAGTGCGATAAAAAAAGTAGATAATTATTAGGAGAACAGCCTCAAGTCCAAGTAAACTAATTAGAATAAGCGCTCTAAGTCGCTCACTACCCGCAATTTCAGCGTTAAATAGCATCCCCGTATTTTTTCGCTGTTTGCGAGATGTGTGTTTTCTGTTTGGCATCATTTGTAGCTTATTGTTTATAATTATTTTGGAGAAGTATTCATTCAATCTTTATAGGATCAATGGTTCCTACCAAATGAATTAGCCGAGCTCTCGATACCGATCGGTCGTATTTATTGAAAAATGTCATGACGATCGCTATCGTTTCAAGATGTCAAAATTAAAGGACGGCGTCAGGATACAGCTCTATCGAGATTGCAGACAACAAGTCAAACACCTAATGAGGGAGAAGGATTCCGATTCATTGTCCTATCTTCTGCTCTTCCTTGCATTTTTTTCTTGCGGATGAGCGTTGAGTTTGTTTGCTGGAGTCGTCTTTTTGGTTAATTCAACATTAAGCGTAGTACTGCTTATTGAGTCCAAAGAAATGACAACTTGTTCATGGCCTGGTGCCGAGAAAACCACGGTCCTGGCGGAATCATTGGTCCATAATTTGTAATTTCCATTGACATCTGAAATTGTTCCGATTGTTGTTGTTTCGAACAGAATACTGGCGGCTTCGATTGGTTGCTGAGTTCCCTTCTCAATAATAATTCCCGACAGGTTTATATCCTGTCCAGAAATAGAATTTGCTCCTGCTAAGAGAATTACTAACATTAAAATTTTATATCCGGGGACTTTCATGTCTTTTTCTGATTATAGATTCAATTTCCGTAACCTGTGTATAATTTTTCAACTACAATCTAGAGCATGCTAACCGACTTTTCCTGTTTTAGCAGGCTATGAACGATAAAGCTCGATATCAAATATTTTTGGTTTTCAAGGTTTGAATCAACGTCAGGTTGATTTTGAGAGTCTTGATAATAGAATTGGTTATTGATAATTGAGAATGCGGAAAGCGACAGTATGCTTGTGAAAAGATATTTCGGATCAATCGGATTGATCAATCCCTTATCTTCCGCAAGAATGATTTCTTTTTCAAATTTACTGATAAAAATTTCGCTTAGTTCACTGATGATGCTGGAGACCTGCTGATTCGTGTTTAATCCATTGAGTATGAAAGAAGGCAAATGTGGATGAATGGTAAACACGTTCAGTGTCTGAGAAACGAACTCGTCGATTAAGTCGAAAAGGTTCGTGTTGCCCTGCGATATAGCTTCTACGTTCTCAAAAATGATATCGATTATTTTATCCATTACAGTTTTAAATAAACTTTCCTTTGAGCGGTAATAATAATGTATGGATGACTTACTGACGTTGGCATGTTGTGCAATCTCACTTAGTGTCGCACCGGCAAATCCTTTTTGAAAAAAGATGACTATGGCTGAATCAAGGATTCTTTCATCCTTTTTAACTAATACTCTCATTTTGATTTATTTTTATGAATGATAGTTGTGTGATATGAAGTCATAGGATTTATGAATGCCTATTTGAAATAGATCATCTTAACCTGAATCGTGGTGTCTTCTGTCAACTTGAACGACGCTTTATCAAATGATGGTTTGTTGGTAGGACTAATCGACTGAAAGTTGGAAAATCCCAGTCCTTCTTTGGGCAAAAATAATCCCTTCTCAATTTCACCATCATTATTTTCATCATGGAAAATGCTTACGGCATATTCTCCTGGAACAAGTTGATGAAAGGTTGCAGTCGAGCTTCCTTCGGTAATTGCTCCCCGGTTTTTCTTGAAGTACTTATTTAATTCTTTGTCGGGAAGCGCGTCTTGAGTGTTGTACAAAACAAACATGACATGTCCTTCCGAGTTTCTGAGGCTCTCGACATTTACAGACAATGAATGGTTACCTTTTTTTGAAGGGATCCGAAAGGAGTAGCTAAATCCGATTAGGGTAAATAGTAAGCCGAAGGCGATGTTTCTCATTAACAATGATCTTTTCATAATTCTGAATTTTAATTTGAATTCAAATCTGGTGTTATTTGTCTGAATCCAACGAGTTCTCCATACTTATATTACAGACGTGCTCGTCGGCCTTGTAATTCCTTAGTTTACATCATATATGTAGGTATGTAGATGAATGAACTATATTGTTCGTTTTAATCGTTCCGCGGCTACTAATCTGCGGGTGATTTGTTCTTAATGGCCTGAGCTTCGCTGACCATTTTATTGAGGAGCTGTTCTTGGTTCATAAATAGACGGAAGCCACCCAAGATGTTAACAGCTAATGATTTGGCTGTTCGTTTGGACTTAAACACTTTTTCTTCTTTTCCATGGTTTATTATTTGCAATAAGTAGCGCTTAGCACTAATTTTTATTTTTTGTAATAGATTCTGTATCTCAGGACTTTTATTCAACAATTCAGCGGAGAAGATTATGGTGAGGTAATAAGGTTTGATGTTAAATAAGGAATAAAGGTTTTTAAAGAGATAGTTTAATTCTTTCTCTGGCGGGAATTTTTTTTGTTTGGCCGTAGTTACCAATTGATTCAGTTCACTTTCTAAACTTTCTAACATCGTGAGTAGAATCTCTTCTGTTGTTTCACAATGACAAGGAAGGGTCCGTTGGTCGATATTTAAATCACGGGCTAGTCTTTCCGGAGACAAGGATTCTATTCCGGATTCAATGATTATTTTTCCAACTTTAGCAATAATCTCTTCATCATGTTTTTCCATCGTTTTTATTTTAATAGTTAAAATTAACTAACTTTGTACATATAGCTTACTTTATTGAATACGATCTATATGTAATGTCTATTTAATAGTTGGTTCAGGTTACTAACCCGGCGTCTTTCATTTTGACCATGAGCAACCCAATAAATACTCATAAAGTGATTGGCTCAGTCGTGTCTACCTGCATCAACTATAATTTCAAACATGCGGTGCCCGCAGAAACCCACTTAGTGTTTGAAATAAATCCACTCCTTTAGACCTCAAATCAAAACTGTATCCCGTGTTTTTCCATTGGCGGACTAGAAACCGAACAGATCCAAAAAATACGATGACAAACATTTCGCTGTCAAATTCGGGTGCTATGACTTTTTTGCGTTTCATTTTCATTAATAATCCGAGCAGCAATTGCTCATTTAGACCCTGAATTTCACTTACTTTTGTCATTAATCGTTCTTCGTCCCTGAAGATCTCTTCTGAAAGAACAACCGATGTTAAGGCAGGATTATTAATAAAGTTCTCAAAAATTTGATCGAAATATTCGTGAAACAAATCCATTGGATTTGATGATTTTTGCACGGTCGAATGTTGGTATATTTCGATCTCTTGTCGGAATGTTTCCAATATTGTATACAAGATGTCAGACTTACTTTCAAAATGACGATAGATACCGGGCTCGGAAATACCAATCTCTTTTGATAGGTTCTTTATCGTAAATCCATGGACTCCTTTTGAATCTATCAGCAGAATGGATTCAACGATG
Source organism: Gaoshiqia sediminis (assembly GCF_025907915.1). Lineage (GTDB taxonomy): Bacteria > Bacteroidota > Bacteroidia > Bacteroidales > Prolixibacteraceae > Gaoshiqia > Gaoshiqia sediminis. The sequence continues at coordinate 14,992 of NZ_JAPAAF010000006.1, forward strand.
ATTTGCTTTTGCCTTTCAGATAACATTTTTTCTTTGTTAGTGAATATTTACTAACAAAGAAAGCGTATTTTTTTCTAGTTTCCAACTCTTCGGTAAATTATTTTGAGGATTTTGATTTGATGTTCAGACATTTCAGGAAAAAATCATCAGATGAAATTGCTATAAATACCATGCGCGTCCCATCAGATCATTGTTTTGAAACGTATTTCCCTGACCTCTTCTACCTCTGTACCTAAAAGACTCAATACCCACCACACGCCACGGTCTGTGCTTTAAAATTTTCAAGCTTTTCCACAGCCCACGCAGTAATATAATGACACGTCAACGTGTCATTGATTTTTCGATTGAAAGCGAACCTATTTATTACCTCGAAGTAATGCCAAGTTTTCTTTTTGTAAAACTCATCAATGTTCCAGTATCTCTCTGTTGAACTCATAATCCCCGAAGGGCACTTTGAAGAAAAGACGATAAAGAACGGGGACAAAAAGTAACGTAATGATTGTTGCAAAAAATAGTCCGAAGATAATGGCCAGGGTTAAAGGTTCCCACAGCAGTCCACCGCCGAAAAGAAGAGGTAGCATTCCGAGTGATGTCGTTAATGTTGTTAAAATGACCGGTCTGAAACGATTGTTTGCAGCCCTAAGGATGGCATCTCGCCGGTCTATTTCCGGATTTTCAGCTATTTCCACATCGATCCGGTCAATGAGAATGATGGCATTATTTACCACAATTCCGGCAAGCGCAATTACTCCCAGAATCCCAAAGAAACTCACAAACGAGCCGCCGACAAACCACCCGATGACTACTCCAATCATTCCGAGAGGAATTGCCAGAACAATAATCCCAGATTTCCTTATGGAGTTAAACTGAAGCACCAAAAGCAATAAAATGAGAGAAAACGCCAGAGGTAAATTTGAAAAAATTGCTCCAAGATTCTCATTCGTATCTTCATCTTCGCCACCAAACTCGTAATCGTAGCCAGGATCCCAAGATGCCTTTTGCTCTTTCATCCATGGACCAATAGCTTCAAAAATGTCAGAGGCGTTATACCCTGACTGCAAATAAGCACCTACCGTTCTGGTTTTCTTTAAATCTTTTCGGATCACTTTTGAAAATTCCCAATCCATCCTAACATCGGCTACCTGAGCCAGCGTAACATTTTGACGCATTGTCTCGGAATAAATACTAAAGGCTTTGACGGAACTTATATCGTGCTCCTTATTCTTGTCATTCTTCATGTAGATTGGGATACGTTCGCTGTCTTCCCGAAAGTCGTCTATCTTCATACCTGACAGTCCTGTATTTAAAGCCATGGCAATCTCCATATTGGTCAACCCCACCCGTTTGGCTTTATCAGGATGGATATCAACAATGAGCTTATTAATCTTTGGTCCCCAATCGTCGGTAATGTTTTTTGCCCCTTCTATTGTAACCAGCTTTTCTTTTACCTTTTCCGACAAAACAGCCAGTTGCTCCTGATCTTCTCCGGAAATGCGGATTTCAACCGGCGTTCCGGATGCACCGGCACCTGTCAGCCGGTTTACCCGAATATCGGCGTCGGGAATATGATTGAGGCAAAAACTATCAACTTTGGCAATGATGTAGTCGTTGTCGACATCACCCGTCGTATTTAGCAACATATGTGCGTAATTGGAATTGGCTTCATCTTTAAAATAGCCCAGATCGTAGGGTTCCGGACCTTCACCAATAAACGAGGAAAAATCAATAACTCCAGGCCTTTTTGATGTCCCGGGATCCACGAAAAGAGAACCCAGAATGTAATTCCCAATATCATTCACGGCTTTTTCTGTATACTCAATTTGCGTACCTGAAGGAAATTTAATGTCGACCGTTACCAGGTTCCGATCGCTGTCCGGCACCAGTTTAAAAGGCAATAGTGGTATCATCAGTAACGAGGTGATAAATAATGCCGCAATAAATCCTAAAAATAGAAATGGTTTTTTTAGGACACGAAACAGCAAGCTGTTATACCATAGATTAATTTTTTTCATGTTACGGTCAACTGCATTTTCTTTCTTGGTGTTGGTTGTCGAGTTGCCTTTTATAATAAGCATCGCCAACAAGGGAATAAATGTAAATGCAAGTAGCCACGAACTTAAAAGTGTTAGACTGACCACCCAGAATAAGGGGGACGAAATTTCTCCCATGGGTGTTTGGGCTAAGGCAAACGGCAAGAAGGCTGATGCAGTGGTTAGTGAAGAAATTAACAAAGGGATGATTAACACTTTACAGGAGTAGACACTTGCTTTAAAGGTGCTCATTCCATTTTCCATGTTTACCAGGATGGATTCTGCCATCACAATGCCGTTGTCGACCAATAAACCAAGCGAGATGATTAGCGCTGCCAGCGATACTTTATTTAATCCCAGGTTGAGCAATCCCAGGAATAAAAAAGTTGACAGAATAACCATGGGCAACAGTGCTGCCACCAGCGAGCCCGTTCTAAATCCTAAAAAGAAAAGCATCACTGCAAGAACGATTACCACGCTCTGCAGCAAGTTGATCAAAAAGTCATTAACCTGTCCACTCACCACCTGATCCTGAGACGCTGATCGAACAACCTCTACACCTATGGGCAGGGTACTGTTAATTCGTGTCAGGGCTCTGTCTACATCTTCCCCCAGCCGCACAATATTGGCCCCGTCCTTTAACGAGATGAAAAGGGCAATGGCAGGTTGTCCATTTATTTTCACAATCTTTTCACGTGGAGTTATATAGTCTTGGTAAATATTTGTCGTGATGTCTTCTAAAAATAAGGGAGCTCCATTTGCCGTTGGAATTAGAATTTTTTTCAGATCATCCAGGGTTTCAAAGCTACCCGAAGGTTCAAGAACAATGCGCTTACGCCCCATGTTAATTTCACCACCGGGATATAAAATGTTGGTTGCAGATACAATATTTCGAAGCTTGCTGGCATTTAACCCATAACGAGCCAATTGCTTGTCATCAAATTCAACAAAAACCCGTTCTTCCTGAACACCACCATATTTCACTTTCGCAGCATCGGGAAGATATAACAATTGTTCGCGGACTTCTTTTGCGTAGTCTTCCAATTGATTGTAAGGAACTCCGTCACCCGTTACTCCCAAGATAATTCCGAAAACGGTCCCAATATCTTCATTCTTTACAATTGGACCAAAAATACCTGAAGGAAGAGTGGGTTTTACATCATCGACCTTATTCCGGAGATTTTCCCAAACAGCTTGAAGTTGACCTTTGTTGACCTGCGAAATAAGCTCCACGGTGATCACCGAAAGTCCGTTCCGCGATTCACTTTCAATTGTTTTAACTTCAGCCATTTCGCGAATAGCTTCTTCCAATGGATCCGTCACCAGGGATTCAACTTCCTGCGGAGAGGCTCCCGGAAATTTTGTAACCACTGTCGCCATCCTGATCGTATAAGGCGGCATACTATCCCGCTCCAGTTGAAAATAGTTGGCAACGCCTATAAAGGCCACAATCAGAATGGCGATAATTGTGATCCGGTTATTATTTAAGGTTATTCGGGTAAGGTTCATATCTGCTGTGTCTAGGTTTATTATTTCGCCTGATCGATTAACTTCACTGTTCTTCCCTCGTACAGAAAGCGGATGCCGGCAGTAATAACAATCTCTCCGTCTTTCAATCCGTTTGTGACTTCATAACCCGAAGAAGTTAGATCACCAAGATTGACAACTCTTTTGGTGACAACATACAGGCCAGGTTCATTGCTTTTATCGGCGAGAAAAACAAAATCACCATCCTGATCATGACTAATTGCATCCGGTGCGACAATTATAGTTCCATGAGCCTTGTCTTCATGCAGTGGAATTTGAATGTTGCCAGTCATTCCGGGTAGTAAGCCCGTTGATGGCTCGGATATTTGAATGATTACCGGATACGAAGAAGCACCTTGGGTTCCCGGACTGATCTCATTTACCATTCCTTGGAAAGATTCTCCTGGCAAAGTAATGAAACTGACGGTAACCAACTGGCCTTTTTCAATTTGATTAATCATGTTCTCAGGAATGGAGGTCTTAACCTCAATATTACTGGTTGAAGAGAATACGACGATTGGGCGGCCTGCGCTGGTCATTTCGTTTTCATCAGCTAAAATAGCAGATATTGTTCCATCAAAAGGAGCGACCAGGCGAGTATAGTCTAGTTGGTTTTTGGCAGCTTTCACTTGTGATTGCGCTGTTTTTACCATCGCTTCAGCCGACTCGAACTGTGCTTTTGATTTTTCATAATCTGTTAATGACGCATTATTGCCAGCATAAAGTTTTTCAACTCTTTGAAAGCCTGAATGTGCTGCTGAATATTGCACTTCTGCATTTCGGAGCGAAAGAATTGCTTTGTTGTAGTTGATGAGGTAATCCGAAGTATCTAAACTGGCAATGACTGTGCCTTTTTTTACGACATCGCCTAACTCAACATTCAGCTGATCGATTGTTCCTCCTACCTTGAAACTCAGTTTTGCCTCTTTCGCAGCTTGTGAAACTCCGGAGAATGAGCGATTTTGAGAAGTTGTGGTTTTCTCAACTTTCTGATAAAATACAGGGCGTATAGTTTCATTTGCGTCCTTTTTTCCACTACAGCTCATCAGGAGCAGGGCGATTAAAACAACTTGATACACTTTCATTCTTCTTCGTTTAAATAGTTTAGCAATCGACTCGTATACATATCTCGCTCCATGTCAGCATCTAAAAACGAAAACTTTCCCTGCAGACGTTCGGTATGAATAAAGTCTAGAATATATTGATGGTATGCATTTGTTGCCATGTGCTTGGTTCTTGTCATTACATTTTGGGCATCAATTAATTGAATGACGTTGGCAGCTCCAAGAGAATAGGCATTCTGTATGAGCCTAAAATTATCTTCTGCGGCTTGCGCTGCTTTCTGCGACAAATCTAACTCCTTATAGGAAGCATTCATTAATTGAACATTTGAGCGGATGCCTTTCTCAATTTTGTTGAGCAGGTCCTCTTTCTGCCAGGCAATTTTATCTTGTTCAATTTCCGAACGTTGCAATTCTGTTTTCTTTCTTCCACCCTCGAAAATAGGAATACTCAGTCGTAAGCCCAGGTTCCAGGTAATGTCATCGGGGGGCGGCGGAACCGGCAGTTGTGGATTGGCGATTACACCTTCCCGGACAAATGCCTGGTCGGCATTCCCAATCAATGCGACTTCGGGCAGAAAAAGCTGCCTGATTTGCATGGACTTCTGACGATCAACAATTTTACTTGCAGTCTGAAGTTGCTGCAACTCGGGTGAATACTTATACATTTCGTCGATAAGAAAGTCGGCATACTTTTCAGTCAAGTTCGAGTTATTGAAATACCAGGCTAATACCTTTTGATTGAGTACAATGGTTTCCGTTAGGTCAACCGAGTCAGGTGTGGCAATAGAGCTGCTGATGGGTGCATTAAGCAATTCGTTCAGCTGGTACATCGCTGACTTGTATTTCGATTGCGCATCATTCAAATCAATTTTATTCAGGTTCAGTTCACTTGTCCACCGATTCACATCGGATACACTTCCTTCACCGGTTTCTTCCTTTGATTTTGCCATTTCCAGGTTTTGTAAAGTCGTATAAACATTCTCGTTTTTTATTTGAAGATTGCTTTTTGCAAAAAGTAAGGAAATATAGGCTGTGGAGACATCCAGAACGAGATCAAGTGTGACTTGCTTATTGTACTGCTCTACATTTTCGGCTGCAAGTTTCTTTATGGCAATGTTTGCAAAAGCCGCTTCCGAATAGATCACTTGTTTCAACGAAGCTGATCCGGTGACGGTAAATTCTCCCTTTTGGCCCATGGAGGCTTCAACCAGGTTCTGACTTAGCTGAGCTCCTGTTCCTGATAGCTCGATTTGCGGAAGAATGGTAGACTGGGCAATTCGGACGTCCTTTTGTGCAATCAATAAATCCTGATTGGTGATCTTTCCTTTTAGGTTGTTCTCCAATACTATGGCAATGGCGTGACGAAGGCTTAATTCCTCTCCAGGAATCTTTGCTACGTTCATCAAAATAGCATCTTCCAGCACTTCCCATCTCGGGAACTGATCAATTTTCCTTAGGAATTCCATATTGACAACAGGCGGGCGTATTTCTCTGTTTATGGCAATTGGAATTTGGGCAAGATTAGTCCCTCTTCTGACCTTTCCCACATGTAAGGCAACTTGTCGGGCCATTTGCTGCAAGGAGAACTGTGGAGTAAAGGTCAAGGTGGCACCATGTTCCAGATAACGAATTCCGCTTATGGCCAAAGAAGGGATTTGTTGGTTGTTCAATTCTGCAAAGAAGTCTTCAATTTCCGGTTGTGAATGTCGAATCAATGGAAATACATAGGCAGCATCGATGTTCGATGGCAGCTTTGATGACACTTGCTCTCCACCTTCAACTGGAACAAAGATGACATCAAACGCATCGGACTCCGATTGAAGCAACTGGCTTATCGGAGCAAACTGTTCATATATTGCCTGGGGAAGTATAATAGCCAGATGTTTGAAATTAAACACATTGTGAAAGTCCAACAGATCGCTTTTTAAGCGAATCCATGATTCGATGTAGGAAAAATTATCAATTCCGGATCCTTGATCTGTACCCACAGGCAATTTCTGAAGTTCCTGGTCCAAAATGGTAGACGCGATGACCGGCTTTGGATAAGAAGATAGATTTGCAGCTGCGTGAGAAGACAGGAATCCAAGGGTGACAATGACATCAATGTTTGGATCACTAAAAAAAGTTTGCAAGTGCTGTGTTGCCACTTCGTAATCCCACGCTGAAGTCACTTCTTTAAAAGTCACTCGGTCACCACTCTCGGTTAGTGCTTCTATCTCAAGCTTTAATTGGGTGCTGAGAAGTTCAAATTCATTGATATCTGCATCCTTAAGAATCCCAATATTGAGTGAAGACTGGGCTTGAATAGTTGTTGGTATGATCAGCAGTACGATGACTATTCTTAGAAATATTTTTGTGATACTCATGTGGATTGTAAATTAATTAATTCTGCCTATGTGAAAACAATACAATTTAGGTTAGTTTACATTCACTAACAAAGAAAAGGCAAAATATTTAATTCTGCAACATCTTGCTCGAATATTTTTGCAGACCGTTATTACTCTTGGGAAATTATTCAACGTGCATTTGATTGATTCAAACAGATAAATCAATTGCAGAACCTTAATCGCCGAGTGAAGCATGACAAGACAACAACATCCAGAGCTTAAAGGCAAAAGATATCACCTATCAGTTTAGTGAATAGTTATTTCTGAGATTTTAAGCATATGATTTATGCGAGTACACCCTTTGATCACTAGGATATTTAATACCTCTTGAAGTGCCACACAAAATCAATAATGAAATATCTGTGACAAAGAAATTAATAAATGAAAGGCTAACCACGAGCAAAGCAAATAAGACTATCTAAAAAGAAGGCAGAGTAATAAATATTACACTTCTTGAGTCTTTTTTTCATTAGCTTTAGATTCAAAAAATTGATACTTATGAATATAAAAGGGAATAGCTCCAGAGGCTTACTAGGAACAACACTCGGTTTCTTTTTTGGATTTGCAGCAGTGGCGCTCTATGGTCCAACAGCCATTAAGTTCAAAGAAGCCATGGATTTAAGCCCGGCAATGTTGGGTTTGTTAATTGCCATACCTGCACTGTCGGGCTCTTTACTGAGAATTCCGTTTGGTGCATGGGTTGATACCACAGGTGGTAAAAAACCATTTTTCATTTTAATGCTGTTAAGTCTGATCGGACTTGGCGGAGTGACCTTACTGCTGGTCACATCCTATCCCGATGGCATGAAAGGAATGTACGGACTCGTATTGTTTTTTGGATTTTTAAGTGGAAGTGGTATCGCCACTTTTTCTGTGGGGATTGGCCAAACATCGTATTGGTTTCCTCGAAAACAGCAGGGTTTTGCACTCGGTACTTTTGGCGGACTAGGTAACCTTGCACCCGGCCTGTTCTCCATTATCCTTCCAGTGTTTCTAACTTATTATGGCTTCATTTCCGCCTATTTTGCCTGGTTTTTGTTTTTGCTTCTTGGCACTATCCTTTATGGTATTATTGGGGTAAATGCTTATTATTTCCAATACCGTAAAGCCGGTCTTTCAGATCAGGAAGCCAAAGCAAAAGCCTCACAAAACGGACAAGAAATTTTTCCAACAGGCGGAGTAAAAGACAGCTTGGTCAATTCAGCAAAAATTAAAAATACATGGGCATTGGTCGTGCTGTATTTTACAACATTCGGTGGATTCATTGCACTTACAGCTTGGTTTCCCACTTATTGGAGCGAATTTCAGCAATTCGCCCCAATTAAAGCAGGATTATTTACTGCAATCTTTTCCATTCTCGCCTCACTCATGCGGGTATACGGAGGAAAATTGGCAGATACATTTGGTGGCGAAAAAGTAGCCTTACTTTCCATGTTTACGATTCTGTCTACTGCTGCTATCCTATCGTTTTCTTCTAATATCTTACTGAGCATATTGATTGTTGTTCTGCTTGCCGTGGGAATGGGTATTGCAAATGCTGCCATCTTTAAGCTGGTACCAGTATATGTTCCAAAAGCTGTTGGGGGTGCTGCAGGCTGGGTTGGTGGCTTGGGAGCTTTCGGTGGTTTTGCGTTACCTCCGATTATGGGAGCCATTGCCGGAAAACTCGGAACGGTTGGCTATGCCCGGGGCTTTATTGTTTTTGTAATACTTTCGCTTGTTAATCTTGCAATAATTTATGTGCTAATTAATAAAAAAAGAAATCAGCCAACAATCACTAATTAGAATTTTGTACTTTGTAGAAAAACCAAAAAACGGCAATCATGAGGCTTTTGAATAAATTCATTTACTTCAGTAAAAATGTAACAAAAAGTCAGGATAAACATTCTGTGCTTACCGATGAAAACCGCGACTGGGAACATTTTTACCGCAATCGCTGGCAGTTCGACAAGGTGGTACGTTCCACCCATGGCGTTAATTGTACAGGTTCCTGTTCATGGAAAATCTATGTAAAAAACGGACTAGTAACCTGGGAAATTCAGCAAACCGATTATCCTGAAACCCGTCCTGGGTTGCCCAATCATGAACCACGGGGTTGTCCACGTGGTGCCAGTTATTCTTGGTATCTTTATAGTGCCAACCGGGTAAAGTATCCCATGATTCGCGCTTCACTGGTAAAAGCATATCGTAATGCCAAAGCTCAACTGAACGATCCTGTTGAGGCCTGGGAAAGCCTCATGAACGATGCCGGAATTTCAAAAAAATACAAAGCCGAACGCGGATTAGGCGGCATGGTCCGCACCGATTGGAGTGAAGTAAACGAAATAATTGCTGCTGCAAATATTTATACTATTAAAAAATACGGGCCCGACCGTCTGGTTGGATTTACACCCATCCCGGCTATGTCAATGGTTTCATACGCTTCCGGCGCCAGGTACCTGAGCATGATTGGTGGAACCATGCTTAGCTTTTATGATTTTTACTGTGATCTGCCACCAGCATCGCCGCAAACCTGGGGAGAACAAACCGATGTTCCTGAAAGTGCCGACTGGTACAACTCTTCCTTTCTGATGCTCTGGGGATCTAATGTTCCCCTTACCCGAACACCCGATTCTCCGTTTTATACACAGGTAAGATACAAGGGCACCAAAACCATCAACATTTCGCCCGATTATAACGATGCGGCTAAATTTGCCGACCTTTGGATTAAACCCAAACAGGGCACCGATGCAGCCCTGGGAATGGCCATGGGACATGTAATCCTGAAAGAATTCTACCTTGAAAAGCAGGTACCCTATTTTGAGGAATATGCCGGCCAATACACCGACTTGCCTTTTCTGGTGAAAATTGAAAAGGAAAACGGACGTTATGTGGCCGGCAGGGTGCTTCGTGCCAGTGATTTGAAAAACAAACTTTCGGAAGAGAAATGTGCCGACTGGAAACCGGTACTCCTTGATGAAAAATCAGACACCTTTGTCATTCCAAACGGAACCATTGGTTCACGCTGGGATCAAAGTCAAAAATGGAATCTGGAACTAAAAGATGTAGTTAGCGGAGAAAAAATTCAGCCCCGCTTGTCGGTAATCGAACAGCACGACGAGGTATTCGATGTTTCATTTCCTTTCTTTGGAGGAAACACATACAAACACGAACATTTTAATGCCAGTGAACATGCTGATATTATTACCCGCAAAGTTCCGGTTAAAAAATCGACCGATGGCGCGTTTCACTATTGCACTGTTTTCGATCTGATGGTAGCTAACTATGGTATTTCACGTGGTTTCGACGATGAGAATTCAGCAGCCAGCTATGAGCAAAATTTACCATACACACCTGCCTGGCAAGAGCAAATTACCGGAGTACCTGCATCACAAATTATTTCAACTGCACGTCAGTTTGCCGAAAATGCGGCGAAAACCAAAGGTAAATCAATGATTATTATTGGTGCAGGTGTCAACCACTGGTTCCATACCGATATGATTTACCGTAGCGCCATCAACATGCTCATGTTTTGCGGTTGTGTGGGACAATCGGGTGGTGGCTGGGCACACTATGTGGGTCAGGAAAAACTTCGGCCACAAACAGGTTGGCTGCCGTTGGCTTTTGGCCTCGACTGGAACCGCCCGCCCCGGCAAATGAATACAACTTCGTTTTTTTATATGCACACCGACCAATGGCGCTACGAAAAAGTAGGCTTGTCGGAGTTGATTTCACCTTTGGCCAACAAGGAGGAATGGAAGACCAAATCGATGATTGACTGTAATGTAAAAGCCGAACGGATGGGCTGGCTTCCTTCGAGTCCTCAATTGAGCGAGAATCCTCTTGATCTGGCACGACAGGCGGAAAGAGAAGGTAAAGATGCTGAAACATTTATAACTGAAAAACTCAAGAGTGGTAATCTAAATATTGCATCTGAAGACCCGGATAATCCAAAGAATTTCCCACGCAACCTGTTTGTTTGGCGATCGAATTTATTAGGATCCAGTGCAAAGGGAATGGAGTATTTCATGAAGCATTTACTGGGAACACAAAACAGTGTTTTTGGTGATGATCTGAAAACCAACGGACAACAAGTTCCTCAGGAAGTGAAATGGCACGACCAGGCCCCCGAAGGAAAGCTCGACCTGTTGGTGACCATCGATTACCGCATGTCAACCACAACCCTGCATTCCGATATTATTCTGCCTGCTGCCACCTGGTACGAAAAGAACGACCTGAGCACTTCCGACATGCATCCTTTTATTCATCCCTTTTCAAAAGCGGTTGATCCGGTATGGGAAGCCCGTTCCGACTGGGAAATTTTCAAAAATCTGGCCAAAAGGTTCTCCGAATTAACCGTAAATCACCTGGGTAAAGAAAAAGACATTGTGTTGCTTCCATTACAGCACGATTCGCCCATGGAACTTTCGGAAACTACTCATGGTGAAGACTGGAAAGAAACGGGGGGAGAACTGAAACCGGGAAAAAATATGTCGAAAATCATCGAAGTGATTCGCGATTATCCCGAAACCTACCACCGTTTTACAACCCTGGGACCACTCATGTCGAAGTTAGGAAACGGGGCAAAAGGAATTAACTGGAACACTGACAAAGAAGTAGATTTTCTTAAACTTCTCAATAAAACATCCGAAAACGAAGGCGAAACAAAGGGCCTGGCTCGTATCGAAACCGACATACAGGCAGCAGAAACTATCCTTTCTTTGGCTCCTGAAACCAACGGCGAGGTAGCAGTAAAAGCCTGGGAAGCCTTGTCAAAAGCCACCGGCCGAAATCACCGGCATCTGGCCGAAACGCGCGAAGAAGAAAAAATAAGGTACAAGGATTTGCTCTCGCAGCCTCGTAAGATCATTACCTCCCCCATCTGGAGTGGAATCGATTCGGAGGAAGTCTCTTACAATGCAGGTTACACCAATGTACATGAACTCATACCGTGGCGTACACTCACCGGACGACAAACAACATACCAGGATCATCCGTGGATGATTGCCTTTGGTGAGAACATGGTTTGTTACAAACCACCTATTAACACCAAATCGGTGCAAGAGGTGTTAAGAAAACTCGATAAATCAGACGAGTACCTGGTTATTAATATGATGACACCACACAACAAATGGACCATCCACTCCTCGTGGTCAGACAACTTATTGATGCTTACCTTGGGACGGGGAGGACCTGTTGTTTGGATGAGCGAAAAGGACGCTGCCAAAATCAATCTGAAAGACAACAATTGGGTAGAAGTCTTTAATAGCAACGGTGCTTCTGTTGCACGTCTAGTCGTTTCACAACGAGTGCCTGAAAATGCCTTGATTATGTACCACAATCAGGAACGTACGGTGAACATGCCCGTAAACCAGGTCAATGGCAACCGGGGTGGAGTGCATAATTCCGTGGAACGCATCAGTATCAAACCCACCCACATGATTGGCGGTTATGCCCAGTTAAGTTACGGATTTAACTACTATGGAACCATCGGTTCGAACCGCGATGAATTTGTGATTATTCGTAAATTAAGCAAAGTAGAATGGAAGGACGAAGCGTCCGATGAAAACTAAAAAAACAGAATTATGCAAATACGTGCGCAAATAGCCATGGTACTTAATCTGGACAAATGTATCGGTTGCCATACCTGTTCGGTAACCTGTAAAAATGTCTGGACTTCACGCAAAGGGGTAGAATATGCCTGGTTTAATAATGTAGAAACCAAACCCGGCATCGGATACCCCGATGATTGGGAAAACCAGGAAAAATGGAAAGGTGGCTGGAAACTGGATAAAGAGAAACTGAAACCCCGCATGGGCAATAAAACCGGTATAATGAAACACATTTTTGCCAATCCCAACATGCCTTTTATTGATGATTACTACGAGCCTTTTACTTTTAATTATTCAATTTTGCACAAAGGCTCTAAATTCAAAACGCCACCATCGGCCAGACCCTATTCCATTCTTACCGGGAAGCCCATGGAAAAAATCGAAAAGTCAGCCAACTGGGAAGACAACCTGGGAGGAAGCTTTGAAAAACGAAGTCGTGAAAAAAATTTCGATGAAGTACAAAAGGAAATTTATGGCGAATTTGAAAATTCCTTCATGATGTACCTGCCGCGCCTTTGTGAACATTGCCTGAATCCCACCTGTGTGGCTGCCTGCCCCTCGGGTGCCATTTACAAGCGCGAAGAAGACGGAATTGTACTCATCGACCAAAGTCGTTGCCGGGGTTGGAGGATGTGTGTAAGCGCCTGCCCATACAAGAAAATATACTTTAACTGGGAAACACAGAAATCGGAAAAATGCACATTTTGCTATCCGAAAATAGAAGTGGGCGAACCCACCATTTGTAGCGAATCGTGTGTAGGCCGGATACGTTACATTGGAGTGCTCCTGTACGATGCAGATAAAATTCTGGAAGCTGCCTCCAGTAAAAATGAAACCGATCTTTATAACGAACATCTGAAGCTGTTTTTAGACCCCAACGACCCCGAAATAATTAAAGAAGCTGAAAAACAGGGCATTGCACATAACGTACTTGAAGCAGCTAAAAATTCACCCGTGTATAAAATGGCCATCGATTGGAAAGTGGCTTTCCCGCTTCACCCAGAGTACCGCACCTTACCAATGGTATGGTACGTTCCACCGTTATCTCCGGTGGTGAATGCAGCCGAAAGCGGTAAAATTGGCATAAACGGGATTCTGCCCGATGTTGATGATTTGCGCATTCCAAACAAGTACCTGGCCAACATGTTTACTGCAGGCGATGAGGCTCCTGTGAAAGATGCGCTGAAACGTATGCTGGCCATGCGGGCATACATGCGCAGTAAAACTGTTGATAAGGAAGTCAATACTTCTGTTTTGGAAAATACCGGACTCACACCCGAAGAAACTGAGAAAATGTATGAACTGATGGCCATTGCCAACTACAACGATCGTTATGTTATACCAACGTCACATCGCGAGTATGCCAAAGATGCATTCGGGTACAAAGCTTCCTGCGGGTTTTCCGACAATGGTGGATGTGGTAACGATAAATTAAAAAACCTGTTTGGAGGATTGTAACATGTTAAAAACCTACAAAATACTCTCTTTGCTGCTTTCGTATCCTGATGCTCAGTTACAGAACTTTCTTCGAGAATGCGAAATTGAGCTTAAAGATGAAGCCTTGCTGTCGTCAGAGAAAATTGATGGTATAAATCACTTTGTAAACCATTTTACTAAAATGGATTTAACCGACTGGCAGGCAGAATATGTTCAGCTTTTTGACTATTCCCGCAGTGCATCGCTTCACCTGTTTGAACACATCAAAGGTGACTCCAAAGACCGGGGGCAAGCCATGGTCGACATGCTCGAATTTTATCATGAAAACGAAATGCAGCTATCAAGCAACGAGTTGCCCGACTATATCCCGGCATTTCTGGAATTTTTATCAACCCAGCAGACCGAAAAAGCTTCTGAGTTTCTGTCTGAACCTGTTCATATCATCCAACGGATTTTTATGGCACTGAAAGAAAAGAACCATCCATATCAATACATTTTAGCTGCCATTGTTTCGCTATCAGCGCATCAGCCCGACGCGAAAATCACCGAATCGCTTATCAAAAATGAGAAGCCACTTGATTTGGATGCAGAATATGAGGAAGAACCTGTCGAATTCGGAGGAGACAATTCATGTTTAAACTGTAAAAAGGAAGGCTATGGAAAACTATATCAATAACCTGTTATTTACTTACTTTCCCCACATTGCGTTCGCTGTGTTTTGGTTTGGGCTTATTACCCGTTTTATCGTTGCCAATAAAAGTATCCAGGCAAAATCAACCCAGATTTTGGCTAAAGATGGCGTTCGCAAAGGCAACAACCTTTTTCATTACGGAATTATCATTGTTTTTTTTGGACATTTTACATTGTTTTTACCTGAGGAAGTTTACCACATTGTAATGTCTACTGAAACTAAACGGATGATAGCTCTCATTTTTGGAACTAGCTTCGGGATTGTCACCTTCATCGGGATGCTGATGTTGTTCAGACGAAGACTATCCAACGAGCGAGTCCGGTTTGCCAGTAGCTTTCACGATTATTTCATTTTAATTTTGCTCATTGTAGAAGCCGGACTCGGTTTGGCTTCAGTAGTAACAACCGCAAATGGAACCGTCAGCGAATACGCTGCTTTGGGAGAGTGGGCACAGAAAATTATCACGTTTCAACCTAACGCAGGTGATGTAATTGAAGGGCATAGTATTCTGTACAAGATTCATTTTACCATAGGACTTGTCATTTTTATGATTTTTCCCTACACCAAACTTATGCATATCCTTGTTTTACCAATTGCTTATTTCTTGCGGTCCAGTTATCAGTTAATACGCCGGAGAGTATAGTCTTTAGGAGTTTTTTAACTCATTCGATGTCGCTCATCCGAAGAGGCGAATTAATATGTTCAAATCAACAAAATAGGATGCATTAACCGAGTCTATTTGTCTGAATAATCACGTTAAGAAATGATGTTTTTTGCACCCAAGAAGACAAAAAGGTCTATTTGTGTTCTATATTTGTATGGGAATTTCAGGTTTTTGTGGCAAGGAATATGCCGCCGTTCGTTCGGCTTTTAGCCGAAAATGGAACAAATCAAAACGAATTATACTGACATGAGCATTAAAAAATGAAGACAATTGGAATATTAGGTGGATTAGGGCCAGAGGCAACGATTGATTACTACAAGGAGATCATTGATGAGTTCAACCAAGGTAGTACAAATCTGAATTATCCTGAAATCCTGATTTATAGCGTTAATATGGCTAAATTTATCGGTATGCTCGAACAAGCCGATTACCACGGAGCAAGTCGGTATTTGGCGGGTTGCATCAACAAACTGGCCGAAGCCGGTGCCGATTTTGCAGCCATGAGTGCCAATACCCCGCATTTGCTGTTTTCTGAGATACAAGACCAAACCACCATCCCACTTATCAGCATTGTGGAAACATGCAAAAACAGGGCAAAAGAATTGGGATTGAAGCGATGTGGCCTGTTCGGTACTAAATTTACCATGAAGTCATCGTTTTTTTCCGAGAGTTTTGCCCACGAGCACATTGAGATTTTCACGCCCGAACCAAGGATGATTGAACGAATACACCTGTTGTTGTTTTCGGAACTCGAACTGGGGATATTTAAAGAAGAAACCAGGGCGGAATTGCTCAGTATCGTTTGTAAAATGATAAATGACTTCGAAATTGACTCTCTGATACTCGGTTGTACTGAGTTTCCCATCATGTTTCCCGAGGAATATTATTTAAACATTCCTTTCCTGAATACTACCAGGATCCATGTACGCGAAATAGTAAAACAATCTTTTGACAATTAATTTACATGGAGAATACAGAACTTATCATTGTACCCAAAGTATCTGGCGGTGTTTACGGAGTAAGTTGTATCCTACACACACTGCAGGATGTTATCGATTACGAAGAAAAACGTAGGGTTCCCGAACAAGGCTATCCGCGCTTCATTCCGCACCCTTTTGTTGCAAAAATCCAACAACAACATAAGCGACCGGGCTTTGATGCGTTTGCTGTACAAAACCAACATGCTGCAAATCATGTGGTGAATCATTTTGTTTCTCCAGCTCTAGCCAGTACTTGCCAAATTGAGGCCTTCAAAAGAAAAGGTAACTCGTATGCCATTCTTCATGTGCCCGTTAGGTATGCGCAGCAACTTTCGGAGGATATCACAAACTCAGGTATTGTTCTGAATGCCCGTAAAGCACACCGAATTTTGAGCCAAGTGCCAGTGCCGGAGCCCTCAGGTTTGTTGGAAACTTCTCTATCCCAGCTCGAGAAAGGTTCGAACCCAGCGAAGACCTGGTGCTTCAACAGCGGGATGGCAGCGATCTACTGCACTGTTTTATCGCTGCTTAAGCCTGGCAAACGGGCAGTCGTAATAGGTAGTTGTTATACCGACAGCCACAAAATTTTCCGTAAACTTTCCGAACGTCATGCTTACGAACAAACACTGTTCCTGGAACATTTTCGAAATGATGCTTTCCCCGTAGACACTGGGCTGGTGTTCCTCGAAATTCCAACCAATCCATTACTTCAGGTAGAAGATTTAAGACAGATTGTTACGCGTGCTCATGCTGTTGGTGCAGAAGTGCTCGTTGACAGCACCATTGCCAGTCCCTGGCATTATTCACCGTTCGAGTTTGGTGCCGATTGGATTGTTCACAGCAGTACAAAATCACTCAGCGGAAAGAACAACCATTTGGGCGGAGTTTTGTTCGCCAATCCCGGAAGTCCAAATGCTGAGCAAAAAATCCAGGCTGAAGCCTTTGCAATGAATCCGGAAGAAAGTTCGGTGTTGGAACATAACCTCAACGACTTTCCCGAGCGGATTGCGCGTATGGCTGAAAATGCGGCTGTCGTAACCCAGTTTCTGCAAAACCACCCTCAAATTGCCCGTGTTTTTTCTCCTCAAGGCTTGAAAAACGGGAACGGACATGTTGTTAGTTTCAGATTGAAGAACGAATCAGAGCAACGGGCAACTGCCTTTTACGACCATTGTACTATCACAATCAAAGGACCAAGTATGGGCTTCGAAAAAAGCATGTTGATGCCTTATGCCCTCATTACCCGCTATTTCGACAGTGACAGCACGCTAGAATCTTTGGGACTATCTCGGTACCTGATGAGACTTTCGGTAGGAGCAGAAAATGTGAAAAATACTCTTGCTCATCTGGTGGATGGCCTAAACAAACTATAATACAACACAATTAATATTAGAAAGCCATGGAAATCAATAATTTCATTGAAGAGTTCCGAAATGACCACGTCTTTATGCGGAACCTCCTTTTGCAAATGACAGAGGCCTGCCTTAAAAAAGACAAGAAGAAAGCAACTGCAAGTTTGAACCAGTTGAATGCATTCGCGGGTCCACATTACCGATTCGAGGAAGAAGTCCTCTTCAAGGAATTGTTACCAGTGTTAGGCTCGGAATACATTCATAAGCTTTTTACCGACCATGATTTTGTTATCGCCCGAATCCATCGGTTAATAGAGATATTTACTTCTGATTATTTGGCAGAACCCGATTTTGAAGAAGGCATCGTACTACTTCAATCTCTTCAATTGCAATTAATCGAATGCGAAAGCATTTGTCCTAAAATGAAAAGCTTCGGCATGAAAAAAAGTCTTCGTTTATTGGAAGTCATGAATGAAATACGCATGAAAAGTAAAGATCTGACCTCATGGGCCGAAAGCGAGAGAAACAGAGAAAAATTAAAAATCTAAAAATTATAAATAAATGGAAAACATTACGAACGAACTGTCAAAAGAGCATCAATACATTCTGAAAGTCATTGATGCAGTAATGCTTGAATGCGATCGTCTTGTACAAGGTAAAGATGTGGATGAAAATTTCTTTCAAAGGGTTATTTCTTTCATTCAGAATTATGCCGATGGGTATCACCATGTAAAAGAAGAAGATATTCTGTTTAAAGCTATGCTCCGAAATATGGTAAACACGCACTGTAATCCCATTCCCGTGATGCTTCACGAACACGATGCCGGAAGGGAGTTTGTTACTGGAATGAAAAGTGCCCTAGTTCTGTATGACAAGGAGGCGCTTATTGAGAATGCGCGCAGGTATGGCAATCTGCTTCGCGATCATATATTCAAAGAAGATAATGTATTGTACGAGATGGCAGAAGAGGCTTTGAACGATTCGGAGAAAAAGACGGTAAACGAAGCTTATGCAGCTGTTAAATTGGAGAACTTCATAAAACAGGATTTGGACGAGTTTGTAAAAAGTCTGTCTGTAACGATTTGATGAGTGCCTTGAATTGCTTTTGATTCATTTGTCGTTTGATACGAAATAAACAAACTGGGGCAGGACAGACTTACAGGTGTTTGCCCCGGTCTTTTATTCGAAGGATGTTTGATTTGCCTACTTAACATCTACGATGAATAATTGCGAAAACATAAGAGTAACAGAAAGACCCCATCGGCAGCGCAGAGCTTTGTTTTAGAAAAAATCTAGATCAAAATTGGTTGGTCACAATCTCTTCTCCCGAAAAATATCCAGAACGGATTCAGCTTGTTTCAGTGCTTCTGGTGTATTGATACTGAGAAATGACATATTTTGAAACGAAGGATGCCATTCCATAAACTGGATAACTCGGGGATGCGTCTCCCGGATGGCCGTGATAATCTTGAGTTCATTACGAGATAAGGCTTCATATAAGGCCGGTAAGACATCTTTTCGGTAGACAGCACATAACGGTTGCCAATAACCGTACTTATCGACAGGCAATGTAATGGGTGCCGGATGCCTGCGTGCCTCCTCTGCAAGGAAAGAAAGAAACGACGATGAAACAAGAGGCATATCACAGGATAAGACTAAGTTCAAATTGGTCTTGGATGATTTTAAAGCTGAGCAAATTCCGCCCAAAGGGCCAAACCCAGGATGAAGATCGGGTACTACCTGTAAGTTTTTATACTCGAAAAACTCTGAACCGGTACTCAGTATCAACGACTGTGTAATCTTTCTCAAATTATCCACAACAAATTCAATCAAAGGCTTCCCGTCAAGCATAGCCAACGCTTTGTTGAAGCCCATACGGTGGCTTTGCCCTCCGGCAAGAATAATACCGGTAATATCTGAATCATTCTGCGTCATGGAGTACAAATATCACGATAAATATGCATAGTTCGTTGCGTTTTGAGACAGTTCAATTCGTTTTATCCAATTGCCTTTAACCCGTGTCAGCCACTCGTTGATAAGCATCTTATAGAATTGTTATTCTAAAAACTAACGTTTGGGACGGATTGTGTAATGAACTTTCAATTACGGCAATTAATATATTTCATATGCTCTACGAATAGTTTTTATAGCTGTGAATCAGCATGCAGTTCTGAAAAATATTAACTAATATTGACAAAAGGACAAAATCATCCTTTTGTATGAGAAGCGAATCATTAAATTGAAAGATATGAAACATGGAAGGATATTGGGATTACTTGTTATCCTGGTTTTTGGGGGAATGAAAACCCAGGGACAATCTTCCGGAGAGAACTTGTTTCAATCCACTTGTGCTGCCTGTCATACCATCAACAAAGGAAAATTGGTCGGCCCTGATCTTAGCCGGATTTATGACAAGCGTGATCAAACTTGGTTGGTCGATTTTATCCGCTCCTCGCAAAAGATGATTGCAAATGGTGATTCTTTGGCGGTAGCACTTTTCCAGGAGTACAACCAGATTCCAATGCCCGATAACCAATTGACTGATTCCGACATATTGGCAATTATCAGTTATATCCGCACTGTTGACTCATCTGAGCCTGCAATAGTTCAGCCCCAAGAAACGGATGCCGGTTTGGCCAGCGCAGTACCTCCTCCTGACTATCAGCAGCAATTGGTGGAACGGGGTCGCAGGCTTTTTTACGGATACGAAGCATTTGGCAATGGCGCCTCGTCGTGTATGTCCTGCCATTTTTTACAAGATGCTTCTTTGATTGGCGGAGGGAAACTGAGTCTCGACCTGACCAGTTCTTACGGAAGATTGGGTGAAGCCGGTGTACGGGCCATCTTGGCCAATCCACCATTTCCGGCGATGAATGTGGCCTTGCGCAACAAAAATTTAACAGAAGACGAGTTGGAAGCTATTACTGCAATGCTGTGGCAGATAAATGAAGAGAACACCGGAAAGCCCAAACAATCAGGAGATGGATTTATATTTTTAGTATTGAGTCTGATTCTCGCAATGTTTTTCATGATTCATCTGTATCTGTTTTACGATCACCGTAAGCTTCCCGCTTGAAAATGTTAGGCTTTAAATAGATTTTTCCGCTATAAAAAACAATTGCTATGAGCTGGATTAAAGATATGATTTCTCCCAAAGCTAGGCAATGGGAAGAGTTTTACCGCAACCGCTGGCAACATGACAAAACCGTACGCAGCACCCACGGAGTGAATTGTACCGGTGGTTGTAGCTGGAACATCCATGTAAAAGACGGGATTGTGGTTTGGGAGTCGCAGGCGCTCGATTATCCTTTACTGGAAAGCAGTTTACCCCATTACGAACCGCGGGGTTGCCAACGGGGTATTTCTTTTTCGTGGTATTTGTACAGCCCTGTGCGCGTGAAATATCCCATGATTCGCGGCGCGTTAATCGACCTGTTCAGGGCTGAAAAAGAGAAAACTGGCGATGCACTGCTTGCCTGGCAAAACATTCAGCAAGACCCTGAAAAGCGCAAACGTTACCAAAAAGCCCGGGGTAAAGGCGGATTGCGCCGGATTTCCTGGGATGAGGCTTTAGAGATTATCAGTGCAGCCAATATTTACACGGCTAAAAAATACGGTCCAGACCGCGTAGTTGGTTTCTCTCCAATCCCAGCTATGTCGATGATGAGTTTTGCAGCAGGATCGCGGTTTTTGCAGTTGTTTGGTGGGGTGAACCTCAGCTTTTACGACTGGTACTGCGATTTACCCAACTCGTTTCCTGAAATATGGGGAGAACAAACCGATGTGGGAGAAAGCGCTGACTGGTACAATTCCAAGTTTGTAGCCGTAATGGGCGCTAACCTGGGAATGACCCGAACTCCCGATGTGCATTTCTTTTCCGAATCGCGGCACAACGGAACAAAAACAGTTGTATTCTCGCCCGATTTCAGCATGGTAGCCAAGTACGCCGACCAGTGGGTACCGGTTCATGCAGGGCAGGATGGCGCTTTCTGGATGGCGGTAACCCACGTTATTTTGAAAGAAGCACACGCAGAACAGCAAGTTCCTTATTTTATCGATTATACAAAAAAATACACTGATTCACCTTTTTTGGTGCAGCTCGATAAAGAAGGTGACAGGTATGTTCCGGGAAGGTTGCTGAGGGCGAATCTTCTGAAAAAGTACAAAGACATTGAAAACAGCGACTGGAAGTTCCTTAACATCGATGAAAACAGCGGTGAATTTGTTTGTCCCCGGGGTAGTTCCGGACACCGCTGGCAGGAAAAGAAAGGAAACTGGAACTTGCAATACAAAGATGGTGAAACTGGCGAAAAGTACAGTCCGCTGCTCAGTCTTCTCAGTAAAAATGATGAAGTTTTACAGGTTGAATTTAACCGTTTTGATAAGAAACAAACCATCAATCGCGGAGTTCCGGTGCGTTACCTTCAAACCGAAAACGGCAAAATAGCTTATACCACTGTTTACGATTTAATGATGGCGCAGTACGGCATCGACCGCGGACTGGACGGTGATTTTCCAAACGGATTTAACGATGCTGATGGCGTTTATACCCCTGCCTGGCAGGAAATTTACACCGGTATCAGTGCCGACACGGTCGTCCGGTTTGCCCGCGAATGGTACAATACAGCCAAAGCTACTAACGGAAAGTGCATGGTCATTATTGGTGCCGGAATAAATCACTGGTACCACAGCAACCTGATTTACCGCGCAGCTACTATGTCGCTAATGCTTACTGGCTGTATCGGTGTAAACGGAGGAGGTATGAACCATTATGTGGGTCAGGAAAAACTGGCCCCGCAGGATTCCTGGGGAACCATCATGTCGGGCAAAGACTGGAAAATCCCACCGCGTTTTCAGCAAACACCCATCTGGCATTACATTCATTCCGACCAGTGGCGCTACGACGGAAACCAAGCCGATTACAACACTGTACCTAAAAACGACTTTTCTTCGCAACACTCTGCCGAC
This sequence comes from Gaoshiqia sediminis, assembly GCF_025907915.1. Lineage (GTDB taxonomy): Bacteria > Bacteroidota > Bacteroidia > Bacteroidales > Prolixibacteraceae > Gaoshiqia > Gaoshiqia sediminis. The sequence continues at coordinate 37,683 of NZ_JAPAAF010000006.1, forward strand.
CTGATAGCCAAATCGGTGCGAAATGGCTGGATGCCGTTTTTTCCACAATACAATAAAAATTCATTCGAAATTGCAGAAGAAGCCAAAAAAGCAGGTGCAATCGAAACAAAAGAAATTCAGGATTACATTATCAGTCAGTTAAAATCAGGAGAATTAAAATATTCGGTGAATCAACCTGATGAGGAAGAAAATTTTCCGCGAGTCTGGTACATCTGGCGGGGCAATGCATTGATGGCGAGCGCCAAAGGGCACGAATATTTTCTGAAGCATTATCTGGGAACGCATCACAATGAAATTTCCGATGAGGTGGCAAAAGAATTTGTGAAGGAAATTGAATGGAAGGAAAATGCACCGCAGGGGAAAATGGATCTAGTGGTGGACCTCAATTTCAGGATGGACACTTCAGCTTTGTATTCCGACATTGTTCTGCCGGCTGCTTCGTGGTATGAAAAGGCTGATTTGAACAGCACCGACATGCATTCTTTTATTCATCCACTGTCGGCTGCCATTCCACCAGTTTGGGAATCGAAAACCGACTGGGAAATTTTCCGTGAAATTGCCCGCGTAACCAGTGAAGTGGCTAAAGTACACTTACCTGGCCCGCAATCTGATATTGTAAATGTTCCCATCGCACACGACTCAAAAGGGGAAATTTCTCAAACGGAAATCAACGACTGGTTTGCCGGCGAATGTGAACCTATTCCGGGGAAAACCATGCACAATATTGTTCCGGTGGAACGGAATTACACACAACTGTACAACCATTTTATCAGCCTGGGCGATAACGTGAAAAACGGTGTGGGAGCACATGGTACCTCGTATCAGGTTGATGATTACTACGAAAAATTACTGAATAGTGAGAAACGGGTAAATACCATCGAAGGCAAAACCTATCCATCCATTAAAGAGGATGTGGAAGCCATCGATGCAGTGCTCCTGCTTTCATCATTAACCAACGGAAGGCTGAGTGAACGGGCTTACCAGGCTGCCGAAAAAAATACGGGACTCGATTTAAGTAAACTTCGACCAACGAACAATGACACTTCCTATACTTATAAAGATTTGCAGGCACAACCAAATCGTTTGCTCAATTCGCCCATCTGGTCGGGATTAACAGAAAACGGCAGGGCCTATTCAGCTTTTTCATATAACATAGAATACCTGGTCCCCTGGCGAACGCTTACCGGACGGCAACATTTTTACCTCGACCACCAGGGATATATTCTTTTTGGTGAGAACCTACCGACCTACAAACCATCTCCGCGACCTGAGCTTTACGGCGAATTGCGCAAAACTGTAAACGATGGATCGGCTAAATTGCTGAATGTGCTGACACCCCACGGGAAATGGCATATCCATTCCACATACGGTGATACATTGAGGATGCTTACCCTTTCGCGGGGAATGGAACCTTGCTGGCTGAGCGAAAAAGATGCGGAAGACATGGGAGTAAAAGACAACGACTGGGTGGAAGTGCTGAACGACAACGGGGTATATTGCACACGCGCCTGTGTGAGTTCCCGTATTCCCAAGGGAATTTGTTTTGTTTACCACTCACCCGAACGTACTTACTCTGTTCCCAAATCGCCCAGCCGCGGAAACCGCAGGGCCGGTGGGCACAACAGCCTTACCCGTGTGCACCTGAAGCCCAATCTTTTGGTTGGCGGTTATGGTCAGTTTACCTATCACATCAACTACTGGGGGCCGGTAGGTGTAAACCGCGATACTTTTGTGTATGTAAAAAAGATGGAACAGGTGAATTTTTAATCAGCAAAAAAAGGAGTTATGAATATACGATCACAAGTTTCAATGGTTTTCCACCTCGATAAGTGCATTGGCTGCCATACATGTTCCATTGCCTGTAAAAACACATGGACCGACCGGAAAGGTGCGGAATACATGTGGTGGAACAACGTGGAAACCAAACCGGGCACCGGGTATCCCAAAAAATGGGAAGACCAGGAAATGTATAGAGGCGGCTGGGAGAAAAACAGCCAATCCATTGAACTGAAAGGCGTAGGGAAAACCAAAGGGTTGAAAAAGCTTTTCCACAATACCCACATGCCAACCATGGATGATTATTACGAACCGTGGAATTACCAGTACGAAAAACTGCTCGATTCGCCCGAAGGCGATGACCAGCCCACTGCCGAACCGGTTTCTATGATTACCGGTGAAAAAATGACACCGAAGTCGGGCCCCAACTGGGACGACGATTTGGGAGGCTCGCCCGAGTATGCCCGGAACGACGTAAACATGAAAGATTTATCGCCTGCAGAACGGGAAGCCATGTTTCAGTTGGAACAAATGGTGATGTTTTACCTTCCACGTATTTGCAACCACTGCCTCAATGCAGCCTGTGTGGCGGCCTGTCCATCGGGTGCTATATATAAACGTGGCGAAGACGGAATTGTGCTAGTGAACCAGGACCGCTGCCGGGCGTGGAGAATGTGTATCACAGCCTGCCCGTACAAAAAAGTGTATTACAACTGGCATACCGGCAAATCGGAAAAGTGTATTCTTTGTTACCCGAGGCTCGAAACCGGCCAGGCTCCTGCATGTTAGCACTCATGCGTGGGCCGGATTCGCTACCTGGGTGTCATGTTGTACGATGCCGACCGTATTCACGAGGTGGCTTCCTGCGATGAAAAAGATTTGATAAACAGGCAGCTCGATATGTACCTCGACCCGAATGACCCGGAAGTAATTGCGGAGGCAAAAAAATGTGGTATTCCCGATTCTACCATCCAGGCGGCCCAAAAATCGCCGGTATGGAAATATGTAAAAGAATGGGGACTGGCGCTGCCGCTTCATCCGGAGTTCAGGACACTACCCAGCCTGTTTTATGTAATGCCGCTGCTACCGGCCATGGCACAAATGAACGACGACAATAAATACAATTCCGTGGGCGCTTCACTTTGGGATGATATGGGTAACCCGAGGCTTCCGATGAAATACCTGGCCAGTATGTTCAGTGCCGGAAATACAAATGTTATCGCCAATATTCTGAAAAAGCTGATGAGCGTGCGTACGCACAGACGCCAGGTGACCGTTGGAGACATTAGCCGCGAGGAGGTAGAAAAAGCATTTCTGGAAACAGGTTTAACAGCCGAAATGGCCAATGATATTTACCGGCTTACTTCACTGGCCAAACTGGAAGACCGGTTTGTCATTCCACCGGCACACCGCGAAGAAGCCATTGAAATGATGGAGGAAACCCACGTACACAAAGGAAGCACAGGCTTCGGATTTATGAAAAAACCAAAACGTGGATTGTAAAATGACAGATTTAACACATTACAGCGCACTGGGCGAAATTTTCAGGTATCCCTCTCCTGAAAGGGAAAACTTTTCAGGGGAATGGCGGAAAATTGTCTGGAACCGTTTGCCCGAACTGGGGCATAAACTGGAATTGTTTGTTGCGCATGTGCAGGAAAAAACGCTTGCCGAACAGCAGGAATACTACATCGGCACATTCGATGTGCAGGCGCTCTGTTTTTTGGATATTGGCTACGTGTTGTACGGCGAAGATTACAACCGGGGAGTGTTTCTGGCCAATATGAAAACGGAACAGGAACATGCAAACAACAACTGTGGCAGCGAACTTCCGGACCACCTGCCCAATATGCTTGCGCTTTTACCCAAAATGAAGGACAAATCACTGGCCGAAGAGCTGATTGTGTCCATGATGATACCTGCGCTGGAAAAAATGATTGAGGCCTTTCGTCAGGATGAAAACGTGTATAAAGGGTTGCTCGAAATTCTGCTGAGAATCATGCAAAGTGATTTTCCTGAATCTGAATTCGAAAAATTCAGTTTCAGTGCGCAGGAAAAAGCAAAAACGTTTGAATGTTTTTCCCTGTGTCAAAAAATTAAATAATAACCGGAATAAAAAGGAATGATATGAATGGAATGTTTTTGTTTGTGGTTTTACCCTATCTGGCTCTTTTGACACTGTTGCTCGGAAGCATTTACCGGTATCGCTATTCCGGGTTTCAGGTTTCGTCCCTTTCCAGCCAGTTTCTCGAAAGCAAACAGTTGTATTTTGGGAACAGGCCGTTTCACTGGGGATTGATTTTCCTGTTTTTCGGACATCTCACCGCTTTTCTGGTGCCGCGTTCAATGCTCGCATGGAACCAGGTGCCGATACGCCTGCAAATACTTGAATTTACTGCTCTTGCTTTCGGCTTTATTGTTCTTACTGGTTTAATTCTGCTTATTATCCGACGCATAAAAACGAAGAGGCTGCATGTGGTTACAACCCGGATGGATATTTTCGTTTACCTTTTGCTTTTGGTACAGGTCGTTTCTGGTTTGTGGACCGCCTACTTCTTCCGTTGGGGTTCTTCGTGGTTCGCTATGGTTTTAACGCCTTATTTATATTCTATTTTAAAATTTAACCCCGATGTGGCGGCAGTTACCCAGCTTCCTTTTATGGTCCGGGTACATATTGTTTCAGCTTTTATACTGGTGGGTATGATTCCGTTTACCCGGTTTATGCATTTTCTGGTATATCCGTTTGCATATCTTTGGAGGCCATATCAACTGGTGGTTTGGAATTATAAAAAAACATAACGATTAAATAAAAAAATGCCCCATGCTAATTGACCGTTTTGGCAGAATTCATGACTACTTACGCATATCAATAACTGATAACTGCAATTTCAGATGCAGCTACTGTATGCCCAATGGCAAAGTATCTTGTTTGCCAAATGAGAGGGTAATGCAGGTTAATGAAATAGAGGAGATTTCAAAAGTCTTTGTTGGGCTTGGAGTAAAAAAAATCAGATTGACCGGAGGAGAACCGCTGGTACGAGAAGGTGTGGAAGACATTATCAGGCGCCTTTCAGCTTTGCCCGTGGAACTGACACTTACAACCAACGGCGCCAGATTGCGAAAGTTTATCGGGTTGTTTAAAGAATCGGGAATTCAATCTGTAAATGTGAGCCTTGATTCTCTGAATCCTGAAGTTTTCAGTTCCATCACACAACGAGATACTTTCAGACAGGTGTGGGAGAATATTCTGCTCCTGGTTGAAAACAATATCCGGGTAAAACTGAATACAGTTGCCATTGCAGGTATTATTGAGAATGAATTGTATGATTTTATAGAATTAACCCGGATACTTCCGTTGCACGTGAGATTTATCGAATTTATGCCTTTCCCTGGGAACCACTGGCAAAACAGCAAAGTAATAACCGCAATGCAGATGCTTAATATGGCTGCAAGCCGCTACGACATGGTAAAACTTAAGGACGAACCTCATGCTACCGCTAAAAAATATAAGGTTATTGGCCATGAAGGTACTATTGCTTTTATTACCACTATGAGCGACCATTTTTGCGGGGAATGTAACCGCATCAGGCTGACAGCCGACGGCAAAATAAAAAATTGTATTTTTGGAAAAGGCGAAGTCGATATCCTGGGCGCATACAGGAAAGGGGAATCGGTTGAAACGTTAATCAAAAAATCGATTGCCGGTAAACAGGAAGTAATGGGGGGCCAGTTTGTAAACGGATACAGAAAAACAGACCCCCAAAAGATTGAAAACAGAAGTATGATTCAAATTGGAGGATAAAACAATTATGATTTCGGTAAATGAAGCACGAAAAATATTGGCGGAGAATTTAACAAGAGGGGGAAGCGTTGAAATTCAGGTTTCCGAAGCAGCAGGTTATGTAGTTTACAGAGATATTGTTTCTCCTGCTGATGTGCCGGCTTTTGATAATTCTGCCATGGACGGCTATGCACTTGCCTGGGGTAAAAATCGAGAAAGCTGGACTGTTGTTGTGGAAATTCCTGCCGGTTCAGCTAAAAATTTTCGTCTCAGTGAAGGGGAAGCCGCCCGCATTTTCACCGGCTCGCCTATGCCGGAAGGTGCCGACACCGTAATCCCGCAGGAACAAATTGAGCGAACCGGAAATATCATTCAATACACGCTTCCCGGATTTGGAACGGGTGCGAATGTACGGTACAAAGGAACACAGATTAGAACCGGTGAGTTGATGATGCAACGGGGAACGCTTCTCTCTGCGGGAGGTGTTGGGCTTCTTGCATCTGTTGGTTTTGCAACTGTTGAAGTATTTGCGCCGCCGGTGCTATCGGTTATTGTTACGGGTAGTGAACTGCGCACGCCGGGTGAACCACTAACTCATGGAGCGATTTTCGACAGCAACAGCCCGATGCTGAAAGCAGCGCTCAACCGGTTAGGTGTCCGTAAAATATATACCAGCCGTGTAGCCGACAATGAACCCGAACTTCGAAAAAATATTGAAAAGGAACTGAATAAAAGCGATGTGGTTATTATTAGCGGTGGAATATCTGTTGGCGACTACGATTTTGTAAAAACAAGTTTGGCCGGTTTGGGAGTAAAAGAGTTGTTTTATAAAGTGAAGCAGCGTCCGGGAAAACCTATCTTTGCGGGCAAACTGGAAAATAAATGGGTGTTTGCATTACCGGGAAATCCTGCTTCGGTGCTGAGCTGTTTCAGCCACTATGTAAAACCATGCATTCGTTATTTCATGGGGCACAACAACGTATGGAATCCCGATATAACACTCCCTTTGGCGGAGGATAGTATTAAAAAGAAAGGATTGACTTTTTTTATGAAAGCTTATACTGAAAACGGAAAAGTACACCTTGCAGAGGGACAACAGTCGTTTAACCTCATTGCTTTTTCCAAAGCCGATTGTTTTGCCGAACTCCCGGAAGATGTGGATTTTGTAGAAGCCGGCACATCTGTTAACATTTATTTTCTTTAAGAATGGTACTGAACGACTCAGCCTGGATGTTGCTTTTTTTGTTGTTGCCCATTGCTGCTTTTTTTTATGCATCAGTCGGGCATGGCGGAGCAAGCAGTTATCTGATGCTGCTGGCTCTTTTTCAGGTGGACCCGTTGCAGATTCGACCAACCGCACTCCTTCTTAATATGTTTGTTTCAGGATTTGCCTTTTTATCTTACCGTAAAACCTGCCGGTTTCAGCACCGGTTATTCTGGCCGCTGGTACTCTTTTCCGTTCCGGCAGCATTTATTGGAGGCTCCTTAGTTGTTGATGCTGACCTGTATCGGAAGATATTGGGAGTATTATTGCTTTTCCCCATTGCACGATTTTTAAATCTTTTTCCTGAAAACAAAGAATTTAAAACAGACAGAAAGTTCTGGATGGCCCCCCTGATTGGACTTCTTATTGGGTTTGTATCGGGACTGATTGGTATTGGCGGAGGAATTCTTCTTTCGCCGGTTTTACTGTTAACCGGCTGGGCTTCCATGCGGGAAACCGCCGCCATGAGCGCCCTGTTTATTTTTTTGAACTCAGCTTCGGGATTTTTGGGGGCTGGCGCTTTTCATCCGGCTATCACCACTGAATTGTGGCTTCTGATGCCCGGAACTGTAGCAGCGGGGATGTTAGGCGCATGGTATGGGGCTTTCCGGTTCAATCTGAAAACGCTAAAGTACCTTTTAACTTCAGTATTGCTGTTTGCATCTGTTAAACTGTTGCTCACATAAAAATGATGAGAAATAAATTACTTAAAATAAAAATGTTCGGGATTGTTGCCGAAAAAACCGGAACAGGGAATTTAACTATTCCTTTTGTGGACGACACGGATAAACTTTATTTATTGTTGCTGGAGAAACACCCCCAATTGGACGGTATAAAATTCGCAATTGCTGTAAACAGGCAAATTGTGCATCAAAACACATCGCTTGCCCAAAATGATGAAATAGCTTTATTACCACCTTTTTCCGGGGGATAAATTAATAAAAATGGAACGTTTTGAACGCCAGATAATATTGCCTGAACTGGGACGCGAAGGTCAGCAGAAACTGAAGATGGCAAAAGTGTTGGTTGCCGGCGCCGGTGGCTTGGGGTGCCCGGCCATCCTTTACCTGGCTGCAGCTGGTGTGGGAACCATCGGTATTGCCGACGGCGACCAGGTTGAAGCGTCAAACCTGAACAGGCAGGTATTGTTTGGGTTTAATAATATTGGTAGCTCCAAGGCAGCAGCTGCTGCTAAGTTTATTTCAGAAAGGTATCCTGATACTCAGGTAAATGTATATGACCGGTTTCTTACGGTCGAAAATATTCCGAAGATTCTGCCTTTTTATGATATTGTAATCGATGGAACCGACAGTTTTGCCACCCGGTACATGCTGAACGATGCGTCTGTTTTATTTGGCAAGCCGTTGGTTTACGGTGCAATATACCGCTACGAGGGACAGATTGCTCTTTTTAACACCGGTAAAGGTAGTGCCAATTACCGCGACTTGTTTCCCAAAATACCGGATTCCGGAGAAATTGCCAATTGCTCAGAGGCCGGAGTGCTGGGTGTCTTGCCGGGCATTTTCGGAACTTTGCAGGCAACCGAAGCCATCAAGTGGATTACCGGAATCGGAGAGTTGCTTATCAATAAAGTGCTTTTCTGCAATTTGAAAAACCATTCTTTTTATGAAATTGATTTGGTGCCCAGTAACGAAGCACAAAAAAACCGGCCGGCCACGCTTGAAGTTTTTCTGAAAACTGATTATTCGGTGAATTGCCAGACTGTTTCAGACATCGGATGGAATGAAGCTCTTGAAAGTTCAAACCCAAAATCGTCAGTTTTTATTGACATTCGTGAACCCGATGAAATTCCACGCTGGTCAAATTCCCAATGCCTTGAAATACCTTATGGGGAATTGGAAGAAAAGGCTGAATTATTTTCAGAGGAAACATCAATATTCCTGTTTTGTCAGCATGGAATCCGCAGTAGGCCGGCGGCAGTGGAGTTGAGAAAAACCTTAAAAAGAAACAATATTTATTCGGTTACAGGCGGAGTGGAACATCCTGATTCACCTGTTAAACAATTGATTTAAAATGAATAGAGAACCTAAAAATATTTTCATCAGGGGTGCAATTCCGGCAGCCAAAATAAGCGAGTCGGTTCAAAAACATGCCACTCAGACCGAAATTGGCGCTCATGCCATTTTTTTGGGACAGGTGAGGGCCGATGAGAAAAAAGAAGGAACAGTTACTGCCATTGAATACAGTGCTTACGAAGATATGGCCATTGAAAAGGCACATGAAATCAGGGAAGCAGCTTTTGCAAAGTATCCGGTCACCTGCATGCATATTTACCACAGCCTTGGTCAGGTGAATGTAGGCGAAATTTGCTTTTTTGTGTTTACCTCGGCTCCACACCGCAGGGAAGCCATAGATGCCTGTAACGAAATTGTTGAACGCATAAAGGCCGAACTGCCAGTGTGGGGATGCGAATTACTTGGAAAAGATAAACACGTGTGGAAAAAAAATACCTGAACGATGAAGATTATTACGCTTTTAACAGGAAAAATTGAACAATTGGGGCAGGAAGGCGTGTCAAGCGGTATTAAAAAAATGGCGACGCTTGAAAGAGAAAAGGTGTTGGAAACGGGTTTGGTTAATGATAATCAGGCCGATAAAAAACACCACGGTGGCCCAGATAAAGCCATTCATCATTATGCTTTTGAGCATTATGAATATTGGAAAAATGAGCCAGGTGTCTTAAACCCAGAAGTATTTTGCGAAGGAGGATTTGGAGAAAACATATCCACTGTGGGCATGGACGAATCATCGGTTTGTATCGGTGATAAATACCGCGTTGGTTCGGTTGTTTTGGAAGTTAGTCAGGCCAGACAACCCTGTTGGAAGCTCAATATCAGGTTCGGTCACCCCGGTATGTCACGAATGGTACAGGATAGCTTTCGGACCGGATGGTATTATCGGGTATTGCATGAAGGCGAAATACAGGCCAACGATCATTTTGAGCTATTGGAACGCCCCCTGGCTCAATGGCCGCTAAGAAAATTACTTGATGTCCTCTACCGTGATGTACTGAACTACGCTCTACTTGAAGAAATGACAACACTCGTCCCTCTGGCCGAAAGCTGGAAAAGAACTGCTCAAAACCGCCTTCAAACAGGTGCAGTTGAAGACTGGAACAAAAGATTATATAACCGATAAATACAAAATCATGATTAATATTACTCCCAAAAACAGCACCCTGCGAACAGCCATCGCTCAAGCCGTAGTTCATGTTAGTCTCAAGGAAACCATCCGTGCCCTTAAAGAAAAACGCGTACCCAAAGGTGATGTCTTGGAAGTGGCCCGTACGGCAGGTCTTTTTGCAGCCAAACGTACCAGCGATATGATTCCCGATTGTCATCCCCTCCCGGTTGAGTTTACAGAAATCAGGTTTCATCTGGAGGAGTTGAGCATTCACATTGAAGCAGAAATCCACACTATTTATAAAACAGGGGTTGAAGTGGAAGCCATGCACACAGCCTCGGTGGTGGCCCTCACCATTTACGATATGCTCAAACCTATCGACTCGCATATTAGTATTGAGAAAATTAGTCTAGCAGAAAAAGAGGGAGGGAAAAGTCAACTGGGAAAAACCAAAGAAAAAACCGAATTCCGGGCAGCTGTCGTGGTATGTTCCGATACCATCAGCGCAGGCGAAAAGGAAGACCGCTCGGGGAAAGCCATTGTCCAAAAATTGGAAAATTGTGACGTGACAGTGAAGGATTATGTTATCATATCCGATGAAGTAGATCTAATCCGACAACAGGTACTTGGCTATTCGGAAGAAGGATTACACCTTGTTATTATTACCGGAGGCACAGGTCTTTCTCCACGCGATGTGACCCCGGAAGCCCTGGAGCCAATCATCGAACGGCGCATACCTGGCATAGAGGAAACGATTAGGGCTTATGGCCAGTTACGTACGCCGTTCTCCATGTTGTCACGGTCCATGGCAGGTCTTATTGGAAATACCCTTGTGCTGGCGCTGCCTGGTTCAACCCGTGGCGCCGAAGAATCAATGGATGCCATCTTCCCGGCTGTTTTACACCTGTTTAAAATGATGCAGGGAGGGAACCATCATTAATTGCTTACAGTCAATTATTGTACACTGAACCTATTCAAAAGAAACAGTACTACTGAATAGCTAGGGAGTATGACTTAAAAACTGTAGCATCTTACTTTTGATAGTGTTTTTTGGGTGTCTCCGGTCCGCCTGCATCGCGAAACAGAAGGCGCTCCTTACACCGGATTAAAACCAGCAGGGACTACCAAGCAATTATTTAAATGACAGATAAAGCTCTTGAAGATGGAGATATATTTGATTTTTGGTAAAACTAAATCGCCATATCAATAAGGTAGTTCAAGGAAAATATGAAAAAGTAGCTGAATTCGATAAAGTAAAGGGTGATTCACAAGAGCCAGACAGGGCATTTGTGAAAGCTATATTGACTATACCATACGGTTGAAGCGCATCATGACATTTTGGAATACGGGGATGAACATTCTGGGCTATAAGTATGTTAATATAAGAAAAAGGATATCATGAAAAACGAAAATTTATATCCACAGGTAACCATGGAACTGGCTGATAAAAGGGAAGCTTTAGCTCCCGAAATTATGGAGATTTGGAACAATTTCAGCAAAACAGTTTTTAAAGAGGGGGCGTTACCCGAAAAAACCAAACAGTTAATAGCAGTGGCTGTGGCACACGTAACGCAGTGTCCATATTGCATCCGTTCACATACAAAACAGGCCATACGTAAAGGAGCAAGCAAAGAAGAAATCATGGAAGCGATATGTGTAGCTGCCGAAATGCGCGCCGGTGGCGCATATGCCCATGCAAACATTGCATTGGATGAGATGGAAAAATAGCGGTACTACGATAACGAAATGATGGGAGAATTTAAAATTAAACGGATTTATGAGAACCCCTCAGAAGACGATGGCTACCGTGTTTTGGTGGATCGGCTTTGGCCGCGCGGTGTTTTTAAAAAAGCAGCAAACCTTGATGAATGGAACAAAGAGGTTGCGCCATCTCCTGAACTAAGAAAATGGTTTAACCACAAAGAGGAGCGATTTAAGGAGTTTGAATCGAAGTATAGGGAAGAATTAAAAGATTAAAAGGAGGAATTAGATAAATTGAGAGGAGCAGCAAAAAACGGAGCGGTTAGTTTGTTGTACGCCGCAAAAAGTCCAGAGATAAATCATGTTATTGTGCTAATGGATTTGTTGTTAAAGGGTGATTGAGAGGTGCATCCTTCAAAAGAAGAGAAAAATAGATGATAGCAAAACAAAAAATAATAATTGTTGGTGGCGGTTTTGCAGGGATTAAACTAGCCATGAAGTTAGACAAAAAATTATTTGATGTATTGCTAATAGACAAAATTAATCATCACCAGTTTCAACCTCTATTTTATCAGGTGGCCACTTCTCAAATTGAACCTGCAAATATTTCCTTTCCTTTCCGTTATGTTTTCAGAAAAAGGAGCAACATACTCATCAGATTGGCTGAAGTAACCCGGGTACATCCGGACCAAAACAAAATTAGCACAACAATAGGCGTTTTCGAGTACGATTTTCTGGTAATTGCCATTGGATGTAAAACTAATTTTTTTGGTAAAACCAAAATTTGTGAACATTCCTTTACTTTAAAAACAACGTACGATGCTATAAAAATACGCAACCATATATTGCAAACTTTCGAAAATATAATTTCAGCTAAAGAATATGAGAAAGAAGCCCTGCGGAATTTGGTAATAGTTGGCGCTGGCCCAACAGGCGTGGAATTGGCGGGTGCTTTTGCAGAAATCAAAAAGAATATTCTGCCCAAAGATTATCCCCGGATTGATTTTAAAAAATTTAAGATTACACTGGTTGAAGGAGCAAAGAATACACTGAATAATATGAGTCACAACGCCCGTTTGGCATCGCGGAAGTACTTGGAGAATATGGGGGTCCAACTGCTTACAGAAACCTTTGTTACAGATTATGATGGCCATACCCTTACGTTAAATAACGGTAAACAAATAAAGACAAAAACGGTGATTTGGGCTGCCGGGGTAACTGCAAACCAAATCGATGGTTTTCCATCCAATTGTATTACAAATGGAAACCGTATTCTGGTGGATCGCCAAAATAAAGTAGCCGGGAGTGATAATATTTATGCAATTGGCGATATTGCTTCCATGAAAACAAACAAATATTCCCAGGGGCATCCTCAGGTCGCCAATGTGGCTATTAACCAGGCAAAATGTTTAGCCAGAAATTTAAAACGGATTATTGATGGGAAACCTCTGCTGGAGTACGAATACAAAGACTTTGGCTCAATGGCTACTATTGGCCGGCATAAAGCAGTAGTTGACTTTCCGTTTATTCAGTTTAGGGGATATATTGCATGGATTATTTGGATGTTTCTGCACCTGATGCTGATTTTGAGTGTTCGCAATAAATTAATCATTTTCATCAACTGGACTTGGGTTTATTTCACAAAAGATTCCTCGCTTCGTTTAATACTCAATCAGTCAAACGAAAACTGTTTTTCTGAGGAAAAATAAAATGCTATTACCTGTTATATCTTGCTTAGGGTAAGTTCCATTCTTTCTCTATAAAAGATACAGAGGTCTTTTTATTGAATTTATTTTATATATTTGCGACAAGATAAAAGTTAAATTTTAAAATTTTTTAATTATCGAAAAATTAGATGGAACGAATATTGAACCGAGATACAAACATTCCACTATTTTTGAGAAATATGAAAATCTTGCTATTGATGAATCTTTTATTCTTCATAACGACCGCGTGCAAAACCACATTATTATCAGGTTACAGCGGAGAAAGATGAAGAATTTGGTTAGAAATTTTTGCAGGAAGCTCCGATGTACGGGAAGTAGAAATCAGTAAACTGGAAGTAAAATGAAAGAGAGCGTAGGGTAGAGTAGAGGGGTGGGATGAGCAGGTTATCCATATTTCCAAATTACAGGTTTATTGTAAGAATTTAAAAAGCATGCTAGCATAATATTGTCAGGCCGAATGGAATGCAAACAGGTTCCCGGCTGGGATCGATTTTTACCAGATACGGGCAGGATGTTTTAAAAAGCAGGAAAATCTGATTTGCACGAATAGAATTCATTAAATAAAATTGTATCATTTTGAAAGAAAACTGGAATAAAATAAGTTTGGCATTCTTATTTATCGTTGCAATTATCGGAACACTTCTTCGCTCTCCGTATGTTTCGACTCTTCCCTTGGAATATACAAACCTCGTTCATGCGCATTCACACACCGCGTTTCAGGGGTGGATATATACCATTATATTCCTCATTTTAACAAGCACTTTCATTGGTAAAGATAAAATCGAAAAAGGGCACTATCGTCTTCAATTTAAACTGACCGTACTGATCGTGCTGGGAGTGCTGATTTCATTTACTCTTCAGGGTTATGGTTTGTATTCTATTGTCTTTTCAACGCTGTTCCAGGTGTTAAATTATTGGTTCATTTACCGTTTTTTAAAAGACTCCTGTACAGCTAAACCCAATTCAGCAAACTACATCGTTTTACGTTTTATAAAAGCCGGTCTATGGCTGGGCGTATTGTCAACCATCATGCCCTTTGGTATTGGTTTTCTTTCTGCCAACGGGCAAAGTGGCACTGAACTCTATCATGCGTTTGTTTATACGTTCATGCATCTTCAATACAACGGCTGGTTTCTGTTTGTAGCGTTGGGACTTTTCTATAAACTTCTCGAAAGAAACAATATCGATTTCAGTAGTATTCAAGCCAACCGGTTTTTCTGGTTTTTTACTGTTAGCATTATTCCGGCCATCACGCTTTCATTACTTGGTATGAGTTTTTCGAAGTATTTGATGCTACCAGCATACTTTTCCGTCTTTCTACAGCTTTTGGGCTTGTTTTTTTTCCTGCTATCGTTACCCCGAAAAACTGCAAGTTTATTGAGATACAAATCCGAATGGCTGAGACTTTATCTCCTTGTTTTTCTTGCTTCAATTTTCTTAAAGAACATCCTGCAAATCCTGTCTGTCTTCACAACCTTTCAGGCCTATGCTTTTAACAACAAGCTAATTATACTTGCTTATTTGCATTTAACGCTTATCGGCGTCATTTCATTTTTGTTCTTTGCCTTGATGATTGACATGAAGTGGATTGTTGTAGACGCATTTGTCAAGCTTGGAAACTCCCTTCTGTTTTTGGGATTTGCTACCACCGAGCTGATCTTGACATTAGGCGGCTTGGGACTTTATTACAGCCATCAGATTTTACTGACTGGAAGTATTTCAATGACTTTGGGGATTTTAATACTGGTAATTAGCAGAAAAAATAGAATAGCTCATAATTCATACATACAACTATAATATGAAAAATAGAATAGAACACCCTGTACTGAACCCTTGGCATCATAGTCAGAGAAAGAAAGTACGAGAATTTGCAGAGCAAGTAATTAAACCGATCGCTGCAGAACTGGATTTAAAAGCACAATTCTCTAAATCCCTTTTTAAAAAAATGGGGGAGTTTGGCCTGTTAGGGATGACTCTTCCCAAGGAATATGGTGGAAACGATCTTGACTTTTTATCCTATATCATTTCGATTGAAGAATTAGCACGGATCGACAGTAGTCAGGCCGCAACATTGGCTGCACACAATTCACTGGGAATAGAACCTATTTATAAGTGGGGAACAACAGAACAAAAAAACACCCATTTACCTCGACTTACATCAGGTGATCATTTGTGGGCATTTGGTCTTACTGAACCTAATGCTGGTTCTGATGCGATGGGGGTGGGAACCTATGCTGTATTAAAAAATGAGTTCTGGCTTTTGAATGGTGTTAAGCAGTTTATAACCAATGCCACTTCCGAAATATCTTTAGGTGTAACCGTTCTGGCAGTTACTGATGAGATTAATGGTAAAAAGAAGTTCTCTACTTTTATTGTTGATCGTGCAGAAAGCCAATACAGAACCGAAGAACTCAAAAATAAATTGGTATGGCATGCGGTCGATAATGGGAAATTATATTTTGAAGATACGAAGGTTTCTGTCAGAAATATGCTGGGAAATCAAAACGAAGGAGCCAAGATTACACTCAAAACATTGGATAGTGGTCGATTATCTATTGCCGCAGTTGGTTTAGGGCTTGCTCAAGGTGCTTTTGAAATGGCATCAGATTATGCCCGAAAAAGAGTTCAATTTGGTCAACCTATTATAAAGAACCAGGCCATTGCATTTAAATTGGCTGACATGGCTACAAAGATAGATCTTGCACGCAATATGCTTTACAACGTCTGCTGGCAAAAGCAAAATAATTTGACTTATACAAAGGAAGCAGCAATGATCAAGCTATATTGTTCTGAGGTCGCCAAAGAAGTAGCAGATGAGGCTGTCCAAATACATGGTGCTTACGGCTTGTATCATGAATATGGCGTGGAGCGTTTCTACCGCGATCAGCGGATTTTACAAATTGGTGAAGGTACTTCAGAAATCTTACGCTTATTGATATCAAAAAAACTTTAGCCCAAAATAATTCAGAATTTGATGAATTTTCTCTCCTGCTGGGAAGTAGTATAGGTATAAGAACACTCAAGCTATAACTTGGGTCAAATCAACAAATCAATAGTTTCTTAAAAGGAAATGCCGAGTTTACTGGATGCATTGCAGAGTCCTGACATAAACCACATCGCTGCTCTCAAAAATGTGTCATCAAAGGGAGCGAGGAACATAGCAAAAAACGGTATTAAAGGTTATGCCAATAATTAAAATCTATAAAAAGATATAGACATCTTTTTATAGATTTATTTTGCTATATTTGCAGCACAGCAAAAGTTCAACAATTTAAATTTAAAAATTATGGAAGTATTAGATGCAACGAAAATCGAACCAAGATTTAAACACCCAACGATATTTCAAAAATACGAAAATCTGGCTGTTGGTGAATCTTTCATTCTTCAAAACGATCATGACCCTAAGCCTCTTTACTACCAGTTCACGGCTGAAAAAGGAAAAGAATTTGGATGGGAGTATCTTCAGGAAGGCCCAGATGTGTGGGAGGTAAAAATCAGTAAATTGAAAGTGGCCTAAAAAGGGGGAGATGGGATGAGCAAGCTAACCGCCAATTTAAATATTTGAAGGGAAGCTGCTCTTCTCATTAGTTTTGCTAGATAATTCGATAATCCCCACGAAAGAGGCTTAAATAACTGACACAATGAAAATTACCTATAAAACGAAAATATCAGCGTTAATCAATGAAAATCCGGAAACCATTGAAGTACTAATTTCTGTAAATCCTCATTTCAGTAAATTGAAAAATCCGGTGCTTCGTGGGATTTTAGCCTCGAGGACCAGCCTGTCAGACGCGGCACACATAGCAAAATGCGATATTGAATCACTATTTAATTCGCTTGCAAAAATTGGCTTTGAGCCTGAATACGAATCCTCTATAATGAAAGAAGCCATAATCAAAAGCCGTACAAATCCCAAGATTTCAGAGGCCATTCACCAGTCAAAAATAAACGCGTTGGACGTAAGGCCAACATTGGAACGAGGAGAAGATCCGTTTAGTGAGATAATGGGAGAACTGGCAAAACTTCAGGATGGATATGTATTGGAGGTAATTAACTCGTTCGAACCCACACCGTTGATTAAAATTGCCCAAACGAAAGGGTTCGATAGTTTGGTTGAAGTAAAAAGTGATACCGTTTACACTTATTTCATGAAAGCTGGCGAGCCCAAAAAAGAACAACGTTCCGATGATTTGGTGTTTAAAATTTCGGTAGCCGAACATGAAATGCGCAGGGCCAGTTGCAATAGGGAAATTCAGGAAATTGACGTTCGTGAATTGGAAATGCCACTACCGATGGTTACCATTTTAGGGGAGTTGGAAAAATTACAAGAAAATGGCGCACTCTATGTTCACCATAAAAAAGTGCCCCAATATCTGCTGCCCGAATTGGCCGAACGGAATTTTAAAACCTGGATTGCAGAGGTGGATGATCAAAATGTAGAACTTCTTATCCACAAATAAATGAACCAGATTGCCAGCCAAAATGCACCATCGCCAAAGGTTGTTGTTCCGCATTTTATTTTCGGGGCGCTGACCTGGCTCATGGTCACAATTTTGATCATTTTTCATCCTGAAGCTTTTACGCAACATTATTTCAATGCAGAATTGCTTGCCATCACCCACCTGTTGGTGCTGGGTTGGATTACGATGATCATTTTCGGGGCTTTATATCAGCTGCTACCGGTCATAATGGAAGTGAAACTCTACAGCGAGACACTTGCTAAAATTTCATTTCTACTAATGGCAATTGGTACAATTCTGCTTTCCTTAGCATTTTGGCATTTTTCCTTTGGTCCATTGATGTTTATAGCCGGCATTTCTATTGTGATTTCTGTCAGCTTGTTTGTAGCCAATGCCTTGCTTACAGCACATTCCTCCAACAAAAATGTGATAGAACGTACTTTCATTGTCAGTTCGGTGATATGGCTGTTGTTCACGGTACTGGCCGGTTTGACCCTGGCAATTAACCTGTCGCATCCCTTTCTGAAAGTTTCGCATGTCGAACTTCTGAAATTGCACGCACATGCAGGCCTTGTGGGGTGGTTTGTTCAACTAATAATAGGCGTCAGCAGTAAACTATTGCCCATGTTCATGGTTTCTCACCATGTGAATACCAAAAAGCTAAACTTCTCCTTTTATACAATCAATATTGGCTTGCCAATAGGTATTATTGCTTTGTACCTGCAATACAAAATCGGGGTCGTTTTCAGCGCAATAATGGTTGTGGCGGGAATTGTTGGTTACTTATCATTTCTCCTGGCAAGCTATAAAAAGCGGGTGAAAAAGCAACTGGATATTGGAATGAAACAATCCGCCCTTTCGTTTGTATTCCTGGTGATCCCCTTATTCCTGATTTTTACACTCCTGCTTAATATCGACTTTCTCAATAGGCTCACCCTACCTTTGTCGGTGGCTTATGGAAGTGCAATTGTCATCGGGTTTATCACTTCGCTTGTAATGGGACAAACCTACAAGACTTTGCCTTTTATTGTCTGGCTGAAAGTATATCAAGGAAAGGTTGGCAAAGTGATACTGCCACTGCCCAAAGACCTTTATTCCGAAAAACTAGCCATTGCACAAGTCTGGCTTTTTGCCATTGGTTTTGGCTTTCTTTTGATCGGAATTTCCACAACAAACACGACTTTAGTGATGGTAAGTGGGATTTTGCTCTTGCTATCGGTTGCATTTTACAACCTCAATATTTTAAAAATAGTTCTACATAAACCAACAAATAAATAATTGCGTGATGGATACTGAAGAAATGAAAATACTTGAAATGCTAAAAAAGGTTATCGATCCTGAGTTGATGGTGAATATTATTGATCTGGGTTTGGTATATGGTGCGACTTTTGATGCAGCGGGCAGACAGATTGATGTTGCGCTGACGCTCACTTCTCCCGGGTGTCCCATGGGCGGCATCATAATTGAAGATGCGCAACAGACACTCGAAAGCAATTACCCTGGCTTCAATGTCAATATCAATCTTGTTTGGGAGCCTGCCTGGTCAATAGAAAGGCTCTCAGCGAAAGGGAAAGCAGAGTTGGGTTTCTCCTAAAAGAAGAATAGTTTGCTCAATTGTTCTCCCTTTTTTATTTGGCGATAGCAAAAAAAAGCAAATGCCAGGGTGACACAAATTCTGAAAACCATCGCTCCGATGGTTTTGGTTTCATGCAAACCGCCTCGGCTAATATGGACAAGCAGGCCGGCAAAGGCGATGAATAAAACCGCGACGGCAACAATTAAGATTTGATACGGCCATTTTTTCAGGCTAACAAGGCCATACGCTGCTGCCAGATAAAGCAGACTACTGATGAAGTTTGCCCAAACTACAAACAATACATAATTTCCCTCCTTAGCCCTGATGCCAAACAAATCAAAAATGACTGAACCACTCAGAAAAAGTGTCAACAGCGCAAATGCTACAAGTAGGGCGGCCAATATACGTGGGGCAGCTTTTCTCATTATTCACCGTTTATTTGATTGAAAGAATATAGTCAACCATCGCCTCTAACTCTTCTGCAGGCAATGCTTTCGTAATAGCTATTTGTGGTTGCATCAAGCTAGCCTGAGACGGATCAACGATGGCCTTACTTTCTCCTTTCAGAAACGCAATCAAACCCGCTTTGTTTCCTGAATAAGCCGCTGCAATATCTTTGGTAGAAGGGCCAACCAGTTTTGTATTCAATTGATGACAAACCAGACACCCGTTGTCAGAATATAGTTTCTGTCCGGTGCTGGAAACTGCCTTTGTGGGCGTAGACTTTTTCTCCACTATTTCTGAGCTTGCACTTTTTTCTGTTGCTGCTTTTATGCTATTTCCCTTGTTCGGTGAGCTGCAGGATAAACCCAATAGTAAAACCAACCCTACGGCAATAAAAGAATATTTTTTCATGTTGATATTTTTCATTTCAAGCTCCATTTTCGAAGTGTTTAATGCATCGAATTTGTAACAAGTTTTCTATTATGCTGACAATTCAAGCATTCTCTGCATCGGTTTCCTTGCCTTCTCCATAATTTCCATATCCAGATTAATTTCAAATTTTTCCTCATTCAGACTGTCGAATATTTTTTGCAAATCATGGAGTTTCATAAACCGGCAATCATTGCATCCACATGTAGAATCAATTGGTGGTGCAGGAATGAATGTTTTTTGTGGATTCCGTTTCCGCATTTGATGAAGGATGCCCGATTCGGTAGCTACAATGTATTCACTTCCTCCGTCAGTTTCAACAAACTTCAGAAGCGCCGATGTTGAGCCTACAAAATCAGCGGCTATCAGAACTGGTCCTTGACATTCTGGATGCGCAATTAATTTGGCTTTGGGGTGACTTTTTAATATAGCCAGCATCTTTTCCAGTGAAAATTCTTCATGTACATGACAGGCTCCATTCCAGAGTAACATATTTCTCCCGGTAATACTATTCAGGTAGTTCCCGAGGTTCCGATCAGGGGCAAAAATGATTTTCTGCTCTTTTGGAATACTTTCGATAATTTGGACAGCATTCGTGGAAGTACAGGTAATGTCGGTCATGGCCTTAATCCCCGCCGTTGTGTTAACATAGGAAACAACCATATGGTCGGGATATTCTTCCCTGAATTTCCTAAACTCTTCAGATGGACACGATTCAGCAAGTGAGCAGCCTGCCTCCAGATCAGGTATAAAAACCCTTTTTTGAGGCGATAATATTTTTGCAGTTTCCGCCATAAAATTGACCCCTGCAAACACAATAATATCCGCATTTGTCTCCGCAGATTTCCTTGACAGATCAAGGCTGTCGCCAACAAAATCAGCAATCTCCTGTATTTCCGGAATTTGGTAGTAGTGCGCCAGGATAACGGCGTTTTTTTCTTTTCTTAGTGAATTGATCTGACCGACCAAAATATCGTGACTGTTCATTTATTCAAGACGTTATACTATTGTGTCATCAGTAACTTCAATATTGAAATACATTTCGGTGAAGAATGTAATTAATCGGCCTGCACATTGCAGTTCAGACATGCCAGCGCGTAAGCGTCATATTCATCATAGGCAGGTCCCGGTATCCCGTTGACGGTGATAATACGATCAACCCGAACCTTGTCACCTGAGTCGAATGTTAAATATTTTTTAAATCCATCTGATTTCACCAAACCAGTAATTTTACCTTTGGCCTCTTCAACATCGTTTCCAGTTACGAAATAGAATACTTTGCTGAATTCCTTTTTTTGTTCTTCTAAAAACATGTCGTAATAATCCGGGGGTATAGGACTAAATTCTGTTTCCATCGTTTTCTCCTTTCTAGAATTAAAATTTTACTTTGGCGTGTTCATTTATGGTATTGCCTCCGGCTCCTTAATTTGTTTCATCAAGTCATCGTTCCAATCTCCTTCCACCTCAAGTTGAGCCACGGCTCCAAAGAGAATTGCCTCTATCAGGTTATGATTCAAATAAGTGTAAGTTCCGGGCTGCCGAAATTGATACAATGCAGCAACCGCCGAACCGCCGACAACGGACCACGATTCATAATTTGTAGCCGGTTCATCATTGAACGAGCCTCCCAACCAAACAAGATCGGCATGCCCGCCTATAAGGTGGATCCGGGTATCGCGGTTTGCCTGTGATGTAATGAAAAGCACCTTTTCACCTACTTTTGCTTCTAGTGCTTTGTCTCCGGTCAAGGCGTTCATTTTTCCATTGAACAAGAGGTGTGTGGGCAAAAGTGTCTTGATTGATGAGATTAAATCAGGAAACCCTTCGGCCGGAGAATCATATTCTTTGTAATTTCCATTTTCGTCTTTTGGAATATAAAAGTCTTGTTCTGCAATGTAGAACGCTTTGTCGTAGCGTACCGGATTGCCCAGTTCATCCTTCAAGCCGTCCCGCGGAAGCACCATGATCGCCCCATTCATTCCTGAAACAACATGTAAAGGAACCATAATACCACCAGGAGCACAATGGTAAACAAACACTCCGGCTTTTGTCGCTTTAAACCGGAACGTGACTTGTTCGCCGGGAGCAACATTGCTAATATCCCCACCTCCCATTGCTCCGGTAGCAGCATGAAAATCAATATTGTGGACCATGGTGTTTGTAGCAGCATTGATGAGCGTCAATTGCACGTAGTCGTCTTGATGGACAACGATCAACGGACCTGGTACGGTTCCGTTAAATGTGAGGGCCCAGGTTTTCACACCAGGGGCTATTTCCATCTCCTTCTCTTCAACAAAAAAAGTTACTTCAACAACCACAGGATCACCTTCTGCAACCTGTTCATGTTTTGGCAGTGCTGGTGGAGAGACCATCTCCTGCTTAATATGCTTTAAGTTATCAGCATCAAACAGAGGGGTTTCCGCAAAAACAGACTCTTTAGTATTATTCGGTGATGGGGTGCATGCTGTTAATATACTTATCAAAACCGCAAGAAGTATGGCGTAGTTTATTGTCTTGTTTTTCATTTCTTTTATCTCCATTAGTGCTAATTAAAAAATCCCAAAAATTATTTTCGTCACACAGAACCGAGATTCAGCAACGCTTAGCGTACATCCTATCTCTCATTTCTAATCGATAGAATTTTCTGTTATTTCCAGTCTTTTTAAGACAGCCTTGTTTTGACTAACCTTAGAAGCCAGGGACTGAATGGTAAGTCTGTTCACCAAGCTATAAAATGATTTCCTGACTGTTACGTATTCATCATGCATCGGGCACGGGTTTTGGGCATCGCACGATTTTAGGCCAAACCCACATTTATGAAAAAACTCCTGTCCTTCTGTCACGTTGATGACCTCCAGCAAGCTTAAGGATTTCTCTGAATTATCGAAGAAAAAGCCGCCTCCCCTTCCTTTCATGGATGACACCAATCCCGCGCGGGTGACAATCTGGAGCACTTTCCCGGTAAAACCCTCAGGCGAATCAATATTCCTCGCAATCTCTTTAAATCCGGGCCTTTCACCTTTCAAATTTTGAATATAGATGTACACCAGTGACCGAATTGCATATTCCGTTGTTTTTCCTAACATGACGACAAGCTATGTTTTCTATTTGTTACGGTGTAAAGGTACAAATTATTTTTATAAAAAGACACACATATCTTTTTATAGAAGATTTTAGTTAGCTTTGTCCCAATATTGTTAGATTATTAAAATGATCAGAGATGCAAAATTATTTTGAAAAACAATTTCAGCTACGATATTTTGAAATGAATAAGTTCGGAGAAGCTTCTCCAACGACCATCTTAACGCTACTCGAAGAAGCAGCTGCAGACCATTGTTACTCGATAAATCATAGTTTATATGATCTGGAAGAGCAAAATGTTGGGTGGGTACTACTCTCCGGAGTGATGGAGATGGACCGTTATCCTAAATACAAAGAAAAAATTACGATCAAAACATGGTTGTCAAGCTATTCCAAAATTAAAGGTATCAGAGAAAATATCATCTATGATGGCCAAGGATGCGTCATTGGAAGAGCCAAGGGACTATGGGTATTCTTTGACATTCAAAGGAAAAGGCCTATTCAGATATTCGACGACATAAAAGAAAAATGGGGTAGCGATCATGAAGAATCTATTGACCACGATATTTCAAGGAAAATTCAGGCAATTGACTCAGGAGAATATGCCAACGAATTTAGAATAAATCGATTTGATGTTGATACGAATCTGCATGTGAATAATATCAGGTACTTGCAATGGATGATTGAGTCTATGCCAAAAGAAATTACCGACAATTATGATTTACATTATATCGATGGACGCTTTATTGCTGAAGCTCATTATGGTGACACAATTCTATCCTATTCAAAGATTGATGTTCATGAAAATTCGTTTTCTCACACTATTAAGACGCAAAGTAACAATAAGGATTGTGCCATAGCAAAAACGAAATGGAAGGAAAGAAAATGGCAAAAGAAATAAACAAACCAAAAACGAATGAATTTCCAACGGAGAAGGAAGAGATTAAGACACTACTGTCTCGTTAAAAGAGACTGAGTGACAATTGTTTATAATTTAGTTCTTTGACATTTTTGTAATCATTGTTTGTAAGTAACTCTTTGATAGGAGTTTTGTCCAGTAGCGATATTCCGAAAATTTGTAGAATTTCGTAGGTTGAACGGTCTATTTTCAGTTCTTTGCTTATAATGGCACCAAACAATATGTGGTAATTGCACAATAGAGTTGTGTTTTTACAGCATTAAGGGTATGGCCCCAAAAGCTTTTCACTTTAAGATGCTGTTTGATCCATTTAAATGCCTTATGGAGAGCTCTCCATAATTGCTTCCGCTTTATAAAACAAGAGCTTAATGCCAGTCATTTTATCTCTGTCAGCAAGAACGGGATAACAGTCATGCTGTATATGACACTTAGCGCCGCCATGTTATTGCAGCTCTACAAAAAGCTCAACGGATTGGGTTATAAAACAGCAAAAAGAAGATTCGCCATTGAATTGTGGGAGAGATGGATAGCCGTTTTTGTAAAGGAATGTGGTGGAAATCCGGAACTGATCAATAGGGGTTACTCCCATCAATTTTCAGTTCCTTGATTTTTGGCCTAATAAAAGGCCGTCCTTTAAAATTTCTTTCGACCACAACTAATTCGTAATCCCACGCTGAAGTCACTTCTTTAAAAGTCACACGGTCACCAATCTCAGTTATTGCTTCTATCTCAAGCTTTAATTGGGTGCTGAGAAGTTCAAATTCATTGATATCTGCATCCTTAAGAATCCCAATATTGAGTGTAGACTGGGCTTGAATAGTTGCTGGTATGATCAGTAGTCCGATGATTATTATTATTAAAAATATTTTTGGGACACTCATGTGGTTTGCAAATTAATTAACTCTGCAACATCTTGCTCGAATATTTTTGCTGACCGTTATTACTCTTGGGAAATTATTCAACGTGCGTTTGATTGATTCAAACAGGGAAATCAATTGCAGCACCTTAAATGCTGAGTAAAGTTCTGCGAAAGAGTAGAAAATGTTTGTGGACGTCTTTATGTATTGCAACTGTCTCGTATTGAATTGATTTTCTGCTTCTTCCTTAACCTGATCAACTAGCTTTGAAGGAATAATCCCAGATCAAGCAGGAAATTCCAGCAGAGTCCGAGAACCTGATATTTGTAGCATCTAATGGGTATCGGAAAGCCTGAAAAGCTTGTTGTCCCAGTATAATCCAAATTGTCTTTATCACATCTATGGAGATGTATGATCAGGTACTGAGATTCTTTCAGGTGGAAATCTGAAATGCTAGGGGAGATCATTCGTTTTTTGTACCCGATGTGAATGGGGTTGTGATTCGGCATCCGGTGAGGGAAAGCAAGCGGAAAGGTTATATCGAAAGCCCGTGATAAACTGCTGGTTGATTATTCCGGAACCATTTATTCACTCCTCAATGCGTCAATCGGATCGAGCCTGGATGCTTTAAGTGCAGGATAAACCCCGAAGAATAAACCAACGGCCAATGAAAACAGGAACGAATATATTATGGACGGAATAGAGATGTTCAAAGTCCAGTCAGTGGCAAGAATAATGACAACCGAAGCCAAAACTCCGGTAACAATACCAATTATTCCACCCGCGATGCTAAGAATGGAAGATTCAATTACAAATTGAAGTAATATATCTTTTTTGCTTGCACCTACTGCCATACGCAAGCCAATTTCATTGATTCTTTCCCTTATTGCAATTAACATGATGGCGAGAATACCAATTCCACCTACAAGTAAAGAAACCCCTGCCGTACTTACGATAAGTGCCGTAAAAGTACCGGTTGTCTCTTTTTGGGTTTCCAACAGCTCTATTTGGTTCTGAATGGTAAAATCATCGGGTTTGTTTTGTTTGTTTAACCGGTGTTGTTCGCGCAACACTTCAGATATTTGGCCGGTGGCATTGTCCATTTCTTCGATTGAAGCGGCCTGAACATTAATTGTATTGATATAATTCAGATTAAAGACCCGGCGCAATGCTGTTTGAATCGGGATAAATATCTGGTCATCCTGATCAACTCCATTAAGGTCTGACCCTTTGGGCTCCATAACCCCGATAACTGAAAAAGGAATTCGTCCAATCCTTATTGTTTCACCAACCGGATTTCTTCCATCAAATAAATTATTTACCACTGTTTGGCCCAACACAGCAACTCTAAGATAGGCTTTATCTTCTTCTTCCGTAAAAAAATTGCCCTTTTCAACCTGGAAATTTCTGATAGCCTGATAATCGGAAGTGGTTCCTGTAATGGTTGTGTTGGTGCTTAAATTTTCCCATTTTACCTGCATCTTTTTTGTTTGAACGGGAGCAGCCATTCTTACATCAGGACATTCCGATGCCAGCATGTCAACATCCCTGAGGGTCAAACTGGTAACCGTTCCTCTTATTTGTTGCCTTCCTACATTTTTTTGCACCTGCCCGGTATTTACAATAATAAGATTTGTCCCCATTGATTCTATTTTGCTTAGCACTTCATTCTGAGCGCCATTGCCAATGGCAACCATAATAATTACAGCCGAAACACCAATAATAACCCCTATCAAAGAGAAAAAAGTTCTTAACTTATTAGATAGTAATTGACTACGTGATATTTTTATACTTTTTGATATTTTCATGGTTATATTAATTCATTTGCCTGAACTGCCCACATAAGCACCATTATTTTAAGGCTTCTATGGGGTTCAGCCGTGCCGCCTTTTTTGCTGGCTGAATACCTGCAAAAATCCCAACAGCACTTGAAGATACTACTCCCACCAAAATACTTTCCCATGAGACAGAAACAGGCATTTGCATCACAATTCCTAGGATTATTGCGCCCGCGCCGCCGAGAACAATGCCAATTATACCTCCTGATATAGTTACCGCAAGTGCCTCAACCAGAAATTGGGCAACAATTTTTTTACTGCTGGCGCCAACAGCCTTTCTCAATCCAATCTCTTTTTTTCTTTCATTCACAGAGATAGTCATGATGTTTGTAATCACAAATCCTCCCGTTATCAAAGACAAACCTGCAAGCAACGCCAGAAATATATTAAAGGTGCCTGAAACTTTCTCTGCCATTTTTGTTACTTCGGTAGGAGTGATAACGGTAAAATCATTGGGTACGCCTTCTGCAAGGCTGTGCCGTTCGCGTAAAATTTGACTAATTTTATCAACCGTTACATCTATATCCTTAGGATTGTGCAGCAAAACTTTAACGCCGGATAAATAGTCAATATTGGCAACACGACGCATAAAGGTGGTAAGTGGTATCATAATACGGTTATCCATATCACCCCCTCCCGGGCTTGTTCCCTTTGCTTCAAGAATGCCTTTTACTTCAAATTGGATGTTGCCGATTCTGATTTGTTCTCCGATGGGGTAAGTATCACCAAAAAGTTCTTTTTGTACCGTTGGCCCAATTAAACAAACACGGTTGAGTGTATTCATATCTTCGTCGGTAATAAAATCACCTTCTGTAACATCCCAGTTCCAAATCATAGCATACGCAGGGGTTATTCCAAATACAGCAGATGAATGAGATTTTTCAAAATATTTTAACTCCGAATTTCCTTTACGGCTAAAGGGAGCCACTCCATCAATTTCGGAGATTTCACGTTCCAAATATTCAGCATCTTCGGCCTTTAAGGTTGTACTGCCTTGATTTGCATTCATCTGTGATAGCTGAACTCCGCCCCCGGCAAATACCATAAGGCTTTCAGTGCCAAATTTATTAACCCTTTCCATTACCAGTCCTTTTGCGCCAAAACCAACTGAAACTATAATGGTTAACGCAATAATCCCGATAATTATCCCAATCATCATCAGAAACGAACGGAGTTTGTTTTTACCCAGGCTTTTTAACGCACTTAAAATTATCCTTTTAGTTTTCATCTGTCACCTCCTCTACTAATTTACTAAGTTCGTTTGTTGCATTTCTTGGCGATTCATTTAACTCATCACTGACAATAATACCATCGGAAATTTTAATTATCCTTTTGGCATGTTCGGCAATATCCTGCTCATGTGTGACCAGTACGATTGTTCTGCCTTCATCGTTTAGTCTCTGAAACAAAGACATAATCTCATAACTCGATTTTGTATCAAGATTCCCGGTTGGTTCATCAGCGAGGATGATTTCCGGGTCGTTCACCAGGGCACGGGCAATGGCAACACGTTGTTGCTGGCCTCCGGATAATTCGCCGGGATGATGGTGCATCCTGCCTTCAAGCCCCACTGCAATCAGTGCATCTTTGGCAAGTTTCCTGATATTTGACCTGTCGGAATAAATCAATGGCAATTCCACGTTTTCCAATGCACTGGTACGTGCCAGCAGGTTGTACGCCTGAAAAACAAAACCGATTTTTTTATTCCTGACCCTGGCAAGCGCTTCATCGTTCAGTTTACTTACCTCGGCTTCATCGAAATACAGCGAGCCATTTGTCGGTTTGTCCAGACACCCGATGATATTCATCAAGGTGGATTTACCCGAGCCGGAAGTCCCCATTATTGCAATAAGTTCGCCTTTATGAATTTCAAGCGAAACATCGCGTACGGCAACCACCTCGCCACTGGCTTCCTTGTTGTAAATTTTGCTTAGCCTTTCGGCTTTAATAACAACGTTATTCATCTGTTTTCCTCCTGTTATTTTTTTGATTTAATGAGACATTAAAATTTATTCCGGCAGCAGAATGGTTTCGCCTTCTTTAAGCCCTTCAGTAACTTCCGTGTAACTGCTATCATACCAGCCGGTTTTGATTTTTTTATTTATTCGTGCATCCCCATCAACTACTGTAACGAATCTTTCACCCTTCTCCCTTGTGATAGCCCGGGAAGGAACGGTAAGAACATCTTTTCTGGATTCTAAATATATTGTCACTGTCGTAGTCATTTCAGGCCTGAGTATTTTATCCTGAAAATCTTCTATCTCAACCACTACAATATAATTTACCACGTTATCCTGAATAACTGCCTTTGGGTAGATGGCTGTTACTTTTCCTTTAAAGTCGGTGTCGGTGTAAGTATCAACGGTAAAGGTTACTTCCTGGCCTGTGAAAATTTTCCCGATATCCGTTTCATCTACATAAACCTGTACTTCAAGCCGGTTCAAATCGATGATATTTACAAAAGTAGGGGCTGACAGGCCGGCCAAAACGGTTTCTCCTTCCTGTGTGGAAACAGAAGAAATAATTCCAGATGTTAACGCGTAAATTGTGGTGTACGACAACTGTACTTTGGCAACTTCCACATTTGCTTCAGCCTGTTTTAGCTGGGTCCCTGAAATTTTGAAGGTATTTTCTGCGATGTCGTACTGTTGTTGAGAAATATAGTTTTGTTCGAGCAACGATTTTTGCCTGTCCAAATTTAACTTTGCATATTCATAATCTGCCTCGGCTTTATTCATCGCTGCGATGTTCTGGTTTAGTTTTGCCTGGAGTTCGGCGTTGTCAAGTTCAGCAATAACCTGTCCTGCCTGAACATAATCACCGATATTGGCCCGTAATTTTTTGACAACCCCTGAAACCCGTGAGCCGACTTTTACCTCGGCCCCAACCTGCGGTTTTATTATTCCCGTTGCAAGGACTGTTGAGCCAATGTCTCTTCTTACAACTTCAGTAGTTTGTATTTTTTTTTCATTTTTATCGTTTGGTTTAAAAACGTAAAACCAAACAAAAAACAAAGCTGCAATTAATATCAGTAATACAATTAACCAATACGATTTTTTCATTTTATTCCCTTTTTATCAGTATTTATAAATTTCCGGTTGTTCTTCTCAATTCAGCAAGTGATATTTTATAATCAGCAACAGCTTGTATATAATTCTGCTCTGCTGCGACAAATGTCGTCTGGGCATCGGTTAGCTGAATGATTGAACCAGTGCCTTCTTTGTATTCTCCTTCAGAAAGAGACAGGTTTTCCCTGGCACTTTCCAGTCCTTTGGATGTTGTCATCACTCTTTCGGAAGATTCATTCACCGCCAGGAAGGCATCCCAGATTTCCTGACCGATTTGTTGTTTTAAAGCTTCAAAATCTTTCTCAAGCCCTTTTAGGGCTATTTCTTCCCCCGCTACCCGGGCTTTGGTTGAAAATCCTTTAAAAACAGGTATGGTAAGTGTCATTCCCAGCCACCAGTTTTGCTGCATGCCCGATATCTTTTCTCCGGCAAAATTGTAATTTGCATTGGCATCAAGCGAAGGGAAATATTCACCTTTGGCAAGCTGAATATAATTTTGCTGTGCGTTCAATAATGAATAAAACCTTTTGACCTCCACGCGCGATTCCATTGCTTCGGCAAAAAGCGAATCATACGATTGTACCGGGTTTTCATTCAGTTCCGAAAGGTCATCGACAATTTCTACTGCATTGTTTGAGGGCAATCCCATTAATTGATTCAGGTTTCCTTTGGCTGCAAGGAGCGAATTGGTTGCTTTTATCTTTTCCAGTTCGGCATTTGAAAGTTCGACCTCCGATTTAAGAATATCGGAACGGGTTGCCATACCGGCAATATTTCTGGCATTGGCAAAATCTAAATGCAACTGAGAATTTTTCACCGCTTCTTCAGTACTTTTCAGGATACGTTCTGCCTGTAATGTTTTATAATATGCATAGGTAATATTGAGGACCAAATCCTGTTTAATGGATTCGTGCTGAAAAATGTTTGCCTCATAATTATCCTTTGCTGCATTGTAGCCTGCTTTTGTCCTGTATCCGTTAAATAAATTATAGGACGCTGAAATGCCCGTGTTATAATTTTCATAACGCTGGCTGCCATTGTTGTTTGAATAGGTCGTGGCATTCGAGTTCAGGTTTACCTTTGGATAATAACCCGAGTGGGCTTCATCGATTTTTGTTTGGGTTTCTTCCACAAAAAATTGAGAAGATAGAATCGCCGGATTATTTTGAAGCCCCGTTTTAATACATTCTTCTAAACTCAACCTGTTGTATATTTCATTTTGAGCATACAAAAGCGGTGGAGAAATAAGCAATGCAATGAATAAGGTTTGGACAAACAATTTTCTCATAAAATATTTTTTTTACGATTGTTATTGTTCAAAATTAAACCGGTTGTTGTGGCTGTGAAAGCAAAAGTATGGCGAAACGGACAAAAAAGGAGGTGAAATAAAAAATGAATTGCGTTAAACTTTACAAAAGCCGGTTTTAGAACCTTTATGGAATTATAATTGATTTGGATGTTACTGCACAAGTATTGAAATAACCCAATGCACCATTATTAATATTAG
Source organism: Gaoshiqia sediminis (assembly GCF_025907915.1). Taxonomy (GTDB): domain Bacteria; phylum Bacteroidota; class Bacteroidia; order Bacteroidales; family Prolixibacteraceae; genus Gaoshiqia; species Gaoshiqia sediminis. The sequence continues at coordinate 69,255 of NZ_JAPAAF010000006.1, forward strand.
AGATAGGGTTGGCAGGTGATGTTGACTGCTCCATAGGACCTCCCTCGCTTCCGCTTATCTGTCGGAGAGTTCTGAAATATTCATACGTGCTTTTATCAAGAGTTTGAAGTAATACGGTTACATAATCTCCTGTATTTAGCTTTGTGTTCTCAGAATAATTTGTTAAAAGAAGGTTTTTAATTTCACCATCTTGTAACTCATCATTGTCAATAAAAACACCATCCTGTTCAATGCCATTAATTATTAAGACAAAGCGGTAGTAATTGTTTTTCCCTGTGGGATCAGTAAATTGAACATTAATGGTTTCACCATTTCCGGCAGGACCAAAACTACCGGTATTTTCAACAGTCAATGTATCAATGTTTACAGGTGGAGGCATTGTTGAAACAGCTTTGTAAGTATTCTCACCAGTTGTAACTTCAAGGGTATAAGTCCTGCCAGGTGTTCCCTGGATAGCGTTTGCATTATAAAATCCAGTGATGGTTTCAGTAAGTGTTTCTGTATTTCCGGCATCATCATAAATTCTTACTGTGGCTTTTGATAAAGTGGGAAACGCATTTTCTTCCCTGAAGTTTACGGTTTCCGTGAGCCTAACGGTATAAGGTCCTGGCTGGTTTGATATTTCGCTTTCAATAACAATTTTAGGTTCGGAGATATTCAGGTCTATCTCAATTACTTTTTCGCAAGAGAAAAATAAAAAAATAAAAACAGCCTCAATCGTGAATTTTAATATATGCCTTTTCATTATTTAGAATTTAAAGTTGTACGTAATTGAAGGAATCCAACGGAACAAGGTTGTTTGAACTGCCTGCGTTTTTAAGGGATCACTGGGATCTTCCTGAAAAGTTATAGAATAGGCATTTTCACGGCCATAAGCATTGTATAATGAAAAATTCCAGCTTGATTCAAACTTTTCCGTTTTTTTTCGTTGCAAGGTCATCCCAAGGTCAAGGCGATGATAAGCAGGCATACGATAGCCATTACGCTCAGTGTAATAATTTACTACCTGACCGGCCACTTCATATTTCCCGCTTGGAAAGGTAACTGCATTGCCTGTGTAATATACCCACGAGGCCGACAGAGTTATCTTTTTGGAAAGATCATAAATACCCACAATAGAAATGTCATGTGTTCTGTCTTGCTTTGAAGGATAATATTCTCCATTATTTATCTCATCTATTTTTTTTTCGGTGCGGGCCAAGGTATAGCCAATCCAACCGTTTAATTTTCCGTATTTTTTCCTGAGGGAAAATTCCATGCCATACGCCCTACCCATTCCAAAGAGTAACTGTGATTCTACGCTTTCGTTAAACCGTAGCTCCGCTCCATCTTTGTAATCAATCTGGTTTTGCAGGTATTTGTAATAAATTTCCGTAGAAAATTCATAGGTATTGTTTTTGGAGTTCCGGAAATAACCTAGTGAAAATTGATCGGCAATTTCTGGTTTTACATTGTTACTGCTGGGTATCCATAAATCGGTGGGGTTACCTGAAGTAGAATTTGAAATTAAGTGCAGATTCTGGGTATTTCTTCCATACATTGCTTTAAAAGAACTTTTAGTGTTGATGATATATTTGATAGCGAGGCGCGGTTCAATGTTTAAATATGTTTTTACAAACTCTCCTGAACCATAAGTTGTGATGTATGTAGTTTCACCCGATGAATTGTAAGAGTAAAATTCTCCCGGACCCAATGTGCTAAAGCTCGACAGGCGGATGCCATACTCAATTCCGAGCAGGTTGTCAGGTTTGTATTCATGAGAAATGTAAACTGCATTTTCCCATGCATACTTGTGAGGGAGATCTAATTCACTAATGGAGTAATCGGTTTCGGCCGTAATAACGCCTGGTATTATGTTGTGATAAATAGAGTTAAACCCAAACTTGTATTTATTTTTCGAATTTTTGAAAAATTGGAAGTCTTGTTTAATGTTGTAGTTCTGTATCCTTGAAATAATATCCCCCTCTGTACTTCCAAAATCTGTGTGAATGTTGTAATCGTAATTGCTGAAAATAACAGAAGTATTTGCGAATATTTTATCATTGATTAGATGATTCCACCTTAGCGTTCCGGTAATATTTCCCCAGTCAACTCCAATCCGATCTTCGAAACCGAGTACATCCCGGCCAAAATAACCAGAGATAAGAATCCTGTTTTTTTTATTTATGTGATAGTTTGCCTTGGCATTTAAATCATAAAAATATAGCTTTGATTGATTTACAGAACTATATTTCGAAAGCTTAAGAAACAGATCTGCGTAAGTTCTTCTTCCTGAGATAGTAAAAGAACCTTTGTCTTTTTCTATTGGCCCATCAATCTTTAAACGTGAAGAAATCAAACCAATACCTCCTTCGACTCCGAATTTTTGATTGCTACCCTCCTGCATCTTAATGTCTAATACAGAAGAGAGGCGACCACCATATTCGGATGGTTGGCTTCCTTTATAAAGGGTCACGTCTTTTAATGCATCGGAATTGAACACAGAAAAGAAACCCAACAGGTGTGAGGCGTTGTAAACCGTCGCTTCATCCAATAAAATCAAATTTTGATCTGCAGCGCCGCCACGAACATAAAATCCACTATTCCCTTCCCCGGCTGCCTTTACTCCTGGCATCAACTGAATGGCTTTGAGGATATCTTTTTCACCAAATAATACAGGAATTTTTTCTATCGTTTTTACATTTATTTTTTCAACTCCCATTTGTATTTTGGTAATATTTTCATCTTGCCTTTCTGCACTTACAACCACTTCTTCAAGTTCGTTCACATTTTCATTAAGTGTGAAATTAGATTTGGAGTTTTTTCTTAACGCTATTGTAACCGATTGTGGTTCATATCCTATAAACTGGGCAGTAACTGTGTAGTCACCTTCAGTAGTTGTGATGGAATAAAAACCATAAGCATTAGTAACTGTGCCAACAGTTTGTAGTTCTCTAATAAATATTGTGGCACCAATTAATTCTTCTCCTGTTTTTTCGTCTTTTACATAACCACTTATGGTGTATTTTGTTTGAGCGTACATAGAAAAAGCAAATAAGCAGAATATGGCTAGAATAAACAATCCCCTTTTTTTCATCTTTTTTATTTTGAAGGGGCAAAACTATAAACAGGCACCTGCATTTTTAATAAAAAATAACCGAAGCGGACAAAAAGAGGAGTGAAAATAGAATTTCACTGGTTTTTAATTGCCTGATAACCAGTTTAGAAAATCTCTGGATTTTTCTTTGCTTATAATTATTTTTTCTTTGAAAGGTATAATAAGGCTTACCGATAACTTACGGGCAAAATACTGCGATGCATTGGTAATGGCTTTTCGGTTGATTAAAAATTGTCGGTTTGCCCGGTAAAAATCATTTCCTGTAATTTTTTCCAGTTCTTCAAGCGTCTTATTTACGGAGTATGGTTTTTGGTCAAAAGCTATGAGATGTGTAACTTCATATTTAATGTAAAATAGTGCGATATCATCAAGTTTTACCGGAATAATATTGTCTTTTTGGTAAACTAAAACTGAAACCTGTTTTTGATTTCTTTTACCTTCCAATAGTTCAAGTATTGTTTTGTATGACGGTGCGTTATTAGCAAAACTAGCACTTAAATCCATGTATTTTTTTAGTGATTCCTGTATTGCTTTTTTTGTAAACGGTTTTAATATGTAGTCTATTCCGTTTACTTTAAATGCCTTCAAGGCATATTCATCATAAGCCGTACAGAAAATTACAGGAGATTTTATTGGAGTTTTATTAAATATTTCAAAGCTTAGGCCATCGCCCAGCTGAATATCACAAAATATTAAATCCGGTCTTTCATTGTTTCGAAAGTAGGCAACACCTTCCTTTACCGACCTTATACTTGCCATGATTTGTACCTCATTATCAACTTCTAAAATGGTCGCGGCCAAATTGTCGGCTGTATGGTGTTCATCTTCAATGATTACTATTTTCATTCCTCAGAATTTTAATACTTACTGAAAATTGGTTGCCTGTTGTGCGAATAATAACTACATCACCCGACAAAATTTTGTATCGTTCGGCAAGATTCGTCAGGCCTAAACCAGTTGTTGTTTCTGTGACTAATTTAGGCTGTAGGTTGTTGATCACGGTAATACTGCCTTCATCATATTTTATCTGTATTTGTAAGGGTGATTCGTTAGTTAAAGCATTATGTTTGATCGCATTTTCCGACAATAATTGAAGCGAGAATACAGGGACAAACCCTGTTTGTTGAATTTCTTTGGGAATATCTATATTGAACTTCAAAGCTCCACCGTACCTGATTTTTTGCATTTTTAAGTAATCTAGGCATAATTTTATTTCATCTTTTATTTGTACAATATTGTTGTTTTCTGTAGAGACTGACACCCGTAAAAAATCTGACAACTTTATGAGATAATCTTCTGCAACATCAGGCGATTTATTTATTAGAGCTTTAAGCGTATTCAATGAGTTAAACAAAAAATGAGGATGTATTTGCTGTTTTAACTGTTGATACATGGCTTCGCTGTTTTTTTGTTTTAGTTGAGCATTTTCAATCTCAATTTTCGTTTTCTTTTCTCGGAGTAATAGTAAATCCATGAGAATTAGGATCACGGTATTCAGTGAAATTGCCATAACTATAATTGCGTAAGGAGAATGGGATTCGGTTATCTCGCTGGCTGTGTTAATCGTAGAAAAAATTATTTTACGCATTCTGATTGCAAACATGATGAAACTGACAGATAGCAAATAGCTTATCAAGTATCTTAGTCTGTTGAAATTTTTTTTTCTGTATTCAAGTATTCCCAGGAAATAATGAATGGCAATATTTATTATCCAGGCAAAAAAGATGATTAATGTAATTGATAAAACTGCCTTGGGATATATATTATAAGATACAGCCCTTATAATGAATATTGGAGTAATAGCCAGAATCCCTATTAAAGGCGAGGTATAAAGTGTAACAAGCAAAAGTTTTTTGATGTTTGAATCTATTTTCATTACAATGCAAATTTATATTTTATTCCTTGATAGAAATTGTGTTGCAATACCAAAGCAGGCAAAATTTACCTTGTAATGGACATATTGCAGAGCGAACATTTTAGTTTAGTAATAAGAACCGGATTGGTTTTCAAATCGACTTTTTAAAAGTAAAAGAATTTTTTTTGTAAGGCTTTGCAAGACCGTTTTAATTGGCTTTTCGGAGTAGGCTCATTTGTCGTAGTATATTACCTACGTCCTTCTTCTTCAGTATCTAACTTATAACCAGATAACTTCGATTTCATTACCAACACGAGGATAGTCTCAATGAAAATAAGTGATACATTTTTGGAATCTACGGTTGCGGTCAACTCTGTTGGGGCTTGTCCTTGCAAAATCACTTGTTGGATATAGATCTGCATGGTATTCAGTACATTGTAAATAAAAATGCGCAGCGAGTCGTTACTAAAAATAAATTCTTTGGAAAACAAGAGCAATTCATGTGTCGGGTTCTCTTTAGGTTGCGCAGAACGAACTCCATAATATTTTGTCTTTTGTAATCGATGAAATTGGATACGTATTCGGAGGCATCAATAATGGAATTTACGAAGATGATTTCTGGAAATATGATCCTACCGCGGATAGCTGGACTCGGTTGAGAGACATTTCGGATGCAACGGATGAAGATTACGACGATGACTATGCCATTGTTCGAATTAATGCGGTGACTTTTGTGATGAACGGAATGGGCTATGTTGCCACAGGTGGTCGAAGTACAACAGGTGGTGACGTATGGGAATATAATCCTGCCACCGACTTATGGGAAGAAAAAACCGAGTTGGCTGAGGACGGTAGCGGCGGAGCCGACCGCACTGAGGCCGTTGGGTTCACGATAAACAATATTGGATACATCATGACAGGCCGAAATAGCGGCTATTATTTTGATGATGTTTGGCGTTTTGAACCAAGTTCAGAAATGAATGAATATGACTAATTGGAAGTCAATGAAACTTAAAAGAGTAATAATCCTGCTAGTTGGCGGATTATTACTCTTTAGTTGCCAGCGAGATTCAAAGCCGAAGCTCGAAGTGTTTCAAACTGAAAAAGGATGGGGTTACGTGGTGAAAAAGAGTGATCACGTTGTTATCCACCAGGGTATCATTCCGGCTGTTCCCGGAAATCAGTCGTTTTCAACCAAAGAAGACGCTGAAAAAATCGGCCAGTTGGTATTAAAAAAAATAAATGACGATCAGCATCCTTCATTAACTGTAAATGAGCTTGACAGCCTTCATGTTTTTTATTTCTCTCCCCAATAAAGAACTATCTGGGCATTTTGATTTTCTTTCTATTCGATTTTCTCCACAAATTGATTATTCTCAGCACGTATCAAAAGCATCAATAAATACATTTGAATATCTCATAAAAGAAATTGACCATCTCTCGAGAAAATGGATAAAAGTTTTTGCATATCAATAACGGGGATCAGGTGATATTTCCGGTGGATTAAATTTTCAAGCATAAATTTTAGAGACTCTGAAAAGGAAATATTTAACATCGTTCACCCCTCTCAAAACTGCTCTGAAAGCTTTAAGTTTAGCGTTGAAGGATTCAGCTGAGGCATTGGTACTACGGTTATCAAAGAAGTTCAATATTTCCGTGTAATGGGTATAGATAGTTGCAGAGATTGTGTTAAAAGATTCAAAGCCTGAATCAGTTATCTGGTTGTACCATATTGCCAGCTTCGCCAAGCTGGCACCTTTGTCTTTTGTAAGTGAAAGGATCATTCGCAGAGAAAGGGTCAGGCTATAAGCTTGTTTGATGCCGGGATATTGGGCAAACAGGATCTTTGCTCTTTCCTTTTGTGTATTGGACCATTTGTCGGCTGACTTGAAAAGCAGGTATCTGCTCCGGGCGAGGAGTTGTCTTTTTGTATCCCCGTTGTCAAATCGAAAAGGCACATCCTGTAGGGCTACATAGGCCAGTTTCTGTACATGGAAACGCTCGATAACCTTTGTTGGCTTGGTAAAACAATGTTTTACAATCAGGTTCATTATCCGGCTATATCAAGGGTGATTTCATCAACCTTATCGCGTAACTTTTTGGGGATTTTCATCAAGATATCAATAACTGATTCCGACTTTGTCCCTTTAATCATGGCGCCCAATGCACCTTTTCGCCCTTTAGCTGCTTTGTTGGTCAATATCGTGTTAAGTTCCCCGTTCGACAGGGATCTCTCGTTAAGGCTCAACTGTGCCCCGCTATTGTCGGGAAACAGCAGCCAGTCTTCGGCATGGTCTTTCTGATCTCACCCGGGATAATCGCTAAAATGCTCCTTATATTGCTGCCCAAAATGATCGCCATCGATGAAATAAAATTTTTCAAAACTATTGCTACTGATCGGGTAGTTGTCCACCTATTCCTTTTAAAAAAGACGCGAAACTTTTTGTGTAACGCGTTCCTTCTGCTGTTGTATCCCAGTTGTTGCTGATGATTTGCCCCTGTCTCTTCAACCTTCCATTTCCGCCTCCTTATACGAAGAAACACCGCCCTTCCTCGTATTGGTTGTACGGTTACCGGAGCATGAAACCCTGTTGAGCTAAGCTTAACATGTTTGTACGCCGGAGGAGCAACGTTCATCTCATCCAGATAAACATCAATTGTCTTATCCTTGATTTGTACATCGGCAATCTAAAATAATCAAACAATTCTTCCGGTAGAATGGCTTTGATAAGCTGGTTGTATTGACTTTGCGCCGATCCCATGGCTGTTGTCTAAAAAAACCAGGCAAAGATCTACTAATTTTTTTACTCCACCTACTCTTTGAAGTGATCCGGGATCCGCTATCTGTGTGCAAAATGCGTGCAAATAAAAAGGAGCTACAAATTTAATCTTTATAACTCCTTCATTATCAGTAGCGAGAGGCGGGCATGATCCGCCGACCTCATGATTATGAATCATGCGCTCTAACCAGCTGAGCTACCTCGCCATTAAGTTGACTTTGCAATTTAGTTCAATTCTGTTTTTTGAGCGGGTGCAACCGTTGTCGCTATTCCAAAATTGCGGTGCAAATATAGTGTTTAATTTCCACCAATTCCAAGTAATTTTTTATTTTTTTATTTCACAGTTCTCAATCTAATTGATTAAATGAACGATAATACCTATATTGCAACAAACAAAACAACCATGACTACCAAAGCAAAAATTCAACTCGAGTATTCGATCAATTGTTCCCCCGCTGTGTTGTATAATCGTTTAAGCAGTGCTTCCGGCCTGTCTGAATGGTTTGCCGATGATGTGCATGTAAGAGGAAAGGTGTATACCTTTATTTGGGAAGGATCGGAGCAGGTGGCCGAGATGGTGCAAAGCCGCGACGGGAAACACGTGCGTTTTAATTGGATCAATCCCGAGGAAGATGATGATGAAACCTACTTTGAGTTCCGGATCAATAAAGATGAACTTACCGGTGACGTTTCCTTGGTTGTGACCGACTTTGCCGAGCAAGGAGAGGAAGATGAGGCCGTTGACCTCTGGAATTCTCAGATAGCCGATCTGAGACGCGTACTTGGTTGCTAAAGGATTTTCTTTTAAATTCTCTAAAATAACTTAGTTTTGTAATCGTTTCCCAAAAACAGACCATGAAACGTTTACATGTTTTTATCTTAAAAAGTTTTCTCGGGCCATTTCTGATGACCTTCTTCATTTGTGTTTTCATCCTGCTGATGCAGTTTCTGTGGAAATATATTGATGATATGGTTGGGAAAGGACTCGAATGGAACATTGTGGTTGAATTGCTGTTTTATGCTTCTTTGGCCTTGGTGCCCATGGCTTTTCCACTTGCCATGTTGCTGGCTTCCATCATGACTTTCGGGAATTTAGGCGAGAACTATGAACTGGTGGCCATGAAAGCTTCAGGAATTTCCTTGTTTCGGATTATGCGTCCTTTACTGTTTATCGCGGTTGGCCTTACGATGTTTGCCTTTTATTTTTCAAATAATATTTTGCCAAAAACCAACCTGAAATTCGGGGCCCTCATGTACAGCGTGAAACGGCAAAAACCGGAAATGATCATAAATGAAGGTGTATTTTCGAATGATATGGATGGTTACAGCATCAAGGTCGACCGCAAAAGCCGTAGCAGCAACCTGCTTTATGGAATCTTGATTTACGACCATACCAATAATCAGGGAAATGTTTCCGTGACGGTGGCCGATTCGGGGTATATGAAAATTTCGGAAGACAAGAAATTTATGGTGATGACCTTGTTTGACGGAGAAACAGCTGTTGAGGAAAACCCGAACGAGCGCGGGCGCGACAAACGTTACCCGTTTCGTCGTACCCGTTTTGGCAAGCAGGTGATTACTGTTCCGTTACGCGATTTCGAGTTTAAGCGTACAGATGAAAATATGTTGCGGAATGCCTACCGAATGATGAACTTGGGGCAGCTGGAGCATTCGGAAGACTCACTCTATACTGATTTTAATTACAGGGTCAGGCGCTTTGCCATCAGTATGCGCTATAACGATGCCCTGAACCGCTCGGTGGTTGAGTTGACACAACCAGTTGACTCGTTAAGGAATTATCAGGTTTTTAAGGCAGACTCCGTGGTTGATGTTGCAGAAGTTTACAGCCGGTTGGATCCCATGCAAAAAGACGAGATTGTATCTTCGGCCCTTAACTCGGCCCGAATGAATAAGCAGATTATCGATCAGAACGTTTTTGAATTGTACAATCTGAAAAAAAATGTCAACAAGTATTCAATGGAAAAACACCGGAAATTTACCTGGTCGGTGGCCTGCCTTATCTTCTTTTTTATTGGTGCGCCGCTGGGGGCAATCATTCGTAAAGGCGGACTGGGAATGCCGGTTGTTGTTTCTATATTAATGTTCATTACCTATTACATGGTGTCCATTTCCGGGGAGAAATTTGCGCGCGAAGACATGTGGGGAATGTCTCAGGGAATGTGGTTTTCCACCTTCATCTTTTTGCCTGTTGGATTTTTCCTAACCTACAAGGCAGCCAATGACTCGGGCCTCATGAATATTGAAACCTATCAGCACAACCTCAAACGTTTCTTCTCGTTTATTATTAATCTGAAAAATAAACATGTAAAGGCTGCACATGCGGATACTTCAGCTGACCAATAAGGTTCCGTGGCCGCCAAATGACGGCGGTGCTATTGCCGTTCTGACCCTGTCGAAAGGGTTTTTTCTGCACGGGCACCAAGTGACGGTTTTGGCGATGAACACGGATAAACACCATGTGCATTCCGACGAAATCCCCGAACATCTGAGGCAGCAGATTGATTTTCGGCTGGTGGACGTTTCTGCCCGGATCACGCCCTATGGGGTGCTGAGGAACTTGCTTTTTTCGGATCTTCCTTATCATGCCGAGCGTTTCCTGAGTGAGGACTACAACCGTGCCTTGATTCGCTTGCTGGATGAGGAATATTTTGATGTTATCCAGCTGGAAGGACTGTACCTGTGTCCTTACATTCCCCTCATCCGTGAGCATAGCAAGGCGTTGATTGCCTATCGTGCCCACAACATCGAATATGAAATTTGGCAACGAACCGAACGTTTGGCTAAAGGTTTTCGGAAAATTTACCTGAAATTGCTCTCAGGGCGGCTGAGAAAATTTGAGCGGTCATTCCTGAATAAATATGACGTGTTGGTGCCCATTACCGATCGCGATGGAGCTATTTTGGATCAGATGGGGAATACTAAAAACCGCCACACTTCTCAAGCCGGAATCGATCTGTCCACCCTGGTTCCCACGGCTAAAGGGTTGGAGTATCCTTCATTGTTTTATATCGGAGCGCTGGATTGGGGGCCCAACCAGGAAGGCCTTCTTTGGTTTTTGAAATATTGCTGGCCCCGGATACTGCAAAATCATCCCGGGTTGAAATTTTACGTGGCCGGGCGAAACGCACCCGCCTGGTTGGAGGCTCGCCTAAAAACAGCCGGACTCGTTTATCTGGGTGAGGTGGACGATGCCCACCGCTTTATGAGCTCAAAAGCAATTATGCTTGTTCCCTTGTTTTCGGGCAGTGGCATGCGCGTCAAAATTGTAGAAGGGATGGCGCTTGGAAAGGCGATTATCAGCACTTCGATCGGATGCGAGGGCATTCCGGCAAAAGATCGCGAAACAGTGCTGATTGCCGACGATGCCGACAGTTTTGTGCGGGCTGTGGCTGAACTGGCCGCAAACAAAAGTTTATTCGATAAGCTATGTAAACAGGCTGTTGATCTTATTCGGGTTAAATTTGACAACCTGGCTATCGTTGGCTCCCTGATTGACTTCTACAAGCAGCATTTACATGATTGAATCCCTGTTTTGGATATTTTTCTTCATCGTCATTTACACCTTTCCGGGATATGCTATCTTGTTGTGGGCGCTGGTGAAACTTAAGCACCTTTTTAGGAGGCGAAAGATGTCTGCTGAACTTCCTGATGTTCTTCCTCATGTTTGTCTTTTTGTGACAGCATGTGACGAAGTAGGGCATGTGGTGGCGAAGGTCGAAAATTCGTTTCAACTGAATTATCCAAAAGAAAAAATACAATACCTCTGGCTGACGGATGGTTCCGGAGACGGAACACCGGATCGGCTGCGGGTGTTCCCCGAAATCCAGGTGGAGCATTTGCCGGAGCGAAACGGAAAAATTCATGCCATGAACCGCGGAATGCAATTTGTTGATGCACCCATTGTTGTTTTCTCAGATGCCAATACGATGTTGGCGCGGGATGCTTTGCTGGAAATTGTCCGGCATTTTCAGGTGCCAAAGGTGGGCTGCGTCTCGGGTGAAAAACGGATCTTGGAGAAACCATGTGATAGTATGGCTGCGATCGGTGAAAGTTTCTACTGGCGGTTTGAGTCCCGTGTGAAAGCATTGGATGCCGAATTGAGTTCGGCGATTGGCGCCGCGGGGGAGCTGTTTGCCATTCGTCGAGAATTGTACGAACCGGTAGATGCGGATACCTTGCTCGACGATTTTGTGATTTCCATGCGTCTGGTTGAAAAAGGCCATCGGATTGCTTATGCGCCTGCTGCCTTTGCCGTGGAAACCGCCTCGTTAAACCTACGCGAAGAATATAAACGCAAAACCCGGATTGCAGCAGGCGGCATTCAGTCGCTTGCCCGGTTGTATGGCTTGCTGAATCCAGTTCGTTATGGCTGGTTAAGCTGGCAGTTTTTTTCACACAAAGTGTTGCGCTGGACCCTGGCTCCGATTGCCGTGTTTGGCTTGCTGCCTGTAAATTTGTGCATGGTTGCAGGCAAACAAAGCGGATTGACTGATTTCTTTGACTTGTTCTTTGGTTTTCAGTTCTTAATCTACCTGTTGGCCGGTTTGGGGTGGCTGTTCGAAAAGTCACTTACCCGCTACAAACTGTTTTTTCTTCCCGCGTATTTTTTCATGATGAATTATTCCACCTTGGCTGGTGGCATTCGATATTTTATGGGTCGGCAAAAAGTGGCCTGGGAAAAGTCGCGGCGGGCTTAACTTGCCCAAAGTCATTTGTAAATAGATATTTTTGGTTAGTTTTGCATCTGCATTTTTCGAAAACCAAATAAGCATAATGACCGAGTTCAAATTAAATACAGTTCCCGAGGCGATTGCAGCCATCAAAAACGGTGATTTGGTGATTGTTGTGGATGATGAAGATCGCGAAAACGAGGGTGATTTTATTGCTGCTGCCGAGCTGATTACTCCCGAAAAAGTAAACTTTATGGCAACTTACGGGCGCGGACTGATGTGTGTGCCCCTTACCGAAAGCCGTTGTGAAGAGCTTCAGCTCGATCTGATGGTGGGTGAGAACACCTCTTCGCACCAAACGCCGTTTACGGTATCTGTCGATCTGATCGGGCATGGCTGCACTACCGGTATTTCTGCCAGCGACCGTGCCAAAACCATTCAGGCGCTGGCAGCTGAAGGCACCCATCCCGAAGAATTGGGCCGCCCCGGACATATCTTCCCGCTGAAGGCAAAAGAGCGCGGGGTATTGCGTCGCGCCGGTCATACCGAGGCGGCGGTTGACCTGGCTCGTCTGGCAGGGCTGAAACCTGCCGGAGTCCTCATCGAAATCATGAACGAAGATGGTACCATGGCCCGTTTGCCCGAACTGATGAAAGTGGCCGACCGCTTTAAGTTGAAAATTATCTCCATTAAAGATCTGATCGCTTTCCGGCTTCAAACTGACCGTTTGATCGACCGCGGCGAGGAAGTGGAACTGCCTACGAAGTATGGTAATTTTCGCGTGATCCCGTTTCGGCAAAAGTCAAACGGGGCTGAGCATGTTGCCCTGATAAAAGGTTCTTGGGACGAAGATGAAGAAATCCTGGTACGGATGCATTCTTCCTGTATGACCGGTGATATTTTTGGATCGATGCGTTGCGAGTGCGGCGACCAGCTGCACAAGGCGATGGCGTTGATTGAAAAGACCGGCAAAGGTGTGGTTGTTTATATGATGCAGGAAGGCCGGGGAATTGGGCTGATGAATAAAATTGCCGCCTACAAATTGCAGGATGAAGGGATGGATACGGTAGAAGCCAACATCCACCTGGGGTTTCAGGCCGATGAACGCGACTATGGCGTAGGCGCTCAGATCTTGCGCGACTTGGGAGTGCACAACATGAAGCTCATGACCAATAACCCGGTGAAACGGGTTGGCATTGAAGGATACGGACTGAAGGTTACCGAAATTGTTCCGCTTGAAGTTGAGCCTAACGAATACAACCAGCGCTACCTGAAAACCAAGCGCGACCGTATGGGGCATTTCCTGCAACGTTTTAAATACGATTAAGGTGAACTATGGGGATGTTCGATCAGCTGTTTCCGGACAGCTACGATAGTTTTGCGGAGGGTGAAGATTACTATCTCAGCAAAGAAGGCTACCGGGTGATGACCGAAAGCTATTTGGTCCGTCGCGGGTATTGCTGCTCAAACGGGTGTAAACACTGCCCTTACGATCCGAAAGCCCAAAAAGGAAACCGAAAATTACGCCCCGATGTGGCAAAAAAATATAAATAGCCGGATGATGAGTCCGGCTTTTTGATATTCGTTCTTATAGACTTGCAATATTTAGATAGTAACCTCAACTATTTTTTGTCGAGAATAAACTTTACCCCGAAAGAAATGATGTTGGCCTTCAGTCCATCACTGCGGTTATAGTGGTTATACCGCACATCTAAATTTTTCATCCCAAGTTTAAAAATCTTCAAATTGGTGAAGATATCCGTATAGCTTAATCCGATCCCATACTGATTGCTGTGAAAATCCGATAGATCGTAATCGGAAGTATAGAATTCTTCGGTTGACAAATGGCTTTCAAACGGTGCAAAATAATCTGCTGCGGTTTGCGTGTAAAACCGGTAGGTTGGTATAATTGAAAGGCTTTGCGAAAGCTTCACCGGTATCTCCAAACTGGCAGTATGCGAGTTGATCCCCCAATCGTCAAAATAATACCGGTAATAAGTCCGAAGCTTAAAGGTTTCGTTGATGTAATAGTTAATCCGTGTTCCCACCGGAACCTTAACCCGTGTATCCGGCAGTCGCTCAATATCGTCTGAGAGTCGGTAAACGCCTGTATTCTTAGTAGTTGTGTAATTCGGAATATCGCTGGCCGTTCCGATATAATAGTTTGGTCGATCAGCAAAATAAATCCGGTGGTACGGAGTGGCCAGCAATCCTTCCTGATAAACCACATCCAAAAAAACAGAGGCCTGTAGTTTTTTGCTTAATATTTGGGAAAATGACAAGGACAAGGAATAGGAGTTCCGGTTTTTGCCGGATACCGGGTTAAACTTGATTGGTTTGTAGCCGGTTGATTCGGCTCCGGTTTCATCCCGAACAGGAACACCTTCAAAATAACCTGAACTCAGGAAGTTGTCGCCGTACCGGTCATATTCGTGCAGTTCGGTTGGGTAGATCGGTCGCCACGCATCCAGATAAACCTGTCCTTTCAGGCTAAGTTCGGTGTTTTTTTCGTTGAATAGCCTGGCCAGGTTTCCGCCAAAACCAATTGACGAATAATCATACTCATTCGAAAAGGAAAGATGGCTTCCCCAGATAAAATTCCGGTCGTCAGAACTGTGGGTATAGGTTGCACTAATACTGGCAAGCACATCGCTTCGCGAGGCGCCCGATGAAGCTACCCACGGACTTCCGGTAACCTCCCCTGGCACACTCACCCGGTCTTCGTCTTCATGCTCCTCTTCGTCATCATCATCATCTCCGCCCCGTGAGGCTCCTGAATTATTAAAAGGGTTGATATTGCTTGAGGAGGCTGACGTGTAAGCTGACAAGCCGGCATCAATAGTGAGTACATCATCATCGTTGAGGGGCAGGTTAATCACGATGGTTGGAGTGATATTATCCAGGCTTTCAGTACCAATGCCACCGCTAACCGGTGAATGTTCCCCTTCCTGAGTGTAGTAGCTCATCAACAGGTCAACTTCGGTATTTTCAAGCACACGTTTTTTATAGACTTTTGTGGAGTCTTGCCGGGCGATACTTACCTGCGTAATGCCGACAAGCAGAAATAGGAGGAGTAGATGCTTCATTTTTTTTACGATTAGTTACAGCCACAACCGCCACCTGTTTTACCGCCGTTAGCGCCTGCTGCAGCTTCGCGATAAACCTGGAAGTTTACCTCGAAACGTTCATTTGGCGTGGCTGATAATTTCATGTCAGGATCGTTAATGTAAATTTTCTCATACTCTTTTACCGCAACACACGAACTCAGGCCGAGCAAAGCCAATATGAAGACTGCGAGCT
The DNA here is from genome assembly GCF_025907915.1 of Gaoshiqia sediminis. Classification (GTDB taxonomy): domain Bacteria; phylum Bacteroidota; class Bacteroidia; order Bacteroidales; family Prolixibacteraceae; genus Gaoshiqia; species Gaoshiqia sediminis. The sequence continues at coordinate 84,978 of NZ_JAPAAF010000006.1, forward strand.
TTTTCATTTTTCGGTTGTTTTTCGTTCAATATTTTTTGAATAATAGATTTTACCCAGATCATCCACGATAACGCACTCGATTCCGGTTAGTTGATTGATGAAATCCAAGCCCGTTTCTTTGCCCATCACGAATACAGAGGTGGCCAAAGCGTCGGCCAGCTCTGCTTTGGGGGCGAAGATGGTGACACTGGCAAGTCCCTGCGTGGGGTAACCGGTGCGCGGATCGATAATGTGCGTATAGCGAGTTCCATCGAAAATCATGTATTTTTCATAATTGCCGGAGGTTACTACTGCACTGTTTTCAACAGGAAACCAAGAGAAAACATGGTTCTTGTTTAGCGGGTTGGTAATTCCCACCAACCAGGGAGAACCATCCGGCTTTTCTCCCCAGCAATTCAGGTCGCCCGATGCATTCACCATTCCGTCAACAACCCCTTTGTCCATCAACAGCGCTTTTGCCATGTCGGCTGCATATCCTTTCCCGATTGCCCCAAAGCCAATTTTCATTCCCGGGAGTTTTAGAGATACGGTCCCGTCCTGATGGTTCAGGATAATATTTTCGTAACCAACTTTCGATACGGATTGACTTATCTGCGAGCTGTCTGGAAACTGGATCATTGTTCCGTCAAACTTCCAGATTCTGTCCATCGCGGCGAAAGAAATATCAAAGGCACCGTCTGTGATTTTTGAAATTTGAATGGAACGCTCGATCAACCCAAATAATTCAGAACCTACCTTTACCGGCTTAACGCCGGCATTTTGATTGATCAGTGATGTTTGAGAACTGGGGTCCCACGATGAAATCAGTTGCTCAATCCTGGTAATCTCATCGATGGCCATCCGGATAAACTGATCACCCTCACTTTTGTTTGAAGCCACAACGGTTATTTCAAACCGGCTGCCCATCAGCTTAAGCGTCCGGGTAAAAACTTCGCCGGCAAACCCGGCAAGCTCGGAAAGAATAAGGGCACAGACAATAATTATCTTTTGCATAGTTTATTTTTCAAGCGACACCAGCAGATCGATGTATTCTTTTGGACTGATATTTTTATACCCGGTAGTGCCAATTATGGCGCCTTGATTGTTCAGAATTACAACATGGGGAAAATATCCATTCTCATTGTACTTTTCTGCCAGCTTGTTGTTCTGTTCCTGCTGATTTTCGGGTAATTGGTTTTTCTTTAATTTGGGAAAATCAGCCCTCAGGAGCACAAAATGATCATCGGAAAATGTTTTGAATTCTTCGGACTGCCAAATGAATTTTTCCAGTTTTATGCAGGGGGCGCACCAATCAGTCCCGGAGAATACAAGCAGAATGTTTTTGTGTTCGTTGGTCGCTTTGGCTTTCGCTTCATCAAAATTAGTGAGCCAGTTTTGGCCAAATGAGCTGGTTGTCATGCCAATGAGCAGGATGATTAAAAATTGATACTTCTTCATATATGGATTTGTTTGTGTTTGCGATTACCTCAAAACAATAAAGATCGTTTATAGTTCATTGGTTCTATCAATACTTCTAAAATGATCGTGCATTCCTGTTATCCGTTCCCGATTTCTGAAATAACGGCAGACTATCGATGAAAAGTACCCAAACTTCGATTGTTTTTTTATCTCCGGAGTTGTGGAAATACCTTTACAGTAAATAAGTAAAGCGTATGAAAACAAGTCAAACGAAAATTTTTCTGATCGGACTGCTGTTGCTGGTTGTGCTGGTTCCGGGTAGTGCGCAAACAACGGACTGGACACTGGAAGACTGCATCAATTACGCGTTGAGCAGGAATATCCAGGTGCAGCAAGCCGAATTGTCAACCGACCGTAACCAGTTATACACCGAGCAGGCCAAGGCGGCTATGCTGCCTTCACTCAGCGGTTCGGTCAGGCAAAACTTTAACTGGAACAAGGACATTGACTCTCAAACAGGTGAATTTGGCAGCCTGGATGGCTCCAACAGCACCAGTTATTCGCTTACTTCCAGCATGGTTTTGTTTAACGGTATGAAAGTAAACAATCAGTTGAAGCAATCGGAATTGGAACTTCAGAGCAGTCGTTACTACTCCGAAACGGTGAAAGAGTCGGTTGAACTGAACATCCTGAATGCCTTTCTACAGGTGCTCTATGCGCAGGAAAACGTGGTGAATGCCGAAAAACAAATCGAAGCCACGGCCGAACAGTTGTCGTTGGCCGAAGAACGGTTGAACCTGGGCATGGTGTCGCAGTCGGATTACCTGCAGATAAAAGCACAGCTGGCCAGCGAGAAACTCACCCTGGCGAATGCCAATAGTCAATTGTCGATTGCCCGTGTCAGTTTAATGCAGTTGATGGAGTTGCCGGTGGATGAGCGTTTTGGCGTTTCATCGCCGGGTCTGGGTCAGTTGCTGAACCAAAACCTGACTCCCGATGCGGGAGAGGTTTATGCGCAGGCGCTCGCCATCAAGCCGCAAATCAAGAAGGCTGAGTTGGACAAGCAAAGCGCTGAGCTGGATGAAAAAATTGCCAAAGCCAGCCTCCTGCCTTCTTTGTCGCTCGATGCCGGATTGGGAACGGCTTATTCCAGTGGCTTGGGCGGCTTCAACTATGCCGACCAGCTGAAAAACCAAATCAGTCCCTCGTTGGGCTTATCGCTTACGGTGCCCATTTTTCAGAAAAAGCAGGCAAAAACCAGCGTGAGTGTGGCCCAAATTGGCATTGCCACCGCTGAGCTGGAAGAAATCAATACAAAAAACCAGCTTCGCAAAGAAATTGAGCAAGCCACGGTGGACGTGGTGGCTGCCCAATCAGAATACGAGGCCAGCCTGGAGCAATATCAGGCCATTGACGAATCGAACCAGGTGGCCACCGAAAAATTTCACCTCGGATTAATGAACTCGGTGGACTATTTGTTCGAAAAGACCAACCTGATTAAGGCTGAGAGCAAACTGCTGCAATCAAAATACAACCTCATCTTTACTTATAAAATCCTCGATTTCTACAAAGGAATTCCATTAACACTTTAAAAAACGGGAACAATGAAAAAGAAAATCATCTATAGTATTCTGGCAGTGGCCATAATAGCCGCAGGAATTATTTCCTTTTGGTCGTTCAGTAAGGCTGGCCAAACGGTTGAGCTGGAAACTGCAGCGGTCATCCGGGGCGAAATCAGCGACGTGATCACGGCCACCGGTACGCTTGAAGCGGTAGAAACGGTTGAAGTGGGTACCCAGGTTTCGGGTGTCATCCGGAAAATTTATGTCGATTACAATTCGCAGGTGAAAAAAGGACAGTTGCTGGCCCGGCTTGACGAAACCCCCTTGGTGGCTCAGTTGGAGCAGAGTAAAGCGACTGTCGATCAGGCGGAAGCCGAAGTGCAGTACCAGAAGGCAACATATGACCGCTATCAGGTGTTGATCGAGAAAAAGCTGATTGCCCAATCGGACTACGACCTGGTGGTGTACAATTACAACAAGGCGGTGGCCAGCTTAAACAATGCCCGTTCGGTTTACGATAAGAATAAAATCAACCTGTCGTATGCCACGATTTGTTCGCCCATTGACGGGATTATTCTCGACCGTGCCGTGGACGAAGGGCAGACCGTGGCGGCCAGCTTCAACACGCCAACCTTGTTTACCATTGCCAACGACCTGACGCAAATGCAGGTGGAAGCCAATGTGGATGAGGCCGATATCGGTAATGTCCGCATCGGACAGCGCGTGGAATTCACCGTAGATGCGTATCCAACTTTAAAATTTGACGGCGAGGTGATTCAAATCCGTCTGCAACCTGTAGAATCCTCCAATGTCATTACTTACACGGTGGTCATCAATGCGCCCAATCCCGACAAAAAACTGATGCCCGGCATGACCGCCAATGCTTCGTTTTATGTAAAAGAATTAAAAGGCATCCCATTGATGCCGGCCAAAGCGTTAAATTTTAATCCGGATCAGAAACTACTGATGGCTTATCAGGAGGCGCACCCCGAGGTAAACTTGCAACTTCCGGAAACCGGGATGACGGATTCCGGTGAGCAGGGCAAAACCGTCTGGGTAAAGAAAGGGAATGTCATTCGTTCGCAACAGGTGACATTGGGGGAAACAGACGAAGCCTTTTATGAAGTAATTTCCGGCTTGGATGAGGGCGATGAGGTGCTTGTTTCGTTGATCCAAAGTACTGCCGCTGCCGGTGAAAAGTCGGCAGCCCGTAGCCCGTTTATGCCGCAACGCCCGGGTAATAACCGTAAATAATCAAGCTCATGAACAAGCCGAAAACAATTATTGAAGTCAGTGGGTTGAAGAAGGATTTTCATGTGGGCGAAATTACAGTACACGCACTGAAGGGAATCAACCTGGAGATTAAGCAAGGAGAGTTTGTTGCTATTATGGGCACCAGCGGTTCCGGCAAGTCCACCATGCTGAATATCCTGGGGTGCCTGGACAAGCCCACTGCCGGACAGTATGTGCTGGATGGGGTGAGCATGGGAGAGCTGGGGAAAAATCAATTGGCCGGACTGCGGAACAACAAGCTGGGTTTTGTTTTCCAGAGTTACAACTTGCTGCCCCGCACCACAGCGTTGGAAAATGTGGAGCTGCCGCTTTTTTATAATTCAAAAGTAAAGGCCAAAGAACGCAAGGAGAGGGCTATTGCCGCGTTGGAGGCCGTTGGTCTGTCCGACCGGATGTACCACATGCCTAATCAGTTGTCGGGTGGGCAGCAGCAACGCGTGGCCATTGCCCGCTCGTTGGTAAACGACCCGGTGGTCATATTGGCCGACGAGGCTACCGGAAACCTGGACACACGCACTTCCTACGAAATTATGTCGCTGTTGCAGCGACTGAACGAAGATGGAAAGACTATCGTTTTTGTGACCCACGAGCCTGACATTGCCCGCTTTACTACCCGTAATGTCGTGTTCCGCGATGGGCACATCATTCGCGAAGAAATGGTGAAGGACCGTCTGAATGCTGCCGAAATGCTGAAAAACCTGCCGGTGGAGGAGGATTAAACGTAAAAATGAGAAAAGATGAATTACAGGAATACATTAAAAATTTCGATGAATGCCCTGCGCCGGAATAAGTTTCGGGCATTCCTGACCATGTTGGGAATTATTATTGGGGTAGCTTCGGTGATTGCGATGCTGGCCATCGGGCAGGGCTCGAAGAAAAGCATTCAGGACCAAATGGCCGATATGGGTACTAACCTGATCTTTGCCATGCCCGGCTCCGAGCAGCGGGGTGGGGTGCAGATGGGCAATAGCGATGCACAAACCATAAAACTCAGCGATGTGGAAGCGGTGGAGCGTGAATGTACCGCCATCAGTGCCGTATCGCCGCAGGTGAGCTCGCGCGGACAGGTGGTGTATGGCAATAAAAACTGGCCTAGTACGGTGTATGGGGTGAACGAAAAATACCTCGACATCCGGAAATATACGCTGGCTGCCGGACGTATCTTTTCCGAAGCTGAAGTGCGGAGTTATGCCAAAGTGTGCATTGTTGGGCAAACGGTGGTCGATAACCTTTTCGGAACGGACATCGACCCCATCGGAAAATCAGTCCGATTTAATAACATTCCGTTTAAAATTATCGGTGTGCTGGCCGAGAAAGGAGAGAATGGCATGGGGCAGGACCAGGACGACTTGATGCTGTCGCCCTATACCACTGTGCAAAAACGGATTTTATCGATTACCCATATTCAGGGCATTTTTGCATCGGCGGTTTCCGAAGATATGAATGACGTGGCCATCGAGCAGTTGACTCAAACGCTGAGGAAGGCCCATAAAATAAAAGAAAACGATACGGATGATTTCCGGGTGATGTCGCAATCCGAGTTAGTTTCCACCTTTACCTCCATCAGCGATGTGCTCACTGCATTGCTGGGCGCCATTGCCGGTATTTCGTTGCTGGTGGGCGGCATTGGTATCATGAATATCATGTACGTATCGGTAACCGAGCGCACCAAGGAAATTGGCCTGCGCCTGTCGGTTGGCGGACGCGGGGTGGATATCATGATGCAGTTTTTGGTTGAAGCCATCTTGTTGAGCGTTTCGGGCGGGGTTGTTGGCATTATGCTGGGTATTCTTGCTACCTGGGCAGTATCGTCGGTGATGAACTGGCCGGTAGTGATCATGAGTTCCGCTGTGTTTTTCTCCTTCCTGGTTTGTTCGGCCATTGGTATCTTTTTTGGCTGGTACCCGGCCCGGAAGGCTGCCGCCCTGAACCCGATTGATGCATTGCGTTACGAATAGTGCATGTGTGCCGATGGCAGGAAGCTTACTGAAAGATTCCTGCAAAGCCAGTCTGTCAGGCTAATTCGCTATATTTGATCTGAACAAAATCGTTGAAATGAATTTTACCTTCCTTTCCAATAAAAAATTGACGGTTGTCCTGCATGCCATGGCCTGGCTGATCATTGTAATTATTCCGCGTTACCTGGTCAGTGCTTTTGGCAGCGGGCAAGGTGGCGGTTTTCTGTATCAGTTTTATGCCAACACGGCCATTTATGGCGCTATTTTCTATCTGAACTATCTCTGGATTGTTCCGAAATTTTTTTTCAGGGAAAGTAAACTGAGATACTTTTTGTATGCAGCCGGGGGTATTGTCGCTTTGTTCTTGGTGTCCTGGATTTTAAATGAGTACCTTTTTCATTTCCCCGAGCACGAAGAACAGATAGAGCGGATTATGAAGGAACTTGCCAACGGGAAAGAGGTGGATCGGCCACCATTCCGGCAGTTTCGGATTTTTAATTATTTCTACACGGCGGTGTTGATTTCGGGATTTTCGCTGGGGCTGGGTGTACTCGAAAAATTGGGGCAGAACGAAAAGCAACGCAAGGAACTGGAAAAGGAAAAGCTGAATTCCGAACTGGCATTTCTGAAAAACCAAGTCAGCCCGCATTTCTTTTTCAATACGCTGAACAATATTTATTCGCTCATTGGCATTGATACGGGCGAGGCACAGGATGCTGTGCTGAAGCTGTCGAAGCTAATGCGCTATCTGCTATACGAATCCGAGCAGAGCCTGTCGCGGTTGAGCGACGAAATTGCGTTTATGCACAATTACATCGACCTGATGAAACTCCGCCTGAGCAAAAAGGTGGAACTTTCTGTTTCGCTTCCCGAAAAGGTGGAGGACATTTTTGTACCGCCGCTCCTGTTTATACCGTTTGTCGAAAACGCCTTTAAGCACGGGGTAAGTTATCGCGAAAACTCCTTCATCGAAATCAGCATGAAGGTTGAGGGGAGCTCGGTTTCATTTTTTGCGCGGAACAGTATTGGCGCCAGCAGCCAGGCCGGCGACGGGCAACATTCAGGCATTGGGCTCGACAATGTGAAAAAGCGCCTGGACCTGCTGTTCCCAAACCAGCATGTGTTGCATATTGTAAAAACTGACAGCGATTTTCGGGTCGAACTGAAGCTGGAAACCAAAAATCTGAATGCATGAAGCTCCGGACCATTGCCCTCGATGACGAACCGCTGGCCCTGAAATTGGTAGCCGGTTATGTTCAGAAAACCCCGTTTTTAGAACTGGTGGGCGAGTTTGATAATCCGATGGATGCGATGGATTTTTTGGCTGACCAGGTGGTTGACCTCATTGTCCTCGACATTCAGATGCCCGACCTCACCGGCATTGAATTCACCAAAACGCTCACGAATCCGCCCAAAATTATTTTCACTACCGCCTACGAAAAGTACGCCATCGAAGGGTTTAAGGTGAATGCGGTGGACTATCTGCTAAAACCGTTCAGCTACCCGGAATTTCTGGTGGCGGCACAAAAAGCGAAAAAGCTGGTCGAACTAGAGCAGTCGGCCTTTCCAACCATTGAGGCCAACAATCAGTTTTTGTTTTTGAAATCGGAATACAAAATCCGCCGCATCAACTTCAACGATATTTTATACATCGAAGGATTAAAGGATTATGTGAAAGTTTTCTTGCAAAACGAAGAAAAGCCAATCCTCTCCTTGAATTCGGTGAAAGCGCTGGAACAGAAATTACCCGCCGACCGCTTTATGAGGGTACACCGGTCGTTTATCGTCAACCTCGAAAAGATCGCAACCATCGAGCGCAGTCGCATTGTGTTCGGGAAAACCTATATTCCCGTGAGCGACCAGTACAAAGATCGTTTTCAGGAATACCTGAACCGAAATTTTTTGTAAATCCTTTTTCCTGAAGATTGGCCATTCGGTCGCTGATGTTTATTGCTTGTTGTGCTGAAGTTCAGATAACTTGAAATTTGGAAGCTGTAATTTGCGGCTTTCCACAAGCTGGCGCCCATTCTATTCTTATTCCCTATGGCATTTTCTTTGGTGGAGGCTGCACGAATTGAAAAAGTCGTTGCACGAGCCGGAGTAGCCGTTGCACAGTTCAAAGCTGACATTGTTTCACTCCTAACTGACATTGTTTCAGGTGAAGCGCTTATTGCACGGTACAGACCGGTCGTTGTTTCAGTTGAAGTGGTCATTGCACGGTACAGACCGGTCGTTGTTTCAGTTGAAGTGGTCATTGCACGGGTTTTAGCAGTTGTTGTTTGAGTCGAAGTGTTCATTGCACGGGTCATGGCAGGTGTTGTTTGAGGCGAAGTGGTCATTGCATGCAATCGCGCGGGAGCAGGGGGCAACTTGAAATTTGGAAGCCGGAAGTTGCAGCTTTTCCGCCAATACCGGTATCTTTGCACAAAACCACCAGTTATGACAGGAAAAGATTTGCGCATCGTTTTCATGGGAACGCCCGATTTTGCAACGGCCAGTTTGCAGGCATTGGTTGAGAATGGCTACCAGGTTGTCGGGGTTATTACTGCTCCCGACAAACCCGCGGGGCGCGGACGGCAATTGCAAGAGTCGGCCGTAAAGAAATATGCCGCCGAAAAAGGCTTGCACATCATGCAGCCCGAAAAACTGAAAAATCCGGATTTTATAGCTGAATTGGAACGTTTGAAGGCCGATTTGCAGGTGGTCGTAGCGTTTCGCATGTTGCCCGAAGCAGTTTGGCACATGCCGCGGTTGGGGACCTTCAACCTGCATGGTTCGCTGCTGCCGCAATACCGTGGCGCCGCCCCGCTCAACTGGGCCATCATCAATGGAGAAAAAGAAACCGGCGTCACTACGTTCCTGTTGTCCCACGAAATTGATACCGGGGCCATTCTTTTCCGCGAAAAGATTACGATTGGCGAAAATGATACGGTGGGCGATATTCACGATCGTTTGATGGAAATTGGCGCAGGCCTGGTCGTAAAAACAGTTGACGCCCTGGCTGATGGCCATTGTTCGCCAATTGATCAGGACGCGATTAAAGTGGATGAACTGAAACCGGCGCCTAAAATTTTCAAAGAGGATTGCCGGATTGATTGGACAAAACCCGGTGTGCAAATCCGGAACCTGATCCGCGGACTTTCGCCTTACCCGGCTGCCTGGACCGAGTTGAAAGCTTCTGAAGGACAAACGTTGGCAATGAAAGTATTTTCGGCCGATTTGGAAATGGGTTCAGTAGCACAACCCGGCTCCATCCAAACCGATGGAAAAAACTACCTGAAAGTAGCCACAGCTGATGGCTGGCTGTCCATTACCGACTTGCAGCTGGCCGGTAAAAAGCGGATGAACACCGTTGAATTTCTCCGTGGTTTCCACGGGATTGAAAATGCACGGGTGCAATGAAGCGCTTGCTGCTGAAAACAGGCAAAAGCCTGCTGGCTTTGTTGCTTTTGTTGCTCGGCCTGTTTTTCTTTTATGTGGATTGGTTTATTTTCAGGTATGTGCTTTGGCCATCGTGGAAAGCTGGTAGTCTGCAACTGCACGAAAGCCTCTCCATTTATAAATTTACCTTTCGGGGAAACCTGGCCTATCTTCCTTTTCTGATCTATCTGTTGATCGGTCTGTTTTTACTTTACATTTTTGCCCGGACGATTTACCGCACCTGGGGCAGGCGCGGTTAGTTCCGCGGTTTTTTCTTTCTTAGGTAAATCGCATCTCCGTTGGAAGGTTTTTCATTTTCACCCATCCGGTTGAGCCGGTACAATTTTTTCAGTTTGATACCATAACGTTGCGAAATGTAGTGCATGTTGTCGTCTGCTTCAAAAATATGCACCTCGTTATTTTTGTGGGCTTTATTGCGTTTCGGTTCAATGTATAAAATTTCATTTTCGCGCAACCTTCTATTTTCGGACAGATCGTTATATCTAAAAACTTCCCAGGTTTTCAGACCAAACTCGTCGGCGATTTTTTGAGGAGAATCACCTACTTTAACCACAATCGATCGTAATCCGTTGCGATGGACTACCTTGCGGGTAATGTACGGATTAATCAAGGTTGAACCATTGTCGGTTCCGTTTTTAGGTGTGGCAATGCGGGCAATCTGTTGCGGATCAATGCCTTGATCGTATAGGTATAGTTTGTTTTCCTCGATGATTTTAATCAGTAAGGCAGGATAATTCGGATTGGTGGCATAACCGGCTTTTTTCAGTCCGTGTGCCCAGCCTTTGTAGTCGGTGATGTCGAGCGTGAACAGTTCGCCATAGCGCGGGTTTGCCATCAGAAAATTACTGTGGTCGATGAAAGACTCTTCTACCGAACCATATCTCCGGAAACATTCATTCCGGTGATCGTCATCATGATAAACGCGTTTGCCCTTCCAGTCATTTTTACACTTAATGCCAAAGTGATTGTTCGATTTCAGGCTGAGCTGGCTGTTGCCATTACCGGATTCGAGGCTGGCCTGCGCCAGTTTGATGCTGGCCGGTATGCCGGTTCGCTGCATCTCGGAAATGGCCAGTTTACGGTATGTTTTTATATATTCTTCGCGGGTGTAAACGCGTTGTGAGAATCCGGCAAGAAAAACCAGACTGAGAATAAACGACAATAAAATCTTTCTGATCATATCCATCAATTTTTCTGAAAATATAATTAGCCAACTTTTTCCCCGTTGGCATACATATTTTAAAAACGTACTTTTGGGGAAAGGCTATATCTTATGCAAGCAAAAGAAATCAAAATTCTTGTTTCTGAGTACGAAAGTCTGGAAGAGTTAATAACAACCGATCGTGAATTAGTGGTTGCGGCCCGCGAAATTGCTCAAAACGCCTATGCTCCGTATTCCGGTTTTAAGGTTGGCGCAGCACTTTTGATGGAGGATGGCAGCATTGTTTGCGGGAATAACCAGGAGAATGCTTCGTCGCCGGTTGGCATCTGTGCTGAGCGGACCGCTTTGTTTTGGGCAAATGCCAATTTCCCGGAGAAAGCGGTTAAGGCCATTGCCGTTACCGCAATTGATCAATCGGGCAGCCGGGCTATAAACCTGAGCCCGTGCGGTGCCTGTCGTCAGGTGTTGCTCGAAACCCAGCACCGCTTTTCGCAACCTATCCGGATTTTGCTCGACAGCCGCGAAAAAATTGAGGTTCTTCAGGATGCTGACAGTCTGTTGCCGCTAAGTTTCAACGGCAACTCGCTGAAGGCCGGGGTTTAGCCTCCTCATTGGAATCTGCTTCAAAAAAAATGCGGATAAAATCCGCACCTTTTTCCCTTAATCTTTCAATTCTTTGATCTGGATCAGATCATCCCATATGGCATCACCTTTTGGTGGCCTGGCCACAATTTTAATGGGTTCCTTTTTTACCGGATGAATAAACTCCAATTTACGCGCATGAAGGTGAATGCCTCCATCCGGGTTGCTTCGTTCGGCCCCGTATTTTAAATCGCCTTTGATGTGGCATCCCATTTTTGCCAGTTGTACCCGTATTTGGTGGTGCCTTCCGGTATGCAGGTCAATTTCGAGCAGGTGATAGCGGTTTACACTGGCCATGTGCTTATAGGAAAGACTGCAAAAGCGACCACCTTTTTTGGGTTTTGAACTGGCGAAACTCTTGTTTTTACCTTCGTCTTTCCAGAGGTAGTGTTCCAGTGTTCCTTCTTCCAGTTCCGGTAGTACATCCACCACGGCCCAATATGTTTTTTTGATGGCATCCTTGTCCTGGAACATTTCGTTCAGGCGGGTAAGTGCTTTGCTGGTGCGGGCAAAAAGTACAATGCCGCTGGTAGGCCGGTCGAGCCGGTGTGGCGATCCCAGGTACACATCGCCAGGCTTATTATATTTCTTTTTGATGTAGGCTTTTACCTGGTCAATCAGCGTGACATCGCCGGTTTTGTCGCCCTGCACAATTTCGCCACAGGCTTTGTTCACAGCGATAATATGGTTGTCTTCGTAAATTACTTGCATACCAAAATGAGTTTGAAGCTCTGAGTTCCGAGTTTTGAGTTTTAGGATTTCCTTTTTAGTACTACTCGCTACTCACGACCCGCTTCCCAGGACAGATTAATATTGTTCCCTTTCGTTCGGGAAATTTTTTGATTTGACATCTTCGATATAACTGCCTACAGCGCCTTTAATTTCGGCGGCCAGATTGTGGTAGCGGCGCAGGAAACGCGGCGAAAATTCCTGGGTAATGCCCAGCATGTCGTGGATAACCAGTACTTGCCCGTCAACTCCGCTGCCGGCGCCGATTCCGATCACCGGGATTTTCAGCGATTCAGCCACCTGCTTTCCTAAAATGGCCGGGATCTTTTCGAGTACGATGGCAAAACAGCCGGCATCTTCAAGCAGTTTGGCATCTTCCAGTAGCTTTTTGGCTTCTTCTTCCTGTTTGGCACGCACGGTATAAGTACCATATTTATGAATCGACTGCGGCATCAAACCCAGATGGCCCATCACCGGGATCCCGGCAGAAAGAATGCGGTCAACTGATTCCAGAATTTCTTTTCCTCCTTCCAGTTTTACGGCATCGGCTGCTGTTTCCTTCATAATGCGGATGGCCGAGCTGAGCGCTTCTTTGCTGTTGCCCTGGTAAGTGCCAAAAGGCAAATCGACAACCACCAGGGCACGATTGGCCGCTTTAACAACCGATGTTCCGTGGTAGATCATCTGGTCCAGCGTGATAGGTAAGGTTGTTTCGTTGCCCAGCATGACATTCGATGCCGAATCGCCCACCAGGATTACATCAATCCCGGCCTCATCCACTAGTTTTGCCATGCTGTAATCGTAGCTGGTCAGCATAGATATTTTTTCACCCCGCAGTTTCATCTCTGACAACACATGCGTGGTAACGCGTTTAACTTCTTTATGTACTGACATGGTATTTTATTTAATGGTACAAAGTAAGTAACTTTTTACGAAACTGGTTGGCATGTGGAAGACAGATTGTAAGGCCCAGCTTTTTTATGTCTTTTTGTCACCAAACATGTCAGTCCTGAAGCAGGCATTTTTTGTATTGTGCCAATTTTGCACCTGCCACGCCAGATTTCCTCTTGGCATAATCATTGATCTTTCGAGACCGTAATTTTGAATTTCACTATCAGAAATAATTAAAAACAATACATAAAATGGGAAAAATTATTGGAATCGACTTAGGTACAACAAACTCCTGCGTTGCAGTGATGGAAGGTAACGAGCCTGTTGTAATTCCCAACAGCGAAGGAAAGCGTACCACTCCTTCAATCGTGGCTTTCGTGGAAAACGGCGAACGTAAAATCGGCGATCCGGCAAAACGTCAGGCTATCACCAACCCTCATAAAACGATCTCATCGATCAAACGATTTATGGGTGAAGGCTATTCAAATCTGAATAAAGAAATTTCACGCGTGCCCTTTACGGTAGTGCAAGGCGATAATAATACGCCTCGTGTTCTGATCGATGACCGCAAGTATTCGCCACAGGAAATTTCGGCGATGGTTCTTCAAAAAATGAAGAAGACAGCGGAAGATTATCTGGGACAAGAAGTTACCGAAGCCGTGATTACCGTTCCGGCTTACTTCAACGATGCTCAGCGTCAAGCAACTAAAGAAGCCGGCGAAATTGCCGGTCTGACAGTTCGTCGGATTATCAACGAACCAACTGCTGCTTCGTTGGCTTACGGTTTGGACAAGATGCACCGCGATATGAAAGTGGCCGTATTTGACCTCGGTGGCGGTACTTTCGATATTTCAATCCTCGAATTGGGTGATGGCGTATTCGAAGTGAAATCGACCGATGGTGATACTCACTTGGGGGGAGATGACTTTGACCAAACGATTATCGACTGGCTGGCTGAAGAGTTTTTGCGCGAAGAAGGACTGGATCTGCGCAAAGATGCCATGGCCCTGCAGCGTTTGAAAGAAGCTGCCGAAAAGGCAAAAATTGAATTGTCGAGTTCAACACAAACCGAAATCAACTTACCCTACATCATGCCGGTAAACGGTATGCCCAAACACCTGGTGAAAACGCTGACACGTTCCAAATTTGAACAATTGGCCGACAGCCTGATCAATGCCACACTGGAACCTTGCCGCAAAGCGTTGAAAAACGCCGGTATGACCGCTGCTGATATTGATGAAGTTATTCTGGTGGGTGGTTCTACCCGTATTCCGGCTGTTCAGGAAAAAGTACAACAACTGTTTGGTAAAGCTCCCTCAAAAGGTGTGAACCCGGATGAAGTAGTTGCGGTAGGTGCAGCCATTCAGGGAGGTGTACTCACCGGGGAAGTAAAAGATGTACTGTTGCTCGACGTTACCCCGCTTTCATTGGGAATCGAAACGATGGGTGGTGTTATGACCAAACTGATCGAAGCCAACACGACTATTCCGACAAAGAAATCGGAAACATTTACTACAGCCTCCGATAACCAGCCGTCGGTTGAAATTCATGTATTGCAGGGAGAACGCCCGATGGCCGCCGGCAACAAAACGATTGGCCGCTTCCACCTGGATGGAATTCCGCCCGCACGTCGCGGTGTGCCTCAGATCGAGGTGGCTTTTGACATCGACGCCAACGGTATCTTACATGTTCATGCCAAAGACAAGGCTACCGGAAAATCACAGTCCATACGTATCGAGGCTTCATCGGGCCTGAGCGATGACGAAATTAAACGGATGCGAGAAGAAGCTGCGGCCAACGCCGAAGCAGACAAAGCTGCCAAAGAGCGCGTGGACAAGCTAAACCAGGCAGATAGTTTGATTTTCCAAACGGAAAAGCAGCTGACTGAGTTTGGCGATAAACTTCCGGCTGACAAAAAAGCGCCGATAGAGGCAGCTCTGAACAAGCTGAAAGAAGCTCACAAAAACCAGGATATCGCCGGAATCGATACTGCTACAGCCGAGTTGAACCAGGTTTTTCAAGCAGCTTCGCAGGAAATGTACAATGCGCAGGCTCAAGCCAATCCGCAGCCAGGACCTGATGCCGGAACCGGAGCGCACGGCGGTAACGGACAATCATCAAAAACTTCACAGGACGGAGAAGTAACCGATGTGGATTTTGAAGAAGTCAAATAGGGTACGATAAATAACAATTAATAAGAATTGCCAAAGCGCAGTAAAGTTTTGATTTACTGCGCTTCTTGTTTTTTTGTGAATTATTATTTCTGTTGAAATTTCATTGAATTTTGTCATATATTTGTACCATATTTGTTCCGCGCGCTAATAGGCTTTAATGTGCGCGTTAAACATGCTTATTGTGTCTTATGCAGCTTTAACTAAAGTTAAACTAACCGATGTGGTGTTATGGGAAAAAGTAATTTGAAAATACCGAAGATTTGTGAGCAGTGTGGTAAACCATTTGAAGCAAAAACAGTTGCAACTCGTTTTTGTAGTCCCTATTGCGTTGATAAATCCGGAAAGGAGAGAAGACGGCAGGAAAAGGAATCTGAACGGAGGCAAACTCTACTTGAACAAGCAGCAGATAAGATTGCAGAAATTCAAACACGTCCATATATTTCAATCGCCGAAGCAACAGTTCTTTTTGGAATTTCTAAGGATACTATCCGTAGATTGATTAAGGCCAATAAGATTCCAGCGGTAAATCTGGGACAAAGATTGACCAGAGTAAGTCGGTCACACATCGAAGCGATGTTTACTGTTGTTACTCTACTCGAAACTCCCGAAGTTGTACCCCAAAAGCTTCGATATGAGAAGTATGAGTGTTATGACATCGCTGAGGTTTCTGAGAAATTCGGAGTTTCGCCATCTACAGTAAACAAGACAATCCGTCGCAATAGTATACCAAGGCGACAGTTTGGTAAGTTTGTCTATGTTCCCAAGGAACAGATTGATAGAATATTTTCATCTAAAAACATTCTAGCATGAAAGACTTGACCAACACTAAAGTTACAGTTAGACTAAGGAAGGCAGAGGAGCGAAAAGAGTGGTATGTTTATATTGAGAGTTATCCGGTATTTCTCCCCGGTAAAAATAAACCGCAACGCAAACGAGAATATTTGAACAGAGCAGTTACCACCGTTGAATGGGATAAGAAGCGAGTGGCTCGTTCTTCTAATCAAGGAGAGAAGACCTATAGGCCCAAACGGGATGACAACGGTGTTATTATTTGCAAAAGTGAGCTTGACCGAGAAACGATGCTGTATGCAGATGGTGTCCGCAAGCTCAGGCAGCGTGAATACGACAATGCTGATTTGTACAGTGATTCTGAGAAAGCGCTGTCAGAGCAAAAAGAGCGACTTCAACAAAACTTTATCGATTATTTTGAAAGGTTAATTGATCGACGCCACGGGAAGAATAGTTCAAAGTCTATTCGAGTTAATTGGGAACGAGCTCATGTATTTTTGAAGCAGTTCGCTGGTGACACCCTTCTGTTTTCGCAAATCGATACCCGTATGGCAGAAGAATTTAAACATTTTCTTTTGTCTGCTCCCGCGGGGCACAAGAAAAGTGGGGTAATTTCGCATAATACAGCTGGAACTTATTTCTCCATTTTCAAGGCTGCTGTCAAGCAAGCTTTCATTGACGACTATTTGACGGTTAATTTAGCTGCTAAAATGAAAGGATTAAGGGATCAGGAATCGCGTCGAGAGTATTTGACTGTTGACGAACTTAACACCCTTGCGTCGACCCCTTGCGAGAGGGACGTTCTCAAAAGAGCGGCTTTGTTTTCTGCACTCACTGGATTACGTCACTCGGATATTCAGAAACTTCAATGGCGAGAAATCAGCAAAAATGGGAAACAAGCCTTGCTCCAGTTTACCCAGAAAAAAACAAAGGGCGTTGAGTATACTCCTATATCTGAACAAGCTCTGGAACTTTGTGGGCCTCCGGGATCCCACGAACAATATGTTTTTGAGGATTTACCTGACCCTTCATGGATATCACGTCCGCTTAAGCAGTGGATTAAATCTGCAGGGATTAAAAAAAATATTACATTCCATTGTTTTCGTCATACATTCGCTACTTTGCAATTGTCAAGTGGAACTGATATCTATACCGTCAGTAAAATGCTTGGGCATACAAATGTTAAAACAACACAGATTTATGCAAAAGTAGTAGACGATAAGAAAAACAAAGCCGCACAGGCTATTCGGTTAGATGAAATAAAATCAAAGGAGGGGTGAAAAATGTTCTTTTTGGGATATTTATGATAATAGTTTCTCAATAAGTGAGTATCTTGATGCAAAAACCGATAAGTCAGAGAAATGCTGAATACAAAATACATTGAATACATTGCAGTATATGTGTCTGTTTTATTTGGATGTGTCGTGATGGCCGTTATTGTCAGATTATCCGTTCTTGCACTTGGTGTTGACGAATTTACTGCAAATGTTATTTTCTTCGCTACTATTTTTTTGTTGGTTATAATCTATAGTATTCTCATACTTGTCATCGACGGTCTTTATAATGCGATCGCTAAAAGGATACTTTTCTACCGCAAGAATACAAGTATATCTGCTCCAAGTCCAATGGAAGTAAAGGATTTTAATAAAATTCGGGAAGACAGTCAGAAAGCATTTGCGGAAAAAGAACAGAGCGTAAAAGAAGTTGCTATAAGATACACCCAAAAGAAATTTGCACCATATACTTCTAATGAACAACTGGATTTGCTCTGCCATTATATAGCCCATTATTCAGAAGGAAAGCAATTGCAGGTTACCCATCAGATCAGTGTAATCAAATTATCAAACCTTGATATTTACCATTTTGGATGGAATATCTGGAATTACTTAAAAATTAGCAATCAGGCTGAAATTGCTTTTTTCTCAAAAGTGTATTTCATGGTGTACTCAAGGATGTTGAGGTTGAAACGATCAAGCGACATCTCAAAGACGACGAGTCAAAAGGAATCATCAAAATTCAGAAGAATCTTCTAGCGGAATAGAGATCATAAATTATCACCATCATTCGTGTTCTTTGCGTGTTTCTTCTGTGGCGATACAAACACACCGAAAACACGGGTTTCATTTGCAGCATAACGATCAAAAACAAAAGTTATGAATGCAAATGAAATTTCCTTTGAGAATCTGCCCAAGGCAGTGGGCCACCTTCTGAGTGAAATAGCCGAACTTAAGTTGATGGTATCAAAAGGGCAGCCACCTGTAACTACTCCCAAACGTACTCCTTTAGGAATTGAGGATGCCTGCCGAATAATCGGGAAGGCAAAGCCGACTGTTTATACACTGGTTCGGAAACGATTGCTACCCTGTTATAAAAACGGGAAGAAGCTTTACTTTTTTGAAGATGAGCTGCTGGATTGGATAGCGACCGGAAAAAAGAAGACCTTGCTGGAAATTAGAACCGAGGCAGAGTCTGATGTTAGAAGGCGTAATCAAAACATTGGCGGCAGATGAACCTTTTTGAACTGTTAATCAATTTTTGGAGGATCGATGAGCAGAAGAATTTTACGGGGAACGAGACACGCTTATACTTCTTTCTAATTCATTTGGCAAATCGTTCGTTTTGGCCAGAATGGATTGAATTTGCAGACAAGCGAATGGTTGCCAATGCAAATGTTTCTTTGCAAGTTCTGAAATCTGCACGAGATCGCTTAAGAGTTGCCGGGTTGCTCGACTTTGTTCCTGGGGGTGGATTTAGGGTCAAAACTAAGTATCGGATTCTGACACCTACATCAAACCCTAAACCCTCACCATATTATTATAAGACAAAAGACAAAAATTCTAACATGAATTCAAATGGAGGAAAAAGAGGTTTTGTCCACACCGGAAGCGATTTTGACTAGTCGAAGGTTTTACGGTGTCCTGCTGGAAGAGTCCCAAAAGATTGTTGCAGCCGAAAAAGAAAGATTGGCGGGTCATCGTTTTATTTTGCCTTTGGAATATTCAGACTTTTTGAACCTGTTTGTTTCATTTGGAACTGCTTGCTTAATGAAGCGAAATCAGGTTCGGAATTTTATTGTCGATGAATTCAATGAGCCGGCGTTAAGACAGCTATACTACTACGTGACCAATATGGATTCGTTCACCGGTGATTTATCAAAGGGTATTTTGCTGCAAGGTAAGTACGGGAGCGGTAAAACTGTTCTTTTGGAAACTTATTCGGCGTTTCATAATCACATCGTGAGGAGGTTCTCTCTTAAGCACCCGTTGCTTACTTTCATCAAATCAGTCGAATTACAAGAACAGATCAGGAAAAAATCCATCGCCAACTTTGTCCGGAGACCATTAATCATCGATGAATTTGGACGGGAATCGAAGACCGTGCAGGATTACGGCAATACTGTTCGACCGATTTCGGAATTGTTGAGTCTTCGAAGTGACGTTGGAGCAATTACTCATGCTACTTCCAATTTCACACTGAGCACTCTTTCTTCAGATGAATTTTATGGAGGCATGATTGGAGATCGGCTTCGGACCATGTTCAATTTTATCACGTTGCCAGGAGAGAGCAGAAGAAGGTGATATAATGTTAGATTCTAACAGTTTGTCAAAAGAACACGGAGAATCCGAATTGCCAGGAGGTCTCTGTTTTCTGGGGGAGCAAGTTTGTGTTTCGGTCAGACCGAAACCTTGCCTGAAGAGCAAAGAACATCCCGTCGGTCTCATTTATTTTAAAATGCAATTCAGATGAAAACAATAAAAAACAGAAATATTAACGGAAGACCGGCCAAGAAACCTTCAGAGAAAAAGGCCTATAAAGTAACTCTCAAGATGGCTACGGAGGAATACTATTCACTTAAGGCAAAAGCACGGTCTGCAGGTCTTAACCGCAGCGAATTTATTCGTCGGTGTATTCAATCGGGGGTAGTGAAGGAGAGGCTCACGCCGGAACTTGTCGGATATATTCGCCAGATTTGCGGTATGGCAAACAATATTAATCAGATCGCACGAACGGCTAATTCCGCTGGTTTTTTTGAAGTCCAGAAACATTTGTTTTCGATGACTGAACGACTGGACAATTTGATCAAACGTATTAAGGATGATTGCTAAAATCGTACAAGGCCAAGGATTTCGGGCAGCAGTGAATTATGTTCTTGATAAGAAGGATGCCGATCTACTTTATGCAGAAGGAGTGCGGTTAAAAGATAACGCATCCATTGTACAAAGTTTTGTTATCCAATGCAAGCTAAGACCAAACGTGAAAAAGCCTGTCGCGCATATATCTCTGGATTTTTCGGTCCAGGATAAAGGACGGTTAACAGATCGGTTTATGGTCAATGTTGCGCAGGAATATTTACAAAAAATGGGATACGAAAATACACAGTTTATCGTGGTTCGGCATTATGACACAGAGCACCCGCATGCTCACTTGATAATAAACCGTATTGACAATGATGGCAGGAGAATTTCGGACCAGAACGAAAAGCTGCGGAATTCGAGGATTTGTATGGAATTAACGAAGAAACATGGTCTTTATATCGCAGTGGGAAAAGAGAATGTGAAGGAGCATCGACTCAAAGGACTAGACAAAGTGAAATATGAAATTTACCATGCATTAAAATCGGCTTTGTCTATCTGCAGGAGTTGGAACGATCTGAAGTCGGAGCTCTCGAAGGCAGGCATATCAGTTGAGTTCAGAAAAAATGGAAATACCGAAAAGATCCAGGGAGTGAAATTTTGCAAAGACCATTATGAATTCAACGGATCAAAAATTGACCGGGCCTTTAGCTATTCCAAAATCACTTACCAGCTACAACAAAATGCTGAGTTAATAGCTGTCCTTTCTTCTCAGGGTAACGCAAATAAGTCAGACAATGCAGTAACGGTTTCATCTTCAACGGGAACTGTTGCTTCATTGATGGGAGATTTGTTGAATGTAATGAAAGCTTCGTCAGGGAATACCGGCAATAATGCAGAGCAGTTGCGGGAGCAGTCACGAAGAAAAAAGAGACGGAAAAAGGGACGCAGGTTATAGTAATTTAAAGTTAGAACAATGGGTACAGGAAAAATGGATTCTTCTGTTGTATATGCCCTTTTCGAAGAGCTAAAGCTAAAGATAGACGAAATAGGGAAGTGCAATTTCTCCGAAAAGCAAACACCATCAAACGGTGAGGGCAAAGAAGTTTCTGCCAAGTCTGTTGAATCGTCTGATCTCGCGAGCCAGCAGTCACTCACCGCGGAACAAATAAAGGAATTGCAACGAAATATGGCCCAGGTTGCCACTTATTCTCAGGGGCAAGTTGAAAATAGGTTAAAGCTTGTGTCAGCAGAGATCAGATCTACTATGATTCCAATCGACAAAAAAATTGACCAATTGCTGGCGAATGAGAAGACAACAATTCGTAAAGAACACGTTTTCATAGTCGATGTTAAGAAGAGCAAAACCGCTATAACAATGTTGTTCAGGGCTTTACTTATTCTTCTTCTGGGGACGGGTAATATTTGGCAATTCAGGAAAATTTGTCAAACTAGGGATGGCGACTTGAAGTATCGTTACGTTAAAATGAAAGGAAAAGCGACGTCTCAGGATCTTTTGCGGTTGGAGACGGTTTTTGTTTACGAACGAAATCGAGATAGTATTGCCGCTATTCGTAGTCGGGTTGAGACTTACGAACGATTAGTGAAGCAAGAAATCGAAAAAAGTCAAAGAGAGAAGCTGGAGATGAATCGAGCGTTCACAAAATGAGGTTTATTTGAACGATTCATTGATTCAGACTTTTAGTGCTTGTTGGGGAAACTTTCTGATTATAGTATTTTGTCTACATTTGAAAGAAAATGTTCATGAAATTTGTTTGTTCACGTTCCGTGAACATTGTATATTTGTGAACACATGAAGAAGGAAATAATAAATATTGCACTGGAAAATCTTCAAAAGACAACAGGGATCGAAGGTTTCTGGCAGGATAAAGATGAGCTTGATGGTTGCCTGAATTTAAAAACAGCAACTCGAAAGTTTACGCTCGTTGTTCAATTCAAAAACGAGATCAGACAACATCAGCTACATCAGATTATCAGGCTCAATAACCAATATGAAAACTTCATCTTGGTAGCTAATCGAATATTTCCCAACTTGAAGGAAGAACTACGAATGCAGGAAATTCCTTATTTGGAGGCTAATGGTAATCTGTTTCTAAAAAAAGGAGACACTTTTCTTTTTATTGACACAAATGAGCCGATCAGTGTAGGAAAGGAAAAAGGTAACCGGGCCTTTACAAAAACAGGATTAAAAGTTTTATTTCATTTGCTTCAAAATAAAGATGATATCAATTTACCTCAGCGAGAATTGGCTAATCTGACTAATGTTGGCTTGGGGAATATTCCGCAGGTAATTGAGGGGTTAAAGGAGACAGGATACTTATTGCGGTTAGACGATAAAACTTATGCATGGGAAAATCGCAGAGAACTATTGGATCGGTGGGTGACAGAGTATAAGACAGTCTTGAAACCTAAATTAAAAAAAGAACGATTCGGTATAGCCGGCAATTGGAAAGACATCATTTTTGACAATGGATTGACCGTGTGGGGAGGAGAGCCAGCAGCTGATCTTCTAACGAACTACCTTAGACCAGAGAAATACATTATTTATACAAAGGAGAATCGCATTGAACTGATGAAGAACTACAGGTTGATGCCCAAGCCAGAAGGGGAAATCGAGATCCTCGAAATGTTTTGGGAGCAACCGAAACATCAACAAACAGCCCCTCCAATTTTGGTATACGCAGAGTTGGTGCTGGAAGGAGGCAAACGAAATAAGGAAACTGCAGAAATAATCTTCAATGAATATATCCAACCAAACCTATAAAGAGCTAGCAATACCATACTTCAAAGAGACCTTTGATTGCATCGATCAGATCATGGCAGAATATGGGATTCCCTACTATTTGATTGGAGTCAGCGCAATTGCTTTAGAATTACTAAAGAAAGGCATAAAGCCGAGTCGGGGTACGAAAGATATTGACTTTGCTATTATGATTTCAAGCATGAAGGAATATGAAAATATTAGCCGGGCATTAATTGAGAAAGGTTACAATAAAGTGAAAGCTCCCTGGACTTTTTATTCCGACAGATATAATGTGGCGATTGACGTACTGCCGTTTGGAGAGATTGAGGAGCAACACACCATCAACTTTAGTAAACGCCACGCTGATTTACATGTTCTTGGTTTTAGTGAGGTGTTGGAGGAAGCAGTTCAGATCCCCATTGACGAAAAATTTGTGAATATACCTCCGCTGCCAGGAATGGTGATACTCAAGTTAATTGCATGGAGCGATAGACCAGAAGAACGGGAAAATGATTTAGCCGACATACTGAGGGTCATTCAGCATTATTTTGATCTGGAGTTTGATGAGATCGTCGAATTTCACAACGACACCTTTCCTGAACATGAGGAACTTGACCCTATGCTCATAGCAGCAGAAGTTCTTGGTCGGAAATCGAAAGTTTTTTTATCAAAATCAGAGAAACTGGCGAGTCGAGTTCACAAGGTTTTAAATGATAATCTTAGCGAAGGCTCAAAGTCAAAGATTGCCAGGGAGTGGGCCCGAAAACTGGATCGTAGTATTGAGTATTGTCTGAAAATTTTGGATGCGTTTAGGAGGGGAATCCAGGCTAATTGAAAGTGATATCGCTCTCAGAGTAAGAATTGTATTCGGCCTGCTCAGTAGAATAGGATTTACAATCGAACAATATTCTCCAAGATTTATTTACTTTGTCAATCGTGAATAAACCTGAACTCCATAAAAAACTGGTTGCCGGAGATACTGATGCTTTCGAAGGATTCTTCAAGTTGATCCACCCACGGCTGTTGAGTTACTGTCGGTTATTTGTTACCGATTACTCAGCAGCGGATGATTTAGTGCAGGAATGTTTTCTAAAATTATGGCAAAAAAGGGAAACACTTAAACCCACTCAATCGGTTGAGAGCTATTTATTTGTGATGCTTCGGAATAGGTGTTTTAATTACCTGAGAGATAAAAAGCTTGAATACGCCGTTGACGATGTTCTATCGGTGCCGGAGATCGATCTGCAACACCTCTTCGAGCTTGATTTCACGGGAGTAGAAGGAAGATCAATCGAAGAAGAATTGATTGATGCCATTAAAGAAGAGATTGATAAACTTCCGGAAAAAAGAAAATTTGTGTTCGTAAAATCCAAGATCGAAGGCATGAAAAATACTGAAATCGCCGAATTGCTTGGTGTTACCAATAAAGCAGTTGAAAAACATCTATACGAGGCAAAGATGCAGATAAAGAGAGCATTACTTCAGAAATATCCACTGCTGGCTATCCTTATCTCTTTTATTTTGAAATAATATCATAAAAACGAGGTAGAGTTTTTACAGATGGTGTGTACTCCTTATGAGCAAACACCAATAAAATGAAAGAACTCATACGGAAATACCTATCGGCAAGAGCAGATCGTCAAGATCAGTCCCGTTTGTTGGATTGGATGCGTCAAGGCAACAATCAAAAAGCGTTTAATGATGAAAAACGTGTTTGGGAACAGGAGGCATTGGGAAGCGACATGCTGCTCGCAACTCAATATTCCTGGAGCAAAATCCAAAAACAACTACTTCTTCAGTCACAATCTGATTTAAAGACGAAGTCGCTGTATCTGACCTGGTTCAAATATGCCTCGGTCATTTTCCTTTTGTTGTCAATTGGAATTACCAGCTATTTTGTCGCATTCGACAATAATCAACGGAACGATTTTTACACGGAAGTTTTGGCATCGCATGGCCAAAAGACACAAATTATGCTTCCCGACAGTTCTGTTGTTCAGTTGAACGGAGGAACCAAAATTCGATATAACAATTCGTTCGGTGCCGATAACAGAATGGTTGAGTTGGAAGGAGAGGCGTTCTTCGACGTTCGAAAAAACAGCCACATAGCTTTTATCGTATATACCAGGGAACTGGATGTAAAAGTATATGGCACCTCGTTTAATGTGAATGCATATCCCGATGATCAAACCGTTGAGGTGGGTTTAAAACAGGGTAGTGTCGGCATTGAGCAATACGATAAGGAAGTGCTTCGCATGGAGCCCGGACAATTGGCTGTATTTAATAAGGATAACAATCAGTTTAAAGTTCTAAACGAGGATATGAATATGGTATCTGCCTGGACAAACAATGAACTTGTTTTCGAAGAGAAGCCCTTCAACCTAATCTGCAAATATTTGGAACGATGGTATGGAGTCGATATCGCACTGGCGAACGATTTGATAGACAACGAAAAATACACCTTTAAAGTGAAGACCGAGTCTTTGCATGAAGTGCTTGAACTAATCAATGTATTGCGACCGATCAACTATGAGATTGATGGAGAGCGTGTTAAAATTATGAACCCTAAAACTTTATGAAATGAAGCGTTTGTGAAATTGAAATCCCGCAAGAGCAAAATCAGAAAAGGCCTATCGGGAAGATAAGCCTTTTAAAAAACAGTGTAAATATTTATTAACTCAGTCAGGAAGATGTTGTTACGTCCAATAACAATAAATTCCGTTAACGACTGGTAATCCTAACAAAACTATGAAAAAAAAATGTAGTTCGGGGATGTATGACTTGATTTGTAGTTCCCGAAGAAAATTATTCTTAAAAATGAAACTAACATTTGTACTAATTTGTATCGTTGGTCTGGTTGGTTCCTACGGAGCCGGATATAGTCAGCAGGCGCGAATCAGTTTGCAAGTCGAAAACAAAGTGATAAAAGACGTTCTAAAGCAAATTGAAGATCAAACGGAATACTCCTTCATGTATAATGCGAGTCAGCTCGATGTAAATCGGGTCGTTTCTATTGACGCTGAAAATAAAAAAGTTAGTGAGATCCTGAATGAGCTTTTTGAAGGTCAGCAAGTTAGTTATAAAGTTATTGACAGGCATATTATTATTACCAGTTCGAATGAAAAGGTGGTGCCGTCACAAATTGAGCAAGCCACAAAAACGGTAACTGGTAAGATTAAAGATAAGTCGGGGGAGCCGCTACCGGGAGTTACCGTTTTAGTAAAAGGAACAACAAAAGGAACGATCTCCGATTTTGACGGTAATTTTACCTTAGGTGACGTTTCTTCGACCGATGTGCTTGCCTTTTCATTTGTTGGCATGCAAACGCAGGAAGTGCAGGTTGGCGGAAGTTCCAGTTTCAACATCACCTTGGAAGAAGATGCCATTGGTATTGAAGAAGTTGTTGCAGTCGGTTACGGCACGCAAAAGAAAGCAACGCTAACCGGCTCGATTGAAACTGTTGCAGCCGAAACGTTTAAAGACCGTGCGGTTACAAGTCCTGCACTTGCATTGCAGGGACAAACACCGGGTTTGGTAGTTACTAGAAGTTCGTCCAGACCAGGAAAAGAAGGAATTGATTTCCAAATTCGTGGTGCCACCTCGGTAAATGGAGGGGAACCTCTAATTGTTATCGACGGATCGCCGGTGGTGAATAACGAATCGTTTTACAGCATGAACCCTGACGATATTGAGTCGATGAGTATTTTGAAAGATGGTTCGGCTGCGATTTATGGTTCTCGTGCAGCCAACGGTGTAATTCTGGTTACCACAAAAAAAGGGAAAGGTAAAATGACCGTGGAGTTGACCAGTAATGTTCGGGTAAATTCTGTGGGCATTCGTCCTCCAACCCCGACGATGCAAGATTATGCTACAGTTTGGTTAGAAGCTGCAGAACAAGACGGTGCTCAAAAAACCTATTGGGGATGGATGAGCGAAGAAAACCTGTTAAAAATGCAATCAGGCGTTGAAGGCATTTATCCAACTCAATACTGGGGAGATGTGTTTATTGGTAACTATGCTCGTTTCGATGAGATGTATGGCAGCTCGGTATCAAATCAGGAAAATGTAAGTATTTCCGGTTCGACGGAAAAATCAAATTATCGTATTTCCGGAGGTTATGCTGAGAATGTGGGGATGTTGAAAACGTCGTACGATGGTAAAGAACAGTATAATATTCGTTTTAATTACGATTATAAAATTACCGATTGGTTGAAGCTGGAAACAGGTGTATCTTATTTTAATACAACGATCTCAAGTCCTTCAACCGGGTTCGATGCCAGTTCAATCTCACACGACCCTCCTTTCTTCCCTGCCAAAAACCCCTACGGACAATGGTATGCGAACTTTAATATTGCAGGTAACCGTAATGCAACCGCAGCAACAGTAGATGGTGGACGGGAGATTACCAACCGTGATCAAATGAAGTTGACCTTCGCGGCGACAGTTGATATTACCAAAGATTTATCGTTCAGAGCAACCGCTTCGATAGATAAAGACTTTTACGACTATAAGATGTATCAGGTCACTGTTCCACAATATACCTGGTTTGGTGAATTAGCTCCGGAGTCGGTTAACTCAACATCTTCTATCCGTCAGGAAAAAAGAAACATTACCTACCAAAGTTATGGTAGCTTCCTGAACTACAATAAAACAGTTGGTGATCACGAATTTTCTGCAATGCTGGGTGTTACTTCTGAGAAAAGTGAAGATGGCACATTGTATGGATACCGTAAGGGTTTTGTTGATTACGGGGTTTATGACATCAATATGGGTTCGAAAGAAGAGTTAGTTGAAGCCACCGGGGGCTCAGGTCATTGGGGATTATATTCTTATGTTGGTCGTTTCAACTATAACTATAAAAATAAATATCTGGTGGAGTTTGCCGGACGTCGTGACGGATCGTCAAAATTTGCACCGGGCTATAAATGGTCAAACTTTGGATACGGGTCAGTCGGTTGGATTCTGACAGAAGAAAACTTTATGAAATCAATTACACCGATCTCTTTCTTAAAAGTGAGAGCGAGCTACGGTGAGACTGGTAACCAGGTTGGTATTGGAAATTACGACTATTTGTCAACGATGACCTTTGGGTCAAGTATTTTTGGTACTACGCGCGCCCTGCAAAATACAGCTTCGGTTGGTGGGTTGACCAGTAATACCAGAACTTGGGAAAGAGTAGGCATTCAAACTTACGGGGTTGATTTTCGCCTTCTTGATAATAAAGTATTTGGATCGTTCGATTATTTTAAAAAGAAGAATGATGGTATGTTGATAGCCATTAACTATCCTGATTTACTGGGTGGTACAGCGCCAAAATCAAACAGTGGTATTTTGGAAACCAAGGGCTGGGAAGCTGTGTTGGGCTATAAAAACAAAATAGGTGACTTCCAGTATTCTGTTGCGGTTAACATTGGCGATAGTAATAACGAGCTGGTTAAAATGGAGGGTGTTGGTACCTATAAAGCCGGTAAAAATTCAACAGTGCAAGGATTTCCGATTAACTCGTGGTTCATGTATGAAACAGATGGTTTCTTCACAGACGAATCAGACGTGACAGCTTATTATACAAGTAATTTGGGTGGCAAAGTTCCAAGTGAGACTTCCCTGAATGAACGTTTGCGCCCGGGAGACACAAAACGTGTTGATCAGGATGGTGTAAAAGGGATCACAGATACCGGAAATATTGAAGATATGAATGGTGATATCAAATACATGGGTGATGCCGCAACACATTACAATTACGGGATTAACTTGGGGGCCAAATGGAAAAACTTTGATTTATCTGCCTTTTTCCAGGGAGTATTGGAACAAAAGCTGGAACGAAGTGGATATATGCCCTTCCCGTTTTATGTCGTCTGGACTAACCAAACAGCAGCTTACATCGGGAAAACCTGGACCGAACAAAATACAGGAGCAGACTTTCCCCGGATGACCTCAAATACAAACCGGGCTCGCTGGAACTGGGAACACAACGATTTTATGCTGGTCAATAATCGGTACATCCGCTTAAAATCATTGGTGGTGGGGTACACGTTTAACGATCTTAAGGTTTCGAAATACAACATCGAAAAATTACGTATCTATTTCTCCGGAAACGATTTGTTTGAATTCTCAAGTATTAAGGATGGTTTCGACCCGGAATATGGTGAGAGTACCCAAAACTCGTATCCGTTCAACAGAACATGGTCGATGGGTGTAAACGTAACTTTCTAACCAATTAAATTTAATAATTATGAAAAAGATATTATCAATTATATTGCCAAGCTTGCTGCTGTTTTCAGCATGTGAGAGCCGGTATTTGGATCTCGAACCTTTGGATACCATTACGGAGGCTGCATATTTTACTCAGCCGGAACATTTTGAGGCCTCTTCGAACGACTTTTACAATAAAATGATTGGATGGAGAAGCGTTGATGGTAGTAGTGTGTATGATTTTATGGATTTTGGAACAGACCTGACCGCTTTAGCCCAGGACTATGGACGCGGTGTATTGGTTGCGCCTGCCAATGATTCCTATTGGACCCGCTCGTATAAATATATTCGCGCAAATAATATTTTGCTTCAAAAAGCAGACGAATACCCCGGCGATGCATCCGAGATTGCACAATATGTCGCAGCAGCCAAATTCTTCCGGGCTTATCACCATTATCTGTTGATGCAGCGTTTTGGCGGAGTTCCTGTTGTGACAACGGTGATGGACCTTAATTCGGAAGAATTGTTAGGAGCGAGAAAAAGCCGTTATGAAGTATTTGCTCAGATAATGGCAGATCTTGACGATGCGATTGCCGGTTTGCCGGTAGAGCAAAACATTGCTGCTGCCGATAAAGGGCACATCAGTAAATGGGCGGCTGAAGCATTTAAAGCAAAAGCTTTATTGTTTGAAGCTACCTGGGAAAAGAATGTTGGTACAACAACTGATGGCGATGGGATCGCTAATGGCGCCGGTTCAACTAAGCCGGACGGATATCCTACTGTGAGCGAGATGTTTACATTGGCTAAAAATTTAGCGAAAGATGTAATGGATAATGGTGGCTATGAATTATGGAACTACAATAGCCAGTTGAACAATTTAAGCAACCTGTATTTATTTGATTTGGAAGACGAAGGTTCAAACCCGGCCGGATTAGATAAATCAACCAATAAAGAGTATATCCTTTACACCATGTTTGACTATTCACTTTACCAGGGAAATGTGAATGTGAGCCATACGGTAAATTCACGTTTAGCCCCTACCCGTAAATTTATGGACATGATTTTGTGTAAAGATGGTCTTCCTGTCGATCAATCACCATTATTTCAGGGTTACACCAAAGCGTCGGATGAATTTAAAAACAGGGATTATCGGTTGACGGCATATTTTGCAGACAACAATACCTGGGATACTCCAGCTGACGGTTCCATGAAGTTAATGGGTCCTGGTTCAGACAGTGGCGCAGGTTATGCTTGCCGCAAATTCCGTTCTTACAATTATGGTACTTATCGGGCCGCAAATACTGAATCGTTTGATTACCCGATTATCCGTTTGGCTGAAGTATACCTGATTTATGCCGAAACTTTATTGGAATTGAATGGCGGCTTATCCGACGCTGAACTAAATGAGTCGATCAATAAAATAAGAACACGTGCCGGATTGCCTGCATTAACAAATGCATTTGTTGCGAATAACGGATTGGATATGAGAGAAGAAGTTCTTCGTGAACGTGCCGTGGAGTTATATGCAGAGAACAGTCGTTTCCTCGATCTGAAAAGATGGGGAATTGCTGAGGAGGAACTGAATAAAGACATTTGTGGAAATGTAATTGAAGGAACCGATTATGAAACTAATTCAACATTGTATTCTCCATCTGCATATCCCTACGGTGAGATCACCGTTTCAACAGGGGTTGGCGATCGTCGGGTGCTGTTATTGGATCCGTCAAGTAATAGGAACTTCCAACGCAAACATTATCTCTATCCGCTTCCATTGGAGGAAATTAACTTGAATAGCAATTTGATTCAAAATCCAGGCTATTAACCAATTATCTCATTAACACAGCTTGTCGTCTCTAAATTGTTGAAAACGATCGGGGGACGATAACTCAAAAATATAGTAGAATATGAAACGGATATTTAAATACTTACTCATCATCACTGCCTTAGTTGCCGGCGGATTGGTTTATACGGCTTGTAGTGATATGGAAAAGGAATACGAAGGTTCCTTGGTCGAATACCCAGATATTACAATTGACGACTTTACACCAAAGTCAGGTCGGCCAGGTCAGGCTGTTACAATTACCGGGACCAATTTTGGTGAGTTTTCTGATGCAGCCAAGATCTATTTCAATGGTGTTATGGCAGCCGAATTTGTGAGCTATACTGATAATCAAATGGTAGTTCGGGTTCCCAACGACGCGGGTACGGGAATTATTTCCGTGAGTGTTTGGACACATACTCATGATTTTGCGGAAGATTTTACGTTCGTGCCAGGCGCCAAAATTAACGGTATAACACCAGAAGAAGGCGCTGTTGGATCACAGGTTACGATTACCGGTGAAAGCTTTGGAACCGATGCAAGTGCTGTAACAATCCTTTTTGGAGGAGGTGTTGAAGCACAAATCGTTTCCATTACAGATAATGAAATCGTCGTGACGGTGCCGGAAGGTGGTATTCGAGGAGCTGTAACGATGGAAGTCGGGCCACAAATTCTGACAGGGCCAATTTTTTCATACCCCTTTGTTGGTTTAAATTACCAGTTCAATGGCGCTGATAGCGAAGGTTGGCTTTCTACACACAATTCAACTTCTGTTGTTTCAGGAGGAGCAATGAATGTGACATTCGATCCGAACCAGTTCTCGGGAACCAGCAAACGTCGTGCTGATTTTCAATTGGCAGGTGGAGTGGAACTTCACGCCGGACTATTTCCAATTATTGCTATTAAATTGAATAAACCAGCAAATGGTAATTTTATACTTGATACGAATTTGGGGAGATACAAAAATGGGTCAAACAACTGGGACGGCATCCTTCAAGGGGATATCTACTATTATGATATCCGAAATACGTTTGGTTCAGGAGCGACACTTTCTCAAACTGAACCTACAACGTTAACTACTTTCCAATGGAAAATAGCAGATATCACCAGCCCGGAAACCGGATATTCAGTTGATTGGGTACAATCATTCGAAAGTTTGGATGCCTTAAATGAATATGTAGCTCTGCCTGAAGGAAAATATGTGTTTGAATTTGACGATCCAAATACGTTCGACTGGACAGCCAGTCACAACTCGACAGTCGTAATTGAAGGTGGAAAATTGAAAGTTTCCTTTGACCCGGCTCAGTTCGAAGGAACTAACAAAAGAAGGGCTGACCTGTACAATGTAATTTTAGGGAAATTCCCTTATCCTGATGGGGCTGCAAAAGAATCCTGGATCTGTACACCGGAATACCCAATTATGGCTTTCAAAATAACATTCAAAGAGTCCGGACTGGCAAAACCTGAGGCTGGTAATATGAAACTGGATCCTTATACCGGAAGTAATAACTCCTATAAGACTGATTTCATGTCACAAAATGTTATTTATTATGACGTATCCGACAAGTATACAGCTAGAACCGAATTGAATGTTTGGCAATTAAAGATTGCTGATATTACTTCTGCCGAAACCGGCTATGAAGTGGATTGGATCAGGACGTTCAAAACGACAGCTGAATTGCAGGCTTTCCTCGGATTATAAGTTGAGAATATTTAGACAGTCGTGCCGGTTGACCCCGGCATGATTGTCTTATAATGAGAAAAATGAAACAATAGGCAAGGGCAAGGGTGCCCCGGGAAAACAGAAATAAAAGACTGTAGCATGGAAAAGAAACTAAAAAATATTATCCTGATCGCCATTATGCTGGCAGGAGGTATCCTCACATTGTATAGTTGTGGAAAAGGTGGCGATAACGATATCGTACCGGATGACAATGAAAATCCGCCGGTGGAAGAGGAGTTCCCAATCGATGAAAATAAAACCTTTGTGCATCCGGGGCTTTTGCTTTCGCAAAGCGATTTTACCCGGATCAAAGCAAAAGTTGATGCCGGGGCTGAACCATGGATTTCAGGGTGGAATAAATTGACGGGCAATTCTCATGCAAGCTTAAATTATAGCCCAAATCCCGTTGTCAAATTAATTCGTGGAGGAAACTCAACAGAAGAACCGGAAGCGGACAATTACAGCCGTGCCATGAACGACGTGGCAGCCGCTTATCAGTTGGCTATTCGCTGGAAAATAACCGGTGATGTTGCCTATGCCAATAAATCGATTCAGATCCTGAATGCCTGGGCATCAACCTGTACTTCAATTAGCGGAAACTCAAATAAAGCGTTGGGTGCCGGCATTTACGGATACCAGTTTGCTAACGCAGCCGAAATTATGCGCACCTACGATGGATGGTCATCTGCCGATTTTGGAGTATTCAAACAATGGATGTTGGATGTCTTCTACCCGGTAAACAAGGCTTTTATCGATACCCATTGGGGAACTTGTATTTCGCATTACTGGGCGAACTGGGATTTATGTAATCTGGCCAGTTTAATGAGTATAGGCGTGTTAACCGACAGAGCTGACATTTATAATTACGCCATCAAGTATCTGATCGAAGGTGAAGGAAACGGCCATTTGAAAAAGGCTGTGTATTATATCCACCCGGACGGGTTGGGGCAATTGCAGGAGAGTGGTCGTGACCAAGGACATGCTTTATTGTGCATCGGATTTCTGGGAGATATTTGCGAAATGGCCTGGAAACAAGGAGATGATCTTTACGGATACGACGATTCACGGGTGCTTAAAGGTGCTGAGTACGCAGCCCGTTATAACTTTAATTTAGGGAGTGTTAGTTTTGAACCTTATAATAACTGCGATAACGTTAACCACACCGTTATAAGTGAAACAGCCAGAGGAAATGCGCGGCCAATATGGGAGGTCATTTATAATCACTATGTGAAGCGGCAAAAAATGACAGCGCCCAATGTAACATTGGTGGCCAACATTCACCGTCCTGAAGGTGGCGGTGGCGATTATGGCCCCAATAGCGGAGGTTTTGATTCATTGGGCTTCGGAACACTTTTGTTTACCCGGGAATAGCAATATTGAAAAGTTAGCCTTTTCCAGAAAAGGCGTTTCCCCCTTTCAGGAAACGAATAGAATGTAGTCCTGGCATTTTTTGCTCAGGTTAGAATTTTATGTCCTTGTATGAATAGATGTCTGATGTTTTAAGTTGTTTGTAATCAGTAAAATAATCAAGAATGAGATTTTGTATTTATTGCACAGGTGTATTGGTAGTAGCATTGCTTTTAAGTATGACTTGTATGGCAGAGGTAAAAGAAAACGTTAATTCTCCAAATGGGGATTTGCAATTGATTTTTTATACTGAATCAGCTAACAGCTTAAAGGCTTTTTATTCGCTTAATTATAAAGGTCAGGTTGTTGTTCAAAAGTCTGAGTTTGACATTGTTCTCGACAACCACCTCTCCGAGCTGGCGATGGCCATAAAGCCGGATGACAATTACCATTTTATCAACGATATGAAATTCGTTTCCCGAAATGATACTTCGGTTAATACCAGTTGGAACAATGCTTTTGGCGAACGCAGCACAGTTGTCGACCATTACAATCAATCTTCATTCTTGTTTGAAAAGCGAAGTAAACCGGGCTACCAATTGCAAATCGATATCCGGGTTTATAATGAAGGGGTAGCCATTCGATATCATTTTCCGCTCAATCCGAAAGGGCTCTATTATCGGGTAATGAAGGAGAATACGGAATTTGTTTTGCCCGAAGGAACCAAAGCCTGGTATCATCGTTGGGCACAGGCACCATACGAATTGCTGCCACTCGAAAATTGGGTAGATGAGTCGGAGCGGCCATTAACCTGCGTATTACCCAACGGGCTTTATGCTTCTATCGGCGAAGCCGGATTGGTGGATTATGCCCGCATGAAACTAAAATTAAAGGATGGTGAGCCTGGCACGCTGGTGTCATCCCTCTACGAATCAGTTGACCAAATTACCCCATTCAGTACGCCCTGGCGTTTTATTTTGGTGGCCGAAACACCCGGGCAATTGTTGGAAAACAATGATATGATCCTGAATCTGAATGCTCCTTGTGAAATTGAGAATGCAGACTGGATCAAGCCCGGAACAATCATGCGCGAAATTGCGCAAAGCAACGAAAATTCGAAAGCGCAAATTGATTTCTCCGCCGAAAATGGCGTTGATTATTTACTGTACGACTGGAAGTGGTATGGCCCCGCTTTCGATTTTGCATCGGACGCATCTACCGTTTCCATTGATCTGGATTTGCAAAAATGGATCGAATACGGGAAAGAACGTGGCGTTGGCATTTGGGTGTACGTGAACCAGCAAGCCCTGCTGACACAGATGCGCGAGATTTTCCCGATTTATAAAAAATGGGGAATCAAAGGCGTGAAGTTTGGTTTTGTACAGGTTGGTTCGCATCGCTGGACACAATGGCTCCACGAAGCGATTCAACTGGCAGCAGACAATGAATTGATGGTGAATATCCATGATGAGTTTCGCACTACCGGTGAGAACCGAACCTGGCCCAATATTATGACCGTTGAAGGCATTCGCGGGAATGAAGAATTCCCGGATGCGACTCACAATACCATTTTGCCTTTTACCCGCTTTGTTGGAGGCATCGGCGATTACACCGTCTGTTATATGGACAAACGCCTGAAAACAACCCATGCCCATCAGCTGGCATTGGGAGTTGTGTACTTCAGCCCGTTACAAACCATTTACTGGTACGATAAACCTGAAATGCTGGATGGTGTTGCCGAGACTGAATACTTTAAAAATCTACCTACGGTTTGGGATGAAACCAAAGTGCTTGCCGGAGAAATTGGCCAATATGCTGTTGTCGCTCGTCGTAGTGGCGACGAATGGTTTGTTGGTGCAATTACGAACAACCAGGGAAGAGAACTTCCCCTTAGTTTCGATTTTTTGCCCCAGGGGAAAAAATATACTGCTCAGATTTATACGGATGATGCCAGTCTGAACACCAAAACGAATGTGAAATTGAGTACAATGACAGTTTCAAGTAAATCCAATATAAGCGCAAATTTAATTGATTCCGGAGGGATGGCCATTCGGCTGATACCTCAAGATTAGTTTTAGTAGTAGAGAGCTTGATTGTGCCCGGATTCGTTCCGGGTGCATTCATTCTTAATAAACAGAAGGAGATAGTCGAATGAGAATTGTCAGGCAATAATCACCTTAAAAGAAATACAAGAGAATAAAAATAAACTAGAAAAAACCATGAAACGATCAATCTATTTAATGACGATAATGTTTTCATTGGCGGTTTTTACGTCATGCACCACAGAAACAAAAAAAGGGAGTTTTTCAGTCGATAAAATGCTGGAGTATTCGGTGCAGAAAGTTGAGACAACAATGAAAAGCTTAACCCAAGTCGATAGTTTGCCGCGTAATATTCTTCAAGGCCAGACTGATTGGAATATAGTTGGCATTCACGACTGGTGCAGCGGTTTTTGGCCCGGCATTCTGTGGTATGCCTATGAAGCATCAGGCGATACCACTATTTTGAGTCAGGCACAAAAATTTACCGACCCGTTGCGTGGCGTGCTGGATGTTCCTGTTGATAATCACGACTTAGGATTTATGCTGTATTGCAGCTTTGGTAACGGATACCGTTTGACAGGGGATTCAGCCTATCACGATTTTCTGCTGGAGGCAGCCGACTCGCTGGCAACGCTTTTCAATCCCAAAGTGGGCACTATTTTGTCGTGGCCCGCGATGCGTGAGAAAATGGGCTGGCCACACAGCACCATCATCGATAACATGATAAACCTGGAACTCTTGTTTTGGGCCGCTAAAAACGGGGGAAGTCACGATTTGTACGATATGGCCGTTAAACATGCCAAAACTTGTATGACCACGCTGGTTCGCCCGGATTATTCGATTTACCATGTTGCTGTTTTTGATACGGTTGACGGACACTTTATAAAAGGGGTAACCCACCAGGGATATAGTGATGGCTCCATGTGGGCACGCGGCCAGGGATGGGGAATTTACGGCTACACCATGTGCTTCCGCGAAACCGGGAAAGATGAGTTTTTGACGATGGCCGAAAAACTGGCTGATAAATTACTGGAACGCCTTCCGGAAGATGGAATGCCCTATTGGGATTTCGATGATCCGGCTATCCCCAACTCGCCGAAAGATGCATCGGCAGCCGCTGTTGCAGCATCAGGCATGCTCGAGCTTTCAACCTATATGAAAGACGAAAACCTGAAAGCAAAATATAAAGATGCTGCTGTGGCTCTGTTGGCGAAGTTGTCTTCGAATGAGTATTTGAGTGGAGATAAAAACCAGGCGTTTCTGTTACATTCTACCGGACACTATCCAAACGGTTCAGAGATTGATGCTTCAATTATTTATGCCGATTACTATTATCTCGAGGCATTAATGCGCCTGAAAAAAATGGATGAACAATAATATAACCTAAACCAGCCAGCATCATGTCCCGGTTACTATTTTCAGCTATTCTTGCTTTATTTTGTTTGTCGTGTCAACCGAAAAAACTTACTGATCGGGGAATTAATTACGATTTTTCGGAAGTGCATCTCCTGGTTCAAAGTTGGGTTGACAGTGGCTATTACGATGGAGCAGGGCTGATTATAGCCCGGGAAAATGATGTAATACTGGATACTTGTTTTGGCAGTTACACACCCGAAACACAAGCTTATATCGCTTCTTCCGGAAAATGGCTGGCCGCTGCCACCATTGCCGCCGTGGTTGACGAAGACAAACTTTCGTGGGATGATCCGGTGAATAAATGGTTACCTGAATTTACCGATGTTAAGGGAACCGCCACACTTCGCCAATTACTTTCACACACTTCGGGTTATACCGATTATCAACCAGAGGGAGTGCCAAAAGATGATTACCAGACATTAACAGAATCGGTTGCCCATATTGTCAATCTTCCTGCAGATACCATCCCGGGAACTGAATTTTATTATGGCGGACTGGCCATGCAGGTGGCCGGTCGTATGGCCGAACTGGCAACCGGGAAGGACTGGGAAACACTTTTTCAGGAAAAAATTGCTCAGCCATTGGGGATGAAGAATACCCATTTCACACCTGTCGATTCGTGTGAAGGGCATAGTCCAATGCTCGGAGGTGGCGCTCGCTCAACTTTGCACGATTATGCCAGCTTTCTGAATATGATATATAATGATGGTGTTTTTGATGACAGACAAATCCTATCAAGAGAAGCCATCCGCGAAATGCAAGCCGATCAGGTTCGTGGGGCTCAAATTGTAAGCCCCAAATATGTAGAAAGGGTTCGGGCCGCTCATCATAACGGTGTTTACGGTTTGGGCGAATGGCGCGAAGAACTCGATTCGTTGGGGAACGCCGTGCTGATAAGCAGTCCAAGTTGGGCCGGAGCCTATCCTTGGATTGATAAAACCACCGGGACATATGGTTTTTTCATTACTCATGTGAATGTTGAGAAAGCGAATCAGGATGTTTTTTCGGCTTTCTATAGCAGTCCGGTTTTGATGGAAATGGTACATGATATTTATAAGAGCGTTGAGTAAGTCAGTTGAAACAATAACAATGTTAAAAGAACTAAAATGAAAAAAATCGCACTGCTTGGAATCGGTCTGGATACCTACTGGGAACAGTTTGACGGATTAAAAGAACGATTAATCGGTTATCAAAAGGAGATCAAAACGAAAATGGAGGGTCTCGGTGCAATGATTGTCGATGCCGGGTTGGTGGATACTCCTGAAAAATCCGTTCAAGTTGGTAATTATTTAAACAGTCAAAATGTTGATCTTGTTTTTCTTTACGTTTCAACCTACGCATTGTCTTCTACAGTGTTACCGGTAGCTCAACGTATTAAAGCACCCTTTATAATCTTGAATTTGCAACCGGTTGCGGCGATCGATTACGAGGCCTTCAATGCATTGGGTGATCGGGGAAAAATGACTGGTGAGTGGTTGGCTTACTGTCAGGCTTGCTCTGTTCCCGAAATAGCTGGCGTTTTTAATCGGGCTGGTATAAAATACGCCATAGTAACCGGATACCTACATGATGATATGGCCTGGCAAAATATTGCCGACTGGATTGAGGTCGCAAATGTTGCGGAAATAATGCGTAACAACAGACTCGGTGTTTTAGGACATTATTATAACGGCATGCTGGATGTATATACCGACTTAACTCAACAGTCTGCTGTATCTGGAACACACTTTGAATTGATTGAAATGTGTGAACTTGACAAATATCGGAAAGAGGTAAATCAGGTAGAGGTCAGATTGAAAATCGAAGAATTTGACAATGCTTTTGATGTATCAGAACAATGTGAGCAAATTGAAATTGAAAGGGCTGCAAAAACCTCTGTTGCATTGGACAAATTGGTTGAGGCACATAAACTTGGTGCAATGGCTTATTATTATGAGGGAGAAGCAGGTAATGATTACGAAGATATTGTAACCTCTGTAATTGCAGGAAATACCTTGCTTACCGGGAAAAATATTCCGGTAGCCGGCGAATGTGAAGTTAAGAATGCACAGGCCATGAAAATTATGGATGCCTTTGGGGCAGGAGGATCTTTCTCTGAATTCTATGCAATGGATTTCAACGATGATATTGTCATGCTTGGACATGACGGACCTGCGCATTTTAAAATAGCTGAAGGTAAAGTAGGCCTTGTTCCCTTGCCAATTTATCATGGAAAGCCTGGTAAGGGTCTTTCAATTCAAATGAAAGTAAAAAACGGACCTGTTACGTTATTGTCCGTAGTTCATGGTACCGATGGTATCTTCCTTCTTGTTGCTGAAGGCGAATCTGTTGCTGGACCCACACTGCAAATCGGGAACACCAACAGCCGTTATCGCTTTTCAATTGGAGCTCGTAAATTTATGGATGAATGGTCAATGAAAGGGCCTGCACATCACTGCGCCATTGGTGTGGGACACATTTCTCATAAAATTGAAAAATTAGCTATGCTATTGAATATTCCTTCTGTAAGAATCTGTTAATCAATTTTCGGCAGGAGTATTTGGAATTGTTATTTAGAATTGAATATGAAACGCAGAAACTTCCTAAAACAAATCGGAGTCGGAGCAGCCGGAATTATGCTGGTTCCATCATTTGTAAAATGTAATTCACCAACTGAAGATTTGAATTTCAATTGGGGTGAGATGGAGCGGCTGTTTATGAATCCACCTGACTCAGCGGAACCCTGGGTATTTTGGCAATGGATGAACGGCAACATTACCAAAGAAGGAATAACGCTCGATTTGGAAGCCATGAAACGCATGGGGATCGGAGGTGCACTTTGTTTCAATAATGCCGTTGGAATTCCTGCCGGTCCGGTAGATTATGCAAGTAGCACCTGGTTTGAAATGACCGAATATGCTGTCGGGGAAGCAGCTCGATTGGGGATTGAGATGATGATCCACAATTCTCCCGGGTATTCAGGAACAGGAGGGCCATGGATTACTCCGGAAATGAGCATGCAGCAATTGGTCTGGACTGAAACACAGGTGAAGGGTCAACAAAGTATTAGCGTTCACTTACCGCAACCACATGCCCGCATGAACTGGTATCGCGATGCGTTTGTATTGGCCTATCCATCACTCCCGGTTGAAAATGGGTTGATGAAGGATCGCCTTTCTAAAATACTTGTCAATGGAAAGGAAATTGATAAAGCTGTTTTGTTGGATGGTAATGCCGAAAGTAAAATCAGGCTGGAACAGGATGGCAGCGATAAATCAAGTCTGCTTTTAGTCTTTAATGAGGCCTTCGAAGCCCGTTCAATTACGATTTTGAGAAAAGCCGAAATTCCGCATGACCTGTTTGACGGGCCTCGTGATCACCCGCCCCGGTTTGAGCTGGAGGTTTCTGATGATGGACGGACTTTCAGGAATGTAGCATCTTTTAGTACACCCCAACTGCGTGAAATGGATACCCCTGCCATGCAGAATTTTGAGGCGGTTTCGGCTCAATATTATCGGGTGGTGACTTCTGATCCAACCTGGATTTCCAATATTGAACTTCATTCAGGACCTCGTTTAGCGGGTTGGCCGGGAAAAGCGAACTGGACCCATGGGAGCGATGGTGGAAATAAACCGAATATCAGTTCGGAGTTAATCATTGATCCGGAAAAAGTTGTCGATCTGACCTCCAAGTTGGATCAGGATGGACAATTGGAGTGGGAAGCTCCGGTTAAGGGCAACTGGACCATTCTTCGTATCGGCCATACGACGACAGGCGAAGAACCGGCAGCCCATCCGGATGCAGGGAAAGGCCTGGAGATCGACAAATTCAGCAGGGAAGCTCTGGATTTTCATATAGAGCATTTCAATAGCAAATTGGTGACTTTGCTCAAACCCTACATTGGCAAGAACTTTTTGGGCTTTACAACCGACAGTTGGGAAGCCGGTAAACAAAACTGGACGATGCAATTGCCGGCAGAGTTTAAGCAACGTACGCATTACGACATCAGGCCATGGGTATTAGCCATGACTGGTCGTATTGTTGCCGGTGTGGAACAGACGGAGCGTTTTTTCTGGGATTTAAACAAGGTTCAAGCTGATCTTCTCGCTGAAAACTATTACGGACACTGGAGTGAATGGTGTCACCGTCAGGGGTTGCAATACCATGCCGAACCTTATGGCGACGGGAATCTGGACAGTATGAAAATTGGTCAGTTTCTGGATGTACCTATGTCTGAATTCTGGACCCGAAATATTTATGGTAGCCCGATGACTTCCAAACAAGCGGCCTCAATTGGTAATGTTTACGGAAAGCCAGTCGTTGCAGCTGAATCATTTACCGGTATGCCCGCTACCTCAAAATGGACTGATTACCCCTATTCATTGAAAGCGGAAGGTGATTGGTTTTACACATTAGGCGTGAACCGACTGGTATTTCATGTTTTTGTTCATCAACCCTATACCACCGGATTACCGGGAATGACGATGGGACCGTTCGGAACCCATTTCGACCGAAATAACACCTGGACAGAGCAGGCTTTTGGGTGGATTAATCATCTGCGTCGTTCACAGTTTCTGCTTCAACAAGGGTTAACAGTTGCAGACATCTGCTATTTTCAGGGCGACAATCCGCATTCAGGTGTGCCGGATATTTACCCGTTAATGCCGAAGGGTATTCGGGGCGATGTCGTTGGACGTGATGCTTTATTTAATCGGTTCTCCATTCAAAACGGAAAAATTGTTTTGCCCGATGGAATGACATACAGCTTGTGCATGATGGAAAAATTGGATGCAATTCTTCCGGATACGGTTAAGCGTCTAAAAGAACTTGTCGATAAAGGAATGACTTTGGTCGTTCAAAATAAACCACAGAAATCTCCCGGAATGAATGGATCAGATGAAGATATTCAAAGCCAGGTTGATGAACTATTCGGCGATTTGGATGGTCATTTCGTAAAACGGCGCAGCTTTGGGAAAGGAAGTGTCTATTGGAATGTTCCGTTGTCGGATGTGCTAAAGGAACTTCCGGTTGAATCTGACTTTCTGTACACTTCGCAAAATCAAGATGCCACAATTCATTATCTGCACAAAAAAATTGGTGGTGCAGAAGTTTATTTTGTCTCAAACCATAAACGGAGAAAAGAAAAGATTCATGTTTCGTTACGCGTAAATGGTCTTCAGCCTGAAATTTGGAACAGTGAAAGCGGCGAAACATATGTTGCTCCAATGTTTGAGACAAAAAGTGGTCGATTGGAAATGCCGCTCGAATTGGATCCTGCCGGTTCTGTGTTTATTATTTTGAAGGATAAGCAGCAATCAGGAGTAATTACTCAAATTACAAAAGATGGCACTATTCTTTTGGAAAATAAAGCTTACGCTAAACCCGACCCCGCAAAATACAAATTGGTACAAGATGATTTTTCAGTTGCATTGTGGATAAAACCGGATACTTATGCTCATGGCGGGCGAAGCATGTTGTTTCATTCAGCCAATGGCGAAGAAATTTTTGGTGAAGGTCATGCCATCTGTGGCTTGGGTGCCGGACAGAATGGTGTTTTTGTTTACGAACAAGCAAGCAATCGCGCCAATCAGATTCTGACTTTCGACGAGCCTCTTGAAGGCTGGACACACTTGGTTCTGAACTACCGGAACGGAACCCCCGAATTGTATGTAAACGGTGAAAAAGCAGCTATTGGAAAGAAATCACCATTTCATATTCATCCGGGCTTGGAGGCTCCTGCTGAGGAGAGCCAATTCATAAGTTATTTCGAGGGTAACTATACAAAACCACAGTTGGAGGCATCGGTATTGTCGGAAAGTGACATTAAAATGCAATACCGGAAAGGTTTGCCGGATTTAGATTTATTATCTCCGGTTTGGCTGAATAATCCCGGTAGCGGACAACTCAACGCTGCCTTTCTGGAGAACGGAAACTATGAACTTTACCAGCAATCCGGAGAAAAAGTAATGTTACCGATTAAAAACTGCCTGGAAGTGGATTTAACAAACTCGTGGCAAGTGTCTTTCCCGGAAGACACAGGGGCTCCATCTCAAATAAAACTGGACAGCCTGAAATCATTGATTAAACATGAAGACTTTGGTGTCCGGCATTTTTCAGGAACCTGTACATATCAGAAAAAACTGATGCTGGATAGTGTGCTGTTTTCGGAAGGTCGCAGATTTTTTCTTGATTTGGGGCGGGTTGAAGTTATTGCCCGTGTATTTCTTAATGGCAGGGAAGTCAGCCTTCTTTGGAAAGAGCCATTTGTTGCAGATAT
Source organism: Gaoshiqia sediminis (assembly GCF_025907915.1). Lineage (GTDB taxonomy): Bacteria > Bacteroidota > Bacteroidia > Bacteroidales > Prolixibacteraceae > Gaoshiqia > Gaoshiqia sediminis. The sequence continues at coordinate 128,649 of NZ_JAPAAF010000006.1, forward strand.
AACAGATTTTGTAAATGAAGGGGAAAATGAACTGCAGGTTGAAATAACTAATCTGTGGGCTAATCGCTTGATTGGAGACGAACACTTACCCGTAGAAAATGAATACAGCAAAGACCGTTTCATTTTTAAGCTACCAGATTGGTATGTTAACAACCAGCCCAAACCAGGCAAGCGGATAACATTCAGTGTTTGGCACAATCTTGAAAAAGAAGACCCGTTATTGGAGTCCGGTTTGCTAGGGCCTGTGAAATTAATTTGTGCTGAAGAAAAATCAATTTAAACTGATGAGAACTACAAAAATAACTATACCGCTCTTGTGTCTGGCTTGGTTAACATCTTGTCAGGCGGACAAGTCAAAGGAGTTAAAAACAAAATCACAGGAATTAGAGGTGAAGTCTGTATCTAAAGTATATGTTTCAGACAATGGCGACGGAACTTATACCAACCCAATTTTACAGGCTGATTACTCCGATCCGGATGTAATTCGCGTGGGCGATGACTTTTACATGACAGCATCAAGTTTTAACAGCTCACCTGGCCTGCCAATACTCCATTCCAAAGATTTGGTGAACTGGCAGATCGTGAATTATGCGTTGCCGGTTCTTCCTGAGGAAGTTTACGACAGTCCTCAATATAGTAAAGGGGTTTGGGCTCCATGTATTCGGTATTACAATAATGAATTTTATATATTCTGGGGCGATCCCGATTTTGGTATTTATCGTGTAAAAACCAACGATCCTTTCGAAGAATGGGAAAAGCCTGTTTTAGTGAAAGCAGGTAAAGGAATGATTGATCCAAGCCCACTTTGGGACGACGACGGTAATGCTTATCTGGTAACAGCCTGGGCGGGATCGCGTGCAGGGGTTAACAGCATTCTAACCGTTTGGCGTATGTCGCCCGATGCAACTGAATTACTGGACAACGGGCGGAATATTTATTCGGGACACGATTACAACCATACCATTGAAGGTCCGAAGATATACAAGAAAGACGCTTGTTACTACATTATGGCTCCTGCTGGCGGTGTCGAAAACGGATGGCAGCTGGCGCTTCGTTCGCAAAGCATTTACGGTCCATACGAAGAAAAAATTGTAATGGCTCAAGGTTCAACCGACATAAACGGGCCGCATCAGGGAGCTTATATTGAAACGCAATCGGGTGAGCCTTGGTTTGTTCATTTCCAGGATCGGGGAGTTTACGGCCGCATTCTTCACCTAAACCCTGTAAATTGGTTTGATGGCTGGCCGGTGATGGGCGAGGATCAGGACCGTGACGGGTGCGGCGACCCTGTTCGAACCCATCAAAAACCGGATGTTGGTCGCGAATGGCCGATAGCCAGCCCGGCTGAATCAGATGAATTTGACGGAGAAAAACCGGGTTTGCAATGGAGCTGGAATGCCAACGAAAAAGTTAACTGGAGCGTGTCTATGCCGCAGAAAGGTTTTTTGCGTTTGCTGGCAGTACCAAAACCAACTGGTGAAGCTTCGTTATGGAACGTTCCCAATATTTTGACTCAGCACTTACCTGCCGAGAATTTCACCGCGACAACCAAGGTCAGTCTGAATATTGAATGGGATATTTGGCAAAGTAAACAAGCAGGGTTAATGATGCTTGGCAACAACTATTCCTATTTGGCAATCCGAAAAGATGCTGACAGTTTTTACGTGGAACAGATTCAAAATGAGGGAGCAAACTTAGGAGGGTTCGAAAAGAGCATTGCGAAACGACGAATTGGCTCGAATACTGTTTTCTTGCGGGTGAAAGTTGAAGGTCCCGATGGACTTTGCCATTTTTCATTCAGCGAAGATGGTGAAAACTTCAGACCGATTGGTGAGGATTTCTATGCCACAAGGGTTTTGTGGAGCAGCGCCAAGTTGGGGATTTTCAGCACTTCTGAACCCGGCTTTCGAATTGGCGGATGTGCCGATTTTGATTGGTTTCGAATAACTAAATAATTAGAAAAATGAACAAGTCATGGCTTCTCTTTAAGTGAAACCCTGACTCAAAAAAAGCAAAATAATGAAACAACTTATGAAGCTATTAGTCATCTTAATGATTTGCTCCCTCCCTTTTGGAGAGGGTTGGGGTGGGGTTGCCTTTGCTCAATCACATTACCCCGGGCAACACGAGGATAAACTTACGATTAAAGAATCAGCACCGATAAAAGCTTATGCTTTCGAGATGAGCGATATTATACTTTTACCCTCCCGGTTCACCGAAAACATGGAGCGCGAAAGTCACTGGATCATGTCATTGGGTGTTGATCGTCTGTTACACAGTTTCCGAACCAATGCGGGTGTTTATGCCGGTTTGGAGGGAGGCTATGATTCAGTGGAAAAACTCGGAGGTTGGGAGTCGCTCGACTGCGAACTGCGCGGACATACTACAGGGCATATTCTCTCTGGGTTGGCCATGTTGTATGCAACTACCGGCGAAGAACAATATAAACTGAAAGCCGATAGCCTGGTTGCCGGATTAGCAGAAGTGCAGCAAGCCTTGGGTGAAGAAGGATACTTGAGTGCTTTCCCCGAAAACCTGATTAACCGCAATATTGCAGGCAAACGTGTTTGGGCGCCTTGGTATACCCTGCATAAGATTTATTCAGGATTAATTGACCAGTACCTGTATTGCGACAATCAGCAAGCGCTTGATGTGGTGAAAAAAATGGCAGATTGGGCTTACAATAAACTTTCAAAAGTAAGTCCAGAGGAGCGCAAAATAATGATCCGCAATGAATTTGGAGGGATGAATGATGCATTCTATTCGCTCTACCAGATTACAGGAAACGAAAACTACAAATGGTTGGCCGAGTTTTTCTATCATGAAGATGTTTTGGATCCGCTACAAGCAGGAGAAGACAATTTAGAAAAGATGCACGCGAATACGTTTATTCCTAAGCTGATCGGCTTGACACGGGCTTACGAAATTGGTGAGGGCAAGCAAAATAAGGAGGTAGCTCAGTTTTTCTGGAATACAGTCGTGGATCATCATTCGTTTTGTACAGGAAGCAATAGCGATAAAGAGAAGTTTTTCAAACCCGATCATCAGTCACACCACCTGACAGGATACACCGGCGAGTCTTGCAATGTGTACAACATGCTAAAGTTGACCCGTCATTTATTCTGCCTGAGCACCAATGTTAAAGAGGCAGATTACTACGAAAGAGCTTTGTACAATCATATATTGGGGCAACAAGATCCACAAAGCGGGATGGTTGCGTATTTTCTTCCGATGTTACCGGGAGCACACAAGGTCTATAGCACACCCGACAGTTCGTTTTGGTGTTGCGTGGGTACTGGTTTCGAGAGCCATGCAAAATATGGAGAGGCTATCTATTATCATAATGGCAATGAGCTATTTGTCAACTTGTTTGTTCCGTCTGAATTAAACTGGGAGGAACAGAATATTCAAATAACTCAGGAAACACAATTTCCACAAAATGGAAAAAGCGGCTTGACTATTTCAACGAGCGAATCTAAAAAAATGAAATTGAAGTTGCGCTACCCCTCATGGGCAACTGCCGGAGCGGTGGTAAAAGTAAATGGGAAAAAGATTCAGGTGAAAGAAAAGCCGGGTAGTTATATTACGCTTGACCGCACCTGGGAAAACGGCGATCACGTAGAATTTGACTATCCGATGGAACTGAAGGTGAACCCGTCCGACAATCCGGAGGTGGTATCAATTTCGTATGGACCAATTGTTTTGGCTGCCGAAATGGGAACTGAAGGTATGAAACCATCGGCTCCTATCTCGAATCCTGAAATGCACAACGACTATTATACCTACGATTTTCGCGTACCTGCTGGCCTGACAAACGATTTGGCAATAAAGGGCAAGTCTGTTGAGCAGTGGTTGAAGCCTGTTGACGGAAAGCCGTTGACTTTTATCACGGATGAATCGATTACCGGAAAGAATTACACGTTCGTTCCGTTGTACAATTTGCATCGTGAGCGGTATGTGGTATACTGGAATCTGAAATAGGAGTTCTTTTCACGGGATGAATTCAAGTCACCCGTGAATAAAAAATACAAACAAAATGAGACACATAATTTGGATCCTTTTTATTGCAATTTCTTCGATGCTTCATGCTCAGGAATTAGTTATTTACGATGTCCCGGGAGGACTAAAATATTCGGCCCACAATGATGATTTTACTGTTCAGGTTCGGCAGGCGGGTGGCGATTGGCAGGATCTGTTTGAATACAATGTTCAGGTCGATTTGGATAATGTCCAGAATGCCTCAATGGTATCTTTCGATTTCTCCGGGAAGGTGGAAATACAGGTTCGAAAAAACAACGGGACGGTAAATTCAGTGCAAATCCGCCCGCTTTCGCTGGGCATTGTTCCGGCGGTTAACGGACAGGTCATTTCATTCAGTCTTAGCGAGTCCAATAAACTTTCGCTTGAGGTGAATGGCGATAAGTTGCACAACCTGCACCTGTTTGCCAATCCAATCCTGAAAGATAAGCCGAATCCCGATGATCCGAATGTGATTTACTTTGGACCCGGAATTCACCAACCCAAAGACTTGCCCGGCGATGTTTTCCATATCCCTTCAGGAAAAACGGTTTATATCGATGGTGGCGCAGTCATTAAAGCCAAGCTTCTGGTCGATCATGCCCATGATGTGAAAATCATCGGTCATGGTATTATCTGGCAACCTGAACGCGGGGTAGAAATCCGTCATTCAAAAAATGTGACAGTAGATGGGCCAATTTTTGTCAATCCCAGTCATTATACCATTTATGGCGGTCAAACCATAGGATTGACGGTTCGCAATATCAAATCGTTTAGTTGCAAAGGCTGGAGCGATGGTATCGATTTAATGTCCTGCTCCGATGTGGTTATTGACGACGTGTTTATGCGAAATTCTGACGACTGTATCGCTATTTACGGTCACCGCTGGGATTTTTACGGAAGTGCCCGGAACTATGAAATTAAAAATTCAACACTTTGGGCCGACATTGCCCATCCAACCAATATTGGTTTGCATGGATACGCCGAAGCCGGTGGCGATACTATCGAAAATATTACCTTCAGCAATATCGATATTTTGGAACACGATGAAGACGATCGTAACTACCAAGGCTGTATGGCGATCACTTGCAGCGACAACAACCTGGTTCGAAATATCACCTACGAAAACATTCGCATTGAAGATTTACAGGAAGGACAGTTATTCAATTTCCGGGTCGTTTACAACGAAAAATACAGCGGGGCTCCCGGACGCGGAATTGAAAATGTGCTACTGAAGAATATTAAATACAACGGAAACTTCGCCAATAAATCAGAGATAAAGGGTTTTGAAGATGAACGAGCTGTGAAAAAGATTCTGATTGATGGACTAACGATTAATGGGAATTCGGTTAAAAAGATAGCTGATGCGAATATACAGGTTGGCGGTTTTATTAATGAATTAAAAGTGAAATGAAAATTATCTGTCTGCTTATATCCTATCTCCTTGTGGGATCACTATCGTCAGCAAACGCTGCAATTTATCAATGGTCTGTTCCGCTTACCGGTTTTATTTCGCCGGAGACGAACGAAAGTCCTACTGCTTTCCTTTGGATTCCTGAAAATTGCACCCAGGTTCGCGCGGTTGTTTTTGGACAGCATAATATGTGTGAAGAACCAATTTTCGATCATGACGTTTTCCGGAAAACAATGGCCGAATTAGGGTTCGCCATTGTGTGGATGTCACCTGGAATTGATCAGCAATGGGATGTAGAAAATGGTTGTCAGGTAGTATTTGATAAAATGATGGACGATTTGGCCGACGTTAGTGGCTATTCTGAATTAAAGCAAGCACCGGTTGTTCCGCTGGGACATTCCGCCATGGCTACGTTCCCCTGGAATTTTGGAGCCTGGAACCCTGATCGAACACTGGCAATTATTTCCTATCACGGCGATGCCCCCCGCACCAACCTCACAGGTTACGGCCGGGAGAATTTGGAATGGGGACGGACCCGAAATATCGATGGGATTCCGGGCCTGATGGTTGAAGGCGAATACGAATGGTGGGAAGCCCGGGTAAATCCGGCACTGGCTTTTCGGATGATGTATCCAGAAAGTTGTATTTCATTTTTATGCGATGCCGGTCATGGCCATTTTGATGTGTCGGATGAAGTGGTGGATTATCTTTGTCTATTCCTGAAAAAAGCAGCGCAATACCGCTTGCCGGAGGAACAGCCGCTTGATTCTCCTTTTCATCTAAATAAACTTAACCCGCAAAATGGTTGGATGGCCGAGAGGTGGAATCCCGACCAGAAGAGGCGGGCAAAAGCTGCTCCGTTTTCGAGCTACAACGGCGACCCGCATGATGCCTTTTGGTATTTCGATAAGGAAATAGCCGAAGCGACAGAAGCGTATTACGCCCGCGAGCGGGGAAAGAAAGAACAGTATATCGGATTCTTACAAAATGGGAAATTATTGTCGTTTAATGAAAATCTCCATGCGCGTACAGTTGGTTCTTTCGATCCGGAAGCAGACGGTCTGACCTTTCATTTGAAAGCAGCTTTTACCGATACGCTAAGAAGTCGTTTGTCAGATGTCCACGCTGAAGGAACACCAGTCATCGACCGTATTTGCGGCCCGGTTGAGAAGGTAAGCGACAGCATATTTACGGTTCGGTTTTACCGAATGGGACTAAATAACATGAAGCGTACCGGCGACATCTGGCTATTGGCTCATCACCCTGGCGACAATAAATATAAGAGCACGGTTCAGCAGTTCAATTTGCGTATTCCGCTTAGACTGGAAGACGGTGATGAGCAAACCATTTCGTTTAGTGAGATACCCGACCAAGAAGAGGGAGTGAAGGAGGTCTTCCTGACGGCTAGCTCCAGTTCTGGTCTGCCGGTTCATTTCTATGTGAAAGAAGGACCTGCCGAAGTAGAAAACGAGAGGTTGGTATTCACTAAAATTCCAACGAGAGCAAAATTCCCGGTAAAAGTGACCGTTGTGGCCTGGCAGTATGGAAATACAAAAGACCCTAAAGTAAAGACAGCTATTCCGGTTGAAAGAAGCTTTTTAATTGGTAATCATTGAAAAAACGGATGAGTAATGCAACGAAAAAATAGCGTAAATCTGATGAATATATTCAAAAATTATAAATTAATGATGACCACCTGTTTGGTGGTTTTTAGTGGTATTTCAGTAACGGCTAAATCAAAGATCGTTGCAATAGACTCCATTGAAGCGTTGGTCCAGGTTGCTGCTGAGGATGGGCAACAGGTTCGCATGAAATCGGGCGTTTATGCACTTAGCGACTATCTGAACGAGGAACGAATTGCTAAACTATTGGCTGAGCTTCCTCCTCAGACAGAAACACAGCGCCGGCCACCTCGTTGGTTCCTGAGGTTTAGCGGCAATAATAATACTTTCGACTTTACCGGAGTTACCATCGAAATTGATACCGAATTGTACAGCCAATTGCCTTATGGTTATATGCGGTGTATTTTTATCGATGGAGATGGCAATACATTAAAAGGTTTAACCATTAAAAACACCGGGCCGGAAGACAAAGGCAGCAATGGTAACATACTTTCGGTTTTTGGCAATAATACCTTGCTTGAGGATGTAAAACTATACGTGCGAGGATCTACTTATGGCTACGGCGACCTGTTCGGAAAAGGAGGGCCGGTGTTAACCCACCTGCAAAAGCAAAGCGGCATTATGGTTGCCGGACAAAACAATACCCTAAGGCGATGCAAGGTTTTTAGCCGGGCGTTTGGTCATTGTTTTTACATTCAAACCCAAGGGCATGATACGCGTGATATCCTGTTGGAAGATTGCTATGCCGAAGGAGCGATGCGCAGCACGAACAGTATCCTGGCAGAAACCGGCGGACTCGCTGAAGAATTGAATTATCGAAGCGTTTACCTAAACCGGGACGGACGCTACATGATAAGCCCGGGTTATACTAAATCACTAAGTGAGGATGGTTTTCGTACTTATGGAGGAGTTGGTAAAGTAACCCTTCGCAATTGCACTGCAAAAAATACCCGGGCAGGATTTGAAATTGGAGGAACGAATGATTCTGAAAATCGAACACTACTTCAAGGTTGTCAGGCCATAGGCACTGAACGTGCTTTTTTATTGGGGTCAAATGTACTTGTGCGCGATTGCAGAGGCGATATTCAATACGGGCCACTGCTTTACCTACGCGAAAACACTGTTGGTTCAGACGTTGAACTGGAGCTTATACCCGGAATGCCCAATTCATTGGTGCATACCATTGCCTCCATTGCCGGGAAGAATCACCGAATTCGACTTTACAATAATGCTTCTCAAGTATCGACACCAGCACTTCCTATCATGCTGGGATTTGGTATGCCAGCCCACGGTGAAATGAGTTCGCCAATCGTTCCCATGGAAACAGAAGGTGTAGAGTTGATTAACCAATTGGTAAACCAAACTGTAATTGTAAGTGATGAAGCTAAAAATGTAAAGGTTGTTTCTTCAGCACCGGTTTTACAAGATAGCGAATCGAAAAAGATGAGTGGACGGGGAAAATGGTAGGGTTGTTTTGCTCGAAACGGCATGTTTAAAAAGAGGAAAAACAGAAACCAATAAAAGATATTCAATTATGAAGAAGCTAATCGTGTTGCTATTATTCAGTTTTATGAGCTGTGCCTTAATTGCGCAAAAACGGGCTTATTTACTCCATACCGATGCCAATATTGATCGGTTGAAAAAGCTGATTGAAAAAAATGAAGAAGTCAGAGATGCATGGAATCAACAAAAAGAAGCAGCAGATGAGATGCTGGAACGGGATCGTCTCGGAGCAGCCGATTGCCCGGTGTTGGGCTTGGTATACCGGATGACCCGGGAAGACAAATATGCTGAAGCGATTAAAAAAATCCTGCTGGATCAGGTTAATAAAACGACATGGGAAGGAAGTGAGTTATTAAGCCGTACACCAAGCTGGCAAGGTGGTTTGGGCGTAGCTCACAACTCGTTTTTCCTGTCCATTGGCTTTGATTGTATTTACAATTACTTGTCTGCGTCAGAGCGAAAGGAAGTTGCAGAAGGCCTGGCTCGTTTTGGAGTTCAACCGCAGATGCACGACTGGTTAAATGCAGAAACAAACATTCACACCTTCGATACCATGGGGCATAACTGGTGGAGTGCCTGTGTTTATATTGCCGGTTTTACTTCGTTGGCCATCCGTAACGAAGTGCCGGAAGCAGATAGTTGGCTAAAAGAAATTGAAGCTACGGCTCCCGAATGGTTTAATTATGCCGGAGATCTTCTTCAAAATAAAATACCGACTTTCGACCGGAATGGCGGTTTTTGGGAGGGTATCAATTACGCGAACTTTGGTGTTTCGCAATATTTGATCTTCCGCTTGGCGCTGGGAAATGTCATGCCTAAATTCAAACAAAGTGATATTCCGATCCTGGATAAGGTGACCGACTTCTTTATCTCTACAACTTATTACGTGGAAAACGGCAAGCCGATGTCGGTAAATTTTGGCGATGGTCACTTCGATCGAAACGGAAATGCCTGCGCGGTCCTTCTTTGGAATCTGGGCTACCACAAAAACCGATATGCCTGGTACATCAACCAGGTTGCACATGGCAACGATAAAGAAGGGCTCCAATTGGGGACTCCGAATGGATTGATTCTCTATCCTGAACTACCAAAACTCGCTGACGACTATAAACCCGACTTGGGTAATTCATTCATCTATCCCGATATGGGATGGGCTACATTACGTAATTCGTGGGATGAAAATGCCACGATGCTGGCGGTGAAATCAGGCCTAACCTGGAACCACGCCCACGCCGATGCAGGTTCGTACATTTTATTTCACAACGGCAAAAATTTGATTATCGACTCCGGAAACTCATCCTACGGAAACCCGCTTTATACCGAGTATTATTGCCAAAGTGAAGCCCACAATGTGGTATTATTTAATGGTGAAGGTGAAAGCCGAAAATCACCGTATTTTGGTTCGGTAACTCATGCATCGATTCATAATTTGGTCGATGGAGACAAATTTAAATACGTGTTGGCTAATGCAACAGGTCCGTATTCGAATATCCTCAATCGCAACTACCGAAGTTTTTTATGGGTAGGCGATGTGATTTTGGTAATTGATGATTTATTGGCCCGGGAACCCGGTAAGTTTGAGTGGCTGCTGCATTATAATGGCGAATCGAAACGACGAGGACTGGATTTATCTGTGAAGCAAGATAATGCCGAAGTGCTGGTTCGTCCACTGTATCCGGAAACCTTTCCGGATGGTGGTCTTCCACACGATTTTCCGGAAAAAATGACCATAGAAGAGCGACTGGGTTACGAGGATCATCACCCCGAAAATAGAGTGCCGTACTGGTCAATCAGTCATTTTCAGGATACCGAACGAACCAAGTTTATTACGGCCATCATTCTTAAAACCGACGAAAATAAAGAGGAGCTTCCTCTAATTGAACGTTTTGAAGGAAAAGATTTCCTGGGTGTTCGGATTACTCAGAACGGTGAAACGACAGAGGTTTATTTCAATTTAATGGCCGACGGTCGAATCAAGCATCGAAATAGCATTATTGACATGAATGGGTGGGAAACGGATGCGTACCTGACAGCAATGACTTTTAAAGAGGGAGCGGATCTTAACAATGCGGACAATATCCGTGACTTATTTATGACTCATGGAAGTTATCTGCGACGCGACGGGCAGGTGCTGATTCATGCGTTGTCAAAATATACAACTGAAATTGAAAATTTCGGTCAGTCACCTGAAATGATTTTTCAAGGCCAAAGCGGCGTCTATTTGAGTGTCTATAACAAGAACTCTGGTAAGTCGATCCTGATGAATGACAGTAGGGTGGACGGAGATTATGATTCAAAACTGAAACTAACAAAAATAAAAATCGACTAGATGAGAAAGTTACTAATCGCGTTGACATTAGCCCTCACCATTGTGGGGCAAATAAGTATACAAGTCCAAGCTCAATCAGTAGTCGCAAAAAACGAGATAAAATCGCCAGACGGTAAACTTCAATTCAAATTTTACCAAAAGGAAATTGGTGAAAATAGAACCCAGATGTGCTACTCTGTAAGCTTCGATGGCAAACCGGTTATTCTTGAGTCGGAGTTGGGTATACTTATCGAAAACCAGCTATTTGAATCGGCTTTGGGAATTGAAAACGACCAGGCTCAATTGTGGTGCGAAAACCTTGAATTGAAGTCGGTTGATCAATCAGTAAAAGACACGACCTGGACGCCGGTGTATGGTGAACGGAGTGTCGTGCACGATTCCTACAAGGAAATGGTGCTGCACTTTGCCAAGTATGAGGAGCCGGGCCAAATGGAAGAAGGCCATGGTGGGACCAGCTATGACAAGCGTCGTAGTTATCAAATGGATCTGGTAGTTCGTGCCTACGATGAAGGCATTGCATTCCGGTATCATTTCCCTGAAACATCCAATGGATTGTTCCTGCACATTACAGGAGAACAAACCAGCTATACATTCCCGGAAGGGACAATGGCTTGGTACGAACGCTGGGCACAAGGCCCTTACAGCTACTTGCCTTTAAAAGATTGGCCAGATGAGTGTGAACGCCCGTTGACATTGGAGTTGAAAAATGGGTTAAGCGTTGCTTTGCTTGAAGCACAAATGGTTGATTACAGCCGTGGAAAGTTCAAGCTGGATGATAAAAAAGCCAATACGATTGATTTGAAGATGTATGATAAAGTGGATGTGATCAGTCCGTACTCGACGCCCTGGAGGGTAATTATGGTAGCCGACACTCCAGGAGAGTTACTCGAAAACAATGATCTTGTGTTGAATCTGAACACTCCCAATCAGATTCAGAATACATCTTGGATAAAGCCAGGGAAGGTAATTCGTTCCAACCTGACGACAAAGGAAGCCAAAGAATGTATCGATTTTGCAGCTGAACGCAATTTGCAATACGTGCATTTGGATGCCGGATGGTATGGCTCGGAGATGAAAGTGGCTTCAGATGCAACCAAAGTATCGTCAACCCGCGACTTGGATATCCAAGAGGTGGTGAATTACGGAGCCAGCAGAGGAATAGGCATTTTTGTGTACATTAACCAACGGGCGCTGACAGATAAGTTGGATGAAGTTTTTGCACAATGTCGCAAATGGGGAATTAGAGGGGTTAAATTTGGTTTTGTACAAATTGGTTCCAATCATTGGTCAGTTTGGTTGCACAATGCAATTAAAAAGGCTGCCGAATACCACCTCCTGGTTGATATTCACGATGAATACCGCCCAACCGGATTCAGTCGTACTTATCCAAACCTGATGACACAGGAAGGTATCCGCGGTAACGAAGAAATGCCGGATGCAACCCACAATACAACATTGCCTTTTACCCGTTATCTTGCAGGCGCAGGTGATTATACCATTTGTTATTATAACAATCGCATCAAAACAACTCATGCCCATCAGCTGGCGCTATCGGTTGTGTATTACAGTCCGTTGCAATTCCTGTACTGGTACGATAAACCGTCACTTTACCAGGGTGAAAAGGAAATCGCCTTTTTCGATGCGGTAAAAACGGTATGGGATGATACCAAAGTGCTGAATGGCGAAGTAGGGAAGTACATTGCGATGGCTCGTCGTTCGGGAGATCAATGGTTCTTGGGGGCAATCACCAATAACGATGCCCGCACAGTTAAAATCCCATTTACATTTCTCGAAGCAGGCAAAAAATATACGGCCACGATCTATTATGATGATGATAAATTGAAAAGTAGCACAAACGTCAATATTAAAACACAAGAGGTAGACAGTTCCAATACGTTAAGCTTCGATTTGAAGGCCAGTGGAGGTGTGGCCATCCATTTTAAAAAAGAGTAACTTCAGCAGATTCATTATCAAAACAAAATGATAGGTAGTTTATTTGATCTTTCTGGAAAAGTAGCTTTGGTAACCGGTGGTGGACATGGCATCGGCATGGCTTTCGCCAAACAACTCGCCGGAGCTGGCGCAAAAGTTTGTGTTAACGGAACTTCCGCGGGAAAACTGGAAAAATCAAAGGCTGAATTTGCTGAAGCAGGCTTTGATGTGTTCACCGTTGCGTTCGATGTTTCGGATGAACAGAGTGTGGATGAAGGGATCTCCCGAATTGAGCGAGAGTTGGGGCCTGTAGATATATTGGTGAATAATGCCGGAATAATTAAGCGGACTCCGATTCTTGATTTGTCGGTTGCCGATTTCAAGCAGGTTATCGATATCGATTTGGTAGGTCCTTTGTTGGTGTCAAAACGTGTGGCGCCTGGAATGATAGCAAAGCGTTCCGGAAAAATCATCAACATCTGTTCGTTGATGAGTATCTATGGTCGTTCTTCTGTTTCGGCTTACGCATCAGCTAAAGGTGGTTTGAAGCTACTGACGGCAAATATGACATGCGAATGGGCCAAGTACAACGTGCAGATTAACGGCATTGGGCCTGGTTACATTGCTACAGACCAAACTGCACCAATCCGGGAGGGTGGGCATCCGTTTAACGATTTGGTGATGGCTCGTACGCCGGCTGGTCGTTGGGGGGAGCCGGAGGATATCGGTTATGCAGCTTTGTTTCTTGCCTCGAAAGCCAGCGATTTTGTGAACGGACACTTGCTGTTTGTAGATGGCGGCATTACAGCAAACTTTGGTTATGCGGCAGGCGAGAATGAATTGGAATAGATTTATTGGTTTTTCCGCTCTAACCAGTAGCAGTCCTGCATATCGTCTACCTCCTAAAGAACACAATATAATCTCGTGCGAATGCTTCATTGCCAGCTTAGAAAAGATAAGTTCGGGTCGAAATCTACCAAAAGACTACGGCATATCCCTGCAAGCCTGCACACCAGCATTATATTCCGTTTCCTTTTGGCTCCTTTCACCCTCAAAAACTTTCGGGGTGTCTAAGCGTTCAATAAAGCTCTCTTCTGCTAAAACCTTAGGTGTTTTTCATTTATATATTTAAATCTGGATTGTCCTACCGTCTCCTAATGACAAAGAAACAGAGGAATCAAGAATTAAGAATGAGATATTTATTATAATTGTGAGCGCTAAGGATGAGCATTCATAGTGTAGTAGAGTATGTTTATTTGTACCATATTTGGCTCAATATTTCCTAAGTCTTTGATTAATAGTGGTCGTTATTTTTGAAGAAGTAAAATAGAATAGCCACAATAAGTAATAAAAGCCCTGATCGGATTTTCTGGTCAGGGCTTTTCATTTTACCCGATTTTTAGTTTCGTGTCGAGTGGCTTTATCACCGGCTTTTGTTTCATACGTGTTGGGATGTTTTCGGAAATCACTTCCAATAAAAGTTGAGCAATCCTTTTCAAACCGGTCGACTTCAGATAGGCCGCGCTGATCTCCCGGATCGGAGTAGGTTCTCCAATCTCTTTAACCATATCTTCATAAACTTCCGGAATGTTAATAGTAGCCAGCTCCGGCAGAAAAGTCATACCACCCTGGTTTTCAACAATCCGTTTTATCGACTCGATAGAGTAGGAAATGTACCGGAAGGAAAGCTCAGTTTCTTTCCGATCGGGGATCTGGCAGATTGAGTTTACCTGGTTTTGGAAACAGTTGCCTTCGCGTAAATACCAAAGCTCCTCGGTTTGCAGTTGGTCCTGGCTGATTTTCTCCTCCGCAAAAAGTGAATGGCGATCGGAAACGTACAGGTAGAAACGCTCATAAAACAAGGGTACAAAACCAATGTTTTTAGCGATCACCGGGGTTGACAAAATGCCAAGATCCAGCTCATTAAATGTGAGTCGCGTAATTATATCTTCGGTATTCACCTCGGTGATTTCCAAAAACAGCCGCGGATATTTCTCGTTCAGCGCATCAATAAAAAGGGGCACCAAGTATGGAGACAGGGTGGGAATGATGCCTACGCGCAGTTTTCCTTCCGCTTGTTCGTCCATGTCAAGCCCCAATTGGTTCAGGTCGTCAACCAGTTGCACAATCGTCAAGGCTTTTTCGTAGAATAATTCCCCTTCAGACGTGAGCGACAGCGGCTTTCTGGTCCGGTCAATTAGTTGATAACTGTACTCTTCTTCCAGCTTTTGAATTTGCAGGCTTAGTGCCGGCTGACTGATATGCAGCTGCGCTGCCGCACGGGAAAAGCTTCGGTGGCGCACCAGTTCAATGAAATAGGTCAATTGGTTGATATTCATGTTTTATAATTATTACTTATGGACACATAAAGTTAATAAATAACAGCTATGGTATTTTTGAAATAAGAAATAAAACAAATGTAAAGTCAAACAATAAATTTTAGCGATATGAAAACAGTAGAAAAAAGCAACATGAAAAATGAAGTGTTAGTGAATGGTTTAAATGAATTTTTAGCCGACATCCAAGTCTTTTATCAGAATTTACGGGGATTCCACTGGAATGTAAAAGGCAGTCTGTTTTTTGTTCTTCACGCCAAATTTGAAGAGTATTATAACGAAACCTCCGAACTGGCTGACGAGGTTGCTGAACGAATTTTAATGATTGGTGGCGAGCCGCTTCATGCTTTTTCAGACTACCTGAAGGTAGCAAGCTTGCCTGAAGTGAAGAACGTTTCGGATGGAAGGAAAGCTGTTGGAGTTGTAATTGAACAGTCTGCTATCTTGCTGGAAAAAATGCACAAATTACAATCGCTGGCTGCCGACCACAACGATGAAGCTACCAACGCCCTGTTTAGCGACATGATTGGCGAAACCGAAAAACGCCTTTGGATGTTGAGAACATTCTTAAGCTAAGGGGAAAATAACAAAATCAACAAAGGCTGTCCCGGGTTTTAGCCCATCGGACAGCCTTTTCTGTTCTTAGTTTTTTAAGTTATAAATGAATCACCTCATCGTAAGCAGCAGCAGCAGCCTCCATGATAGCCTCGCTCATGGTGGGGTGCGGATGAATGGATTTGATCAATTCATGCCCGGTGATCTCCAATCGTTTGGCCACAACCAGCTCGGCGATCATTTCGGTAACATTGCCTCCAATCATGTGGGCGCCCAGTAATTCACCGTATTTGGCGTCAAAAATCAATTTCACAAACCCATCTTTCTGACCGGCCGCGCTTGCTTTTCCGCTGGCAGAGTAGGGGAATTTGCCTACTTTAATTTCGTATCCGGCCTCTTTTGCCTGTTTCTCCGTCATCCCAACCGACGAAACTTCGGGCGATGTGTACGTACAGCCCGGAATGTTGCCATAGTCAACCGGGTGCGGATTCAGTCCGGCAATTTTTTCAACACAGGTGATCGCCTCGGCTGATGCCACGTGGGCCAGTGCCGGTCCGTGGACAATATCACCAATCGCATAAACTCCTTCCACGTTGGTGCGGTAATAATCGTCAACCTTTATTTTGCCTTTGTCAACTGTAATGCCCACTTCCTCCAAGCCAATATTTTCAATATTAGCGGCAATTCCAATGGCCGAGAGCACAATTTCGGCTTCCACTTTTTCTTCGCCCTTTTTTGTTTTGATGGTTACTTTACACAAGTCGCCCGAGGTGTCAACTGATTCGACAGATGAGTCAACCATTACCTTCATTTTCATTTTTTTGAAGGAGCGTTCCAATGTTTTCGAAACCTCTTCATCCTCATTAGGAACGACGTTGGGCAGAAACTCAACTAACGTGACATCGGTTCCTATGGATTGGTAGAAGTATGCAAACTCGCTGCCAATGGCGCCTGAACCAACCACCACCATTGACTTGGGTTGCTTGGGAAGGTTCATGGCCTGGCGGTAACCGATAATATTTTTGCCGTCCTGTTTCAGGTTTGGCAGCTCGCGGGAGCGTGCACCGGTCGCCAAAATGATGTGTTTGGCCGTATAACTGTTTTTTTTGCCGTCCTCGCCGGTAACTTCCACCGATCCTTTTCCGGTAAGCTTGCCAAATCCGCTGATGACCTCAATTTTATTCTTCTTGAAAAGAAACTGGATGCCTTTGCTCATTCCCTCGGCTACTCCTCGGCTACGGCCGATCATGGCCCCGAAATCGGGTTTTACCTCGCCGGAAATGGATACGCCGTAATCGGCTGCATGCTTGGCATACTCATATGCCTGGGCACTTTTCAGCAATGATTTGGTTGGGATGCAACCCCAGTTGAGGCAAATGCCACCGAGACTTTCTTTTTCAACAACGCCAACTTTCATTCCCAATTGGGCGGCCCGGATGGCAGCAACATAACCGCCGGGACCACTCCCTATAACTAATACATCGTAATTCATAATCTTTTGATCTTTATTTTTTATGCGATTTAAAACAAAACAGTTCAGCTTTTAAAAAGTTTTGTAAAAATGCCGGGTGGTTGCCGAATAAAAGTGTGTGCAATTCAACGGAAAGTTGTGCCATAAAAAAGGCCGGTGTTTAGCCGGCCTCATTCTGGATGTTATTCAGGCATCAATTCTTTCAACTTTTCTTCCAGGGCTGCACCCCGTAAGTTTTTGGCAATGATTTTTCCTTCTTTGTCGAGCAAAACCGAATGGGGAATGGAGTTTACCCCGTAAAGTTGTGCCACTTCGTTTTGCCAGTATTTCAGGTCCGAAACGTGGTGCCAGGTCAGCTGATCTTCAGCAATACCTTTCAGCCAGGCATCTTTGTCGCGGTCGAGCGAAACGCCAAGAATATCGAAGCCTTTGTCCTTATAACTGTTGTAGGCAGCCACAATGTTTGGGTTTTCCTGGCGGCAGGGGCCACACCACGAAGCCCAGAAGTCCACAAGCACATATTTCCCGCGCAGTGATGACAAGGTCAACGGGTTTCCTTCGGGATCATTCATGGTAAAATCGGGTGCTTCGGTGCCGATGGCTGTTTTTGCCTGCAAATCAAGAATTTCCTGAAGTTGTTTCATGTAAACCGATTCGCTTAGGTTAGGCGAAAAATTGTCGGTCAGCGATTTCAGTTCGGTATATTCCAGTTGGTTGGCCAATTGGGTGAGGGTAATGAAAGGAGCTACCACCGACTGGCTGTTTTCGCGTACGAAATTTTTGGCAAAAACCATCATGTTGTCCGAGGCAGCGTCCACGTCAATACGTACCCGGTCCATTTCCTGCTGGTTGCCGCTGGCTGCTGCCTGGGCATATTCCTGCTGGTATTGCTGCATCTTTTGGTTCATGACGTTCAGCTCGTCCAGGTAGCTGTTAAAAACATCGGTAGCCGGAGACCCGGTTACTTTTGTGGCACGCAGGCTGTCGATGTAGGCCTCTACTTTAATTTTTGCATTTTCGAGGAAGAACTGTGCAAAGTAGTCGCGGTCGTTCAGTCGCAGGTAATTCAGTTCGGCCGGGCCGGCTTCGCCTTCGAAGGTGAAGTTGCCTTTTTCCAGTTTGGCGGTATCAACCACCACAGCCTGGCCGGCTTCAGCTTTTACCAAGAATACCTGACCCGAATCCAGTCCGGCGATGTTTCCGGAAATCCGGTATTTCGAGGAATTACTCTGGCATGCTGCCAGGAAAATCATCACAACAAACAGCAAGGGTAAATTTTTCATTCTTTTTCTTTTTGAGATTGATAATATGCGTCTAATAATTGTTTCGCAGCGACAAATGAGCTCGTTTCTTCTTTCAGTACCTGTTGTTCAAAATCAGGCAGCAGTTGTCTGATTTCCGGGTTTTGGTAAAAGCTCGTTTTTAATTGTTCGTTTATGGTTTCGTACATCCAGAATTTTGCTTGTTCATTTCGTTTATACTGAAAATAGCCATTCTCATTTGCCAAACGAAGGTATTCATGGATGGTTTCCCAAATCTGGCTAATCCCTGTTTTTTTCACTGCCGAGCAGGTCAGTACTTTTGGCGACCAGCCCGAATCGGTTGGCGGAAACAGGTGCAGGGCGTTCATGTATTGGACGCGGGCTATTTCGGCGCGGTCGATGTTGTCGCCATCAGCTTTGTTGATGGTTATGGCATCGGCCATCTCCATAATGCCACGTTTGATTCCCTGAAGTTCGTCACCGGCGCCGGCCAGCATCAGCAGCAGAAAAAAATCGACCATTGAATGAACCACCGTTTCGCTCTGTCCAACGCCCACGGTTTCTATAAAAATGATGTCGAAGCCGGCTGCTTCACACAGAATAATAGTTTCGCGTGTTTTGCGGGCCACCCCGCCCAGCGAACCTGCCGAAGGCGACGGGCGGATGTAGGCATTCGGGTCGGAGGATAATTCTTCCATGCGCGTTTTATCACCCAGGATACTGCCTTTTGAGCGTTCGCTGCTGGGGTCGATGGCCAGCACGGCCAGTTTGTGCCCCTGCGAAGTAATGTGTTTCCCCATTGATTCGATGAAGGTGCTCTTGCCCACGCCAGGAACGCCTGTAATGCCGATGCGAATCGATTTGCCGCTGTACGGTAAACATTTTAAGATAATCTCCTGCGCAACTTGCTGGTGCTCTTTTTTAGAACTTTCAATTAGCGTAACGGCCTGACTCAGCACAGTAATGTTGCCCTCGCGGATCCCTTTCACGTAATGGTCGGCCTGGTGAGCGGTTTTTCGCTTGTTTTTCAGAAAACGTTTTATGGAATCTTCACAGAACGATTCGGGCTGCTCGATGCCGCTGTTCACGGTCAAACCCTTGTATTGTCCTTCGTTCTCAATATGTTTATGGTTTTTGTCAACAATCATTCTGAAAATTTTAACGAAGGTAAAATTTCATGCACGATAAAAAAATAAGCCGCTTCAAAAAAATTGAAACGGCTGGCATATCATTTTACCAAAATAAATTATCCGGCTGCCTGTACATTGGTTGACACGCGCAGGATGCTGGTTGGTTTTTTGGGGTCGTTGGTGATTACGGTAATCGCTTTGTTCTGGCGGCCGCGTTTTCCTTTGGAGTTGAACACCACTTTCAGCGGAACGGTTTCGTTGGCAGCAATCACTTTCTTCTCGGGGGTGACAGCTGTGCAGCCACACGATGTTTTCACGTTGCGGATAATCAGGTCGCGTTTGCCCGAGTTTTTTATGGTGAACACGCATTCAACCTGGTCGCCTTCTTTGATGTCGCCGAAATCGTGGGTTTCCTCATTAAACGAAACCACAGGGGCGCTGGCCAGTTCTTCGGGCGACAGAGCAGAAAAGTCTTCCTCTACAGTTGCCGAAACTCCGATAGAATTACGGTAGTCGGTTTTGCCATCCACGTTCAGGTAAACGCGGTGCATCACAAAACCATACGTTTCAATCTTGCGGGCATCGTAGGTTACCAAAATATTTCCCTTTTCATGTGGTTTCAAGGTCGAAGGAACGACTTTTACCGCCAGGTGGCTTGGTGGGGTTTTGAAGTCGAGGCTTACGGTTTGCTCCGAGTCGTTTATAATTTCCAGGCTGTCGGTCAAAACTTCGTTTTCATTGATTTTCACAAAGGCAATGTGGTTTGATTTTGCCCGCACCGGGCCAATTTCCCTTGGATAAAGTTCAGCAACGGTTTTTTGCCGGGGGTCAACATTCCCTTTAATGCGGAGAATCGTGCGCGGAACTTCGCCGTTTGAGGATACGGTAATTGTTTTGTTGAACGGCCCTGGTCGGTTTTGCGGATTATAGCTCACTTTTATGAAGCCTTTTTCGCCCGGCGCAATAGGTTTACGGGTCCATTCGGGCGTGGTACAGCCGCATGATGCCTGTACATTGTTCAAAATCAACGGCGTGGAACCGTTGTTCACAAAGTTGAAGTTGGATGATTGGGAGCCGGCTTCTTCTTTGAATGATCCAAAGTCATGTTCCACTTTATCGAAAACAATTTTAGCTTGCGCCGATTGTGCGCCAACATGTCCTGAGATCAATAGTGTCGCCAGAGCCAAAAGAATAATTCTAAATTTCATATCTGTTTATTTTACAGGTGAAGACGTTTTATGTATTGGCCATTCCAATCGGGTTTCCGGGGATTGATATCTCCAATGAACCTTAAAAAAAGATGCTACCTGGTTGATGGCTTTAAAAACGGTTTCACAAAGATAATATTCTTACCAAAAGAGTTAAAGCCTCATACAAAACTAAAAAAGCCGCTTGGATCGCCATGTTAATTGCAATAAACATTTGTTAATGGTTTGTTAACATCGCAGAATCTTTGAAAAAATGACTAGTTTCGTGGGTATCAAGCCAGAACAGAGAGTTGATATGGGAAGGAACACGATTCGGTTTATTATTATTTTGGCCACTTTTTCGGTGCTGGGTATCCTGCTGATCCAATTTTTCTTTTTTAAGAATACGGTGGACCTGAATGAAAAAAAATTTCATGATTCGGCCACACAGGCCCTGAAAAATGTTGCCGGAAATTTAATTGAATACAATACCAAAATCAGGGGAACGGCTGCCAGTCACGATCATGTGGTTGCCGTTGATCAAATCTCGAATAATTACTACGTGGTGAACGTGGACGATGAGATCAATCCGGGGTTGCTGGAGCATTTTCTGATTAAAGAGTTCCGGAAATACAATATTGAGCTGGACTTTGAGTATGCCATTTATGATTGTGAAAATAGCCAAATGGCCTATGGTATTGCTGTTTTGGAAGAAGACGACAGTCTGAAAAGGAAAAACCTCCATACCGAGCAAAGTTCAGGCTGTGCTACCGATGAAGAGATTTTTGAAAACCATTATCAGTTGAGATCGTCAAAAAAAACAGGATGCGATCTGCCCACTTGCGAAAAGTACACTTACTATTTTGGCGTTTATTTCCCCAACCGCTCTCGTTTTTATAGTAGTCAGGTGCAGGCCTGGTTGGTGGTCAACGGCTTTTTGGTGATAGTAATCCTGTTTTTTGGATACACGCTGTATGTAATTATCAATCAGAGGCGTTTGAGCGAGATCCAAAAAAACTTCATCAACAACCTGACCCATGAATTTAAAACGCCGATTGCATCGATTGATCTGTCAGCAAAAGTATTGTCCGACCCTAAAATAATCCAGCACCCGAGGCGACTGGAAGAGTATTCGCGGATTATTGGCGAGCAAACCCAACGGCTTTCGGCCCAGGTTGAGAAAGTGTTGCAGATGGCAACCATCGAAAAGAAGAGAATTCAGCTTCAATCCAAGGAAATTAACCTGGCTGAATTCATCCGGCAGAGTATTGCCGAATTTAAAACGAGTCAAAACGGGAATGAATATGAGATTGAATTGGATATACCCAACGTGGAGATGGTTGTTAAAGCCGATCCTTTGCATTTTTCGAATGTCATTTTCAATATTCTGGACAATGCCTTCAAATATTGCGATGAAGTGCCTCACGTTCGGATACGTCTGGAGCAGATTAAGAAACACATTCACGTTCACTTTGCCGACAATGGGATTGGCATTGCCAAAGAATACCGTAAAAAAATATTTGGACGTTTTTTTCGCATCCCCACAGGTGATATTCACAACGTGAAAGGCTTTGGATTGGGCCTCGATTACGTCAAAAAAATAACCGAACGCCATGGCTGGAAAATTGAAGTAGCTGATAATTCACCAAAAGGCAGTATTTTTACCATCACGATACCCGTCTAACAATTTAACTATGGATTTTACCGGGAAAAGAATTCTTCTGGTTGAAGATGATAAAACGCTGAATTTCATTATCCGTGATAATCTTGAAGAGGCTGGCTATAGTGTCACCGCTACCGAGGATGGAGAGAAAGCACTGGTTGCTTTCGATGGAGATGAGTTTGATCTCTGTTTGTTTGATGTGATGTTGCCCCGCCTGGACGGTTTTTCGTTGGCCAAAAAGGTGCGGGAGAAAAATCAACAGATTCCGATTCTTTTTCTCACGGCCAAGTCGTTAACCGAGGACAAAATCAGTGGCTTCGCACTCGGTGGCGACGATTATATCACCAAACCGTTCAGTATGGAAGAGTTGCTAATGCGCATCCGGGTGTTTTTGCGCCGAAGTCAACCCCAGCCCGCTGAAACGGAAGAAATTTCAAGCTGCAAAGTTGGTCACTTCGACTTCTTTTTTGATAACCTGACCTTGCAGGACAAAAGTGAAAAACGTACCCTCACTTACAAAGAAGCTGAGTTGCTTAAGTACTTCTGCGAAAATTCCAACACAGTATTAAGTCGATCGGAAATTCTGAAAAATGTATGGGGGTCAGATGATTATTACTTGGGTCGAAGTCTGGATGTATTTATTTCGCGCTTACGAAAATACCTGAAAAGCGACCCTAATATCAAAATTATCAACCTGCACGGCATTGGATTTCGTTTTAATGCCCCAATTGAAAGGAAGTAATTCTCTCTTAAGATTAGCTATTAATCACCTCGACTAATTTGTCTTTAAACTGCCTTTCCCGTCCAGTTTTATTGTAGAAAGGCATACCAATAATCCGCATTTTATCGGTTCGGATTAGTTCTATTGTTTCGTTTTCTATTTCTGCAAAGAATTCCTCTTTCCAGTCATCAGTTGGGATTAGATGAGTTCCCTTGGGCTCAATGAATAACTGATAAACCAGATTTTCTCCGCTGGTTTTGTCTTTCATGAAAAGCACATAATCCGGCTCAGTGGCTTTACCATCACTGAAGCGGAAGATTTTGAAGAACCGTTCGTTGCGGATTAAATAAATCTCCGAAAAACGTTTCTCAAGTTCTTCCATTTGTGAATCCAGGAATTTTACCAATAGCTTTTCTTCGGACGAACCAAAATTCTCTTTGTAGGCATGCCAATCCCTTGTTTTAAGGTCGATGTAATATTTTTCATCGATGTCTGTACGCATGGTCGGTTTTCCGGTTTCTTTGTCTGATCCTTCCCCAATGGCGAAGTACATCTTTTTGTCCCGGAACACTTTTCGAACCGGTTCGCGTTTGAAATGCCTGGTTCCCCGGTAATCACCAAATGTCAAATGGATTTCCTCTGCAATTGAGTTTAATACCGATAAGCAGATATCCAGTTTATTTTTGGGAGTGAGGTTTTTGATATCTTTTTCAAGCCCTGTTACGTTGACCTCTATTGCAGCCAGCTTCTTGTTTATAAAATCCTCAACAGATTTTACAGATGGGAAGATACTTTTCAGATTGTCAAACCGGTAAAAGGGATTCCTGCACATCGCTTTCTTCAAAAAGATCGCGTCCCATAATATGGGTTGATATGTTTGTGTTTTCCGGTCAACCTGGGTTGTTTCCTGCTCATCAAAAATTGCAGATTCCGCTGAAGCCATTGTTCGTAGCTTGTAATCGTGGACTTTACGGATTGCAGGCTCTTTATAGTCCAGGTTGATGTGGGAAACATTTTCAACTTTCTGGTTGAGGTAAACAAAGCCGGTTTGATAAAATTTAGTGGCTTTGAATTCATCTTTGAGTTGCAGATAAACTTCCCGCTTTTCTTCCGGAACGATCCCAATCTCTTTCAAAGCAGTATTCAATTCCTGAATGTACCGGGGATTGTGTGAGCAATGGTAGTGCAGTTCTTCGCAGACCCGCATTTCATTTTCAAGGTCCGCATCAAATTTACGTTTATCCGGTTCTTGTTCGTCAAACGTTTTAAAGGGGCAATACCTGGCTCCCCGGCCTATCAATTGGGCTTCCTGAACAGTCGTTTTTCCTGGCTTACCGGTTTTGGTGTTTAAATCGCGGGTTTCATATAACCGGACAATATCAAACAGGTTGAGTACATCCCAGCCTTCGTTTAATTTATCAACTGCAAATACAACCCTGTACTCGTTGTCTTTTGCTTCCAGGGTATTGATGATGATTTGTTTCTCGTCCGAATCATTTTTCGAGTTGACGGAGATAATCTTATCCTCAGCAAAATCGTCTTTTAATTCATCAATCAAGTTAATGTGGGATATCCTGGATTGGCTAAAAAAACGAAAAGCAGATTGTAGCGTTTCGTTGTTGGCGAGACTCTGAAGTTTTGCAATATCGTCTTCCTGAAGGTTGTGAATCTTTTCAGTAAAGATTTTTTCCATCTCTGCCGATTCAGCCGTGGTTTTTGATTTCATCATCACCACCGGCTTGATCAGTAATCCGTTCCTGGAAAATATTTTCTTTTTATACTGGCTAATAATAATGGCTTCCAATGCCCGGTCGATGGGGTCAAGATCGGACTGCATGGTTTTCACCTCTTTGGAATAGCCATCTTCCCGGTATTTTGCCAGGGCATAATCGAATAACAATTTCGAATTGTATTTGGCGGCAACAGCCGGATGGCCCAGCTCAAGTGTTGCCGTAAATTCAAGCATGATGTTTTCCGTGTTCGATTCAAAAATCCGCGTTACCGTATTTTCCCACGACCGTTCTACTTCCTCTTCAGCTCCCGTCAGTTTCTTTTTTGTCAGCGAATTGACATGGTGTGCCTCGTCTGAAATAAGAACGATCTTTTTTCCTGCAAAATCATCAAAAGTGACGCTATTTTCCCGTGGGGTATTTAACCGGGAATGCAAACCTTGAATAGTCGAAAAATGAATGTTGATATCATCCTCGTTAACACTTTCAAAATTGGCAACTTCGCGAATAGTAACAGGCCTGTTGTTGATGTTGACCTTCTCGGCAAAAAGATATTTCAGGGAAGCCGGATTTAAAAAGTTTTCCTTGGTTTTTCGGATGATGGTATCCGTATTCACAAAGAAAATGAAATTACGGTAACCCATTTGGTAAAGTTGCACAATGGCTCCCGCCATAATTAGCGTTTTGCCGCTGCCCGTTGCCATGTGAAACAACAACTGGCTTGGCTTACGCCGGTGCTTGTATTGGTTCAGGTAATAGTTTAACCGGGCAAATGCCTCAACCTGGTATGGGCGGACAGTGTATCGCAAATTGCGTTTGATGGTTTCCGGTAAAACAAGTTCAAAAACTTCCTCCTCTACCAGAATCCCGAATTTCTTGTCTAAACGTTCCTCGGCCATAGCTTAGTTGATATAAAATTCAAGGAAAATATGTCGTAAACTCATCGGTGCATTCCCTGAAATATGCGTAGATAGATAGCTTGACTCAAATCCTCTGATAAAATTTGTTTTTATTAATCCTTCGGAAGCCCTTTTGCGTTTCCGCAACAAACTGTTGATCGCAGTTGCACATTCATCAGCGGTACCCTGGATGACATAACCCGCCAAACATCCATCCGGGTACCTCTTGTTCCGGAAATTCTCAATACCCGTGTCAATGTAACGGGCTTTTAAATGAGAGTCATTGCTTTTTAAGTTTTTTGCTTCAATTGTAAACTCGAAAGGAGATTCGTTTTGCCAAATATACTTTTCAAAACGGATATCAGGACGGGGCGCCACACTGGCATGCTCAATTCCGCTATAATGATTTTCCGTATAATAAGGCTGTTGTGGCGATACAAACCACTGCCCCTTTACCTTAAGTTGATTAAGGTATCCGCAAAGGTGGGCTGTGAACTGGTCTTCATCCCATCCTATTTTATAGACGTTATCAGATACTGCCAATTGATAGGCATCCACAAACAGGGTCATACATCGAAGGCAAAGATTGTCTTTGATCTCCTGGCGAAACTTATTGATCAGCATATTCAGCAGCAGATAATTCGTTAATAATGGATTGGGCGTCTTCTATGGCCTGCGATCGTGTCCAGAAACGCTTTTGGTTAGGTTTGGCAATAAAAATGGAATCGTCGGTAACGAACCGTACCTGCTTCCTGACATAAATGTTTTCGGCATATCTCGTCCAGGTATATTTTTCTATTTCCTTCAAATCTTTTTGAAATTCGGCGTCAGCATCAACCAAGCGGGGCGATGCGACTTTCTCTTTGGCTACAATTTCTAAAACTACGATACAAAGAGGCGTGTAGGGCGAAACGCTATAAACCCTCGCGTTTACCTTCAGTTCGCCAACCAT
Source organism: Gaoshiqia sediminis (assembly GCF_025907915.1). Classification (GTDB taxonomy): domain Bacteria; phylum Bacteroidota; class Bacteroidia; order Bacteroidales; family Prolixibacteraceae; genus Gaoshiqia; species Gaoshiqia sediminis. The sequence goes on from NZ_JAPAAF010000006.1 coordinate 155,372, forward strand.
AAGAAAATCGTTTATCTCATTACAGAGCATTTCGGCATAACTTAAGGTTTCCGGAGTTTCAGATGCTATAGGTCGAAGGGCAATAGAATTTTCTTTGTCATAAAACAAGCTGATTGAATATTTTACAAAGTCCTCAATCATTGCTATTTCTTTCTGCTGTAAATTATAAGAGGAATAGATTTCCTCATCGTAGCGGGCTACATTAAATGTTTCAGGTTTATTGTCAAAATCCAGTTCATCAAGGATAAAATTTGTCTTCTGAAAATCCAGTTCATTTTGCTTTTTAATGAATTCATCTGAAACCGGAAAGGTCTTATATTCGGTTGACAAATAAAGCTGATCCCTCTCGATTCCCCAGCAACCGGATATCAGAAAGAAATAGTAGTTTGACAATTTTGAATTAAACAGGATAGTCAGATTTTTTAGTAGATTATTATTTTCGCTATTCAAACAAAAAATGCCTGATTTGAAAAAAACAGTTTTATCAAAATATGATACGCATATTTTACGCTTCATAATGTTTTGAGGAATGCCAATATACGGAGGTGAAAATATGGTGGTATCTATTTTTCTAAATTCGGCGTCAATATTCTTGACGTAACGGTTTGATGTATAGTAATGCTGAATTTTTTTTGTTTCAAGAAATAACCCGTTTATTCTTATCCTTTCCTTTCCCTTTTCAGCAGCATGTAGCCCTGCTTTAATCGAAATAAGATTATCTTTCTCCAATTCCTGTATTGAAAGATTATTTTGTGTTAGCTTATTTATCAGAAAATAGTCAGGCAAATTACCCCATTGCGCTATTTTCCAGATTTTGCTTTCCGGGTTTTCACATTCCTCGCGCGGAAGATATTTGATATCTGTTGTATCGATGATTACTCCTTCAACTACACTATTCCGGATAAATGTTTTCGGCGCCCAATACTCAATTGTTCTAGACCTTTTTTCAGGTTGACTTGGTCTAAAAATGGCTATGCTGACCGGAACTTTTGCAGTGGAAAACAGACTGCCTCCAAAATCTTTTGTTGCATTACGGAAAATGGCGAGATTAAAAATCTTCTCCACATAATTATTACAAAACAACCATTTCCTGAACGCTACCAAACCAGTATTGGGGTATGTAAGTAGTTGAGTGTTGAACAATAGGGCTACTTTCCCATTTCTTGCAAGGCTCGCCGATTTATGAATGAAAGGAATAACAAATTGTTGCGCGAATTTATGTCGATTACAATATCCCTTAATATTTTCCTTTAATCCATCTGTTCCAAATGGCGGATTCCCGATAACCAAATCGTAGCTTATATTCTCAAATTTACCGCCTTCTGCAATGGTATCTGCCCGGAATAGGTTGCTCCCTTTTTTATCATCCTGGTTGGGCGATTCCTCGTCGTAAATCAGGTACGGAAACTGTTTGTCGTTATCCAGCCAAATATCGCGGGGGTCCAGAAAATCGAGCATAGACAAGTATAAACTAAACGCCGCCACCTTAATTGATTTTTTGTCCAACTCGACCCCGAAAATATGATCGGTCAGCAGGTCGGAAAGTACTTTAAAATCGGGTTCCCGATTGGTTGACTTTTTCCATCGGTTTACCAACCGTTTGTACGCCATTGCCAGGAAAATGCCCGATCCGCAGGCAGGGTCCAGTATCTTCTTGTCAAAGTCTGTTTCATGATCGGGCAATACATTATTCAGGACCAATTCAACCAATGCCGGCGGGGTATAATAAGCCCCGGCATTGCGTTTCCCTTCCGGGTTGAATTCACCTAAAAAATTCTCGTAAATCTCGCTGAGCATTTCAATCCGGATCAAACTGAAGTTAAACAGCCTCCAACCATCAAATAATTTTGACTGGTCTAAATTGATATCCCCATCAATCAAACAGTTTTTTAAATACTTCAGGTGGACCGGCGATACGATGTCCTTTTCACAATCAACCAACGGAAATGCATTTCCGTTGAAATTGCTGCTGATTTTGCCGAATAGTTGATACGTTTTTTCGTGGTCGTTTAATATTTTCAGAAAGTCATGTTCGCCAACCTCATCCCATATACTTTGTGGTATTGCCCCTCGGTCTTGTAAATACATGATAAAGATGGAGCGCATGAGCAGGCTGTGAATGACTTCTTCGTTTTTAATCTCATCATTCAACTTTTTTGCAAGGCCGATCAAACTGTCAACCAGGAAAGAATCAACCTTGGTCTGAAGTTTAATTTTCTTTGCATACCCTTCTTCGCTTGTCCAGACTGCCCCGCAATCGATGCCCGCAGCCGAAAACACGTGTTTTATTTGCTCCAGCTTTTTTTTGTCGTCAATCGTGCAGCTTTCAACAAGCTTTTCATTCAGCATCGGCTCCAGTTCGTTATCGTCTTTGTGAGGCCTCGGCTTATCGTTGCAGTTGTATATCCTGATTTCGGCAGGCGATACAACGTACAGAAACACAACTGTGCTGTTGTTCCAGATTTGTTTTTGAAGTTTGGCAATTTCCTTTAAAACCGGGATTTCAAAATTTTCTACTTCCTTAATGAAAACGGCAGGCAGTTTACCGGAATAATGCACCCCGGTAATACCTTCTATTTTACCGGCAATGTCTTCTGGTAATTGTTCCGTCAGGTTTCTAAACTCAAGTTCCTGTATAAAAAAGTTGTTTCCCATAGCTAAAAAGTTTTACCATAAAACAGGTCATTTAGTTTCTGGTCTTCCTGGCTAATGCCATAAGTTTCGTCCTTCATTTCGGAGTAGTTCACATACAACTGGTTTTTGTCCAGTATTTCCAGTAAAAATTTCTTTTGGTCGTCCAAGGGCAAGGTTTTATACGCGGCAATACGCTCATCAAAGGTTTGTTTGTCGAACTGGTAGCTTAAAAAAGCCTTTTCTTTCATTTGTTCCCAAATAGCCAGCAACTCCTCTTTGCTTGTGGCCGCTAAAATCCGATCGGCAAAGGTTTGGTTGTATTTGGCCAGCTCGCAATAGATGAACGAGCCACCACCTTGCCAGTTAACAGCTTTTGAAATTCCACCCTTATCAAATTCTAATTTACAATATTCACTTGGGGAATCACTTGCAAATTCTAATTCATGTTGATAAACTTCATTTGCACCAATCGGTACTTTTTGTCCAATAACCTTTTTTAATCTTTCTACCGAAACTGTATTAATATAATCCATTTGTTCAATGCCGATATATCGTCGTTTCATTTTATGAGCAACAGCTTGCGTGGTGGCGCTTCCCATAAAGAAATCTAGTATTACGTCTCCCTCATTTGTACTATATTCAATAATTCGCTGCAGGAGCAATTCGTTTTTTGGGTATGAAAAAATTTTCTCTCCAAATAGGTCAACCATCTCATCAGTGCCTTTTTTATTTGGAGCATTTTTTAAAAGGTCGTCCATCATTTTGTTAAGAAAATCAGTAGAAACGTAAGCTTTATCAAAATCGTCGCCATTCTTCTCAATTTCTTCTGATTTAAATACCCTCATGGCTGGTTGCTCAATTTTTAGAAAATCATAATCTCCGGGAAATACAATTTTGCCTTTTGATAAAAAATCTAATACACTATCTTTTGTGACAGACCAACATCTATTTGGATTAACCGGATATTCATCCCCATTCTTAGGGTTAATTAAGGTAAAATCTGAATTTGGCCTTTCATCTATTGTTCTTTGGGTCGTTAAATCAGATAACCGCCATTCATCATCTGGGAAGTCATCCGATTTATAATACTTTCTAGTAATTGATCTTTGAAAAAGTTTATCTGTTTTCGGTGCTTTTTTTGTATAAACTAGCATCCAGTCATAATCTTGAGACATCTTAAATGGTACATCACTTTTCCCGTTTCTGGTTTTTCTTGGGATGGTTGCTATAAAATATTCCCTACCAAATATTTCGTCGCATAATATTTTTAAATAATGAAGTTCTTGGTCACCAATGTGGATGAAAATAATCCCATTGCTTTTCATTAACTCTTTAGCAACTACTAATCTGTTTTTTATGAAAGTCAACCATGTTGAATGATTAAAAGTATCGTTATACCTAAATTCGTCGCTTTCTGTATTGTATGGCGGGTCAATATAAATCAGCTTAACTTTTCCGGCATAGCGTTTTTTTAGCGAGGCCAGGGCCAACAGGTTGTTCCCTTTGATGATGAGGTTGTCGGTATCGGTAAACTCGGTTACCGGGTGTTCGCCATGCTGGTCGTATTTTTTCCAGTTGGTAAATACTTTGGGGTCGAGCAGGCGGTCAATTTCATCGGGGGCCAGGGTCTCGTTCCAAAATATCTCGTTCCGTTTTTGGTCTTCCTTGGTTTGCCCGCCTTCCAAAACACAATCCTTGTGCGGCCAGGCCAGTACCACGTCGTTTTTGGCACTGATGTAATTATCGGTTGTTCCGTCGTTAATGGTCAGGCCAATTTTGTTTTTAAACGTCGTGTAGCTGTCGGGCAAAAACGATTTGTTGTTTACAAACCGCTGGAACTTGATTTTGTCGAACACCAACACGCCTTCCACTTCAGTGAAAAAGTGCCTTTTCAGGGTTTCATGCTGCAACAACAAGCGGATGAGTTTGGGGTCAACCTGAAGGGCGAGTTCAACGATTTTGTTTTTATTAAGCTGGCCGTCAATGACCAGGGCATCTTCTTGTTTCAGCAGTTCAGTCAGTTCGTTTTGGAGGTTCTGCATGGATTTCGGTTCTTATGAAAAATGACCGACAAAGTAACACTTTTCCGGCTAAACCTGTAAAGAAATAGGCAGTATTTATGCAGTTCTTATGTTTTCAATCAACTTCTGTCCGGGTTTATCTTTTTCATCTTGCTGACATACTTGAAGAAAATATTTACCGTATTTATCGTCAACAGGAAAATAAAAAAGCAAACCACCATAAAAGTAGCGATCAAAGTATCATAGCTCAGTTTTTGAAATCCATGTTCAATTAATAAGTCATAACAAATTACCATTTGATTTAGGAATTCTGGTAAAAAAACCAGTGATATCACGATTGTACCAATCATTAGGGGAATTAGCCTGGTATTCCTTGTTTCTTTGGCTTTGGCATAATTTCGTTTGTCATCAACAGGATGTGTCGAGGGTTTAATCAGCAGGACTTCGTTAATTGAAGGGTAGAAGAATCCGTACAGGGCAGTTAATATTGCCAAAAGAATACTGGAGGCCGATAATAAATCATTCATCATGGTTCTTCATTATTTTCTGGTTCAATGTCGATTTCAAAATAGGCACACAACCTTTGATAAGACGATTCCTTTATAATGTAAGTCGATATGGTTCCTCTTTCTTTTTCGATTATAGGTAAACTTGTATCCATGTTTCCAAGTATCCGGTTCAATTCATCTTTAAAGTATTGATTCTGAATGGAAAGTTTATAATCTTCATCACCTTCTTCCTTTGTAATATTTAACACCTGTTCTTTTAGGGATTCCTTGATCGTTTCCCGTAAATCATATTGATATTTTGACATGATGGACCGAATATAGGCCCTGGCTTCTGTGGCAGTTATTTGGAACAGGTCGCATATTCGTTGTTCTTCAGGTATTTTACTGTCAAAATAAAATTTAATCAGATTGAAAAGTCGGTATTCAATGATATCTCGTCCACGTGTAAATATTTTTTGTCCGATAATCATTTTCCTATTCTCTTCAAAAGAAGAACGCGCAATCTTACTTAGCTGATCCTCAAGATCAGTGTCATTGCAATGGAGTACAGTCTTTAGCAATTCTTGTTCAGAATCTTCGATGTCGATATTGAATTTAATTTCCATAAGAATGTTTTTAGATGAGACTATGATATTTTAAAATTAAAGAATAAATGCGCACTGTTGCATTCTTAACCGCTCCTGTTAAATATTTCCCCGTCCTGTTGCTGAGCGGGGCTTTTCAGGTAACTGTGGGAGTTGTCCTGTAGGTTGGGCGCCCGGCATTGTAGGAGGTGTACCCCGCCCTGTTTAACAGGAACGGGTTACTCTCTTACAGGGCGGTCAGCCGGCTAACAGGAAGGATGCCGCCCTAACAGGATGCTGTTATTCAACGACTTCGTCGGGTTGTTCGCTTTTCTGCCGGTTTACCTTTTTCCAGTATTGGCTCACATAGCCCTTGTAGCGTTGCGGATCGCGCCAGAAAATATACTTACCGGCTTCGCGGATTTCATCCACCAGCTCTTTCAAGTGGGTGTATGCTTTGTCGCGCATGATCTTGGATTCGCTTTGGTCGGCTTTGTCGCCGTTGGCCATCGCCAGCAGGTCGGCCATCTGGTCGGCCGTGTTGGCGGCTTGTTCCAACTTCGCCAAATCGTAACCAATATTGTTCAGGGGCTCCGGGTTTTCGCGGCCCAGAACGGAGAGGTCGTTCAGGTCCTGGATCATGTCGGCATGTCCGTCGCCCTCGGCAATGGCCGAAACACGGCCAAGGACAGCCTCGTCCTTCCGGTAGGCGTAGCGGTAAGTATGCAACAGCTCATCGCGCAGGCCGTAAGCAAGGGGCGACTGGATTCCCCAATTGCGCTGCGCTTCCTGCTGCGAGAAACGTTCTTTGAACCAGATGGACTGGGCTTCGCGGCAAGCCCCGGCCCGAACGGGCAAATCGTTCAGTTTGTCGGCGCTGATGCCAACAACCGACAGTTTTTCCTGATCATCCAGCGCCCAGTGGTAAAGGTTTTCGGCTTCCTGTAAATACACATCCACCGGGATTCCGGGGGTTGAAACGTTTTCAACGGGGATGGCCTGTAGCTCATCCTTTTTGGCATTGTAATCGTCAGTGTTTGCCATAAATTAATCATTTAAAGTTATTTATTAAGAGAGAAACTCCATTATCAACTAATTATTGAAGGGAATCATTTCTGACGCCTACCTGCCGTCACCATCCACCATCTCATTTCATCCCCGGGGCTTGGGGTGGAACTGACATGATTAAAATTAGGGCATTCGACCTATATGATCAAACTATTTTTTATGATGCTGAAAAACATTCGTTCAGAAACCAGTTGCAAAAGCTGCTTTTTTAAAACGGATAGAAATCGGCTGTGTTCCAGAACACACTTCCAGTGGGGTTACCTTTGTATTGGCTTTCGGATAAATGTGCTTTGTCGCTTTTTTTGGAATTGAGTTTTCGATCAATGGAGTAATTGGGAGAGTGTCATTGAAACCTACATGTAAATGAAAAAGCTGTCCCTCAGGCAAACCAGGCGTTGAGAAACAGCTTTCTTCGTGAAATGGATCATTCCGTTACAAATACTCGTCTCCAAATGAGACACCCATTTTCCGCGCTTTCAGGATTAATGGGTGATTTTTTTCAACCAGGCGGAGCCGGTCGCTGATTTCGGACAGCGGAACCGTTGTCAGTTCATTGTTTCGCATGGCCACCATGGTGCCAAAGTTTCCTTCGGCAATACACTGGGCGGCGTAAGCGCCATATCGGGTCGCCAGAATCCGGTCCATCGGGCTGGGGCTTCCCCCGCGCTGAACATAGCCCAACACGGTTTCGCGGGTTTCAATGCCCGTGTAAGTTTGGATGGCTTCGGCCAGATAGCTGGCCGCCGAAACGTTTTTGGGATGATCGACACCTTCGGCCACAACTACAATAGAATATGGTTTTTTGCTTTCGTAACGATCTTCAATTTTTTTACATACAGAGCGGATGTTGTATTCCAGTTCGGGAAGCAGGATAATGTCGCCACCCCCCGCCATTCCGGCATACAAGGCAATCCAACCGGCATGGTGCCCCATTACTTCAATAATCATCACCCGCTGGTGGGAGTTTGCCGTTGTGTGAAGCCTGTCAATGGCTTCGGTGGCAATCATGAGCGCCGAGTCGAACCCGAAAGTGACATCTGTTCCCCAAACATCGTTGTCAATTGTTTTTGGGATTCCGACTACGTTCAGCCCTTCTTCTCGCAGGCGGTCGGCTGTTTTCATCGTTCCGTTTCCTCCGATACACACTAAAGCATCCAATCCCAGTTCCTGATAATTTTGCTTGATCAGTTCCGGTTTCTCATTGTCCCCTTCCTTTACAAATTTGTAGGGTTTCTCACGCGATGTGCCCAATATGGTCCCACCTAATGTCAGGATACCGGACAAGCTCGATTCCTTCAGCTCCACGTATTCTTTTTCGATCAGGCCGGAATATCCGGCAGTAAAGCCAATGATTTCCATGCCGTATTCAACGATGGCTGTTTTGCCAACGCCTCTGATCGCTGCGTTTAGTCCGGGGCAGTCGCCTCCGGCCGTCAATATTCCAATTCGCTTTGGTTTTTCAGCACTCATAATCTTTATTTTTGAGAAATTTGCGGACTTACGGTCCAACTAATTATCTTCCGAAAATAATAAACAATTCTTGTTTTTTTATACTTTTGACCAAATTCAGAAACAACAACCAACGAATAACCTAAACTCATGAGACAGTTGTCCCGCTTGTATTTCTTTGGCTCCAGCCTCCTCGGATTTCAGATGTTAAATTTTTTCTCCGGACGTTTGTCATCATGCCAGTTATATGTATCCCGTGGAATTTTGTTCTGTCGGGAAGAAGATTTTTTATTAAATTCGTGAAAAGTTGGATTTTCCGACATATAATTTCGATAACCTAAAATTAATTACCAATGAGAAAAGTTTTTTCGCTCCTATTAACCGGAATTTTATTTGCTGCCGTTGCTTGTAACAGCGGACAAAAAAAAGCTGAAACTGCCACTGATGAGAAAGCTGCTGCTGTGGAAGAAGTTGCTGCTGACAATACGCTGACTGCTGCTGAAAAAGAAGCTGGCTGGGTATTGTTGTTTGATGGCGCTACGACCAATGGATGGCGTGGTGTAAACAAAGATGTTGTGCCACTGGCCTGGGAAGCTGTTGACGGTACACTGCATTGTAAAGCATCGGGTAAGGGTGAAGCTGGCGCAGATGACGGTGGGGACATCCTTTATGACAAAAAGTTCAAAAACTTCCACCTGAAAATGGACTGGAAAATTTCTGAAGGGGGCAACTCCGGCATTTTCTACCTGGGTGTAGAAGTTCCTGAATGGCCAATTTACAAAACGGCTCCCGAAATGCAGGTGCTCGATAACGAGCGTCACCCGGACGCCATGCTGGGCAAAGACGGTAACCGCCAGGCAGGTTCATTGTACGACCTGATTCCGGCCAAACCGCAAAATGCCAAGCCGGTAGGCGAATGGAACAGCATCGAGATTATTTGCTACAAAGGCACGGTTGTGCATAAGCAAAATGGCGAAACCGTTGTCGAATATCATTTGTGGACAGATGATTGGAACACGATGGTGGCTGACAGCAAATTTCCCGGCCTGAATGAAAACTGGGCAAATGTAGCCGAAGAAGGCGTTATTGCCGTACAGGACCATGGCGATGCCGTTTGGTTCAAAAATATCAAAATCAGAGAATTGTAAAACGCACTTCGTTATAGTAACAGGAAGGGTTGCGGTTGCAACCCTTTTTTGTTTTACAAAATTCACAAAAATAATTCTCAGGGTGGCATTTATGTAAAACTTTCAATATCTTTGGTTGGCAAACGCAATTAACAGGAAATCGAATAACCATGAGTGACAACCCAAAAATCCTGATCGCAGAGGATGTTGAGTCGAATTATTTATACCTAAATGCGGTACTAAGCAAAATCAATGCACAAATATACTGGGCCAAAAACGGACAGGAAGCCGTAGATATCTTTCGGCAGGAAAATAATATTGATTTGATTTTGATGGATCTGCAAATGCCTGAGATGAACGGTTATGAAGCTACCCGGCTGATTAAGGGAGAATATCCCGAAATTCCGATCATTGCCCAAACTGCCTTCGCGATGTCCGACGACCGGGAAAAGGCTTTGGACGCCGGCTGCGATGATTATCTGGCCAAACCCATCAAGTCAAAAGACCTGCTCAACATTGTTGAGAAATATCTGCACGGTTAAAAATCGATCATCATAAAATCTAAAACGTTCATTTCTTGACTGAAGTGAGCGTTTTTTGTGTCAGCCTATGGCTATTTAGCGCGATCATTTATTACATTTGGGGGCAAAGAAAAAGAAGCTAATGGAAAACAAACAATATTTGCTGGATCAACGCTATTTGAAAATGGCTGCCATCTGGGCACAAAATTCCTACTGTAAGCGTCGGCAGGTGGGCGCCATCATTGTTAAGGACAAAATGATTATTTCTGATGGCTACAATGGAACGCCGTCCGGTTTTGAAAATATTTGCGAGGACGAAAACTACAAAACGAAGCCGTACGTTCTTCATGCCGAGGCGAATGCAATTACGAAAGTTGCCAAATCAAACAACAGTAGCGACGGAGCAACATTGTATGTCACCTCATCGCCTTGTCTTGAATGTTCCAAACTGATTATTCAGGCCGGGATCAAACGGGTGGTTTTTACTGACAACTATCGTCTGGAAGATGGCATCGACCTGCTTCGACGGGCCGATATTGAAGTGGTGCAGGTTGAAATTGACGCATAAATCAACAGAAAGCAGAAAACATGAACAAACGAATATCTATTTATTTACCCATATTAATTGCTGTGTCGGTAATTATCGGCATCTTTTTGGGTAACCACCTGGGTAAAACCCCACAGACGGGATTTCAGAATTTTGCAGCTTCGAAACCCAACAAGCTGAGCACTATCGTTGACCTGATCGCCAACGCCTACGTGGATTCCGTATCGACAGAAAAGCTGGTGGAGGAGGCCATTCCTACGCTGCTGGAGAACCTCGATCCGCACACGACCTACATTCCGGCCCGCGACATGCAGGGCGTTACCGAGGAAATGCAGGGAAACTTTGGCGGAATCGGAGTTCAATTCTCTGTTCACAATGATACCGTTCAGGTGATTGATGTGGTGTCGGGCGGCCCTTCCAATAAATTGGGCATATTGCCCGGCGACCGCATTGTGATGGTCAACGACTCGCTGATTGCCGGTGTGGGCGTTAAAAACGAAACAGTACTAAGTCTGCTTCGCGGCCAAAAAGGTACTAAAGTGAATGTGGGCATCAAGCGAAAAGGCATCAGCGATTTGATCAGTTATGAAATTACCCGCGGCGATATCCCTATCATCAGTGTCGATGTCAGTTACCTGATTGACGAGAAAACCGGCTTTGTAAAAGTCAGCCGGTTTGCCGAGAAAACCTACCGCGAGTTCATGGACGCACTGGAGAAACTGGATCGGGCAGGAGCACAAAAAATAATCGTTGACTTGCGTGGAAATCCCGGGGGATACCTGATGGCAGTTGTGCAAATGGTGAACGAATTTTTAGATGAAGGCGAACTGATTGTTTATACCGAAGGGCACGCTCAAGCCCGGAAAACCTACACCGCCACCAGCAAGGGCAAATGGTTGGGAAAAAATGTATTTGTGTTGTTGGATGAATATTCCGCGTCGGCCAGCGAAATTTTTGCCGGTGCCATCCAGGACAATGACCGGGGCGTTATCATTGGACGGCGCTCTTTCGGAAAAGGTTTGGTGCAGGAACAGATTCCTTTTAACGATGGCTCGGCGCTACGACTGACTGTGGCGCGTTACTACACCCCCAGCGGACGAAGTATCCAAAAACCATACGAGGACGGAACCGATCAGTATTACCATGATATCATGAACCGCGCGGTGCATGGAGAGTTTCAGGTGGCCGACAGCATTCAGTTTGCCGATTCGCTGAAGTTCGAAACCAAAAGCGGACGCGTGGTTTATGGCGGCGGCGGCATCATGCCCGATTATTTCGTGCCGGTTGATACGACTGGCTTCTCCGGGTACTATTCCAAAATAATGCAAAAGGCGCTGGTTTATCATTTTGCTTTTGAGTATAGCGATAAATACCGCAACGAATTGAAAAAACTGAAGACTGCCGGTGAGTTTATTACTTACCTTTCCGGGCAACATATTCTGAACCGTTTCGAAGATTTTGCGGAAGCTAAAGGTGTGCCCAAAGACCCGGCAGGGCTGAAGCTTTCCGGCGAAATTATTGAAAACCAGCTAATGGCTTACATTGCCCGCAACCTGATTGGCGAAGAAGGTTTCTTTCCGATTATTCAGCGGATAGACAAAACATTGTTGAAGGCCATTGAGATTTCTCAATCACAGGATTCGATCGGGAAGATTTTAGCTGTAACAAAATAGACCCTCAACCGTCATACCGGGTGGAAAGACGTATGCCCCATGACCGTTGAAGAGTACAATACAGCTGTAAATCTATACGCAGACGGAGTTTTTCGATTTGTGCTGAAAAACTTGCGTGACGAAGAGAAATCGCGCGATGTGGTCCAGGACAGCTTTGAGAAGCTTTGGTTGAATCATAACCGCCTTGCTGCTGAAAAAGCAAAACCGTATCTGTACACAACAGCCTATCACCGGTTGATCGACCTCATCCGGAAGGATAGCAGGCTGCGTTTAATTGACGGTCATCATCCAGTGGAAGATGTTCATTTTGAGCAGTATTCTGATTTGGGTGAAGTGCTTGACCGCGCCGTTAAACTTTTGCCCGACGACCAACGAATGGCGCTGATGTTGCGCGATTACGAAGGTTATTCCTACAAGGAAATAGGCGAAATTACAGGCCTCAACGAAACTCAGGTGAAGGTGTATATCTACCGCGCCCGGGTGTTCTTGAAAAATTATATTGGAAAAATTGATGTATTGGTATGAAAATCAGTCGGTCAAACTACGAAATTTACTTTCTCGATTACCTGGACGGTACCTTGCCGGCCAATCGGGTAGATGAGTTTTTGGACTTTCTGAAAAATAACCCTGATCTGGCTGATGAGCTGAAGGGCGTATCGAATATCAATTTGTATCCAGGCGATCAGGTGTTTTTTTGCAAGAAAAATGAGTTGCTGAAAGATCCAAGGATTGAATCGGCTGATTTCGACTATCGTACCGTGGCTTACCTGGAAGGTGACCTGGAGCCGCCCGAACAGCAACGCTTGCTGGAAGAAGTGGCAGACGATCCCGCCAAACAAAAATCCTTCGATTTAATGATGCGTCTCCGTTTGCAGGTTGACGAAACCACTCGTTTCCCGGATAAGAAAAGCCTGATGCGGTCCAACCGGAAAAAAATCTTGCTCATTTGGGCCGGAAGTGCGGCTGCTATCCTGCTGCTGATTTTGTCCATTCGCGTGTTTTTGCCCAACAGTCTGCTGGCGCCAACTGCCCATCAGCAAGTTGCAGTCGTTGAAATGCCGGTTGAAACTGATTCCCCGAAATCCCCAACGGTAGAGGAGGAAGTGAAATCGGAAACACAGGAGGACCTGGCAAAGCTGGAAGATGTGGTGCTGCATGAAAAAAAGTCAGTACCCGTTGAACAGAAACAGGGCGAGTTTCTCGCTGAGAATAAATTGGCTGCCAACGATCGCGAAACAGCTCCCGAACTGCTGGCCCCGCTGGACGCCCGCCTCCGGATGACTGAAAATACAAGCGCTATTACCAAGTTGGAAATAGAACAAAAACCGAAACCGGAAATTGAAGCACTGAGCCTGGATGAATACCTGGCCCACAAACTGATTCAGGCGCCAAAAGGTGAAAGTTTCACGTTTTCGAACCTGGCCAAGGCAGGGATTCAGGCCGCCGAAAATATCAGCAACAACCGACTTTCGGTTGAAACCAACACGCAAGGGCGAATTTCAGAAATCAGCTTTCAAAGCCGTTTGATTGCATTTTCCATTCCTGTCCGAAAAAATAGATAGCACCTGTAACTTTCTCTGGCAATTGCCCGTCATAGGTCAGAATTTAACTTAAAAAGCTATGAAACGATTACTTTTCCTTTCCCTGATCCTGCTGATTGTTGTGGCCATGCAGGCGCAGGATACAACCGATGTGAAGGTGTTGACCAAAAAACTGGTTGAAGTTACCGAAGATGCTGAACACAGCGAGGTTAGTTTATTGAACGACCGGATCAATATCCGCGATAATTACCACGGCGATACAACTAACATCCGGGTTGGCCGTCGGAACATCGAAATTGTGGAAGGCGACCACAAAACCTATGTGAATATTCGCCGGGAGGATCGCTGGGGTGATGATTCGGAATGGCGCGACCACAAGCGCAAACGCTTTAACGGACATTGGTCGGGGCTGGAGTTGGGCGTGAATGGGTTGGCCAAGGCCGATTACGGCTTGTACGGAGCCGGGGCTGATGAATTTATGGAGCTCGACCAGCCCAAGTCGTTGGAAGTCAACCTGAACTTCATAGAGTATAATATTAGCCTGAAAGATGAACGTGTTGGCCTGGTAACCGGCATGGGTTTTTCGATGAATAACTATCGCTTCGACAATCAACTTACGATTGATAAAGCCGAGGACGGACTGGTCCGGCCTTTCCCAGTAGCGGAAGATAATTTTGAAAAATCAAAGTTGGTAGTTTCCTACCTGACGGTTCCGTTGATGCTCGAATTTCAGGTTCCGGTGAACGGGAAGTCCAATCAGCTTTTTATTTCCGGGGGAATGGTAGGGGGGATCAACTTGGGATCGCACACCAAGATCAAGGCCGATAACTCAAAAACCAAAGACCGCGGAAGTTTCAATATCAACCCGTTTAAATATGCCGCGGTTGCGCGGGTTGGATTGAAGGACATTTCGTTGTACGCCACTTACAGTCTTGCGCCACTGTTCAAAGACGATAAAGGGCCTGAGCTTTTCCCTTTCAGTATTGGTATTAGCCTCATCAACTTCTAACGCATTCATTTGCAAGGCATAACGAAAAGTATATCCAATTATCCGTTGATTGAAAAGACACTTCAGCAAATACTGTCAGATTACCTGTCGGGAACTCCGGTAGATGAAAACACTGAAATTCGTCATCCGGGACAGCAAGTATTGAGAACAAAAGAGGAAAGCCTGTTGCTGGGAAAAGATATGTCAGTTATGAAAGACAGGCAATGAAAAGCGGCCGCTGCTTTTGATAGGCTACAGCCGTTTTTTAATTTGCTTTTTGTGTTATTGCTCGTATTGCTGAATGATGCTCCCGGTCATCCGCAACAAGCTGGTATGTGTATCGATAAAGCTGTAAATGGCTTCCAATTCCCGAAGTGCCGCGTTTAAATAAAGGTTTTGCACATCACGGAAGTTGAACGAATTGATTGCGCCACTTTCGAATTTTTCCCGGCTGATTTGCAGGTTTAGGTTGGCTGTGGCCAGGTTTTCGGCGGCCACGTTCAGCAGTTCTTTGCGAACCAGGTAAAATTCAAAAATATTGGCTAGCTGGTTGTCCAGTTCATGTTTCATCTGCTCCAGTTGCACATCGCCCATGCTTTGTTCAATTTCGGCAATTTGTTTGGCACGTTTCCGGTTTCCGCCACTAAACAAGTTGAAGCTCAACGTGAGGTTCCCGTAGAGATTGGCTGAATTGCCCCAGCTGACACCACGTGTTTCATAATCGGTACCTAACCGTGAGCCGGTAATGCCACCGGCAAACGCCAGCGACGGATAAAAATCGCTTTTGGCCAGGGCAACCGCATTCTTCAGCAAGTTTTGGTTGATGTATTGATTTTTGAGGCTTTTGTTGTTGGCCATCATTTGTTCGGAGAGTTTGGCCAGGGAATAGTCAACAGGGATGGCCGAAAACTCACTGGTGAACTGATAGTCCGGATTATTGGTCACTGCAAGCAGGTAGTTAAGATTGCGCAAGGCGTTTTTATGGGCGACCTCCTGCGTCAAAAAAGCCGATTTGTCTGCCAGAAACGCATTTTGTGCCTGTAGCACATCATACGTAACGGCAGTGCCAAAATCCTTTTTTGCCACTGCCCGGTTGTACAAATCCTCCGACAGGTTCATTACTCCCCGGTAAACTTCCAGCTTTTCCTTTTCGAGCAAAACGGCATAATAAGCAAGCACTACTGATTGAATGGTTCCTTCAATCATGATGCCTGTGTTTTGCCGGGAGAGTTCTTCCAGTTCATCCAGTTTTTGTTTATTGATGCGTACGGCAAACCCGTCAAACAGGGTCCAGCTCACGTTGGCTGAACCCAGGTATTGATTCTGGACATAATCTTCTGTCTGGTTTTCGTTGATGTTGTTTCGCGACTCAAGGGATAAGTTTACGTAAGGGTAGCGTCCAACCGTTCCCCAACTGTTTCTGATTGCTGCAATTTGTTCGTCCTGCCGGGTAAGTTGCAGGTCGTAATTATTGTCCAGGGCAATCCGGATGGCATCTGTCAAACTGAGCGCTTGTTGCCCAAATCCGGAGCATGTAATGAAAAGGATTGCCAATAGCAGGCTATAGCGTATCATAGTATCTGTCTTTTTTGTCAGCGTTAATTTCTTCGGGAGTTTTTTCATCGTATCGTCTCTGCGCATTGATGTAGGCAATTTCGACTTCCTCGGGCTTGAAGGCACGGCCATGCCACCATTGGCGGAGGAGGCGGCGGACATCATTCAGCACGACAATTAATGCCGGGAAAAACAACAGGATGAACAAAGTGCCGAATGCCACCCCGTACACCAACGAAATGGCCATCGGGATAAGGAATTGCGCCTGAAAGCTCCGTTCGAGTACAATGGGAAACAAGCCGGCCGACGTGGTGAGCGTGGTTAGAATAATTGGGCGCAAGCGTGATTTCCCGGCTTGAAGGACGGCTTCTTTTACTTTAAAGCCTTCCTCGATCAGCAGGTTAAACTTCGATAGGAAAACCACCGAATCGTTGATGACAACCCCCGATAGCGCGACAATTCCCCACAAACTCAACATAGAAACGGGTTTTCCGTGGATGCCGTGGCCCCAAATGGCGCCAAGGATGGAAATGGGAATCATCACCAGGATGATCAGCGGTTGCTCAAACGAGCGGAAGTTGATCATCAGGATGAAGACAATGGCCAGGAATGCCAGTGGAAAATACAGCATCATATCCTTCATGTTGCGCTGTCCCTCGCGTTGCTGCCCCTGGTATTCCACCTGGATTCCGGGGTAAAGCACGTTCAGGTCGGGAATGATTTCAGCCCTTACTTGTTCCAGGATTTCTGTTACCGAAGCGTCCGGGTCAACTAAGTCGGCGTTGACACGGATTTCGCGGCGGCCATTAAATCGCTGAATGTTTACCGGGCCACGTTTCATTTCGTAGTCAACCAGTTCGATCAGGGGGTATTCGCCTGAGGGTGTTTTGAACTTCATTTGCTCGAGTTGTCCGAGTTGTTCGCGGTCGTTGGCGGGATACCGAACCCAAACGCGCAACTCGTCGCGGCCAACCTGCAACCGCTGGGCCTGTCCTCCATAAAAACCCTGGCGGACCTGATCGGCGATCATTCCCTCGTTGAATCCTAGCATGTAAGCTTTGGGTTTCAGTTTGAGCAGAATTTCCTGTTTCCCAAGAGCATTGTTGTTCACCACATCTTTTAATTGGGGCATATCCTGCAGCCGTTCAATTATATAAGCCTGTGCTTGTTCAAGTTCTTCAGCATTGCGCGATTGCAGGCCGATAGATACCGGGAGGCCAAAGCGGCTTTGTGCACCGATAGTAAATTTCACAGCCTCCGGAACTGACCCAATTTTTTTTCGGACACGCTCGATGATTTCATACGAGCTGATATTCGTTTCTTCCGAATTGCGGGGCGACACAAACAGGTTGCCGGTGTGGGAACCACTTTCCTGTCCATCGAAACCGGAACCGATGTTTACCGTACAGTATTCAATAATGTCCAGCGTGTCGTTATAATCGTTTTTCAGCTCTTCGTTTACGGTCCAAACTGTCTCCTCAAATCGGGCCAGGTATTCCATGGTCTGCTTCTCTCCCGAACCGGGTGTGAAAGCAATGTTTACATTGAATGAGTCGAACTCCATTCTCGGGAAGAACGTGGTTTTAATGATTTGACCGCCCAATAGACCATAAGTAATCAAAATCATGGCCAGGGGGAGGGCGATGACAACATACCTCCACTCAATGACCAGTTTCAGCACACCGTGGTAAGCATAATCGCGCAGCCAGGAGAAGAATTTCTCGATATATTTTCGCAAGCCATGTGCTTTCTCGTGGAGTGTTTTTTCGCTCAATACATGCGAGTTACCCAAATGTGCCGGTAGCACAAAAAAGGATTCGAACAGCGAAAAGGACAGGCTCACACAAACAATGAAGGCCATTTCGAACATCATTTCCATTTGGCCGGAAATAAAAAACAAAGGAGAAAAGGCCACAATGGTCGTGGTTACTGATGTCAGTACTGCGGGTATAACTTCCATCGTGCCATCAACAGCGGCCTTGATGGGGGTTTTGCCCATTTCGAAATGCTGAAAAATATTCTCTCCGATCACAATTCCGTCATCAACTAAAATACCGATGACCAGGATCATCCCAAAAAGGGAGATCATGTTGATGGTTATGCCCGACAGGTTGGCTACGATAAACATGGCCAGGAAGGAGGCCGGGATTCCCCAGGCCACCCAAAACGACAAGCGGAGGCTCAGCATAATGGCCAGCGCGAGAACCACCAAAAGGAGCCCCTGTCCGCCGTTGACCAGCAACAGGTCCAGCCTGCTTTTCAGCAGGTCCAGGAACGAGCGGGTGACGACCAGTTCCACTCCGGAAGTTTTTTGGTTGAATTCGGCCACGTAGCTGCTGATATATTGATCGATGTCGCCTAAGTCTTCCGAAATCAGTTTGGAGATGAAAATACGGATGACCGGATTTCCTTTTTCGAGCGCTTTGTTGGGGCTCAGGTCCGAAAATTTCTTTTTGATGATGGCAACTTCGCGCAGGTGGATAACACTTCCGTCGGCATTGGCCTTTACTACGATGTTGCCGATTTTGATGGGGTCGGCGCTGCGAGATCGCAAACGGATAAGCATTTCCTCGTCTAACGAGCGCAGCTGCCCGCCGGAAACGTCGCGGTTGTTTTGGGTTATGGCATTTTGAATGTCGCTGAATGTCAGGCCGTAGCGAAGCAGGTCTTCCTCTTTTGCCTCCACCGATATTTCAAGGTCTGGGTAGCCGGACAGGTTTACCTGGCTGATCAGGCCGGATGACAGGAAATCTTCCTCCACCTGTTGTGCATAATCTTTCAGTGTGAGCAGGTCCACATCGCCTGTGACCATAAGCTGCATGGCAGGCGAGGTGGTGCGCTGTTTATAAACGATGGGGCGTTCGGCGGCTGTTGGAAAGGACGAAATTCCGTCAACAGAATTCTTTACTTCGATGAGAGTTTCGTCAATATCAAATTCGCCGGTGATTTCGATTTGCACACTGGCGAAGTTTTCGGACGAGGTAGAGGTTATTTCGTAAATGCCGGGTATGCCCCGTACGGCTTCTTCAATGCGCGAGGTTACCCCTTCTTCCATTTCTACGGGCGAGGCGCCCGGGTAGGCTACCCGGACAAAAATCATTTTTGATGGTCGTTCCGGGAAAAACGACAGTTTCATGGAGGCCAGGCTCAATCCTCCTACAACCAGCAAAAAAAGCACAATCAGGTTGGCGTAAAACGGGAACCTGACAAATAGTTCGACGATTTTCCTCATGCTAGTTCAGTTTTGCAGGTTGATTTTGTTTCGGTGCCAATACTTCAACAGGCAGGTTTTCCTTCACATTGATCAGGGCTTCGGTAACCACAAGGGCGCCTTCATCCAGCCCATTAAACAGCAAGGTGGTTTCGTTGATTTTCAGAATGTTGATTTCAGCCTTTTTTAGTTTGCCGTCCACAATGGTAAATACTACGTTGGAGTTGAATACCGCACTTCGGGGGATCTCCATCGCGCCATCGATTTTTTGGCCGGGAAATTCTACCACCTTGTACTCGCCGGTTAGCAGGTCTTCGTTTGAGTAGGTTTGTACCTGCACAAAAATGCTCCGCGACTGGGTATTGGCTTCAACAAAGTCGGCCTTCCGGGTAACCGTGCCGGGCAATACCTGATCGGTGTAGCCCGAGTGGACAGTTACTTTGTCGCCCAGCCTGATCCATTTGCTATTGTCGTTTTCAACCGGAACTTCTATCTCCAGCATATCGGTTCGGATCATGCGGGCAATCTGGCTCCCTGCATTCACATAAGCGCCAGCCTCAAAGTTAACTTGGGTAAATGTGCCATTAAACGGGGCGTACAGTGAACGGCGTTCCAGGTTTTTTTCGTCGTGAAGAATACTATAATATTCATTTAAAACCGAGCGGCTGGCCAAAAATATTTTGAGTTTTTCATTTTTGGGGATTGGCAACATGGGGAGCGGATTCTCTAAATCAACTTGGTTGAAATAGTCCAGAAAAGTGGGGTAATCATCCGGAAAGTCAACTTTCATGTCGGGCAGGATGTTGGTAAATGCATGGAGGAATTGACTTTTACGGGCTTTGAGCGCTAATTCAGCTTCATCCTTATAAATGGTGGCCAACAATTGCCCTTTTTTAAATGAGGTACCTTTTTTCAGGGCAACGGCTCCTTTTTCAATCTTTCCGGCAGCTTCTGAAACCAGCAGAACATCGTTTCCGGAAACAACCCGGCCCTCTCTTTTTAGTGGCGAAACCACTTCGGTATAGGCTGTCGGCTGAGCTTTTACAAAACGTTTGATTGTCGTGTCTGGCCCTTGCGGTGGCTCCGGTTTCATGGATACAAAAAGCCACGACAGGGCAGCCGACCCTCCCAGCAAGATGAACAGTGCAATGACTACAAAAGTGATTTTTCTCCAACTCATTTTTTCCATTTTCATAAGGTTTACTCGTCTTCTTTTTTGAATTTGCAAATGTAGTTGTTTCTGCATTTTTACAGAAGGGAACGGTATCTCCGATTCTTCTTAACAGAAATGATGCAGCTTAGATGAATTATCTGTCTGTAGGTTTAATATCGTTCCTTTTATTCGTCAATAAAATTAGCATAAGTGTCAACTAAACATGTTTCTCGTTTCTGTCTGTTACCATCGGGAACGGCAAGGGTTTGATGTCAACCTGACGCGATGCCCGGTGCTTTTTCAGTGCGGTTTATGAAAAAAACAGTTAGCGCCTTTAAAAGTTTTTCAAAGATAGAAATGGAAACATCCTGTACATTATTTTATGGCAAATGGGCAGAATTTATAACTTTGCCGGTCAATAAACAAGAGAGGTTGCAGATTTCATGCAAAAGAAAATTTTTGACACCATCATTGTTGGCAGCGGACTGGCCGGGCTTACGGCTGCCTATCATGCCTCCAGGCACGGTACTGTTGCTATCATCACCAAATCGCAACTCGACACCAGCAACTCCTACTATGCTCAGGGTGGCATTGCCGGGGTAATTGCTGAAGATGATTCACCTGAATTGCATATCGAGGATACCCTGGTAGCCGGGCGTGGCCTTTGTGAACGGGAGGCTGTGGAGATTCTTGTTCGAGAAGGGCAAGACCGTATCCGCGAATTGATTGATATGGGTATGCAATTCGATCAGCGCGACGGGAAACTGGTGCTTGGTTTGGAAGGAGGACACAGTAAGCGCCGGATTTTGCATGCCGGAGGCGATGCCACAGGTAAGGAACTGACTTGCTTTATGCTGAAGAAAGTATTGGAACAAAAGAATATCCAAACCTTTGAATATACAGCTGTCACTCGTTTGCTGATGCAGGATGGCCTATGTGTTGGGGCGCAGGCGCTGGATTTTGTAAGCGGGGAAAACCTGATCTTTCAAGCGTCGGCCTGTATTTTGGCAACCGGCGGCTTGTCAAGGATTTTTAGCCGCACTACAAACCCGCACACCGCCACAGGCGATGGCATTGCCTTGGCTTTTGATGCCGGTGCGCAGGTCGAAGATATGGAATTCATCCAGTTTCACCCTTCCGCATTGTGTGTCGAAAATCAGGATGCCTTTCTGATTAGCGAGGCTGTTCGCGGCGAGGGTGCCTGGCTATTGGACAAACAAGGCCAACGTTTCATGAAAGACATTCATCCGCTGGCCGAGTTGGCGCCGCGCGATGTGGTGGCCTTCTCAATTTACAGGCAGATGAAAAAGGACCAGCGCCCGTTTGTGTATTTGTCGCTCAGTCACCTCGATCCGGTGAAAATTAAATCGCGCTTTTCAAATATCTCCCGGAAACTGGCCGAATTTGGCTATGACATGGCCACTGACCTGCTGCCCATTGCCCCTGCTGCCCATTATATGGTGGGTGGCATTAAAACCGGATTGCATGGCGAAACCAACATTCCCGGTCTCTTTGCCTGTGGCGAGGTGGCCTCAACCGGTGTGATGGGGGCCAACCGCTTGGCCAGTAATTCGTTGCTCGAATGTTTGGTATTTGGTAAACGTGCCAGTGAAAAAGCTGCTGCTTGTGCAAACCAACCGCTGAATATTGAACAGCCTGTTCCAGTTACCAATTTGCAGGAAAACGAGGCTTTCTTTCTGGAAATAAAGAATGAGATTGCCGATTTGATGTCACAACATGTAGGCATTGTCCGCAATGAAACTGACCTGACCTTGGCGCTGAGCCGCCTGGCAGAAATCAAGCAAAACATGCCGGTTGAAATTCAAGACTATAATCTTCTGAAGGTCCGGCAAATTACCGAAATTTGCACGTTGATCACCAAGTCGGCATTGCTCCGGAAAGAAAGCCGGGGCGGCCATATCCGGGAAGAATACAAACAGGAAGAGCCGGATTTCAGGCTGCACATTGTTCAGCAAAAAGATAATAACCCTGAATTTATTTCAATAAAAAAATGATGGACCAGAAAGTACTTGAAGCAGCAGAGCACTTGATTAACATGGCTCTGGAAGAGGATGTGGCCACGGGCGACATCACCACGGATAACCTGATTCCCGCCGAAACCCGCAAGAAAGCTTACATGGTTGCCAAGGCTGACGGCGTTATTGCCGGCCTTCCGGTTGCCGAAATGGTCTTTCGGAAGCTCGACCCGAATTTGGCCTGGAACCCGGAAGTGAACGAAGGCGACCACGTTAATATAGGGGATGTGCTGGTGCGCTTCGAATGCAGCTACCGGGCCTTACTGACCGGTGAACGTACCGCCCTGAACTTTTTTCAGCGGTTGTCGGGCATTGCCACCATGTCGGCCAAATATGCCGAAGCTGTCAGCGATTTTAAAACCGTGATACTTGACACGCGCAAAACGTTGCCTGGCTTCCGGTTGCTGGATAAGTACGCCGTGAAGACGGGAGGCGCTACCAATCATCGCATTGGTTTGTTCGATATGGTCATGATCAAGGATAACCATATCGATGTGGCTGGTGGAATTACAGCAGCGGTCAATCAAATTAAGGCGAAAGTGGCTCCTGAAATTAAAATTGAGGTGGAAACCACCACCCTTGAACAGGTGCAGGAAGCCCTGGATGCCGGCGCCGATATCATTATGCTGGATAATATGACCAATGAAACGATGGCCACGGCTGTTCAGCTAATCAATGGAAGGGCCAAAGTGGAGGCCTCGGGCAATATGACACTGGAACGTTTACGCGAAGTTGCCGCAACTGGGGTGGATTATATCTCAATCGGCGCTCTGACCCATTCGGTTCAGGCCATGGACATCAGTCAGCGGATTGAGCTATGAACCTGGTGATTGATATCGGTAATACGCGCATCAAACTGGCCTTGTTCAGCGATCGCGACCTGATGTTTAATGTGCCGCTGGATGAATTGAAAGTAGAGCATATTCAGTTGTTTTTGGACGAACATCCACAGCTGAACAAAGCTATTTTGTCGTCGGTGCGTGAGTATCCGGCGGAAATTCGCAATTTCCTGAATGATAAGTTTGAACAGTTCGTTGAGCTGGATTACCTGACGCCGGTGCCGATTGTTAATCGCTACCAAACGCCTGAAACCCTCGGGCTCGACCGGCTGGCTGCTGCCATTGGGGCTGCCGATATGTTTCCGGCGCAGAACCTGTTGGTGGTAGATGCCGGCACGGCAATTACTTTCGATTTGGTGTCGGCGAACAATGAATACTTGGGGGGCAACATTTCACCCGGGCTTGAAACGCGTTTTAAAGCGCTTCATCAATTTACCGGGAAATTGCCATTAGTGGGGGTGAAAGATGAATTTCAGGCGATTGGTACAGACACCGAATCAGCTATCCGGGCTGGGGTGCAATTGGGCGTGATATTTGAAACAGAACAATATATTAGCTATTTCAGTTCAATTTATCCTGATTTGAAGGTGATTATTACCGGCGGTGATGCACGTTTTTTCGATCAAAAGCTGAAAGAGGGCATCTATGTGCATTTCAACCTGACCATGATTGGCTTGAACCGGATTTTGGAATATAATTCCCATTAAACCTTTTTTGCCGTAGCTGCTTTGTGCGATCATTTAATTTAGTTAGAGGGAGTTGTCGTTGTCGCATTAGCATCTTCTAATCGGGGTTTGGTTATCTATGGACCTGGTATTCAATAGCATGTTAAATCAGAGAAATGACAATTTCTTAACAAATGGACATTTCAATGGTGTAGTTGAAATATTTCGGTTTTTCGATCAAAATAGTTAAGCAAACCATCCCCTTTCTGGTTTTTAATTTCTGATAACCGGGATTGACGTTGTTCTTGCGTTGGAATTTCATCTCAGCCTGCTGTCATTTTTCCGGTAAGAGGGCATTTCTGCCGAATTCCCTCATAAGAATTTTAAAATGTAGTTTGGGGTTCAACATGTGGTAACCCCCGCAGGTAGGGCGGTTGCTAGTTTCACGTTGGTTTTGGCATGGGTTTTGAAACTCATGTTTTCGTAACCCGTTCTTTGTCAATTATAAATTTAACTGCTAAATTTGGCGCCCAACTTGGTGGTTTCAGGAGATTTTTGCGTAAAAGCTATTTCAAATAAGTTTATATTTGGCCTCTGATATCGTTGAGTGATCAACTGAACGTACGAAAAAATTTCAAACGTATAATTATAACATTTTCAAACGATGAAATCATTGCTATCTAAAACCAAATTACTAACAATCGCACTGGCTTTGGTGATGAGCATCTCAGCATTTGCTCAACGAGAGATTACAGGCACAATTTATCGGGAAGGAAAACCTGCCGCCGGTGTTACCGTAGAAGCCCACAAATCGTCGGAAACTTTCATGACAAGTTTTGACGGGAAATATAAAATTACGGTGGATGATAAAAGTAAATATCTGAAATTTACTTTTATTGATGATTCCAGAAGATTTGATCTGGAAGGTGTCACGAAAAATGTCATTGATTTTAGTTTTGACGGTGAATTGCCAGCCGCTGCAAGCGGTGATGAAGCTGAAGCCGGTGTGGATTTGAGGACAAGCCAGGAATTGGTAAAAGACAAAGTGACTGAATTTATGAGTCAGTACACGATGTATGACCAATTTTATAAGCAAAAGGATTACAAGTCGGCCATGGCTCCCTGGCGGTTGATTTACAGCAAATACCCAAAATCTTCGCTGAATATCTACATTCATGGTGCTAACATGTACGAGGACAAGATCAATGCAACCGAGGATTGGACAACTAAAGACCAGTATATCGACAGCTTGATGCGCGTTTACGATCGTCGTATCAAATATTTCGATCAAAAAGGATTTGTATTGGGGCGAAAAGCTACCGACTACCTGAAATATAAGTTGGCCAATGAAAACCTGACCGATGATGAATTGAAAACGATCCTGAAAAAAGGGTATAGCGAATTGGAAGAAGCGATACAGCTGGAGAAAAACGAAACCGAAGTGGCTGTTCTGGTTGTATTTATGCAGGCTACCAAGCGTTTGTTTATTATGGGTGAGCTGCCAAAAGAATCGGTTGCCAAAAACTATGAGATCTCTTCGGTAATTTTGGATGCTAATCTGGCCAAAGAGCCTGACAGTGAAAAGTATCTTGCAGCAAAAGGATTGGTTGACCAATTGTTCCAAACCAGTGGTGCTGCCGATTGTGAAGCGCTAGTCGCCTTGTATGAACCTAAATTTGATGAAATTGCACTGGATGTTGAGGCTTTGAAAAAGATGCTTCGTGTACTTGACAAGCAGGATTGTACGGAAAGTGAACTTTTTGCCAAAGCTTCGGAGAAACTCTACAGTTTGGAGCCATCAGCTGAAGCTGCCTTCAACATGGCCCGTTTGTTTGTAAAACGCGATGAGTTTAACCGGGCAAAGGAATATTATCAAAATGCAATTGCCACGGAAACGGATAAAGAATTGTTGTCGAAATATTATTACGAGCTGGGTATCTTCACTTTTGTGAAAGAAAATGCATACCAAAAGGCGCGCGACTATGCCCGTAAAGCGTTGGAGAATAATCCGAGCTCTGGTCGTACGCTGATCCTGATTGGTGATATCTATGCTCAATACAGCAAACACTACGGTGAGTCTGATTTTGACCATCAAGCTATGTACTGGTTGGCAGTAGATTATTACGAAAGAGCTAAGCGGGTTGACCCGGACTCTTTTGCTGCCGCAAATGCTAAAATCAATACTTACAAAGTGTATTTCCCGGATAAAGAAACTTTGTTCTTCCAGGGATACCAGGATGGTCAAACTTACAAGATTGGAAGTTGGATCAATGAATCAACCAAAGTCCGTGCAAAGTAATTACATAAAACGAGCACAATCTTTCCGCATAAGCATTGCAATTCTCCTCGGGGGAATTGCAGTGCTTTTGTTTTCATGCGCCAATAAAATTGAGAAGATCAAGGAGTTTTCCGTAGGTGACAAGATGCCGGGTATGGAAGCCGAGCAATTTGAGATGATCCATTCCGACTCCACGGTCATCCGGTTTAAGTTGATCACGCCCCGGTTGCTCAACTATGACCAGGAAAAGGAACCTTTTATGGAATTTCCCGAAGGCGTTCAGATTGAAAAGTTCGATGAAAAGATGCAGATCGTTTCTGTGGTCACCTCAGATTATGCCATTTATTATACCAACGATAAGAAATGGACTGCCAAAAACAACGTGGTCGTTATTAATCAGGAAGGTGATTCATTAAAAACCGAAGAACTGATCTGGGAAGAAGCAAAAGGGAAAATATACTCCGAACAATTCGTAAAAATAATCCGTAAAGATCAAATAATCAATGGTGTTGGTTTTGAATCGGATCAGGATATGTCGAATTGGCAAATCAAAAAAGTTAGGGGAACGCTCTATCTCGATGTTTCAGAATAGGTCATGGAAGTACTGATTGTAACCATACTTTTAACAATCGTTTTTTCCGCTTTTTTTTCCGGGATGGAGATTGCTTTTGTGTCGGCTAATAAACTGCGTCTCGAACTCGATAAAAAGCAGGACTCTGTGAATTCGCGGATTCTGTCCGTATTTACTAAAAATCCCGGGCAATATATAGCCACCATGTTGGTGGGAAATAACATAGCCCTGGTTGTTTATGGTGTTGCTTTTGCCCAACTGCTGGAGCCTTTTTTTTACAGTTTCTTGCCATCCGATGGGGCGGTGCTGTTTCTCCAAACTATTGTTTCTACCCTGATTATCCTGGTTACGGCCGAATTTCTGCCCAAAGCTTTATTTCGTCTCAACCCAAACATTTTTCTTCGCATCTTCGCCTTGCCGCTGATGCTTTTCTATTTCCTCTTTTATCCGGTTACGCGTATCACGATGAGCATTTCGAAGCTGTTGCTCAATGGTATTTTTCGTGCGGCCATCGATAAGGAAGAAGAGAAAATCGTTTTCAGTCGGGTTGATCTCGATCATTTTGTCAATGCGTTGGACAGCCCTTCCACACGTCAGGAAAAAGACATTGAAAATGAAGTGAAACTCTTTCGGAACGCATTGGACTTTTCGAAAGTGAAACTGCGGGAGATTATGGTGCCCCGGACTGAAATGGTGGCGATGGACATCAATTCGAGCATGGAAGAACTGCGGCAGAAATTTATCGAAACCGGCTATTCACGCATTCTTTTCTATCAGGAAAATATCGACAATATTATCGGATATCTTCACCATTCCATGATTTTTACCAACCCGGAGTCTATCAGGCCCAACCTAAAAAAAGTGCTGATCGTTCCCGAGTCGATGCCTGCCAGCAAGCTGCTCAGTAAATTCATCCAGCAGCACCGGAGCATCGCCATTGTGGTGGATGAGTTTGGCGGCACTTCGGGCATGGTTACCAGCGAGGATATTCTGGAAGAAATTTTTGGCGAAATTGAAGATGAACATGATACGGTTGATTTGGTTGACCGCAAAATAAGTGATACGGAATTTATCTTCTCTGCCCGTATCGACCTGGATATCCTGAATGACAAGTATAACCTGGGCTTTCCATTGACGGAGAACTTTGAGACCCTTGCCGGGTTTATTCTTTTTCATCACGAAAGCATCCCTAAAATCAATACCACGATTAATATCGATCGTTTTCGGTTCAAAATTTTAAAAGCTTCCAATACCCGGATTGAATTGGTCAATCTGAAAGTTTTGGAGAGCGATTAATTCTGGCCATGAGGTAAAGGCTGAAATCAACGTTTCACTTCCTTCGATTGTTCCGGCAATATGCCGTTGAGCTAATTGTTTTCAGGCTGTTTTTGCCGCTCAGAACAGCGCGTTAAAATTGCAGGCGTTCTAAAATAAAAATTGAATTTTAAGGATTAATACCTAAAATTATTATCTTCGTAGCTCGAAAAAAATTAGTAAAAACATAATTCTATAATTATCAGTAAATGGCTACCCTACAGAGAATACGTAATCGTGCTGGTTTATTAGTAGCGATCATTATTGGCCTTGCATTAGTTGCTTTTATCCTGGGTGACATGTTAAATGCAGGAAGCTCCTTACTAAAACCATCACAGCTTGAAGTTGCCGATATCAACGGAACATCGGTTCAATACCCCGACTTTCAACGGAAAATTGAAGAAACTGCCGAAATCTATAAAATGAATACTGGGCGTACCCAGTTGGACGACAATGCCTGGACTCAGGTGCGCGAGCAAGTTTGGCAGGAAATTGTGCGGGAAGCCGTTATGGGTGATGTGTACGAAGAGCTTGGTTTGACCGTTACCGCTGAAGAATTGTTCGACTTGGTACAAGGTTCCAACATTCATCCGATCATTCAGCAACTATTCACCAATCCGACTACCGGACAAGTGGACAGAACGGCTGTTCTGCAGTTTTTGAAATCATTGGAAAGCAATGCAACTGCCCAGCAAAAGGCTTATTGGTTGTATATCGAAGACCAAATCAAAAAAGAACGCCTCCTTACCAAATACAATAACCTGGTGCGTCAGGGCTTGTATGTAACCCAAACAGAAGCGCAAGCCAGCCTGGCTGAAAAAAACCGTTCGGCCAACATTCAGTACATCAGCCTTCCGTACAGCTCGATGCCGGATAGTGCCGTTGCTGTAACCGATAAAGAGTTGCGTGCATACTACGATGCTCATAAAGACGACTATAAACAATCAGCTTCGCGTACAATTGAGTACATTGTTTTCCCGGTGACAGCTTCTGAAGAGGATGATACCAACACCCGCAAGTGGTTGGAAGATGCCAAAGAGGAGTTCGCTGCTATCCAGGATAACGAGCAATATATTAATGTAAATTCAGATATCCGTTTCGAAGATGTATATCAAAAGCAAGAAGAGCTGAATGCCGAGCTGTCTGATTTTGCCTTTAATGGTAACGTGGGGGATGTATTTGGTCCTTACAAAGAAGGTAATACCTATAAAGTTGTGAAAATTGACGATTTTAAAAATCTGCCTGATTCGGTGCAGGCTCGTCATATCCTGATTAACCCGGAAACAGTTGGTAGTTACGAAGGTGCCTTAGCCCTGGCCGATAGCCTGAAGAGCCTGATTGAGAAAGGTGCTAAGTTTGAAACCCTGGCATCAGAATATTCAGAAGATCCGGGATCGGCAGTTAAGGGTGGCGACTTGGGCTGGTTTAGAAAAAATCAAATGGTGAAACCGTTTGAAGATGCTGCTTTCAACGGCGAAGTGAATAAACTATATGTTACAACCACTCAGTTTGGCGTTCACCTGATTCAACCTACCAGAAAAGGTAAAGAAACAAAGCAGGTACGGTTGGCGGTTTTGGCCCGAAATGTAGAGCCCGGTACACAAACATATCAGCGTATCTATGGCCAGGCCAGCAAATTTGCCAGCGAAAACCAAAATGGAGAGGACTTCGCCAATGCAGTGACCGAACAAAAGCTGACCAAAAAAATTGCCCGGGTTGGTGAAAACGACCGCGAAGTGGTCGGTTTGGAGCAATCACGTTCGTTGATCCGTGCGGCCTTCCAGTCTGATGTGGATGATATTTTGGTGAACAACGAAGGTTCAACCATTTTTGAGTTTGGTGACAACTTTGTTGTGGCTACGCTTACGGGCGTTCAAGCCGAAGGAGTCGCTTCGTTTGAAGAAGTGAAATTGCGCGTGGATTTGGCCGTGCGCAAAGAAAATAAAGCAAAAGCCCTGATGGCTAAAATGAAAGAAGCCGTTTCCGGTGAAGACATGGATGCTATAGCTGAAAAATTGGGTACTGAAGTAATGGCAGTAAATGGCGTTAACTTTACGATGTATTCGATACCTGCCCTGGGGGTTGAACCGGCTGTTGTCGGTACTGTGGCCAGTCTGCAAAAAGACGAGCTTTCGGCTCCGGTAAAAGGAAACAATGGCGTGTACTTGCTGAAAGTAGTTTCGGTTGCTGAAGGTGAAGATACAGATGTAGCCACCGAACAGCAACGTTTAGCCCAGGCTTTGGGATACCGTGCGGCTTATCAGGCTTACGAAGCTCAACGAAAGTCAGTTGAGATTGAGGATAAAAGAGCAAAATTCTACTAGTAGAAAGATGATAAAATGGAAAAGCAGGTCGAAAGGCCTGCTTTTTTTGTTTCTGCTTGGTTGCCATCCAGGGTGTCATTCAATTTTGGTCGTTTCTACTTTTGCCGGAAATATTCTTATTTTTGAACTGATCAAAACAAATTGAGATGAGAACACTACTACTTGCTGCCTTATTTTTGTTTCTGTTTGGCAGTTGCCGGAACAATGACAACAAAGTTTACCTGTTTTCCTATTTCATGGATAACGGACAAGATGGCCTTCACCTGGCCTACAGTCGCGATGGCTATCATTGGGAAGCGTTGAAAAATAGCCAGTCGTTTTTGACTCCGCAGGTTGCCGAGGATAAGCTGATGCGTGATCCATGCATTATTCAGGGACCAGATAAGCGATTTCACATGGTGTGGACCGTGAGTTGGAACGATCGCGGCATTGGCTATGCCTCTTCAGAGGACCTGATAAATTGGTCGGAACAAAAGTTTATACCGGTTATGGAGCATGAACCTACGGCCTTGAATTGCTGGGCTCCTGAAATATTCTATGACAAGAGCGAAAATCGATTTATGATTTATTGGGCCACGACTATTCCCGGACGTTTCCCGGAAGGCGAGCAGCAAGGCGACAGTAAGTACAATCATCGCATGTATTACACCACTACCACAGATTTCAACACCTTTAGCGAAACAAAACTGCTTTACGACGAAGGTTTCAATGTAATTGATGCCGTGATTAAGAAAATTGCCGGGCAGTATGTCATGTTTCTGAAGGACGAAACCCGCAACCCGCCCAAGAAGCACATCCGAATGGCTTCAAGTAAATC
This sequence comes from Gaoshiqia sediminis, assembly GCF_025907915.1. Lineage (GTDB taxonomy): Bacteria > Bacteroidota > Bacteroidia > Bacteroidales > Prolixibacteraceae > Gaoshiqia > Gaoshiqia sediminis. Next base: position 186,775 of record NZ_JAPAAF010000006.1, read on the forward strand.
CCTTACTGAGGGCTATAAGCTCATCAGCGAGCCGATCACCCCCGATTGGGTGGAAGGGCCGACCGTTGCTTATGTGGATGGCCATTGGGTGGTATATTACGATGAGTACACGCGCCATCACATGGGGGCTGTGCGATCGAAATACCTGAAAAAATGGGAAGTAATCACCGATTCCATTAGTTTTCCGGAAGGTACGCGTCACGGCACGGTTTTTCAGGTGGATGAGAGCATCCTGGAAAGGTTGTTGCAGGAGTAAATTCTGCTTTCCAAAAATATTCCGGCTACAGGTCGGGCTTTTACTACAGGCTGGTCAACAAATTTGGCCAGCCAGTTGCTTTTTGAGGGCATAGGTTGTTTGCTGAGATATTAACATCTCGATCCTTTGTTTGTGCCGGCGCTCTTTATGAAGGTTTTTTCAATCCTTGCGCAACCTTCTCACCTGTATTTTCATCTGTCACCGGAAACGATAAAGATAGCCGGAAGTTAGGCGAATTCGCTAAATTTGATCTTAACCAATTGATAACACCTTGGAGGACCTCAGGCAACTGATAACAGATTGTGCTGCTGGGAAAACAGGGGCGCAAGCTCGTTTGTACCAGTTGTTCGCACCCAAAATGTATGGGGTGTGTCTGCGCTATTCCAAGGATCAAACCGAGGCCGAGGATAACTTGCAGGATGGGTTCATCAAGGTATTCGAGAAGATTGGCACGTTCCGGCACGAGGGTTCTTTTGAAGGTTGGGTGAGGAGGATTATGGTGAATGTGTCGCTGGAAAAATACCGCAAGCAGCATTTGCTGCATCCTGTTGATGACATGACAAAGTTTGATGTACCGGACTTTAAGGATGAAATTCTTGCGGAGATTGCGACACAGGATTTGTTAAAACTCATCCAGGAATTGCCTCCCCGCTACCGGATGGTTTTCAACCTGTATGTGTTTGAAGGGATGAACCACAAGGAAATTGCCGGGGAAATGAAAATTACGGAAGGAACTTCCAAATCGAACCTGGCGCGGGCCCGGATGATTTTGCAAAAAAAGGTGGTGAAGTGTTTTGAAGAAACTGAAAATAATTACCCTGCATGATGAAGAGTGATCACCAGTTGGATGAGCTGTTCCGTTCGAGATTGGAGAATTTCGAGCAAAGTCCGCCTCCCTATGTTTGGGATCGGATTCAGGAGCTACAGGCTGCCGGACGGAAACGGCGGCTGGTACTTATTCTGCGTGCCAGTGGGGTTGCGGCAGCTATTTTATTGGCTTTCCTGTTGGGTTGGCAATTGCAGCCCGATCAGCCCGAAAACGTGATAGAACCGTTTGTTGTACAGCAAGAACAGGGAGATCAGCCTGTTCCGAAACTTGCCGGGAAATCGATTGAAGTTACCGAAACTAGCCCGGTTCAGGAGTCCGCTCCTGCGTATGAAACAGTATTACATACGAAACAGCCGTTGGCCCAGGTTGTCGGCAAAACTGAAACGGAACAAAGTCAGGGAGCCCTTCCTGCTGAAAAAGAGGAAGCGCTGCCCTTGCTTAACGCACGATCTGCCAATTTGAAAAGTACCACGACACGCAATCTGCGTTTGGATAAGTTGAAGGAAAAACGGCAGGGCTTGGCGGTGGAATTATCCGGTGCTGAATTGGCCCTGGTAGAATTTAACAAGCAACAAGCCGGGAATAAGTCCGCTGACCGGGATGGCTTCTGGATGGTTGGCGCCATGATTACACCTGTTTATGCCGTCAATCAGTCATCGTACGATGCCGCTTATGCCAGCAACATGACCCGGTCAGGCGGTAGCGGCAGCCTGCAACTTGGTGGGGGGCTTAGCTTGGAGTATAAAGCAGGGAAAAGGTGGAGTGTTCAATCGGGTTTATATTACAGCAAATTGGAAGAAGCATCGGGAAATACACCCTCTCGCAATATGCAGTATGATTTTGTTTCCGGTGACGCCGAGTATAATTATTTCAACACCAGCGTGATGGTCGAAAAGGGGGCAATGCTGATCAATGCTTCGGCTGGCGTGGTAGAGCTCGATAACCTTCCGGAAGGTACCAGGCTTTCTACTTCGCTCGAATCGGTTCAAGCCAACCGAGAGGTGATACTTAGCCATTCTCAGTTTGAACAACAGTTTGAGTACATCGAAATTCCGTTGATGGCCAGTTACCAGTTACTGGACAAGACATTCCGGTTCCGTTTGCTGGGCGGGGTAAATGCCGGCTTCCTGATCGGGAATAATGCCTACATGCAGAATTCAGAAGGCCTGAGCCGCATTGGGAAAACAAAAGACATGAACCGGATCAGTTATTCCACCAGTTTTGGTTTTGGCTTGGGCTACCGGCTTACCGACCGGTTGGAGCTGCGGGTTGATCCGCAATTGAAGTACTACCTGGGCTCGTTAAACGATAACCCTTCGGTGACCTATAAACCCTATTCTTTTGGTGTTTTCACAGGCATCAATTATCGATTTTAGCTATCATCTTTAATTTCCAATTATTCGGAATTTGACGTTACTTTCGTAAACGAAGTCATTTTTTTGTGGTATGATTTCATGCAGATGGAAGGAATGTTGAGAAGCAGCTTCAGGATTGTCAACTTTGGATGACTTCGTACGTTTATCAGTATGGCAGCCAAGAACGGTCTGCTATTTTTTATCAATCTTAATCTATTCCACATGAGCGAAATCGAGAATATTGAATTGTCATTTTTGCATTTGGATGATTATCAGGAGTTGAAGCAGGCGATGATTGAAGCTTATCCGGCCATGCCCGAATATTACTGGCGGGAGCAGCATATTAAAACATTAATCAATCGTTTCCCGGAGGGACAGGTCGTAATGCGGGTAAATGGTGAAATTGCCGGTTGTGCACTGTCGATTATTGTTGATTACAGTAAGTTTGACGACCAGCATACTTATCAGCAAATCACCGGCAACTATACATTCAATACACACAATCCGGATGGTGACATTCTGTACGGGATTGAAGTTTTCATTAAACCCGAATTCAGGGGCCTTCGGCTGGGGCGGCGGTTGTATGACTACCGGAAAGAATTGTGCGAGCGCTTGAATCTGAAGGGAATTGTTTTCGGCGGCCGGATTCCAAACTACCATAAGTATTCAGACGAGCTGTCGCCCAAGCAGTATATCGAGAAAGTGAAGCGAAAAGAAATCCATGATCCGGTGTTGAACTTTCAGATTTCAAACGACTTTTATCCGTCCAAGATCCTGAAAAATTACCTGGTAGGAGACGAAGCATCCAATGAGTATGCCGTTTTACTAAAGTGGGACAACATCTACTATGAAAAGAAATCCCGAAAACCGCAGGCCCCGAAGCGGATTGTGCGTATTGGCCTAATACAATGGCAAATGCGTCCTTATGGCAATTTGGATGATGTTTTAAACCAGGCTGAATACTTTATTGATGCCGTTTCGGGATACCGGTGTGATTTTGCTCTTTTCCCCGAATTTTTCAATGCCCCGCTGATGGCCGAAAACAATCGGTTAAGTGAGCCCGAAGCCATCCGGGAGCAGGCCCAATACACATCCCCGATTGTTGCGAAACTTTCCGAATTTGCCATCTCGTACAACATCAACATCATTTCGGGAAGTATGCCCGAAATACAAAACGATTTGCTGTATAATGTAGGGTATGTGTGCCGACGCGACGGTTCGACGGAAAGGTATGAGAAGATACACGTTACCCCGGATGAGGTACGGGTTTGGGGATTACAGGGCGGCAACGGAATAAAAGCCATTGATACCGATTGCGGAAAAATAGGAGTGCTGATTTGTTACGACATAGAATTTCCCGAACTGGGCCGGTTGCTGGCCGACGAAGGCGTCAATATCATTTTTGTTCCGTTCTTAACCGACACGCAAAACGGGTATTCGCGGGTAAGAAATTGTGCGATGTCCCGTGCTATCGAGAACGAATGCTATGTCGCCATTGCCGGTTGCGTGGGGAACCTGCCCAAGGTACATAACATGGACATTCAGTATGCCCAATCGATGGTGGCCACTCCCTGCGATTTTTCGTTTCCGATGAATGGGGTGAAGGCCGAAACGACGCCTAACACGGAAATGATCCTCATCGTGGATGTGGATATTGACCTGCTGGCCGAACTAAACCAATATGGCAGTGTTCGCAATCTGAAAGACCGTCGCAAAGATATTTACGAGGTGAACCGGATAAAAAAGTAAATGACTGAATCGTTTTTTTACGGATGTGACGGGGCAACCACTTTGTAGCCCCGTTTTTCGATGGCGGAAACAATTTCCTTTTCCGAAGTCTTCGTTGGGTCGAAAACCACACGGGTAGTCGAATCTTCGTGATTGGCTTCCACTGTGGAGATGCCTTTCAGCTCGTTCACTCCCTTTTGGATCGACATTTCGCAGTGGTCGCAGGTCATGCCTTCAACCCGGTAAACCAGCTCAACGGAGGCTGTCGGGGTGATTGCTTCAGATTCTTTAACTTGTTTTTGTCCGCAGGAAATGGCGAGGGTGAAAATGAACGCCAGCAGTAAGATTGGTGATTTCATTTGGGTAGTTTTATTTTTTGATGACTGGGGCCAAAATTTTTTCGCTGTCTTCCCCTGCTTCGCCCATCACGGCTTTAACCTCGCTGCCCAGCAATTTCGACATCAATCCGGCATTCATCCGGGCAATGTAGGTTTTGCCGTCGGCTTTTTCATAAATGGCTATGCGGCAGGGCATCATCGCCGAAATGTGACGGTTGGGGTCGTTGTCCAAAATACGCACAGCAATGTCGGGTTTGCAAATTGAGAATACGGTTACCGGCTTCACCGAAAATCCGTTCTTCGACATGGTGGCCTGTAAGTCGTATTGATGGGGCATGCTCCAGTTATTTTCAGCCGTTTGCTTTTCAATTAATGCTTTGGTTTTGGCAAAGTCGTACTGACTTTCGCTCACGGTAAACATCATTTTGGGTGCCAGCAATACAACTGCTGCAAAACTGATGATGATACCCGTAATAATTCCTGTTATAAACATAGTGGTAACTTTTTTCATGATTAGATTTTCTTAAGTATCCAATAACGCAGATCTGTGTAAAAAACATTCCATACTTGCCAAATGTTCACGAGCGGTGAAACAGACTGTCAATAATAAGGGCCACCATCATAAACAAATACAGAAAGTTGAGCTTGAAAAAGGCCGGGCGAACATGCAGGTTCTTTTTAACCAGTAACTGTGTACCAAGCGAGAACAACAGATAAAAAATGTAGAACAGCAGGATGAACATGGCGGTCCGTCCGATCATCACTTTCAGGGCGATGATCAAGGCAGCTGCCACCGTGGCCAGGATCCAGGTAAAACTGAGCCGTTTGATTTGGTTGTCGCTGAAAAGGTCGGTGAGGCTCGGATAGCCAGCCAGTTTGTATTCTTTCCCAAACATGAGCAGCAACAGCCAAAAGTGGGGTATTTGCCCGATAAAAAAGAACGTCGCCACCCAGAAAATGACCGGGTCGGTGAGTTGTCCGCCAGCTGCCAGCCAGCCAATATACGGAGGCAGCGCTCCAACCAGTGAGCCGGGCACAACGGCAAAGGCAGTTACTTTTTTTAATGGGGTATAAAAAGCATTGTAGGAGATCAGTGTGACGATGCTGGCTCCCAGTGCAACCAGCGGAAAATGGATCGCTAACACCAGGCTTCCCGCGAGGAAATAGGCAAGTGCCACCCGAAGGGCAAATGCCGGACTGACTTTCCCGGAAGGAATGGGACGACCTTGGGTACGCGGCATCCGGGAATCTTCGTCGTGCTCTTGCCAATGATTCAGGGCGCCCGAGCTGCACGAAACCAGGAATACCCCAATGCCCAGCCAAAGGCCGGCTGTTCCCACATGTCCGGTATGCAAGGCAAAACCGGTCAAGGCAGAGAGTGCAACCGGCAGTGAAATCCGGACTTTTCCGAGTTCCGTGATAATCTTAAAATATTCGATGATGCCCGGTTTTGTCATTTCAACGTTTTCAGGTATTCAATCATCAGGGCAATATCGTCATCACTAAGTTGTCCCTGATACGATTGCATCATGCCTTTGGGAAAGCCTTCCACAATTTCGCTATTGGGATCATAAATCGATCGTTTGATGTATTCATCATCTGCCACCACCGTTTTTGTTTCTCCTCCTGCTTTCACGGTAACTTCATGTCCGTACAGGCCTTTAAACGAGGGGCCCACCAACTTGCTGCCATCCAGCGAGTGACAGGCCAGGCAGCCAATATTGGTCATGATCCGTTTTCCGGAAGCAGTGGGTGAATCTACAGTTCCGGCCACCAGGATAGTGGTGTCGGCATACCAGGAGTTGAATTGATCCTCCGGCATCACCTTCACCCAGTTATACATGTACGAGTGCTGAAGCCCGCAGTATTCGGTGCAAAACAGTTCGAAGATGCCTTCTTTTTGCGGAATAAACCACATAAACTTTTCGCGTCCCGGTACCACATCTTCCTTCACCCGGAAAGCCGGAATATATACCGAGTGAATAACATCCACCGAAATCAGGTTTAGTTTCACGGGTTTGTCCATGGGGATGAACAAGGTGTCAGTCTTTTTACCGTTTTCGTATTCAAAGGTGAAGTTCCACATGCGTGAAATCACGTCAATTTCAAAACTGTCTTCGGGGGCATTTTTCATCGGTTTCCATCCGGCCCATCCGTAGTAAAACATCACCAGTACCAGGATCGTGGGGATGACGGTCCAAACCACTTCCAGTGTATTGCTTCCTTTTATTTGCGTGGCTTCCGGGTTGCGTTTTTTGTTGTACCGGTAGATGAAATAGATCATCACCAGAGTCAACCCGATCAGGAAGAAAAACGAAATGCCCAGGATGACCAGGAAAGCCCGGTCAACACCGGTGACAAAGTTAGAGGCTTGTGTGTTTGCTAGTATATACATAGTCGTTATCTGAAATAGTAGTCAAGAAAGGTAATGATGATTACGGCCAGAAAAACCAGGAATACAAATCCCACCATAATTCGGATGTAGGCTTTGTCAAACTTCAGGTGCATGAAATAAGTAAGCACCAGGTACGATTTTATGGTTGCCAGCAATAGGGCGCCGGCAACGGTAAATTCGCCCAGCTCAATACCGGTAATGGCTACCGACAGAAAGGTAAACAGCAACAGGGCAGCCAGTATGATTGCATAGGTGCTGTAGGGTACAATATGGTGTTTTTCGTTTGTCATAGTCCGGTTATTTTAGTGGATGAGGTAAAACAGGGGAAACAGGAAAATCCAGATCAGGTCAACCAGGTGCCAGTAAAGGCCGGAGTTTTCGAGCAAGGCCGAGCGGTCGGCATGGACTTTCCCGCTGGAAACCTTGGCGACCGTCACGCCGATAATAATCATCCCGATGATAATGTGCAGCGCATGCAGGCCGGTCATTACAAAGTACAGCCCGAAAAACAGGATTTCACCCTGGCTGAGGTTTTCCGTCATGTGTTCGGAGCCGGGGAAAATGCCGTGCTCAAATTTTACTCCCCATTCAAAATATTTGTTCACCAGGAAAACCAGTCCCAAAAACAGGGTGATTCCCAGCAAAAGCAGGGTAGTACCTTTTTGCCTTTTTTGCAGGGCAGAGGTGGACATGGCAATGGTCATACTGCTCACCAGCAGGATAACCGTGTTGATAGCCCCGATGGTTGTGTTCAGTTCTTCGGCAGCCAGGTGAAAAGCATCCTGGTTCAGGTAGCGGTAAACCGAGTAAATGATAAACAATCCGCCAAAGAGCAGTAACTCGGTGAAAATGAACAGCCACATGGCAATTTTGGACCCTTCGGCATCGTAGTGTTCATCATGATGGATAGCTTGTGACATAGGTATTCGTGTTTAGTATTCGTAAGGTCCGTCTTTTTCGTGGTACACCGGGATTGTTTCAAAATTCTCGACTGGTGGCGGCGAAGGCACAGTCCATTCCAGGGTTTTCCCGTTCCAGGGGTTTTTGCCGGCAATCGGGCCGCTTTTGGCCGAACGGAACAGGTTGATGATGATAATAACCAGTCCCAGTGTCATGACCCACGAGCCAAGGGTTGATAGAATGTTAGCCGCGTGAAATTGTTCCAGGTAGTCGTAGTACCGGCGGGGCATTCCCTGCATTCCTAAATAAAACATGGGTGAATACAGGGCCAGGAAGCCAATGAAGAAAATGATCCAGCCCACGTTGGCCCATAAAGAATCGTACATGCGCCCGAACATTTTGGGGAACCAGTAATGGATGGCTGCAAAAAAGGCAAAACCAACCCCGCCGAAAACAATAAAGTGGAAGTGTGCCACCACAAAGGCCGTGTCGTGTACATACACATCGGTGGCCAGAGCTCCCAGCACCAGTCCCGACAAGCCGCCAATCATAAAGACAAAAATGAAAGAGGCTGCCCAGTAAAAAGGTGTTTGCACGTTGATCGAACCTTTGTACATGGTGGATATCCAATTGAATACTTTGATGGCGCTGGGAATAGCCACCAAAAATGTCAGGATCGAGAACGTATATTGGGCTGTGCCGCTCATGCCCGAGGTAAACATGTGGTGGCCCCAAACAAAATAACCAACAAAGGCGATGGCCATGGTAGAAGCAACAATGGCTTTGTAGCCGAAAACATGTTTCTGCGAAAACGTGGGAATCACCTCCGAAATGGCGCCCATAGCCGGCAAAATCATGATGTACACGGCCGGGTGCGAGTAAATCCAGAACAGGTGCTGGTAGAGGATGGGGTCGCCGCCCAACGCCGGGTCGAAAACGCCGATGCCAAAAATGCGTTCCAACGCGACTAAAACCAATGTGATTCCTACCACCGGGGTAGCTAGTAGCTGGATCCAGGCGGTGCCGTAAAGGGTCCAGGGAAACAGCGGCATTTTGGTCCAGCCCATGCCCGGTGCACGCATCCGGTGGATGGTGACAATAAAGTTCAGCCCGGTAAGGATAGACGAGAAACCTAGGACAAACGCGCCGAAAATGGCCGGCAGCATGTTGGCGCCGGTTTTAAAGCTGTAGGGCGCGTAAAAGGTCCAGCCGGTATCGGGCGAGCCATCGCCAAACAGCAGCGAGGCAATCACCAGCAAAGCGCCGGCAATATACACATACCACGATGCCAGGTTAAGCTTCGGAAAAGCCACATCCTTGGCGCCAATCATGATGGGTAGCAGGAAGTTGCCGAAAACGGCCGGCAAACCGGGAACGACGATCATAAAGATCATGATCACCCCGTGCACGGTAAAAACGGCGTTGTAATCCTGGGCGTCCATGATGGTTTTTCCCGGGGCAATCAATTCAAATTTCATGGCCAGCCCGAGTACTACGCCAACCAAAAAGAGTGTCATCATAGAATACATGTACAACAGGCCAATGCGCTTGTGGTCGGTGGATAAAATCCAGCTCAGCAGCCCGTTGTGTTTCCCTTTGTATTCCAGGTAACTTACATCGTGGGGTATGTGAGAACTTGCTTGCATAAAGTAGTTAGTTTGTTATTTTTCTCTTGGGTTTAAAAATCAGGTACAGGAAAAACAGCATAGCCACAAACAGAATCAGCGTACCGGTAATTTTGGTCACATTGAGTACGTAGGTTTGACCAACCGGATCGTAGGAATAACAGAACTGTATGATTTTATTGATGGTAGGGCCCGATTGTCCCTTGCTGGCTTCGATGATGGCCATTTTAAATTCGAATGGCAGAAAGTACAATCCGTTTAGGTAACGGGTGATTTTTCCGTCGGGACTGATGATCATCACCGACGCGGCATGTTGAAAGTCGTTGCCAATTTTTTTGTATTTGAATCCAACCGCATTGGTGGCTGTGGCAATACTGGCGCTGTCAGAAATGAAAAACTTCCAGCCCTTCGCAATTTCTTCTTTCCGATTGACCAGGTTGAGGTAATTTGACTTTTTTCGAAGCGCCAGGTCCAGCGTTTCCGACGGGTCGAAACTAATCGTGAGCACTTGGTAATCGATGCCCGGTTTCAGGTCCGATTTGTCCATCACCTCGGCCAAGCCTTCCATCAGCGGGCTGCAAATGCCCGGGCAGCGATAATACACAAAATTCAAGACGGTAGGTTTGTCGATCAAATCGGTCAGCTGTACACTCACCGAATCTTCCCCCACCAACCGGATTCCGTCAGGCAGGTATTCATCCAGGTGTTCTATCACGCCTATTTCCGGAGACGTTGTCAGGTCGTCCACGATCGAAGACTGGCCTCTGACAACGATAGCCGGGGCTATTGCCAGCAGCACGAGCAGTAAGTTAGGAAACTGCCGAAAAACTTTAGTCATATTGGTTTTATTATGATTCAATTGAGTAACCGGCTGTTAATTTTTAGTATGAAACCACCAAGCTGCGCTGAATGTTTAAAAAAACTAATAAACCGGTTAATTTTATAGGGTGACGGTGATGAATTGGAGGAAGCTAAGCCTTTGGAAAAATGAATAATTGAAGAAGCAGGAAATTCAACCTGCCAGGCATTTGAAGGAAAGCGCATTCCGGGTGTTGTAAAATACCCTTTTGCTTACTTCATTTTCAAGCGGCTTTTGCCTATCTTTTGATCAATTTTCCAGCGCCGGAAATATTATTCGCAAAAAAGGTGTAATTTTTTTCAATTCTTTTTATAGTTAAAACTGGCTTAAAGTTTTTTTATTCAGTTGATTATTGCGGAAACCGAAAAAAAGGTTTAAATGTCTGCTATTTGCGGGCATTCAACAATGTTGCAGGATGATTGTTTCTGTTCCAATTGACACGAAAAAGGTAGGATGATGAAGCAAAATGTTTTTGTTCGGATCGGACGTTTTTATTTGGAAGGTTTCCGGAATATGAGCGGATGGGGAAAGCAAGTATGGATTGTGATTTTGGTGAAGTTGTTTATCATGTTTTTTGTGCTGAAGCTGTTTTTCTTTCCAAACTTCCTGAAAACAAACTTCGAGACAGATGAACAACGCAGTGAACACGTTTTGGATAATTTGACAAACACTAAATAAAAAATTCATGTTAGAATCAATCGACTTATCCTTAGTAAACTGGTCGAGGGCGCAGTTTGCCCTGACGGCCATGTATCACTGGATTTTCGTGCCGCTGACCTTGGGGATCACCTTCATCATCGCGTTCATGGAAACCATCTATGTCAAGACCGGCAACCCGGAGTGGAAGAAAATCACCAAGTTCTGGATGACCTTGTTTGGCATCAACTTCGCCATTGGGGTAGCTACCGGCATTATCCTCGAATTTGAGTTTGGCACCAACTGGTCGAACTATTCGTGGTTTGTAGGCGATATTTTCGGCGCTCCGCTGGCTATCGAAGGTATTCTGGCCTTTTTTATGGAATCCACCTTCATTGCCATCATGTTTTTTGGCTGGAATAAGGTGAGCAAAAAAGTACACCTGCTGGCTACCTGGCTAACGGCTATTGGCGCCAACCTGTCGGCCTTGTGGATTTTGGTGGCCAACGCCTGGATGCAAATGCCCGTGGGCATGCAGTTCAACCCCGAAACGGCCCGCAACGAGATGGTGAGCTTCTGGGACGTGCTGTTCTCGCCCATGGCGGTTGACAAGTTTCTGCATACCACCTCCTCCGGTTTTGTGCTGGCCGCCATCTTTGTAATCGGCATTTCTGCCTGGTTTTTGTTGAAAAGGCGAGAAATCGTGTTTGCCCGGAAGAGTATCGCTATTGCTGCTGTTTTTGGGTTCGTTTCGTCGATTTACCTGGTTTTTACCGGCGACAGCTCGGCCCGCAATGTGGCCCAAAATCAGCCCATGAAATTTGCTGCTTTCGAAGGTTTGTACAACGGCAGCGAAGGAGCTGGACTGATTGCCCTTGGTCTGATGTCGACAACCGATACCGACCCGTCCAACGAAAACCTGATGGACTTCAATATGAAAATTGAAATTCCCAATGTGCTTTCCTACATGGCATACATGGACTGGAACGCCTTTGTTCCGGGAGTGAACGACCTGATCCGGGGGAACGAAAAATACGGCATCATGGCGGCCACCGAAAAAATGGAACGCGGGCGGGTAGCCATCGAGAAACTTAAGGAGTTTAAAGAAGCGAAAAAGTCGGGCGATGAAGCTTTGGCTGCCAGTTTGAAAACCGAGTTCATGAGCCCCGACTTTCAGGAAAATTACTTTAAGTATTTCGGCTACGGTTACATTTCCGATCCCAATATGCTCATTCCCAATGTGGCGCTTTCGTTCTACAGTTTTCACCTGATGGTTGGGCTGGGCATGTACTTCATTCTGTTTTTCATCCTGGCCTTTTTATTTGTGGTGAAGGGAACGCTAGATCGTCGGCGGGGCTTTTTACGACTGGCCATCTGGACCATCCCGATGGCTTACATCGCGTCGCAGGCCGGTTGGATTGTGGCCGAGGTGGGCCGCCAGCCCTGGGTGATCCAGGATTTGATGCCAACCCTGGCTGCTGTAACCAAAATCAGCACCAGCGCCGTGCAGGTAACATTCTGGCTGTTTGCTGCCATCTTTACCATCTTGCTGATCGCGGAAATTAAAATCATGCTCCGGCAAATTAAGATTGGACCGAAAATTAACGAAGAAGGAGGGCACAACTAATGTTTGAAAGTTTATCACATCTGGCATTGCAACAATACTGGTGGATCATCGTGTCGCTGCTGGGCGCTTTGTTTGTATTCCTGACTTTTGTGCAGGGTGGGCAAACGCTGATCTACACCATCGGAAAAACCGAAACCGAACGCACCATGCTGGTGAATACCCTGGGCCGCAAATGGGAATTTACCTTCACGACGCTGGTTACTTTTGGCGGCGCCTTTTTTGCCTCTTTCCCGTTGTTTTACGCTACTTCGTTTGGCGGGGCCTACTGGGTGTGGATGGCCATTTTGTTTTTCTTTGTCATTCAAGCCGTTTCATACGAGTACCGGAAAAAGCCCGACAATCTGCTGGGCGCTAAAACGTACGAAATCTTTCTGATCCTGAACGGCGCTTTCGGTACCATCCTGGTGGGAACGGCCGTGGGCACGTTTTTCAACGGCGCCATGTTCAGCCTGAACGACATGAACAATGTGCTCTGGCAAACCCCGTTCCGCGGGCTCGAAGCCGTGCTCACGTTCCACAACGTGGCCCTGGGGCTGTCGGTGTTCTTCCTGGCCCGCATCCTGGGTGCGCTTTACTTCATCAACTCGGTGGACGACGAAAACGTGCTGGCCCGCTCTAAAAAGCAAGTGCTGTACAACGCCATCCCGTTTTTGGTTTTCTTTCTCTATTTCCTGATCTGGTTGGTGCTGAAAGAAGGTTTTGCTTACGACCCGGCTACCGGAAACGTGTTTATGGAAAAATACAAATACCTGCACAACCTGATTGCCATGCCATTACTTACGGTGTTGTTGCTGGTGGGAGTTGTCGCTGTGTTGTGGGGCATTGCCCTGCCATTGTTAAAAGGTGGCTCAAAAGGCATTTGGTTTGCCGGGGGTGGCACCGTGCTTGTAGTGTGGATGTTGTTCTTGCTGGCCGGTTTTAACAATACGGCTTTCTATCCGTCAAACTACGATTTGCAGTCGTCGCTCACGATCCAAACCGCTTCGTCGAGCCACTTCACGCTTACGGCTATGAGCTACGTGTCGCTGTTTGTGCCTTTTGTCATCGCCTACATCTGGTGGTTCTGGCGTGCCATGAACACGAAAAAGATCGACGCCAAAGAAATGAGTGAAGAATCGCATGTATATTAATGATTAACCGAAAAAACAAACCATATGTACTGGACATCCATCCTGCTGTTTCTCACCTGGCCCGCACTTGTTGTGCTGTCGTGGTATCTGGTGAAATACGTGATGAACAAATACAACGATGTATTTGAGAAGATTGAAGAGTAAGTTTTAGATTTTTGACGATCCGAAAAGGCTGTTTCATCACATGTTACAGCCTTTTCTTATGGCGACAAAACTCCTCCTCGTCTTAGCGGAGCGGTGATGAGGGGAAGGGAAATAGAATCAGGCTAATAGGCAATGGTGTTTACGTCCGTAAAATCCCGGGAGGGATTACATGTTTATAGCGGATTGATAGGTGGAAGACATGCGACCCCATAGGGGTCGAACCTGAAGATTAGCCCCTTCTTTCTATAAACATTTGATGCCTCCGGCATCTAATGGGATTCAATAAGTGACTGCTACAAGAAAGGAACTGCCCCATCCGGTCATGCAGAGGGGCAGTCTTGATAGGTAAACGGCATCAGTCGTTTTTAACGGCAAGAGTGGATAACAATCCAGCCCACGTTGAATGACGTTCCTGCACATCCCGATGAGCCGTTAAAACTTCACGTACTGTTTGATGCAGGGGACACTGGCAGTTAACGCATAATTTGTACATTTACGTAACGTAAGCTTTGAATGGGCTGTTAGGCTCCACTCTACGCGGTAAATTTAAAACAGGTATTCATAACTATAAATAACGATGAAAAGACCATTTGAATTTGTAATGGACACATTCTTTGAAAATCTCGAAAAGCACCGTGAAAATCAAAGATACAACTTTAATAATTCAGAGAAATTTATGATCTGGATTGTAGGCTTCTCAATTGGGGGACTTTCGATTATCGTGACCAATCTAACAAAATTCAATAATTCATTTGACCATTTTACAATAAAGACAGTTTTAGTTTTACTCTCGACTTCGATAATTTCAGGAATACTATACAGATGGTTCTTCTATATTTATCAGATACACTATCAAAGTATTGAATTTTATCTTCAAGGTGCTTTTTCCAGGCAACAAATCATGGAAGTAAATCCAGATAACATTTCAGATGTAAATGACATTAATGAAGTAGTGAGGCGTTTAAAGGCAGACTTCGACGACGATGTTTCCCATGTTTTGGACGAATATGTAAGATTAAATTCAGAGGGTAAACAAATACTAATTAATGATTTAAAGAAACGCTACCAAATAATTGCGCAAGGTGCAAAGCAAGAATTTGAATTTGCTATGAATTACGCCAAAGACACTTACCAAGAAGCATTTGGGCTATCTGATAAAATTGTGAATAAAATGTTTCAACCCAACTCGTCAAAAAGGTTTAAACTTTTTGGTAGATTGACCACTATTTCTTTTCTAATAAGTTGTTTATCATTTATCTCTGTGTTGATAATCTTTTGTATAAAGTATTGAAAGAAATGAAAAATCCCCGAACTTCCCCACCTCGCCCTCGTCTTAGCGGAGCGGTGACGAAGGGAAGGAAAATAGAATCAGGCTAATAAGCAATGGTGTTTACGTCCGTAAAATCCCGGGAGGGATTTCATGTTTATAGCGGATTGATAGGTGGAAGACATGCGACCCCACAGGGGTCGAACCTGAAGATTAGCCCCTTCTTTCTATAAACAGTTGATGCCTCCGGCATCTAATGGGATTCAATAAGTGACTGCTACAAGAAAAGAACTGCCCCATCCGGTCATGCAGAGGGGGCAGTCTTGATAGGTAAACGGCATCAGGCGTTTTTAACGGCAAGGTAGGATGACATTCCAGCCGCGTGGAATGACTTTCCTGCCAATCCCGATGAGCCGGGCAAAATCCTAAGGATCGTGCAAAGTTTCCGGAGCTGTCATTCCGAATTTATTTCGGAATCTGTTTCAACTTCGGCGCCTGTTATTGACAGATCCTGAAACAAGTTAGTTGCCCGTAATAATCTTTTCAATGGCCCATTGGTTGCCAATGGAATAGCTTTGATGTACATTTTTCAGCACATAGATGGCCGTTTCATCGTTCGATGCAAATACAAAAGATGCTTTGGTTTCGTATTCCTTCCGTACCCCCCCGATGGTTAAAACAATGGGCATGGGCCGGTAGGTTGCCAGTTTTTCGTAACTGTAGGCGTCGTAGCTTTCAATCCACGAGTCGTTATTATTGGTGTAGTAGTCCGGAGCGGCCCGCAGCACAAACAAGGTGTTGGCGGCAGCGCTGTGGTCGGTCCATTTTATGGGGGCGTCCCAGTTGGCGCCCAGGTCGCCGATGGGCGATATGTCGATGCTGTGTACGTAGTCGTCGGTATAGTCGGGTGTGCGGTAGATGCGTCCGGTTGAGCAAACAAACTTCGACCCGTCCTCCGTCAGCCAGAAATTGCCGATCCCTTCGTGCCAGTAGTTGATGTTTTCGTTGCAGATACCCTGGCTGGTATCGAACAGCAAAATGCCCGAAGGGCTTAAGCCGGTGCGGGTGCCCAGCAGGTTGTCTTTGTTCGGGATTTTCCGGATGATGGTTTTTTCGTAGATGGCGCTCGAACTGCTTGATTTAACAAGCTCCCCGGTTTGCAGGTTCAAACTGCGGAAAGGCACCCACTGATCGAGGGTGGGGGTGATGTAGCACCAGTTATTGCCCCCGAAAACAATGTCATACGGGATACAATCAATTTCAAGGGTTTGATGAACGGTTGGGGTTGCCAGGCTGATGCGGCTTATGGTTGCATTGGTATTCCCGATCAGAAGCTCGCTGCCGTCTTCAGCCAGACTGATACAAGCCGGAACGCTTTCCAGGGCAAACGACTCCAGCGTGTTGGTGTTGGTGTGGTAAAGCTGTAAGAGTTTGGGCGTTTGGGTAATGATGGCCAGTATTCCGCTGCCTTCGTGGTATTCCGCATCAACAATGTGGCCTTCCAAAAGAGTGGTCAATGCTTCGTCCATAAAATCGACCACTTCCATCCTGACCGGAAGAACGAATGTTTTGTTCTCCGAATCGTTTTCAATCACCAGGTCATGGGTGTAAACACCAATGTCCAGGTTTTCGCGGTTCACGCTAAAGGTTATTGTGCTGTTTTGGTAGCGGGTGGTTGTTCCGTCGGTTTGGCTAACCAGCAACCACGGCGGGAGGTCTTTGATGGACCAGTGCAAGGTGCTGTTTTCAGTGGTGTTGCTGATGGTAACAGCTACGGTTCCGCTTACACCCAAATCAACCTGGGCGGGCGATACGCTCATGCTGGGGCCTACCACCTTCATGCTCACCGGAAGGATGAATTTTTCATTGAGCGAATTGTTCCACAACACCAGGTTATGGGTGTAAACTCCCGGTTCCAGGTTTTCGCGGTTCACCCAAAAAGAGATCATGTTGCTCCCGTTCTGTACGGCCATGCCATTCGTCGCATTTGCGTTCAGCCAGTTGGGCAGTTCCTGTATTTCCCAAATCAGGATGCTGTTTGCAGTGGTATCCGAAACGGTTACAGTGGCATAGTCCTCTGTACCAAAATCCACAATGGCGGGTTGTACCGTGATGGTTGGATCTCCCAGCCGGGCATAAAAAACGGTGCCGTAATAGGTGCCCTTTCCTTCAACATAAATATGAAGGGAGCCCTCGTAAAATCCCAGATCGTTGAATTCGGGTAACGGAACTGCCGAAACAGAAAGCTTGGCATAGCCGTTGTCGAAGGTTCCTTCCATTTCGGCAATCTCCAGCCATTTGGGGATGACCCGGATGGTGTAACGGGCATTTTTTGCTTCCGGGATACCCAGGGTTATTTCCTGCGCAATGGTCTTTTCGGTTATAAACAGGGTGTCTTGCAAAAGGAATGACTGGTTGGCATTTTCCTCCAGAAATTCATCGTTGCAGGCTTCAAACAAAAACGGAACGCAAAGCAGCAACAACAGGCTTACTCGTTGAATGATGGTGATGATTGTTTTCATATCCTTGGTTTAGAAGGTGTAGGAAAGCCCCACCGAAAGGTCCAGGGCCGACAGGTTTTGTTTTTCGTTGCCCGACAGCTCGTAGCTTTCGCTGGTGTAGCCATCGTCGAACTTTACTTTTTTGAGGGTGCAAACAAAATACGAAAGCTGCGCGTTCAGGGTCAGTTTACCGAACAGCAGGTATTGCAAATCGAAAGCCATATCCAGGCCGAGGTTGTTCCCGGTGATCAGCACAGGTTGGTTCATCATGATCATTTCGTCCCTGAAATCGGTGTAGCCGATGCCGTAGCTCAATTTTCCGGTGAGTTTTGGGCTTAGCTCCTCTTGCATGTCGAAGGTAGCCCCGTAAAAGTTGATGTGGACCTGTTCGCTTGTCTCTCCGTAAATGAGGTGCACCCCGTCCTGCGGATCGAAGAAGCCGGTCAGTCCGGCGCTGGTCGAAAAGTAGCGGTGCACAATTCCCCCGCCCATGCCCGAGGGGAACACGAGGCCCAGGTTGGCCCGGCTGTGGTAACCCAGCTTATAATCGCGGTAGTAGTCATCTGCGGCATCTTCGCTGAGCCCGTAACTTTGGAGTGTTTTCTTGTCCTCTTTGGCGCTGGCGGTCAGGTACGACAGCCCGCCCCTGGCGGATAACACCAGCTTGGGCGAATCTTGATGCCCGGAAAGGTTTACCGATGTTTCGGCCGATTGGACCTGTGCGCTTACAGAAGCGGGAAGTGCCGCGAAAAGCAGGATGCAGAACAAAAGACGTGTCATACAGGTAGGTTGTTTGGTTGATTCTTGAAATGCTAATGTAGGGTATTTTATTTATTGTTCCGTAAAACCGGGGCTTGTTTTTTTGTGCTGAGAGGGTATCGTGCAGTGGTTTTGAGTGATAACAAAAGACTGTGTTTGTGTCTGAAGGTAAACAATAAGAGCCGGAACAAAGGAGGAAGATCAGTGTCTGAAAAGCAGATCTGCTATTGCGGCGTAAAAGTTAGTTGATGCCAAGATTTCAAAACAAGGTTTGAAAGGCGTGGTGTGCGTTTTATTCCTGTTGTATTGCGCTTTAGACGAATTAGTGATTTAAAAAGGATAGACTAATATTTATTAAGACGATGTATGTCTGATAGAAGACGAAGTATGTCTGATAGAAGCCGAAGTCTGTATGATAGAAGACGATGTTTGTATGATTGAAGCCGATGTATGTCTGATAGAAGCCGATATTTGTATGATAGAAGTCGATGTTTGTATTTATTAATTCGATATATAAGGCATATAACACGATTAATGTCTTCTTTATAGCTTATAAAATGTTGTTATGTGCTATTAGCTAATGCTTTAAGGAACATGATAACTGCTTTATGGCTTGTATGTGTGAATAAAAGACTATATTTATTCGGTAAACAAATCAGTTGTAAGGCATATGAAAAGCATCGAACAGGAAGCCATCCGCTTGATACGGCAAAAAATGAAAGAGAAAGGCCTAAACAGCAGTCAGCTATCCAAGAAAATGGGCATGCACCCAAGTTCCGTAAGCAAAATGCTGAAAGAAGGGCAGCTGCGGCTAAACCGCTTATCCGAGTTGTCGGTTGTTCTGGAGTTTAACCTGCTCAGGGCACTGGCCGACCAGTTGGAATTGAACAATCCGCCCAAACACACCCTCGAAGAAGCCACCCGGGTACGCTTGCGCGAGCTGGAAATCGAAAATGCCACGCTGCTGAAAGTGCTTAGCAAATAAGATCGGAAAACTGGGTTGTTCGGTAAAAATAGGATCTTACGGACTACTTCCTCCCTTGTCATAGCGCATCGGTGGCAGGGGGAAGCTAGGGCATCAAAACTTCCCGGGACTACGCGCATGCATCAAAAAATAATTTTACCTTTAAAAGTCTAATTAAGAAAATGAGTTTAGAAAACAGTTAACGATACTGAGCCAAATCGGAACGATAAGTTGATATTTCCGGCCGGTAATGGCGAAATAAATTCAATAATAGATTATACAGAAACGTTGAACTAAACCCCGCGATGCGGGGCAGCTTGACATGGTGCAAAAAACTGCGTAACTTCTATTCTCATCCTTAAATTTTTAGTTA
>NZ_JAPAAF010000070.1 GCF_025907915.1 Gaoshiqia sediminis
TTCATCCTTCCAAATGTCTGTGTCCTAATTTCCTTCCTCATTGCAGATTGCTTCATTCCGCTGCGCTTCATTCGCAATGACGCCTGCTTGAAGCACCCCATTCATCATTCGACATTCATCATTCATCATTCCCAAGGTCTGCGTCCTATCCATTCTGAACTTATTTCATCGGATTATGCAACGGAACACCGGGATGGATATTTATAAAATCAGCCGTGTTGGCCGTTATAAGTTCCAATTTCCCGCTTATGGCTGTGCCCAGAATAATGGCATCCGGTAGTTTGATTTTATGTTTTTGGCGAATGCGAATAACCTCATCAATAATCGTCTGTTCCAGCTGAATGATCTCAAAAATCGAACAGATCTTTTCCATGGTCTGCTTTTCCTGATTATTTCTGAAAGGATATCCCAGCGCTTCCATGTAGGTAATGACGGAAATATACAGCCTGCTATGCATCTGTGTAATATCTTCGAGGTTGATCTTTCGTTGAGACAAATAGATCAGGATGTTTGTGTCAATGAGTTTCCCATTCATTGCGAAGGTCTTTTTGCCAATTGACAGGGTCAATGATTTCGCCATACAAGCTACCCGGCTCAATGGTATCGAGAATTTCCTTTAGTTGGTCGTATTGAGAGAGAGATGCTGGTTGGCTGGCTTGAAGATCATCCTCAATTTTTTTCACAAATGGAATATTTTGCAGGAATTTCTTCAATAACCGGGCATTCTGTTTCGTGTCAATTTTGATTTTTAACGTAGCCATGAGCATGTTTTTTTCAAAATTAGTTCTTTCTGAGTGAGCAACAAAATCTATTGGGTGAAAGATCATTTGCACACCTGTACCGGATCGGAATATTTTTGTTCCCGGGTGCCGCGATTTTTAATCGCGGATTTCCGATTTCCGATTCGCAGCGGCCCGTACGGTCACGACATGTCGTGACCACTAACCTACTCCGAAGGAGTTACATGTTCATCACCGACAGTGGTACTGGCGGCAGACGAAAGTGTCTTTTTTTGGGAACTCTGAAGGAGTTCAATCATTTCCGGATGGTTCAACCCGCTTCGGGGGTTGGGGTGGTCGCTGTGGTATTGCGCCGTCCCCCAATTCGATTGGGGGTGATGAATGGTTTGATCCCTTGGGGATCAGGTAATCGCGGACGAACGATCTCCGGCTCATACCGCCCCGTATGGTCACGGCATGCCGTGACCTTCCCGCTGAAAGAGAAAAGGCACGCCCATTTAATCGCGGTTCGGAACCTGCTGATCAATGATGAACCCAAAAACCTTATTTTATTTCTTCAACCTTAGTAGCCTTGTGTGCAGCTAGACACATTTAAAACCTTATTACCTTATTCGTGTAAACCTGGTTTAAATAAGGTAATAAGGTTGGCCGAGGTCAGGTGTGGTTTTTTTCTACTAAGGTTGGCCAAATGAATAAGGTTTTTTTCAAGCCCGCAGAACCATCTGCGCGGATCGGTGACGGGAAATGCCTGCGTAAAGGATTACACATTAAATCATAACGGGCAAAATGAATCCGCGTCATTTGCGTCCTAAGTTCCTTCCTCATTGCAGATTGCTTCATTCCGCTGCGCTTCATTCGCAATGACGCCTGCTTGGAGTGTCCCATTCATCATTCATCCTTCCAAAGGTCTGTGTCATCTGCGCCCCATTCTCAAGTGCAACGAGTCCCATTCATCCTTCGAGAACCTTATTTTATTTCTTCAACCTTAGTAGCCTTGTGTGCAGATAGACATCATTTAAAACCTTATTACCTCATTCGTGTAAACCCAGTTTAAATAAGGTAATAAGGTTGGCAGGAGGTCAGGCGTGGTGTTTTTTCTACTAAGGTTGGGCAATTGAATAAGGTTTTTATTGGTCGCAATCCTCCAATTCGATTGGGGGTGATGAATGGTTCGATCCCTTGGGGATCCGAGGCTGCTCGGTATGGCGTTGAGTCGTTGAAAGCTTGCCCGGCTTTGACGGAAGTTCTCTATGCGCAACAGATTGCTTCATTCCGCTGCGCTGCATTCGCAGTGACGCCTGCCTGAAGCGCCCCATTCATCATTCAACATTCATCCTTCATCCTTCCAAATGTCCGCGTCATTTGCGTCCAATTCCTTCCTCATTGCAGATTGCTTCATTCCGCTGCGCTTCATTCGCAATGACGCCAGGATGCAACGCATTATTCAATATCCAACCCGGTCAGCGATTGGACAATCCCCTCCTTTGGAGGGGGAAGGGGGAGGCTTTCTAGAAGTACTGCTTCCGCACATACGGCCGCTTGTAGAAATCGTACTCATACACCAGCCGGAACTCATGGGTGCCGATCTGGTATTTCCAGATTTCTTTGCCAAAGGGCATCTCCATCGCGTAGCCGATACGGATATTCTTCATCATCACAAACTGGGTGAGGATGGCTGCCGTGTTGTTGGTGCGGTACATGGCGCCGATCCAGAATTTATCGAAGAACAGCCAGTTGGCAGCCAGGTCGGCCTGTACCGGCTCACCCATAGCCGCTTTCACCATTAGGGTCGGCTTGAAGCGTATTTGCCGCTGCCGCCCGAAAAAGTAGCCCCCCAGCAGGTACGCATAGCGCACCTCGGCCATGGAGGAGTAGTTATTCCGGTTGGCCTGAAAGTCATTCTCCACTAGCTGAGGGATCGACAAGCCAATGTAGTAGTCGCGCGAGTAAACCAGCCCGCCGATGCCCCACTTGAGCATGGCCGGAATGTGCACATCCTCCTGAAACGCCACATCCGGATAGTTCCACGGGTCCAGCTTGTACTTGGTGAGCAGGTTGTTGTAATTCAGGATGCCCACCTTCACTCCCAGGCGCAGAAAGGTTTTCCAGTCCAGCTTCACCTGGTACGAATAGTCGGCGGTGATGGTCAGCCGGTCCTCGTAGCCGAAATGCTCTTCCATAATGTTTATGCCCAGCCCGTTGTTGTCGTTCTTAATGGGCTTGTACATCGACACCGAGGTGACCAGCGGCGCCTTGTCCTGGCCCACAAAATAGCGGCGCGTAAACACCTGGATGCCCACCTTGTCCCACATGCCTGCGTAAGCCGGGTTAATGGTCTGCATGCTGTTCATGTATTGTGTGAACACCGGGTCGGTGAGCTGTCCCGCCGAACGAACTGCCAGCAACAGCAGCAGTCCGGTCAGCAGGCAGCCGGTTAGTCTCAATCTTCCCCGTATGTTTTTAAAATTTCTCATCAATCTTTCTTTTTCCTGTCCTGCAGGTTTCGTTTTCTATTGTCAAGCTGTTTCGCGTCATCCCGAACTTGTTTCGGGATCTCTTGCCGGGTGAGACCCTGATCCGGCAGTTGCCGGACGGGATGACTCAACCTATACCGACTCACGACTTAATACGACACCATCACAAATCCGCGTTCCAGGTCGCCGTTGCCCAAATCCAGGATATACATATAAACTCCCGGCACCACCTTATGGTGTCCGTTCTGATGGTTCTTGATGCTTTCGCCGTTCCACCACGAAGCCTCGAAGCTACCCCAGAATTCCCGGTTACCGTACCGTTCGTGTTCGTACAGCAGGTCGCCTTCGCGGGTGAAGATCATCAGCTTGGCATCCGGGTACTTCTTCATACAGTAAATCTGGAAGTAGTCGTGTACCCCGTCGTCGTTGGGCGAGAATCCTTCGGGGATGAACATCTTGCAATCATCCTGAGCGTCGAGGTATTCCGGATGTCCGTCCAGATCCAGGTCGTCGTCGTGATATACGCCATTGTTGTTCAGGTCCTCGTGGATGGTCGGGATGCCGTCGTTATCATCATCCACATCGCGCCAGTCGCGGATGTCATCGTCATCAAAGTCTTGCAGCGGCGGGTGCGCACCATAGGCGTTGTTCAGGTCATTTTCGTTGAACCCGCCAAAGAAATCGTCGTAGGCGTTATCCAGGCCGTCTCCGTCGTCATCGGCGCCCACCGGCAGCACGTCGGCAATACCATTCGCATCGGCGTCATATCCTTCAATATAGTCGGGCACACCATCGTCGTCGGTATCCGTATCGATATAGTCGGGCAGGCCGTCGCCATCCGTATCAACCGGCGTGAGGCCCAGGTTGCCGTCCTGTTCGTAAATGTCGTCCAGCCCGTTTTCGTTTTCATCGATGCCGCTGGGGCGGATGTGCGGTTTTCCTTCCGCCTGTGCTTCAATGTTATCGGGTATGCCGTCGTTGTCCGAGTCAATGTCCAGGCTATCGGGTATGCCGTCGCCGTCCGAGTCGCGCGACAGGTCACCTTCGTCCCAGTCCACGATGCCGTCGTTGTCGTCGTCAATATCATCTTCATCCGGGATGCCATCGCAGTCGAAGTCGGAGAAGATGGTGATATAAACCGTTGCCTGGTCACATTCCGGGAAATAGTTGTCGTCGCAAATCTCATAGATGAACTGGTCGAAGCCGCTTGTGCCCCGGTCGAAGGTATAGCTGATTGTTCCATCCGGGTGGATGGTCACCGTACCCAGGGTGGGGAAGGTCACCGGCTGGGTGAGCACGTAAATGTTGTCGCCATCCGGATCGTAGTCGTTGGCCAGGATGTTGGCGTCAAACGGACTGCAACCGGTGCTGTAATAGTCGTCCATCGCGATTGGCGGCGTGTTGGGCGGCAGGATGGTGATGGTCACGTTGGCGAAGTCGCACAGCACGTAGCAGGGGATGCCATCGTCGCACACCGTGTACCCAAAGGAGTCTTCGCCGGTATAGTCGGGGTCGGGCGTATAAATCACCTCGAAGTTGCCGTTCAGGCTGATGGTACCATGCGCTGGTGGCGTGGATATATGCAGCGAGGTCGGGTCGAGCTCACCGTTCGGGTCGGAGTCGTTGGCCAGCACATCGAAGGTGTTGATCACGCCCTGCTGAATGACGTAGCGGTCGTCAACAGCTACCGGCACCACATTGTCGGGCAGCACCGTCAGGTTGAGGATGGCGGTGGAGTCGCAGCCGTGGATGCTGACCAGGTCAGCCGTATAGGTACCGGCACGGTCGATCAGGTCGCCGTTCCAGGCAAGCGGCAGGTCGATTTCGCAAACCGTGCTGTCGGTGATGCTGACCAGCTCATCCGCATCAATCAGGATAATGTTCACGCTCGACACAGCCGGGGTACAGGTGCCGTTACGTCCCAGGCCTTCGGCGGTGAGTGTCAGGTTCACAAAGCCCAGCGCCAGGTCGTTCACCCCGGGCCGGTATTCCGGGTTCAGCTTGTCGGGATCGTCAAACTGGCCGTCGCCGCTGGTCGTCCACAGCAGGTTGTTGAAGTTGCTGGCCGTGGCCCCGTACAGGATTACCTCTTCACCCGGACAGATCACCTGTGGCGGACCGGCATAGGCTGTTGGGGAAATGTGTACGATCACCTCGCCGAGCTGCAGGCTGTCGCAATTAAACAGCGACGTTTGCACAGCCGACAGCAGGTACGTGCCCGGCATGTTCCAGCTGATTTGTACTTCCGACGACGTGTTGGGCGCTCCCGTGGCCGGATCAACCCCGGTGATCAGGGTCGAAGGAATATTGTTTTGAATGATGGTCCCGTATTCGTCGGTAAGCGTCCAGCTGTAAGTGGAGCCTTCTTCACCATCAATCCGGTAGGTTGCCCGCGACCCGATACATACTTCGTCAATGACATAGTTCTGCCCGGCCACCACGAGGGTAGCTGCCAGCAGCATCAATGTCCATATGTATCGAAGTCGTATCATTCTTTTAAACCTTTTTTTAACGCGGAGACCGCTGAGTATTCGCCAAGTGCCGCAGAGCTTTTATTTTATTTTTCGCGTCCTCTGCGCTTCCCTGCGTTCTTTGCGTTTAAATTTTTTCTGTTCTCTTTCTTTCAGTGGTCACAACGTATCGTGACCCTACTTCTCTCTTCTCCCTTTTTACTTTTGCCTTTTGCCTTTTTACTTGTCAATTGTCTACCACGCGGATCCGCGAGCTCTTCGGTTTCGGGTGTACAATCACCGTTACTTCCGACTGCGGGTCACTGTTGGTGCCATACAAATCTTTTATCTCCGTGATCCAATAGGTTGTTGGTACTTTCGGCGCCGGGTCGAGCGTAATCACATAATTCGGATCGTCCGTGTTGTGAACCCAGGTATCCGTGCCATCCGTCAGGGTGAAGGTCCACGGCCCATTGCCCGTCAGCTCAACTGCCAGGTCAACCGGGTCGCCGATACAGATTTCGGGCGCCGTGATCACAGCTGTTGGCAGCGACTCGAAGATCTCGATCATGCCGATCTTCAGATTGTTGGTACAGTTCGCGGCATCCACTGCCGTCACCTTATAGAAATAGATGCCCGCTTCGAGCCAGGTAACCTGAACCGTCGCGCCGGTATTCCCTGACGGGAACATCGCCTGTCCTTCATCCACCGCTGTGCCCGACACCACGGCAAAGTCCACACTTGGGTCGTTGTAGATTTCCCAGGTATAGCTGTCGCCCGGCATTTGTTCCACGCTCAGCGGGGTGGTCATCCCGATGTACACACGCGTCTCCTGGGCCGTGGCAGTCGCCACAGTCAGCATCGCCGGTATCAGCACCAGCGCCAGACGTAATATGTGTACCAATCGGATCATGTAATCAGTTTACAGTTATCAGTTTACAGTTATCAGTTTACAGTTATCAGTTTACAGTTATCAGTTTACAGTTATCATTATTGCGTCCTCTGCGTTTAATTCCTCCTCGCGTTTAAATCCTTTTTAACGCTGAGACCGCTGAGTATTCGCCAAGTACCGCTGAGTTATAATTATATTCTCTCTGCGCTTCTTCGCGCTCTCTGCGTTTAACTCTTCATCGCGTCCTTTGCGTTTAAATCCTCTATTCATAGTTTATTAACTAATCGTTTTATTCCATCCGTTAACCTGGACACATTAAAATTGATTAATAAGCCAAGCTTTCGATCCGACAGCCGCAGATAGGTCAACGTCTGGGCAGTATGCACCGGATTCAACGCTTCCACCGATTTCAGCTCAACAATCACCTTGTCCTCCACCCATAAATCAGCCCTGTACCCGATGTCCATTTTTACTTCCTTGTACATAACCGGCAGCGGTTTTTCCTTTTCTACCCGCAATCCTTTTTTACCTAACTCGTAGTACAGGCATTCCTGATAGACACATTCCAGCAATCCCGGGCCAAGCGCCTTATGTACATCGATGGCACATCCTATGATGATTTCTGAGATCTGGTTTTCAGTCATGGTTCTGTTTTTTCTTTTAACGCTGAGACCGCTGAGTATTCGCTGAGATCACTTTTTATTACAACATTGCGCCCTCTGCGCTTCTTCGCGCTCTCTGTGTTTAACTCCTCCTCGCGTTTAACTCCTTTTTAACGCTGAGACCGCTGAGTATTCGCCAAGTACCGCAGAGATTTTATTTTAATTATTGCGCTCTTTGCGCTTCACCGCGTCCTCTGCG
>NZ_JAPAAF010000071.1 GCF_025907915.1 Gaoshiqia sediminis
GTGACGGTATCGGCCAGCTACACGGCCCCGACCGGCAATTGTGCCCAAAGCATCACGGTGACCTTTACGGCCACGGATGCCTGCGGCAACACCGCTACGGAAACCAAATCCTTTACGGTAGATGATAAGACAGCCCCGGCAATTACCGCTCCTGCACCGCTTGAGCTGACCTGCGACCAGTCGGTTGACCACAGTGCCGCCATCACGGCGTGGCTGTCGAGTGCGAGTGTAGCCGATAACTGTGACACCGATATTACCATCACCAACGATTACAGTTCCTATGCTCAAAGCTGCGGGAATGTGATTACGGTGAAGTTCAATGCCGTTGATGATTGCGGGAATGCCGCCCTGGAAGTAGAATCGACCCTTACCTTTATTGATGTAACAGCACCGGTGATCACAGTGCCGGAAGAACTGGTCCTGGCTTGTGACCAGAGTACAGATCATGCTGCGGCCATCTCCGGTTGGCTTGCTTCAGCTGCGGCAAGCGACGAATGCGACCAGGATGTTACCATCTCCCATGATTATACCGGTTACACCCAAGCTTGTGGACAAGTTATCACCGTTACCTTTACGGCAACAGATGATTGCAATAATGCGAGCACGGCAACTTCTTCGATTCGTTTCACCGACGATGTTGCGCCGGTACTTACAGCACCGAATCCGCTTATTCTGGAATGCGAACCGGGCACCGATTACCGGACCATCATCGAGGATTGGCTGACCAGCGCCTCCTTCACCGATAATTGTGACCTGGAACTTGTAATCGGGAATGATTACGAAACTTACAATCAAGGATGTGGTGAAAATATACCGGTAACCTTTACAGCTACGGATGCCTGTGGAAATGAGGCTTTGCCTGTAACATCCACCATTACCTTTATCGACGAAGTTGCACCGGTGATTATTGCACCGGAACCTCTCGTGGTTACCTGCAACCAGGCTGTTGATCACAGTGACGTTATTGCTGCCTGGCTTGAAGAAGCCGTTGTGTCTGATAATTGTGATAGTTACATTACTGTAAGCAACGACTTTACTACATACACCCAAGGTTGCGGACAAGAGATAACGGTTATGTTCATGGCACAGGATATTTGTGGCAATGATGCTGAACCGGTTACTTCCACCATCACCTTTACTGATGTGACGGCTCCGGTCATAACGTTCTGTCCGGAAGATCTTACGCTTGAAGGCGATGAGTCAACTGATCCGGCAGCTACCGGTTTTGCTACCGCCGCGGATGATTGTGATACAGCCCCGGTTGTCACCTATGCTGACGAGATTATTGACGGCGCCATCGCTGTTGAATATACGATTGAACGTACCTGGACTGCAACCGATGCTTGTGGCAATACGGTATCTTGTGTCCAGCTCATCGATATTGGCGATACCACGCCCCCGGTCATTATTTGCCCGATGCAACCTTCAACCATTATGGTGGATTGGGATATCTGTGAGGCTTCCGGCTTCGATTTAGGCCAGCCAATTGTATCCGATAACGTGAGTACTCTGGCTAATATCGAGGTTTATAGCAATAAGCCGGAAAGTTTCCCGGTTGGGATAACTACCGTTATCTGGACGGCTGTTGATGAAGCCGGAAATACTGCAACTTGCGAGCAATTGGTGATTGTTCCGGATGTATATGATGTGGATGTCCCCACAGGTTTCTCTCCCAATGGCGATGGCATTAATGATTACTTCCGGATTAGCGGGATGTGCTTGTATCCCGAAGCCCGGATGGAAATCTTCAGTCGATGGGGAGCCAAGGTGTATGAAAAAGACCGTTACGGGAATACCGACGTTCACGGCAATGTGGACGCCTGGTGGGACGGACGGGCAACCGTAAACGGAAGCAGGGACGAAATATTACCGGCAGGAACCTATTATTACATCCTGAAGCTAACAAATTCGGAAATGCGCAAAGGGGCAGTATATATTAACCGGTAAACAGAACAGATATGAATACGATGAAAAACATCTTAAAATATATCCTCGGCATAGTGCTGATGGCATTTACAACCATAAGTTCTTATGGTCAGCAAGATCCCATGTATAGTCAATACATGTTTAACGTGCAATCCTATAACCCGGCTTATGCCGGGACATGGGAAAGCCTTGGAATGATTGCCCTTGGGCGCTATCAGTGGGTAGGTTTTGAGGGGAATCCCGAAACCCACACTTTTACCATTCAGGCTCCGCTAAAAAATGAAAATATCGGTTTGGGGCTCTCGGTGATCAACGACAAAATTCAGTTTGTCAATCGGTTTGCCCTTTTTACGGATTATTCATACCGGTTGAAGGTGACAAACCATGTCAATTTGCGATTTGGCCTTAAAGCGGGCTTTACAAATTATGAGCATAATTTGAATAAGCATGTCACCCATACGGATGACCCGGCCTTTACCGGCGAAGTGCTGCGCAAGTTCATGCCTAATTTTGGATTGGGAGCCTTCTTGCATGCTCCGCGCTATTATGTGGGGCTTTCTATTCCCAAAATGTTGCAGAACGATTTTGAACTGGGAACGGGGGATTATGAAACCAATGCTGAAATGCGCCATTTCACCCTGATTGGCGGGTATGTATTTGATTTGAGCGAGCCGGTCAAGTTTAAGCCCTCGTTTATCACCCGGTATGTCAAAGGCTCGCCAATTGCCTGCGATTTTAATGCCAACTTTCTCTTGAAGGAAAAGCTTTGGCTCGGGGCGATGATCCGTACTGTTGGCCAATTTGGGTTCAATACCCAGTTTGTAATCAACGAAAAGCTCAGGCTGGGGTATGCGATCGACTTCGATTTTTCAAAAATTCGAAATTACAGTGATGGAACACATGAAGTGATGATCTCTTATGAATTAAATTTCATGAAAGACATTTACACTTCGCCACGATATTTTTAAGGATGGATAAAATGTAAGGGCTATGAGGATCAATTATTTGCTTGGGGTGTGCCTGTTCCTGTTAACCAATTTTTCAGTTTTCTCGCAGAATCATAAATTTTTTGAGGAAAGCGGAATTGAGATTGGTAACGCTTGGTTTAATACAACCTCCAGTGAAATTGGTCCGGCAATTATGGGTAATCAATTGATTTTTAACTCCGGGAATGTTGTGAAGATGGACTCGGGGGAGAAAGGGAAAAGTGCCGAGCAGGTTTTTTACGACCTTTATGCTGTTGCTTTCAACAATATTGGCACCCTGTCCGTCGAACTCAAACGGATGAGCTCGGTAGTGACTCCGTTTCATGAAGGTCCGTTGAGCTATTGCGAACATACCGGTCAGCTTTTTCTCACCCAATCCATCCTTGATGAAACGGAAGTGGAAAATGTGGTGTTTAAAAAGGAGAATGTCCGCTTAGGCATTGCAATTTACAAACAGACTGCAACCGGGTGGGAGTTGGCCGATTATTTTCCGTTTAACAACCGCCGATACTCGGTGGCCCATCCGGCCATTAATGCCACCGGCGACACACTTGTTTTTGCCAGCGATATGCCCAAAGGCGTTGGCGGCATCGACTTGTATTATTCGGTGAAGGTAAACGGCTATTGGTCCGAACCTGTCAATTTGGGTGACAATATCAATACGCCCGGCAATGATTTGTTTCCCTTCCTCGATACCGACGGGACCCTGATCTTTTCTTCGGATGGAAGGGCCGGGAAGGGCGGATTGGATTTGTATGCGACCAAACTTTCTTCTTCCCAACCACAAGAAGTGATTCACTTGGGCGACGGCTTTAATTCCGGTGCCGATGATTTTGGCTTGATTGCAGAGCCGCGGCACCGCTTTGGTTTTTTTGCCTCCAACCGGGAGGGTGGCCATGGCGATGATGATATTTATTATTTCAAGGCTGCCGATTATCGTTTTAACCTGGTTTCCGCCTCCAGTCTTTCGAATCAAATTTTGACCGGAGTGGATCTGAAAGTATTTGATTCCAACGATGACTTGGTCATCGAAGGTTTTACGGATGAGAAGGGGCGCTTACCGGTTAAATTGGGATTGAATCAAAAATATCAGGTACTGGCCAGTATGGAAGATTTCCGGAGCGTCCTTCGGGAGGTGAACCTTACCGGCGAAGGCGAGTTTGTTGAAAAGGATGAACTGGTTCTGATGGAACCGATTTACCGGCTGGATGGTGAAATTGTGGACATGGTCGAAAGGACTCCGGTTCCTGGTGCCTTTGTCTTGCTCATGAAAGATGGTCAGTTGCAGGATACGCTTCGTGCCGATGAAGAAGGTCGGTTTTCGGCCCGGGTTCAGCCTGGGCAGCAATATTATGTGAACATTTCAAATGAGCACTATATCAATGCCGAGCTAGACATTTCGACCGTTGGCATGGATGAAGGGGCTATGTTTTATTTTTTTGAGTTGTACCCTTTAAAATCGGGTACTCGCATGGTTTTGAACAATATGGAGTTTGCCGCAGGTAATTTTGAGCTGAGGCCCGATGCCATTCGTG
Source organism: Gaoshiqia sediminis (assembly GCF_025907915.1). Classification (GTDB taxonomy): domain Bacteria; phylum Bacteroidota; class Bacteroidia; order Bacteroidales; family Prolixibacteraceae; genus Gaoshiqia; species Gaoshiqia sediminis. The sequence goes on from NZ_JAPAAF010000071.1 coordinate 4,448, forward strand.
AACTAAACCGGTTGGTAATTGTCCTGATTGAAAATCCGGATCTGCAAATTCGTATTGAAGTGCATACCGACTCGCGAGGGAATGACCAGGTAAATTTGGAATTATCCCGGAGTAGGGCAGAGGCGATTTATAACTACCTGATATCAGGTGGAATCGATCCGGACCGAATGGAATACGTTGGTTTGGGAGAAACCCAGCTGGTAAATGAATGTGACGACGGTGTGTTTTGCACGGAAGGGCAACATGCTCAAAACCGCCGTGTAATTGTTGAGATTTTATAAGATCGTAAGGAGGACTTTGTCTTACGAATCTAAATGGCGATAGGAATTCCGGATTTTCCCGGAAGTGATTCTTCTGGAAGACTTTACGCACGAGTCTCTGGAGTGTATTTGGAAAGTTGCACCAAGGTGTCTTTCCAAGTGGATTGAGCTTATTCCGAGATTTGCGGTACTGGGAGGAACTTCTTAATTAATCTGTCAGGACTTGATTTATAGATACGATAAACAGGAGGGTTGAACATGAAATTTTCTCGCAATTATTTCAGGCGATTGATGCATTATACGGGGCTGGTGGTGCTGCTTTGCATATGGATAGGTTTGAATGATGTGGCAGGTCAAAATACGGCCCCTGTTCTTGATGCAATTGGAGACAAGAGTGTGAACGAGTTGGAATCCTTGACTTTTTCGGCCACGGCGAGCGATTCGGATTTGCCAGAGCAAACTTTGACCTTCAGTTTGGATGCAGCGTCCATCAGTGCGGGGATGAATATTAGTTCTGCAGGCGCGTTCAGTTGGACTCCCTCCGAATCACAGGGAGGTGCAGTCTACCCGGTTACTGTGACGGTTACCGACAATGGTACAGGGCCGGATAACCTTTCCGATTCGGAGACTATCAATATTACCGTTGCCGAGGTCAACACGGCTCCTGTTCTTGGAGCGATTGGTAATAAGAATGTAAATGAGCAGTCAACATTGAGTTTTACGGCCACGGCGACGGATTTGGATTTGCCTGCTCAAACCTTGACTTTTAGTTTGGATGCAGCGTCCATCAGTGCGGGGATGAGCATTAGTTCCGCAGGAGTATTCAGTTGGACTCCCTCCGAATCACAGGGAGGTTCAGTTTACCCGGTCACGGTGACGGTTACCGACAATGGTACAGGGCTGGATAACCTTTCCGATTCGGAGACTATCAATATTACCGTTGCCGAGGTAAATGATGCCCCTGTTGTTGGCGATATAGCGGGGCAGACGATTGCGGAAGGAGGTACTTTCAGCACGATCAATTTAGATGATTATGTGACAGATCCGGACCATGCGGATTCGGAGATGACCTGGACGGCTACGGGCCAAAGCCAATTGACGGTAACCATCAGCGCAAGCCGCGTTGCCACGATCACCGCTCCATCTGCTGAATGGAACGGCAGCGAGGAAATTACGTTTCGGGCGACCGATCCTGGTGGTTTATTCGATAGCGATGCAGCTGTTTTTGCCATGACAGCGGAGAATGATGCCCCTGTTGTTGGCGATATAGCGGGGCAGACGATTGCGGAAGGAGGCACTTTCAGCACGATCAATTTAGATGATTATGTGACAGATCCGGACCATGCGGATTCGGAGATGAGCTGGACAGCAACGGGTCAAAGTCAGTTGACTGTAACTATCAGCGCCGGGCGTGTTGCTACGATCAGCATTCCGTCGGCAGACTGGAGCGGCAGTG
>NZ_JAPAAF010000072.1 GCF_025907915.1 Gaoshiqia sediminis
AGTGTAACTGGCGGCAGATAACGGGCTTTCCCCGGAACTCCGGAGGAGTTCAACTGTTGAACGTTCACCCCGCTTCGTGTTTGCGCACGCAATGAAGGCTTGGGACAGGGCGGCGAAACTGGCAGGCAGATTGCTTCTCCGGCAGTGGCCGGATCGCAATGACGGGGCCAGTCATTAAAAGAAATTGTTGTTTTTTATATCTTTGCTAAAACATCAGTTACTATGGAAACAATTGTCATCAATGTAAAAAATAAATCTAAGGCAAAACAAATACTCCAGGCTGTTTCGCTTTTCGAGGGCGTTACCAGCGCAACACTGGCCACAGCCGAAGAACTGGAGAACCTTTCGATACTGAAAGCCTGCAAAGCAGCCCGCAAAACAGCCAAAGCCAGCAAAGCCGATGTTTTGAACGCCTTAAAATGAAAATAGAATACCGTAGCTCTTTCGTGAAGGACATTAAAAAGTTAAAGTCCACGGCTCTGTCAAAACTTATCAAGTCGGTTATCGAAAACTGCGAAAATGCCCATACCATTTCCGATATCAAACATTGCGAACCGCTGCAAAGCCGTGGCAAGTTCTTTAAAATAAAGCATGGCCAATATCGATTTGGCGTATTTATAGACAAGGGAACGATTGAATTTTTGAAGTTTGGTACGCGTCAGAATTTCTATGACGATTTTCCTCCTTTTTGAGTTTTGTGTTGATTCCCTGCATGCAGGAAACGACCCGAACTTAAAAGCGCCCCTCATGGCGAGGAGCCGTAGCGTAGCGGAAACGAAAGCCTGTCCGGCTTTAACGGAAAGCAACCTCCATCCGGATAACAGATTGCTTCACTACGTTCGTAATGACGGTCCTTGCGGCGTCATTGCGTAGCGGAAACGACAGCTTGTCCGGCTTTGACGGACGACCATCATAAACTAGTAGCCTCATTCGCGTCCTACTGGCTGGTGCAAAGCCTCCATCCCGAAGGGATGACACGATTCATCACCGCCAGCGTAACTGGCGGCAGATAACGGGCTTTCCCCGGAACTCCGAAGGAGTTCAACTGTTGAACGTTCACCCCGCTTCGGGCTTGCGCACGCCATGACGGTTCGGGACAGGACGGCGAAACTGGCAGGCAGATTGCTTTGGTAAATAACCAAACAAGCCACTTAACAAGTTACACGGTGGCTCAAAGACATGGTACGACTTATCCCGGAAACAAAAATTCATTACCTTTGAATAAAAAGATATGCCAACAATATTGCAAATAAGAGGATATCGTTTTTTCTTTTATATAAACGACCATCATCCTCCGCATATACATGTTGAAAAAGATAGAAGTACCGCAAAGTTCCTTTTAGAAAATGCAGAACTGGTAAAGTCAAAAAGGTTTAACGCAGGTGAACTAAGCGAAATTAGAAAGATTATTTTGGGAAATCTTGAACTTTTTAAAACAAAATGGGATGAGCGTTTTACAAATTACTAAATCAACCAATGCAGTAAATATTTGGTTCGACGAAATAAAGATGTACCTCGTTTTAGACGATGGGAGGGAACTCTCAGTTCCAATAAATTGGTTCCCTTCATTACGTGATGCAACACCTGAGCAAAGAAACAACTGGAGGTTTATTGGTGACGGTGAAGGAATCCATTGGGAAGATTTGGATGAAGATATTTTAGTGGAAGGACTTTTATAACAACCGAACTCCCCCTTGTTTGAGCGAAGCGGTAACAAGGGGTTCGCTGAAAGTCGTTTGTAACGACAATTGGATGATATGTAAAACTGCCTGGTTACATTCATCCCTCTCCAAAAAGCGCCCGTCATTGCGACGAGCCGTAGTGAAACGGAGGCGACGCGGCAACCTCCATCCATCTAACGGATTGCTTCACTACGTTCGCAATGACGGAACCAGCTGGCAGATTGCTTCGCTACGCTCGCAATGACGGACCCAGCAAGTAGATTGCTTCCCGCTTCGTGCCTTGCGCTCGGCAATGACGATGTTGGCCGGGGTAAAGGGGAAAGGTTTTTTCTTTATCTTTACAATCATTCAAACCCTTACGCTATGGATATTCAGTCATTAAAATTGGAGTTGGTCGAAAAAATCCTGCATACAGAGAAAGCTTCCCTCCTGCTCAAAATTGAAAAAATATTGAAGAAGGAAGAAAGAAATGATTGGTGGGAGCAGCTTCCATCCGAAATACAGGACTCGATTCTGGAAGGCATACAGGATGTTCATGCGGGAAATGTCTTTACGCATGATCAGGTCATTCAGGAAGCGAAGGAAAGATATGGATTCTGAGATGCAGATTATTTGGTCGGCAAAAGCGAAGATAAGCTATTTGTTAACCGGTAGATCGTTATCCGGGTAAAATTTTTCTCCTTACTTTTTTTGACAACCGCCAAAACCCCGAGAGATTAGTAGTTGAAGACTGACGAACAAATCTTTTCCCCTCCCTCAAAGAAGCGCCTGTCATGGCGAGGAGCCGTAGTGCAACGGAGGCGACAGCCTGTCCGGCCACTGACGGACGGCAATCTGTTTTCATCAGCCATCATCTGCGACAATCATAACCGGTTCGCGTCATCCGCGTTCTGTTTTTTAAAAACCGTTTCAAAAATAATAACCATGCAACTCATTAATAATACCTTGTTGGATCAGGTCACCGAGGCGGCCAAGGAAAGTCCGCGACTGCGGATGAACCACAACTTTCACAACGCCATGGAGGCGCCGGTGCAGCGCCTGTTGAATGCCCTGGAGCCGGGAACGAAAGTACCCGTACACCGTCACCGGCATACAGCCGAAACCTACATCCTGCTGCGTGGCTGCATTCGGGTGATCTGGTACGACGATGCCGGTACCGAAACAGGTTCGGCCCTGATCGACCCGAAGCAGGGGGAGTATGGCATCCACATCCCCGAAGGACAGTGGCACACGCTGGAAGTGCTCGAAAGCGGCAGCGTGATCCTGGAGGTGAAAGAAGGACCGTACGTTCCCCTGGCCGACGAAGACGTGATGAGGAAGGATTAGCGGATTAGAATCTTGAGAATTAGAATGGGAGCAGCTGGCTGGTTTGTGCTGTCCCTTCAGGTGGCGCAACCTTTCAGGTCTTGCCGTCCTGAAAGGTTTAAAAAACGGATACGATTTTTATCAAAATTGATCTGTGAAAATCATAAACATTCTGTGTCATCTGCGTCCCATTTCATTCATCCGCGATCTAATGGCTGGTGCAACGCCTCCATCCCGAAGGGATGACACGATTCATCACCGCCAGTGTAACTGGCGGCATATAACGGGCTTTCCCCGGAACTCCGGAGGAGTTCAACTGTTGACAGTTCACTCCGATTCGGGCTTGCGCACGCCATGACGGCTTGGGAAAGGACGGCGAAACCGGCAGGCAGATTGCTTCATTCCGCTTCGCTTCATTCGCAATGACGACGTCGGACGAGGTACGGGGTAAAAGGTTTTGCGGCGAAGCCGCAAAACCTTTTACCCCCCCCTCTAACAAGCACCCGTCATTGCGAGGAACGACCGTAGGGAGTGGCGAAGCAACCTCCATCCAGCTAACAGATTGCTTCACTACGTTCGCAATGACGACGATGGGCAAGGACGGCACAACCAGCAAGCAGATTGCCACCCGTCAGTGGCCGGGCAAGCTGCTCCATTTCATTCCGCTCGCAATGACGGATTGGGAAAGGACAGCACAACCGTTTCAAATGCCCGTCATTGCGAGGAGGCACGATTGCCTGTCCGGCTTTGACGGAAAGCAATCTGTATTGAACTGGTTTGTACAAAGCATAAAACAATACATCATAACCAATTAAAATTCATCCGCGACATCCGCATTCCAGAAAATTTTTAAAACCCGATAAACATGGACGTATTAATTCAAAAGCAATTCGACAAGCACAATTTGCCACGCAAACTTGTGCTTGCTACCGACCTGGCCATTACTTCACTGGCGCTGCTCACGGCTTATTTGTTGCGTTTCAACCTGCAGATCGACAAGGTGTCGTTTGTACAGGTGCTTGTGCAGCAGGTGTGTATCATCCTGCCGATCTATCTGGTTGCCTTTATGTGGAGCGGTTCTTACCGGGGCATCATCCGCCATTCGGGTATTGAGGATGCCTCGCGGTTTGCCGTGGCCGTCAGCCTGGCTACCGGGGCGGCTTTGCTGGTATCGCTGGTCATCCGTCAATTGCCGGTATCGCAGGTTTGGTTTATTCCCTTCTCCGTCATCCTGATCCATGCTTTCCTGGTTTCGGTGATGCTGATGGGCTACCGGCTAATCATCCGTAGCCTGTATTATACCTACGGGGTTTCACGGAAGGGCTATCGCGCGGTACTCATCTTCGGCGCCGGCGACCTGGGGCAAATCACCTGGCGTGTGCTCGAAAACGACCGCCTTTCCAAAGCTACTGTCGTGGGTTTTATCGACGACAACAAAAACCTGGTTGGCAAACGGCTGTGCGGTATCCAGATTTATTCGGAGCGGCAGGCCTTTGAGAAGGTGCTGGCAGAAGAAGGCATCAACGAGATTGTATTCGCCGTCAGCCGGGACAAGATCACAAGCTCGCGCAAGAAAGAACTGTTCGACCGCTGTCTGAAGCATAATGTGCATGTTCGCGAAGTTCCCCCGGTGAAAGAATGGATTGACGGTCAGTTCAGCTCGCAGCAAATCCGCGAAATCAATATCGAAGACCTGCTGGGCCGCGATGCCATTTGGCTCGACCAGGCCCGGGTAGCCGAAGGCCTGCAACAGGCAGTGGTGCTGGTTACCGGCGCCGCCGGATCAATCGGTTCCGAAATTGTCCGTCAGCTGATGTCGTTCAATACGCGGCAGGTCATCCTGCTCGACCAGGCCGAATCGGCCTTGTACGACCTGCAAAACGAATTGCTGAAGAGCTTCCCGGGGGCTTCCTTCGAGGTGGTGGTGGCCAGCGTCACCAATGCCTTCCGCATGAGGCGGGTGTTCGAAACCTACCGGCCCCATTATGTGTTTAACGCCGCGGCCTATAAGCATGTTCCCCTGATGGAGGCCAACCCGGCCGAGGCCATCCGCGTGAATGTAGGCGGTACGCGCCTGGTGGCTGACCTGTCGGTAGAGTTTGGCGTGAAGAAGTTTGTGATGGTTTCGACTGACAAGGCGGTGAACCCCACCAACGTGATGGGCGCCTCCAAACGCATCTGCGAGATTTATATTCAGGCGCTGACACAGTCGCACAAAATAGAAACCCAGTTTATCACAACACGCTTTGGGAATGTGCTGGGTTCCAATGGCTCGGTAGTGCCGCTGTTCCGCAAGCAAATTGCGGCAGGCGGTCCGGTAACGGTCACCCATCCCGATATCATCCGCTACTTCATGACCATCCCCGAGGCTTGTCAGCTGGTGCTGGAGGCCGGGTTTATGGGCAAGGGCGGTGAGATTTATGTGTTCGACATGGGTGAGCCGGTGAAGATATACGACCTGGCCGTGAAGATGATCTCTTTATCGGGACTGAAGCCCAACGTGGATATCCCCATCCACTTTACGGGCTTGCGTCCGGGCGAGAAGCTGTACGAAGAACTGCTGGCCGATGAGGAAAATACGGTGCCCACGCACCATCCGAAGATTAAGGCAGCCCGTGTGCGCCAGCATCAATACGAAGTGGTTGACCTGGCCGTTGGCGAACTGATCAAGGCAGCCCGATGTGAGAGTGATGCCGAGCTGGTTTGCCGCATGAAAGCCCTGGTTCCTGAGTTTATCTCTCAAAACTCTGCCTTCAGCCAGTTCGACCCAACTCCACCCGAGCTGCTCGACCTCCCCAAAAATATTATCAAAAACTAACCGGATTCCGGGTGCAGCTCCCGGGTGCGGCGATTTCCAATCGCCGGTTACATTTCGCCTTGCCCTTTACAGGGCGCCTTTTGCGCAACAGTGCTGCGCCAGCAAGGCCCTATCTGATTGTTCATCAAGGGCACGAATTGCAAATCATTAGTGTTCGAAACCTAACTCGAATTATAAAACGTCCTGATTAACTGAGGGTTTCCCCCGCAAAGAATAACAATATCTTCAATAAGTAAGGCC
>NZ_JAPAAF010000073.1 GCF_025907915.1 Gaoshiqia sediminis
ACGGGGCAATGGTTTTTTCCATCCGTTTGGCAAACTTATCGATGGCTTCGTGATCCACCTTTTTCACCGAACGATCGACTTTGGCCACTTTTTTCACCACCAGTTTTTCCAGAAAGCCCATCTTTTCGAAATTGAATTCGCCCCCAAAAATAGCTTCGTACTTGGCCACTTGGTGTAATTTTTCCGGGAAAGCATTTTTCAGCTGCTGCCTGGCGTCCTCGCCTTCGTGCATGCAGCAAATGAACAAACCAATTTCCTTACCGCAGAGCTCGTCTGAATGGCTTTCGCAAAAGCTCCGCACCCTCCGTTGGATTTGCCCGGCATGGATCGATCCACCGATAATAACCCGGTCAGCCCGGGAAAAATCAGGTTTTTTATCTTGTTTTAAATGGTGAATGGAAACTTCGCCTGAAAGTTTGGCTGCCAATTCGTTGACCGCATTTTCCGTACAGCCGTGAGTTGACATAAAAATAATGGACGTCTTCATTAGATGGAGATTTTCTATCAAAACTAACAGATCATCTCCAAACAAACCGTCCGGTTATCGGTTAAGGATGGAAATCAATCGGTCAATAATGGCATTAACAGATATTTATATCTTATTATAGAAAAATCATTATCTTTGCAACCCAAAATAATAAGCCATGTCAATAGAATTACAACAGGAAATAAAAATTGATGAAAGCTTTTACAAAGTAAAAGAGATCAGACAACTGACCGACGAAACATTCTCGCTGCGCTTGCCCAAAAGCCGTTTTAATTACCGGGCCGGGCAGCACATCTCGCTGGGCATCCGAGGCGATTATCAAAGTCGCGAATATTCGATCTACAGCGGGGAGAACGACGACCATCTGGAGGTGTTGGTCAAGGAAGTAAAAAAAGGCTATTTCACCCCGAAACTGAGCAAGCTGAAACCCGGCGACCTGGTTGAGGTGAGCGGGCCTTTCGGCAAATTTCGCATCGACGAGAAAAAAATTGCCGATCACAAGTTTGTCTTCATTGCCAGCGGTACGGGCATTGCCCCATTCCGCAGCATGGTAAGAACTTATCCGCAGCTCGATTACCAGCTCATTCACGGAGTGAGATACGGAAACGAAGCTTACGACCGCCATGAGTACGAACAAGAGCGTCACATCCTATGTACTTCAGGTGATAAAACCGGAAAGGTACACGGCAGGCTGACAACTTACCTGAAGAAGGCCAGTTTTGATAATAACACGCAATTTTACCTCTGTGGAAACAGCAACATGATTTTCGACGCCCTCGAAATTCTGAAAGACAAAGGGTTTGAGCGCGACCAGATCCACTGCGAAGTTTATTTTTAGCCGTGAGTAGCGAATAAAAAAATGAAATACCACTTAATCACCTTGGGCTGCCAAATGAATTTGTCGGACAGCGAGCGGGTTGCCGCCGTGTTGGAACAAATGGGCTATGTGCGCACGGAAAACGAGGAGGAGGCAACCCTGCTGGGCATGCTGGCTTGCTCGGTGCGGCAAAAACCCATCGACAAGGTATATAACAAAATCGCCCAGTGGAACCGCGCGAAAGATAAACGCAACCTCATTACGTTCCTTTCGGGCTGTGTTTTGGCTGCCGACCGGGAAAAACTGCTCAAACAGTTCGACCTGATTTTTCAGATGAGCGAATTGGCCCAGCTACCTGATATGATCCGCAACTATGGGGTGGTGAATGCGGCCTCGCTTCAGGCGCCCAAACCAGTGATGCCCAAAAACGAACACATTGCCGATTTGTGGCACATCAAACCCAAGTACCAGTCCACCCACGAAGCGTTTGTGCCCATACAAAACGGCTGCGACAAGTTTTGCACCTTCTGCGCCGTGCCATACACCCGTGGCCGCGAGGTTTCCCGTCCTTCAGAAGACATCATTCAGGAGGTGCGCCACCTGGTCATTCAGGGCTACAAATCGATCACCCTGCTGGGGCAAAATGTGAACTCGTACGGTTTGGACAAAAACGGACAGGAAATCACCTTTGCCGAACTGCTGCGCCGCATTGGTGAATATGGCCAAACATCCGGTGAAGAGTTCTGGGTGTATTTCACCTCGCCCCACCCGCAGGATATGACTCGCGAAGTGATTGAAGTGATCGCTGAATACCCCTGTCTGGCCAAACAAATCCACCTGCCCATGCAGAGCGGCGACGAAAAAGTGCTGATCAAGATGAACCGTCGCCACTCAATGGACAAGTACCGGCGCATTGTTGCCGACATCTGCGAGTTGATTCCTCAGGCCACCCTGTTTACCGACATCATTGTCGGGTTTACAGGCGAAGGCGAATCGGAATTTGAAAATACGGTCGCAGCGTTTCACGAGTTCAACTTCAACATGGCCTACATTGCCATGTACTCGCCCAGGCCGGGAGCTGCCAGTTACCGCTGGCAGGACGAAGTTTCGCAGGATGTGAAAAAGGGACGTTTACACAAACTTTCGGAAGCAATGAAAATTTATACCCGCAAGTACAACGAAAGCCTGGTGGGAAAAACCGTCCGCTTGCTGGTAAATGGGACCGACCGCAAAACCGGCTTTTCAACCGGACTGACCGAAGGAAAAATAACCGTCCGTATGGATCGAAAGGCACCCGAACTGATGGGAAAGATCGTGGACGTGAAAATTACCTCTGCAGCTGACTTCTCCATGAGCGGCGAATTGGTACTTCAGGAAGAAACAGTAAACAGCTAATGAATTCAACAAAAAAACGCATAGCTTTTAAGACCTTGGGCTGCCGCCTGAACCAGTACGAAACCGATGCGCTCGTGTCTGATTTCGATAAAGGCGGCTACGAGATTGTCGATTTTAAGGAACAGGCCGACGTGGTGGTGGTAAACACCTGCACCGTGACCAACCAAAGCGACCAGAAATCGCGCAACATGATCAGCCAGGCCGCACGGAATAACCAAGGATCGGTAGTCGTAGTTACCGGCTGCATGGCCAACAACTACAAAGAAACCCTGGAAGGTGAAAACAAGATCACGTACGTGGTTGAAAACAACCGGAAAGGATCGATCCTGAATTTGGTGGATGCCCACTTTGGAGGGGAACTGCTTCATCCCGAAAAGCTGGAGGCCGACGTTTTCCAGTTCAACACTGTAGATAAAAGCCTGCACACCCGCAGCGCCATCAAAATACAGGATGGTTGCGATAACTTTTGCACGTTTTGCATCATCCCCACCGTGCGCGGACGCGCGGTGAGCCGTCCCTTGCCACAAATTATTGAGAATGTAGAAGACACGCTGGCCAATGGTTTTAAAGAACTGGTGATAACCGGGGTGAATATTGGCCGTTACGAATGGGAAGACAAGCGCTTTGAAGACGTGCTGGAAGCTATCCTGAATGTGCCAGGCGATTTTCGGGTGCGCATTTCCTCGCTCGAACCCGATGGCTTTGGCAACCGGCTGGTGGATTTGTTCGACCATCCCAAGCTTACGCCGCACCTGCACCTGTGCCTGCAAAGCGGCTCCGACAAAGTACTGCTACGCATGCGCCGCATGTACGACTATAACCGCTTCAAAAATCTGGTGGAACGCTTCCGCGACAAATATACCGAATTCAATTTTACCACCGACCTGATTGTAGGTTTCCCCGACGAAAGCGAGGAAGATTTCCAGGAAAGTTTGAATGCCGTTTCCACATTTGGCTTCGGGCATGTGCACACCTTCAAATATTCGGTACGTAAAGGAACCCGAGCCGAACGAATGGAAAACCACCTTCCCGAAAAAATCAAAAACGCACGCTCGGCACGCATACGGCAGGCTTCTGAAGAAAACCGGTCGCGATACCTTTCTTCCTTCATCGGAAAAGAGCAAACCGTTTTGATCGAAACCATCGATGCACGCGGATACGCCACCGGATATGGCGAACATTACGTGCCGGTCAGGTTCAAAGGAAAGGGGCTACAAAAGAACACATTTCAAATAGTTCGCATTACCAGGATCGAGGGAAAAGGAGAACAGATGCGACTCGTCGGGGAACTGTAAACGGAAAAACAAAAGCGCTCAGATCAATGATCCAAGCGCTTTTGCTTTTGTTGACCCGCCAGGGCTCGAACCTTTAGCGTATTTCGTTGAAATTCAAATCTGTTTTTTGCACTTAAACCTTCAGGTCTCGATAAGGTCTCTCTGATGTAAATTCTATTTCCTGATACCAAATCAAATTCCCGTTCCAAATATAATGAAAAAGCGGTTAAGCTCATTGCAACCGCCCGTCATATTCCTATTTGAATAATCTGACATAGTCCACAAACAAGTATTGTCTTCCTCTTTTCCCTCCGGTCATTTCTTTCAAAATACTTAATCTTTCCAGCTCCTCCAGTAATTTGTAAACAGAAGGATGAGACAGTTTGGTGATTTCCTTCGCCTTGGTCGCATCGATCAGAGGGTGTTGGTAAAGGTGCTCTAAGATTACCTGCGCATTGTTTGATCTTGCGCCAAGCGATTGAAGTTTAGCATCTACTTCTTTTTGTAGCTTTAGTATCCCATCAAAGGTTTCGATACTCTTTTTGGCAGTTTCAATTACGCCTACTAAAAAGAATTTCATCCATTGAATGATGTCATTCTGCTGCCTTACTTTCATAAGATTGTCATAATACAATAACCTGTTCTTTTCGAAAAAATCTGAAAGATATAGGATTGGTTTCCTCAATATTTTCTTTTCAACGAGATAAAGCGTAATCATTAACCGGCCAACACGACCATTTCCATCCAAAAATGGGTGGATCGTCTCAAACTGATAGTGAATTAACGCAATTTTTAGTAGCTCCGGAAAATGAATTTCCTCATTGTGAGCAAACTTTTCCAGATCGCTCATGTAATCATTTACGGTTGTATGAACAGGTGGAATAAATGTTGCATCCGAAATGGTCGCTCCTCCAATCCAGTTTTGACTGGTTCTGAAGTTACCCGGTTGTTTGTATTCTCCCCTAACACCTTGAAGTAAAATTTTATGCGTTTGGCGAATTAATCTGGAAGAAAATGGAAGTTCCTCCAAATTCTTTATCGCAGAGTTCAAGGCCTTGATATAATTTTGCACCTCTTCCCAATCATCTCTTTTCTCTTGAGAAACATCTTCTTTATCCATTAATGCTTCTTCAATGTTTGTTTTAGTACCTTCGATTTTGCTCGATTGCGTAGCTTCTTTTAACACGTGCATGCTTATGAATAAATCGATGTTGGGGATGTATTCGGAGTACATATCCAAACGCCCAAGCTGGCGGTCAGCCTGACTTAGTAAAGTAAGCAACTCCATACTTTCAAGTTGCCATGCTTTGTTGATGTATTCGGGTTGGAAACTTTTAAATGAGCCTTGGCTGATATATTTCCCTGCTATAAAATTTTTCATTTCTTACGTTCCTATTTCTTTAACAAAGATATCTGTTATTTAAGTTTTCAGCAACATTTTTAAATAAAGATGTTTGTATTTAAATTAAGGGGAATATATTAAAATAAGGATCTGCGTATTTAAATCCTTCACAGCAAAATCGTAAGTGTCTCTAATAATGATCCATGCCTATTCAACAGAAATCCAGCCAATCCTAACTGTGCTCATTACGCATTTTTATTTTGGTTTTGTTATGTCCCTGCGACCAAAAGCCTCCGTACCTCCGGTTTTCAGTCTCGGGAAAAATACAAGGTAGCCGGCTCCATTTCATTGCGACGGCACCCTTGTTTGTTTTTTCAGATACCTATTCCGTCAAAATCAAAAAGAAAAGTCAATTTAGCTGCCCGGCTGATGAAAAAAACAAGGCCGGGGCGGGTGTTCTGCCCTTCCATGTTTTTTGTACAATTTGCCTGCATGTGAACCGGTTTGGGCAGAACAGCCTTGCTTTTTCCGCCG
>NZ_JAPAAF010000074.1 GCF_025907915.1 Gaoshiqia sediminis
AAAAAAAAAAAAAAAAAATGCAACACCAAAGCACCAGATTCCAATGCCGGTTATTGCTTCTGGGAACCCGGATCGAAGCGGGTGCGGGGGCCGTCAAAACGCCCGGCCGAGGGTTCGTTTTGACTAGATTTTTGCTTCCTTTTCATCGATTGGAAAAGGAAGGGCCCGTCCGGCCGGAGGACAAGAAAAAAAAAGGACGCAGACCTTGGGAAGGATAAATGATGAATGTCGAAGGATGAATGAAATTAGACGCAGACATTTGGAAGGATGAATGATGAATGTTGAATTATGAATGGGGCGCTTCAAGCAATCTTTTTCGTATAGAGAACTTCCGTCAAAGCCGGGCAAGCTTGCAACGACTCAACGCCATGCCGAGCAGCCTCGTATCCCGAAGGGATCGAACCATTCATCACCCCCAATCGGATTGGGGGATTACGCAAACTAGGGGCGCTCCCAAAACCCCGAAGCGGGTTGAACTGATCGGAAATTGTTGATCGGCAATCAATAATCGGAACTATTTCCTCTAAAAACATACGATGGGGCTTTGCCCCAAATGATTCCATCCGAACGCTGTACCGGAAATAGCCGGGATACAAGGGGCTTTGCCCCTTAAACCCCATTTCATTTCTTTTCCTTGATGAAAAGAAACGAAACAAAGAAAAATCAAGAAAATTTAATCCTTCCTCCCACAAGGCCTTCGCCGGCCCGGGCCAAATTTTCCGGCCTGCCCACTTTTCGCCTCCCGGCGAATTTGGGGAAGTGACTTTGCACAGCCAACAACAAGGATTCGAATCCACTTGACAATGATTTAACAGAAACCAATTGCAACGAACCACAGGCCCAAATTTCCCCTCCTTATCAAAGGAGAGCCCTTCCGGCCGGAGGACAAGAAAAAGAATAGGACACAGATGACGCGGATTTATTTTGATTGTTATGATTTAAACTGGCCGTTGGCAACTCGCGCTGAAAACTGGCGACCTTTTTTGCGTTTCAATCCAGCTGTTGGGCTTGCGCTTCGCTGGTTCCATGCGAACCATCATCTTGTCGCCATAGGGTACAAATTCCAGGTTGCCGATTTTACCGCTTAAGTAAAGTCGTCCGACACTCTTCGCTCGTACTATGATTGGGGTAATTACAAGATATTCGTAAATTAATTCTAAGGTTTTTCTAAATTAGCTTACAGAAACCTTAGAGAATCATTAGAAATACCTAGTAATATCTATGACGATACTCCCTTGGATATCCCTACCAGGGCAGATGATTGAATTAGGGCACGGATCTATGAAATCCTGAAGGATGAATGGGGTGCGTTGCACTTGAGAATGGGACGCAGATGACGCAGACCTTGGGAAGGATGAATGTTGAATGATGAATGGGGTGCGTTGCACCGAAGAATGGGACGCAGATGACGCGGATAAATTTTGATATTTATGATTTAATGTGTAATCCTTTGCACGGACATTTCCCTTCACCGATCCGCACAGATGCCCCTTACGGGCTTTGAAAAATAAGGTGCGTTGCACCGATACGGGTGGCGCGGTTTGTAACCGCGATTAAATGGAACTGCCAACCATACACCGGGTGCCTGCCCGACTGTTCAGCCGGGCAGGCACCCGGTGCTATTCATATTGATCCCCTTCGGGGGTAGAACCCGCGACTGCCCGTCTGGCCTCGGATCCCGAAGGGATCGAACCGTTCATGACCCCCAATCGAATTGGGGGACGGCGCAAAATAAAAGCGCTCCTACAACCCCGAAGCGGGTTGAACTATCCAGATCTAGTTGAACTCCTTCAGAGTTCCGGGAGAAAGCGTTCTCATCTGCCGCCAGTACCACTGGCGGTGATGAACGTGAAACTCCTTCGGAGTAGGGTTCACCCTAAAAAAAAAATGCGACATCAAAACAACAGATCCAATGCCGGTTATTGGTGTGGGGAACCCGGATCGAAGCGGGTGCGGGGGCCGTCAAAACGCCCGGCCGAGGGTTCGTTTTGACAAGATTTTTGCTTCCCTGTCTGCCGCCAGGCAGGCTTTTCATCGATTGGAAAAGGAAGGGCCCGTCCGGCCGGAGGACAAGAAAAAGAATAGGACGCAGACATTTGGAAGGATGAAGGATGAATGTTGAATGATGAATGGGGCGCTTCAAGCAGGCGTCATTGCGAATGAAGCGCAGCGGAATGAAGCAATCTGCAATGAGGAGGAGATGGGAACACAGATGACGCGGACATTTGGAAGGATGAATGATGAATGTTGAATTATGAATGGGGCGCTTCAAGCAGGCGTCATTGCGAATGAAGCGCAGCGGAATGAAGCAATCTGCAATGAGAAAGAAAATAGGACGCAGACCTTGGGAAGGATGAATGATGAATGTCGAATGATGAATGAGGCGCTTCAAGCAGGCGTCATTGCGAATGAAGCGCAGCGGAATGAAGCAATCTGCAATAATGAAGTAAACAGGACGCGGATAAATTTTGATCGTAATGACTCAAAACTGGCAACTGAAAACTGAAAACTGAAAACTGGCAACTCCCGTTGAAACCTGATCCCGAAGGGATCGAACCTTGCATCACCCCCAATCTGATTGGGGGACGGCGCAAAATAAAAGCGCTCCCACAACCCCGAAGCGGGTTGAATGAATCGAAGGTTATTAATCCGCGATTAAAAATCGCGGCACCCGGAACAGGGAACGAGGAACAGGAAAATTAGCGAATCACTGATAATTCGTTCCTGCTGTTTGATAACCGAAAGCGGCTTTTTGCTCAATACGGCTCATTTTTAGTTGGTTATGGGGTAAAGAAAGCCCAAATTCAAAAAAATGCGTGAAATTACCCATTTTAGGGGGTTACCAAAACGGTATTTTTACCATTAATAAACAAGGACAGAAGTAATAGATTCGGTTATTTTAACGCATCTTTGCCCGGATGGGGCAAGTTGCAGCAAATCAGGCAGGTTGACCTTCGCGATTCGACTGTCAGGAATGGGATTTTTATGCGGATTTGCCGCCGGGGCATAAAACCTGGCGGATGGTTGGATGTCTGATTAATGGTTTTCCCTACCAAATCCCCCCTGCACGAGAAACAGAATGATAAACATTTGCTCATTTAGGAGGCCACTTTTTTTTGGCAGGCCCGGAGCGCCAACAGCGTGTGAACGCGTTGATTTTTGAAGAACTAAGATAACGACAAGCCAATACCAACGGGACTTTTTACAGGAATTTTCCATAATTTTATGCCCCAACCGCTTGTCATGTTATTTTTTTTCAGGAAATTGTAGAAGAAAAATTAGTGAACGAAGATATTTTGTAAATTTAGTCGAGGGCTGGGAACATATTGCCAGGGCATGATATGTTTGACGAACGGGCCGGGCTTATCTCTAAATTATGACAAAAAGAACTAAGCAAATTATTGCTGCACTACTTGTTTGGGCGTATTTGTTGCTGAACATTACGAGCACTTTACAGGCTAACTACCTAATCACCCCTGAAGCAAAACCAACCCTTGCCTTCACGGAAGTGGTGTGGCCGGCTTCCTCCTCCGGTTACCTGCAAGCCCTGGCCTCCAATCCGGCACCGCTGCCCCCGGCTAACGTCTCTCCCACCACCAACACCGATCATACAAACGCCCCCGAATTTGGGGTTATTGCCTCCGCAATTGTTAATAATTCTAAAACGGCAGGAGCAGCCCCACGGATGGCGGCGCTGCCACCGACAGTAACCGCGACTGCTACCGAAGGGCTTTGGGATGAAGGATCAAGTTGGGAAGGTGGCGCAGTACCAAACGCAGACGACGACGTGGTTATCCCTGCCGGTGCAACCATCACGATCAACACTGACCCTCCGGCGATTAACTCCCTCACGGTAAATGGTACGCTTGTATTCGAGAGCGGAACCTCGCACAATCTCACGGTTAACACCGATGTAACCATCGCAACCGGAGCAACTCTCACGGTTGATGCCGCATCCAGCCTCACCATCTCCGGCAACTGGACCAACAACGGAACTTTTAACGCCGGTAACGGGACGGTGACGTTTGATGGTACTGGAACAAGCATCTCAGGAACTTCAACTACCGGTTTCAACAATCTTCAAATCCCTTCCGGGGCAAGCGTAACGCTTAACTCAGATACCAATGTTGCCAATCTCACCATTGATGGTGAGTTGACAACCAGCAATTCCGAAACGCTTACCGTGAGTGGTAACTGGACCAACAACGGAACATATACTGCCAACGCAGGGACGGTGGTAATGACTGGGGCTGGAAAAACGATCTCAGGCATTTTTTCGAGCTCATTCAATAACCTCCAGATAGATGCCGGATCCGATGTAAGTTCAGTTGTTACTGTTAGTTCAGATATTGTTATTGAAAATCTTTCTTTGGTGAACGGATTATTGTCGGTAACAAGTGGGACAACTGATATTAAAGGGATGGCAGATATCCCTCAAACAGCAGGGTTGGAGTTGAATGGTTCAGCGGCGAATTTGATTACCAGGGATTTTACCATAACCAATAAAGGTCTGATTCATATTGTCGATGGAGTAGCAACTTTTGGCAATTCATCCGGCAACAGTGTAAATACTTCAGTTGACGGTGCTTTTGTGATGGAAGGTGGTACGGCAAATATTGCCGGACGGCTACATAACGCAGCGGGTGACGATGACGTTTTTTTAGGCACAAGTTACGAAGTTGGTGTGACAATCTCGGGTGGAACCTTGAATTTGGCAACTAAAGGCAATGGCTCTAACGACACAGGCAGCCTGGATATCGACTCATCTGGGTATTTTGACTTCAACGGGGGAACTATCAATTTTATCAATAGCAGCACTGCTGCAAGGGATATCGATCTTCGGATTGATACACCCAGCGGCAATGGGACTAAATCTATTGCCGGAGGTTCCTTTGTTTTTGGTGATGGTGTAAGTAGTGGTGAAGAGTTTGTCGTCAGTTCGGCTGTTGCTCTTACAAACCTTACAGCAACCAGTGGTAATACGATTGCGTTTGAAAGTGAAGCCACCACGGCCAACACTATTACCGTGCCTGCCAGTTACAATGGCTTGTACACCTTTCAGTTTGGCAACGGAACATTGCCGGTAACCATCGACTTAAGCGGGGCTACTTTTGCCGGAGGTGCCACTATTGAGGTGACTATGCAATCCGGGAAACATCCCGAGAATAAAAACACCACCAATTACCTGAACCGCCACTGGACAGTAACGACAAGCGGGATTACTGATCCCAACTATGATTTAACGGCAAAATATTTGGTCGGTGATGTTGTTGGCGGTAATGAAGCCGGTTTGATCGAAGGGACTTACAATGGTTCCGTGTGGACCAATAACGGGAGTGTCGATGATACGAATCATCTAATTACCATATCTGGACTAAACTCAAATTTAACTTCCCTTTCGGCTTTTGAAGCGCCAACCGCCACGCTTTCCGGGGCACAGACTATTTGCCCGGGTACATCCGCAGATTTGAGCATTGCCTTAACCGGGGCAGCCCCTTGGAATGTGTTTTATAATGATGGCTCAGATAAAAACATTTCAGGTATTTTAAGCAGCCCATACACATTGACTGTTACACCCGGTACCACAACCATTTATACGTTGATTTCTGTTACCGATGCAAACCTGGCTGGGACAGTGAGTGGGACGGCTACGGTTACGGTAGAAGACAATGAAGACCCGATAATCTCCTGCGTGGGCAACCAGTCAAAAGATACCGATACCGGAACATGTACATACACCGTTCAGGGCACAGAGTTTGATCCGACCGCCTTTGCCG
>NZ_JAPAAF010000075.1 GCF_025907915.1 Gaoshiqia sediminis
TAACTAAAAATTTAAGGATGAGAATAGAAGTTACGCAGTTTTTTGCACCATGTCAAGCTGCCCCGCATCGCGGGGTTTAGTTCAACGTTTCTGTAAATTCATATGAAATATATTTCTGTTTTGTCGCCGGAAGGGTGTAATATATAATTCCTATACGGCACGATATGTTTATCCCGGTTAGCTGTCATCAAAATTCATGTCATCAATCGGGTTCTTAAAATCAAAATTATTTTTCGATATATGCGTGTAGCGTTGCGTGGTTTTGATACTTTCGTGCCCCATCCATTCCTGGATAAAACGGATATCGATGCCCTGTTCTAGATTGTGCGTGGCATAGCTATGCCGTAAAATATGGGGATATACCCGCTTCTTAATGCCGGCCTTTTTTGCCGCGTTTTTAATGACATGGTAAATACTCATTTCGCTGTACTGTTCTTTCTTTTCTCCCTCAAAGAGCCAGGTTGACGGCTTTTGTTCTTTATAATATGCACGTAAAAGTGTCAGTACATTCTTGGCCAACAGTACATATCGGTCTTTTCGTCCTTTGCCGTCCCGGATCTTTACCTGCATCCGTTTCGAATCTACATCTCCAAGTTTCAGGTTAATGGCCTCGCTACGCCTTAAGCCGCAGGAATAAATCAAGGCGATCAGGCATTTGTGTTTCGAGTTTTGGGTTGTTTTAATCATGAACTCAATTTCTTGTTTGCTCAACACATCCGGTAGCTTTCGTTCGCCTCTGGGCCGTACGATGTGATATGATTGCTTTTCCCGGTTCAATACCTGCTCGTAATAAAACTTGATGGCATTAATTCGCTGGTTCTGTTGGCTTGAGGAAATGTGTCTCCTTTCAATCAAGTCTAAAATGTAGCGGTTTATTTCTTCTGCCTGTATGCCTGCCAGATCTCTTTTGTCGAAATGTGCTTGAAATTCCCGGAAGTAATGCGTATAAGTTTTGATGGTGTTGCTGCTGCGCCTCTTTTGTTTTAGCAACTCCAGGTAGCCCGGAATTAATGGAGGAAGCTGCTTGGGGACAACCGTTCTTTCCGGGCGGGCAGGGGCGGTGGTCGCTTGGGCTTGTTCCTTCAAATCGGAATAATCTACCCAGGCAATCCCCCGGAAAGCATCAAAAAACGAGCGCAAGTTGAATTGTTCTTTCGGAATATACCAGCTTCTCAATTGTTGGCTCCAGCGTGCCCCGGCAAATTGTTTTACCCGTTGCTTTAGTTCGTCGTCAAAATCAAACTGAATGGAAACCACCTCCTGGTTTTGCCAGGTGGTTCGCGAAAGCCGGATGGTCTTGGTTGGGGGCATAGCTGCTATTTCTGCTCTCAAGTTACGTATTTTACAGTAAAAAATGTTTGAGAGTCGCCTTTTTTTATTCAGCAGATATTCAACTGGATGTGCTGACTGTTGCGTGTGGTTTTAGTTGATTCGTATGGGTTCTCTGGAAACAGGACCTGAATTTTTCGGACCAACCGGAAGTGTCTGTGCCGGATCGAATGCCTTGTTGCTCCGGGGCTGGAATGAAAATGGGGCAATGCGGTGGCCTTTGGAAGGAATATGCTCTCGGTCGCTTTTCTGTTGCAGATGATTCGTGCCAACATCGTACGTTACTTTTAATTTAGACTAGATATCTCTTTATTTTATACTGTTTAATTAACAGAAAGCATAGAGAAAGCTAACAGAAAGGTAGTAAAAAGTACGGGTTTCAATCGAAGATAAAGTATCCGGGACCCGAAACTTTTTTGGAATGCTGATGCTTGCCGGGGGCATGGTAAAATAAGCCGGAATAGGTATTATAATACCGCAAAAAGAAACCGGGGGGCAATTTACAGTTGCCCACCGGTTGTTGGGCTGTGCGCCGTGGGTATGGATTTTCCGGCAACCGGATTTGTTTTACGGGATTTCGATGCCGGAAACAGGAGGCTACTTTTTGCCTTTACGCTTGTTTACGTTCTCAGCGTCGCGCTTCAGCTTCTTTTCTTCCCGCTTTTCTTTCAAACTCTTTTGGGGCTCTTTTAAGCCAACGTTTTTCTTTGCCATGATTTTTGGGTTTAAAAATTAGACAGATTTATATCCGTGCGTCCTCAGACCGGTTCCGCCGAACTTGTTTCGTCCTGGTATATGATGTTTCTGATTTCCATGCGTTTGGTCCCCTTTGGAACGTCAAATGAAACGACGCTCCCGGCGCGGTACCCCAGCAGTGCCGCGCCAAGGGGCGACAAGACCGAAATATTTCCTTTTTTGAAATCGGCATCTTTGGGGTAAACAAGCTTGACTTGCATGAACCTGCCTGTGTCCAGGTCTTGAATCTCAATCAGCGAGTTCATCGTTACAAAACCGGGGGTAAGCTTCTCGTCGGCGACCTTTTGAGCGCGTTTCAACTCGGCCCCCAAAAACGCCAGGTTCTTGACCTCGGTTAGCTTCAGGTTTCTCTGCGAGTTAATCAGGCCACACAATTGGATGTAGTCTGACTCGGTAATTTGAATGTGGTCTTTCATGATACATGTATTTAATGATTTATAAATGTGTGAATTGATCGCGAAGGTGGCAGGCTGGAAGAAAACGCTTAGGAACATCTTCCTGCGAAGAAAAGCGCTTGTACACCCAACCCGTTAACCAGCCGGGGCAGGCCGTATGATTGCAGCAGGTGGTTGTAAACAGGGAAACAAATGGTAGATTCGTTCCTTGCTTCAACTATCTTTGTATGGATAAGCCTGGGCGTGTACATATTGCTATAAAACAAAAATATGCGCTAAATATAAAATCGAAAACGATGCAATAAGAATCGTATCCGATACAATAGTAGGGAATATTCCCGATTTTTACAAAATTTGCCGTCTGATGAAGAATAAGTATGCCATTTTAAAGCAGATCATCGACTTGTATGAAGAGTATGAGCAGGACGAAGTGCAGTTAAGCCTGCTGGACTTTTCGCATTGGATGAGTAAAAAATTGAATGAAGAGCCGGAGCTCGATCAACAAGTCAAATCGGAAAAATACCCCGGACAGCATAAACCGAAATCCCCCGTATTCAAACAATTTAACGAGAAAGCCCGTTTTCTGGAGGCCGTATCGCGAATCGCCAGGTACCATGAATTTTATACCCGGAAAGCGTTGAAAGATTTGGTTATCAATAACCGGCTTGAGTTTCTTTTTCTGCAAACGGTTAAGTTGATGGCGAAGGCAAAAAAGACCGATCTGATTAGTGTGTATAATCTTGAATACACTACCGGAATGGACACGATCAGGCGATTGATTAACAACGGGCTGTTAGATGAGGTACAGGACGAATCGGACAAAAGGGCTAAGTTGTTGGCACTTACCCCGAAAGGAGAAGAGATACTTGCTCAGTCAACGAAAAGCATTCTGGAGGAAAATACGATGTTTTTTGCCGCTATCAGCGATAACAAGTGGAAGAAAATACTACCGGTACTGGAGGAGCTGGACGATTTTCATGGCAGTATTTATAAGAACCACAGTAACAAACCTTTTGCTGAATTGGCCAACCTGATGGATTCGTTGAAATACTTGTATAAGTGAGCGTTTAGCAAACCGTACCCGCACGTGTGGTGGTTTAACCTTGCTTTTCGTTCCTCCTGTGCAGGTACTGCCTGTGTTTTTCGTACCTGCCATGAGGTATTTGCCTGCTCTTATCTGTTGGCCGTAAAAATGGGCGCGAACCCAAAAATAATTTTTCACCTGCTTTTGGTTCAACAAAAAGGTGTTACCTTTGCCGTGTTATTCGTGGATAAATTTGAGATTGATTGCAACCACAGAAAAAAATGCTAAAGCAATCGCTTTAACTTTTCTATTTTTTCCATTCAATCCAATCCACAACATTGTTGAACCCAGTAACCGGCAAAATGGTTTTAATACCGTTCTGCAAGTTCATTAAAATGTTAAAGGATATGAGTTATCTGTTTACAAGCGAATCGGTATCGGAAGGGCATCCCGATAAAGTAGCCGACCAAATTTCGGATGCCCTGCTGGATGAATTTCTGGCCTTCGACCCCGACTCGAAAGTGGCCATCGAGACCCTGGTAACAACCGGGCAGGTGGTGTTGGCGGGCGAGGTGAAATCGGAAACCTATGTGGATGTGCAGGAAACAGCGCGCCGGGTGATCAACGAAATTGGCTATACCAAAGCGGCTTACCGTTTCGACGGCGACTCGTGCGGGGTGCTTACCGCCATTCATGAGCAAAGTCCCGACATCAACCGCGGGGTGGACCGGGCGAATAAGATGGAGCAGGGCGCCGGCGACCAGGGCATGATGTTTGGCTATGCCTGCAAGGAAACCGACGATTATATGCCCCTGCCACTCGAACTGTCGCACCGCATTTTGATGGAGCTGGCCGATGTTCGCCGCGAAGGAAAAGTGATGACTTACCTGCGCCCCGACTCCAAGTCGCAGGTGACTATCGAGTACAACGACGACAACTCGCCCAAGCGGGTGGATACGATTGTGGTTTCGACTCAGCACGACGAGTTTGACGCCGACGAACCCATGCTGGCCAAAATCAAGGCCGATGTGATTTCGATTCTGATGCCCCGCGTGATTGAAAAACTGCCCGAACGCGTGAAAGCCTTGTTCGGCGACGACATCATCTACCATGTAAACCCAACCGGCAAATTCGTGATTGGCGGTCCGCATGGCGATACCGGCCTTACCGGACGCAAAATCATTGTGGATACTTATGGAGGACGCGGCGCTCATGGCGGTGGCGCTTTCTCGGGGAAAGACCCTTCGAAGGTGGACCGCTCGGCTGCTTATGCTGCCCGCCACATTGCCAAAAACCTGGTGGCAGCGGGCGTGGCCGACGAAATCCTGGTGCAGCTGGCCTATGCCATTGGCGTGGCCAAGCCGGTAGGTATTTTTGTGAACACCTTTGGCACGGCCAACGTGAAACTGGACGACGGACAAATCGCTCAGGAAGTGAAAGAACTGTTCGACCTGCGCCCGGCAGCCATTGAAGCCCAGCTGAAATTGCGCAACCCGATTTACCGCGAAACGGCAGCCTACGGACACATGGGCCGCACCCCGCGCACAGCGGTGAAGGTGTTTGAGTCGCCTTATTTCGGTCGGGTAGAGAAGAAAGTGGAGCTGTTCACCTGGGAGAAACTCGACTATGTGGATCAGGTGAAGGAGTGTTTCGGACTGTAAAAAACGACACTGTATATCGGAAAGCCCGGCCCAAAAAGCCGGGCTTTCCGATTGGTATATTAAATAAGCTCACTACTTGGGGAATACACTCTTTTTTGAGTTGAATTTCGGTGTCCCGGGAGCCTTCAGCCTGCGATATCGAGAAAGCGATTCCTAGCGCTACTATAAAACTGATCTGTCCACAAGCCGGACTGGCTCTTCCTTTTCCATTCGATGAAAAGCCTGCCTGCGGTAGGCAGGGAAGCAAAAACCGTGTCAAAACGAACCCTCTGCCGGGCGTTTTGACGGCCAACGCACCCGCTCCGATCAACATGGAGATCGGCTGAAAACGAATTACTCATCTGGAATATTGATGGCTCCCGGCGTTGTCTTTGTTTTCTTCTTGAAGCAGCATTTTTAAAATTGTCAGGAGCCGAAGAAAGAGAATGTCAGCTTTTGGACTGGCCTACGGGGGTTTTGCTT
>NZ_JAPAAF010000076.1 GCF_025907915.1 Gaoshiqia sediminis
TGGTTAACTTTGCCGCCCCGCAGACAAGAGAGGGTTACCTGCGATGTTTGAGGGCAACAAAAGAGATCGTTCACAACCTTATTGAAAATCGGAACTGGTTTTAAAAGATTAAAGTCGGGATTGATTAAGACAAAGGTTAAGAATATAAAGAAATAAGTTCATTGACAATATTGAAAAGGTAGAAAGATAAGGAAGATACGCTATTAAAGAAGGTTTATCCCTAAGAGCTGGAAAAGATTAACAATTTTAATTACAACGAAGAGTTTGATCCTGGCTCAGGATGAACGCTAGCGGGAGGCCTAACACATGCAAGTCGAACGGGATTGAGAGCTTGCTCTCATGAGAGTGGCGCACGGGTGAGTAACGCGTATGCAACCTGCCCTTGACAGGGGGATAGCCCGGAGAAATCCGGATTAATACCCCATGGTATTTAAGTTCCGCATGGGATTTAAATTAAAGATTTATCGGTCAGGGATGGGCATGCGTGACATTAGCTTGTTGGCGGGGTAACGGCCCACCAAGGCTACGATGTCTAGGGGTTCTGAGAGGATGATCCCCCACACTGGTACTGAGACACGGACCAGACTCCTACGGGAGGCAGCAGTGAGGAATATTGGTCAATGGGCGCAAGCCTGAACCAGCCATCCCGCGTGAAGGATGAAGGTCCTATGGATTGTAAACTTCTTTTGTGCACCAAGAATGGACTTTACGAGTAAGGTTTTGACGGTAGTGCACGAATAAGCATCGGCTAACTCCGTGCCAGCAGCCGCGGTAATACGGAGGATGCAAGCGTTATCCGGATTCATTGGGTTTAAAGGGTACGTAGGTGGCCTGTTAAGTCAGTGGTGAAAGTTTGCGGCTTAACCGTAAAATTGCCATTGATACTGATAGGCTTGAGTACAGTTGAGGTAGGCGGAATGTGTAGTGTAGCGGTGAAATGCTTAGATATTACACAGAACTCCGATTGCGAAGGCAGCTTACTAAACTGAGACTGACGCTGAGGTACGAAAGCGTGGGTAGCGAACAGGATTAGATACCCTGGTAGTCCACGCCGTAAACGATGCTCACTCGCTGTTTGCGATATATTGCAAGCGGCCAAGCGAAAGCGTTAAGTGAGCCACCTGGGGAGTACGCCGGCAACGGTGAAACTCAAAGGAATTGACGGGGGCCCGCACAAGCGGAGGAACATGTGGTTTAATTCGATGATACGCGAGGAACCTTACCTGGGCTTAAATGGGGAGTGACAGCTGTCGAAAGATGGTTTTCTTCGGACACTCTTCAAGGTGCTGCATGGTTGTCGTCAGCTCGTGCCGTGAGGTGTCGGGTTAAGTCCCATAACGAGCGCAACCCCTATCGTTAGTTACCATCAGGTTATGCTGGGGACTCTAGCGAGACTGCCACCGTAAGGTGCGAGGAAGGTGGGGATGACGTCAAATCAGCACGGCCCTTATGTCCAGGGCTACACACGTGTTACAATGGCCGGTACAAAGGGCAGCTACTTGGTGACAAGATGCTAATCTCTAAAGCCGGTCTCAGTTCGGATCGAAGTCTGCAACCCGACTTCGTGAAGCTGGATTCGCTAGTAATCGCGCATCAGCCATGGCGCGGTGAATACGTTCCCGGGCCTTGTACACACCGCCCGTCAAACCATGGAAGTTGGGGGTACCTGAAGTATGTAACCGCAAGGAGCGTCCTAGGGTAAAACCAATGACTGGGGTTAAGTCGTAACAAGGTAGCCGTACCGGAAGGTGTGGCTGGAACACCTCCTTTCTGGAGCTTGGATATACCTGGCGTAATGGAAATCAACCTTATCCCTACCTTTTTAAAAGATATACAGAGCAAAACGCGGAAAGCTGTCAGCTTTAAAGCTTATAGCTTGAAGCTATAAAAGCGAAAAGAACAGACAGTCCCGTAGCTCAGCTGGTTAGAGCGCTACACTGATAATGTAGAGGTCCCCAGTTCAAATCTGGGCGGGACTACAAAGTAGTTCCAAGTTTAAAGTTCCAAGTTCCAGGTTGATTCAACTTGAAACTTGAAACCCGGAATTTGAAACTGAATTTTTGGGGGATTAGCTCAGTTGGCTAGAGCGCTAGATTTGCATTCTAGAGGTCAAGGGTTCGACTCCCTTATTCTCCACCGAAAAAAGTCGTGAGGCATAAGCTATGAGTCACGGGTTAATACGAGAAGAAAAAAGTCGAAAGACAAGACGTTCAAAACACATATTGGAAGAAATGATAGGCCGGGTGGCCTTCGCTTCGGTTCGAGTCCGGGGATATCAACGTTAAGAAGTCAAGGAGTGAGAGAAAAAGTCTCAGGACTCATTACTCGCTACTCGTGACTATCTTTAAAGTTCTTTGACATGTTGGGAAAACAAGAATGTGAAGTACATTCAACCTTAAAAAATAAGAAACGACGGCTACGAAAGTAGCGACGTAATAGGAGAAAGTTAATAAGGGCGTACGGGGGATGCCTTGGCTCTCATAGGCGATGAAGGACGTGATAAGCTGCGAAAAGCTGCGGGGATCGGCAAATACGAATTGATCCGCAGATATCCGAATGGGACAACCCATCCGGCACAAGCCGGATATCCAATCATATTGGAAGCTAACCCGGGGAACTGAAACATCTAAGTACCCGGAGGAAAAGAAAACAAAAGTGATTCCGCAAGTAGTGGCGAGCGAACGCGGAACAGCCTAAACCAGCTTTGTTTCGGCAAAGTTGGGGTTGTAGGACCACGCGATTTGTTGCAACATTAAGTAGAACAGTTTGGAAAGACTGACCACAGACGGTGATAGTCCGGTATATGTACGTTGTTGTAATGATAGTGGTATCCTGAGTAGGGCGGGACACGAGGAATCCTGTCTGAATCTGCCGGGACCATCCGGTAAGGCTAAATACTCATGAGAGACCGATAGTGAACAAGTACCGTGAGGGAAAGGTGAAAAGCACCCCGAACAGGGGAGTGAAAAAGTACCTGAAACCGTACGCTTACAAGCGGTCGGAGCTCCGGATTTCCGGAGTGACGGCGTGCCTTTTGCATAATGAGCCTACGAGTTAGTCGTCACTGGCAAGGTTAAGGGCTTAAGGCCCGGAGCCGAAGCGAAAGCGAGTCTGAATAGGGCGTTTGAGTCAGTGGCGCTAGACGCGAAACCTTTGTGATCTACCCATGACCAGGTTGAAGTTCCGGTAACACGGAATGGAGGACCGAACCAGGGAGCGTTGAAAAGCTCTTGGATGAGTTGTGGGTAGGGGTGAAAGGCCAATCAAACTGGGAAATAGCTCGTACTCCCCGAAATGCATTTAGGTGCAGCGTCGCATATGAGTCTTATAGAGGTAGAGCTACTGATTGGATGCGAGGGCTTCACCGCCTATCAAATCCAGACAAACTCCGAATGCTATAAGATGCTCTGCGGCAGTGAGGGCATGGGTGCTAAGGTCCGTGTCCGAGAGGGAAAGAACCCAGACCATCAGCTAAGGTCCCCAAGTGTATGTTAAGTTGGTTAAACGAGGTCTGATTGCTTAGACAGCTAGGATGTTGGCTTGGAAGCAGCCATTCATTTAAAGAGTGCGTAACAGCTCACTAGTCGAGCGATCGGGCGTGGATAATAATCGGGCATCAAACATACCACCGAAGCTATGGATTTATGGTAGGGGAGCATTCCAATCAGCGTAGAAGGTTCAGCGTGAGCTGTGCTGGAGCGTTTGGAAAAGCAAATGTAGGCATAAGTAACGACAAAGGGGGCGGGAAACCCCCTCGCCGATAGACTAAGGTTTCCTGATCAACGCTAATCGGATCAGGGTCAGTCGGGACCTAAGGGGCAGCCGAGAGGCGAACCCGATGGACAATCGGTTAATATTCCGATACTTCTTTATACTGCGATGCGGCGACGAAGTGATGAAAGATCCGCCAACTGACGGAATAGTTGGTTAAAGGGCGTAGGTGCTGATACTCATAGGCAAATCCGTGAGTTGAGCCGAAACCTGACAGTACCGAGAGCCTTCGGGCAATCGGATAGTGATCGTAAGGGCTTCCGAGAAAACCCGCTAAGCTTCAGGTATAAAGAACCCGTACCGCAAACCGACACAGGTAGTCAAGGAGAGAATCCTGAGGCGCTCGAGTGATCCATGGCTAAGGAACTAGGCAAAATCGACCCGTAACTTCGGGAGAAGGGTCGCCCCGTGAAAGCGGGGCCGCAGTAAAAAGGCCCATGCGACTGTTTATCAAAAACACATGGCTTTGCTAAACCGAAAGGTGATGTATAAGGCCTGACACCTGCCCGGTGCCGGAAGGTTAAGTGGGGATGTTATCGCAAGAGAAGCATTGAAATGAAGCCCCGGTAAACGGCGGCCGTAACTATAACGGTCCTAAGGTAGCGAAATTCCTTGTCGGGTAAGTTCCGACCTGCACGAATGGTGTAACGATGTGGGCACTGTCTCAGCCATGAGCTCGGTGAAATTGTAGTATCGGTGAAGATGCCGATTACCCGCAACGGGACGGAAAGACCCCGTGAACCTTTACTGCAACTTCACATTGATTCTGGGTAAGTGATGTGTAGGATAGGACGGAGGCTATGAAGCGGGTTCGCCAGGATTCGTGGAGCCATCCTTGAAATACGTCCCTTTGCTTACTCGGGACCTAACTCTCGCAAGAGAGGACAGTGTGTGGTGGGTAGTTTGACTGGGGTGGTCGCCTCCAAAAGAGTAACGGAGGCTCCCAAAGGTGCCCTCATGACGATTGGTAACCGTCAGTAGAGTGTAATGGTATAAGGGCGCTTGACTGTGAGACCGACAAGTCGATCAGGTAGGAAACTAGGGCATAGTGATCCGGTGGTTCCGTATGGAAGGGCCATCGCTCAAAGGATAAAAGGTACTCCGGGGATAACAGGCTGATCGCTCCCAAGAGCTCATATCGACGGAGCGGTTTGGCACCTCGATGTCGGCTCGTCACATCCTGGGGCTGGAGAAGGTCCCAAGGGTTGGGCTGTTCGCCCATTAAAGTGGCACGCGAGCTGGGTTCAGAACGTCGTGAGACAGTTCGGTCCCTATCTGTTGTGGGCGTTGGAAATTTGCGAGGACCTGCTGCCAGTACGAGAGGACCGCGGTGGACATACCTCTAGTGCATCAGTTGTGGCGCCAGCTGCATCGCTGAGTAGCTATGTATGGAAGGGATAAGTGCTGAAAGCATCTAAGCACGAAGCCTCCCTCAAGATTAGATTTCCTTTAAGGGTCGTAGCAGACGACTACGTTGATAGGCTGCAGGTGTAAAGGCGGTAACGTCATAGCCGAGCAGTACTAATTACCCGAAGACTTTCCCTGGTTTTTTAAGGTTGGGTCTCACTTCACATTTTTCCCGGCAATGTCATATTATCGCAAGGGCATATAAACAATAGCCCTGAAGGATAATACAACATATTTAAGTGTTGCGTTGAGCAAACAAAGAATTAAGGTGATTACAGCGGCGGGGTTCCACCTCTTCCCATTCCGAACAGAGAAGTTAAGCCCGCCAGCGCCGATGGTACTGCAGAAATGTGGGAGAGTAGGTCGTCGCCATCCTTTCCAAACCCTGTGTTCTCCAGAGCACAGGGTTTTTT
>NZ_JAPAAF010000077.1 GCF_025907915.1 Gaoshiqia sediminis
TTAATGAACCGCTGTATACGAGACCCGTACGTACAGTGGTGTGAGAGGCTCTCCCCGTCAGTGTTCACTGGCGGGGCAGTCTACTCGATTAGCGGCTGGCTTTATTCGACTATCATTTTTTTATCTGTTTAGTTAGATTTTATCTTTCTAAAAATCTCGGGCATAGTTTCAGCATCAATTGCATCCATATCCACTAATCTCAATGACTTCACCATTTTTAATGTAGATGTCTTATAATGCTTGAAGTGTGGTGTTTGCAAATGAGATTTATAAGCTTCTTTACTTGCGTATATTTCCAAAATTCTAATTTCAGTCGGATTTTCCTTTTGAAACATAGGGAAAATTGATATTACACCTGACTCCAATCTAACGGAAGCTTCAGATTCCTCTTTTAGAATTGAAATATACTCATCAAGATAATTGGGTTCTATTTCTATTTCCGAGATTCTGATAATCAGACTATTTAATTCCACTATATTTTCATTCTGTACCTGCTGTTTACATGAAAAAGTAATCAGTATTGCAAAGTTCAACAATACCCCTTTAATTAAATATTT
Organism: Gaoshiqia sediminis; assembly: GCF_025907915.1. Classification (GTDB taxonomy): domain Bacteria; phylum Bacteroidota; class Bacteroidia; order Bacteroidales; family Prolixibacteraceae; genus Gaoshiqia; species Gaoshiqia sediminis. The sequence goes on from NZ_JAPAAF010000077.1 coordinate 558, forward strand.
CATATTGGTTTAATTTTTAATTCTTGAAAGTTTATAAGGTTCTCCTGGTGCTAATATTACAACTCTTTCCGGGTTATTTACCTTAGCTTTTAAATTCTCAGGGTCTCCATTAAAAGGTGCAAAATCTGGTGCATCAACTGAACCCCAATGATGAAGTAACAATGGAGTATTTGGATATGCATTAGCTAATTTTACTGCCCCTTCAAAAGTGAAATGCCATTCACTATCAGAAAAATCAAACAAAATAGCATCCGGAGTTGGCATCTGCAAGTGTTCGGGCATTAACCGAGAATCACCCGTTGCCCAAATAGTTCCATTTGGAGTCTCAATCCAAAATCCAGCACAGTCTTCTTTTTTCCATTGTCTGCCATTTTTTGATTCAGGATAATCATTTTGCCAAGTATGGTCTGCTGGAGTTAAGGTAACTTTTATTTTTTTAATAAAAAAGGTGTCTCCAATATTATGTCCAAATGAGGATAAATTTTGATTTTTCATTAGAGAGTCAACATACTTTGTTGAATGGTACTCTTGTGTTACTGATTTCAAATCAATACATGTCGGAATACTATAATGGTCGTTATCGCTATGCGTTATTAATATTGCATCTAAATGCGGAACCGCTTTTGTTTCAATAGGAAATTCAATCAATAAAGGCATATCAAAGTCTTTAAGAACCGGGTCAATCATTAACGTTGTACCATGACTATTTATCATAAAACCAGCCATGCCTAACCACCTGATTATTGTTTCATTAGACCCTTCAAATGCTTCTTGTCCAAATGATTGAGTTGGAGGAGCTTTTGCCTGATATTTCTTTTCTGTAATTTGATTGTTCGAAACATTTTCATTTCTAACCGATTTACATGAAAATGTTGCAATCATAACAACGATAAATAGCAGTATTTTTCTCATCATACAAATCATTTTACTATAAATTTAATGATTTTAGCAGAGGTTTCAAACAAGCTTGCCGCTAACGTCTCTGTAAATTCACATGAAATATATTTCTGCCTTGTCGATGGGGAAATGAAATATATTTCTCCTGTCCGGCACGGTATGTTTATATCGATCAACTATCATTACATCCATGCATGCAAGCGAATTTACGAAACTTGACGTAATAACAATTACGGCTTTGTGTTATTTGTATTCATTCTAAAAGAGAACCATGCCGAACTGATTTACGCGGAACGTGTCAGCCTTTACGCGGATCAAGTTTGTCTTTTTGAGAGCCAAGTTTGTGTTTTCGAGAACCAAGTTTGTGTTTTCGCGGAGCGTGTCAGCCTTTTCGCGAAGCGTGTTAGCTTTTTCGCGGATCAAGTTTGCCCTTTCGCGGATCAAGTTTGCCTTTTTGAGGATCAAGTTTGTGTTTTCGCGGAACGTGTCAGCCTTTTCGAGGATCAAGTTTGTGTTTCTGAGGACCAAGTTTGTGTTTCTGAGGACCAAGTTTGTGTTTTCGAGAAGCAAGTTTGCCTTTTCGAGAAGCAAGTTTGTCTTTTCGCGGAGCGAGTCAGCCTTTTCGCGAAGGAATAATTTAATGAGAGAATGGGAAGAAGAAATTCGAACCGGCTATTCCGCGTTTCCGAACCGGTAAACCAGCGATAACTGCTGCGATTGGTCGAGGTCTTTCCCGTCAACCAGGTGGAACGACAGGTTGAAGCGTCCTTGCACGTGTTTGCTGTTAAGGAATTGCCACACCACATCGGTGCGCAGGTAGCTGTCGGCCGTGTAAAAGCGGTCGCCGTTCATAAACCGGTGTCCTTCGCCCTGGTGCAGGGTGGCGCGCAGGGCAAAGGGGCCGCGCTCGCCGTAAAATTCGCCGCTAAAACTCAGTCCGGTCAGGTAGCCGTCGGTTACGCCGCGTTCGCGGAACGACGATCCGAGTATCCCCGCTTTTACGTAGGCGCGTTGCAGGGGCAGCAGCTTTTCCAGGTTCATCCCGGCATACAGGGCCAGGCCCAGGTTGTCGGAAATATGTTCGTCGGGATTTTCGATGGCTGTTTCGGCATAATGAAACAGCAGCAGGTAGTTTTCGGCGAAGAAGGCGCGGTGGCGCATTTCGCCCGAGAAACCGGCCATAAAGGTTTCGCGCCGGATGTCGGTCTGGCGGCTGGTCCAGTCCACAAATCCGCTTTGGTGGCCCCAGTCCCAGCTGTGTTTTCCGTACATGCCTTCCACGTTTGGCCGGAAATAATTGAGCGTATCGGTGAGCATGGCCAGCGGGAAGTTGAGTAGTTCCATGCGCGGGAAAGCGCCGAAGTAAAAGGTGTTCTTTTCGTCGGCATACCGGTAGTAAGCGGTCAGGTTGGGCTTGCGCTCGTCCAGGTTGCTGCCAAATTCAAACAGGTGGCTCAGCCCGATGCGCAGGCGGTGCTTTTCGTCGAGGGTGGTGCCGATTTCAACGCTGGTGCGCTCGCCCAAAATGGTTTGCGAATAGGCTTTTTTGCTTTGGGCAAACTCGCGGTTGTCGCCAATTCCGTGAAACTGTACCTGGTATTCCAGTTGCTGGGCCGTTGCCGTGGCAACCACAAAAATGAATAAGAAAGTGATGAACAAGCGCATCGGTCTGTATTTTGAAGGAATGTTTGACATCGGTTTTCAGCTTACAAAGGAATAATAAAAATGGAATTTGGCAAGGGTGGCGCGGCAGGGGAATCGCTTTTGTAAGGTTTGATTCATTTATTCTTTCATGGCGCACGTATCCGAGGGGATGATAATACCCCGGGCGTCTCCGGCAGATGCCGGACAGGTTAGTTTGGGCTTTCAGCGGTAGTATGGCCTGTTGGTCACGAGGTCACGACATGTCGTGACCGTACGTGGCTTTCCCGTTTTAAGGTGTTTCGGATTTTGTCCGGCGTGTAAGGCCACGGTATGCCGTGGCCGGATGGGCTTCCCCGGGTGACGCGGTTTTTAACCGCGTACTGGAATTGCGCGATTGAAAATCGCACCACCCAACTACGTGGACAGCGAATCTCGGAACCAGGTGGCGCGGTTTTTAACTGCGTATTAAAGATGTGCGATTGCAAATCGCACCACCCGGAGGCGCCACCTTAATCGCACAAAATATACATGTCGCGTTTGGGGTTGATGCACAGCACGGGCATCCGGCCGGCTTTTTTGATGATTTTGGCTTCGGGCAGTCCCACCATTAAATCCAGCAGGCTGATGTGCTGGCTGGAGGGGATGATCATCAGGTTAAAGTTTTCCACCAGGCAGCGGCCGAGCGCTTCGAAAGGCAGGCCGAAGCTTCCTTTTTCGGCATCGCTGAACCGTACGTCCAGCTGCAGCTTGTACAGCAGTTGTTCAATGAATTTCCGGTTTTTCCGGATGAGCAGCGCATTCTCCTTGTTGCGCTCGCGGGAGCACAACACCTCAGTTTCCGCCCGGTTGAACCGCCCGAAATAGGAGGCCCACAGCGAGGTGTCCTTCATCACCTTGCGAAAATCGACCGGCAGGATCACCTTGTTGTATTGCAGAAACTCCTTCTCGCTGCCCTGCACAAACAGAAAAGGAATGGAACTTTGCTGCAGGGCCGGCAGCTTCTTTTTGATGTTTTCGGAGGTGAGCACCAGCATCACCCCGTCGTACTGTTCGGCCAGCCGGTCCATGTTTTGCGGCAGGGTGCCTTTCAGCGTCAGGCTCGAGAGGGTGAGTTGGGGCAGGTCTTGTTTCAGCTTCCGGATGATGTTACCCAGCGCTTTTTGTGCCCCGAGCTTGTCATCTTTCCCGCCTTTGCCCAGCGGGTGAAACAGGCACAGCTCTTTCTTAAAGATCCCGGCCATGCGGATTCCGTGGGCAATCGCGTCATGCATCGATTCCGAAAAATCGCAGTAAACCATAATTCGTTGTTCTGTGGTGCCGGCCATCGTGCTAAAATTTTTTTTCATTCCTTCCGCAAAGCAGGTCGTTTTTCGGGTATCCGTTTGCGGGTGAAAGCGCTTTTTGTGTTTGTGATAACGGCGATAAAACTATTCAAAAAAAATTACTTTGAAGGAAGAATGCGCCAGGGAAATCGCTTTTAAAAATAGTTCACCCTTTCAATGCATTTTAGCCTCAAAAGCTTCCAATGCCTGAGGCATTTTGGTAGGTGCAGGATAAGTTAATCTGGGCTTTCCACGTGGCTATGGCCTGTTGGTCACGAGGTCACGACATGTCGTGACCGTACGTGGCTTTCCCGTTTTAAGGCGTTTCGGATTTTATCCGGCGTGTAAGGCCACGGTATGCCGTGGCCGGACGGATGGTGACGAGCTTAGAAGAGCAGTTTAACATCTGCTATTCAAAAAAAATTACTTTGAAGGAAGAATGCGCCAGGGAAATCGCTTTTAGAAATAGTTCACCCTTTCAATACAGATTTGCCTCAAAAGCTTCCAATGCCTAAGGCATTTTCGGTAGGTACAGGATAAGTGAATATGTTTCCACGTGGCTATGGCCTGTTGGTCACGAGAGGCCGTCTCAAAACAAAATTTGGGACGGTCTTTCTTTTTCTGGATTTTGGAGATTTTAGATTTTGTAGTTGGTTTGTTTAT
>NZ_JAPAAF010000078.1 GCF_025907915.1 Gaoshiqia sediminis
TCGGTGGATGATGCTCTGGAAGGATTGTCCCTGTTGTTGTTGAAGTTGTACCAATTGTGTTTCAATCCTTGTTTCGGTGGATGATGCTCTGGAAGTTTGATTGAACTTGCTGTTATCCATGAACGTATTAGTTTCAATCCTTGTTTCGGTGGATGATGCTCTGGAAGTGCCGATGCCTTTCCTGTTGTTTTGCACGGATTTAGTTTCAATCCTTGTTTCGGTGGATGATGCTCTGGAAGAATGAAATAGTATGCTCATATGTGTCCTCAACTACAGTTTCAATCCTTGTTTCGGTGGATGATGCTCTGGAAGCTTACGGGGCTAGGCTGGACAGTATCAGGACTAACGTTTCAATCCTTGTTTCGGTGGATGATGCTCTGGAAGTAAAAAAGCATTTTTTGAGTATGCAGATTCAAATTTGTTTCAATCCTTGTTTCGGTGGATGATGCTCTGGAAGTAGTATCATGGTGCTAAATTAACTGTTGGTTGTCGTGGTTTCAATCCTTGTTTCGGTGAATGATGCTCTGGAAGAAACCTCAACCAACCAACAGAATGCAGACTAAACTGTTTCAATCCTTGTTTCGGTGGATGATGCTCTGGAAGTTCTTTTTCTTGTTGTTCTGTCATTATTTCTACTATGTTTCAATCCTTGTTTCGGTGGATGATGCTCTGGAAGTTTGTCCCGGACACGACGGAAAAGGTTGTTGGGTTCCAGGTTTCAATCCTTGTTTCGGTGGATGATGCTCTGGAAGACCTTCGACGCGGTGAACTCCCTGTTTGAATAATCTTGTTTCAATCCTTGTTTCGGTGGATGATGCTCTGGAAGAAAAAATCATTTCAAACTCAATCCAGATCGGTGTGAGTTTCAATCCTTGTTTCGGTGGATGATGCTCTGGAAGAAGGTAAACCGCAAAACCGGTGTGCTGTACCTCAAGTTTCAATCCTTGTTTCGGTGGATGATGCTCTGGAAGACAAGTATTTTCATCATTCAAGGTGTTTTGTATTGTGTTTCAATCCTTGTTTCGGTGGATGATGCTCTGGAAGTTTTATATTAGCTGCCCCCCCGTGCACACAATTTACGTTTCAATCCTTGTTTCGGTGGATGATGCTCTGGAAGCATACTCACTCATCTTCTTGTAACCGGAGTCTTTACGTTTCAATCCTTGTTTCGGTGGATGATGCTCTGGAAGTGAAGATATCACAGGTAAAGCGCAGAATGAATTGGAGTTTCAATCCTTGTTTCGGTGGATGATGCTCTGGAAGAAGGCGTTTGGGGTGAGCAATGATGCAGACGTAGGAGTTTCAATCCTTGTTTCGGTGGATGATGCTCTGGAAGTCAACAGCAAGATCTCCAAGTTTTATCGATGCTATGTTTCAATCCTTGTTTCGGTGGATGATGCTCTGGAAGGAAGTATATCATAAATGCTCGGCATACTTTTCTCTGTTTCAATCCTTGTTTCGGTGGATGATGCTCTGGAAGTATGTCTAATAACTACGAGCACATGGTTGATAAGCTGTTTCAATCCTTGTTTCGGTGGATGATGCTCTGGAAGCCGGCAATGTAGGTTTTGCCAACGCGGTACTGCGGGGTTTCAATCCTTGTTTCGGTGGATGATGCTCTGGAAGGCAGCAAGGGATTGACCTCAAGGCCGAAGATCAGGAGTTTCAATCCTTGTTTCGGTGGATGATGCTCTGGAAGATGAGCCCGAGAATGAGGTTTGCGGCCATCCGTTTTTGTTTCAATCCTTGTTTCGGTGGATGATGCTCTGGAAGCGGGCAGATCCTGAAACAAGTTTGGGATGACCGGTGGTTTCAATCCTTGTTTCGGTGGATGATGCTCTGGAAGAATATACCGGGTCGGTTTCGGTTTCGAGGTAGGTGGTTTCAATCCTTGTTTCGGTGGATGATGCTCTGGAAGTTTAAATTGGACTTTGTTTGTAGGACATTTCATTTTAGTTTCAATCCTTGTTTCGGTGGATGATGCTCTGGAAGATACCCTCGATCGTTATAGGGCATTTAATTCATCTTTGTTTCAATCCTTGTTTCGGTGGATGATGCTCTGGAAGATTGTGGATTGACAAACAATAGAGCTTATCAAATAAGTTTCAATCCTTGTTTCGGTGGATGATGCTCTGGAAGTATGATCTTTCTTATTTCGAATCAAACAAGCCCGAGTTTCAATCCTTGTTTCGGTGGATGATGCTCTGGAAGGAGGATTGTTTGCAGAATCAGCTCCAACTAATCAATGTTTCAATCCTTGTTTCGGTGGATGATGCTCTGGAAGAAATATTGATTAGAAACAAAAGAATGTTTTACTCCTGTTTCAATCCTTGTTTCGGTGGATGATGCTCTGGAAGATAGTCATGGTCTCGATTTTAATTTGTTTGATGATAGTTTCAATCCTTGTTTCGGTGGATGATGCTCTGGAAGCGTGCTTCGGTTCCGGTTTTGCTGGTTTTGTCAACGGGGTTTCAATCCTTGTTTCGGTGGATGATGCTCTGGAAGCCTTCGGAGCCTGTTAGGGTAATGTCAATTTCAGCCAGTTTCAATCCTTGTTTCGGTGGATGATGCTCTGGAAGATCGAAATTCCTTGAGAATCTCAAGAAAAATCACGGTTGTTTCAATCCTTGTTTCGGTGGATGATGCTCTGGAAGCCAATAATGCGGTAGGTGGCCACGTAAGTTTGATGAGTTTCAATCCTTGTTTCGGTGGATGATGCTCTGGAAGTGCCGGACGGTAAAATCATTTCTAAGCGATATGAGGTTTCAATCCTTGTTTCGGTGGATGATGCTCTGGAAGTTGGAAAACTTTTATCGGAGAAAATGAAAATGGATTTGTTTCAATCCTTGTTTCGGTGGATGATGCTCTGGAAGTACTTTGGCGGCTTTGAAAAGGTGATAACTATATTTGTTTCAATCCTTGTTTCGGTGGATGATGCTCTGGAAGTGAAAACCACCGGGTCGCCTTCGTCAACCACGGCGGGTTTCAATCCTTGTTTCGGTGGATGATGCTCTGGAAGTCGGCGGCTCGCCCGTTACCGGTGTGCTTCCAGCTGGTTTCAATCCTTGTTTCGGTGGATGATGCTCTGGAAGATTATTAACGAAGAGCGAGACCTGTTTAATTCCTAATAGTTTCAATCCTTGTTTCGGTGGATGATGCTCTGGAAGTTATTAACGAAGAGCGAGACCTGTTTAATTCCTAATAGTTTCAATCCTTGTTTCGGTGGATGATGCTCTGGAAGTACAGCTCGGGCATGTTCAGGCTTCGCCGGATCTCCCGTTTCAATCCTTGTTTCGGTGGATGATGCTCTGGAAGAGTTTTAATATTTTTAGGGAGGGGAAAAGAAATCGGTTTCAATCCTTGTTTCGGTGGATGATGCTCTGGAAGGCGATACGAATACTGCCCCGGTTGCGGGCATGGTAGTTTCAATCCTTGTTTCGGTGGATGATGCTCTGGAAGACAGCTCGGGCATGTTCAGGCTTCGCCGGATCTCCCGTTTCAATCCTTGTTTCGGTGGATGATGCTCTGGAAGTAGAGTATGATTTTCATGATCGTTCTGTTTTGCTATGTTTCAATCCTTGTTTCGGTGGATGATGCTCTGGAAGAAACTCCAAGCAAGTACGATCTGCCTGGTTTAAGGTTTCAATCCTTGTTTCGGTGGATGATGCTCTGGAAGGGCGATACGAATACTGCCCCGGTTGCGGGCATGGTAGTTTCAATCCTTGTTTCGGTGGATGATGCTCTGGAAGCGGTAATTCGTTTCATAGTTGTTTAAAATATGGCGTGTTTCAATCCTTGTTTCGGTGGATGATGCTCTGGAAGATTAACGAAGAGCGAGACCTGTTTAATTCCTAATAGTTTCAATCCTTGTTTCGGTGGATGATGCTCTGGAAGCCCACCATCTCGTCGAAGTTGATCAGCAGGTTGGTGGGTTTCAATCCTTGTTTCGGTGGATGATGCTCTGGAAGACAAGTTGCCTGGCTTTTTGGAATATGCAACTTGTTAGTTTCAATCCTTGTTTCGGTGGATGATGCTCTGGAAGCAAAAAGCTGGATGACCAGTTGTGCGCCGTGCTCGAGTTTCAATCCTTGTTTCGGTGGATGATGCTCTGGAAGAGCCCGCAACCGGAGATATGCTGCCGAAACAGAGGTTTCAATCCTTGTTTCGGTGGATGATGCTCTGGAAGAGGATAAGCCCCGCTGTATCGTCCTTTTCAACTGTTGTTTCAATCCTTGTTTCGGTGGATGATGCTCTGGAAGCGACACCGTCGACGCTTTTGTGGCCGACGTAGTTGGGTTTCAATCCTTGTTTCGGTGGATGATGCTCTGGAAGCAGCCTGGCGACCTGTTGTGGGTGAGAGAGTCGTTTGGTTTCAATCCTTGTTTCGGTGGATGATGCTCTGGAAGTGCCATTCCGTGAGGTCGCTCTTTGGGGTTGTCTTTGTTTCAATCCTTGTTTCGGTGGATGATGCTCTGGAAGTTTATACGTTGTGATTAGTTCCACAATTCTATTGTTTGTTTCAATCCTTGTTTCGGTGGATGATGCTCTGGAAGTGCCCAATTCGGCACGCGAAATAGGCACTATTCCCCGTTTCAATCCTTGTTTCGGTGGATGATGCTCTGGAAGCGGTTGCTGCCGTTGGCCGGCACTTTGGTTTCGGGTTTCAATCCTTGTTTCGGTGGATGATGCTCTGGAAGAATGAAAAGCGCTCGGAAGAGCAACACGAAAAGGAGTTTCAATCCTTGTTTCGGTGGATGATGCTCTGGAAGCGTAATCACGATGCCAGTACCGTTTAACGCCATATTTGTTTCAATCCTTGTTTCGGTG
>NZ_JAPAAF010000079.1 GCF_025907915.1 Gaoshiqia sediminis
AGCTAAGTTCAACGAGTGATTTCCTCGTTCCTCGGAACTTCTCGTTTGCACTAAGCTTTCAGTTTGATTCCGGCCTCGATAAAAATAGGCCGCTCTTCAGCCTCCAACGTTCGGTACTTATTTAAACTGGGGTTACACGAAAATAAGGTTTTAATAAAGATATCTATCTGCACACAAGGCTACTAAGGTTGAGGAAAATAAAATAAGGTTTTTGGGTTCATCATTGACCAACAGGTTCTGAACCGCTATTAAATGGGCGTGCCTTTTCTCTTTCAGTGGGAAGGTTACGACATGTCGTGACCGTACGGGCCGCTGCGATTCGGAAATCGGAAATCCGCGATTAAAAATCACGGCACCCAACAAAAAAACCCGGCACTGAGGCCGGGTTCGTTGGTAATTATGCACACGCTTGTTCCTTATTTCACAAAAAGCAGCTCCCTGTATTTGGGCAGCGGCCACAGCTCATTGTCAACAGCCAGCTCCAGCTTGTCGATATGGTAGCGGATATCGTTCAGGTACGGCTGCACAGTCAACTCGTAAGCCTTGGCCTTTTCGATGGTATCTTCAATGACGTTGGCCACCTTGCGGGCTTCCACCATCTCTTTCACCTTCGCCTTGATGGCCGAAACATGTCCGCCAATCTCGCGGATCAGCTCTTTTCGTCCGGCTGCCAGGCTTTCAAATTCCTCCGGAGAAAACACCTCCTTCAGGTTGCGCACATTGGTGAGCAGGGTGGTTTGGTACTCCACAGCTGTGGGCACAATGTGGTTGATGGCCAGGTCGCCGAGCACCCGTGCTTCGATCTGGATCTTCATGGTAAACTTCTCGTACTCCACTTCAGCGCGGCTTTCCAGCTCTTTCTCACTCAACACGTCCATCTTTTCAAACAGTTTCTTCACGTCCTTCCGGGTGTATGCCGAAATGGCCTCGGGCACGCTCTTCACATTGGTCAGTCCGCGTTTGGCAGCTTCCTGCACCCACTCTTCGCTGTAGCCATTGCCGTCGAAACGGATCGCCTTCGACTCAATGATCAGTTGTTTCAACACCTGGAAGATCGCTTCGTCTTTCTTCACCCCTTTTTCGATCAGGCCATCCACTTCAACCTTGAACTGCTCCAGTTGGGCAGCCACCACGGTATTCAGGGCAATCATCGCGCCGGCGCAGTTGGCCGAAGAACCCACGGCCCGGAACTCAAAGCGATTGCCGGTGAAAGCAAAAGGCGAGGTACGGTTGCGGTCGGTATTGTCGAGGATGATTTCGGGGATGCGCCCGATGTTCAGTTTCAGCGCTGTCTTTTCGTCCGGCGTCATCTTACGGTCCACCACCGCCTCTTCCATCAGGTTAAGCATGGTGCTGACTTCGGTGCCCAGAAATACCGACAGGATGGATGGCGGAGCCTCGTTGGCGCCCAGACGGTGGGCATTGCCGGCCGACATGATGCTGGCCCGGAGCAAGTCCTGGTTATCGTAAACAGCCTTGACCGTATTGATCACGAAGGTCAGGAACTGCAGGTTCGATTTGGGATTTCTTCCCGGCGAATACAGGTTAACGCCCGTGTCGGTGGTCAGCGACCAGTTGTTGTGCTTTCCTGAACCGTTCACCCCGGCAAAGGGTTTTTCGTGAAACAGCACCTGGAACTTGTGGCGACGGGCGATCTTTTTCATGATGTCCATCAGCAGCTGGTTGTGGTCGTTGGCCAGGTTGGCTTCTTCAAAAATGGGGGCCACCTCAAACTGGTTCGGGGCAACCTCGTTGTGACGAGTTTTCACGGGAATGCCCAGCTTATAGGCTTCGTTCTCCAGATCTTCCATGTAGCGATATACGCGCGTCGGGATTGAGCTGAAGTAGTGGTCGTCCAGCTGCTGGTCTTTCGACGAAGCATGTCCCATCAGGGTACGGCCGGTCAGCACCAGGTCGGGACGAGCCATGTACAGGGCCTCGTCAATCAGGAAATATTCCTGCTCCCAGCCCAGGTTGGTCTGCACCTTGGTCACCGTTTTGTCGAAGTACTGACAAACAGCCGTGGCCGCTTTGTCCACAGCGCCGAGCGCCCGCAGGAACGGTGTTTTATAGTCGAGCGCCTCGCCGGTATAGGAGATAAACACGGTGGGGATACACAAGGTGCCGTCCACGATGAAAGCAGGCGACGAGGCATCCCAGGCCGTATAGCCACGCGCCTCGAAAGTCTGACGGATTCCGCCGCTGGGGAATGACGAGGCATCGGGTTCCTGCTGCGACAGCACTTTTCCGGAGAAAGCCTCGACCACGCCACCACCTTCTGCATGTACAATAAAGGCGTCGTGCTTCTCGGCCGTACCATCCGTCAACGGGTGAAACCAGTGTGTGTAATGCGTGGCGCCATTTTCGGTGGCCCAGGCTTTCATGCCCTGCGCTACCTGGTCGGCCATCTTACGGTCAACCGCCGTACTGTTGTCGATGGCATCGCTAACAGCTTTGTACGCTTCTTTCGACAGGTATTTTTTCATTTTCGGGCGATCAAACACGTTGATGCCGTAGAAGTCGGAGGTGAGGTTGTCCTCACGTTTCACTACAAGCGGTTCACGGTTCAGGACCGCTTCCAATGCTTTGAATCTGAATTCAGCCATTTCGGTTTATTTACGTTATTTATTTTGAATGATTTTGTGCGACCATATAACTTTTCAAAAATACGCAATTTTGAAATCAACCTTCATTTTTTGAGTGTTTTTATTGAATTTTAATCGCTTTTTCACAAACAAAGGTGTCATTTTTAGCACTGGCCTCAAATTTTTATATCTTTTTCACTATTGCCCGACGAAAAAATATATTTCATCCCTGCGGCCCGTTGATCCGTCTGTGCAATTTCCCTCGGAGCTATGACATGTGGGTCACGACGTGTCTTAACCTTACCTGGCTTTCCCCTGTTGAGGCGTTTCGGATCTTATCCGGCGCGTAGGGCCACGGTATGCCGTGGCCAGGCGGATGGTATGCCGTGGCCCTACGGATCGCGTGCCGTAGGGACTTTAACCAATATTTGCTATTTTTGAAAACAGCCAGGACCGCCGGTGGAAGTTTTCAGTTATTTTTTCGAAAACCGGAAATCGGAGAAACCCGTCTGAAGGTATTCGTTCCTGACTGAACCGATCATCCAAAACGAATCGACTAAAACAAACCCTTATGAAGCTTGAAATGCCCGCTATGTTGAAACGAAGCCCGCTGATTGTTGCCTTTTTACTCATGGCCACAGCCGGAATTTCATCTCCCCCTGAACGCCAACCCGACCGGAGGAAACTTATCGAAAACACGATCCCACCAACCGTTCAAGCAACAACGGGAAGACCGACAGGCAAGGCTGCCGGTTCCGGTAAAAACGAAAAAGGTCAGCCCCCCATTCAGGGGAAATCGTTAAAAATGATCTCCGAACACCAGGGACCGGTGATTGGCCCCAACCATCCCGATGTACTGGCCAGCAACAATGGCGCCGGCTTCGAAACCGGACAGATGGTTAAGCACAACGGCTTCTATCACCTGTTTATCAACGAGATGTTTAACCGTCCACACCGCGACCTGCGCATTGCCTACTGGACCAGTACGGATGCAATTCACTGGGAACGTCAATCCACCCTGGTTGAGAGTATCCCCGGAAGAACCCCCACCAATCCGCGGTCGGAAGTTTGGGTGACCGGCGTTGAATTTAATACGGACGAAGATGCCTGGAACCTGTTTTACGTGGCCTACCGGGCAGGCAACAAAGAACTGGGGGAGCAGGAAGAAAGCGATTATGCCGGAAGGATCTGGCGGGCCAAATCGGTTGTACATGGCATGGACGGGATTGCCGGGCCGTATGCCGACATGGGAATCGTCCTGCAGCCGGATGAAAATTCACAGGAGTGGGAAGGACAGCAGGCAGTGGCCACGTTCAACCCCTACCGGGTTGGCCGCACCTGGTTTGCCTTTTACGACGGGCATAACCATGTTCCCCGTGGCCCCTGGCCGGTGGGACTGGCCACAGCGCCCAAACTCAGCGGTCCCTGGACGCGGATGCCGGAAGGGTTCAACCCGGTGCCGATTGCCGAAGAGTTTCTTGAAAACCCCCAGGTGACTGAACTGCGTGGTGGTGGTTTTCTGGCGGTATTCGATTCGTTCGGTGATCAGGAAATTTCCTACAGCCTTTCGGACGACGGTATTGTTTGGACTCCGGAAGTCCGCGTGAAAGTACAGTCCGACAAAAACTTATGGGCAGCCAACGGCGACCATGCCATGCGCACTCCCCTGTGCGCCCTGGAAGAGGAAGACGGTACGTTTACTGTCATCTACACGGCGCTCATGAACCTGGAAGACAAAAAGTTCTACGCCGTGGGCAAGTGCACCCTGGCCTGGGAAGAATAGAAGAATAGGACGCAGACCTTGGGAAGGATGAATGATGAATGTCGAATGATGAATGGGGCGCGTTGCACCGAAGAATAGGACGCAGATAACGCGGATAAATTTTGATATTTATGATTTAATGAGTAATCCTTTACGCAGGCATTTCCCTTCACCGATCCACGCAGATGGCCCTGCGGGCTTTGAAAAAAACCTTATTCAATTGCCCAACCTTAGTAGAAAAAAATACCGCACCTGACCTCGGCCTGCCCTTCGTTTGAGCAAAGCGGTAACGAAGGGCCAGCGGTATTGGGGTTTATAACCCACCGAAAGTTGAATGCAATCGGAAATATTTCAACCGGAAACATGCGATGGGGCGTTGCCCCAAACCCCAATCCCTTTTTTGTCTTGACACCAAAAAGGAATCAAAAAAAGTCAAGGCTCATTTTTATCTTCACTCCTCCATCTTCCTGA
>NZ_JAPAAF010000007.1 GCF_025907915.1 Gaoshiqia sediminis
AAGTAAAAATTGAAAAATGTGATGCCCTTCGCTGATTTTTGACTTGAAAACCCAAAATAAAAAAAGAGACTGAACTCTTTTGAGACAGCCTCTTACACGCCGGATAAAATCCGAACCCCCCTAAAACGGGAAAGCCAGGTACGGACACGACACGTCGTGACCAACATGCCATAGCCACGCGGAAAGCCCATATTAACTTATCCTGCACCTACCGGAAATGACTCAGGCAATGGAAGCTTTTGAGGCACATGTGCATTGAAGGGTAGAACTATATTTTAAAAGCGATTTCCTTGGAACCGGTTGGACTGATTATTCTTTCCACCAAAGTATTTCTTAATTTTATCGTCACTTGCACTCTTTACGATACGATGAAAAAAAGAAAAAACAGCTTTCCGCACTTGCAACTTCGGTCGTGGATTAACGGGCAGTCATGGTACGAGCCCCTGCATCGCGCGTTCTGGAGCAATCCCGATCGGCTGATGGCCGCAAAGGCGACGATGTCGATAGCTTTGCTGGCGGTGCCTTTTGTCCTGGCAGGACAATCCTTTTTCGCGGTCACCCTGGCACTGGGCGCGCTGACCGGCGCCCTTTCCGAAACCGACGATCATCCCAAGGGACGTATCAAATCGCTGGGGCTGAAAGTGGTCAGCTTTGGTATTTCGAGTCTTGCCGTGGAACTGCTTCGTCCCTGGCCGGTTCTGCTGGGACTCGGACTCGCTGTATCGACGATCTTTTTCTTGCTGATTGGCGGCTTGGGCGAACGCTACCGGGGAGTAACTTTTGGTGCCTTGCTGGTGGGCCTGTACACGATGTTGGGTACCGAAATTAGTTCTTCCTGGCATTGGCAGCCTGTTTTGCTCTCCGGAGGTGCTTTGTTTTACGGGCTCATTTCCCTGGCGTTGTTGTACTACCGTCCGTGGCGATTGCTGGAAGAACAACTGGCACGGGGCTTTCAGGCTTTATCGGCATACATGGAAGAAAAGGCGAACTTGTTCCCGAGCGATGAAAAACGACAGGGCGAAATCCGAAACCGGCTGGCCTTGTTGAATGTGGAACTGGTTGAAGCGCTCGACCGCTGCAAGGAAGTGCTGAACACTTACGGCGACGCCCTGAAAGATGAAACGCCCCTGAAACCCTACCTGCATCATTTTATGCTCCTCCAGGGCCTGCACGAACGTGCCGCATCGAGCCACGAGCGTTACGACCTGCTTAGCCGCGACCCGTTGAACCAGGCCTTGCTGGAAGGGATTGGACAACTGTTGCACCAGCTGGCGGGGGCTACCCACCTGTTTGCCGCAAGCCTGCTTTCCGGAAAGCCTTACCGGCATCCGGTTTCGCTCAACTGGTCGGTGAAGGCGTTGAACGACCAGCTGGAGAAGTACCAACCCGATGAAACCCATCCGTTGGTGCTGCTGGTCCGGAACCTCTCGCGCTCCAATACCGCGCTTCAGCAAGCAAACAATAGGCAACAGCAAAGTCCGACACCTCGCCTGGCCAAGGACAAACGCTCCCTGACGCAACGCTTCAAAGACCAGCTCAACCCGAACCATCCGCGCCTGCGCCACGCCATCCGCCTCAGCATTTGTTTTCTGATCGGTTTTACCATCTCCGAAGGACTTAATGTTTCCAAAGGCGAATGGATTATCCTGACCAGCTTGTTTGTGTGCCAGCCCAGCTACAGCGAAACCCGCCGCCGCCTGTTTCAGCGCATGTTGGGCACCCTCACCGGGGTGATTGCCGGGGTGCTCGTTGTTCAGCTGCTCCCTACCGTGCCTGGCCAGTTGTTGCTGATGCTCGCAGCAGCCTTTGCTTTTTTCGTGTGGCTGCGGCGCAATTACTCCGTTTCGGTGATCTTCATCACCATCTTTGTGCTGGCCGCCTTCAACCTGATTGCGGGGAAAGGAGTGGCCGTGATGCTGCCCCGTCTGCTGGATACCTTCATCGGGTCGGCGCTGGCTTTTATCACCGTACGTTTCATTTGGCCCGACTGGCAACACAAACGCATGCCCGGACTGCTGGCTGAGGCTTTGGATAAAAACGCCGCCTACTTTCGGGCCATCATTCGCGAATACCGGCAACCTGCTCCCGGCGACGATCTGAACTACCGCATTGCCCGCCGGGAAGCCCATCGCGCCGACAATGCTCTGGTGCTGGCCTGGCAGGATATGCAGGTGGAGCCCCGCAAACGACGGCAGTTTCGGGAGCAGGCTTTCACCCTCACTTACCTGAACCATGCCCTGCTGTCGTACCTTTCGGCTTTTGGCGCCCACCGCGAACAGGAAAGCGGGAAAAATGACGAAATACCGGAAATAGCCGGTCAACTACTCGAAATTTTGCAGGATTGCTCTCAATCCCGGCAGAAAGAAGGTACCCGACAATCTGTTGAGCGCATTCTATTGTTCATCGGTCAAAAAACGGCAACCCCCCAGGTGGGAGTTCTCCGCCAGCAACTCACCCTGCTGTATCATATTGCCGAAGTTTCGCTGAAAATAATCGAGCGGTCGGTATTGTTTCAGTCGGAGAAAAAGCAGCCCTGAATCCGCTTGCAGCCGTCCTGCATTCAATCCAACTCCATTTTCTCCGTTCTTTTAAGCGGAAAGTCTTATTTTTACAGGAACTGAAAACTTTAAAATTTTATTGATGAACTACATTGAAAAATACATCGAAGAAAACAAGGACCGTTTTCTGGAAGAATTGTTCGGGTTGATCCGGATTCCCTCTATCAGCTCGGTTTCGGCGCATAAGCCGGATATGTACAAGGCCGCTGAATACTGGAAAGAACTGCTGCTGAAAGCGGGTGCCGACAAAGCCGAAATTTTTGAGACCGATGGTAACCCGGTTACCTATGGCGAAAAGATGATCGACCCCGCGAAACCCACCGTCTTGGTGTACAGTCACATGGATGTGATGCCGGTGGAGCCGCTCGAACTGTGGAAATCGGCCCCCTTTGAGCCCGAAATCCGCGACGGCAAAATCTGGGCCCGCGGCGCCGACGACGACAAAGGACAAGGCATGATGCACGCCAAAGCGTTTGAGATGATGGTGAACACCCATACGCTTCCCTGTAACGTGAAATTCATGATTGAAGGCGAAGAGGAAATCGGTTCGCCCAATCTGGGCAAATGGTGCGAACAACACAAGGAAATGCTGAAAGCCGATGTGATTCTGGTATCCGACACCACCATGATCCGCCCCGACCTGCCCACCATCACTACCGGCCTGCGCGGACTGGCCTACTGGCAGGTGGAAGTGACCGGCCCCAACCGCGATCTGCACTCGGGTTTGTTTGGCGGCGCCGTGGCCAACCCGATCAATGTGCTATCGAAAATGATTGCCGGCATGATTGACGACAACGGGCGCATCACCATCCCCGGCTTTTACGACGATGTGTTGGAAGCATCAGCAGAGGAACGCGCCCTGCTGGCCGAAGCCCCCTTTGACCCGGAAACCTACAAAAAGGCCATCGACGTGGAAGAGCTGGCCGGTGAAGAAGGTTTCAGCACCACCGAACGTACAGGCATCCGCCCATCGTTCGATGTTTGCGGCATCTGGGGCGGCTACACGGGCGAAGGCGCCAAAACCGTGCTGCCTTCCAAGGCGTTTGCCAAAATCAGCACCCGGTTGGTGCCCAACCAAAATCACGAAAAGATTGCCGTTTTATTCAAAGAGCATTTCGAAAGTATCGCCCCAAAATCGGTGAAGGTGGAGGTGAAATCGCTGCACGGCGGACAGGCCTACGTTTGCCCCATCGACCTGCCAGCCTACCAGGCTGCCGAAAAAGCGTATGTGGATGTGTTCGGACGGCGGCCCGTACCCTTCCGCAGCGGAGGCTCCATCCCTATTATTTCCACCTTCGAGCAAATCCTGGGCATCAAATCCATCCTGATGGGCTTCGGTCTGGAATCGGACGCCATCCACTCACCCAACGAAAATTTCCCATTGGAGCAATTCTACAAAGGCATCCAAACCATCCCCTTGTTTTATAAGTATTTTGCGGAGATGAGTGAGGTGTAATTGAACCCCGGCTGGTCAGTACGGCAGCTGCCGGACTGACCAGCCGTTTGCAGCTCTCGACATATCCTGAAGGGCCGGGTTTAGAAGAGCGTCAGTGTCCGGTAGGA
This sequence comes from Gaoshiqia sediminis, assembly GCF_025907915.1. Lineage (GTDB taxonomy): Bacteria > Bacteroidota > Bacteroidia > Bacteroidales > Prolixibacteraceae > Gaoshiqia > Gaoshiqia sediminis. The sequence continues at coordinate 4,122 of NZ_JAPAAF010000007.1, forward strand.
CATGACGGTCAAGAAAGGAGCAGAGACAACGCATACCACTGTCCCCGCAATGCAATTTGCAATTATTATGGGCTGTAATTTCATATTTTCATATAATAGGAATTGGATATGCGCCTTGCTACTTTGCAGATAATTTAGGCTTCCTCGCCAGTCCACATTTCACTCAGCCTTCCCTGGCTGGGCTCAACGAGCACACGGCACTATTCCAATTCCTTTATTTTTTTGTTTGAAAATTTTATCTGTCCTTCCTTTGTCAATATTGTATGAAATATTTGAACAGATATTTTTTCGTTAATGACCTTTATGAATCCTTTCACAAGTTCTTTGGTTGTTATTATCCCGTATTTATGAATCTCTGCATCTTCGATGCGAAAGCTATCAAACTCCTGATTACTTTTCGCATTATTCCAAACAATCAAAGTCGTTTTTGTCTCAAGTCCTTTACGGTCATTCCTACCTTTGTATTTTAATCCTTGAAACATCTCATTTTCACTAATTCCAGTAGAATTTTTAACTTCAATGCCAATCATTTCTCCATTATATGTTGCATATCCGTCTAAGTCTCTTTTTTCTTTTGGCTTTTGAGTATTATATCCGATACTCATCAATAAGTCAAGAACATTATTTTCCAATTCAATATCATCAACGTCAGTAGATTGCATTGTGTCTATAAAAGAATACTTTGCTGTCAAAGAATTAAGTTTAGTCCTTTTCCTTTTAAGTTCTTTTTTTAGTTCACGATATTCTTGAACCGCAATTTTTATTTCATTTATACTTGACAGCGTATCCATTCTCTTTAGTTTTCATTATAGCCCATAACTCTGTTATCTGCACCCCAAAATTATCTTATATTTTAATCGGTGTCTTGCCTGTCGGGGCAAACTGTTGCTTCTTCAAAGCAAGACACGGGTCGCAGACCCGCGCCTGCCATGAATTTGTTTTGCTTATTCCGTTACCGGTTCGGCGGGTGTGTCGGCTTGTGCTGTACTTGCACGGCCGGCCCGGGCAGCCAGGGTGTCGTTGTAATACTTGATGCGTTGGTTCAGTTCGCGGATAAACGTTTCGGTTACGGCCGTCCCAATTTCGAGCGTAACCTGGGCATTTATTCGTTTCACGATGTTTTGGTAAACCGGGTCAATCTCCTCACGTACTTTCTTTACATCGGCGCTGTCCTTGTTGGCCAGTTCAATGTTGCGCGAATCGATCAGGGCCTGAAAATCGAGGTTCTGTTGTTTCAGCGCGGCCACCCAGCCGCTGATGCCCAGAGTGCTGCAATGCGCTGCATTTTGTGGTTTTTCCAGGTCTTCAACCAAGTTGGTAATCGCGGCGCTTTCTTCGTTGTACGAAAGATTCCGTACGTTTCCATACAAATCGAGCACACGTTTTACCGCCTTGGCGCTTTCTGTTTCGGCCTCAATGGGGCTGAGCAACGACGATTTCATCCGTTCGTTCAATGCGCTCCAGGTACGGTCGCGCGTGACATCCATCGCGGTGATTTGTTCGGTTGTTGCACTTCCCTGGTCAATCAGCAGGGTGGCGTTTAACCGGGCAAGTGCGGCCGTGAAAACGGGATAAACACTGTCGAGTTGCAAAGCAGCCGGCGTAGCTTTGTTAATGGCATTGGCCACGTCGCTCATAAACTGGTAATGTTCGTTGTTGCGCATTCGCGCCAGGTAGGTTGTTTGAATAAAATCCATCGTTTGTTTTGTTTAAAAATTAATCTTGTTGTTTGTGAAGCTATTTCGCTATTGGGTGTTGAAATAAGCTTGCGGTTATTTTACGCGATTAAATTTACGGAAACCTGCAACCCATGTCAAGACTTTAAAAACTGTTGCTGAATATAAGTTGAATTTGATCTGGTAGGATGCCCGTGTTGGGCCCCGATGTTTTGCCGTTGCCCCGGGCGACTCGCCTGTTGTTTTTCGAAAGCTTGCCATGGGAGCGCGGCATACCATTGTTGGGTTTCGAAACCCTGCCACCGATGCGCGGCAAGGTCTTGTTGTAAGGAGAGATCATGCCTTTGATGCGCGGCGGGCCCGTGTTGCGTTTCGACCCCATGCCACAGCTCCGGGGGAAGCCGTTGTTGCGTTGCGAAACCTCGCCGCGCGTCAGCGGTAAGGCCTAGTTGTGTTGCGGAACCCTGCCGCGCGTCAGGCTGGTCAGGATTTACCAATCCAATCCAGCCGCCGCCCGCCCGATTTAGAAACATTCCCGAAGGGTAGGGAAACCGGTAGTAAAAATGGATGAATTGAATGAGGTGCAAGACACCGGTAACCTACGTTGATTTTTTTTGACGTTTCCTATTTCGGTGCGCTGCACCTTTGTTTGCGCTACATCCGCAGCTACAAATATCCCGCAGTAGCTACAAATATTTCGCAGCGCTGCTGCTCATAATTGTCGGGTTATATCGGGTAAAACACAAAAAGCAAGGCGCATCGCACCCGTGATATTCGTAGATTTTTAGGACATGAATGTAGGTGCATCGCCCCGGTAATATTTGTAGCTTTATAGGCATAACATAGAGGAAAGGTGCAGCGCACCGATACATTTGTAGAAATACAGAACCCACGTAAAAATGAGGTGCAGCGCACCGTTACATTTGTAGTTTGTAAATTTGGAGTAGGGTAGGTGCAGCGCACCGGGATATTTGTAGATTTATGGGCATAGCATAGGGGAAAGGTGCAGCGCTCCGATAACATTTGTAGACACCGATAACATTTTAAACAATCATAGAATGGCCAATACCTATTCACAAGCCTATTTTCACCTGGTGTTTTCGCCCAAAAACCGTGATGCCCTGATTGGCAAAACCTGGGCCGCTGGACTGGAAAAATACATTACCGGGATTATACAAAACAACAATCATAAATTGCTGGCAATTGGCTCCATGCCCGACCATATTCATATTTTTATAGGCTATCACTTAAACCAACTCATCCCTGATTTAGTGGAAAACATTAAAACATCGAGTAACGCATGGATCAAACAAAACAACTTATCGCGATCTAAATTTGAATGGCAAAAAGGGTACGGGGCATTTACGCATTCAAATTCACAAATAGATACGGTTGTAAAATATGTGTTGAGCCAGGAAAAACACCACCAAAAGAAATCGTTCAGGGAGGAATATTTAGAAATACTGCATAAAAACGATATACCATATAACGACAACTACTTGTTTGATTTTTTCGATGATTAGTGGTTTCGGTGCGCTGCACCTTTTGTTACAATGGTGAATTTTATCTATAAATATCCCGCAGCGCTGCTGCTAATTACTTCCGTAGCTGGTCAGGATTTGCATCCGATCCAGCCGCCGCCCGGTTTGGGAACATTCCGAAGAGTAGGACAACATTGAAAATCCCCGATCGCGCAAAGCAACCGGGGACTCCTGTGTTATTATAAACTTCAGTTTTCCGTTAATAATACAAAAAACGTTTGATCTTTTGTGTGGGTGTTTTTTCGAAGGGTTCCGGTTGCAGAACAACGACCTGGATCCGCGAGAATTTGTTTACTTCTTCATTCACCCGCTGTTGGATTTCATTCAGGATTTCATCCACTTGGCTGTTGATTTTCTGAACAGCTTCATCGTGCATCTCGCGGATGTGTTTCATGCGCTGCTCAATCTCCTCCATGTTCAGGTGTACCATCGCTACCAATCGCCCTTTTTGCTGTACCACCAGCGATTCGAGCACATATTCCATGCGGTTGATGAGCGATTCGATTTCTTCGGGGTAGATATTTTCGCCGCTGGCACCCACAATCATATTTTTGATGCGGCCCTTGATGTACAAAAAGCCGGATTTGTCGAACTTGCCCAGGTCGCCGGTGCGGAACCAGCCATCTTCGGTAAAAACATCGGTAGTGAGGACAGGCTCCTTGTAGTAGCCTTTCATCACATTTTCGCCGCGTGCCTGTACCTCGCCTTCGCCGGTTACTGGGTCGGCGTTGGTAATGCGCAATTCCACGCCCTGCAACGGAACACCGGTAGAAAGGTAGCGCACATTTTTACCCACCGCGCCGGCCAGCAGGGGAGAGGTTTCGGTAAGACCGTAACCAATAGCGAGCGGGAATTTGGCATCCATCAGGAAACGCTCCACCTGGTCGTCGAGCTTGGCGCCGCCGATACCGAAAAATTTCAGTTCGCCGCCAAATGTCTGATACAGCTTTTTGCCTGCGATGCGGCTCAGTATTTTTTGGAAAGGCCTTATTTTAAATAAACTGCGTGTAATGGCCTTACTGTTGATCTGCGGCAGGATTTTGCCTTTATATACCTTCTCGATGATGAGCGGCACCACCAGCATGATGGTTGGCTTCACCTGCTGTAAAGCTGGCAACAACACCGGGGCGGTTGGCGCTTTGCGCAGGTAATGCACCGAGCTACCATGCATGATCGGAAAGATCAGTCCCAGCGTATTTTCGAAGGTGTGCGAAAGCGGCAGTACCGATAAAAACCGGTCGGTTGGATCGATAAATTGAAAGGTGAGGCTTTGTTGGGCTGTCCACACAACGTTTTTATGGGTGAGCATAACGCCTTTTGATTTGCCGGTTGTGCCCGACGTGTAAATAATCGACAGCAAATCGTCTTCTTCCACATTTTCGTATTCGAAGGCCACCGAACGTTCATTTGTTGAGAAGGACGGGTAATCTTCGCTGTTCATTTCCCGGAAGTTTTCGATCCGGATGATTTTCATCAACGGGTATTCTTCGGGCTCCAACTTGCTCATCAGACTATCCGAAACAAACACTGCTTCCACTTCGGCATGTTGCAGGATGTTGCGTATTTCGTTAGTATGGAAGTCGGGCAAAATGGGAACGGCCACGGCTCCCACCGATGCAATCGCGAAAAAGGCAACCCCCCAATTGGGCATATTCGTACTCAAAATGGCCACTTTGGTGCCACGCTGAATGCCCATCATCCGCAGTTGATTTCCTAATTGCTCAACGTCCGACTTCAGTTCGCCGTAGGTTTTGGCTTTCTCGCCTGCAAAAACCAGCGAGTTATTGTTTTTGAATCGTTCAAAACTCGCCAGCAACATCACCGGCAAGGTTAATTTTCTTGTTCCACCCATATTCTCAAGCTCCTAACTTCCTTTAAAACAAAGGAAAAGCATAATTGATCAGCAAAAATAATTAAATCTGTGACACACGGATGTTTTTTTAACATGTTTTAGCAGTCAGAAGAATTGTGTAGCTTTAATGCAAGCATGAAAAAGCTATTTTACATACAGGAAACAGCCATGTATGTCCGGCTGAAATTTGAGAAAGAAAGCAGCGGGCACGATTGGTGGCACATTCACCGGGTTTGGCAACTGGCGGTAAAAATTGCCAAAAAGGAAAAGGCCAATCTTTTTTTGGTGGAAATGGCTGCCTTGCTTCACGATATGGACGACTGGAAGCTGGGGCCAAACGGGCAAGATGAGCCGCGTGCGGTCTGTTGGATGAAAAAGCTGGGCCTGCCCGAAAAGGAGATTGAGCAGATTTGGCAAATCATCAGCGAAGTGTCGTTTAAAGGGGCCGGAGTTGACACCACGCCCACCACCCTGGAGGCCGGGGTGGTTCAGGATGCCGACCGCCTGGATGCCATTGGGGCTATCGGCATTGCCCGGACTTTCACTTACGGTGGCTATAATAACCGGTTGATTTACGATCCGGGCATCGATCCCGAATCACACCGGAGTTTCGCGGCTTATCAAAAAACGTCGGCGCCAACCATCAATCATTTCTACGAAAAATTACTTTTACTGAAAGACCGGATGAACACGGAAACCGGCAGAAAGATGGCCGATGCCAGACATGCATTTATGGAGCAGTACCTGGCGCAGTTTTTTCATGAATGGAATTTGAATTGAAGGGTACACACTAATAGTAGCGGAGTATGAAGATTTCACATGTTGCAATTTGGACCAATGATTTGGAGGGGATGCGCAATTTTTACATCCATTATTTTGATGCCAGTTCTAATGATGGTTATTATAACCATACCAAAGATTTTAAATCGTACTTCATTACCTTCGACGGGGATTGCTCTCTCGAACTGATGCACATGCCCGGCATCCCGCAGTCGAAGAACGATCCCAGGAAACAATTCACCGGGCTGATTCATTTTGCCATAAACGTAGGATCGAAGCAACGGGTGGATGAGTTGACCGAAGAGCTTCGCCGCGACGGGTTCAAAATAGTAAGCGAGCCACGCACTACCGGCGATGGCTTTTACGAATCAGTGATCCTCGATCCGGAAGGCAACCGGGTTGAATTGATGGCAAAACCCGATAATCACTAAGTCTTTTTACCGAGGTATTACCGCTCTTCCCACGGCTTTTCTTTGGCCGCATATTCCAGCTGTTCGTACCAGTTTTTGCCGTATTTGCGGATTAGCGGCTCTTTCAGGAATTGGTACAGCGGTAGTTTTTGTGCCCGGCCGCATTCCCGGCCCGGCTTGCAGATGTCCAGTTTTTGGTAGTTCACCGCGTCAAAGCGCTTGTATTCGGTAATTCGGATTGGAAATAAGTGACAGGAAACCGGTTTGCGAAAATCCACTTTCCCGTCGAGAAAAGCTTTTTCGATGGCGCATTTGGTGATGCCCTGCTCGTCTTTAAACGTGAACACACATTCGCGGTTGTTTACCAGCGGGGTAACCAAGTCGCCATCGCTGTCAACCATCGAGGTCCCCTGCAATTCAACCATCGTTTTGCCTTCCCGGGTCATGTAAGGCTCCACAATCGGATAAATCTTTTCAATTGTCAGCGCCTCCTCTTGGGTCAACGGGGCGCCCGAGTCGCCTTCTACACAACAAGCGCCTTTGCACTTCATCAGGTCGCACAGAAAATGCTCTTCCAGTACATCAAAACTCACAATGGCTTTACCAATTTCCAGCATAGGTTTTCAGTATAAAAAAGGCTGTCCCGGACACATATTTTGGGGACAGCCTTATCAATATTATTGACAAATTATCTTTCAATCAAAATCTTACCGGTCATTTCTGCCGGGATCTCCAGTCCCATTTCCGAAAGCAGGGTCGGAGCCACATCGGCCAGGATACCATTGCTGATTTTGAGGTTTTTATCGTTGCTCACATAAATGCACGGTACCGGGTTCAGCGAGTGGGCCGTGTTGGCCGATCCATCCGGGTTCACCGCATTGTCGGCATTTCCGTGGTCGGCAATAATCAGCACATTGTAGTTGTTGGCGCGGGCGGCTTCCACTACTTCTTTCACGCACTGATCAACAGCCTCAATGGCTTTATAAATGGCTTCGTAAACGCCGGTATGCCCAACCATGTCGCCATTGGCAAAGTTCAGGCAAACAAAGTCAACTTCTCCTTTTTTCAGCTCGGGAATGATGGCGTCCTTAATTTTTGGGGCCGACATTTCGGGCTGGAAGTCGTATGTCGGGACTTTTGGTGAAGGGATCAGGATGCGTTTTTCGCCTTCAAACTCGGCTTCGCGACCACCGCTGAAAAAGAAGGTTACGTGCGCGTATTTTTCTGTTTCGGCAATCCGGATTTGTTTCAGTCCGGCTTTCGACACCACTTCTCCCATCGTGTTGGTGGGGTTTTCTTTGTCGAAAATGACGTTTACGTTTTTGAAGTCGGCTTTGTAGTTGGTCATGGTGTACCACTGCAGGTCCATGGTTTTCATGCCAAACTCCGGCAGGTCTTCCTGGGTGAAGGCAATGGTGGTTTGGCGCAGTCGGTCGGTGCGGAAGTTGAAGCAGATCACCACGTCGCCTTCTTCAATCAGGCCAACCGGGCTGCCGTCCTCTTTCACCATCACAATGGGCTTGATGAACTCGTCGGTCACCCCGGCCTCATATGATGCCTGGATAGAAGCCAGCAAATCAGTGGATTTGGTGCCTTCACCTTTAGTGTACAGATCGTAGGCCAGTTTTAAACGGTCGTAGTTTTTGTCGCGGTCCATGCCGTAATAGCGGCCAATAACGGAGGCAAATTTTGCGTTTGTTCCTTGCAACGCTTCCAGGTCGGTTTTCAGGAAACCGTATCCCGAGCGGGGGTCGGTGTCGCGACCGTCGGTCAGGCCGTGAATGAACACATCGCTCAGCCCCAAGTCGGTGGCCATTTGGCACAAAGCAACCATTTGTGTGCTCAGTGCATGCACCCCGCCGGGGCCAATCAAACCAATCAGGTGTACTTTTTTATGGTTGTCCTTGGCGTAGTTGTAGGCTTTCAGCAACTGCGGGTTTTGCCACAGCGATTTGTCGCGGATCGCTTTGGTGATTTTCACCATGTCTTGGTATAAAACGCGACCGGCGCCAATATTCAGGTGCCCAACTTCCGAGTTGCCCATTTGTCCGTCGGGCAAACCAACGTTTTCGCCAGAAGTAAGCAGTTGTGAATTAGGATATTCTTTCAGCAGCGAATCCATAAATGGTGTTGGTGCCGATGCAATCACGTCGCGTTCCGAACCGTCGCCGATTCCCCATCCGTCAAGGATCATCAAAAGTGTTTTCTGTACAGCCATAATGTATGTCGTTTTTAAGTCATTAACTTTTTGCCGCACAAAATTATCCTTTTTTTAGAAGGATTAAAAATAAGGAATGCCGGAATGTTCAGATTTAATGTTTCGTTGATACGTTATACGGTCTTAAAAAGTATTTTGTACTTTTGAAAGAAACAAACCGATGCTAATGAAACGACAAAACCTAATCCCGATCCTCTTGGCGGGCCTGTTTTTCAGTTGTGCGCAACCCAAAACGGACGAATCCGCAACCACTGCCGACTACCGGATTAAAGGTGTACCTTTTAATGAAGTACACCTGAGCGACCAGTTCTGGTCATCCAAAATCGAAACCAACCGGACAGCCACCATTCCGGCCTCTTTTGCCAAATGTGAAGAGATGGGCCGCATGGATAATTTCCTGATTGCGGGTGGCATGATGGAGGGTACCACCAAAGGCGAAATGCCCTTTGACGATACCGATGTGTATAAAATTATCGAAGGGGCGGCCTACTCGCTGACCACTACACCCGACCCTGTGCTGGATGCGTATGTGGATTCAGTGATCGCCCTGATTGCTATTGGTCAGGAGGAGGATGGCTACCTGACCACCTGGAAAACCATCGACCCGACCCAGTCGCCTGCCTCGTGGTGCCCGCCCGGCGATCGATGGGAAGGACTGGCCTCGAGCCACGAACTTTATAACAGCGGGCACTTGTTTGAGGCTGCCGCCGCCCATTACCATGCCACCGGAAAAACAAACCTCCTGGATATTGCTACTAAAAATGCTGACTTGCTGGTGAGCGTCTTTGGAAAGGAAGATAACAACCAGGTTCCCGGGCACCAAATTGTAGAAACCGGATTGATCAAATTGTACCTCATCACCAGGAAACAAGCATACCTGGACTTGGCCCGCCATTTTCTCGACATTCGGGGCGAAAGCACCAAACGCGAATTGTGGGGGCCGTACAATCAGGACCACCTGCCTGTGACCCAACAGGAAGAGGCTGTGGGACACGCTGTGCGCGCAGCCTACATGTATGCCGGAATGACCGACATTGCCGCCTTGTACAATGATTCCGCCTATAAAAATGCTGTTGACAAGATTTGGGAAAATGTGGTGTTTAAAAAGTTGTACCTCACTGGAGGAATTGGTTCCCGACACGACGGCGAAGCGTTTGGCGAAAATTATGAACTGCCCAATCTGACGGCCTACAACGAGACCTGTGCCGCCATCGCTAACGTGTATTGGAACTATCGCATGTTTCTGTTGCACGGTGATTCGAAATACATAGATGTGCTGGAACGCAGCCTGTACAATGGGGTAATTTCGGGTGTTGCCCTCGATGGAACAAGCTTTTTCTATCCTAACCCGCTGGAGTGCGACATGCACTACCACTTCAACAGTGGCGGCAGCCTCACCCGCGAACCTTGGTTCGACTGCTCATGCTGCCCCAGCAACCTATGCCGTTTCATGCCTTCGGTGCCAGGCTATATCTATGCCCAAACCGACGAAAAGGTGTATGTGAACCTGTTCATCCAAAGTGCGACCAACCTGAAGGTAACCGGTACTTCGGTGGCGCTGGCCCAGCAAACTGCCTACCCTTGGAACGGGGATGTGAAGATTGATGTTTCGCCTGAAAGAGAAGCTGCCTTTGCGCTCCACCTGCGCATCCCCGGATGGGCACAAAACCAACCGGTACCCGGCAATTTGTACCGCTATGAAGGAGAAACAAGTTCACCGGTAACGATAAAAGTGAATGGCGAAGCGGTGGATGTGGTAAACGAAAACGGTTATGCTGTGCTGAACCGCAGCTGGAAGAAGGGAGATGTAGTGGAATACTCCCTTCCAATGGAAATCCGCAAGGTGAAAGCCAACGAATTGGTTGAGGAAAACCGGGGGAAAGTGGCCATCGAGCGCGGCCCGGTTGTCTATTGCGTGGAAGGCGCCGACAACGCCGATGTGGACCAGTTAAGTATTTCCTCCGAAACCAGCTTTGCCGCCAGTTACAGACCTGAGCTGTTGAGTGGGGTTGAAGTTATTTCCGCATCTAATTCCTCTGGCGATGCTTTTACGGCGATTCCCTACTACGTTTGGAACAACCGCGGCGCCAACAAAATGAAGGTTTGGCTGCCTGAAAAATAATCGAAAACGATCGATCTGTAAAATGATCGCAACAGGCTGCTTGCACGCTAATTGTAAAACTGCCTGGTTGAGTGAGGGTTTGACTTAGGTCAGGCCCTCACTTGTTTGCAGACAAACAACAAAGGAAGGATGGTTCTTTCAACTTTTTTCTTCGGATCGGAAAACGGCAATCGTATGACTGAAATTAGTTTTCGTATTTAATCAAATTCATGAGCAAAAAAAAAGGCATCCTGATGAACTTATGTCCCGGTTTTTTGTAGTAATAAGAGATTTTCAAATCTATATTTGTTTAACGATCAAATGGAGAACATCAAACAAAATCAGGGCGTTGAAAAATCATCTTCTTTTTTGATGAACCAAGCTGACTATCAATTGGTCATCGATGATTTTCGCCATCGGGTGGCAGCTGTTTGCTCACACGGCCCGGCCAAAGCGGTGGAGAAGCACCGCGAGCGGGGCAAGTTGCTGGCACGCGAGCGGATTGATCTGTTGGTGGATTCTAAAACAACATTTGTCGAGTTGTCGTCGTTTGCTGCTTACGGGCAGTATGACGATGCGTTTCCATCGGCCGGGATTATCACCGGCATTGGCGTTGTTGCGGGACGTGAGTGTATGATTGTGGCCAACGATGCTACCGTGAAAGGCGGCACTTACATTCGCGAAACTATCAAAAAGCATGTGCGGGCGCAGGAAATTGCCTTTAAAAGTAAGTTACCCTGCATCTATCTGGTGGACTCGGGCGGCATCTTTTTGCCTGAACAGGCCAACGTGTTTCCCGACCGTTTCGATTTTGGCAGAGTGTTTTTCAATCAGGCCAGACTATCGGCTGAAGGCATTGCACAGATTGCAGTGGTGATGGGCTCCTGCACGGCCGGTGGCGCTTATGTGCCGGCCATGTGCGACGAAACCATCATCGTTCGTAACCAGGGAACCATCTTTATTGGGGGTCCGCCCTTGGTGAAGGCAGCAACCGGCGAGGAAGTAACGGCTGAAGAGCTGGGCGGAGGCAATGTGCATACCCAAATTTCGGGCGTGGCCGACCACCTGGCAGATGATGACGAACACGCACTTGCGATTTGCCGTAAGTTGGTGGCCGGATTACCAAAACCCATGAAGCAGGCTATCGACCTGAAAGATCCGGTTGACCCGCTTTATTCGGCTGAGGACCTGTACGGATATCTTTCCACCGACCTGAAAAAGCCCGTCAATGTGAAGGCGGTGATCGAACACCTCGTGGATGGCAGCGATTTTCAGGAGTTCAAAGCCGGTTACGGCAAAACACTGATCACGGGGTTTGCCCGTATCAAAGGAATTCCGGTGGGGATCCTCGGCAACCAGAGTTTTCTGACAGCAGAAAGCGCGCGGAAAGGGGCGCATTTCATCCAGCTGTGCAACCAGCGGCAGGTTCCGTTGTTATTTCTACAAAGTATTACCGGCTTTATTGTTGGTAAAAAATACGAGCACGAAGGCATTGCACGCGATGGCGCTAAACTGATCAATGCGGTAGCCAATTCAACCGTCCCGAAAATTACAGTGGTGATTGGTGGCTCCTTTGGCGCCGGAAACTACGCGATGTCCGGACGTGCCTATGATCCTGATTTTCTGTTTATGTGGCCACATGCCCGCATTGCGGTGATGGGCGGGGAACAGGCCACCGGTGTGCTCCAAAACATTGGAGGCAGCAGCGAAAACAACAGCTTAATCGAGCAGTTTGAGCGCGAAAGCACGGCCTACTTTAGCTCGTCCCGATTGTGGGACGATGGCATCCTTGACCCTGCCGATACGCGCGATATCCTGGGGCTGGCCTTTTGGGTCACCCTCAACCAATCCGTTAACCAAGCCCGCTACGGCATTTTCAGAATGTAATGCATGGAAAAATTTAAATACATCAAACTCGAGAAATCAGGCGTACAGGCAACCATCTTGCTGGACCGCCCGAAACAGCACAATGCGCTTAATCCCGAAATGATTGAAGAACTGCATACCGTGTTGGATCATCTGGCCGAAGACGAAATGGTGCATTTTGTGGTGCTGGCCGGTGAGGGGGAATCGTTTTGTGCGGGCGCCGACATCAATTGGTTTGCCGGGGCTGTTGATCGCGGTAAGGCCGAAAACTGGCAGGAGTTTCTGCGCATGGCCGAACTGATGAAAAAGCTGGCAACCTTCCCTAAAATAACTATTGCTGCAGCCCATCGCAACGTGCTGGGCGGGGCTAATGGTTTACTGGCCGCCTGCGACTTTTCCTTGGCCGAAAAATCAACCGGATTTGCTTTTGGCGAAGTCAAACTTGGGATTATCCCGGCCACCATTTTGCCGTTTGTGGCCAGGCGGTTGTCCACTCAACACCTGAAAAAGCTGATGTTCTCGGGCGAACGTTTTGGGGCGGTGGAAGCCCACGCCATTGGGCTGGTCGATTTTCTCGCGGAAGATGGAAAGCGGATGGAAGTAGTGGACAAGCTGATCGGTGAGTTAAAGGCCGTTTCGCCCAATGCGCTGAAAGCTTGCAAACAGTTGATCCTGAAAGTTGAAACGGGTGAAGTTGGCCTTGACAGCAGCGAATATACGGCCGCGGTACTGGCCGAACTGGTGCACTCGGACGAAGGGCAGGAGGGACTGCGCGCCTTCCTGGAAAAGCGCAAGCCCGACTGGAAGGGAGCATCGTTACTGACCGGCTTGCACAAACAATAAAAGAAACGCACTCAAGCTTTGAGAAAGACATTCCATAAAATACTGATTGCCAACCGGGGCGAAATTGCGGTCCGGATTATTCGCACGGCCCACCGGCTGGGCATTAAAACTGTGGCTGTTTACGCCGCAGATGATGCGCAGTCGCTGCATGTGCAACTGGCCGGTGAAGCATTTCTGTTGCCCGGTTCCGTATTGGCTGAAACTTATCTCAATCAGGAAAAACTGATTGAACTGGCCGTTCAATGCGGAGCTGAGGCCATTCATCCCGGCTACGGATTTTTGTCGGAGAATGCGGCCTTTGCTCACCGGGTGGAAGAAGCAGGCCTGGCGTTTATCGGGGCCACTCCCGCCCAAATTCGCCTGATGGGTGAAAAAACGCAGGCTATTAATTTCGTCAAAAACATGGGCGTTCCGGTTATTCCGGGTGCGCATGGGGCCGTGAACGATATTATCAGGGAGCTGGTTTCGTTGCCGTTCCCCTTGTTGGTGAAAGCATCGGCTGGCGGCGGCGGGAAGGGCATGCAGATCATCGAAAAGGCTGACGATTTGCCACTCGCTTTGCAGAGAGCACAACGACAAGCGAGCAAGTATTTTGGCAACAGTGAACTATTTGTCGAGAAGTATCTGCCACACGCCCGCCACATCGAAGTACAGCTGGTGGGCGATGGAATGGGAGATGCTGTGCATTTGTTTGAACGCGAGTGCAGCATCCAGCGCCGTTACCAGAAACTGATAGAGGAAGCGCCCGCTGCATCCGTTTCTGCTGGATTGAAAAGACAGCTTTATGAGTACGCGTTGCGTATTGCCAAAGCAGTCAATTACCGGGGGGCGGGCACCATCGAGTTTCTGGTGGATGAACACGAAAACTGTTATTTCCTGGAAATGAATACGCGCTTGCAGGTAGAGCATCCGGTTACAGAAGCAATTACCGGGCTGGATCTGGTGGAATGGCAGCTGGAAATTGCTGCCGGGAATGGCCTGCCATTGTTGCAGGAGCAAATTACCCAAACCGGGCATGCCCTCGAAGTTCGTATTTGCGCCGAAGACCCGGAGCATCATTTTGTGCCATCGTCGGGGAATGTATTGGCGCTCCAGGTACCGGAACAGGTTCGCTGGGACAGCTTTTTGGTTGACAAGATGGCCATCTCACCGGCCTACGATTCTCTGCTTGGAAAGCTGATTGTTCATGCCCCTTCGCGTGCGGAGGCGCTGGCTGCTATGGAAAATTCCCTGTCGTTGCTGTTGATTGGCGGCATAAAAACCAACCAGTCGTTTCTTTGGTCAGTGGTTAGGTCGGAAGCTTTCCGGAACAATTCGATTCATACCCGTTTCCTGGAGGACCAACTTCTTTCGATTTTAAATGAAATGGAAGACCACAAAAAGCTGGTCCCGGTTGACGTTTTGCTCGGCGCGTATGTCTTGCACCATTTTTACAGACCTGACCTCCATGCAGATCGTTGGGGGCACGCCGGGTATTGGCGGATACTTCCTTCTTTTTGCATTGAAAATGACGATAAAATATATAAACTGACTTTTCAGAAAAGAAACAATTGTTATTTGTTGAAGTTCGAAAATGAACCCGTTGTCTTGTCTGATGTTCTTTTCAGTAATAACCAACTTGCATGGAAGCGAAACGGGGAGGCACAGCTTGTTTTTGTTGTAGATGCCCCGGGAGCCACGCTGGTGCAGTGCGGAACCTGCCAGTTTGAACTGAAAAGCAGGCATGTTCCGGATCAAATTAAACTGAAAAGGCAAACAGGTGACAAAAACGGTGAAGCACAATCGCAGATTTTTGCCGATTTGTTCGGAAAGGTGATCGACGTGTTGGTGGTGCCGGGCGACCGGTTGACTAAAGGGCAAAATTTACTGGTGATTGAATCGATGAAAACCGAATTTACCATACAAAGCCCGGTTGATGCTGTGGTGAAAACCGTTCATGTATCAAAAGGCAATATTGTTCAGGACAAGGAGATATTGGTCGATCTGGAATCTTAAAGAAAAGACAAAACCTATATGAATGCACTGTTGAAAAAAGTACATCAGGAAGTGAGGGCCAAAGTTCGGGCTTTTGCGGAAGAGAAAATTAAACCGGTTATTGGCGAGTTTGAAGCGCTGGAACAGTTTCCGGCCGACTTGATTAAATCCATGCATAGTTTGAACATCTTTGGGATGCAGGCTCCGGTTGAATATGGTGGGCAGGGCAGCGATTACCTGTCCTTCATCATTGCCGTGGAGGAACTTGCTCGTATTGACAGTTCGGTGGCTGCCACGCTGGCTGCGCACAACTCGCTGGGGGTTGGCCCCATTTTGGAGTTTGGCAGCGAGGAGCAAAAGAAGAAATACCTGCCCGATTTGTGTACCGCGCAAAACCTGTGGGCCTTTGGCCTCACCGAAGAAAATGCCGGTTCGGATGCCCAGGGAGTGGAAACCATCGCCGAAGAAAAAACCGGTGGCTGGGTGGTAAATGGCCATAAAAAATACATCACCAATGCGGCCTCTGATATGGCCTCTGGGATTAGTTTTGTGTCCCAAACCGGTATGCGTCCCGACGGAAAAAAAGAATTTACCGCCTTTCTGGTATCAAAAGGAACGCCGGGGTACACCCGCGAATTTATGAAGCAGAAGTTCCTGTGGCGGGCAGCCGATAATGGGATGGTTTATTTAAAGGACTGCCATATTCCGGCAGAGGACCAACTGGGTGAGCGTGGGCAGGGTATAAAAATCATGCTGAAAACTATCGATTCAGGTCGGTTGTCGATTGCTGCCATGGGGCTTGGCCTGGCACAGGGCGCTTACGAAATGGCCGTGTCGTTTGCCAAAAAACGCAAGCAGTTCGGGAAAGCCATTTCCGAATTTCAAACGGTAGCCTTCCGGCTGGCCGACATGGCCATGAAGATTGAAACGGCCCGCACTTTCCTGTACCACGCCTGTTGGCTGAAAGACAACGGCGAGCCGTTTGGTACGCAATCGGCCATGGCCAAGCTGTATTGTTCGCAGGTGGCCAGCGATGTGGCCAGCGAAGCTCTGCAAATCTTTGGCGGCGCTGGCTTTTTTCGCAATGATGAATATCCAATCGAACGTTTCTTCCGCGACCAGCGCCTGCTTTCCATTGGCGAAGGCACCTCGGAAGTACTGCGGATGGTCATTTCGCGGGATGTACTGAAGTAGGTACTTCTTTCAATATTTAACTTATATTGACGAATAGGCAGTGGTATTTTTTACTTTTGCCTTTTACCTTTTTACCTGATTTTATGGACAAAGACCGCAAACTTGAACATATACAATTGGCGTTTGATTCCAAAACCGGCATTTCGGAGCAGGATCCACGCTTTATTTACGAACCGTTGTTGGCCGCGCATCCCGATGGGAAAACGCCTGATTTTCCTTTTCTAGGAAAGCGGATGAAGGCGCCGGTCTGGGTGTCGAGCATGACCGGCGGTACCGGCGTGGCCAAAACCATCAACCGGAATATTGCCGGTGCCTGCCGTGAGTTCGGCTTGGGAATGGGGCTGGGTTCGTGCCGTAAAATCCTGTTCGACAAAACCCATTGGGAAGATTTTGACGTTCGCGACGAAATCGGGCCGGATGCACCTTTATGGGCTAACCTGGGCGTGGCACAGGTGGAGCAACTTTTATACGAAAAAAAGGAACAGGCCATTGTTGATTTGGTTGGCGAGCTGCGGGCAGATGGCCTGATTGTGCATGTCAATCCTTTTCAGGAATATTTTCAACCAGAGGGCGACCTCATCTCCCAACCGCCGCTCGAAACCATTCAGGAACTACTGGCAAAAATTAATGTGCCGCTCATCGTGAAAGAAGTGGGACAAGGAATGGGCCGCGAAAGTTTGAAACAACTGTTGCAGCTTCCGCTGGCGGCCATTGAGTTTGGTGCGTACGGAGGTACCAATTTTTCGCGGCTGGAACTGATGCGCGATGATCCGAGAAACCGCGAAATCTTCGAACCTTTCGCTTTTGTGGGGCAAACCGCCCGGCAAATGGTGAACGACATCAACTCGCTGCTGGATGAAACGAAGCCTGTTTGTGGACAGCTGATCATTTCCGGCGGCTTGAAAACATACCTGGACGGTTATTACCTGGTTTCGCTCAGCCGGTTACCTGCTGTTTACGGTATGGCTTCGTCGGTACTGAAACACGCCACCGGCGACTACGAAACTTTAAAGACGTACATTGAAAACCAGCTGAAAGCGTATCGTTTGGCACAAACTTATTTACGGCTGAACCCCGATTATGAAAGATAATAAACTGATAGCGGGATTTTCAAAACTCAGCAAAGCGCAAAAAATTGACTGGCTGACAGATCAGCTGGGGCTCAGTACTGGAACTGCTGAATTCCTGGTTGCATTCGAACTGAAAAATGAAGGCCTCCAGAACATCCTGGATGAACTGAGCGAAAATCACCTTTCCAATTATCATCTTCCATTTACGATAGCGCCCAATTTTTTGGTGAACGGGCAATTCCGGGTTTTCCCGCTGGTGACAGAGGAAAGCTCGGTGGTGGCTGCCTTGGCTAAGGCGGCAGGTTTTTGGGCTAAACGCGGCGGATTCCATGCCCAGGTGATCGGTACCGAAAAAAAAGGCCAGCTTCATTTCTCGTGGAAGGGAAATCCGGAAACGCTTCAACGTTCTTTCCCTAAAATAAAAAAAAGATTGCTAAAAGAAGTTGCCCATTTCACCCAAAAGATGGAAGAACGGGGTGGGGGAATTACGGGCATCGAATTAAAACATTTACCGGAAATTCTCCCCAATTATTACCAGCTCGACGTGTCGTTTGAAACGCGCGATGCCATGGGGGCCAATTTCATCAACTCGTGCCTGGAGCAATTCGGGAAAAGCCTGAAAAACTGGCTGGCTGATCAGGTTGATTGGAACGAGGAAGAACAGGACTGCGAGATCATCATGGCCATTTTGTCGAACTATGTGCCCGGTAGCCGGGTGAAAGTTTGGGTGGAATGCCCGGTTGAAGACCTTTCTGAAACGGACGACACAAGCGGAGCAGTGCAGTTTGCCGAAAAATTTGTGCAGGCAGTGCATATTGCACGCGAAGACGTGTCGCGAGCTGTGACCCACAACAAGGGTATTTTTAACGGGGTGGATGCGTTGGCGCTGGCCACCGGGAACGATTTTCGCGCCATCGAGGCCAGCGGACATGCCTTTGCCGCCCGTAACGGGAAATATGCCGGGCTGAGCGAGGCCCGGATCGACAACGGGAAGTTTATCTTTTCCATGGAATTGTCGCTTGCCGTGGGCGTGGTTGGCGGTGTGACTGCCCTGCACCCTTTGGCGAAACTGGCCATGCAAATACTCGAAAAACCATCGGCTGAAGAACTGATGCAATACCTGGCAGTTGCCGGACTGGCTTCCAACTGGTCGGCTGTTCGGGCGCTGGTTACCACTGGCATTCAGCAGGGCCACATGAAGATGCACCTGAGCAATATTTTGAACAGTTTTCAGGTTACCGATGAACAAAAACAAGCCGCCCGCCTTTATTTTCACAATCGGCCCGTGAGTTTTGCCGAGGTGGAGAAATTCCTGAAACATGAACGCAACTAACACTCAAACTTTTTATGCTCACGGAAAGCTGTTGCTTACCGGCGAATATGTTGTGCTGCATGGCGCTAAAGCACTGGCGCTGCCGGTGAAATACGGCCAGTGGATGACAGTTTCGGAGGGAACAGAAAAGAACATGCTGAACTGGAAGGCCTTTTCGCCCGAAGGATTGTGGTTTTGGTGCAAGTTGCAACTGCCCGATTATACAATTTTGGAAAGCTCCGACAACGACAAGGCGTTGGTTTTGCAGGATATCTTCCGGACAATTCATCAGCTCAATCCGGTCTTTCAAACCGGCAGTTCGCTGGAAATACAAACCCGCATTGAGTTTAACAGCGCTTGGGGACTGGGCAGCAGCAGCACGCTGGTTGCCAACCTGGCCGCCTGGGCGGGGGTGGATGCTTTTAAATTAAATGAATTGATTTTTAGGGGAAGCGGATTTGACATTGCCTGCGCTATGGCTGATGGTCCGATTTTTTATCAGAAAAATCAGGCGCCGGAACCGGTCGATCTTGAATACCCTTTTTCGGACCGGCTCTATTTTGTTTATTCCGGGGCGAAAAAAAGTACTCGCAGCGAGGTGGGCCGGTTTTTAATTGAAAAGGTGGTGCACCAAAACGAAGTGGATCAAATCAGCCAACTGGCCGGGCAAATTTCCCGGGCAAAGTACCTGCCTGATTTTCAGCGGATAATAACCGAGCACGAAAAGATGGTTTCCGGTTTGTTGGGCATACCAACTGTCAAGTCAACCTATTTCGCTGATTTTGATGGCGAGGTGAAATCGCTGGGTGCCTGGGGTGGCGACTTTTATTTGGTGGCCAGCCAACTGGGTGAAACGGAGGTTCGAAACTATTTCAACACGAAAGGATTGAAGACCATCTTTTCGTGGAATGAATTGATTTTAAATGAACGATAAGAAAATGAGTAATTTACAGGTCAGTTGGGCTTGTCCCTCAAATATTGCATTGGTAAAATACTGGGGAAAAAGGCCGCAGCAATTGCCGATGAACCCTTCGTTGAGTTTTAGTTTAAAGAAGTCACAAACACGCACAAGCGTTCAATTATTGCCAATATCTCAACCGCGCCTGACCTTTTTATTTGAAGGAGAACCTTCTCCTTTTGCGGCCCGGATTGAGAAATACCTGGATACGCTTTCCATCGAAATTCCCTGGATCAACGATTATTCGTTCCGGATAGAAAGCGAAAATACTTTTCCGCATTCTGCCGGAATTGCCTCATCGGCATCGGCTTTTGGGGCGCTGGCGCTGTGCTTGGCCGAATTGGATCAGCGGCTTACAGGAGCTGAAAAGGAACCTGAACAATTTATACAAACCGCTTCGCGGCTGGCCCGTTTGGGAAGCGGGAGCGCCTCCCGATCGGTTTATCCTGGTTTTGCCTGGTGGGGAAAGTCGGCGGCCTTGCGTGGCTCAACCGATTGTTATGCTTTGCCGGTTTCCACCAACATACACGATTGCTATTTTCGTTTGTGCGATGCGGTATTGCTGGTCGATTCGGCCAAAAAGAAAGTGTCCAGCTCCTCCGGGCACGAGTTGATGAACAACCATCCTTTCCGGGATGCACGTATTCAACAGGCCAACAATAATATCGAAAGCTTGCTGCGAGTGATGCAAACCGATGACCGCCTTCGTTTTCTCGAAATTGTGGAAAGCGAGGCACTCAGTCTGCACGCCCTGATGATGAGTTCAACACCATCGTTTGTTTTGCTGAAACCCGAAAGTCTTCACATCATTGAAAAAATTCGCTCTTTTCGGGAGGAAACCGGCTTGCCGGTTGGATTTACAATTGATGCCGGCCCGAATATTCATCTGCTGTATTGGGACGAACACCGGAACGCAGTACATACCTTCATCCAAAACAAGTTACTTACTTTTTTGGAAGACGGTAAGTGGCTGGACGACCGCATTGGTATGGGGCCTGTAAAAGTATGATCATGAAAAATTTTCCTGCAAAGTTATTGTTGTTTGGCGAATATGGATTGATGTTTGGCGCCAAGGCGCTGGCGGTTCCGTTTCCCCGGTACAGCGGTTCCCTGGTGAAATCCTGTGCAAAAAATGTCGATGAAAAAAGTGGTCAAAGTGCGGCGGAATTAGAGCGGTTTACCGCGTGGCTCGGGGAGGAAGGCCGGAATAAACAAATGAACTATCCGCTCGATTTGGGACGCTTGCAGCAGGATGTGCAGGCGAAACTTTATTTTCGTTCGGATGTGCCGTTGCAATATGGCGTGGGAAGTTCAGGCGCGCTTTGTGCCGCGTTGTTTGATGAGTACAGTAATTATGTGGCTGATGGTACCAAGCCGCTTTCTGATGGTGCCGCCCTGCTGAAGCAGGATTTTGCCTTGCTGGAATCGTATTTTCATGGCCGCAGCTCGGGCCTCGATCCGCTGGTTTCGTTTTTGGATCGGCCGGTGTTGCTTGAAAACGGCCGTCTTTCGTTGCCCACCCTGGCGCTTGACAAGTTGCCCTGGTCGATGTATCTGATCGATACGAAGACAACTGGCGCCACCGCACCACTGGTTAACCTGTTTCTTCGGAAGATGGAACAGCCCGACTTTCGGAAACTGTTTGAACAAGAATACCTGCCTACCAACAATCGGGCGGTGGATGCGTTTCTGGCGCAAAACGAAACAGAATATTTTGCCAACCTGCAAAACATCACTCGCTTTCAGTTGGATCATTTTGCAGAGATGATCCCAACGGATTTTGTGCCGACCATCAGGCGACTGCTTGGACAAAACGTCTTGGTCAAGCTGTTGGGCTCGGGCGGTGGTGGTTTCCTGCTGGCCTTTGTGCCCCGAGGGGTTTCGGTTACATTGCCGGAAGGTAGTTTTCAGATTTTTCAGGCATGATAGCTGCCTGAAAAATCATCGCAGGCTAGCCTTTTTGAGGAGGTCTGGTTGGTTCCGGACGCTTAAATTTAACCTTCCGTCGTTTTTTGGGAGTTTTCCTTTCGGTCATCAGCTCAATGTTGGCCGAACCCACGCTCATTTCATTTTCCTGTTTGGTTTCCGTGCCCAGGTATTTGTCCAACAGGGGCTTTTGTCCGCGTTTGTTAAGCTGAATGATCGCTTTTACATCTTTTAGGTCGAGTACTATTGGTTTGCCGCCATACGCTTTTTCCACGGTGTACCAGATTTTTTTGTTTAGGATTTCGGTTTTGAAATGTTTGGCAATTCCTTTTTCGGTTTCCAGCGTGAGCAATTCGTAGGGAAAATCATCTTGTGCTTCCAGGTATGAATCCAGCTCATACATCAGGCAGCATTTCAGCTTGCCGCACCTGCCGGCCATTTTTTCGGCATTGGGCGAAAGTCCTTGCTGGATGGCTGCATCTGAGGTAACGCTCGAAAAGTCGGTGCGCCAGGTTGAGCAGCAAAGTTCGCGCCCGCATGAGCCGATTCCGCCAACACGTCCGGCTTCCTGACGGGCGCCAATCTGTTTCATCTCCACCTTGATCTGAAATTCACGGGCGTAGCGTTTAATCAGTTCGCGAAAGTCAACCCGTTCATCGGCAATATAATAGAAGATCGCTTTGGCGCCGTCGCCTCTGAATTCAACATCACCGATTTTCATGTTAAGCCCCAGTTCTGAGGCAATTTGCCTGGAGCAGACCATAACAGGGTAGTCGCGTTTGTGGGCGTCTTCCCATTTTTTTCTGTCGGCATCGGTCGCTTTTCGGTAAACTTTGTGCCAGGTGTAGCGGTCGTGTTTTTTTATTTTTCGTTCAAATTGCTTTTTTGCCAGCGTACCGGTTAAGGTAACCTGGCCCACATCGTGTCCGGGTGAGCAGGCAACCACCACCAAATCACCCACTTTGAGCGATAGCTGATCTTCGTTCCTAAAGAATTCTTTGCGAGTGCCTTTAAAACGTACTTCAACCAGATTGCTTAAATGAGAAGTGTCTGGCAGATCTTTTAGCCAATCGTAGGTGGCCAACATGCCTTCATTGGCTGTGTCTGTATTTATTGTGCATCCATTGCATCCCATAATTTTCGTCTTTATTTCAGACAAAAATATCTAAAATTATCGGCAATTTTAGGTTTAATTCAGTCTAAATAAAAAAAAGTAGGGGTTAACTGATCCTTTACTGCCTCATGGGGTATTCACCTGAAGCAAATTTTTATGGCTCCGGAACAGGTGGTTTCGGTTGCCAGAAATAAAAAATCCCGGGAAAGCCGGGATTGAATGTCAGTTAATGTACTTGCCTACATGACAAGTTTGTACCCTTTGCCATGGACGTTGATAATTTCAACGGAGGGTTCGTCTTTCAGGTGTTTGCGCAATTTTGTGATGTAAACATCCATACTGCGCGCGTTGAAGTAATTGTCGTCGATCCAAATGGTTTTGAGAGCGAAATTGCGTTCCAGTACTTTGTTGGCATTGTTGCACAGCAAACGCAGCAGCTCCGATTCCTTGGTGGTTAGTTTCACGGTTTCTTCGCCTTCATCAAGCAAAACCTGTTTACGGGGGTCGAAAGTGTAACGGCCTAGTTTGTAGGTTGCCTGTTCCGTGCCAGATTTGCCGTCCAGCGTGGTGCGCCTGAGGATTGCTTCGATGCGGAAAATCAGTTCTTCCATGCTGAAGGGCTTGGTCATGTAATCGTCGGCCCCGGTGCGGAAACCTTCCAGGACATCTTCCTTCAGGTTTTTGGCTGTCAGAAAAATGATCGGTACTTCCTGGTTGATCAGCCGGATATCGCGCGCCAGGGTGATCCCGTCCTTCTTGGGCATCATGATGTCCAGGATGCAGAGGTCGTATTCATTTTTCTTGAAGCCGGCATAGGCAACTTCGCCGTCTCCGTACAGATCGGTATTAAATCCTTTGGCAATCAGGTATTCTTTTAATAACAGTCCGAGATTTTCATCATCCTCGGCCAATAAAAGTTTTGCTTTTGTTTCCATTTTCTTTTGTATTAAGCGGGAAATAGATGGTAAATTTTGTGCCTTTGTTAACAACACTTTCCACCTTTATTTTTCCTTGGTGCGAGTCTATTATTTTCTTGACATAACTTAAGCCCAGTCCGAATCCCTTCACGTCGTGTACATTGCCGGTTGGAACACGGAAAAAGCGTTCAAAAATTTGATCGTGATGTTCTTTGGCAATGCCAATGCCATTATCTTTTACGGAAACCAGCAGAAAGCCGTTTTTATTTTCTGTTTTGATGCTGATTTCCGGCTCGCTTTTGCTGTATTTGACTGCATTGTCGAGCAGGTTAAAGATAACATTGGTAATGTGGATTTCGTCACCTTTGATCAAATCTTTTTCGGCCAGCAGTTCTGCATCGAGCTTGCCCCCTTTGTTTTTTACCCGTAATTCAAAGTTCATCACCACGTTACTGACCAACTGGTTGAAGTGGAATTCTTTGAATTTCAGTTTCAGGCGTCCCTCGTTGAAAACGGCCATTTGCAACACTTTTTCAACCTGAAAACTTAGGCGTTTGCTTTCCTGGAGGATGACGTTCGAGATATGCTCAATGGTTTTTGGCGTGTTGGTGATGCTGTTGTCGTGCAGCATTTGGCTGGCCAGCGAGATGGTCGAAATTGGCGTTTTCAGCTCGTGCGTCATATTGTTGATGAAGTCGTTCTTGATGATCGAAAGCTTCTTTTGTTTCAAAATAACCAGGATTGTATATACGAAAATAGCGATCAGCAGGAAGGTCAGGATGGCTGTTGGGATGACCATGATGCCGGTTTCTTTGAGCAAATAGGTATCCCTTCGCGGAAAATACACACGCAGGTAGTTCGGTTTGGGATCCGGGATGTCTCTGGGAAAAAGTACATTCTGGTATTCTTTCCGATTTTCGGGGCGGTAATCTGCATCTCCAAATACAAATTTCTCTTCGCCGTGCGGATATGTTTTTACTGCATATTTAAAATCAAGGTCAATGCCGTTTTCACGAAACTCAGTTCTCAGGGCACGTTCGAGCAGTTGCTGATTGATGCGGTCTTGCAGGGGGAGTTGGGCGAAGATGATCTGGTTTTGGATGATCCGGTACATTTCTGCCCGTTCGTCCAGCCGTTGCTCGTATTGCTGGCGGATGTAGCTGTCGTAATCGTGGAACATGTCAAAAGCAGACGGGAATTCCCCGGGGCGGCCCCGTTCTGTTTGGAGGATCGCCAGCGAGTCGGCATAACGGATGCTGAATTCATCGCGATAGGTAGTCGTGCCATTGCGTTGCGAGAAACGAAAGGAAATGTTGATATCACTTTGAGCCTGTCGCTTGGGGAGCAGTCCTGCACTTCTTCCGCTATTGGGAAAAAGGCTGGAGGCATTGGAAGAAGGTGAGTAGTTCCCGCTCACAATCCGCGAAACTTCGTCCCGTTCCAATCGGTCCACTACGCGACGAAGAATCCTGCTTACGGTTTGGTCAAATTGTTCTTCACGGATTTCGAAAGCTTTTTGGATCGAATTGGTCTGTACCAAGATCAGGCTGGTCATCACCAAGGCCATGAATACAATCAAACTAATGATTACCTTTCTGCTCATAACGCAAAGATAACCTTTAAAAAATACCGTAAATCAGGGCTTAACAATATTTAACATTGGCTGAATAAGCAGGGGCGGAAGTGAAAATTAAAAATGTTAACAGGCTTTAACATTTGTTAGTATCCCTGCTGGTGGCTATTGCGTATATTTGTGCAAAGACGTAAATAATTTAGTCTTTTTCAAATTTTGGGGTTTAACTGAGTTTTTTACAAGGTGAATTTAGGTTTTGGTTTTTGCGGGGTCTTCGGGCCCCGCTGTTTTTTATATCACCTTAAAATGAGGACGGATCATTCTTCTTTAAATGAAGAATTGCTTCACGCGAGGCATTTTGCTGCGATTCTTTTTTCGAGTTTCCTTTGCCTTGCCCGATAATCTCTTCGTTCGCACTGATCACGGTAATAAAACAGGGAATGCGGCTTTCGGTCGTCAAACGCTCGGTGGTTTCAATGTTAACTTCCTTTTTGTTTTTCTGGCTCCACTCTATCAACTGACTTTTGTAGTTGGTGTTGGTGTGTTGAACCTCGTTGAGGTTCACATATTCCAACAGCAGCTTTTTGGTAATGAACTCTTTGGTAATGGCGTATCCTTTGTCAAGATAAAGAGCCCCGATCAAAGCTTCCAGCGCATCGCCGTAAATGTGGCTGTTTTCTGCCGTGTTGTTGGTGTTCGACTTGATGTAGTTGTTCAAGCCGGTTTGGTAGGTAAGTTCGGTCAAAAAACTGCGGTTCACCAGTTTCGACCGCATTTGGGTGAGAAAACCCTCGTCTTCGTTGGGAAAGCGATTGTACAGGAATTCGGCAATTACGGCGCCCAGAATGGCATCGCCTAAATATTCGAGCCGTTCATTATTGACCCAGTTCCGCTGCGAGTCCATTTTTGAAGCGGATTTGTGGATCAGGGCCGTTTCGTATAGTTTCAGGTTTCCCGGGTAACGGCCAAGCAGGGATTTAAGAAATAAATAAAACTCTTTTCCGGGAGTGGAAAAGAGTTTTATTTTATGAACCAGCGTTCTTATCACGATATCAGTATTTCTTGAATACTACTGTTGCATTGTGTCCTCCAAACCCGAATGTGTTGCTTATGGCGTAATTGATATCACGTTTTTTGGCCACATTAAAGGTAAAATCAAGATTATTGTCGATCTCAGGATCGTCGGTAAAATGATTGATTGTTGGAGGTATAATTCCGTCTCTCAATGCCAGGATCGACGCGATGCCTTCAATAGCGCCCGCTGCACCCAATAAATGGCCTGTCATTGATTTTGTGGAACTAATACTCAGCTTATATGCATGATCGCCAAATACTTTAATAATTGCTTTTGGCTCGGCAATATCTCCCAAAGGAGTAGAGGTTCCGTGAACATTGATGTAGTCAATGTCTTCCGGTTTTAAGCCGGCATCTTCGAGGGCCCATTTCATGACCAACGAGGCGCCTTTACCATCTGGATCCGGGGCAGTCATGTGGTAGGCATCAGCAGACATCCCGCCACCGACAACTTCAGCATAAATTTTAGCACCACGTGCAATAGCGTGTTCGTACTCTTCAAAGATAAGAGCTCCTGAACCTTCACCCATGACGAAACCGTCACGGTCCTTGTCGAATGGACGGGAAGCTGTTGCCGGGTCATCATTTCGTGTTGAAATTGCACGCATGGAATTGAAACCACACAGGCCAGCTTCATTGATGGCTGCTTCTGATCCTCCTGTGATAAACAGGTTGGCTTTGCCCATACGAATGTAATTAAACGCTTCGATCATGGCATGTGAAGCCGATGCACAAGCAGAAACCGTTGTGAAGTTTGGTCCCCGGAATCCAAAGCGGATGGATACTAATCCACCGGCAATGTTGGCAATCATCTTGGGAATAAAGAAAGGGTTGAACTTGGGGCGGGACAAATCGTAAGCCTTCACTTCTTCGTAGAAAGTTTGAAGACCACCAACGCCTGCACCCCAAATTACACCTGCCCTGTCTTTGTCAATCGCGTCCAGGTCGAGGCCCGAATCGTCGATGGCTTGCTGGGCAGCGGCAAATGCATATAAAGTAAAAGGGTCGTGTTTGCGAACCTCTTTTTTCTCTACATATAAAGTAGGATCAAAGTTTTTTACTTCACATCCAAACTGGGTTTTGTGGAGCTCAATGTTCATTCTGGTGATCCTTGCGGCTCCGCTCACCCCGTTTTTTAGCCCTTCCCAATATTCCTCAATAGAATTACCAAGCGGGTTTACGGTTCCAAGTCCGGTAATAACTACCCGTTTTAATTCCATAAATTCTGTTTTATTACTTTTTGATGTTTGCTTCGATGTGAGCGATTGCTTCACCTACTGTGCCAATTTTTTCAGCCTGATCGTCGGGGATAGCCAAGTCAAATTCTTTTTCGAATTCCATGATCAACTCTACAGTGTCAAGTGAATCAGCGCCAAGGTCATTTGTAAAAGAAGCCTCATTGGTTACTTCACTTTCGTCAACACCTAATTTGTCGACAATAATTGCTTTTACTTTAGATGCAATGTCAGACATAGTTCTAATTTTAAGTTAATATTCAATTTTATTTTTTAAAAAATCCGGTGCAAAGTAATAAATTTACCCAAAATATTTCAAACAAAATTTGAAATAAATAGCTGTTTCGGGGTGGCGTGCCCTAGCTGATGCAGCTATAATTGAATCGAATAGTCCAATATTCAAATTTGATATTATAAAGAACAGAAACATGAAGAGGATCGCTATTTTTGCCTCAGGCTCAGGCACAAACGCCCAAAATATCATCGAATATTTTCGTAATAGCAGGGATGTTATTGTGGATTCCCTGTGGTCGAACAACGAAAATGCCTATGCCCTGATCCGGGCAGAAAGGTTGGGCGTTGATACATTTACTTTTGGAAAAGAAGAGCTTTACCACAGTATTGAGGTGCTGGAGGCGCTGAGTGAGCGTAAAATTGATATGATTGTACTGGCCGGATTCTTGTGGCTTGTACCTCATAACCTTACCGAGGAGTTCACCATCATCAATATTCACCCTGCCCTGCTGCCCAATTACGGCGGGAAAGGCATGTACGGTAAGTTTGTACACGAGGCTGTTATTCGGAATAAGGATAAGGAAAGCGGCATTACTGTCCACTATGTGAACGAACGATACGATGCGGGCAATATTATTTTTCAGGCCAAATGCCCGGTTTCCCAGGACGAAACTCCCGATTCGCTGGCCGAAAAAGTTCACAAGCTGGAATATGAACACTTTCCGCGGGTTCTTGAAGAAATTTTGTTGAAAGAAGAACCGGAAACAGATTATTGAAGGTAAAAGTTAAAAGGCAACGAATACCAGGGCGGGGATAATTCTCCGTCCTTTCTGTTTGCAAACATCATATTGCTGCGGATTAATCCAGGCTTTTGGCAGAGAAGTCAATACGGTTCAATTTTAGCATCAGCGAATCTTTCAATGTTGTGAATTTAGTCAATAGGTGTTCATGTACAGGCTCAACGGGCGGGGCTTCCACCTTCAGCGGGTTGATTGGCGAGCCATTTCGGAACACCCGGAAGTCGAGATGAGGGCCGGAAGCCAGTCCGGTTTTGCCGACGTAACCAATGAGTTGTCCCTGCCGGACACGAACGCCTGGCGCCATGCCGGAGGCAAATTTGTGCAGGTGCATGTAACAGGTTGTATAAACTGAGTTGTGTTTGATGTACAGGTAGTTTCCACCACCTCCTGCCTGATACCCTTTACGGGTGACCACCCCATCGCCTATAGAAACCACGGGCGTACCGGTTGGTGCGGCATAGTCAATGCCATGGTGCGGGCGGGAAATCTTCAGGATGGGGTGCATGCGGCTATGCGAAAAGTGTGAGCTGATGCGCGAAAACTTCAGCGGTGCTTTCAGAAACGCTTTTTTCAGGCTTTTGCCCTTGTCGTCGTAATAACTTAAGATGCTGTCTTGTTCAAACTGAAAGGCAAAAAAATCTTCCTTCATGTGCTGAAACTGGCAGGCATAGATGGTGCTGATGCCTACCGATACACTGTCCACGAAACTTTCTTCGTAGATCACCCGGAACTTGTCGCCTTTCTGTATCCCGAAAAAGTCGATGGTCCAGGCATAAATTTCCGAAAGTTCGATGGCCAGCACGGGGTTTAGGTTGTTGTGTTTCATCGTATTCCAGAGCGATGAGCTGATAACGCCCGAAGCGGTACGTATTTCGCGGGTGACGGGTTTTTCGCCTTTGTAGATATGCAGACTGTCGTTCAGCTGGTACACTACATAGTTGATGGCGTCAATCTCATATACAAAATAGGATGGATTACGCAGGCTGTCGCGCGAGTAAAAGAAATAGCAGTTGTTGCCCTGCCGGAGCCGGCGAACATCGAAAATGGGTTTTGAACTTCGGGCAATCTGGTCGATGGTTTGGTATGAAACCCCTTCTTTTACCAAAATGTCTGACAGGTTCTGGTTTTTTCTGATGAAGGTTTTTTCTATAAGAAATGAATCGACCGGTAATCCAAACTTTAGTACTGGCTCAGGAATAAAAATGGGTTCGGGTTCGCTTTCCGGCAGAGTTTCCGAGGGGCGCTGCCAAATCACCCAAGTTACTACCACTAAACTTATCACCACAAAAATTCCTTCGGCCAAATACTTCTTCATGCTAGATTTTAATCTTGTCAAATCCTTGTCCGTAAACGCCCATCACGCTACTCATGGATATAAACGCGTTAGGATCAATCTCTTTCAGTTTCCTGAAAATTAAGCTGGATTCACGTTTACGGACAACCGTCATCACTATTTTTACTTCTTCTTTGGTGTACCAGCCGGTACCGTCCATTACAGTAACGCCCCGACCTGCCTGATTATTGATATAGTCGGCAATTTCTTCAAAATTTTTCGAAAATATAAAAATTTGCGCAGATGCGTTGGCTCCACTCAAAAAAGCATCGATGGTATATGAAACCACCCACATGGTGACATAGCCGTACACCAGTTTGGCCGGTGACTGGAAAACAAAATAACTGGAAGCAATGATAATGACATCGCAGTACATGATGACGCGTCCCGGGCTGATGTTGCGGTATTTGTTGACTATCATGGCGATAATGTCGGTTCCACCCGTGCTGCCCCCGCGGGTAAACACAATACCGATGCCGATGCCCCCCATCATAGCGCCCAGTACAGCCGACAGGAAGGTGTCGTCTATCAGCGGTTCTGTTATCAGGCCGGGGGTGACCCAGAAAAGCAGCGTGGCCACCAGCATGCTCCAGATAGTTTTGATGCCGAAACTTGCCCCCAACACCCTGATGGCGATCAGGATGAGGAACACGTTGATGATGAAATAGGAGATGGCCACGGGGATTTTGCTGCTGTAAAAAATGACAGCCGACAAACCGCTTATCCCGCCCCCGGTGATTTCGGCCGGGATCAGAAAGATGGTCCACGACAGGACATACAATGCCATGCCAAAGGCAATGACGATATAATCGGTAAAGGTGGTTTTTAGTTTTGCTTTGCGTTCTTCGGTCATCGCTTGTATATTAATGTATTCAGTCTTGATTTTTCCGGTAATTGTCCCGTTAAAATTGGCTGCAAAAAAATAGCTTTCGCACCGAAGAAACTATGTGAAAAAGTCATCAGTAGCCCGATTAACGAAAATTTGATCAGAAGGTCATCTTTTGCTCATGGCGACTTGCCATAACATCAGATTTTGTGTTTCCGGGGATTGGCGAAATGCCACGGGCTCACTTTTTGTCAGGTGAGGCTTTGGCGGGATGCCACGCCTCCACTTTTTAAATTCCGGAGGAATGGCATTGTGCCACGCCTTAACTTTTCGTTTAGGCGGTTAATGGCGAAATGCCACGTATTACAGTTCATTTTTTTTGGATTTGGCTGAATGATGACCGAGGGTAAAATACGCGAAGAAAAATGGTAGCTCAGTATAACAAAAAAAGACGTCCGAGCCGGACGTCTTTTCTGTTGATTATGAATATGTCAGTTTTGACTACATCACCACGTTAATGATCTTTTTCGGGACGATGATGATTTTTTTCGGTGTTCCGCCAGCCAGCCATTTTTGGGCGTGTTCGTGGGTCAGTACCGTTTTTTCAATTTCATCTTTAGCGGCGTCAACACGCATGGTTAGCTTAAAGCGCACTTTGCCGTTGAACGATACCGGGTATTCGAACGTGTCTTCCACCAGCAGGCTTTTGTCGGCTACCGGCCAGGGTTCGTAGGCCAGTGTTTGCCCGTGACCGTATAATTGCCACAGTTCTTCGGCCAGGTGCGGGGCGTAAGGAGACAGAATTTTGGCGAAAGTTTCGGCAGTGGCTTTGGTTACTTTGCCTTTTTTCATGGCCAGGTTGTTGAGAACCATCAAGGCCGAAATGCCGGTGTTGAATTTCAGGTTTTCAATGTCATCGCCTACCTTAATGATGGTCTGCTGTAACAGTTTCAGCACTTCTTTGTCTTCTTCACCTTCGGTTAGGTTATCCGAATTTCCGAAGAAACGGCAGGCACGGCCCAGGAAACCAAATACGCCTTTCACGCCATTTTCGGCCCAAGGCTTCGTATCGTCGAGCGGCCCCATGAACATCTCATAAAGTCGAAGAGAGTCGGCGCCATATTTTTCCACCACATCATCGGGGTTGATCACGTTTTTCAGCGACTTCGACATTTTGGCAACAATCTGGCGCAGCTCTTCGCCGGTTTCGGTATGGAAATAGTTGCCGTCTTTTTCTTCCACCAGGTCCGAAGCCACTTTGGCGCCGGCTTGCGTTTCGTAGGCAAAAGCCAGGATCATGCCCTGGTTGTAAAGCTTTTTGAACGGCTCGTCGGTGGACACAATGCCCAAATCGAACAGCACTTTGTGCCAGAAACGCGAATACAGCAAGTGAAGCACCGCGTGTTCGGCGCCGCCAATGTACAGGTCAACCGGCATCCAGTAGTTTTCTACTTTGGGGTCGAAAATCTGTTCGTCGTTTTTGGGGTCGATGTAGCGCAGGTAATACCAGCACGATCCGGCCCATTGCGGCATGGTGTTGGTTTCGCGACGGCCTTTGCGCCCGTTTTTGTCCACCACGGTCAGCCAGCCGCCGGCATTGGCCAGGGGCGATTCGCCGCCTTCACCCGGTTCAAATTTTTCCATGTCGGGCAGGGTAACAGGCAGGTCGTCTTCTACCAGACTGATTTCGCCGTCTTCCCAGTGGATAACCGGGAACGGTTCACCCCAGTAGCGCTGGCGGCTGAACAGCCAGTCGCGCAGCTTAAAATTTACGGTGGCTTTTCCGATTTCTTTTTCTTCGAGCCAGCTAATTACCTTCGCGATGCCATCTTTTTTACTGAGGCTGTTGATGTTGATTCCGGTAACCTCACTGGCCGAATTGATGTAAGCGCCATCTTCTGTCCAGCAAGCTTTGCCGGCCAGCACGTTTTCACGCGTTTCAGCGTCGGCATCTTTCGGGTCGAGGATGCAAACAATCGGGATGTTGAATTTCTCGGCGAACTCAAAGTCGCGGGTGTCGTGCGCCGGAACAGCCATAATGGCTCCGGTTCCGTAACCCATTAACACATAGTCGGCCACCCAAATGGGGATTTGCTTTCCGTTAATCGGGTTGATGGCATAGCGACCCGTAAATACGCCGGTTTTCTCTTTGTTCAGCTCCGTGCGGTCCAGGTCCGACTTCAGCGATGCGGCCTGCGTATATTTCCGAACCTCTTCCTTTTTATCTTCGGTTACCATTTTATCCAGCATCGGATGCTCGGGCGAAACCACCATGTAGGTGGCGCCAAACAAGGTGTCGGGGCGGGTGGTGTACACGCGCAGTTTCTCTGCCAGTCCTGCCAGTTCAAAATCGACTTCAGCGCCGGTTGATTTGCCAATCCAGTTTTTCTGCATGTCTTTCACGCCTTCCGGCCAATCCAGCTCGTCCAGTCCTTCCAACAGGCGCTGGGCATAGTGTGGAATGCGTAGTAGCCATTGCTTCAGGTTTTTACGAGTTACCTGATGTCCGCATTTTTCGTGCGATCCGTCGGTTAACACCTCTTCGTTGGCACAAACCGTTTTACAGTTGGCGCACCACCAAACCTGGGCGTTATCGTAATAGGCAAGGCGCTTTTTGCTGATGTATTCTTTTACAGTAGCTTCGCCTTCGGCTTCAACTTCAGCCGGGATGGGCAATTCGCTGATGGGACGGCCTTTTCCTTGTTCGTAATCAAACCAGGTATTATATAGCTTGGTGAAGATCCACTGCGTCCATTTAAAATATTTCGGGTCGGTTGTGTTGATTTCCCGATCCCAGTCGTAACTCAGCCCCAATGTTTTAATCTGGCGACGGAAATTATCGCAGTTCTTTTGCGTGGTAATGGCCGGGTGCGTTCCGGTTTGAATGGCGTATTGTTCGGCGGGCAAGCCAAATGCGTCCCAGCCCATGGGGTGCAATACATTAAAGCCTTGCATGCGTTTGTACCGGCTGATGATATCGGTAGCCGTGTAACCTTCAGGATGCCCGACATGCAAGCCGGCCCCGGATGGGTAGGGGAACATGTCGAGGATGTAATATTTTGGCTTCGAAAAGTCGTTTTCTGTTTTGAAGGTTTTCTGTTCCTCCCAGTATGCCTGCCATTTCGGCTCAATTTCCCGGAATTTGTAGTCCATGGTATCGGTTGATTTTAAGCGTTTTAAAACTGAGGCGCAAAGATAGAAAAATCCGGGAAGAGTGCACAGGTTTTGGCGTGATGAGTTTCGCATTGAAGGTCGGTGGCGGCCAATTATTGCCCGTTGATTAAACGATAGACATACATTCCGTTTGTAAAGTTGAGCTTTTCTCAGGTAACAAGTGCATTACGAATTATAGCATCCAGTTTTTTTGTGTAAGTTAGGTTTCCTGGCACGGAAATAAAGGCGGTTTCGGCCATTTGTTAGGATGAAGAATGGTGTCTGATGTGTGCTGGCTTGGTCTGATTTGTGTTAAATTATTGCAAATAAGCTGGATGTGCACGGATTAGGAGGCTTGTTGAGTGGTAATGTCGTTTAATTTTGGTCGAAGTTAAATCCATTATTTAGTTTGAAAAAGTATTGCTATGAGTTTAAAGAAACAAATTTTAAAATCGAAACCGGTTTGTAAGGTTACTTTCCGGGTTTCAAAAGAGATGGCTGGTGACGCTGCAACGGTTGCCCTGGTTGGGGATTTCAATGCCTGGGACGAGGCTGCCTGTCCGATGGGAAAACTGAAAACGGGTGAATTCACCTGCCAGTTGGAGTTGGAACAAGGACAAGCTTATGGGTTTCGCTATTTGGTCAACGGAACAAATTGGCTGAACGATTCTGAGGCTGACCGCTTTGTTGCCAATAGCTTTGGCGGCGAAAACAGTGTTGTTGAAGCCTGATAATGTTGGATGCTCCTGAAACAGTTTGTTTAGAATGCTGTGCTCTTCCGGTTATTTTTCATATTAACCGGATTTTTTTTGCCCGGGAATTTGTAGCATGCTGTTCAGGAAATGGGGAGCCGAAAAATAAACTATCAACTAAATAGCTATATTTAGCGCGGACATTTGGCGGTTTATCCGCTTACGAGTTTCTATATACAGACACTTCCAACTGAGCAAAAGTTGGTAATTTATTTTTATTATGGAGGTTGAAGAATTAATCCGTGAGCTGATGGTCATCCGGCAGGCTATTTTAGATTGCGAGGCCGGTTATGAATCTCAAATTGAGTCCGTTCATCCGAATTACCGGTATTCGGCCCGCAACTTTATCCGCTACCTGAAATTGCGTACGTTTGAGCTGCGCCACATTCAGGAACAGCTTTCGGCTATGGGCTTGTCGTCCATCGGGCATTCCGAGCGTTATGTGCTGGCCAATATCGAAAACATTCTCTATTTCCTCCATTTGTATGTTGGCCGAAAATTTCAGGGGCGGTTCGATTTGGGCGAGCATCCGGTGAATTATTATAAAAGTATCAAGGTGTTGGAAGAAAACACCGAGCGCTTGTTGGGGAAAACCAATCAACCATTCCATACCCGCATTATGGTTACATTGCCAACAGAGGCCGCAGATGATAGTGCTCTGATTGAATCGTTGTTGCGTGCGGGAATGGAAAACGCGCGGATCAATTGCAGTCACGACTGCCCGGCGGTATGGCTGCGGATGATTGCCAACATTCGAACCGTGTCGGCCAAAACCGGTCGCGATTGCAAAATCTACATGGATTTGCCCGGTCCCAAGTTGCGGACCGGCAGCGTTGAAAATACAAACAAGTCAGGCAAAAAGCCACAGGATTTTATTCGTCTGTTTACGGGTGACCTTTTACATGTGTGCTATCATGATGTTCCGGGAACAGGCGCGTCCTACGATGAAAAGGGCCAGTTGCTGGAACCAGCGAAAATATCGATTTCGATTCCTTCGATATTTCAGGATGTAAAGGTTGGCGAGCGCATCTGGTTTGATGATGGGAAAATTGGCGGTGTTATTCATGAGGTAACCGGCGATTATCTGGTTGTTCGGATTACGAAAACAAAACCCGGTGGCAGCAAGCTGCGGGGTGAAAAAGGTATCAACCTGCCAGACACCCGGCTGAATTTACCGTCTTTGCCGGATGAAGATCTGGCTTATTTGCCTTTTATTGTGCAACATGCCGATGCGGTTGGGTATTCATTTGTGCGCACAGCTGCTGATGTTGAACTGTTGCAAGCCGAACTAAAACGTTTAAACCGCGAAGATATTGGGCTGGTATTGAAAATTGAAAACAAGGAAGCCTTCACCAACTTGCCCGAGTTATTGCTCACGGCCATGCGAAGCCCCAATATAGGATTGATGATTGCCCGTGGCGACCTGGCTGTTGAGCTGGGGCCGGAGCGGATTTCGGAGGTGCAGGAAATGTTGCTGTGGCTGTGCGAATCTGCTTTCATCCCGAATATTTGGGCAACACAGGTGCTCGAGAAGCTGGCGAAGGAAGGTATCGCTACACGGTCGGAAATTACTGATGCCTCGATGGCGTCGCGTTCGGAATGTGTGATGCTGAACAAGGGCGAAAACATCCTGGAGACTGTTGAGATTTTGGCCAACATCCTGCAGCGTATGGAAGCCCATCAGTACAAAAAGAAGGGAACCCTTCGACCGCTGGCTGTGGCAAGCAAGTTCTTCAGAAGAAACAAAGTATAACTAGCTTGTGTTTTTCCGAATCGACTTCATGATAAAAAAGAAAAAAGCCGGCTGAAACCGGCTTGTTTTGCTATTCTTCGATGATGACGATTTTTTCGATCAGGTCGCCGGCCCGGATGGCATCAATTACTTCCAGTCCTTCGTAAACCTTGCCAAAGCAAGTGTGGTTACGGTCAAGATGTGCCGTGTTTTGTCGGCTGTGGCAAATAAAGAACTGTGAACCACCTGTATTTCTTCCGGCATGTGCCATCGAAAGGACGCCGCGGTCGTGGTATTGGTTGTTACCGGAAAGTTCGCACTTGATGGTGTATCCCGGACCACCTGCGCCTGTTCCGTCAGGGCATCCGCCTTGAATCACAAAGTTTGGGATAACCCGGTGAAAGGTCAGCCCGTCATAAAACCCCGACTTGGATAATTTGACAAAGTTTTCCACGGTTCCCGGAGCATCTTCTTCATAAAAGTTCACTTTCATGATCCCCTTGCTGGTATGGATTTCTGCTTTTCTCATGATGTTTTCTGTTAAAATTACCGCACAAAAATACAAATAACTTGCGTGAACTAAAATGGTTGCCCCAGGTCGGCTGGTTTCTTCCAGTAAATCTTGTAGCTGGCTGAACAAGAATAATGACGCAGCGGCGGGGCAAATGCCGAGGTAAATTGGGGAGCTTTTTTTCGAAAGTTGAATTGCAGGGTTCTTTGTTTTGGTTGTTGTAACCTGTTGGAAAACAGATTTAATATGTGCTGTGTATTCCCGAACTTATTCTAAGAAAACAAAAGCAACCATCATGGAAAATTTAGTTGACCGGTTTAGTAATGACTTTATGGCATTTGTAAAAGCCAGGGATCCAAACCAGGTTGAATTTCATCAGGCAGTACAAGAAGTGGTAGAGTCGCTTGCTCCCTATTTGCTGGATAACCCCAAATATTTGCGGATGAAAATTTTGGAGCGCCTCGTGGAGGCCGAGCGGATTATTCAGTTTCGTGTGCCCTGGTTGGATGATCAGGGGAATGTGCAGGTTAACCGTGGCTTCCGGGTTGAGATGAATTCGGCCATCGGTCCATATAAAGGTGGTTTGCGCTTTCATCCAACCGTAAACCTGAGCATCATGAAATTTCTGGCTTTTGAGCAGGTCTTTAAGAACAGCCTCACCAGCTTGCCCATGGGTGGCGGTAAAGGGGGCTCCGATTTCGATCCGAAAGATCGTTCCGACCAGGAAGTGATGCGCTTTTGCCAGAGTTTTATGACGGAACTGTACCGGCACATCGGCCCCAATACTGACATTCCTGCCGGGGATATTGGTGTTGGCGGCCGGGAAATCGGGTTCTTGTTCGGGCAGTACAAGCGGCTTCGCAACGAGTTTACCGGCGTGCTCACCGGTAAAGGGATTGAATGGGGCGGCAGCTTAGTCAGGCCAGAAGCTACAGGTTATGGCCTGGTTTATTTTGTTGGTGAAATGATGAAAGCCCGGCAGGAGACGCTCAGCGGGAAGGTCGTTGCCATCTCCGGCTCGGGAAATGTGGCCCAATATGCGGCTCAAAAAGTAATTGATCAAGGCGGGAAGGTGGTCACCCTGTCTGATTCGGCAGGCTTTATTCACGATCCGGAGGGGATTGACCGGGATAAGCTGGCCTTTGTATTTGAACTGAAAAATATTCAACGTGGACGCATTCGGGAGTATGCCGAAAAATATGGATGCTACTATCAGGCAGGTAAACGTCCTTGGTCGGTTTCTTGCGCTGTGGCCTTGCCATGTGCCACCGAAAATGAAATTCACCGGGAGGACGCCCGGCTTTTACTTGCCAACGGGTGTCAGGTGGTGGCCGAGGGGGCCAACATGCCATGTACTCCGGAGGCAGTGCATGAATTCCTTCGTGCTAAAATTTTATATGCACCCGGAAAGGCAGCCAATGCCGGCGGTGTTGCCGTTTCGGGACTGGAGATGGCCCAGAATAACATGCGCCTGAACTGGACCCGTGAAGAGGTTGACGGCCGCTTGCAAACCATCATGAAGACCATTCATGAAATGTGCGGAAAGTACGGACGCCAGCCCGATGGTTGGATCAATTATGTGAACGGAGCTAACATTGGCGGATTTGTAAAAGTGGCAACGGCCATGTTGGCCCAGGGAGTAGTTTGAGCTTTCCGTATATTGAGATTTGAGAGCTGCCTTTTAGCCAGGGCAGCTTTTTAATTTTACGACGCTGCTTTTAAACATTCGGTCGTATCCGAAAGTTGTCATAAAATCAGTTTTTAATACTCAATTCATTTTTTCCTTTGTCGGAAGAATGAACATTCATTTTGAATCAAAAAGAGCAAGATGAGAACAGACATCAACGAATTTATGGAGGCTTTAAAGGCCAGGACACCCGGTGAACAGGAGTTTCATCAGGCTGTCCATGAGGTGGTCGAATCCATCTGGGATGTTTACCTGAAAAATCCAAGATATCAAAAAACCAGGATCCTTGAGCGGATGGTTGAACCCGAACGTGTGATCATGTTCCGGGTACCCTGGATTGATGATCAGGGTGAAGTGCGTATCAACCGGGGCTACCGGGTTGAGTTCAACTCGGCACTTGGACCGTATAAAGGCGGGCTTCGTTTTCACCCCACCGTTACCTTATCTATATTGAAATTTTTGGGATTCGAACAAACGTTTAAGAACAGTCTGACCACTTTGCCCATGGGCGGTGGAAAAGGCGGCTCTGATTTCAGCCCGAAAGGAAAATCGGATAATGAAATTATGCGTTTCTGCCAGAGTTTCATGACCGAACTACAGCGCCATATTGGTCCGGATACGGATGTGCCTGCAGGCGATATTGGAGTAGGCGGCCGGGAAATTGGCTATTTGTTTGGTCAATACAAACGAATCCGCAATGAGTTTACCGGAGTGCTCACCGGAAAAGGCCTGGCTTGGGGGGGCAGTCTGATACGTCCTGAAGCAACCGGCTTTGGGGCAGTTTATTTTGTCAGCTATATGCTTGAACGTTTGGGCAAAGAAATTGCCGGGCATACGTTTGCCGTTTCCGGCTTCGGTAATGTGGCCTGGGGGGCTATCTCCAAGATTAATGAATTGGGGGGGAAGGTGGTTACCATTTCCGGGCCTGACGGTTATGTTTATGACTCGGCTGGCATAAAAGATGAAAAAGTGGATTACTTGCTCGAATTAAGAGCTACCAATAATGACGTTGTGGAACCGTATGCGGCTGAATTTGGGGCCGAATTTCATCCGGGGAAAAAGCCCTGGGAGCAAAAAGTGGATATCGCCCTACCCTGTGCCACGCAGAATGAAGTTGACCTGGACGATGCAAAAATGCTGGTGGCCAATGGCTGCTTCTTGTTGGCGGAGGCCTCGAATATGGGCTGCACAGCTGAGGCTGTTGATTATTTGGTTAATCACTTGAATTATGCACCGGGCAAGGCGGTCAATGCAGGGGGAGTAGCGGTTTCGGGCCTGGAAATGACTCAAAACAGCCAGCGACTGAATTGGACCCGAGAAGAAGTGGATGCCCGATTGCATTTGATCATGCGCGAAATTCATGAAACTTGTGTTCTTCACGGCAATAACGGACAACGCATCAATTATGTGAAAGGCGCCAATGTAGGCGGTTTTGTTAAGGTTGCCAATGCCATGTTGGCACAAGGAGTGGTGTAGTCTTTTTTAATTTTTTTGTGAAGGCCGGATAGGAAAAGCAGATGTCCTTTCCGGCCTTTGGTTTGAATTATCAATTAGATAATATTCAAAAAAGGGTGATCTGACAGAGAAGTATTTTCTTTGCAGGAAATTTTTTTCTATGTTGATTGATACGCATTCCCATATTTATTCGGAGGAGTTTACGGAGGATTTGGATGAAGTGGTGCAGCGCGCCTTCGAGAACGGTGTCCGGAAGATTCTCCTCCCCAATATTGATAGTTCGTCGGTAAAAAAGATGCTGGACCTGACCGATCAATATCCCCAAATATGCTATCCGCTTATGGGTTTGCACCCTACTTCGGTTACCGAGGATTACGAGGAAGAATTGGAGTTAATTGAATTCTGGCTGAAAAAACGAAAATTTTACGGGATTGGCGAAATCGGGATCGATTTGTACTGGGATAAAACCTTTATTCACGAACAAACGGAAGCCTTCCGCAAACAGCTGCAATTGGCCAAAAAGTACCGGTTGCCCGTGGTGGTGCATGTACGCGATTCGTTTCAGGAAGTTTTCGAGGTGCTGGAATCCGAAGCAGGAGAGGGCTTGTCCGGTGTTTTTCATAGTTTTACCGGTACGGCAGAGCAAGCCAGGCAAGTGGTTGGATTAGGTTTTAAATTGGGAATAAACGGGATTGTCACCTTTAAAAACAGCGGATTGGATCAAGTGGTTGCCAATGTTGATCCTTCTCATATTTTATTGGAAACGGATGCCCCATATTTGACCCCTGTTCCGTTCCGGGGAAAGCGCAATGAAAGTTCGTACTTGATTTATGTAGCCCGGAAAATTGCCGAGATCCATCAGCTTCCTGTTGCCGAGCTTGCCCGGATAACAACAGAAAATGCTGAGAAACTATTCGGTATTTAGGAACAAATTAATTTACCTTTGCTACGTTCGTTTAATTAATTGTATGGATCTTCAAAAACGATCTATTTTACTCATATATACTGGCGGGACCATTGGCATGGTTCAAAAATCGGGGACTGGCGCGTTGAGCCCGGTCCGGTTTGATCAGATATTGGATGAAGTGCCCGAGCTAAACCGGTTGGGCTACCACTTGGAATCCATTACCTTCAATCCGCCCATTGACTCTTCTGACATGACCCCCAAAATATGGGGGAAACTGGCCCGGACTATTCAGAATAATTACAGCAAGTTCGACGGTTTCGTGGTTTTGCACGGAACCGATACCATGGCCTATACGGCTTCGGCGCTCAGTTACATGCTCGAAAATCTGGATAAACCGGTGGTGATGACCGGTTCGCAGCTACCAATCGGAATCCTTCGCACCGATGGCAAAGAGAACCTGATCACTTCAATTGAAATTGCAGCAGCGCACGAAAGTGGGCAGGCTATCGTCCCGGAAGTTTGCATTTACTTCGACAATAAATTATCACGGGGAAACCGGACCAGCAAGCGTCATGCCGATCATTTCAGCGCATTCAGCTCCACCAATTATCCGCTGCTGGCTAAAGCGGGCGTGGATATAAAATATTACCACGAAAATATCTATCATCCCCAAAACAAAGGAATACTGAAGGTGAGGACCAATTTTGACGATCATGTGGTTGTGCTGAAAATATTTCCCGGGATGAGTCAGGCCGTTTTCGAGCAGATCATTAATATCCCTGGATTGAAAGGAATTGTGCTCGAAACCTTCGGTTCCGGGAACGTGCCAACTTCTCCCTGGTTGATGCGTCTGATAAAAAAGGCTATCAGGCAGCGGATTATTATAGTAAATGTTACTCAATGCGAAGGTGGCGCTGTGAAAATGGGTCATTATCAGGCGAGCCGCGAACTCTTGAAAGCCGGCGTGGTAAGCGGAAAAGATATGACCACTGAAGCCGCGGTGACTAAATTGATGTTTCTGCTGGGGCAAGGCTTGAGTGATGCTGACACAAAGTTACATTTGAATAAAAGCCTGAGCGGTGAAATAAGTGAGTAGGAATTTTTTTTTCACAATTTTTTTGTATTTTGCGGCCTGAAAATGCGATGCCGGAAACAAAGGAGAGGTGCAGGAGTGGCTGAACTGGCACGCCTGGAAAGCGTGTGTACCTCAAAAGGGTACCGAGGGTTCGAATCCCTCTCTCTCCGCA
This sequence comes from Gaoshiqia sediminis, assembly GCF_025907915.1. Lineage (GTDB taxonomy): Bacteria > Bacteroidota > Bacteroidia > Bacteroidales > Prolixibacteraceae > Gaoshiqia > Gaoshiqia sediminis. Next base: position 46,393 of record NZ_JAPAAF010000007.1, read on the forward strand.
AAAACGGTTGGTTAAGTTCATTAACAAACCTTGAAAGAAAATGTTTTGAAAATGATCGGGAACCAAATTCCTTATCATCAGTAAGAATAAAAAACAAATAGTATAGAATTAAATTAAGGAGATTTACTAATTAAAATTAAAACCAATGATGAAAAAACTATTTGCGTTTATAGCAGTTCTTGGGATGCTTTATTTGGGAGCATCGAACAATGCCGTAGCTCAGGATCAAACTGAAGAGGCAACTACAGAAGTAGCGGCTCAGCAAGCTGCGCCTGCTGTTGACATGACCGCCGATGCTGAAGAAGCAGCCGCTGCTGCCTCTGAAGAAGGCAAATCGCTGCACAGCCAGTTAAAACAAAAATTTATTGAAGGTGGTGCCGGTTTCATGTCAACTGTATTGATCTGTTTGATTTTAGGTCTTGCTATGGCATTGGAACGGGTTATTTACCTGAACCTTTCTACCAGCAACAACAAAAAATTATTGGTGAAAGTAGAGGAAGCACTGGCCAGCGGTGGTATCGAAGCAGCTAAAGAAGTTTGCCGTAACACACGTGGTCCGGTTGCCAGTATCTTTTACCAAGGCCTTGACCGTTCAGAGGAAGGTATCGATGTTGTTGAGAAAACTGTTGTGGCTTACGGAGGTGTTCAAGCCGGTTTGTTGGAAAAAGGTTTGAGCTGGTTGGCTTTGTTTATTGCCTTGGCTCCTATGCTTGGGTTCATGGGTACTGTAATTGGTATGATTGCAGCTTTCGACGCCATTGAAGTTGCCGGTGACATTAGCCCGTCATTGGTTGCCGGTGGTATTAAAGTGGCTTTGATTACTACCGTATCTGGTCTTGTTGTTGCGATCATCCTGCAAATTTTCTACAACTACTGTGTAGCCAAAATTGATGCTATCGTTAACAGCATGGAAGATGCTTCTATTTCATTGATCGACCTTTTAGTAAAACACAATCTTAAAAAATAATTGACTTATGAAGCTTGAAAAAGTATTAAACATTTTGATGTGGGTACTTTTGGCAGTTTCAGCATTTCTGATTGTGTCTTTAACGATGAATCTCAGTGATAATGAAGCTGATCCAACTATGGGTGCCTGGATCAATACAAATCTTACCTGGTCGTATATTCTGCTGGGTGCCAGTGCAGTTGTTGCTTTGGTGTTTGCCGTGTTGCATACTGCTACTGATAAAGATGCTGCCAAAAAAGGTTTAATTGCATTGGTTTTTGCCGGCGTGGTTCTGGCCATATCTTATGCTTTTGCCTCCGATGCCATTCCTCAATTTCATGGTGTTGACAAGTTTGTTGCCGACGGAAGTTTAACCCAGTCTGTTTCAAAATGGATTGGAACAACATTGTATGCAACTTACATTTTGCTTTTCCTGTCAATCATTGCAATTGCGGTTTCATCGGTATATCGTATTTTTAAATAATTCAACGTGGTTTGTAATACAGGAAAAAATTAAATTATGGCTAGAAAAATTCCCGAAATACCTGCAGCATCTTTGGCTGACATAGCCTTTATGTTGCTGATCTTTTTCCTGGTAACCACCACGATGGATGTGGACAGCGGTCTTGAACGCAGACTTCCCCCTATGCCACCGGAAGAACAACCGGAAGATGATATGCCTCCAATTAAGGAGCGTAACGTTTTCGTGGTTTTGGTGAATGCCAATAACCAGTTGTTGGTAGAAGGAGAAATCACACGTGTTGATGACCTTCGTGAGAAAGCCAAAGAATTTATGGCAAACCCGTATGACAACGAAAATTTGCCGGAAAAGACCCCGAAAGAGGTTGCTTATTTCGGTCAGGTTGGAATTACAAAAGGGGTGATCTCCTTACGAAACGATGTAGGAACCCAGTACGGGACATACATTGCTGTTCAAAACGAGTTGGTTGGTGCCATCAATGATTTGCGAGAAGAGCTTGCCAAACAAAAGTTTGGTAAATCTTACGAAAAGCTTGACAAGGATCAACAAGACGCGATAAAGGAAATTTATCCTTCAAGAATCTCTGAAGCTGAACCTAAAAAAGTGGGAGGAAACTAGTATGTCAAAGTTTAGAAAAAGTGACTCTAAGGAATTACCACCGATTTCGACAGCATCATTGCCAGATATCGTGTTTATGTTGCTCTTCTTCTTCATGGTAAGTACAACAATGAGGGAAGTTACTTTGAAAGTTAAAGTAACGGTTCCTGAAGCGACTGAACTTTCCAAATTGGAGAAAAAATCATTGGTAAGCTATATTTATGTGGGCACACCGCATAAGCAATTTCAAAATGTGTTTGGTTCTGAGCCTCGTATTCAGTTAAATGATCAGTTTGCGAATACGACAGATATTCTCGATTACATTACGGCTGAACGTGAAGCCCGCGATGAGGCAGAGGTACCATTCATGATTACTTCCCTGAAAGTGGATGAATTTACTAAAATGGGTATCGTAACCGATATCAAGCAGGAATTGCGAAAAGCTTCGGCCCTGCACATTAACTACTCTTCAAGGAAGAAAGCTACTGTAGAATAATCGGATGTATTAATAATTAGAAAAGGGAAACTGCTTGGTTTCCCTTTTTCATTTAAATTAATTGCGATGGCAACTTTATTATTTGATCAAACACCTTATGAAAAGGTACGTGAAGGTTTGGAAAGGAAAATTATTCACACCGATAACTTAATGACTGTTTTGATTGATTTTACTGATGGACCCTGGAGTGAACCAGAGCCACCACACAGTCATCCGCACGAACAAACCTCTTATATTGCAGCTGGTGAAATCCTCTTTTTTTGTGAAGGAGAGGACCCTGTCAGGCTGAAAGCCGGCGATATGTTTGCGGTAGCTTCCGGAAAAAAGCACACTATTCAGTTATTATCGGGGGAGGCCCGGCTTGTGGATAGTTTTAACCCAATTCGCGAAGATTTTTTGAAGTAGGGTAATAAAAAAAAAGGGAGCTTTGCAGTTCCCTTTTTTATGGCGATATGTTTGCGATTTTAACGATCGTTTAAATCGAGTTTAATACGTAGTTCTTTTAACTGGCCCTCTGCTACCGGTGATGGAGCATCGTTCATCACATCGCGGCCGGAGTTGTTTTTAGGGAAGGCGATCGTATCGCGGATACTGTCCAGCCCGGCGAACATAGATACCAGACGGTCGAATCCAAACGCAATGCCAGCGTGGGGCGGTGCGCCGAATTTAAAGGCGCTCATCAAAAAGCCAAACTGAGCTTGTGCTTCCTCTTTTGTGAAACCCAATAAATCGAACATGCAGGATTGGAGTTCCGAGTTGAAAATACGGACAGACCCACCGCCAATTTCAACCCCGTTGATAACCAGGTCGTATGCATTGGCGCGTACCTGTTCTGGATTGGTTTCCAACAGCGGAATATCCTCGGGTTTGGGCGAAGTAAACGGGTGGTGCATGGCGTAAAAACGTTTGGATTCACTATCCCATTCCAAAAGTGGGAAATCGACAACCCAAAGTGGGTTGAAGATATTTTTGTCACGGAGTCCAAGTCGGTTGCCCATTTCCAGACGAAGTTCGCCAAGAGCGTTTAGCGTGTGTGATTTATCACCCGAAAGTATCAGGATCAAATCCCCTTGTTCGGCACCAAATGAAGTTCCCCAAGCCTTTAAGTCGTCTTCGCAGTAGAATTTATCCACCGACGATTTTACCGATCCATCCGTGTTGAATTTCACATAGACCAGTCCTTTTGCCCCAATTTGAGGACGCTTCACCCAGTTTGTCAGCTCATCCAGCTGTTTGCGGGTATATTCGCTGCAACCTTTGGCACAAATCCCTCCAATGAAATCAGCTTCGTCAAAAATTTTGAAATCTTTTCCTTTTGCCAATTCGGTGAGATTTTTAATCTTCATCTCAAAGCGGGTATCCGGTTTGTCCGAACCATAATCTTCCATGGCTTCGCGGTAGGGCATGCGCGGAAAATCACCCACTTCAGTATTTTTTAAAGTTTTAAAAAGGTGCTTTGTCAATCCTTCGAAGGTGGCAAGCACATCTTCTTGTTCTACAAACGACATTTCGCAGTCGATCTGGGTAAATTCAGGCTGGCGGTCAGCACGCAGGTCCTCGTCGCGGAAACACTTCACGATCTGGTAGTAGCGGTCGAAGCCGGCCACCATCAACAGCTGCTTGAAAATTTGCGGCGACTGTGGCAGCGCGTAAAATTCGCCGGGATTCAGGCGCGACGGAACAATAAAGTCGCGGGCTCCTTCCGGGGTCGATTTCATCAGGACCGGAGTTTCGGTCTCGATAAATTCCCTGGCATTTAGGTATGAACGCACTTCGTGTGCCATTTTTGATCGCAACACCAGTGTATCGCGAACCGGATTGCGGCGCAGATCCAGGTAGCGGTATTTCATGCGTATATCGTCACCACCATCGCTTTCATCCTCAATTGTAAACGGAGGAACAGCCGAGGGACTAAGCACCGTCAGTTTTTTTACATCGATTTCAATCTCCCCGGTTGGTATATTTATATTTTTGCTGCTGCGTTCGCGTACTAACCCGTTAACCTGAATGACGTACTCACGTCCCAGTTTTTTAAGGTTCTCCTTGATTTCAGCCGGACTGTTTTCATCAAAAACCAATTGGGTTATTCCGTAGCGGTCGCGCAAATCAATAAAAGTCATCCCACCCAATTCGCGTTTGCGTTGTACCCAACCGGCGAGGGTCGTTTCGATTCCTTGCTGCTCAAGGCGTAATTCACCACAGGTGTGCGTTCTGTACATAGTTGCTGTTTCTTTTTGTTCGGCAGCAAAAATAAGTAGATTTTAGCAATTAAAATTGTAGGTTTGCCATTAATATTGAATTGATTTGAGTGATGGAGCCGTTCGATGATGTTTACTTTATGAAGCGGGCATTTCAGGAAGCCCGGCTTGCGTACGATCAGGGGGAAGTTCCGGTGGGAGCGGTGGTTGTTGCCAATAATCGGATAATTGCCCGGGCTCATAACCTGACAGAGACGCTGACTGATGTAACGGCTCATGCCGAGATGCAGGCCATCACGGCTGCATCTAATCTGGTAGGTGGTAAGTATTTGAATGAATGCACGTTGTATGTTACTCTGGAGCCTTGCGTTATGTGCGCCGGCGCGTTGGGCTGGGCGCAGCTCGGACGGCTTGTGTACGGTGCCGCCGATGAAAAACGCGGTTTCTCCAAATTTGCGCCCAAGGCATTGCACCCTAAAACGGAAGTTACAGGTGGTGTGATGGCAGATGATTGTTCCGACCTGATGACTGCCTTTTTTCAGGAGAGACGATAACTGTTGGGTAACATTGTTCTTATTGATTTTCCCAATTTAAGGATATGAATGGATTTGAAAAGGACTTCTAAATTGGATGGGTATTTTATTGTAAACGTTTTCATAGAATTAGAAAGTTGTTTAGCTTTGTGTGAAGTCATCAGAAATTATTGAAACGAATCTCAACCTAATGAATTATGAATTTTAAATGTATCTCTCTGTTATTTGTTGCTTTTGTTGGCATGCTGTCAGCCTGTGACAGTTCCGGGAAAAAGGATAACGATTGGGCGCTTGCTCAAATTCCGGTAATTGACGAAGTCGGACATACTAAGCTGCCTGATGAAATTGCTCCGGTTGAAGCCCCTTTTGAAACAATCGAGTTCAAGAAACCGGTATTTCCTGCCGATACCGTGGTGCTCCAGCTTTCCAATAATCAGATCAATACAGTTGCCATTAACAGTGCTATTTCTGCTTTAAGTCAGCAAGGCGGAGGTACGGTGATTATTCCTGAGGGCGAGTGGTTAACCGGTAGGGTCGAATTGAAGAGCAACATTAATTTGCAAATTCCAGCCGGAAGTATTTTGCGTTTTAGCGGTTGGGTAAAGGACTTTCAGCCTTCTGTTTTTACCCGAATTGAAGGAGTTGAAGTGATGTCGTTGGGCGCATGTATCTATGCTAATAATCAGAAAAATATTGCTGTAACCGGTTCGGGAAATTTAATTGGCCCAACCGGCGGCGATATACGTGACCGTATTGACAGGTCGGGCGTGATAGAAAATGTGATTTTGGCTGATACTCCAATTGACGAACGCATGTATGACGGAAGCCAGGAATCCGGAACGATCTTCGCGCCGATGTTCATCTCACCTATAAACTGTGAGAACGTTTACATTGAAGGGGTATCCCTGGAGAATACAGCTTTTTGGAATGTTGTACCAATTTATTGCGATGGCGTGATCATTCGCGGAATCCATGTTAATTCGGTCGGTGTTCCGCGGGGCGACGGAATTGATATTGAATCAAGTCGGAATGTGTTAATTGAATACAGCACATTGAGTTGTGGAGACGATTGTTTCACCATGAAAGCAGGTCGAGGAGAAGATGGCCTACGCGTGAACAGACCGACCGAAAATGTGGTGGTGCGTTATTGTCTGGCACGTGAAGGACACGGCGCAATAACTTGCGGAAGTGAAACTGCCGGCATGATCCGCAACTTGTATGTACACGATTGCGTGTTTGAAGACACGGGGGTTGGAATTAGGTTTAAAACCAGACGTCCCCGAGGAGGTGGAGGTGAGAATTTGATTTACGAGCGAATCCGCATGAATTTGAAAAACACAGCTTTTCGTTGGGACATGCTTGGCGGTAAAATGTATGTTGGTGAACTGGCCGACCGGTTGCCGGTGAGAGATGTGAATGACCTTACACCAAAATATAAAAACATTCAGGCGAAGGATATCCTGATTGAGAATTGCTCCAACTTTGTACGTGTTAATGGTATTCCCGAGTCGCCGCTTGAGGACTTATCCATTGAGAATGTTGAAGTAAAGAACTGCAAAACATTGTTTTATGCGCATGATCTGGTGAACGCTTCTTTCCGGAATATGCGTATTGGTTCCAACGATAGCGTAGTTGGATTGCTGGATGCCCGGAATGTTCAGTTTGACAATATCCGGTTTAACACTGCTGCTCCGGTTGTTCTTGATGTTCAGGGCGATTTGTCCGATTCCATACTGATCGAGGAGTGCATAAATGTTGAAAATCAATTGTGGACCAGAGCAGAATGAGTTTACACGGATTTATTCTTATCGAATTGCCAAAATTGAAAGAGTCACGATCTGCCGGATGGAAGGTCGTGACTCTTTTTATTAATGTGTAGGATCAGTGTTTCGCGTGTTGTAATGCACTTCATCTCATTTAAACTTGGGCCACATCAAAACCTACAAGTTTCAGGTCGTCATAATAGGCCGGGTACGATTTGGTTACTACCATCGGGTCGTCAATTTCAATGGTGCCAAACAGGGCGGCAGGGGCAAAGGCGAGTGCCATGCGATGGTCATGATAGGTGGTGATGCAGGGCACTTCTTTCTTTTCGAATGGGAACGTGCCGTCCCATGCCAGTTCACCATGATGTGGTTCTGTTAGTTGTGCGCCGAATTTTGACAGCTCATTTTGCAGGGCGGCAATGCGGTTTGTTTCTTTTATTTTCAGGGTTTCCAACCCGGTGAAGTGGAATGGGACCTTCTTCAGCACACACAACACCGCCATGGTTTGAGCCACATCGGGGTTTTCGGCAAAATTTAGCGACAGGTTTTTGGGTTGAATATCTGCTGTTTTTCGGATGATGATGCTGTTTGCGGTTGCCTGGCTCTCTATCCCAAATTGCTTGAACCAAGGGGCAATGGCGCAATCGCCCTGCAAACTCATCAGGTTCAGGTGTTGTAGTTCCACTTCACCCGCTCCGGCCAGGGCCAGCAGCTGGTACCAGTACGAGGCGCCTGACCAGTCAGCTTCCACGGTGAATTCGCAAGGCTGGTAGTCCTGCTCGTTGATGCGGATTTCGTTACCTTTCCAAACTGATTTTACCCCAAACTGTTTCATTAGCCCAAGGGTCAGTTCAATGTATGAACGCGAGGTTACTTTGTTTTTCAACCGTAGTGTCAGTCCGCCTTCCAGCGTGGGAGCGATCATTAGCAGGGCCGAAATGTATTGGCTGCTCACGCTCCCATCCAACTCCAAGATGTTGCCTTTGAGATGCGAGCCGTAAATTTTCAGCGGCGGAAATCCTTCTTCTTCCAGATATTCGATTTTTGCACCCAGCTTGTTCAGCGCGTCAACCAGGATCTTAATTGGCCGTTGCTTCATCCGGTCCGAACCGGTGAGGGTCCATTCACCCACAATTTGCGCCAGGAATGCGGTCAGAAAACGCATTGCCGTTCCGGCGTGGCCAATGTCAAATACATTGGTGTTTGAGGTCAATACCCGTTGCATGACCTTGGTGTCGTCGCTATCGGATAAATTTTCGATTTCATAAGGACTGTAGCTTAGCGCATGGATAATCAGGGCACGGTTGGCGATGCTTTTTGATGCCGGCAGTTTGATGCTGCCGTTGATTGTTTTATCTGGTTTGGAAAGCTGGTATTTCATTTTAAATCAAAAGTCAAAAGTCAAAAAAATGCTACAGTTGGCGGTAATAATCCAACGCCTCAAAAATCAATTCTTTCGGGCAATCCTGGTTGATTTCCACTTTCCCGATTTCAGAAATCAGTGTAAAGTTGATGCGGCTGCCTTCGTTCTTTTTATCGTGGGTCATCAATTCGTACAAAGCTTCGTAATCTTGCCTGGCAATGTCAAATTTACCGTATTTTTGAAGCAACCATCCGGAGATGGTTTCGAGTTCCGTTTCATTAAACCCACATTTTTTGGCCGACAGGTACAGTTCCACAATCATCCCGTAAACAACGGCATATCCGTGCAAGATGGGGCGACCTTCGTACAGGGCGTAACTTTCAAAAGCATGTCCGGCCGTGTGGCCGAAGTTAAGTGCTTTGCGGATATTTTTTTCGGTAAGATCGTTCAATACATGCCATTCTTTTACCGCAACCGAGTGGGCGATGATCGCCTGCAGCGCTTCGTAATCGATTTGCCCTAAATTATAAGTCATCAGTTCTTCCCAGTGTTCCGGGCTTTTTATCAGACCGTGTTTCAGCATTTCGGCAAAACCCGACAAAAAGTTTTCGTGGTCGATTGTTTTCAGAAAGTTGGTGTTGATAATAACGGCATCCGGCTCGTTAAAAACACCGATCTCGTTTTTCAGCCCGTTAAAGTTGATGCCGGTTTTTCCTCCCAGCGAAGCATCAACCTGGGCCAGCAGGGTGGTGGGGATATTTACGAAAGCCATTCCCCGCTTGAAGGTTGAAGCCGCAAAACCGCCCAGATCAGTGAGCATGCCTCCGCCAATGTTGATGAGCAGCGATTTACGGTCGGCTCCGTGTTTCGACAGTACTTCCCAAACTTGTTCCACCGAGCGGATCGATTTATTGGTTTCGCCGCCACGAATCACGATTTTTCGAATATGATGGGTTTCGATGAGTTGACCGATCAACGGCAGGCACAGTTTGTCGGGAACGTCCTCGGTGAGCAGAAAAACTTTTCCGGCAGGGAACCCATCAATGATTTTGCTGAGTTCCGCTTCAATCTGCTGGGAAAAGATAATATTTGAGTGTATTTTTGATGGAGCCATTTTGTCCGATTTTTCGTGACGGCAAAGTTAATATATTTTCAGAAGCCCTTTTAATTGAAAAGCAGCTTGCGGTTATTATTTACGATTCATTAATTAGTTATGGAAATTTCAAACAAAAAACGAACAAGAAGAATAAAGCGCATTTTTAACCTGGTAGTTGTGTTTCTGTTGCTGGTAGCCCTGTTTTTTGTTTGGAAAGAAAACAATGCCGGTGCCCTGATTGCAGGCGGTGTTTTGGTTTTGTTCGTCGTAGGCTTCCAGTTTGTCAATATGAATTACGTGTATTACAGTTCTGAAGGGGGAAAGCTACTGGTGCGCTACTATCCGGTGGTGTCGTTATTTGGGAAGGAGTATAACGCGATTGAGTTTGACAAACATTTGCTGTATTCAGCAAAAGTTAAAAAGGTGCTTTTATTTTCGGATTTGTACCTGTCTATCAGGACCAGTAAGGGGATTGCCGAATATCCAGAAGTGAGTTTGGCCGGATTGTCGCGCGAAGAAATTCAGGCTATTCAGCACGATTTAACTGAAATATTGCAGCTCGTTCGCTAAAGCTTGTGTATTTCTTCGGAAAGGTCTAAATTGATCATAAACATTTCCAGATGGATTACTCCCACAATCTCAAATATCAACTGGCATTGTCGTTAATTCCCGGCATTGGCAGTGTCAATGCCAAAAGTTTGGTTGCCTACCTGGGCAGTGTCGAAGCCGTTTTTCATGCTTCCGAAAAAACGCTCAGGAAAGTACCTGGCATTGGCGAAGTCCTGGCCCGTAATATTATTGCTCACCAATTGACAGAACGGGCAGAAGAGGAAATCCACTTTATGCAAAGCCATCAAATCCGGGCTTCTTTTTATTTGGACGATAATTATCCGATGCGGTTAAAGCGTTGCGTTGACGCGCCGTTGGTGCTGTTTTCAACCGGGCACATCAACTTTAACGAAAGCAAAATGGTTGCCTTGGTCGGTACCCGCAATGCGACTGACTATGGTCGGAAATTTTGCGACGATCTGGTTGCGGGAATGGCGCAGCGGGGTGGTTACTGTGTGGTGAGTGGCTTGGCTTATGGCATTGATGTGGCAGCCCATAAGGCTTGTTTGAAATACCAGGTACCAACCCTTGGCGTATTGGCCCACGGCCTGGACCAAGTATATCCGGCGTTACATAAAAGCGTTGCTCAAAAGATGCGGGAAAATGGAGGCTTGGTGAGCGATTTTATGAGCCGGACAAAGATCGACCGGCAGAATTTTCTTCGGCGCAACCGTATCATTGCCGGCTTGGCCGATGCTACGGTTATTGTTGAATCGGCGGAAAAAGGCGGTTCGCTGGTTACAGCAGACATTGCCGACTCGTACAACCGCGATGTATTTGCTGTGCCGGGGCGTAGCAGCGATACTTATTCCCGCGGGTGCAATGCGCTGATCCGGGAAAGTAAAGCCAATCTGATCGAATCGCTGAATGATTTGGAGTATTTTATGTCGTGGCAACCCCAGATTGACAAGCCTCGCAAAATTCAACGGCAGCTTTTTGTTGAACTTCGTCCCGAGGAACAAAAAATTGTTGACCTGCTTGGTGATGCCCCGGTTTACATCGACCAGTTATGCCAGCTGGCCGGGATGCCCATGGGGAAAGTATCGTCCATTTTGCTTGGGCTCGAGTTTAACGGGTTGGTGGCCAGTTTGCCCGGGAAGATGTACCGGTTGAGTTGATCGTCGTTTCTGCATGTCGATTTTTGGATGTATCTTTGCGGCCTATGACAAGTTTTGAAGAATTAAAAGTCAATAAATCAATCCTGAAAGCCCTGAAGGAAATTGGTTTCGAAGAACCGACCCCCATTCAGGAGCAGGCAATTCCGGTTATCCGGTCGGGAGTGGATGTGCTTGGGATTGCACAAACCGGCACCGGAAAGACGGCTGCTTACCTGTTGCCCATTTTTATGAAGCTGGTGAAGGCAGAAGGAGAGGACCCTCGGGTGCTTATTCTGGTTCCCACGCGTGAATTGTCGATACAGGTGGGTGAAGATATTGAGGAGTTGACCCAATACAGCAACCTGCGGCACGCCGCAATTTACGGAGGTATTGGCTGGACCAAACATGCAGAACTGATTAAACCGGGTATCGACATTTTGGTGGCAACTCCCGGACGGTTGCTGGATTTATACCAGGCAGGGGCTGTATCGCTCAAAAAAATAAAAACCCTGGTGATTGACGAGGCAGACCGCATGTTGGACATGGGTTTCATGCCACAAATTCGCAAATTGCTCGAAATCATTCCGGTGAAAAGGCAAAACTTGCTGTTTTCGGCCACCTTCAACGAAAAGGTGGAGGAGATGAGCCATGAGTTTCTTGCTTTTCCCGAACGGATTGAAGTGGCGCCATCGGCTACGCCGGCCCAGCTGGTTAAGCAGTCGTATTTTAAGGTGCCGAACTTCCGGACCAAACTCAACCTCATTCAGCATTTGTTGCAAGACGAAGAAACGTTTAACCGGGTGTTGATTTTTGTGCGTACCAAGGAACATGCCGACAGTGTGTTTAAAATCATCAAACGTAAAACCGAAGGTGAGAAGCGCATCTTGCATTCCAATAAAGGGCAAAGCTCGCGGATCAACGCCATCAACGCGTTTAAGGACGGCGATATTCGCATTATGATTTCCACTGATGTTTCGGCACGGGGACTGGATGTGTCGCGGATTTCGCATGTCATCAATTTTGACCTTCCGCAACGTTACGAGGATTATGTGCATCGCATCGGACGGACAGCCCGGGCCAATAATCACGGGGAAGCCATTACGCTGATCGACCCTGCGGAAGAATACCATCTGAAAAAAATTGAGCAGATCATCCGCATGGAAATACCAGAGCGGAAAATTCCTGAGGGAGTGGAGATTGCCGACACGCCAAAGCCCGAAAGGCAGGATCAGTTACGAGAAATCGACCGGCAAAAACGCTTGGAAGATCCGGAATTTAAAGGGGCTTTTCATGAAAAGAAACGGCGCCCTTCTGCACAAAAGCCGGTGAACCCGCCAAAACATTTTTCCAAAACCAAAAAATTCCGAAAAACAGGTGGAAGGAGATAAACCGTTCTTTGAGTAGCCGGGCGATATTCGGGTGATCAATTTTCAGAAAGAATAAAATAAAACAGGCAACCTTCGCCGGGAATGGCGTTACTGAAAACACCCACTTCGCCGCCCAGCTTTTCCACAATTCGCTTGACAATCGACAAACCCAATCCGGTGCCCTGGGCACGTGAAGGATCGAGCCTGGTAAACTTATTGAATAGTTTTTCCTGCGCTTTTAGCGGGAGCCCTTTCCCGTTGTCTTTGATCCAGAAGCGGACCTGGTTGCGCCCGTAAAGTTGGTCGAAACCCAATTCGATGACCGGGGGACTGCCGCCATATTTTATTGCATTGCTGATGTAGTTCATCCAAACCTCTTCGAGCCAGGCCGGATGCGACTTAATGACCGGCCATTGGGCGGGTTTCAGGATGGTGGCTTTGGATTCCTGAATGTTCGAATCCAGGCGTTTTTCGCATTCCGCTATCACCTGCCCCATGTTTACAGGCGACAGTTGGATGTCTTGCTGCCTGATCGTTGACATGGTGAGCAGCTCCTTGATTACATGCAGGGTTTTTTCTGCTGATGTGCTAATGATTTTGTTTATTTCCAGGGCGCTGTCATAATTCTCTTCGTTAATTTCAAGCTCAATCATTTCGGAGAGCGAAACCACGGCCCCGATGGAGTCGCGCAGATCGTGGGCCACCGTGTGGGCATAGGCATTCAAATCGGCAATAAGCTTGGCATTTTCTTCAATTTCCTTTTTCAGGTCCTGGTTGGTTTGAAGTATTTTTTCCTCATTGCGGATGCGTTGTGTAATGTCGCGTAATACGATGAGTTGGCCCCCAAGCATGTTGTTGTGGTCGAAAAGCGGGGTAACGCGCATGTCCAGGTGCCGGACCTCAGGGGTCTTTTCGGTAGTAATTTGTGTGCGGATTGGCTTGGGGGAATACGCGATGCGCTCGATCAGTTCCTTTTTGTGGGGAACGGCATCAGCCAGCTTTTTCCCGATCAGGGCTTTCCGCTCCGTGTTGAGCAGGCCGAGCATCGGTTCGTTGATGTCGGCAATACGTTGCTGGTGATCAATCAGCAGCACCGCATCTTCCATGATGTTGATGAGTTTATTGCGTGCCAGCGGAACCAGCTCGAAAGTGCCATAGCGCATGTTGATAAAGGCCAGGATAACCCCTGAAATGAAAAAGCAGCTCGGCGTCCAGTCGAAACCCGGGATAGGATTTATTTTGAATACATAAACCATATTTCCCGTAATCGGGAAAAGGCTGGCGAAGACAATCAGCCAGGACGCATAATGGGTCTGGCTTGTTGCCTGTTTGATCAACCGGGAAATATTAAATATACTGAGGGTGAGCAATGTATAGATGGATACAAAAATTAACCAGAAGAATGGGCCGTACTGGTAAATGGTTGTGTTGTTTTCCGGGTCGATGGCCGCCTTTTCCCAATGCAGGTGGTGAAGGTCATTCGTTATTACCAGCAAAATCAGGAATATGCCCCCAATCAGTAGCCCATTTTTTGTTTTTCGTGATATTTTTCGTGTGGCCGATCGGAAGTGTCTGGAAAACAAGTAGAACCAAATTGGGGTATATACAATGCCCAGATAGGAAAGTTTTGACCAGAATAGTTTGGTCTCCAGGTTGGCTGCGGAGTATTCCAGGCAATAAAATACCGCCCATATTGCCGTTGACAGCTGCATCAGGGCCAGGTACCTCATGCCGGGCGACTCTTTGTATTGGTACAGATACAAACTGATCAGTAACCCTCCAAAAGCAGTGAGGGCTAAGAGTATGCTGAGCAGATTAATTAAATATGCGCCCGTTTCGGTTGGCATAAAAGTAGGGATTAGTTTATCGAACCGGCTGTAAATGTATTAAGAAGCCATTAAATGTTCAAACAATATTTTTATCCCAATGAAAATAAGAATGGCCCCGCCCAGTATTTCGGCGTATTTATTGATTCTCGGCCCTGTTTTTTTGCCTATCAGAACTCCGGTCATCGAAGCCAAAAAGGTAACAGCACCGATGATGATTACAGCCGGAATTATTTTTTCGAGCAACAAAGCCAAGCTAAAACCAACAGCCAGTGCATCAACGCTGGTGGCAAAGGCCATGATTACGGCAGTCCGGAACTTCAGCGGGTCTTTTATGGATTTGGTTTCGTGGGGTAGCAGGTTCTCAATAATCATTTTACCACCGATCAGGGAGAGCAGTCCAAAAGCTATCCAGTGATCAACAGGTTCGATCAGGCGGCGAACACTGCTTTCGAGTAGCCAGCCGATTAATGGCATAAATGCCTGGAAAACAGCCAGTATGAGTGCCAGTTTCACAGCCTGGAAAAAACGGATTGCGGGCAGGCTTAATCCGCTGGTTACAGAAACAGCAAACGTATCAAACGATAATCCGATAGCCAGAATGATGACGGTTGAATAATTCATCCCCTTCTAAATTACTTTTGTGATTGGCGAACATCTGAATCATCCTGCCTGAAAACATTCTGATGGTCTGTTCCCAAATAAATCGCCCCAAAACTAGTAAAAATCGATTTAGGCACCTGTCCAATCTAGTCATCAATTTTATCGGATGAATGGGATAATCACTGGTAACGGATGATTGGTCGCTGAAAATAAAAGGTTGTCCCGAAAACCGTGGCAACAACCAGTTGTTTGGCTGATAGCTGTTTTCGGGACAACCTGTTGGCTGAATCTCTCAGCTAATTTTTCGGAGAAAAATTCCGCTTTATTTTTTCAGAATGAAGCTGATCAGTTTTTTTGCGACCTCGGTGTTGTCCATAATGCCGGTAAATTGTTCGGCGCCCGGGCCAAAAGCAAAAACAGGTACCATAACAGCTGAGTGGTTCCCGGTGGTGTAGCTTCCTTTCACCATGCCCGAGCTGAAGTTTCCATCCGTAATGGCCATGCCGCCGGTTTCGTGGTCTGCCGTCACCACAATCAGGGTTTCTTTGTTTTTGGAAGCAAATTCGAGGGCTTTGCCAATGGCCAGGTCAAAATCGAGAACCTCTTCAGCCATATAGATGGTGTTGTTTTGATGCCCTGCCCAGTCAATCTGCGAACCTTCTACCATCAGGAAAAAGCCATCTTTGTTCTTTTTCAGTATATTGATAGCTGTTTCTGTAGCTTTGGGCAGCATGGTGCCACGTTCCGGAGCAGGAACGTTATGTTCGTCAGCTGTTAGTCCGGCCAGTTTCCCCGATTTCACTTTTTCAATTTCGTTCATATCGCGAAGGACCTGATAGCCGGCGGCTTTCAAATCAACCGTCAAATCGCGGCCGTCTTTGCGGTCGGTAAAATGTTTGTAGCCGCCACCAATGAACACATCGATATCGGTTTTCAGGAAATCGGCAGCAATGGCCTCATACATATTGCGCGAAGGCTGGTGGGCAATAAACGAAGCCGGTGTGGCATGGGTAATTGCAGAGGTGGATACCAGGCCGGTTGCTTTCCCCTTTCCTTCGGCCATTTCAAGCATGGTTGGCCGGGCAATGGTGTCGGTATCCACGCCAATAGCGCCGTTGTAAGTTTTATATCCGCTCGAAAGGGCTGTGCCCCCGGCTGCCGAATCGGTGATGTAGTTGCTGGCCGAGTGGGTCTTGGAGAACCCAACATGTTTAAAGTTATCCAGGAACAAGTGCCCCCCGTTTGCTGTAATTCCGGCATAGACCTGGGCTGTACCCATACCGTCACCAATCATGAAAATGATGTTTTTGGGACTGGAGGATTTTGAAGCATCCTTGTAATTTTTCACCGGATATTTAGAGCCGCCCGGATAAATTTTTAGCGAATCTTCTTTCGAAAGGGTTTTGTAGTTTTCTTGTGCAAACGAAGCCTGGCAAAGAAATATCGCCAAAACAACTGCAAATAGCTTTTTCATTCTGTCATTTTTTATTAAACGCATTAAATGTACCGAGAATATTGTAAAAACTGTTACCCGAAATTTAAATATGTGTAAAGCCTGCTACATTCAGGGACCATAACTTTTGTTGTCCCACTCTTCGCGGTCGAAACCTTCGGATAGGGAAAAGAGCATTTTCTGGTCTGAAAATACGGGCTTCAGGATGCCAAGTACCAAAAAATCGGAGATGATTTTTTCGGCCTTCCGGTAAGTGATCCCTGCTTTTCGTGAAAAGGCCGACTGGCTGATGGTGTCGTTCTTATCCAAATAGTCGAGTAAAAACTGTTCGTCGGCTGAATAGTTGATCAGAATGCCACGCGGACTTTTTTGTTTGCGCCAAACCTCAATCATGATCTTGTTGGCCAGCTTATTTTCGTCGCCTTGACGATAATAGGCCAGCCATTTGCCGCTATCGTCTTTGGCATAATGGGGCTTTTCAGAGCTGCTTTCCACCCGGACTTCGAGCACAATTTTTCCTGCAACATGATGCTGACGGGTGGTGAAACGGATTTCCGGTTTGCTGTAAATTTTTGCTGCTGACTCAATCATGTAGTATTCTTCTTCCGAACGCACACCAGCAATGTTGCCGTTATCCTTCACGCCAATCAGCAAGCGTCCGCCATCGGTGTTGGCAAAGGCCACCAGCGACTTGGCTATTTTTTTCGAATCGCTGATACAATATTTAAAATCCTGGGTCTGGTGTTCCCCTTCCAGGATCATTTTATGAAGCGTTGAGCTCATCTTCTGGTGAAACTATTTCAGGCATTCGTTGGTTTCTATACGTCGATCCCAAATAAAATCCGCACCAAATAACCTAGTCCAAACGAAATCAGGCCCACCACGGTGCTAAGGATGACCATTTCGCTGAACCGTCTGCGAAAAGGTTGATCGTTAGCCACCGAGATGTAGTAGCTGTAAACAAACACCACTAAAATGGAGTCGAACACCGCGACTAGCAGCGCTGTGAACGGGGAGGTGAAAATGAGGTAGGGGGCGACCAGGAACACGACTGCAACCAGGTAGGCCATTCCCGTAAATAGGGCTGATTTCACAGCACCTTCATGTTTTCCCTCCGATTTGTTGGACAGGTATTCGGATGACGACATGGACAAGGCACCGGCAATTCCGGCAATGATTCCGGCCAGCGCTACCAGTTTTGTGTTTTGCAGGGCAAAGGTTAAACCGGCCAGCGTGCCCAGTATTTCCACGAGGGCATCGTTCAGCCCCAGAACAATGGAGCCGATATATTCTAGCTTATCTTCTTTCAGCAAACCGATCAGCTGTGCTTCATGTTCGCTTTCATCTTTTCCGATGGCGATGGCCTCGGGTATTTCACGACCAATCTCCGCATAGTTGATTTGTGCTTTTTCCTCTTCCTTCTCCATCAGCTTTATGCCAAAAGTGATGCCGAAAAGACGGGATATCCAGTAGAATTTACGGATGTACCATTGACTGGGCGACACCTCCCGTCCGGTGTATTTCATCCAGATGTTGTAGTGGCGCAGTTCATCGGCTGCGATTTTCTCCAGCACAGCCCGGTTGCCGGCATCTTTCTGTGTTTGCGCCAGACGTTTGTAGATCTGGTGTTCGGTAATTTCGTTGCGTTGTGCAATAATTAGTTGCTTTCGGGTTTCAGGAGAAAGGGGGGTGCGTTCCATCGTTCAATCTTTTAACCATTCGTACAATAGATAATGCTCGGAGGTCATCCCAAGTTTTTCATAGACCTTCCTGGCCGTTACATTTGTTTTTTCGGCATACAGCCGGATGCCTTTTAACCGGTTGTCTCGTTCCACTTTTTCCTGAATGTGCCGGTACATGCCTTTGTAAACGCCTTGCCCGCGGTGTCCGGGCATTACATATACCGACTGGAGCCAGATTACGGTGCCATTTCGCCAGTCGCTCCACTCAAAGGTGGTGAGCAGTGACGCAATTACCTTTCCTGCTTTTTCAGCAATATAATATTTACCTTTTGCGGGGGCGGTAAAAACAGCTTTTACGCCCAGGTGGACGGTATCCGGATCCAAGGCAATGTTTTCGGTTTCCAGAGCCATGTTTACCTGGAAGTCAACAATGGTTTCCAGGTCTTCAGGACGGGCTTCGCGTACAATCATTTGTCGTAAAAAATTTGAAGTTTAAAAATAGTAAAAGTAGTTTTAACACTTCGAAAAGTTAAAACAGTATTTCATGAAAATTGTTGTTGCCTCCAAAAATCCGGTCAAAATGAATGCCGCAAGGAACGCTTTTCAGCTATGTTTTCCTGAGGAGATAGAAGTGAGTGGGGTGCAGGTTTCTTCGGATGTGGCCGATCAGCCGATGAGTGAAGAAGAAACCTTATTGGGGGCACGCAACCGGGCCCGAAAGGCTGCCGAAAGTAATATGGATGGCGACTTTTATGTGGGCATTGAAGGGGGCATTGAGATACTGAGCGGACGGATGTTTGCCTTTGCCTGGATTGTGGTTTCTAACGGAATGGCTGAAGGCGAGGCACGCACGGCCACTTTTGAGTTGCCTCCGGAAGTGAGCCGGCTGGTGCTGGGTGGGATGGAGTTGGGCGACGCCGATGACCAGGTTTTCAGCCGACAGAACTCGAAGCAGCAGAACGGCGCAGTGGGGCTGCTTACCCACGACCGCGTAACGCGCGAAAACTTTTATCAACAAGCGATGGTGCTGGCGCTGATTCCGTTTTTAACCCCTGAGTTGTATCCACCTCCAAGTTAATCTGTCAGCGCGAAAGGTTCATCTTTTTCAGTACGTGTTGAAGGCTGATCTTGTCTTCGGAAAGCATAATTACCTGAATTTTATTTTGGTCCAGGCTGGTTTTGGCCTTGGGACCAATCTCGCCAGTGACGATTTTGGTAACTTTTTGGTTCTTGAGCAATTCCACCACCCGGGGCGCAACATCGTTTTCTTCTTCCTGGTATGGATTGGGAATAAAGCGGGTAACTTCGCCGTCGGTTAGCAAAAAATAGGGGCATCTGCCAAATCGCAGATCCATGCTGGCGGTCAGTTTTCGATCGGTGGCACTTATGGCAATCATGGTATTTCGTTTTATGAATTTGTATTGGTACCTTCTTTTTCGTTCAACGCTTCCCAGTATTCAACGGCACGTCGTGTATGTGGAATAACAATTGTTCCGCCCACGAGGTTTGCGATTGAAAAAATTTCGAACACTTCTTCGTTGGTCAGCCCTTCTTCGTGGCATTTTTCCAGGTGATATTTGATGCAATCGTCGCAACGCAGCACCATCGACGAAACCAGACCGAGCATTTCTTTGGTTTTGGTTGATAAAGCACCCTGCTGGTAGGCCAGGGTGTCAACACTGTAAATCCGTTTCATCACTTTGTTGTCGGCCCCGAGGATCTTTTCGTTCATCCGCGTCCGGTAATTCCTGAACTCATCAATTAAATTGCTCATCCTTTGTATTTATTTTACCAACTGTCCGATCAGTGTGGCTTGTGTGCACTTTTCAATTTTAACAGTAACATAATCGCCTTTCACAAAGTTTTGGTTCGGGAACACCACAACCTTATTTTGCGAACTACGGCCAAAATATTCTTTTTTGTTCTTCTTCGAAGGACCTTCTACCAGCACTTCAAACGTTTTGCCGATATCGGCCTGGTTGCTTTCCAGGGATAGACGGTTTTGCAGTGCGATAATTTCGTTCAAGCGGCGGATTTTTACTTCTTCCGGGACATCGTCTTTCAGGTGCTTGTGGGCATATGTTCCCGGGCGTTCCGAATATTTAAACATGAAGGCCATGTCGAAGCCCACCCATTCCATCAGCGAAAGGGTTTCCTGGTGGTCTTCTTCGGTTTCAGTGCAAAACCCCGAGAAAACATCGGTTGAAATGCCGCAGCCGGGAATGATTTCCCGGATGGCGCGAATCCGGTCCATGTACCAGTCCCGGTCGTATTTCCGGTTCATCAGTTTCAGGATGCGCGAGCTGCCCGACTGCATAGGCAGGTGGATGTGCCGGCAAATATTCGGGTGGGCGGCGATCACTTTCAATACTTTGTCCGACATGTCCTTGGGGTGCGAGGTGGTGAAACGGAACCGCATATCGGGTGCTTCGCTGGCCACCAGCCTAAGTAAGTCCCAGAATTTTACCGGTTTGCGTTCGCCCTCGGGCAGCCATTTGTACGAGTTAACGTTTTGCCCCAGTAGGGTCACTTCTTTATATCCTTTCTGTTGCAGATCATGCACTTCGGCAAGGATATCCTGCGGGTCGCGGCTGCGCTCACGTCCGCGGGTGTATGGGACAATGCAGTAAGTACAGAAATTGTTGCAACCCCGCGTGATGCTCACAAAGCCGGAAATAGACTTTTCGCCGATCCGTACCGGGGTAATTTTATCGTAGGTTTCAATTTCCGAAAGTTCCACATTGATAGCGCCTTCTTTTTCGCGAGCCTTGTCCATCAAAAAGGGCAAATCGCGGTATGCGTCGGGCCCGGCGACCAGGTCCACAGCATCGTGTTCTAAAAATTTTTCACCAACCCGTTCGGCCATGCAGCCCAAGATGCCAATAATCAGGTTGTCCTTTTTTCGTTTAAATCCTTTTAGGTGGTCCAATCGTCCCCAAATGCGCTGCTCGGCATTGTCGCGCACCGAACAGGTATTAATGAATATGGCATCAGCCTCCTCGGCTGTTTGGCAAAGTTCGTATTTTCGGTCCTGCAGGATGGCAGCTACCACCTCGCTGTCTGCAACGTTCATCTGGCAGCCGTACGTTTCAATAAAAAGTTTCTTCCGGTCCATTTAATTTTTAATAAGCCTGCAAATTTACTGATTTTGAAGCGAATTGGAAATTTGCAGGGGAGCAAAATTTGGCAACTGCTTAATTGGTTGACTGGTTAATTGTTATAAAATGGTTAATGTGAAATTTTTATTTTTTCCCGTTAAGCATCCGGGATGAATTCTTGTATTAAATCATTTCGCATTATATTTGCATTTTTAAAGAACACCGCATATGAAGTTTTCAATCGTTGGGGTATTATTTTTCCTGCTGTCATGGCATGTTTGTGCACAGGAAATATCCAGCAAACCTTCATCCGGCACCCCTGAAACCCATCCGCTCCTTCAGCAAATTGACATCCGGCAGGACGCCAGGATCGATTCACTTTTGCAAAATCATATTCAGGCCAACAAGCGTCGCGAAGGGACTGATGGCTTCCGCTTGGAGATCTTCTTTCGCTCGGGCATGAGGGCCCGTGAAGAGGCGATGAACGTGAAAACAGAATTTCTGAGGAAATATCCGGAGGAAACTGCTTACATGTCCTTTCAGAGTCCAGACTTTAAAGTACGGGTGGGCGATTGCCGCACAAAAAGCGAAGCGCTTAAGCTGAAAGCGAAAATCAGAAAAGACTACCCGAATGCCTTCATGGTCCCGGATATTATTCAGTTTCCAAAATTATATACAGATATAAAACAGCAATGAGTGAATTGATTAAGCATGAGTGTGGGATTGCGCTGATCCGGTTACGGAAACCGTTGAGCTACTACCAGGAAAAGTACGGAACGTGGCAATACGGGTTGAACAAGCTCTACCTCCTGATGGAAAAACAACATAACCGCGGACAGGACGGCGCCGGTGTGGTGAGTGTGAAGTTGAACCTGAAACCGGGACAGGAATACATTAACCGGTACCGGTCGATTGAGCAAAACCCGATTAAAGATGTTTTTGACAAAGTAAGCAAAAGCGTGAAAAAGGCTGTTAAGTCAGGCAAAGATATCAACGACCTGAGCTGGGTTTACGAAAATCTGCCTTATGCCGGTGAGCTTTACCTGGGTCATCTTCGCTACGGAACATTTGGAAACAACAGCATCGACTTTGTTCATCCGGTGATGCGCCAAAACAACTGGAAATCGCGGACGCTGGTGTTGGCTGGAAACTTCAACCTGACTAACACGGATGAGCTTTTTCAGAAACTGATCGACCTGGGTCAGCACCCAAAAAACTATACGGATACCGTTACTGCTCTTGAAAAAGTGGGGCATTTTCTGGATGAGGAAAACCAATTCCGCTTCCGGCAATATAAAAATGAAGGCTACTCCAACCGCGAAATCTCTCCCCTGATCGAAAAGAACCTGGATGTTCAGAGCATCGTGGAGAACGCCAGCAAAGACTGGGATGGGGGTTATGCTATGGCTGGTTTGATCGGGCATGGCGATGCCTTTGTAGCTCGTGACCCTTGGGGGATCCGTCCGGCCCACTATTATATCGATGATGAAATCGTGGTTGTCGCTTCGGAACGTCCCGTGATTCAGACGGTGATGAACGTGAAGGGAGATGATGTGAAGCAGATTAATCCGGGCGAAGCGCTGATTATCAAAAAAGATGGAAGCGTTTCGTCGCAAATGGTTCGTGTTCCGCATAAACGCCGGTCGTGTTCGTTCGAGCGGATTTATTTTTCGCGCGGGAGCGACAAAGATATTTACCAGGAGCGGAAGGAATTGGGGCGATTGCTGGCTCCAACTATCCTGAAAGCTGTCAACTTCGACGTTAAAAATACGGTTTTTTCCTACATCCCGAATACTTCCGAAACTGCGTTTTATGGGATGATGAAGGGCGTTCGGGAGCATTTGCTGGCTTGGAAAAAGGAGCAAATCCGATCGAAAAACGGCAGTATGCCCGAGAAGGAACTGGAAGAAATTATTTCGCTGGAGCCACGCGTCGAGAAAATTGCCATCAAGGATGTGAAACTGAGGACGTTTATTGCCGACGATGCCAGCCGCGACGACTTGGTTGCACACGTGTATGATGTTACTTACGGAGTCATCCGCGAAAACGAGGATACCCTGGTGATTATCGACGACTCCATTGTTCGCGGGACAACACTGAAGAAAAGCATTC
The DNA here is from genome assembly GCF_025907915.1 of Gaoshiqia sediminis. Lineage (GTDB taxonomy): Bacteria > Bacteroidota > Bacteroidia > Bacteroidales > Prolixibacteraceae > Gaoshiqia > Gaoshiqia sediminis. The sequence goes on from NZ_JAPAAF010000007.1 coordinate 69,716, forward strand.
TTAAAATCCTGGACCGGTTGAACCCCAAGCGGATTATCGTAGTTTCGTCGGCCCCGCAAATTCGTTACCCAGACTGCTACGGAATTGATATGGCCGTTTTGGGTAAGTTTATCGCGTTTAATGCCGCGATTGAGTTGCTGAAAGATCATAACAAAGAGCAACTGATTGATGAGGTATATAATAAATGTAAAGCACAACAAAACCTTCCGAAGGAAGAAATTGTGAATTATGTGAAAGAAATCTACCGTCAGTTTACCCCGGAGCAGATTTCAGCAAAAATTGCAGAGCTTCTCAAGCCGGAAGGTTGTGGTGCGGAAGTGGATATTGTTTATCAAAGTGTGGAAAATTTGCACGCGGCTTGTCCGAATGATACCGGCGACTGGTATTTTACCGGCGACTACCCAACGCCGGGCGGAAACAAGGTGGTCAATACCTCCTTCATTAATTATGTGGAAGGATTTGAAGGCCGGGCTTATTAAATTCCAGTTTGAAGGCCTTCCTCTTGGTTGACTTTTGTTTGTTAACTCTTACAAGACATACAGATAATGAAAAAAGCAGGCTATTCGGCCTGCTTTTTTATGTATATCGGTGTCGTGTTACTTCACTTCCGGAAAAACATTGTTGTCGTCTTTCTCCCGGATGTAAGTCTCAATGTGACGGTCTTTTTTTACCTCGTAAATGTCTTTGATTGTAACAATGATCCCTGTTTCTTCTACGTCGCCAAAGCGGTCGTTCAGTACGGTACCAAATGTCTTCATGGAAGGGCTCAGGTTCATGTAGGCATTGATTAGCGGGGGGATGTTTTCGCCGTGTTCCCGAACCTGTTGGGCTAATATTTTATAGTCTTCTTTGTAAGAACCACTGTTGAAAATTTTGCCTAGGGCTGCATCGTTCAAATCCAGGGTCATCGGTTTCTTTGGATAAACCAAGTTGTTGTGGTCGCGGAAATACTTTTGGAAGAAAAATAAAATCAGGTTTCTGGCTTCCGTGTTAAAATGCGTGTACATAGTTACCTTGCCAAAAAAGTATTTGATTTCAGGGTGGTCAACGGTCAGTGCGCCCAATCCGTCCCATAAATTGTCAAGGGCAAACAGGGCTTTGGCCCCGGCTTTGCTCGATTGATAGGTTGGCTGAACAAACGAACGGCCCAGCTCCAGTGTGTAAGGCAGGTAGTCGCGAATAAACTCGTCCGAAAAATGAAACAAGCGGGATGTGGCCAGTTTAACTTCCCCGTTTTCGTCGAGCGGGAGTCCATCGCATAAAATGTAGCGGTAGCCTCCAAGGATTTCCTGCGCATCCGGATCCCAGACAATAAGTTGTTTATAAGGGTTTTCGTTCGTGTCGTATTGGTCAATGTCCAAATCTTTCCCCGTTCCGCCGCCTGCATCCCGAAAAGTAATTTCCCGAAGGCGTCCGATTTCACGCATGATATTCGGTGAATCGTGGTGGGTGATCACATAAATCTCATTGCCACCTTTATTGGTGTTTCTTAATAGTTTTTCCGGGGTCAATTCCGCCAGAATAGCTTCTTTCGCTACAGGTGCAGCAATATCCTTCATACTTATTCTGCTTAATTTTAATGAGCTACAAAACTAAAAAAAATAATTTAGAATTGGTTTTTTGCCTCTTTTTCATTTTTCCCGGCCAACTGCTCCGGCAGCCTGTAAAGGACCTCGCGTACTTCGTTGGCCCATTGGAGTTGTGACTTGCTTTTATCGAATGTGTTATACGGAATTGGTTGGCCAAAAGTGAGCGTGAATTTCTGATTTTTATGTTTGAATGTTTCAGAGGGGAGGAAAAACATTTCCAGGTTCCATTTGATGCCCAGACATGTTCGCAAGTTGGCCAGCCTGTAAAAGAAGTTTGTGTTCCGGCCACTGATATGTACCGGGATTACATCGCGTTGGTATTCCACTGCTTTTTGGATGAAATGCTTTTTCCATTCGGTGTCGGTAATCTTTCCTTTAATTTTCCGCGAGGCCAATCCCGACGGGAAAATAAGAATCTGGGCATCGGAACTGTAGGTTGTATGAATGATGTTGGCAACTTCGCGGCTGTGTCCGCCATGTTTGTTGATGGGTACAAAGATGCTTTCCAGTTGCGGGATTTTCATCAGAACATCGTTTACCAAAAAACGGACATCGCCAGCTGTGTTATAAACATTGTGTATCAACAACATCGCGTCGAACCCGCCAAGTGGGTGATTGGCAGCAAAAATGAACCGCCCTTGTCGGGGAACATTTTCAAGCCCGAACACCTGCTGGCTGACGTTGAAATGGTTCACCATCGCATTGGCGAAATCAATGCCGCTCAGAGTGCCGTAATTTGCAAGTATTTCGTTGATCTCGCGAATGTGCATCACCCGGTTGATGAACCGGTAAACAAAACCGGGAAGCAACCTGGCCAAGCGAGGGTTTTTCTCGTTGAATAGTGCTTTTATGTCAATTGGTTTGATGCCGTTTGGATACTCTTCGGACATGTTTCTTTAATTTGTCCCGAAAAATAGAAAAAATAAATGCGATTTGGTGCGGGTGTGCTGCTGTGTTTGTATTTTTGGCGAATGAAACCTATTTATTAACCCCTGTTGAAAACAGGTGTTGACAATCTAAGTGTCATAATATCAGTGTGTAGTAGGTTTGTGTTAACAGGGCTTGTTGCGTTATTAACATGAAATAAACAGGTAAGGTGGTTTTTGTTGGTGGAAAAAAGTGACTGAAAGTGACTGAAAGTGGATTTTTGGATAAGAATTTACTAATTTTACAATTGAAAAATAGGCAATTAACGTATGGATTTCTCAGCAGAAAAGAACGCAACACTCGACGAAAAAGGAAGGGTCGTTTTGCCTGCCGACTACAAAAATGAGATGGGGGGCAGCATTCCCGGTGGCCAATTAGCCATCGAGCTGGATCCGTACGAGAAGTGCCTGAATATTTATCCGCTGGCAGTTTGGGAAGAGCAACTCGCTTTTTTAAAGTCCAAACTCAACCGGAACAACCGAGAGCAAAGTCGTTTGCTGGATCTGATTTACCGAAACTTCAAAGTAATTCAGGTCCCTGACTCCTGCCGGATGAACTTGCCCAACAATTTTCTTGAAAAAGTAAGCATCAAAAAGGATGTGGTTTTTGTGGGGCAGGGAGAACGGATCCGCTTGTGGGATGTCGGGGAGTATGAAGCTTACCTTGGAGCGGGAGAAGGATATGGAGAATTATTTGGAAAGTATTTTGGGAATTCGGAGGAAGCATAGTGGAACAAGTTTACCATATACCGGTGTTGTTGAATGAAAGTGTTGAGGGACTAAACATTCGCAAGGATGGTGACTACGTGGACGTCACCTTTGGTGGGGGTGGTCACTCCCGTCATATTCTGAATCAGTTATCTACAGGTCGATTATTTGCTTTCGACCAGGATGAGGATGCAGCGGCGAACGCTTTTGATGATTCGCGCTTTTATTTCATTCGGCATAATTTCAGGTATATCCGTCATTTTTTGAGGTATTATCAGGTAGAGCAGGTAGATGGCATTTTGGCCGACCTGGGCGTTTCGTCGCACGATTTCGATGTGGCCGAGCGTGGCTTTTCATTTCGTTTTACCGGCAATCTGGATATGCGCATGAACCGCAACGCATCAAAAACGGCTGCCGATATAATCAACGAGTACGACGAGGAGAAGCTGGTAAGGGTTTTTCGCGAATATGGCGAAGTTGAAAATGCCCGTCGCTTGGTGAAGCAACTGATGGCTGCCCGACAGGTAAGGCCCATTCGTACTATCGACCAGTTTAAGGAGGCCATTTCACCTTGTGTTTCAAGAAAGAACGAATCTAAATATCTGGCAAAAGTTTTCCAGGCTTTGCGTATCGAAACCAACGGGGAGCTGGATGTGCTGAAGGAATTTCTGGAGCAAAGCGCCCGGTTGCTGAAACCCGGGGGCCGCTTGGTGGTCATTACTTACCATTCATTGGAAGACCGGTTGGTGAAGAACTTCATCAGGACCGGAAATTTCGAAGGAAAGCAGGAGAAAGATTTTTACGGGAATGTCAGTTCAAGCCTGGTAGCGGTCAACCGAAAGGTGATCATACCGGGTGAGGAAGAAATTGAACGGAACCCACGGGCCAGAAGCGCTAAATTAAGAATAGCAGAAAAAGTATGACAAACGAGGCTCAAAAAGACGGAAAAGGCAGAGGCCGCAAAAACAGCCTGAAGTCGTTCCTGGGAGGAAACATCCTGGCCAGCGAGCGCCTGACCCGCGAGTTGCCATTCGTTTTTTTTATTGTTTTTCTTGGTATTTTGTTGATTGCCAATCGGTACTGGTCGGAGAAAACGATCAGGCAGATTGAGGCGGTTCAAGACTCTATCAAGGAGCTGCGGGCCGAATCTGTTACCTTCGAAACGGAGTTGATGCGGATGAACAGGCCTTCGGAAATAGTCAGTAAAGTCAGGGCGAGCGGACTCGACCTGATGGAGCCGCTGGAGCCGGCGCGTAAATTAAAAGTAGAGAAATTGGATCAAGAATAAATGGAGATCAGAAAAGACATAACGTTCCGTTTCGGAATCATTTACTTTTTGGCCATATTGATGGGCGTCATCATCTTGGTCAAAATTTTTATGATCCAAACCGTTGACACCGGAAAGTGGGAGCAGATTGCCAAAGAACTGAAAACCAATACCACCGAATTGCAAGCCAAGCGCGGGAATGTTTGTGCCGACGATGGCAGCATTTTGGCAACTTCTGTGCCTTATTACGAATTGCGGCTCGATTTGGCCGCTCCACGGGTTAAGCGGGTGTTCGACGAACATGCCGATGAGTTTTCTTTACAGGTGGCCGAATTGTTCAACATCTCAAAGTCCCAGTTCAAGCAAAAACTGACCAAAGCTTATCGGGACGGCAACCGGTGGTTCCTGGTTTATCCGCAGAAGGTAAATTACAACCAGCTGCAGCAATTCAAACGGCTGGGAATGATGAAACGCGGCTATTTTGGTTCCGGTCTGATCGTGGTGGGCGAAAGCGAGCGGGTGATGCCGCATGGCGATATGGCCAGCCGGACGATCGGCACATTAAACAAAGGCGCTTATGGCGGCATTCATGGAAACGTGGGATATTCCGGCATCGAAGGGATCATGGAAAGTTACCTGGCCGGTGAGAATGGGCTGGCATTAAAGCGGAACTATTCCGGCCATTGGGTGGATATCCCGATTGTTGAGCCCAAGGATGGGAAAGATGTGGTGACCACCATCAATGTGAATCTGCAGGATTTTACCCAAAATGCGCTGATGCGGCAGATGCTCGAATCGCAGGCCGAGTGGGGGACAGCTGTGGTGATGGAAGTAAAAACCGGCGAAATAAAAGCGATTGCAAACCTGGGGCGGCGAAAAGACGGTGCTTATGCAGAAACGTACAATTTTGCCCTCGGCCATGCCGGTTGCAGCGAACCCGGATCAACCTTTAAGTTGATGTCGATGATGGTGGCCATGGAACACGGCTATGTGGATACATCCGACGTTTTTGATACCGGCGTTGGCAAATGGGAGTACCGCGGACAGACCATCTATGATAGTGATTATGGTCATGGTGGACACGGTAAAATCAGTATGAAAAAAATATTTGAGTTGTCCTCAAACGTTGGTGTGGCCAAGATCATTACCAAATATTACGAAGGCAAAGAGCGTGATTTTATCGACCGGATTTACAATTTTGGGTTAAATAAACCGCTGGGGCTTGGTTTTGCCGGCGAAGGGGTGCCCTATATTAAATATCCCGGTGATCAGGTTTGGTGGGGGCCATCGCTGGCTTGGATTTCGTACGGCTATGAAATTAAGCTTACCCCGCTGCAAACACTGACTTTTTACAATGCGATTGCAAACAACGGCCGAATGGTTAAACCCAAGTTTGTAAAGGAGGTGCAAGAAAATGGCTTGCTGGTCAAAGAGTTTAAAACCGAGGTGATAAACCCGGCTATTTGCTCCCGCGAAACGCTGGCAAAGGCTCGTTTACTGCTAGAAGGGGTTTGTGCCCAAGGTACCGGAAAATCGTTGAACAACCCGTATTTCCCGATTGCCGGCAAAACGGGAACAGCTCAGGTGGCCTATCAAAACGAAGGGTACACCAAGGGTGGACGAAAAAATTACCAGGCTTCGTTTGCCGGTTATTTCCCGGCCGACGATCCTAAATATTCGGTTATCGTAGTCATTGTGGGGCCAAAAGGAAAATTTTACGGTGGCTCTGTAGCCGGCCCGGTTTTCAAAGAAGTTGTCGGGAAAGTGTATGCTTCGTTTTTGGAGCCGCGAAATGAAATGGATGAAGAGCTGATAAAAGTTCCTGAGGTGAAAACCGCTTTTCGCAATGATATTGCCGAAGCTGTGGATGAACTGGACTTGGATATTAACACAAAGGCTGCGGATGGCGAATTGATCCAAGTGAAAGCAACCGATGAAAAGATCGAAGTTGCCGGTCTGAATGTACAGGAAGGCTCGGTGCCCAATGTGATCGGCATGGGTGGATCCGATGCCTTGTTCCTGTTGGAGAAATCCGGTTTAAAAGTGAAAATGAACGGACTGGGCAAGGTGAGGAAGCAATCGGTGCCGGCCGGGAACAAGGTAAAAAAAGGACAAACGATATATTTGGAGTTAAGCTGATGAAGACGTTAAATGAAATACTTTCAGGGTTGAATTATGAACTGGTTAGCGGCGATTTGTCGGTTCCTGTCGGGCAAATTCATTTTGACTCGCGCAAGGTGGCACGCGGCGACGTATTTGTAGCTGTGAGCGGCACTCATGTTGACGGGCATGCCTATATACCAAAAGCCCTGGAGAACGGCGCTTCGGTGATTGTTGCCGAAAAGTCGGATGTTGAGGTCGGTGCCTCCACTTTGGTGCGAATGGATCATACAGCGAAGGCAATGGGTTTGCTGGCGGCCAACTACTACGGAAATCCTTCGGCGAACCTGAAAGTAGTTGGGGTTACCGGGACAAACGGAAAAACCACCATTGCAACCTTGCTGTACCGTCTCTTTAAAAAAGTAGGCTATAAAGCCGGCTTGATTTCCACGATAAAATATTACGTCGGCGACGAGGAATTTCCGGCTACACACACAACACCTGATGCCTTGCAAATCCAGTCGCTGATGGCCGACATGGTGGATGCTGGCTGCCAATACTGTTTTATGGAGGTAAGCTCTCATGCCATCGATCAGGATCGCATTGCGGGAATTGAATTTGATGGCGGTATATTCACCAACTTGACTCACGATCATCTGGATTACCATAAAACCTTTGCCGAATACCTGAAGGCTAAAAAGAAATTTTTCGATAATCTTCCGGCCACTGCTTTTGCACTTACAAATGGCGATGAAAAGAATGGTCGCGTGATGCTTCAAAATACAAAGGCTGTGCAGAAAACCTACGCATTGAAATCGCTGGCCGACTTCAAATGCAAAGTGTTGGAAAAGCACCTCGATGGCATGTTGCTGGATGTGGACGGGACAGAAGTGTGGACTCATTTCTCCGGGATTTTCAATGCCTACAATCTGTTGTCGGTGTATGCTACGGCTTTGTTGTTAGGCGAAAAAGCGGATGATGTTCTTCCGGCCATGAGCGAACTGCGCCCTGTGGCTGGCCGATTTGAGATTTTGCGTTCGCCCGACGGGAAATATGCCATCGTGGATTATGCCCACACGCCCGATGCACTGAAAAATGTCCTCAGCGGGATCAGTGAGATACGCACTGGCAACGAGCAGGTGATTACAGTGGTTGGCGCTGGTGGTGACCGCGACAAAACCAAACGCCCGGTAATGGCGAAAGAGGCCGTTCTGCAGAGCGACAGGGTCATTCTCACCTCAGACAATCCGCGCACCGAAGTGCCCGAGCAAATTATTGCAGATATGGAAGTGGGCGTGGAAGCGCACCAACGCAAGAAAGTGCTTTCGATTGTGAACCGGAAAGAAGCCATCCGTACAGCCTGCATGTTGGCCCAACCCGGCGACATCATCCTGGTTGCCGGAAAAGGGCACGAAGATTATCAGGAAATCAACGGGGTGAAATATCATTTTGACGACAAAGAAGTAATCAGCGAAATATTTAATGCAATTTAAAAAGTAGAAAACGATGTTTAGTTTAGTGTATGAATGGTTGAAAGATTACGATGTTCCCGGTTTGGGGATGTTGCCGTACATTTCGTTCCGGGCATCAGCAGCCATCATTACCAGTTTGTTTATTACGATGGGTTTTGGCAAAAAACTGATCCGTGTGTTGCAGCGCAAGCAAATTGGTGAGGAAGTGCGTGACCTGGGGCTGGAAGGGCAGATGCAGAAAAAAGGTACCCCAACCATGGGGGGGCTCATCATTTTGGCATCCATCATCATCCCAACCTTACTGTTTGCCCGGCTCAACAACATCTACATCATCTTGATGCTGATTACAACTTTCTGGCTGGGGATCATTGGTTTTATCGACGATTATATCAAAGTTTTCCTGAAGGACAAGCAAGGCCTTGCTGGGAAATTTAAAATCCTGGGACAGGTAAGTTTGGGGATTATCGTGGCTGCCACACTTTATTTGTCGGACGACGTGGTGGTGCGCGAAAAAGTACGCAATGCCAAAGGCGACTTTGTAAAAGAAATTGTGGTGGATCACGAAACCGGGCAACAGGAAGTTCGCTTTGTGACCGAAGAAGTGAAATCGACTAAAACCACACTTCCGTTTATTAAGAATCACGAGTTTGATTATGAGTGGGTTATCCGTTTTGTGGGAGAAAGTTCCACCTACTTGCGTTGGTTAATCTATGCCGCCGCTATTATTCTGATTATTACAGCCGTATCGAATGCCGCCAACCTTACCGATGGTATTGACGGCCTGGCAACCGGTACTTCGGCTATCAGTGGCGCCACGCTCGGCATTTTGGCATATGTGAGCGGTAATATTATCTATGCCGATTATCTGAACATCATGTACATCCCCAATATTGGTGAGCTGACGGTGTTTATTGCTGCGTTTATTGGGGCAACGGTTGGCTTTTTGTGGTGGAACTCATTCCCGGCACAAGTGTTTATGGGCGATACCGGCAGTTTGGCGTTGGGTGGTATCCTGGCTGTTTTTGCGGTCATCATCCGCAAAGAAATCCTGATCCCCCTGTTGTGTGGAATCTTCCTGGTCGAAAACCTGTCGGTGATGCTCCAGGTGGGCTATTTCAAATACACAAAAAAGAAATACGGCGAAGGAAGACGGATCTTCCTGATGAGCCCGATCCATCATCATTATCAAAAACGGGGCATTCCGGAACCAAAAATAGTAACCCGCTTCTGGATTGTTGGGATTGTGTTGGCGGTATTTACCATTGCAACTCTTAAAATGCGGTAATCGTGGCAGAGAAAGTAGTCATATTGGGAGCAGGCGAAAGCGGGGTAGGTTCGGCCATCCTGGCGCAAAAGCAGGGCTTGCGGGTTTTTGTCTCGGATTTGGGCAAAATTAAGGACAAGTACAAGAAAATATTGCAACAGTACCGGATTGCTTTTGAGGAAGGAAAACATTCGGAAGACGAAATCCTGAAAGCTGATTTGGTGATAAAGAGTCCGGGCATACCAGAGAAAGCGCCCCTGGTTAAAAAATTGCGGGAAATGAAGGTTCCGGTGATCTCGGAAATCGAATTCGCAGGACGTTACAACAACGCCAAAACCATTTGTATTACCGGCAGCAACGGTAAAACGACTACCACCCTGCTAACCTATCACTTGCTAAAAGAGGCGGGTTTAAGCGTAGGGCTGGCAGGAAACGTGGGAAGCAGTTTTGCCTGGCAGGTGGCCGAAAAGGATTTCGATTACTATGTGATTGAATTGAGCAGCTTTCAGCTCGATGACATGTATCAGTTTAAAGCCGATGTGGCCGTATTGCTGAACATTACACCGGACCATCTGGACCGGTACGAGTACAAGATGCAGAATTACGTGGACTCGAAGTTTCGCGTCATCCAAAACCAAACGCCGGACGATTTTTTCATTTATTGCGCCGACGATCCGGTTATTCGGGAAGAACTAAAAAAACGGCATATTCCGGCCACTTGCCTTCCTTTTGGCTGGACGGAAGCACCCGAAAACGGTGCGGGAGTAAAAGGGGATAACATCATCATCAATTGGAAACAAAACACATTTACTATGTCCATTTTTGATATTGCATTACAGGGTAGGCACAACACCTACAATTCAATGGCAGCCGGGCTTGCCGGGATGGTGTTGAAGATCAGGAACGAGAAAATCCGGGAAAGTCTTGCCGATTTTAAGGGCGTGGAGCACCGGCTGGAACGTTTCCTGAAAGTCCACGGCATTGAGTTTATCAATGACTCTAAGGCCACCAACGTTAATTCAACCTGGTATGCCCTGGAGTGCATCAATAAGCCGATCGTGTGGATTGCCGGAGGCGTGGACAAGGGAAACGATTACAACGACCTGAAAGATTTGGTGGGCAAAAAGGTAAAAGCCATCATCTGCCTGGGGGTTGATAACCATAAAATTCGGGAGGCTTTCAGTGGGATTGTGCCCGATATTATTGAAACACAGGATATGAAAGATGCCGTTCGGTCGGCCTACTACCTGGCCAAAGATGGCGAAGTGGTGTTGCTGTCGCCGGCCTGTGCCAGTTTCGATCTGTTTGAAAACTACGAAGATCGTGGTCGTCAGTTTAAAACGGCCGTGAGGGAACTCTGAATGGCGATTGATAATTGAGAGGATTGGGGACTCAATAGCTGACTTTTAATTTTTTTACTTGAAATCATGAACATCTCGCTGGGAAAATACATTAAAGGAGACCGGGTGATCTGGATGGTGTTGCTGTTTTTGTCGATGGCATCCATCCTGATTGTTTACAGTGCCACCGGTCGTTTGGCCTATCGCGAGGCTGGAGGACAAACTGCGCATTACATGATCCGGCAGGCCATTTTCATCCTGCTTGGTTTTGGCGTGATGGCCTTTCTGGTGAATGTCATCCCCGTGAAATTTTATTCGTGGATTGCGCCGCTTTTACTGATGATTACCATTTTTGCGCTGTTGGCGGCTATCGTTCAGTATAAGCTGACCCCTTCCAAACCAACACCGCGTTCGCTCGATTTGGGCTTTCTCAGTTTTCAGCCTGCCGAGCTGGCCAAAATTTCCCTGGTGATGTTTGTCGCCAAAATTTTGGCCAGGCACCAAAAATCAAAAGATGAACTGAAAAAGGCTTTCGTTTGGATCATGGGCAGTAGCGCGGTGGTGTGCGGCCTGATTTTTTATGGCGATATTTCAACCTCTGCCTTGATTTTTGGGAGCATCATGGTCCTAATGTACATTGGGCGCATTCCATTAAGATATTTGTTATTGACAATGTTGGCCGGGCTCATGTTGTTGGCGGCCATTTATTTTACGGCTGATTACCTGCCGTCCTGGGCCGGGCGTGTGCATACATTTAAGGAACGTATCGATGATTTCGTTTATGGTGACGATGATGCCGATGAAGGCACCACTCAGGCCGATTACGCCAAACTGGCTATTTATGAAGGTGGCTTTCTGGGGAAAAAGCCCGGAGGGAGCGAGGTGAGTAATTACATGGAGGCTGCTTATAACGACTTTATTTATGCGATCATTATCGAGGAATATGGTATCTGGGGCGGATTTTCGGTAGTGTTCCTGTTTATGGTGTTTTTATATCGCGGGGTGGTCATTGTGAGGCGGTCAACCCGAACGTATCCGGCCTTTCTAACCGCGGGGCTCGTGTTGTTACCTACGTTTCAGGCCATCATTAACATGTCGGTATCTGTTGGTGTTGCACCGGTTACCGGTCAGCCCTTGCCCTGGATCAGCATGGGGGGGACTTCCATGTTGTTCTCGGCTGTTTCGTTTGGGGTGATCTTGTCGGTGAGCCATCATAACCAGAAAAACAAAGAAGTTACTGAACAACCGGTGATGGTTAATTTGCCGGATGAAGATCAGGAATTATAATATGAAGAAATTGAAAGTCATCATCAGCGGAGGCGGTACCGGAGGCCATATTTTTCCGGCTCTTTCCATTGCCAACGAGCTAAAGGCGCGGGTTCCCGGTGTCGAAATCCTGTTTGTTGGCGCCTTGGGCAAAATGGAGATGGAGCGAGTGCCTGCCGCCGGTTATCCCATTGTTGGTTTGCCGGTGATGGGTTTGCCGCGAAAAGCTTCGCTGAAGATGTTCCGCTTTCTGTGGATGCTGTACCAAAGTATGCGCAAGGCCCGGAAAGTGATCGATGATTTTCAACCGGATGTGGCTATTGGGGTGGGTGGCTTTGCCAGCGGGCCCGTGCTGAAAGCCGCTGTTCGCAAAGGCGTCCCGGCCATTTTACAGGAACAGAATTCGTATGCCGGGGTCACCAATAAGTTGCTGTCAACGAAAGTTCGTAAAATCTGTGTGGCCTACCCGAATATGGAACGCTACTTCCCGGCTCAAAAAATTGTGCTGACCGGAAACCCGGTGCGCCAAAACCTTTTGCTCCCGGTTGATAAAGCCGAAGCCTTAAAGGAATTCGGATTGACCCCGGATAAGCTGGTTGTCCTTATTGTTGGCGGCAGTTTGGGGGCGCGTACCCTGAACGAAGCGGTGATAGTTAATCTGGAGCTGATAGCTCAAAGTGGGGTGCAGGTGTTGTGGCAAACCGGCAAAATTTATTACAACGAAATGTTGGAACGGCTGAAAGGCATTCAGCCTGAAAACCTGAAGCCGGTTGAGTTTTTGTCGAACATGGATTTCGCCTATAAAGTGGCTGACCTGGTGATTTCCAGGGCAGGGGCGGGGACTATCTCCGAACTATGTCTATTGGGAAAACCATCGGTGCTGGTGCCATCGCCCAATGTAGCCGAGGACCATCAAACCAAAAACGCGCTGGCGTTGGTCGAGAACGATGCCGCCGTTTTAGTGAAAGATGTCGATGCAAAAAGAGAGCTTTTCCGCGAAGCTTTTGAGCTCGTGAAAGATACTAAAAGACTGGCGACCCTCTCGGCCAACAGCCTAAAGCTGGCCAGGCCGAATGCAACCAGTGACATTGTAAACGTGATTTTAAACGAACTAAAATAGGATGACAGGGTTGAACGACATCAGAGTGGTGTATTTCCTCGGTATCGGGGGAATTGGGATGAGCGCATTGGCACGTTACTTTAAACATGCCGGTTTTGTGGTGTCAGGTTACGACCGCACGGAAACTGCTTTGACCAAGGAATTGGTTGATGAAGGAATTGACATTCATTACGACGACCGGCCGGATTGGGTAGCGACCGAATTGAAAAAGGAAGAAACACTGGTAGTTTTAACTCCAGCTGTTCCGGCAGATATGAGCGAACGGATTTTTCTGGAAAATAATGGTTTTCAGCTGAAAAAACGTTCGGAGGTGTTGGGGATGATTTGTTCCGGGGCAAAAACCTGCGCTGTGGCTGGTACTCATGGAAAAACAACTGTTTCCACTATGTTGGCCCACATCCTGAAAAGCTCCCGGCTCGATTGCTCTGCTTTTCTGGGAGGTATTTCAAAAAATTACCAAACCAACCTGCTGCTTTCATCAGTCAGCGAGTGGATCGTGGCCGAAGCCGATGAGTTCGACCGCTCGTTCCTGCGTCTGTTCCCCGATTTGGCCGTAGTTACTTCGATGGATGCCGATCATTTGGATATTTACGGAAGCCACGAAGCCATCATCGAATCGTTCAACGATTTTGTGGCACAGGTTAAGCCGGGCGGCGCGGTAGTAGTGAAAAGAGGCTTGCCGATTGTTCAAAGCCGGAATAGGCAGATCAGCCACTATTCATATTCAATAAACGAACAGGCAGATTTTCAGGCTGTAAACCTGGAATTGATTGATGAGGCCTACCAGTTTGATCTGGTCCATCCAACAGGTAAAATTGAAAATTTACGGCTAAATTATCCGGGACTGTTAAATGTGGAAAATGCCGTGGCGGCATCATCTTTGGCCATCTTGGCTGGTGTAAACGAGGAAGAACTGAAAGCTGCTTTAGCATCCTACCAAGGGGTAAAGCGCCGTTTTGATGTGCGCTACCGGAGCGGGAATTATCTGCTGATCGACGATTATGCGCATCACCCCGAAGAGCTGAAAGCAACGATCAGTTCGGTGAAGGCCATGTTTGCGGGCCGGTGGTTGACCGGGATTTTTCAGCCACACCTGTTCAGCCGTACCAACGATTTTTATCACGAGTTTGCTCGCGAGCTCAGCCAGTTGGACGAGGTTATCCTGCTCGACATTTATCCGGCGCGCGAAAAACCCATGCCGGGAGTAAGTTCAACATTGATTTTTGACTTGCTAACGAACGAACAAAAGCAGCTGATTACGAAGTCAGATTTAACCGAAGTGGCAAAGTATATAAAACCCGGCGTGGTGCTGATGATGGGCGCCGGCGACATTGATACGCTGGTGGAACCGGTTAGAAAGATATTGATGGAGAAAGACCATGTTTAAAAAGTTATTAAATATAGCGTTGTTTGTTTTGATGGTGGCAGTCATCATCAGCTCACTGGCATTTTCTTCCGGCAAGTTGTCGAAAGTGATGTGCAACGAGCTGAAGGTGATCATTCCCGATGGTTCGCCCCGTTTTATTGATGAGGAGGAAATTACACGGCTCATTCGAAAGGCGGATGGCAAACTGCTGGAAAAGCAGCTGAACGCCATCAATACCGAAGCGCTGGAGGTACAACTGGAGAAAACCCCGGCGATAAAAAATGCCGAAGTGTTCCGTCATGTTACCGGCGACCGGCTCGACTTTAACGGGAAGCTGGTGGTGGAAGTACATCAGCGGGATCCGCTCTTTCGGGTGATCAACGGCAATAGTGACTTTTACATGGACGATGAAGGTGTCAGCATCCCGGCCAATCCGAAATTCACGGCCCATGTGCTGCTGGTTACCGGAAAAGCTGGTGAGAACTATGCCCGCGAAAAAGTGCTTCCTTTCGTGAATTATATTGAGGGTGATGATTTTTGGAAAGCTCAGATCCGGCAGGTGCATGTGGAAGCAGACGGCGAAATTATTTTGGTGCCTCTCATCGGCGATCAGCTGATCGAGTTTGGCGAACCGGTGGATTATCAAGAAAAATTGCGAAACCTGAAAGCCTTGTATGAGCAGGGGTTTGAACAAACAGGTTGGGCACGTTATAAGAAGATCAGTTTAAAATATAAAAATCAGGTTGTTTGTACTAAAAAGTAAAGCTTATGGCCAGAAGCAATAACATAGTCGCAGCTGTCGATGTAGGGACCACCAAGGTGGTCGTAGTTGCCGGACGAAAAACCGAAGAGGGTAAAATCGAAATTTTGGGTGTTGGAAAAAACCGTTCCATGGGCGTGAAGCGTGGCGTAGTGCTGAATATCGAAGAGGCCTTCCAGGCCATTCACGAAGCAATTCGTCAGGCGGAAGATGCTTTTGAGGGAGACATTGACGAGGTGTATGTCAATATTGTCGGCCAGCAACTGAAAACCTTTACGCTCAAGGCAGAAAGGTACATCGGCGATAGCCGCATTGTATCCGAAGAAGACGTGGAATTCCTGTTTCAGCAGGCGCAAAAGGTACAGTTGCCGGATGGCTATAAAATTTACCAGGCCGTGCCGCAATTGTATAGCATCGATCAGGAGGCGGGCATTCCAAATCCGGTCGGTATCACCGGCGAAAAGCTGGAAGTGGATTTCAAGCTTCTTGTAGCCCCCGAAGCATACGAAAACAACCTGAAGATGTGTTTCGACCGGGCCGGCATACAAATGAAACGAAGCCTGATCGATCCGCTGGCCTCGTCCGAAGCCTTGTTGTCGGAAGATGAAAAAGAGGCGGGTGTGATCCTGCTCGACATTGGTGGCGGAACTACCAAAATGGCCATCTACCACGATGGCGTGTTGTGCTACTCATCGCTTATCCCCTTTGGCGGAAATGTGCTGACCCACGATATCAAAGAAGGATGCTCCATTTTGGCCCGGCAGGCCGAATCGCTAAAAGTACAGTTTGGTCAGGCTATTGGCGACTTTGCGCCCGAAGATAAGGTGGTTACAATCCCGGGGATCTCAGGCTGGGAGCCGAAAGAAATTTCCTTCCGTAGTCTGGCCCACATCATCCAGGCCCGCATGGAAGAGATTGTCGATGCTTTCTTCTTTCAGGTTGAAAAATCAGGTTGTCTCGAAAAAGTGGGGGCCGGAATTGTGCTTACCGGCGGAACGGCCTTGTTGCCGAACCTCAGTCAACTGATCAAGTATCGTACCGGTATGGACGTACGGAAGGGGGTTCCCCGCTTGAAACTGGATGCCCAATGGAAAGAACTGGAAGATCCTCGCCATGCAACTGTGCTTGGCCTGTTCCTGACTGCGATGAACGAAACTGAAAATTCATCCCCTAAGGGACGGGAACGCATCAAGAAAAATAAACCGAAAAATACGCAACCTGGCTTTTTCAGCCAAGTGAAACAGCAAGTGGCTCGCCAGGTAACCCTGTTCTTTGAGGAGGAACAGGATACGGAGATGTACTAATAGATTAACAATAAAGTCCTCGCCTATGATTGAGGAAATTATCAACTTTGGACTGGAACAATCGCGGTCGTCCATCATCAAAGTGCTGGGGGTGGGAGGCGCCGGTTGTAACGCCGTCAACCACATGTTTACCGAAGGTATTGAGGGGGTCGATTTTCTGATCTGCAACACCGACGCACAAGCCATGCAGGGAAGTCCGGTGCCCCTAAAAATACAGTTGGGCGTAACGCTTACCGAAGGTCGTGGTGCCGGCAACCTGCCCGAGCACGGCGAACAGGCGGCCATCGAAAACCTGGACGATGTGCGTCGGCTGCTGGAAGGCACCACCAAAATGCTATTTATCACGGCTGGGATGGGTGGTGGTACCGGTACCGGTGCGGCCCCTGTAATTGCCCGCTTGGCACGCGAACTGGGTATTCTCACCATTGCCGTGGTGTCCATCCCTGCGCCGGCAGAGGGAAAACGTCGGTTTCAGCAGGCCCTCGAAGGAGTGGAACGTCTAAAGGACCATGTGGACAGCATGTTGGTCATCAGCAACGAAAAGCTGCACAAAATATACGGTGACCTGCCTGCATCCAGGGCTTTCAAAAAAGCCGACAACATTATTGCCACAGCTGTGAAGGGCGTGGCCGAAATTATTACCGTGCACGGTAATATCAACATCGATTATGCAGATGTGCAAACCGTGATGGCCGACAGCAAAGTGTTTATCATGGGAACCGGTATTGCCGAAGGTGACGACCGGGCCATGAAAGCCGTGCACGAAGCGCTCGAATCGCCCTTGCTCGACAGCAATGACATTTTTGGCACCAAGGATATTCTGCTGAATATCATCTCGGGAGATGACGAAATCACGATGGGCGAGATTGGGGATATCATCGAGTATTTGCAGGATAAAGCAGGGCAGGATGCCAACATTATCTGGGGTAACGGGATCGACCGGAAGCTGGGCAACAAAATCAGCGTAACCATTGCTGCCACACGTTTCGACAAAAATCCAAACAGCCTGCTTCAGCCCAAGATACAGGTAGAAGAATTTGTACTGGAAAACACACAGGAACCCGACATCAATATAGAAGATGAAGATGACGGATTTTCAGGTCATCTTTTCAATGATGTGACGGTAAAACAAACTCCCCGGAAGGGAAAAGCAAAAGCGCCAAAAAGTTCTTCGGCCCCGAAAAGGCGAGCCGGCGAACTGGTCTCTGAAGAAAAGCAGGAAAACGGAAATACGGAAAGTTGGTTTTTGCGCCAGTTCAACCGTTTTTTTGATGATCAGGATGAAGCAATAAGTGATAAAGATTAAGAAAGGAAAGCCTATGTCTAGCGATATTATGAATTTTGATTTGGAAAAATCTTCAGGGGCGATCATCAAAGTGATCGGTGTTGGAGGCGGTGGTGGCAACGCGGTCAACCACATGTATCATCAGGGGATAAAAGATGTTGGGTTTATGGTGTGTAATACCGATGCCCAAGCCCTGCAAAACAGTCCGATCCCGCTGCGTGTTCAGTTGGGGGCATCGCTTACCGAAGGGCGCGGGGCTGGCAACAAGCCTGAAATTGGGCGCGAGGCTGCCATCGAAAATATCAACGATGTGAAACAAGCCATCGAAGCCACTACCAAAATGGTTTTCATTACTGCCGGAATGGGTGGTGGCACAGGCACCGGCGCCGCTCCGGTGATTGCCGAAGCGTGCAAGGACTTAAAAATCCTCACCGTGGGTATCGTCACGCTGCCGTTTCGGAACGAAGGCCGCCGCCGCATCAAACAGGCGATTGACGGTATTGCCGAGATGGAAAGCCACGTTGATTCGTTGTTGGTGATCAACAACGAACGGATTCGCGAAATGTACGGCGATTTTAAAATATCCGAGGCCTTTGCCAAAGCCGACAATGTGTTGGCCACTGCCGCCAAAGGGATTGCCGAAATCATTACCGTGCCCGGCTACATCAATGTTGACTTTGCCGATGTGGAGACCGTGATGCGCAAAAGCGGCGTGGCCCTGATGGGATCGGCCAAAGCGGAAGGTGAGAATCGGGCGCTGAAAGCGGTGGAAGAGGCATTGAACTCACCGTTGCTGAACAACAACGATATTCGCGGGGCGCAAAATATTTTGCTGAACATTACTTCAGGCAGCGAGGAAGTGACCATGGACGAGATTGGTCAGATTACCGATTACATACAGGCCAAAGCCGGGCACGATGCCGACCTGATTTGGGGGAACGGCGTGGACGAAACCTTGGGTGAAGAAATCTCGGTGACCGTTATTGCCACTGGTTTCAGCGTAAGCAGCATCCCCGAAATGATGGCGGCCCGCAAAACCGAAAAAACTTATCACACGCTGGTGGATGAAGCTCAGCCGAAAACAACATCAAACACGGCCCCGGTGATGACACCCAAAAGTAAGCATGGTAACGCAGGTGATTCGTTCGCCACAAAAATAGACCAGCGAACCTTCGAGTTTGAAGTGGGTACCACCCCACATGATGAGTTCGACGATTTGTACGGCAAACCAAAGTCGAACGAGTTTGAAAGCGATTTCAGCATAAAGATGGATTTTTCAACTTCTACCGAAGAGATGGTGGATGAGTTGGAAAACATTCCGGCTTACCGGCGCAAGAAGATGAACATCACGGATGTGCGAAAGAAATTTGAGCAAAAACTGTCACGTTTTTCGTTGTCGCCAGACGAGGATGATAAAACCATTCTGCGCGACAATAATTCTTATTTACACGACAACGTGGATTGATGGGAAGGTGGCATTTGGAATTGGTTATAAATGCTGAGGAGAGTAACGGCTGAATGCCGACAAATGACTCTACCTGACAATGAATAACAATGAAATAACGAATACTAAAATGATGAACTTATTCGACAAAATAAACAGCGATTTGACAGCGGCGATGAAAGCACGCGAAAAAACAAAACTGGAAGCCCTGCGCAACGTGAAAAAAGCGCTGATTGAAGCTAAAACAGCCAAAGGCGCCTCAGCCGGGCTGGATGACCAGGAAGTGATCCGGATTATCCAGAAGCTGGCCAAACAGGGAATTGATTCGGCCAACCTGTACAAAGAGCAGGGCCGCGATGATTTGTATGGCGAGGAAATGTTGCAGGTGGAAGTTTTTGAAGTCTATCTGCCCAAAAAACTGACCGACCAAGAGTTGACCGCCGCCGTGACGATCATTATTGATACTATTGGAGCCAGTGGCATGAAAGACATGGGCAAGGTGATGGGCATTGCGTCCAAAGAACTGGCAGGTAAAGCCGACGGCAAAGACATCGCCGACAAAGTGAAGGCTTTGCTGGTGTAACACGTTTTTGGAGGCTTTCGGTGCATCGGGGCAAAGTGGAAGTGTGGATTAGGACCGGAAAACCTTAATCCTGTACGCAACGGATACTCAATCCGTCTGTTTTGTTGGCCTGATCGCGGAACAGGTCTGCATGGTCATAGGCCAGTTCGCGGTGCCAGGCCTTTCCTTCACTTCCGGAAGTTGATGACCAGAATGAGGCAGTTTTGGTGATATTGATAAAACCGCTTTGCCATTTTCCACCGGGTCGGGCTGTAAACCCGCTGGTGTTGGTTGCTCCGGTATTCGGGCTGTTCCATAGGCCATCAGGCGAACTGCCGGTTTCTTTCAGTTTGCCGCCTTCGTTGGTTCCCCGCCAGCTTGTTTTGTCGGCATCGGTTTGCTTCATTCCCAACTGCAACTCCAACTCTTTCCATTCTTCGTCGGTGGGCAAATGCCAGCCTTCCGGGCACAAACCGGCTATGGTAGTCGTTCTCCAGGTGTATAGATAGCCATAGTTATCAAAATTATCCAGGTTATTGTTGTACCTGAAAATGCCAATATTGACGACTGCATCTTCAAATGATGCGTCCGTGGGGTATAGGGAAAATATCGCCTTATTCATGGGGGTCAGGTAGCGTTCTTCAACCGTTACTTGTTCCCACCAGAAATCGCTATCCCTGGTGGTTTCTTTGCCTGTGTCCAGGTCGCACGACCAGAATCCGCGGATGGTCAGGTTTTCACCAGAACTATGCACGTCGCCGGTATTAGTGTAAGTAATCCATCGTATTTTCATGTCATAGCCATACTGCTGGATCTGCATTTTGCCGAGCCGGCCCTCGCTGGTTTGATAAACCAAGATGGTTCCCGGCAATAATTGATTTTCGGTGTTGTTACTTCCGTTTATCTTTTCAGTGCTTAGTTCATAATCGACAAAACGGTATTTGAGGTTCTCGGCCATCCACTTGCGTCCACCGATCCGGACCCATTTGTATTCGCGCCCATCCCGCGCATCCGTGAACGTTCCGTTCAGTAAAAGCGGAGTAACACTGGCAGTCAGTATATTGCTTTCTTTTTCACCCGCAAAGGCCTTCAGCCGATATTCGTGCATTTGCTCGTCGATCAGCTGCGTATCCGTCCAAGTGAATGTTGACCCGTTCACTGTTTCGAGGCTCTGCCATTCTCCGTCACTTACTTTGCGCTCGATCTTAAATTCTGTAATATTTGGGGCGGGCTGGCCCCAGCTCAACAGGATGGTGTTTCCCTGCTGAACTGCTGATAATGAGATTGGTGTAACACTAATAGTCAATTCATTGCTTTCATTTTCACCCGCATAGGCCTTCAGCCGGTATTCGTGCGTTTGCCCTTCAACCAGCTGCGAATCCGTCCAGGTAAATGTTGAACCGTTCACCGTTCCCAGGCTTTGCCATTCTCCGTCACCTATTTTACGCTCAATCTTAAAACCTGAAATGTTTGGGGCGAGCTGACCCCAGCTCAATAGCAGGGAGTTTTCCTGTTGCGAAACAGAGAAATCAACCGGTGTCCAGGTCTCCTTCGGGCTATCCGGGTCAAACGGATTATCCCATTCGCGTTCGCAGGAAACAAGAAGACTGATTAGAATTACCGATAGCCAATATGTTGTGTTCAATGGTTTCATGATCGTTTGTTTTTCAAGGTCAATTTCTACTAAAAATGATACGTCAGTTTGGCGGCTCCTCCCTCGTCCAAAGGAATTAATTGGAAACTGAGTTGATCAGACGCATTCGACTGCTTGGTGGCCTGGATAACGACCTCAACAGCACACAGGGCCGAAATGCCAAATGCCACTGGTGTAATCCGGTCGTAGGTCTTGATTTTACTATGTAAATCTTCAGCATCATCCGTGGCCATTTGATAATCATCATATAGCCGGTTCGATTCCACAAGTGTGTAAATGCCGGCTCCCAACGAGCTGATCCCAGCTGCCAACCACAGGTTTTTTCGTGTTCTGTGTTTTTTGAAAGTTGAAAGAACGTTTAGATTATTTTTACTGGACAGAGTTGAATTGGTGGTTGCCAGGTCGATCTCTATGGTTTTTGTGGAGGTGATATCTTTTATGGAATTTCGCACGGTCAGTTCAATCTGATAGTGGCCCGGATGTTTGTATTTATGGCTTGGGTTTCGTTCCGGTGAGGTGTTTTTGTCTGGTCCCGATTGTGGATCGCCGAAATTCCAATTGAACCTGTCGGCATTAATGGATTCGTTTATAAACTCCAGGGTTGCCGGAACTTTCTTGCTGCTTAAATTATCAAAGCCAACGATTTTAAAGTCGGCTGCCGTTGTTCCGCGGTCTTTTACAGTGATGGTTTCATAATATGTACTTTTCAGCCTTAACCCGGAATTATAGGCGGTTAATGAAACGGTGTATTTCCCAACCTTGCTGAAGGTGTGCGCGGGGTTTTCCTCCTGTGAATAGTTTTCAGCACCCGAATCCGGGTCGCCGAAATCCCATTCATACTGGTCGCTGTACATCGAGCTGTTGGCAAACCTGATTTCGCAGGGCGCATAAAAATTTCTGCCGGACGGAGTCGTTTTAAAAGCTGCCCTGGGTAAATAATCCCGGTTGATGGCAATCACGTTTATCGCTATTTTACTGGTATCCTCCATAAATTCAGCAGGAAAGTTCCAGGAGATAATTTTTCGTCCGGGCGCCGATACGGGGCCGTAGTCACCAGACAGGTGTTCCGGATTTGGAATGACTTCTTTCCCGTCATAATTAATAATTAGAGACACATAGAAATACCTCGTGCCATCCTCGGCAATCACATCGTAGTCAATGTATAATTTTTGATCATCCAAAGCCATCGTGCGCACGTTGGTAGCGTAATTTTCCTGTCCATATCCATAAGCTGCGGATGATAACAGCATTATAACCAAGGATAATGATTTGAGCAATGACTTCATTTTTTCGTACCGATAAGTTTTCTTATTTACGAAGAAAGAGGCTAACGGTTCGGAATTTATGTTGAGTATTCTTCATATATCCGGATGATTTTATGTTGCTGGGGGCCTGCTGTTGAAGGTATTGGCAGGGCGGCGGATCGGGCCAGTTCACCCAGCCCGAGAGCGCTGGCCTAAATCACGCGATTTTGAAAACGAAAAAGGGGCGCTCTCATTGAGCGGCCCCTTCCTGAAATCGATATTATTAACGGTTTGTTTACTTATACAGGTGGTAGCTTACCCCAATGGTAAAAGCCAGGTTGGTTTTGTCGTACATTTCTTTGAATGTACCGATGCCCGGATAAGAAATTTCCTTATAGCCATCCTGATAAGCGGTATATAATCCACCCAAGTCAAGATCGAAACGGTCGTTTACCTTGAATTGCATTCCAAAACCTACCGAATTGGAACTCAGGCTGTAGCTTATATCCGTTTGGTAGCCGCGACCTACTCCGGTTTCGGAATGCATAAAACCGGCGCTGATTTTGGTAATGTCCGACAGTTGGTACTCCATGCCCAGCATCAGTTCGTACAGGTTCTCCTTCACCTCGTTTTCCTTGCCGTCCCAGTTGGCCCCTTTGTCAAAATAATTATTGAAAGAACAGGAAACATGAAAATTGTCAAACAGTTTATAGTCGATACCTGCCATCAGGATAGCCGGAATATCATTCCGGAATTTGTCGCCATCGGGAAACTCACCCGTACCATCTACCTCTGTTTCGTTGGTCATCTCCAGTTTTGTGCGGAACTCATACTTCATCCCGATATTGAGCCGATCGCCGGGTTTAATATTCAACCCTAAGATTGGGGTGTAGCCAGTTCCTTTTTGTTTTACTTCTACTTCTTTGTCCGAAGTAAGTGCAGCATAGTTGTTTTGACCAATAGCGGTGAAAAAATCGGGGGCAGGTATAAATCCACCCAGCGGATTTACTTGCGGATGTTGCGGATTGATCAGGATATCGCGAATATGACCGTCATACTTATTCACTGCGTCCAGGTAACGGAATCCGACAGAGGCGCTGATTACTTCGCTGATTTCATAAGAGGCATTGGCCTGAAAGCCCAGGAAGACCGATGATCCTTTAAAGTACAGGTCTGCTGCATAATTTGGAGTTGGAACACCTAAGCCGGTAATTAAACTTGGCAACGCAGAAAACGGGATTTCAAACGAAGGTAACCCGGTTTTGTATTCGGCTGTTCCGCCACCTGCATTTACACCAAAACCAAAGGACAGGGCCAGCCTGTCTTTTTTATAAACCGCAAAAGCTGAAGGAAAAACCGGAACAGTCAGTCCTCCCTCATAAGTCGATTCGTTGAGTAAAGGATATAAATTTTCGATTGTCCTGTTTTGAAAAATACTTTGGTTGTTCAACGAAAAATGGTAGCCATTTTCCAGTCTTACCAACCCTGCAGGATTGTAATAAACCGCGTCAATATCCAGTGAGGCGTTGCGCGAAAGCATTCGAACATATTGTGCACTTTGATTGGCATTGGTTAAAATACCACCGGCAAAAACTACCTGTGATACCATGACGCAGGCAAGTGTCAATAAATTAGTTTTCTTCATAAAAACAAAAGATTAGTAAATGCCACAAAAGTAGAATAATTTACATAGGTAAATAATAGACCTGCTGCAAATCAGTTTTTATGAAGAATAGTGATCTGCCGGACAAGAGATCATTCCGACAGCGTATTGTCGATTAAGGATTAGGAATTAACGATTTATGGGCAAGAGGTATGAGAAGAGATAGTGACGAACAATTCAATCGCCAGCTGTCCGATCATTAATTATTCAATGACCAATCCCAGTACCTCACCGTCCGGTTTCCACCTCCTGCCCGTACTCTTTTCTTGTCGTTCGGGGTCGAAGAAATCAATAAATGTACTCTTTAATTTCTTCTTCCTCCGTAAGTTCTCCGTTCGAAATGGTAATGGCAGTCTCAATCAGGGCCAGGTGCGAATAGGCTTGCGGAAAGTTCCCGAGCATGCGTTTGGTTTCAAAATCCAAATCTTCGCTGTACAGGCCCAGATGGTTGGAGTATTTCAGCAGAGCATGGAATTTTTCCAAAGCTTCTTTTTTGCGGCCGATTTTATACAGACTGTTGGTGAGCCAGAACGAACAAATCGTGAAGGCCGATTTCGGAGTCCCAAAGTCATCTTTATTTTTGTAACGGTACATGAGGCCGTTGTGTTCCAGGTCTTTCTGAATGGCCAGCACGGTATCGACAAAACGCTGGTCATTGGCCGAAATAAACCCGTACGATTCCATCAGCAACACCGAGGCATCCAAGTCGTTGCTTCCATAAGCCTGGGTAAACGACTGCCTGGAATCAGACCATGCGTATTGATGAATGTCTTCTTTGATGGTGTCACGCAGTTTGCTCCACGGTTTAATGTAAAGATCCCGTTTCAGCAGGGTGGCGATTTTTACGGCGCGGTCAACGGCCACCCAGCAAAGCACTTTGCTGAAGGTGAAATGCTTGTTTTCGTTGCGGATTTCCCAGATACCACGGTCGGGCTTTTTCCAGTTGGTTTCTACCACTTTAATAATGTTTCGGGTGATTGTCCACAACTCCTCGCTGTGCTCTAGGCTGACGGAGTAAATTTCGAAATGCTGAAAAATAACATCCAGCAGAATGCCGTAAATGTCGTTTTGCTTTTGTTTATAGGCTGCGTTGCCAATACGCACGGGAGCTGAGTTTTCGTACCCCGAAAGGTGCGTCAGCTCCTGTTCTGTTAGTTTCTTCTCGCCGCGAATGCCGTACATGATCTGCATTTTTTCATCCTTATCCGGCAGGATGTCGATGATAAAGTTCAGGTAATGTCGCGCCATGCGAAAATGGCCCAGCGAGGTCATTATTTTTACCACCATCGAAGCGTCCCGGATCCAGCAGAAACGATAGTCCCAATTTCGCTCTTCGCCAACCGTTTCGGGCAGCGAGGTGGTCAGGGCAGCCAAAATTGCCCCGCTTTTGTCGAAACTCAGCATCTTCAGTGTCAGCGCACTTCGCACAATGGCGTCTTCATATTTTTTAAACGAAGTGGTTCGCTCGGCCCAGTTCAGCCAGTAAACCTTGGTACGTTCCAGTTTCAGTTTTTCACGTCTCACGTCCTGGGGCAGTAACTTTTGGTTGTAGCTCACCAGACAGAAATTGTCCTCCGTAAGTTTCAGCGGACGTTCATCCAGGATCGATTGCAGGTTAAAGCCCGAATACAGGTACAGTGAATCATAAGCTCCTTTTTCGGTGGTCGATTTAATGTAACAATCTTCGATGATGTTGTGGGTTGAAAAACGGGCGTATTCCAGTCGTGGATTGTATTTGACCACCAACTCGGGCTCACCTTCAATATGGTTAAAGTAACGCACTACATCGGGCGGAAGATAGTAGCCTCCGGACTCGGTTTGATAGCGCGGCATAAAATCATGGATTTCGAATATTCCATCTTTACAGATAAAACGGGTTACCAGGATGTTGGTCCGCGGAATGTAGTATTGTTTAATCTGCTCTAAAAAGGTGGGTACTACCTCAAAGCTACCGCCTACGTTGTCGTCCAGTATTTTAGCAAATACCGATGACGAATCAAATTGGGGCAGGCACATCCACTCGATGGATCCCGTTTCTGAAATCAGGGCAGCGCTCCGGCAATTCCCGATTATTCCGTAATTTAAGTTTTTCATAAACCGTTGTTATATTGTTTTTTAATCCCGGTTGCGTAGTTGGGTGGTTTTGATTACTACAAAAATTTAACTATTTTTCTATCGTCGGTCTGGTTTTCCCCAAACGGAAATGCCGGATTTTTCAGTCCGTAAAAAAGGCATAATTCAGTTAGAAATCAAAATTATCCTCGAAATCGGCCACCAGTTTACGGGCCACTTCGTACAGATATTCATTCAACATTTAAGAAGTCGGGATGTTGAGTTTGTCGGAAAGAAGATTTAAAAAGGAATAAAAATCAAATAGGCATAAGATATGAGCAAAATACACATTGTATCCAACCGGTTACCCGTAAGTATTGAAAATGGGCCTCAAGGCATGCAGGTTACGCCAAGCGTGGGTGGCCTGGCAACGGGTATGCGTTCGATTTACAAAGAGTATGGCGGCCAATGGATTGGCTGGTCGGGAATAGCTTCTGATGGTTTGTCGGAACAGGAAGTGGAAGCGATTGACGAGAAATTGGTGGACGAGAATTGCGTGGCCGTTCATCTTTCCAACGAAGAAATTAACCTGTATTACGAAGGTTTCTCCAACAACATCATCTGGCCGTTATTCCATTATTTCGCTCAGTTTATTGATTACAACCCGGATTATTGGGAGGCCTATATCAAGGTCAACCGAAAATTTGCGGATAAAGCGCTGGAAATCCTCGAAGATGGTGATACCATTTGGGTGCACGATTACCAACTGCTGCTGGTTCCCGAAATGATCAAAGCCGAAAAGCCCGGCGTTACGATTGGCTTTTTCCTGCACATTCCTTTCCCTTCGTTTGAGGTGTTCCGTATTTTGCCCTGGCGTAAGGAACTGATCAAAGGTATGCTGGGTGCTGACCTGATTGGGTTCCATACCTACGATTACGAACGACATTTCTTTAGCTCGGTTCGGCGCCTGTTGGGTTACGAGGTTTCATTCAACCAAATACACATGGAGGATCGCATCATTATGGCCGATGCCTTCCCGATGGGGATCGATTACGCCAAGTTTAGCGGCAAGGCCAAAGAGGTTTCTCAGAAATCGTTGCAGGAAAAATCGGAACTGCACCGCGAACTGGAAAAGTACTTTTTAGGCTCGCCCGACCGAAAGCTGATCCTGTCGATCGACCGGTTAGACTATACCAAGGGTATCCCCAATCGGCTGCGTGGGTTCGAATTGTTCCTGGAACGCTTCCCGCAGTTCCGCAACAAAGTCACCCTGATTATGCTGGTGGTGCCCTCACGGGCAGCGGTTGAGCAATACAAACTGCTGAAAAGTGAAGTGGATGAGCTGGTGGGGAAAATCAACGGGCGTTTTGGCGGGATCAATTATACGCCGGTGTGGTATTTTTACCGCTCCCTGCCGTTCGATAACCTGATTGAATTGTACAGCAGTTCGGATGTGGCCTTGGTCACTCCGGTGCGCGACGGGATGAATCTGGTAGCTAAAGAATACATCGCCTCCCGCGTTAACCAAACCGGTGTGATGATCTTGAGCGAAATGGCGGGTGTTGTCAAAGAGATGGGCGAAGCCATCATCATCAACCCGAATAATGATGCTGAAATTGCCGAAGCGATCTACCAGGCACTGAACATGCCGCTGGAAGAACAGCGTGAACGAATGAAACTGTTGCAGCAACGCATCAGCCGCTACGATGTATTTAAATGGGCCAGTGAATTTCTGAAAGGCCTGAAAAAAATCGAGGCCATCCAGCAAAAGTTTTTGGCCAAACGGATTACCAATTCCGTTAAAAAAGATTTGGTTGGGCAGTTTAAGAAAGCGAAAAGACGGGCAATCTTCTTGGACTATGACGGTACGCTGGTCGGCTTTCATAACGATCCGCAGGCTGCCAGTCCCGATCAGGAGCTGCATAAATTGCTGGTAAAACTGGAAGAGGATAAAAAAAATACGGTAACTATTATCAGCGGACGCGACCGCGATACGCTCGAACGCTGGCTGGGCGACCATCACGTGAACCTGATCGTGGAACATGGCGTTTGGTTGAAAAACTATGGTAGCGAGTGGCAAATGATCGATAACATCAACAGCAACTGGAAACCGATCATCCGCCCCATTTTGGAGAATTTTGTAGATCGCACACCCGGTACATTTATCGAAGAAAAGAACTATTCGCTGGTGTGGCACTATCGTAAAGCAGAGCCTGAGCAAGGCGAACTGCGCGCCAACGATTTGAAAGACGAACTCCGCGATTGGATCTCGAACCACAACCTGGAGCTGATGGAGGGAAACAAGGTGATTGAGGTGAAGGCCGGTGGTATTAACAAAGGTATGGCCGCCATGCGTTTCCTGAAAGACCAGCAATTCGACTGCATCCTGGCCATTGGCGACGACTGGACCGACGAATACATGTTCCGTGAACTGCCTGAAAGTGCCATCACCATAAAAGTGGGCTTGAAGAATACAGCCGCAGCCTATAAAGTGGAATCGGTCAACTCGGTGCGTTCCTTGCTCAAATCGTTGGGGGAATAAGTATGGGCGGTTTTATCGGCTGTCGCAATCATCAATTAATTCCCTAGATTTGAAGATTGAAAACGAAAGACCCATGAACAAACTGATTTTAATTGCTTCCCTTTTTATTGTCCTGAACGCTTTCGGTCAAACCGGCATCAACCAGGTTGATGCGGCAGGCAAAAAGCAGGGGCTCTGGCAAAAGAAACAGGAAAACGGGAAGCTTCTTTATGAGGGCAGCTTTAAAGACGACCGTCCGGTGGGCGAGTTCAAGCGTTATCATTCAAATGGAATGGTGAAGGCCATCATTCAAGATGCTGAGAATTCTGACTCATCGTATGCGAAAATGTTTGATGTGAAAGGAAAATTGATGGCCGAAGGCGCTTACCTCAACCAACAGAAAACCGGAAAGTGGTCATATTTTGGTGAAGGAAAACTCGTGTCGCAAGAAAACTACCAAGTGGGACTGAAGGAAGGAAAATCACGGACCTATTATCCTTCGGGTGAGTTGTTTGAAGAAACTGATTGGGAAAGGAACCAGCAAACCGGAGTTTACCGCGCTTATTTTACCAACGGAAAGCCCTATCTGGAATGCCAAATGAAAGAGGGAAAGCGTGATGGCTTCTGCCAGGTTTTTCGCGAAAACGGCGATCTGGAGCTGGAAGGTTTCTACCAAAATGGGCTCCGGCACAACGAGTGGAAGTATTACGATGAAACGGGAAATTATTCACACAGCTTTATTTACGATTTGGGTCTGCTGATGAATCCCGAGGTGCGCGACAGCCTCGAACAAATCCGTTTTCGTGAATTGGAAGAAAACCGTCACAAACTGGTTGACCCGGAAAAATTTATGGACAATCCCATGGAATACATGCAGCGATCGCTGTCGCCCCAATAGGAAAAAGATGAACAGGTTGCGGTTAATCTTGCTGGTTTTACTGGTGGTGGCTTGCGATATGTTACAGGCCCAGGTTGCAGCCCGGAATTATTACTGGGTAGCCTTTACCGACAAAAACGATACGCCGCACTCGGTTTCGGCGCCCGAAACCTACCTGTCGCAACGCGCCATCGCTCGGCGCCAACGGCAACAAATCCGCATCAACGAAACCGATTTGCCAGTATCGCTGGTTTACCTGGCCGGGTTGAAAAAACTGGGAGCTGAAATCATTCATTCTTCCAAATGGCTGAACGGCGCCACCATTCGGGCAACGGCAGACCTGGCTGGTGAAATTTCCGGATTGGAGTTTGTTCGTGAGCTGCAACTCACCAAACCCGCATTAACTCCGAAATTTGCTAAGAATAAATTTGTATTCGAACACATTTCTGATTTGACAGCCGGGATCGACACCTCTTATTATGGCCCGTCGGTTTACCAAATCGGCCAGTTGAACGGGCAGTTTCTGCACAACCAAAGCATTTTCGGTCAAGGCTTGCACATCGCTGTGCTCGATGCCGGTTTTTTCAGGGTTGATGAGCTACCTGCTTTCGAAACGCTTTGGGACGAGGGACGCGTGCTCGGATTCCGCGATTTTGTATCGCCCGGAAGCAACATCTTTGCCGAACACCAACACGGGATGAATGTGCTTTCGATTATGGCTGGCAACCTGCCCGGCGTATTGATCGGATCTGCTCCCGGCGCTTCCTATTATTTATTCCGGACAGAAGATTCAGCATCCGAATATCTGATTGAAGAAGATAACTGGGTTGTCGCCGCCGAGTATGCTGATTCGCTGGGCGTGGATGTCATTAACTCATCGCTTGGCTACACCGAATTTGACGACGCCGGCATGAACCACAGCTATACCGACATGAATGGCGAAACCACGCGGGTGACGCGGGCGGCCAACCTGGCCGTGCAAAAAGGCATGTTAGTGTTCACCAGTGCGGGTAATGAGGCTGACGGCCCATGGCGCTATCTGTCTGCTCCAGCTGACGGAGATCTCGTCATCGGTGTAGGCGCGGTGGACCGTTACGGAGCCTGGGCGCCATTTAGTTCGCTGGGCCCGGCTGCCGATGGCTCGGTAAAACCCAATGTCGCCGCCTTGGGCTGGGGCACCGTGTTGCAGCGCAACGACGGAACAGTTGGGTTGGGGAGCGGCACTTCTTTTTCGTCACCGGTGATGGCTGGCATGGCTACTTGCTTGTGGCAGAGCAATCCCTTGGCAACCGCACAGGAGATAAAACTGGCGCTGGAAGAAAGCGCCAGCCAATACACCCGCCCCGACAGTCTGCTGGGTTTCGGCATACCCAACCTCGAACTGGCCGACCGCTTGCTGAAGCGGAAACATGGCGTGGAGCAACTTAGCTGGGTTGCCGTTCCCAACCCGGTGCAAGCGTCCGTTCACCTGTATAAGCTCGACGGGCCCCCGGAAGCTGATGTGTTGGTGCGCATTTACCGAACAAACGGCTCGCTGGTTTACGAAAAAGTTTTCCCTGCTGCCAGCCCGATTTTTATCCCTAATCTTAGTAACTTGCCCGGCGGTTTGTATGTTGCAAGCCTACGCTACGGTAGTCATTCCACACATGTGAAACTGATGGTGGCAGGACAATAAAAATGGGTTTCATGGCAAATATACAAGTATCACTTTCCGAATTAAACCAGCAGATTAAAGAAACGCTCGACGATGCGTTTCCGAATTTGATTTGGGTGAAGGCCGAAATCAGTGAACTGACGATCAACCGGGCTGGGCACTGTTACCTGGAGCTGGTGGAGATGGATCCGGTGACCAAAGAGGTGCTGGCACGAGGCCGGGCAACCATCTGGTCGTACACCTTTCGCATGTTGAAACCCTACTTTGAAACCACTACCGGACAAGCTTTTTCTGAAGGTATTAAGGTGCTGGTCTCTGCCAAAATCGAATATCATCCGGTGTATGGGCTGAGCCTGAATATCCGTGATATCGACCCAAGTTACACGATGGGCGATATGGCTCGCAAACGGCGCGAAATTATCCT
This sequence comes from Gaoshiqia sediminis, assembly GCF_025907915.1. Lineage (GTDB taxonomy): Bacteria > Bacteroidota > Bacteroidia > Bacteroidales > Prolixibacteraceae > Gaoshiqia > Gaoshiqia sediminis. The sequence continues at coordinate 101,578 of NZ_JAPAAF010000007.1, forward strand.
GCGCTTACAGGAAGACGGCGTGTTTGAGATGAACAAGGAACTGGAGCTTCCGCTGGTGCCGCAACGTGTGGCCATCATCTCGTCGCCAACCGCAGCCGGCTTGCAGGATTTTATGGATCAGCTGGCCAATAACCCGCGCCACATCCGCTTTTACACCAAGCTGTTCCCGGCTGTGATGCAAGGTGTTGAAACCGCCGGCTCAATTATACAGGCGCTGGATCAGGTGTTTCAGTACGAAGACTTTTTTGATGTGGTGGCCATCATCCGCGGGGGCGGCGCTCAGCTCGACCTGGCCAGCTTCGATCATTACGAACTGGCTTATCATGTGGCGCAGTTTCCACTTCCTGTAATTACCGGCATTGGCCACGAAAAGGATGAAACCGTGGTGGACCTGGTGGCCCACACCAAAATGAAAACGCCGACTGCCGTGGCCGAATTCCTGATTTCGGGCGCCGAAGCGTTTGGACAACTGTTGTCTGATCTGGAAACACGTTTTGTGGATCGGGTGGAGGAACGCCTGCTGGAAGAAACCACCTATCTGCAGCAGGCTGTTCAGCAGCTTAAGTTAGGGGTTCGGCAGTTGGTGAAAGAAGAAGAGCACCAATTCAATCTAACGGTGGTGCGGCTGAAAAATGCGGCTCCTTCCTTCCTGAAAAAACAAAAAGACCGGTTCCGAGAATACAAACATCAACTGGAAATAGAAGGGCTTGGCAACCTGAAAGAGGAGTTTCACCGCTTGCATAAAAAGGCAGAAAGCTTGCAATATTTCTCTCAACGTTTGTTTCGAAGCGGGAAGAATGCGTTGGGTCGGGCCGGGCAAGAACTGAAGATCCGTTTGAAAGAGGGTTTAAAGGCCGAAAAAAACAAGCTCACAGCTTTTGATGAAAAAGCTCGTTTGGTTGACCCCTTACAAGTACTGAAACGCGGCTATAGCCTCACATACAAAGACGCGAAATTGCTGAAAACTGTTAGTGGGCTGGCAGCAGGAGACGAATTGCTGACCCGGTTGGCCGACGGTGAAATAAAAAGTAAAATCACAAAATAAAACGACATGGTTCAAAAGAAATTAACCTACAAAGATGCCGTTGACGAGATTGACGATATCCTGGAGAAAATAGAAAACGAGGAGCTGGATGTTGACGAGCTTTCAGAAAAAGTAAAACGCGTTTCCACACTGATCAAATTTTGCAAGGAAAAGCTTCATAAAACCGAAACTGAGGTGGAGAACATCCTGAAAGAAATGGATGAGTAGCCAGAGTTGATCTTTAGTTCAAATCTCTTTCTGTAATCGATACGAATTGTTCATTTGTTTGGCATGTCCAAGAACCATCATGCAGTCAGTCGAAAAATCGTTGGCTTTTTGTAAATTAGATTCTGTTTGAATTGTGAAACGAATCTGAAAATTATGGACTTAGCGAATGTGATTGAACACCTGAATTTTTGGGCTATTCTGGTGGCTGCCCTGAGTACCTTTGTGATTGGAAGTTTGTGGTATTCGCCGGTCATGTTTGGTAACAGGTGGATGCTTCTGAATGGGTTCAACGAAAAGACCATCAATATGGGGAGCCTACCGCTGCCGGTGGTTTTTGGTTCCTCTTTTCTGATGGCTGTGCTGGCAGCTTTCGCTCTGGCTTTGTTTTTGGGAACCTCTGCCAACCTGGGCATGGGCGTGTTTGCCGGCTTTGTCATCTCAGTTTGTTGGATCAGCACGGCCCGCATCAACACGGTACTTTACGAAAAACGAAGCTTCTCCCTGTTCCTGATTAATGCGGGTTACGATTTGGTGTCGTACGTTCTGATGGGTGCCATTATCGGGATGTGGCATTAATGTCTCAAAACGGACCTTACGCTACTATAAAATCAATTCCCCAAAAAACGGGTATTGGTGAAAGTCGGGTCGCTCGGTTTTTACCGGGCTCCAGCTCAGAAAATGAGCCTCGGCAAGCGCATCGCCACATTTGTAAAAGTTGGCGCGGGCATGCAGACCGCTCAGTGTCTTCATCGGGTCATGCACAAAACAGCTGATGGGGATTGCAACCTTTAATTCCCAGCTAAAATCGCCTGTTTTCTCGTCAAACGCCTGATTGCCGAGTGTTGAAACCGTTGCAATCTGTTGAATGACTTCTACCGATAACTTTTGACGGTGGTGCCGGTCGGGGCCATAACCTACATGCGGCACACCAATGCAGTTGAACTCGAAATTGTAATAGTTGCCGTCAGCCCCGGGCGAAATGAAAAATTCCACACAACTGTCCTGGTGCACCGGCCCGTTTATTTCGGTCACGGTTGCCCGTATATATTTCTCGCGCACGTTAAATTGAAGTTCTATTATTTGTCCGTTACAGCCTATCCGGAACTGAACTTCTGGCTGGTAAGGATATTCCGTCCAGTTCTGGCAATTCACCGGGATGAACCCGGGATGATTGGCGTGGACCTTTTTCAGATTCGCTGGCTTTATCGTGTTCATATGTCTTTTGTGTTTTCACAAAGATAGCTTTTCGGTCTTTACGTTTTAATCGGTAAATCAGTGATGAAAGAATGTTGAATTTCCCAATTCGGAACAATTTTTCTCATAACCACTAATGAATAAGACTGTCTGTCCTGTTTGGATGGTAAGATTTTTCCCGGATTCAGCGGATATGTTTCGGCTTTTTGTTTTTTTTGAAGAAAAAAGCTGTGAGACCAATTCTGTACCCCATTCTGATTATTTTCTTGTTATTCTTGCCCTTCTCCGGTAAAGCTGTTCAGTTGAGCGAAAATGCCGAAATCAGCATCATGACTTGCGGCCCCAGCGAGCTGATTCACGCTATTTACGGGCATACGGCTATCCGGGTGAAAGATCCCGGCATCAACCTGGATGTGATTTTTAATTACGGCGTTTTTAGTTTCAGTGCACCCAACTTTGTCTATCGTTTTGCCAAAGGGCAAACAGATTATATGGTGGCTGCCGAGCGGTTTTCTGATTTTCTGGAGGATTACAAACGAAACGGGCGGAGCATAAACGAGCAGGTGCTTAATCTGACTGCGGACGGGAAACAGCAGTTGCTTGATTTTTTGATCGATAACGCCAGGCCTGAAAACCGGGAGTACCGCTACAACTTTTTCTTTGATAATTGTGCCTCGCGGGTACGCGATGTGGTGGAAAAAGAGGCTGGCGCAACCGTTTTTTTTCAGCAGAATTCGGGTCTGGAAAAAACATTTAGGCAGCATGTTACCCATTATCAGGAGGTGCTTCCGTGGACAAACTTCGGTATCCAGTTGGTGCTGGGTAGCCCGTCCGATAAGGTGGCTACTGCTTACCAGGAAATGTTTTTGCCTTACTTTTTGGAGAAACATTTTGCAACGGCCCAGATGGAGGTCAACGGGCAGAAACGTCCCCTTGTGAAGGCCACTCACCGGATTTATGATGCGGGTGAACCCGAAAGCCAGGGATTGCGGTGGTGGTCGCCCGAAGTGGTGTTGTCGGTTCTGTTGTTGTTGATAATCTGGTTTTCCGTGAGTCAGCTTAGACGAAAGCGAGTTAATTACCTGGTAGATTATTTTCTGCTGTTCCTCACCGGATTGATCGGGCTGGGGTTGCTGTGGTTTGTTTGGTACTCGGAACATCCGGCCATGCGGCCCAATTATAATTTAATGTGGGCCATACCTGCCAATTTCCTGTTCCTGTTTCTGTGGATCATTAAAAAATGGCGTTCGCAGCTAAAGTGGTACTGGTTGGTTTTATTCATTTGGATGGCGCTGTTCTTGCTTCTCAGCCCCTTTGTGCCGCAAGCATTTCCACTGGGTTTTTACCTGATCGCACTGATGGTGCTTTGCAGGTCGCTGCTCCACAGTTTCCGGTTCTTTTGGTTGAAAAACAAATTCTAGAAGGCGGCAAAATATAATCTTTTCAAATCAGACTCAGTCTTCTTTATTCCTTGTTGAAAAGTTTGGATGAACAAAAAGGCCGAATTTTTCCTTCCTCTGTGGAAACGTTTATCTTTGTTTGTCCATTAAAAATCTCATTTTAGCTTTGAGCGGAACAAAAAAATATGTCGAAACCCCTTTGATGAAGCAATATTATGAAATCAAAGGGAAGCACCCCGATGCGGTGTTGCTTTTTCGCGTGGGCGACTTTTACGAAACCTTTGGCGAAGATGCTATCAAAGCCGCCGAAATTCTGGGAATTACACTTACCCGTCGGGCAAATGGCTCGGCCAGTTATGTCGAATTGGCCGGTTTTCCGCACCATGCGCTCGATACGTACCTGCCCAAGTTGGTGCGGGCCGGGCAACGGGTGGCCATCTGCGAACAGCTGGAAGACCCGAAAATGACGAAAAAGATCGTCAAACGCGGGATTACCGAATTGGTTACACCGGGGGTTTCCATCAACGATAATATCCTGGAGCACCGCGAAAACAACTTTTTGGCTTCGGTTCATTTTGATAAAAAGATGGCCGGTGTGGCTTTTTTGGATATTTCAACCGGCGAGTTCCTGACAGCAGAGGGGAGTTTCGAATATGTCGATAAATTGCTGAGTTCATTCAAACCCAAAGAGGTTCTTTTCCAAAAAGGGAAAGGCAATGATTTTGTTGCGGTATTTGGAGGGAAGTATTATACCTATACGATGGACGAATGGGTTTATACCGAAGATGCTGCTGTTGACCGGTTGCTGCGTCACTTCGAAACCAAATCGCTGAAAGGTTACGGGGTTCATGAGCTCAGCTACGGCGTGGTAGCTGCCGGGGCAGTGCTGCATTACCTGGACCTCACGCAGCACCACCAGGTGCAGCACATTACGGCCTTGTCGCGCATTGAGGAGGATAAATACGTTTGGCTCGACCGGTTTACCATTCGCAACCTGGAGCTTTTTGGTGCCATTAACGAAGGGGCGAAAACCGTGGTGCAGGTGCTCGATAAAACCATTTCGCCCATGGGCGCCCGCATGTTGAAACGATGGATTGCCCTGCCGTTGAAAGAAATTACTGCGATCAACGAGCGGCTTTCGGTGGTGGAATATTTTGTGGCAAACCCCGCTGAAAAGGAGGAGCTGGAAGATCATCTCCGGCAAATTGGCGACTTGGAAAGGATCATCTCGAAGGTGGCCGTTGGGCGCATCAATCCACGCGAAGTGGTGCAGTTGAAAAATGCCTTATTGGCCATTGAGCCCATTAAGAAATACGCCGCCGGCGTTGACCATGAAATCCTGAATCGCTTTGCCGAGCAGCTAAATCCCTGCTTGTCGGTACGCGAACGGATTGAGCGGGAAATTACGAACGACCCGCCCATGTTGCTGCACAAGGGCAATGTTATCAAGCCGGGCGTTTGCGAGGAATTGGACGACTTGCGAAAGATTGCTTATTCCGGAAAAGATTACCTGGCTCAAATGCAGGAACGCGAATCGAACCGTACCGGCATCCCTTCGTTGAAGATATCCTTCAACAATGTGTTTGGCTATTACATCGAAGTGCGTAATACGCATAAGGATAAGGTGCCGAATGACTGGATCCGCAAACAGACGCTGGTGAGCGCCGAGCGCTATATTACTGAAGAGTTAAAAGAATACGAAAGCAAAATACTGGGCGCCGAAGAGAAAATTCAGGCTATGGAAGCCAAAATTTTCAACGACCTGGTAATTGCCCTTTCGGAATATATCCAGGCGGTACAGCTAAATGCAGTGGTGATTGCCAAGCTGGATTGTCTGTTGTCGTTTGCCAGTTCGGCGGTCGAAAATAGTTATAGCCGGCCCGAGTTGAACGATTCCAAAATTATCGATATAAAAGACGGGCGGCACCCGGTGATTGAACAGCAGTTGCCCATTGGTGAGAGCTACATTTCCAACGATGTGTTGCTCGATCAGGACGATCAGCAGGTCATCATCATCACCGGGCCAAACATGGCGGGTAAATCGGCGCTTCTGAGGCAAACGGCGCTGATTGTGCTGATGTCGCAAATTGGTTCTTTTGTTCCGGCCAGGGCAGCGAAAATTGGCTACGTTGACAAAATTTTTACCCGGGTTGGTGCGTCCGATAACATTTCTCTGGGCGAGTCAACTTTCATGGTGGAAATGAACGAGGCGGCCAGTATTTTGAACAACGTATCGGATCGAAGCCTGATTCTGCTGGATGAACTTGGACGCGGAACATCCACCTACGACGGGATTTCCATTGCCTGGTCCATCGTAGAGTATATTCACGAGCACGCACATGCCAAAGCAAAGACTTTGTTTGCTACCCATTATCACGAACTGAATGAAATGGAAAAGTCATTCGGGCGTGTGAAGAATTACAATGTGAGTGTGAAAGAAGTGGGCAACAAAGTAATATTTCTACGGAAGCTGGTACGTGGTGGCAGTAACCACAGTTTTGGGATACACGTGGCCCGCATGGCTGGCATGCCGCCATCCGTAGTTAAACGGGCCGATGAAATTCTGGTGCAACTGGAAGGCGACAATCGCAAGGAAGGTTTGGCCAAGCCACTGGGCGGCATGGCCGAAAAACGCGAGGGATTTCAATTGAGCTTTTTTCAGATGGATGACCCGGTTTTAAAGGCGATCCGGGACGAAATTCGCAAGATGGACATCAATAACCTGACCCCTATTGAGGCCCTAAACAAATTAAACGAGATAAAAAAACTGACTGGTTTAAAATGAGATAGCTTTCAGACCGCGGATTTCGTCTGATTTTTTAGAATTTATTTTTGGAGAAAGAAAAATTAGCAATATATTTGCAACGCTGTTTTCGGGAGCTGAATGCAGTACGTTCTTTGCAAAATAACATAAATCGCGAGAGTAGCTCAGTTGGTAGAGCACGACCTTGCCAAGGTCGGGGTCGCGGGTTCGAGTCCCGTTTCTCGCTCATTTATTTAGGATGCCCGGATGGTGGAATGGTAGACACGTTGGACTTAAAATCCAATGACCAATCAACGGTCGTGCGGGTTCAAGTCCCGCTCCGGGTACTTCTCACCACTCACGCGAGAGTAGCTCAGTTGGTAGAGCACGACCTTGCCAAGGTCGGGGTCGCGGGTTCGAGTCCCGTTTCTCGCTCCAAGTCAAAAGCACTTCATGAAAATGAGGTGCTTTTTGCTTTTTGTCGGTTCGTTTCTGATGGAGAACATCTCATATTCCTTCTATTGGCGCTATTAATTGAAATTTATGTGCAATTATTTTTGTGGTTTGGTTTAACGCACTGCAAATAAGTTTGTTCGCCTGCTTGTTTTGTGCGTGATTTCTGATAGATTTGCAGCGATTTTTCGCTTTTGTTTTTATTGATCGGCAAATAATTGAATTTGAGTATGAAAGGAATTTTGACCATTGGGCTGCTGGTTTTATCCAACACATTTATGACTTTTGCCTGGTACGGGCATCTTAAGTTTGCTGAGATGAAATGGTTTAATAAGCTGGGGTTGATTTCGATTGTGATGGTTAGCTGGGGAATTGCACTGTTCGAATATTTCTTCCAAGTTCCTGCCAATCGTATTGGCTTCAAAGATCATGGTGGCCCATTCTCGCTGATCGAGCTTAAGGTTTTGCAGGAAGTGATTACCCTGTTTGTGTTTTCTATCTTTACCATATTTTTATTCCGTAGTGAAACTTTTCGCTGGAACCACCTCATTGGCTTCATCTTTTTGGTGTTGGCCGTATTCTTCATCTTCAAAAAATAGGAAGGTAGTTTTTTGAAGTTAAGTGTTTTTCTTCGTTTTGATTTTGCTTCTGACTACACGAAATTTTTCACGTTTTTTGAACTTATTCGGCTTAACATCCCGGTAACAAACTGTCTGAATATTTTACCGTCAACCGTACGATTCATTACTTTTGCCTATCTTGTTTTTTTTGAGTTATCAATCAATTGATATGGACATATTATTGGACGATCCGGCAACGGAAAAGATATTTCAGGAGATTTTAGGGAAGATAAAGTTTCGAAAAAATGGCGAAACCGTGGCCCAAATGAAGGCATTGGGTTTAAACTACAAAATGAATTGGGGAGCATCGGTGATTTCGTTGCGCGATCTGTCGAAACAGTATGAGCAGAACCACCTGTTGGCTCTGAAGCTGTGGAACAAGCAATGGCGCGAAACCATGATAATGGCGACTCTACTGGAGGAACCTGAAAAACTGACCGAAGAGCAAATGGATTACTGGACCAAGAGCTTTGAAACCGCCGAAGTAGCCGAGCAAGCTGTAGCTAACCTGTTTGTACACTCGAAGTTTGCGTTTGTGAAAGCCCTCGAATATTGTTGCGGCAAGAAACACATGGTTCGCCATACCGGCCTGCACTTGGTTGGGCGTTTGGCGATGGTGGATAAGAAGGCCATCGACGAGATGTTTGAGTCCTTTTTTAATGTGCTTTTTCCCTTGGCAAAAGATCCCGCCCTGGGGCAAATTTTTTATCGGACACTGATCCTGATGGCCAATCGTAGCGAAACCCTGCGTGAATCGTGCAAAAATTTCCTGGAACTGGTTCAGGAAATGGAGGAGGAACACCCGAAAAAGCTGGCTGCGTTATTGCTGGAAGATATTGCTGCGATGTAGGGTGAGTTAATTGATCTGAAGAAAAAAGAACCAACCGATAAGCAGTTGATTCTTTGTCTCCGCGGAAAGCGAGGGATTCGAACCCCCGGTACCCCGAAGGGTACAACAGATTTCGAGTCTGCCCCGTTCGACCACTCCGGCAGCTTTCCTTTTCAGCCCGAAAATTATAAAAAATCCAGGCAATCGGAAAAGTATCCATGAATTTTGACGGAATTTTTATCTGTTCGATTGATATGGAAACAGAGAGAAATGGGTTTTCTGCAATTTAGTCAGGTTTTACGGTATGTTGGGTTTTGGCATCATTTTTATGGAAATAACGGAAACATTAACAATTTTGAAATATGAATTTGACAAAATCATCCAATCCGGTTTTCGGACGGACAGTATTTGATAGGATACAGACAGGCTCGCGGGCTGAAAGCATGACGATTGAAGGCACTGTTAACAAAACCGGACTGATGCTGCTGATCGTAATTTTTGCTGCCATTTTTACCTGGCGCAAGTTTTTCGCTGCATTCGATTATTCCACTCCGGAAACTGCGTTTTCTGCTGTTTCAGTTTGGCTGATTGCCGGTGGAATTGGTGGCTTTGTCACTGCGTTGATTACGGTGTTCAGTCCACGGCGGGCAAATATTACAGCACCCGTTTATGCTGTTTTTGAAGGGCTTTTCCTTGGAGGCATTTCAGCATTTTTCGAGAGCATGTATCCCGGGCTGGTTATGCGTGCCGTGGCGTTAACGTTTGGCGTATTTTTTATTCTGCTGATGTTGTACCGTTCCGGGAAAATCAGGGCCACAGGTAAATTCAGGATGGGCATTATGGCAGCGACCGGCGGTATTGCTCTTATTTATTTTGTCAGCTTTATTGCCGGAATGTTTGGGGCAAACCTGAACTTCTTGTATGGCAGCGGCACCTTGGGCATTGGTTTTAGTTTGGTGGTGGTGGTGATTGCCGCGCTGAATTTGATTCTCGATTTTGATTTTATTGAGCGCGGGGCTGCTTCGGGTGCGCCTAAATACATGGAGTGGTATGGCGCGTTTGGGCTGATGGTGACGCTGATCTGGTTATACCTCGAAATTTTACGGTTATTGGCAAAACTGGCCAACAACCGGGATTGATACTCGTGAAAACATAAAAATTAGGCAGGGACATTTGTCCCTGTTTTTATTTTCTGGCGAATAGTATTATTTTAGGCTGCTTTAATCAAGGTATTTTTCATGCACATTATAACGGTAAACGGGAAGAAAACGGTTAACGCTTTTCACGAACTTCCTTATTTTATATATGGTGATGATCCTAACTGGGTCCCACCGATGCGGATGATGGTTGAATCGATTTTCGATCCTCTGAGAAATAATAGCCTCATCTCCGGAGATGTTTGTCGGTGGTTGTTGATGGATCACGGGAAAGTTATTGGGCGCATTGCTGCCTTTTGTGTGCCTTCGTATGCGAACAGCTTTGATCAACCAACCGGAGGGATTGGTTTTTTTGAGTGTATTAACAACCAGGTCGCAGCGAACCAATTGTTCGATACAGCATGTGCCTGGTTGAAGGGGCTGGGGATGGAAGCGGCAGACGGACCCATTAATATTGGTGAGAATTTTTTTAACTGGGGGCTGTTGGTGAACGGTTTTGTTCAGCAAAGTTTCGGAATGCCGTATAATCCACCGTACTATCGGTCGCTGTTCGAAACCTATGGTTTTAAAACCTATTACGAACAGTACAGTTATTACCTGAATATTACCAGTCCGGATTTACCGGAGCGCTTTTGGAAAATAGCAGCATGGACCGCTAAAAAACCTGGTTATCGCTTCGAATCCTTCCTTTTTTCTGAGAAGGAACGTTTTATTCAAGATTTCATTGATATATATGAACAAGCCTGGAGTAAACACGATAATTACAAAAAAATTGAACCCGAAGACATTCATGCCATGCTTTCGCAATCGAAAATGTTGATCGAGGAAGATTTTATCTGGTTTGTGTATCATGAGGACAAGCCGATTGCCTTTTTTATGATGATTCCCGATATGAACCAGTTGTTCAAATATTTTCGCAATGGGAAACTCAACCTTCTGAAGATATTGAAATTGCTTTACCTGAAGAAGAAAAAAGTAGTCAACCGTTGTCGCGTGTTGGTGATGGGGGTAATTCCGAAATTCCAGAAATCGGGTATCGAGTCAGCCATTTTTTATCAGCTCAGACAGGTATTGCTGAGAAAAGACTGGTATAATGAGATGGAATTGAGCTGGGTTGGAGATTTCAACCCGAAAATGATCTCAATTTTTAAAGCAGTGGGAGGCAAGCAAACAAAAACTCATCTTACCATGCGATATTTGTTTGATCGGCAAAAGGAGTTCAAACGTTCCCCCATTATCGAAGACTGATCTAAAATCATAGATTGATAAACTATTTTACAGTAACTTGGCGCAATCATTCAGATAACATGCAACTACACATTGTAAATAATCCGTTAACGACAAAGCAGTTTCATCGCGTCCCTCATCTTATTTATAAGGGAGATAAAAACTGGGCAGCACCGCTGGAGATCATGGTTGAAAACACGTTTAGCCCCGATAAAAACCCATCTTTCAAAAACGGGGATGCGCAACGCTGGGTCCTTGTTGGAGCCGAAGGGGAACTGCTTGGCCGCATTGCGGCCTTTGTGAACTACGACAAGGCGAAGACATTTGAGCAACCAACTGGTGGCTGTGGCTTTTTCGAGTGCGTGAACGACCAGCAGGCAGCCAGTACCTTGTTTGATGCAGCTCGCGATTGGCTGAAAGAACGTGGACTGGAAGCCATGGACGGGCCGGTAAATTTCGGGGAAAATTACATGAACTGGGGACTGCTGGTTGATGGTTTCATGGCGCAAGGCTATGGTATGCCCTACAATCCGCCCTATTATCTGAATCTGTTCGAAAACTATGGCTTTCAGCTGTATTTTAAACAATTCAGTTATCACCTGGATTATACCGTACCTTTCCCCGAGCGTTTCTGGAAAATTGCCGGTTGGGTGGCCCAAAAACCTGGGTACACTTTTCAGCATTTCAAGTATGAGGAGGCGGAAAAATTCATTAAAGACTTTTGTCATGTGTACGACGAAGCCTGGCGTTTTCACGAGCATTTCCGCCCATTGGACCCACAGGATTTGCACGACTTCCTGAAAGACTCGAAAGCGGTACTCGATCCTGAAATGATTTGGTTTGCCTATCACGACGATGAGCCGATCGCGCTCTTTGTTATGGTACCCGACATCAACCAGATTTTTCGGAGGTTGAATGGTAAAATGAACTTCGTCAATATGTTGAAGTTTTTGTATTATAAAAAAACGAAGGTGATAAACCGCACCCGGATTCTCATCATGGGGGTGGCTCCTAAATATCAACGTTCCGGGATCGAATCGGCCATCTTTTGGTGTCAGGAGAAGCTGATGAAAAAGAAACCCCAATATACCGAAGTCGAGTTGTCTTGGGCCGGTGATTTCAATCCCAAGATTGTTTCGCTTTACGAATCGGTGGGGGGCAAACATGTGAAAACTCATTATACTATGCGGTATTTGTTCGACCGCTCCAAGCCTTTTACCCGGGCTCCGATTATAGGTGCAGAAAAAGAGTAATAAAAAAAATAAAAAGCCTTTGGATTTTATTTCTCGATGTGTATATTTGCAGCCCGATTATAATAATGTTGAAAAGGAGATCAGCGATGAAAAAAGAAATACATCCGGATAGCTACCGCATGGTAGCATTCAAAGACATGTCAGACGGAACCGTTTTTTTGACAAAGTCAACTATTCAAACAAGAGAAACTGAAGTAGTGGATGGCGTGGAGTACCCTGTTGTAAAACTGGAGATTTCAAGCAGTTCTCATCCGTTTTATACCGGTAAAATGAAATTGGTTGACACCGCTGGACGCGTTGACAAATTCATGAACCGTTATCAAAAACACATGGATGCCCGCAAAAAATAATTGACAGACGCTATCATAAAATAGAAGCTTCGCTTTTGCGGGGCTTTTTTTTTATCTTATTTTGCTGGTTAAAGCTCAGGTTATGAACATCGTATTATTTGAAACCGATCAGCGGAATTGTTTGTTGCCACTTTGTTATACCCGCCCGGTCGCGCTGTTGAGGACTGGTATTTTGACCATTCGGGAAAAGTGGGCGCTTCGGATGCCAGGAAACTATTCGTTTAAAACCGAAGAATATCTTCGGGAAAAGTATCCGTTGTCGGTAAACGCTGATAATTTGTACGTGTCCTCTCATATTTGTCCAACGGATGAATTGGTGAGGCAAGTAGTTGCCTTGGAGCCGGGAGAAGGAATCAGCCATCAGGGGATACTGGTAGCGGCCCGGTTAAACGATTCTGATGCCCTGGCCTTTCCGGCCTCTATAACCTCAGTGCGCTGGACCGAATTTTCGGATGAGCTAGACAATGTGCGCTATCCTTGGGATTTGACTGAGGTGAATGCCCGTCAGATTCAGCTTGATTTTATGTTGTTGACTAAAGGGCGTGAGTCGGCGCAACTGAGCGGAACGAACCGGCTTGTAGCGCCTGATAATATTTTTGTGGAGGAAGGCGCTACCATCGAATATGCCACCATCAACGCTTCCCAAGGACCGGTTTACATCGGTCGGGGTGCCGAAATTATGGAAGGCGCACTGATCCGGGGACCATTCGCATTGGGCGAGCATTCCGTGGTAAACATGGGCAGCAAAATTTACGGAGGCACCACCATTGGTCCATACTCCAAAGTTGGCGGCGAAATAGCGCAATCGATCATTACCGGTTATTCAAACAAAGGGCACGACGGCTTTTTGGGGCACTCGGTTCTGGGTGAATGGTGCAACCTGGGTGCCGGCACCAATGTGTCGAACCTGAAGAATAGCTACGAAAAAGTAAAAGCCTGGAGCTATCCCGAGAATAAATTTATCCGAACGGGTTTGCAATTTTGCGGGCTGATTATGGGTGATCATTCCAAAGCCGGGATCAGCACCATGTTCAATACCGGGACGGTGGTTGGAGTAGGTTGCAACATTCACGGGGCCGGTTTTCCGCGTCAATTTGTGCCTTCTTTTTCCGATGGTGGTGCTCATGGCTATAAAATCAACCAGCTTAAAAGCGTTTTTGCGACTGCTGGACAGGTGATGGCGCGCAGGCAGCGGGTACTGGCGGATGAAGACTTACGCATCCTAACTGCCGTTTTTGAGCGCTCGGCCCAATATCGCAAGTTTTAATCGTACGGAGTGCCAGGGCGGTTTGGCATGGCTATTGCCTTCTATTGATCCGGCTTATAAACTGGCGGAATTCCGTCAGTTTGTCATATTGAAAAGATTTAAGAATCATGGGTGACAGAAAAGAACAATCATACAGAAATATGATATTTACAGGAGTAATGGATGATGAAAGTGAATTGATTCCCATCATTACCGAGGGGGAAGATGTGGAATTGAAAGACTTTGAAGCACCTGAAATCCTGCCAATTTTACCGCTTCGGAATACGGTGCTGTTTCCGGGAGTAGTTATTCCCATTACCGTGGGACGTGCAAAATCGTTGAAATTAATTCAGGAAGTTTTTCGCAGTGACAAGCTGCTGGGAACCGTAACCCAAATCGACGGAGCAATTGACGATCCGGAGCAAAAAGATCTTTACAAGATTGGTACGGTTGCTAAAATTCTGAAAATCCTGGAAATGCCGGATGGTTCCACTTCTGTAATCATCCAGGGAAAGCGCCGGTTCGAAATTCAGGAATATCTCGAAGAATTTCCCTATTTTAAAGCAAAAGTACGTTTGCTCGAAGAAATTGTACCAACCGACGAAACAGCCGAGTTTAATGCCATTGTTGGTTCGCTCAAAGACTTGTCTGTGAAAATTGCCCAATATTCGTCCAATGTTCCGCCGGAAGCTAGCTTTGCGGTGAAGAACATTGAAAATTCCACCTTTCTGATCAATTTCATTTGCTCCAACACCGATTTAAAGGTGGACGAGAAACAGAGCTTGCTTGAAATTGCCGACCTTCGTGAACGGGGTATTCAGGCCATTTCGTATCTCGTGCAAGAGGTGCAGCTTCTGGAGTTGAAGCGGGACATACAGACCAAGGTAAAGCTGGAACTGGACCAGCAGCAGCGGGAATTTTTGCTAAATCAGCAAATAAAAACCATTCAGAATGAGTTGGGTGGAAATCCGGTGGAGCAGGAAATTAATGATTTAAAAGAAGCCGCCAAAGAGAAGAAATGGAGTGAGGAAGTAGCCCATCATTTTGACAAGGAAGTGAACAAGCTGCAACGGTTAAACCCGGCTGCCGGCGAGTATTCGGTGCAATTTTCGTATTGCCAGACTTTGCTCGATCTGCCTTGGTCCGAATATACCGAGGATAATTTCGACCTGAAACATGCCGAGTCCGTATTGGAAGAAGACCATTACGGGCTGGAAAAAGTGAAAGAACGTATCCTGGAACATCTGGCCGTTTTGAAACTGAAAAGGGATATGAAGGCGCCCATTCTATGCTTGTACGGGCCGCCGGGGGTAGGGAAAACTTCGCTGGGTAAGTCGATTGCACGGGCATTGGGCCGGAAATTCATTCGCATGAGTTTGGGCGGGTTGCACGACGAATCGGAAATTCGTGGACATCGAAAGACATACATTGGCGCCATGCCGGGACGTATTATCCAGAACATCAAAAAAGCGAAATCATCCAATCCGGTGTTTATACTGGATGAACTCGATAAAGTTTCCGGCGATTTTCATGGCGATCCCGCTTCGGCGTTGCTGGAAGTGCTTGATCCGGAGCAAAACTCCGAATTCCACGATAATTATCTGGAAATTGAATACGACCTGTCACATGTGATGTTTGTGGCCACAGCCAATACATTGAGTACTATCGCTCCGCCTTTGCGCGACCGTCTGGAGCTGATTGACGTCAGTGGTTATATTATGGAAGAAAAGGTAGAAATCGCCAAACGCCACTTGATTCCAAAGCAGCTTGAAAGTCATGGCTTGACAGCCGGGCAGGTGGAATTTCCAACCGGGTCGCTTGAATTTCTGGTGGAACGTTATACCCGAGAGTCGGGTGTACGTGAGTTAAATAAGAAGATTGCCAAAGTTATCCGCCGGATAGCTAAAAAAATTGCTTTTGACGAAAAGTACCAAAGGACGTTGACGGTTGATGATATACGCGAGTATCTGGGCGTTGAAGAATATTCCCGCGAAAGTTATCAGGGAAATGAATTCCTGGGGGTGGTAACCGGCTTGGCCTGGACAGCACAAGGAGGGGAAATCCTTTATGTGGAGTCGAGCCAAAGCAAAGGAAAAGGCAGCCTGACCCTGACCGGGAACCTGGGTGACGTCATGAAAGAATCGGCCATGTTGGCGTTGGAATACCTGAAATCTCATGCTGACGAACTAACGATTAACCCGGCTGTGTTTGAAAACAACAGTTGGCACGTCCATGTTCCGGAAGGCGCAATTCCCAAGGATGGCCCATCAGCAGGGGTTACCATGGTTACCTCACTGGCATCAGTAATTACCGGGCGTAAGGTGAGGAAAAACATTGCCATGACGGGAGAAATTACCTTACGGGGGAAAGTTTTGCCAGTAGGAGGCATCAAAGAGAAAATCTTGGCGGCCAAGCGTGCAGGAATTAAAGAGGTATTGCTTTCCGATGAAAACAAAAAAGACCTGGCTGAAATAAAAGAGGTGTACCTGAAAGGATTGAAATTTAGGTTTGTAAAAAATATTAGCGATGTACTTAATTATGCATTGCTGAAAAAGTAAAATATTTGGGCTTTTTGGTCTAACGGTAATTGTAAGGAGCTGCTTCGTTGAACATTTGTTTGTTTAGGGGCAGCTTTTTTTGTATCTTTTTCAGACAATCAAAAACGTTCAATTCAGGATTTAATGGTTGATCTGCGAAAAAGATTAGTTTCCCGGTCAAAATATTTGCTAACAATAACTTAACCTTGGGAGTGCAACTATTTTCCTGTTTTGAATGTCTTGCTTTATAGAAACAGGATTTAGCCATGAAAACAGCCCTTATTTTATTCAGCCTGCTGATCTTTTCTGCATTTATAGTAACAGCCGGAAAAATACCCACTAAGAATGTGTGGGGAAAAGTGATTGACAAAGAAACCAGTGAACCGCTTTCAGGGGTTAACGTTTGCCTGCCGGATAAAGACAGTACGATTGGCACGATCACTAACCTTAACGGAGAATTCCGTTTGTGGAATATTCCACTTACCAGTAATAAATTGCAGGTTACTTCCCATGGTTATAAAGCGGTGGTGGTTGATATCGAGAAAGCACATGGAACTGATAGTGATTTTATCTTGATTAAACTTCAGTCGAATGAGAAGGATGCTAAGCAGATGGGGCTTAACTCGAAAAAAATGAGTGTGGAAAAACCTTAGTTGATAATTTTGGAAGTGGGGCGTGGTTAATTTCTTAAGCAACGGGGGTGGATGTCAATTAATCCAGCCCCGTTGCTTTATTACGATGATTCGTGTTGGCTAAAAATGATGTTGCATACTTTCTTCCAAATATGGATGCTTGACAGGAACCAAATTCGCTTTACCCAGATAATTGATGACCACCAGAGAAAATAGTCCGGCATAGCCCAGAAAGGTGCCGATTTCAAGCAGCCCGAACTTGGCATCATGTACGGTGGCCGGCCAGATTTCGTAATACAGCTCAATGTAATAACCGATCATTAGCAGAACAATCACCGGTATCATGGCCAGTTTACTGCGCGAAGTTTTACGCGGCATCAGCAACAGAAAGGGAATCAGCCAGTTCAGGACAATGCTGGCATAAAACAGAAATTGGTAGGGACTGTGCCAGCGATGCACATAAAAGGCGGTTTCTTCGGGAATATTGCCATACCAAATCAGCATAAACTGGGCAAAGGTAAAGTACCCCCAAACAATCGCCAGCATGAACATATAGCGGGTGAAATCGTGCAGGTGCGAGCGGTTAAGCATGTTTAAGTGACCATTTCGGTGAAGTAAAATAACAATCAG
The DNA here is from genome assembly GCF_025907915.1 of Gaoshiqia sediminis. Taxonomy (GTDB): domain Bacteria; phylum Bacteroidota; class Bacteroidia; order Bacteroidales; family Prolixibacteraceae; genus Gaoshiqia; species Gaoshiqia sediminis. The sequence continues at coordinate 119,101 of NZ_JAPAAF010000007.1, forward strand.
GGTGATGATGGCCGAACCATGCAAAAAGGCCGAAATAAAAGTCTTAGCCGCAAACAAAGTACTGAACCAATGCACCTCGAGCGACATCAGCATATCGATGGCGAAAACCGAAAAACTGACAGCCACAATGAAGATAAATATTTTGGACAGTTTCTCGGAACGGTGGAAGTGGGCCAGCCCTCCTTCAATGTCTTCCTTTAGTGAAGTTTGTCGCATGAGTTTGGTCAGCAAAATCCATAGGGAAAAAAATATCACTAGCCGCACGGCCAGGAACGGGGTGTTCAGAAAGGGTGCTTTGTGTTGGATCAACCGATCGGTGGCAAGTGTTTCCTGGTGCGACCATTCGTACAATGAATGAACGCCAATAAGCAAGATTAAAAAGAAAACGGCTGCAAACGGGATGTATGCCGCCATGGCTTCGGGAATGCGCTTAAAAGCTGCCGACCAGCCTGCCTGTGCAATGTATTGGATACTGATGAAAAATGCAGCGCCAATGGCCAGCGAAACGAAGTAGAAATTATTCAGCAGGTAATTGGCCCAGGTTCTTTGCGGGTCGGTAAAAAATCCGATTGCAAACGAAATAACGCCAATGGTAATCAAGGCGTAAGTGAAATATTTCAGGTTTTTGGGGGCAACAAATCTTTCTTCGGTCATGATGGTAGATTTTTCCTGTTCAGCTTAGTTTTCTTGTAATTCGTTCCGGATATACAGTACTGCTCTCCACCGGTCGTCGGGTTTTATCATCGACCCGTGTTCGGCCATAATTCCCCAACCAACGGAAATCACATGAAAGATTTCGCCATCTGGTGCGGCTAGCATTTTGCCCGACAGCAAACTTGCCGGAGGATAAGGGAATTTTTTGGATGTGTATAAATGGCCCTGTCCGTCGCCCTTATCGCCATGGCAACTGGCACAATAAATGGTATATACTTTTTTGCCCCGTTCCAGGTTTTCACCTGATGGCAACATGGGGTTTTCAAGGCTTAGTCCTGCAGTCAGGCGGTCTTCGTCGGTTTTTGCATACGGGTACTTCATGAACCCGCGGGGGACGGTTCCTTCCGGCAGGGCCTGCATGGTTTTGCCATCCGCATAATTGGGGTTGGGCGTATAGCTTTCGTAGGCCGGCGACTTGACCATATCGTCAAAATATTGCCATCCTGTGGTGTTCCGGTTGTGGTCACACGACCACCAAACCAGAGGGAGGGTCAGGATTAACAGGGATTTTATCGTTTTTATCAGGTTCATAATGTACTGTTTTTGCAGAGTGCTGGTTAATAAACTTCCGAAGCCCCGTTTTCTTTTAATAACTTTTCAAGGGATGTTGCTTCAAATTCGGGGGTTTCCGAATTGATGACTATCACAAATTTATTGTCGGTGGCACGTGGATCTGCTATTTTTGCTGCTTTACCCGGGAAAATTTGTGCCCGGGCCGAAAAGGTAAACAATGTTGCCAGGGTGATAATCAGGATGGTGGCTACAATAGTGACCACCAAAAACGATGGGAACGTGTTGAATGGTTTTCCTCCAAAGTTCAACGGCCAACTGATCACAGCAGCGTAATACATTCCTCCCAAAACGGCCAAGGCGCCAAATAAGCCATAGAAAAATGCCGCATGGGTAATCCGTGTCTTTTTACCCATTCCTTCCAGAATCTCATGAATGGGGTAGGGAGTGTAAACTTCTTCAATCTGAACGCCACTGGCTTTCACCTTTTCAAAAGCTTTTACCAAATCAAATTCGTTGTCAAATACTCCGGTCATAGCTTACTCGTGATGTTGGGTTGGTTGAATTTCGTTGTTGAATTTCGCCACACTTTTTATTTCCGATACGGCAATCATCGGAATGTAGCGGAAGAACAGCAGTACGCCGGCTGCGAACATGCCCAGTGTACCCACAAAAAAGCCGATCTCAATGATCGAAGGCGAATAGCTTGCCCAATTAGCCGGCAGGTAGTTTTTACTAAGCGAGGTGATCACAATGTTGAATCGTTCGTACCACATACCGACATTGATCAGGATGGAAATGATAAAAACGATCCACAGGCGCTTGCGTACTGATTTGAACCAGAACAACTGCGGCATCAGGGCGTTGAAAACAAACATGGCCCAGAACTGGAAAGCGTATTCTCCGGTAATGCGGTTTTGAAAGAACGTGTACATTTCGTATTGCGACCCGGAATACCAGGCCATAAAAATTTCGGTGAGGTAAGCTGTTCCCATAATCAGGGAGATGAAAACCAAAATTCGGCAAACTGCGTCGACGTGCGAGTCGGTAATGAAATCATTCATTTTATAAAGTTTTCGCATGAGGGTGACCAGGGTCAACACCATGGCAAAACCCGAGAAAATGGCGCCAACCACAAAGTACGGCGGGAAGATGGTGGTGTGCCAGCCGGGCTCAACTGATACGGCAAAGTCGGTAGAAACGATGGAGTGCACCGAAACAACCAGCACGGCGGCAATACCGCCCAGCACAAAACTCAGGCCTTCAAAGCGCAGCCATTCTTTGGATGAGCCGGTCCATCCAAAAGCGAAGAACCCGTAAACGGCCTTCTTGACTTTCGATTTGGTAGTGTCGCGGATGGTGGCGAAATCGGGTACCATGCCAAAATACCAGAAACTGGCCGAAATCAGCATGTAGGCCGAGATGGCCACAAAGTCCCAAAACAGGGGAGAGTTGAAATTCACCCACAGTGGGCCGCGCGTATTTGGGTACGGGAAAATGAAGAAGAACAGCCAAGGCCGTCCCATGTGTAACAAGGGGAAGAGGCTGGCACAGAAAACGGCTACTACCGTCATGGCTTCGGCGGCGCGGTTGATGGCTGTACGCCATTTCTGCCGTAAAATAAGCAGAAAGATGGAGAAGGCTGTCCCGGCATGTCCGATACCGATCCACCAAACAAAGTTGATGATTGCCCAACCCCAGCCAATGGTGTTGTTTACGCCCCAGGTGCCAATCCCTTGGGTGATGGTGATATATTTACAATACAGCCCCCAGCCAAACATGGCCAAACTCACCGTCATGGCAATGTACCACCAGCGCGGAGTTTTGGCATCAATCGGCGCCAGTATTTCATGCGAAATCTGCGATAGTGATTTATCCCCTTCAATAAGCTTTCCTCTGATCGATGTTTTATACATAGGTTCCAGTTTGTTTCATTTTCACAATTCAGGCTTTGTTCCTCACTTTCGTTAAGTATCCAACCGATGGCAGCGTGTGCAATTCTTCCAGCAAATGATAGTTTCGTTTGTCTTTGAACAGTTTACTGATTTTGCTTTCCGGGTTGTTCAGGTCGCCAAAAACGATGGCGTTGCCGGGGCACGATTGCTGGCAAGCGGTTTTTATCTCGCCGTCCTCCAACATGCGCCCCGCCAGTTTGGCCTCCTGCTTTTTCTCCTGAATGCGTTGCACGCACATCGAGCATTTTTCCACCACCCCGCGCGAACGGACGGTTACATCGGGGTTCAGCACCATGCGGCCAAGGTCGTTATTGGCATTATAATCGAACTTGTCGTTGTTCACGTACTGGAACCAGTTGAAACGCCGTACGCGGTACGGGCAGTTGTTGATGCAGTACTTGGTGCCCACGCAGCGGTTGTATGCCATCTGGTTCAGCCCTTCGTCGCTATGCGGGGTGGCAGCTACCGGGCAAACATTTTCGCAGGGGGCGTTGTCGCAATGCTGGCACATCACCGGTTGGTGCGAAACATCCGGGTTGGCCGGGTCGCCCGAATAGTAGCGGTCAACCCGGATCCAGTGCATGATGCGTCGGTTGCGTACTTGCTCTTTCCCAATTACCTGCACATTGTTCTCGGCCTGGCACGAAATGGCGCAGTTGCCGCAGCCGGTGCATGAGTTCAGGTCAACGGCCATGCCCCAATGGTGGCCTTTAAATTCAATTTCTTTATAAAGTGTGACATGGTGTTTCTCAAACTCTTCGTGCAGCTCGTTCCCGGCATCCGGTTTCAGTAGGTATTCATCCAGGTTTGTTTCGCGAACAATCGGACGGCCTTCCATGCTGTGGTGTGTTTGCGAGATTGCCAGCGGGAAGGTTGTCCCGCTCGCCACTTCCACGCTAGCATTTTCGAAGTAATATTGGCGTGATCCATTTTTTTCTGTCACATAGCTGAACATGTTTTTGCCCACTCCGTCGCCAACTTTCCCGGCATGGGTGCGGCCGTATCCCAGCGCTACGGCCAGGGTATCTTTAGCCTGTCCGGGTTGAATGAAAACGGGCAATTCCAATCCGTTAATGCGGATGACGCTTTCGTTTTGCAATCCGTTTTCTTCGGCATAAGCTACCGGAACGGATGCATAATTGTCCCAGCTAATCTTGGCAATCGGGTCGGGTAATTCCTGCAGCCACGGATTGTTGGCATATTTGCCGTTGCCAAGGGCAATGCTTTCGTACAGAACCACCTCGGTTCCCGGTTTAGCGGCAGCCAATGAAGAAGCAGCCGCATTCAGGTTTTCGGGATTGAATGATGCAGTTGTGGTTGTTCCTGGTTCAAATACGCCTTTTTGCAGACTGTAATTCCAAAACAGGCGAAAGTCAGCATATTCGTTTTGCTTCGGGAAGAATTCGTTCTCCCAGGTTATTTTCAGAAATTCGGCATAGGTTTGTTCCTGTCCGGACCATTTCAGCAGGCTTTCCTGCACGCTGCGCGAGTCGAACAAAGGGGAAATGGTAGGCTGGGCCAGACTGTAAAATCCAGCTTTTGGTTCCAAATCGTTCCACGATTCCAGGTAATTCGGTTCGGGCAGGATGTATTGGCAGACTGCAGCTGTTTCGTCTTTTCGCTCGGAAAAGGAAACCGATAATTTCAGTTTTCGGATGGCAGCTTCCAGTTCCTGTCCTTTCGGATGATCATAAACCGGGTTCACACCCCACACAAGCAGTCCTTCAATTTTACCGGCCAGGAGGTCTGCCGTCAACTGGCTGATTTCTTCATCCAGCCCCTGTTTGGTGAGCAAGGCCGAATCCCACAGCAAGGTATTGCCAAAGTTTCCCAGCAGGTGGTTGATGCCGTTCACCAGTAATTGGATATTTTCATCGTTACTGCCCGAAATTACGATCGATTGGTTTTCGTTCTCAAGTAATTCTTTGGCTAATGGAGTTACATCCACTGTGGTGCCAGGACCTGAGAATTGTTCTGCGCCTTTTGCCCCGGCAATGGCATTGTACAGGGCCAGTACCATGCCGGCTTCTTCAGAAGGTTTTACCGGGAAACGAACATCGGCGTTGGAGCCGGTGAGCGACATGTGCGACTCGATCTGGTAATGGCGCAGCATGGTCCGCTGTCCGTCGTCCAGTCTGCGGGCTGAGGTGTAGCGTTTGGTGTATTCAACCGGCGAGAGCCAGGTGCCCAAAAAGTCGGCCCCAAAGCTGACAACTACTTTTGACTTGTCGAACCGGTAATCAGGAATGGCGCGTTGTCCAAAGCTTTTTTGGTTGGCTGTCAGTATTCCGGATGCAGAAACAGCGTCATACTGGATCCATTCTGCATTTGGGTAAGTTTGTAAAAATTGGGTGATTATTTTTTTTGTTGAAGGCGAAATGATGGTTTGGGTCAGCAGTACCAAACGGCCATTATGGCTTTTCAGGTCTTCGAGAGCTTGGCCGACTTCCTGATCGGCATCAACCCAGGAGATGGGTTGGTTTTGCTTTTGTGGCCCTTTGTAGCGGGCACCATCATATAAATTCAGTATGGACGCCTGCACCCGGGCACTGGTCCCGCTTTGGGAGATGGAACTCAGCTCGTTGCCTTCGATCTTGATGGGCCGTCCGTCGCGCACTTTCACTACCTCGCTGCAATAGTCGCCTGCATCGTAGTACGATGTGGCATAATAGTTTGCTTTTCCGGGGGTGATTTCTTCGGGTTTGATCAGGTATGGAATGGCTTTTTCTACCGGGCGCTTGCAGCTGGCAACCAGAGTGGCTGCGGCCACACTAAAACCGAGCGTTTTCAAAAAGTCTCGCCGCGAATTCCCGGCATCAACGCCTTCTTTCGATTTGTAAAGCAGGCTTTTTTGTCTGGCTTCTTCCCGGGCTTCCCGAATTCGAAGGGCTCTCGGATCTTCCAGTTCTTCAAGACTTCTCCAATATGTCTTCATCAAAGAGGGTATTTTGTTCCGTTAATAATGACAGCGCATGCAGTCGTTGGCGCCGATATCTTCTGCTTTTATGCTTTTTAAATCGTCTATTTCCAACTCCTCGTGCAGTTTCACGAAAGTTTCGTAATAGCCGTTTTCGGTGAACTTAACATCGGTGTCGCGGTGGCAATTAACACACCAACCCATCGACAAGTCGGCATGTTGGCGCATGATGTCCATCTCTTCCACGGGGCCGTGGCACTGCTGGCAATCCAGCTTGGCAACGCCAACGTGGATGGCGTGGCTAAAGAAAACATGGTCGGGCAGATTGTGTAAACGTACCCATTCAACCGGGGTTTCAGTTTCAACAGACTCTACAATCTTGGCAATTTCAAATTGGCCGGAGTTGGTCCCCTCGCGGATCAATACATGACAATTCATACACAGATTCATGGCAGGTATCCCGGCTGATTTGCTGTCTTCGGCGGTGTGGTGGCAATACATACAGTCGATGCCATTATCGCCAGCATGCACTTTGTGCGAAAACTTGATGGGCTGGTCAGGGGCATAATCTTGCGATCGGCCAAGTTTGATGCCTTCATCCACCAGCATTTTAACCTGAAAACCAAAGGCTCCGGCAAAAATGATGACCGGAATGATCCGGTATTTTATTTTTCGGAAGAAAATCAGTTCGAGCAGGGTCCAAGTAATGAGCAGACCGAGGAAAAGAAAAAGCAGCAGGTTGTTGATACTTGGCTTCATTGGACTTAGGCCTGTCATGGCCAAGTCGTCCAGATAGGCCTTCACCATTTTCAGGTCTTCACCTTGAAGCTGAATGTCTTGGTGCGATTGAGCCATTTTGCTACGCGAAGGTTCGATTATGGCCGATTGAAACGAATCAAAATCCTTTCCCAGGTACTTTGTGGCAATCGCGATGGCCGATGGGTTCCAGTTCAATGTATCGGATGGAGTCAGGTTGTGGCACGACGAGCAGGCGTTGCCTTTAGAGTTGAACGGAAGCAGTCCCTTAAAAAAACGCTCGCCGCGTTTTATGTCTTCGTGCGAGTGGCCTTCAATGAGGGGCGCATGTGGCTGAGCAAATAAAGAGAACGGTGAAGAAATAATCAGAAAAACAAATAGTATCGCCAAAGGAAAGAGTCGGAAAACAGTCTCGGCAGGGTACATGCGTTTCATTCTACAAGCTTTAGTATGTTTTCGTTTAATCAGGGTTTTTGCAACTTACCAGATTTAACAATCATTTAAGTTGAAGGTTTTCAGCGGCCTGATAAAAAATGAAGAAAACAAGAGCGCTCGTATTGCTGAGAAACAGGAGAGATGAGTTGTTTTACGTTAATTGGTTGGTAACCAATGTGTCGGTTGGCTGACTAAGCAGTCTGATTCATCTGGATAAATGATGAACACAGGTGACTATATAGAAAAAATCGATTATCCATTTAAGTTTTGGGTCAGTTTCCGGACGATTTTCAGATTATCGAGGAACTCTTTGGCAATTACCCGAAGGATGGTATAGGCAGGAATGGCCAGAATCATCCCCAGAATTCCGGCAGCGCTTCCAGCGGCCAGGATGACGAGAAATATCTCGAGCGGGTGGGCTTTGACACTGCTGGAATAGATAAGTGGTTGAAAAACAATGTTGTCGATTACTTGCACAATGATGAAAACCAGCAGCATAAAACCCAGTAGGGGCAAGGTGTGCGACATGAAATCGGCCTGGATGTTGATGGCCATACCAATTAGCAGTCCGATTGTGGCGCCCATCCATGGCCCCAAATAGGGAATAATGTTGAACAGGCCACAAAAGAGGCCGATGACGACGGCATGGTGAAAACCAATTCCAACGATCGTCAGGCCCAGCGTAACCAGGGTACCCACCATCACCACTTCAGCCAACAGCCCGGTGAAATACCTTTTCAATAAAAAGTAAACCGATTCCATGATCTTTTTTACTTTCTCTTCGTACGTCGTTGGAACCAATAGCAGGATTGTTTCTGTAAACATATTTTCATCTTTCAGAAAGAAGAAAGTGATAAAAGATACGGAAAAGAAGGCAATGAACATTTCGCCGATTGCCCCGGCTATAAAGCCAACCAGGTCAGTCAGTTTCGAGAAATTAAGCTTGTCGCCAAAGTGAGATTTGATTATTTCCAAAAAAGTCAGTTTTTCATCCGTATTTTCACTGCTCGAAAACTCACGCAATTGTTTTAGCGGTCCTTCCAATACGGTGATAATCGATTCGGGATTGACCGTTGATAGTTGCTCAAACTCGCTGATCAGTAATGGAATCAGAAAGCGGATGGCGCCGATAGCAAACACCCACATCACCACAAGTGTGATAAATGCGGCCATGGTCCGTGAAACCCCGAACCTACCCAGCCTGATTTGCTGTACAAGCCGAACCAATGGCCTGCCGATGAGGGAAAGGACCGCAGCAACCAGAATATAGGTAACGATGGAGCTGAAGTACCAAATTAAAAACATGGCCAGTAGAATTCCGACTGTAATTAACACCGTTTTTGTTTTTCCTTGTATGCTGATCATAGCAGTGTTTTTATACAAATATAGAGGATAATCTTTCCCGTCAGGTATTTGCTGCCCGTTAAACAGACAGGAAGACGGTAAGTAATGCTTTTGTGCCGGGTATAATCTTGGGAGGAACGGTTCTGCAATTTCGGGTCATAGGTATTTTTATAAAAATTGCCTTTGTAACGAAAAAATAAACATGGTATAGTGCATTTTTTGATAAATTTGTATTTAGCCATTTTTGTACGATCAACGAAATGTACTCAGATTGGTCCGGAAGTGAAGGTCTGGCCGGATAAGGAGGTCGTTGAAATTTTGATAAGCCAGGTGTTAAGGAAAGTGTGTTGCCTGAGCTTGGGTTGTCAAAAAGTTGAAATCTGCTTATAATAAACTGATTAAGAAGACCAATAAAGAATTCAAAGGTGTGAAGAAGATAACATTAAAAGCTTTGGTTGTTGACGATGAACGGGACGCCCGGGACTTGCTGCGTTATTATTTGGCGAAGAATCCTGGGATTTCGGCTGTCGAAGTGGCTGATTCGGCTGAAACCGCTTTGATTAAATACCTGGACTTTGCTCCCGATATTGTGTTCCTGGATATGGTGATGCCTGGTCGCGACGGCGCCAGCCTGATTGAGTTGCTGAAAAAAAAGGATCCGGAATGCAATGTTGTCATTGTCAGTGCTTATAAAGACTATGCATTGAAAGCTATTGAAAACAACGTTTATGATTTCGTACTGAAGCCGGTCAACCTTTCCGATATCCGTAAATTAGTAGATAAATACCGGCTGAAAAAAAGCAATAACCTGGATGGAAAGCTGAGTAAAGCCCTCGAAATGTATGCGGATGGGATAAAGATTAAAATTTCGTCATCCAACAGCCACATTGTTGTCGATCCGGCTGAAGTTCTTTATTGCGAGGCAACAGGCTCTTACACCATGTTCCACCTGGATAATGGCAACAAGGAAATCGTGAATACCTACCTGGGACGCATTGCCGAGATATTACCATCTGACCGTTTTTTCAGGCTCTCCCGTTCTTACGTGATTAACCTGGACAAGCTAGTGGAAGTTAACCGTGCCGAAAGCTCATGTGTGTTGGTTGGAGATGGGCGCGAAGTAAAACTGGTGGGAGCGCAAAAGCAGATACGTATTTTGTGTGAACTGGAATTTTAATCGAGAAAATGATCGACAGAAAGATAACTGCTATTATTATTGATGATGACAAGGAAGCGCTTTCCTTGTTGGAAATTTATCTGCAGGCGTTTCATGAAGTGGAGGTGATCGAATCAATCACCAATCCGAAAAAGGGAATCAGGCTGCTGAAAAGGACTGTGCCGGGCATCGTCTTTCTGGATATCGATATGCCCGAACTCGACGGGCTGGAAGTTGCCCAGGTGATCAAAGACCACGGTTTGGGAACCGAAATCGTGTTTACAACAGCACACGTTCAATATGCCTATCATGCGCTGGGGGTCGAACCGCTGGGCTATCTGGTAAAACCTTTTGGCCCGGAAGAACTTATCTCGGTAATCAACCGGTACCACGCCAAGAAACAGCGGAAAGAACTGGAGCGTCGCATGGAACTTTTTATGCAGTCGAACAAAGCGATCCCGAAAGTGAAACTGGCCACCCGTACCGGCATCATATTTGTCAATCCGGAAGACATTATGTTGATGCACACCGAAGCTGCTTATTGTCGGATTTTTTTGAAAGATGGTCGTGAAGAGTTGATCATGATGAATATTTACAAGGTGGTTGATTTGATCGATTATTCGAATATTGTAAGGGCAAACCGATCGGCATTTATCAACCTGCAATATTTAAGGAAGATCGAGAAAAAATCAAAAATCTGCACCCTCCAATATCGAAATCTGACTTTTGAGGAGCCTATCAGTCGCGCCGGAATCGCATTTTTTGAGAAATTGAATTGCTTTCCCATCACCTAACGAAGAGCAGTGAGCTGTTTAATGCCGCGTTTTTGTGGCTTTCCGGTAGATGCTGCTATAAAAATAATAAATCGTTGGTTATTAGATTTTCCGGATGATTTCGGCAATTTCTTCCATGAGCCATTGTGGCGTTGAGGTTGCCCCGCTAATCCCGACACTGTTATGGCCAGTAAACCAGTTGGTGTCCAATTCTTCTTTGCCGGAAATAAAATAACTGTTGGGATTTGCCTGTTGGCAAACAGCGAAAAGAAGTTTGGCATTGGAACTTTTTCTTCCACCCACGAAAATCATCACGTCGTGTCCGGCAGCAAAGATTTTTAATCGGGGCACCCGGTTGGCTACCTGGCGGCAAATCGTATCCTTAATGTCGGTTGGCGCCTGTGCCCGTTCCTGTATTTTCGCCGACAACCGGTGAAAATCATCCAGCGGCTTGGTGGTTTGTGAAAACATGACCAACGGCTTTTGTGGATCGATCTGCTCCAGGTCGGCTTCGTTCTCAACCAAAATTGCCCGGTTGCCGGTTTGGCCAAGGAGCCCTTTCACTTCGGCATGGCCTTTTTTCCCAAAGATGATCACCTGCCCCTGTTGTTGCTGCATGTCTTCATGGGCCCTTCTTACCCGTTGCTGTAGTTTCAGCACCACCGGACAAGTGGCGTCAATCAGCTCAATGTTGTTTTCGCGGGCATATTCGTAGGTTGAAGGTGGTTCGCCGTGGGTACGCAAGAGTACTTTGCAGTCTTTCAGGGTGAAATATTTTTTGTGGTCGATGGTAATCAGGCCGAGGGTTTCGAGCCGCGATACTTCCATCCCGTTGTGGACAATATCGCCCAAACAGTATAGTTTATCGTTGGACTGCAGTGCTTCTTCCGCCTTGCTGACGGCATTCACCACCCCAAAACAAAATCCTGATTTTTGATCTATTTCTACTTTCATGTCTTCCTGTTTTAAGTCCCGGGTTGTTTTGCCGGTTACTTTTTCCCACCCGTTGTTTGTCTGCTCAGATTACGCCTCCACATGCTGCTCTGCACGGTACGACGAGCGTACCAGTGGACTGCTTTCCACAAAAGAAAAGCCTTTTTCGAGACCAATTTTTCGGCATTTTTCAAATTGCTCCGGCGTTACGTATTCATACACCGGAATGTGTGATACGGTTGGCGCCAGGTATTGGCCGATAGTCATTACCTTGCACCCGGCAGCCAGCAGGTCGTCCATGGTTTGCAATACTTCGGCTTCGGTTTCTCCCAGTCCAAGCATGATGCCCGATTTGGCAACCAGCCCCGTTTCTGCAATAGCTGAAATTACGTCCAGGCTGCGGCGGTATTTGGCGGCACTGCGGATTTGTGGCGTGAGCCGCTCCACCGTTTCCAGGTTGTGCGAAATAACGTTTGGTTTTGCGGCTGCTACCTGTACAATCAGTTCTTTGCGGCCCTGGAAATCCGGTATTAGCACTTCCAGCCGGGTGTCGGGATTCAGTTGTTTTACCTGGCGGATGGTTTCGGCCCAAATGGCGGCCCCCAAATCGGGCAAATCGTCGCGGTCAACCGAGGTGATGACGGCATGTTTCACCTGCATAATCCGGATGGACTCGGCCACACGCGCAGGTTCCAGCGGATCGGGAGGAAGTGGCCTGCCGGTTTTCACCCCGCAAAACTTACAGTTGCGGGTGCAAATTTCGCCCAATATCATGAAGGTGGCCGTTCCCCGGTTCCAGCATTCGCCAATGTTTGGGCAGTTACCGCTCGTGCAAATCGTGTGCAGGCCATGCTTGCTGACCAGGTTTTTCACCTTCGAGTAACTTTCACCTTTTGGAAGCTGCATTTTCATCCATCGCGGCAGGCGTGGCCGCGGCTGCAATTCGTCGCTCATGCTAATCAGAAATTTTGCACCAAAATTAACCGAATTATTTGAAATGAAAATTTGATGGCTTGTGCAAGCGCGTTTGATTGATGAATATTCCCCGGCGTTTTAATCATTTAGCTGAATGGATTGCTATTTTTGCAGGTAATGATCACGAAAAGGAAACAATGGCTTTTTTGTTTGGGGCTCCTGCTCATGTTGCTGTTCGCCTTGGTGGCGCCGGCCCAGCAGCTCCTGCCTGACACGGACAAGTTGCAATTGGCCAACCGTTACTATCAAAGTAAAACCTACGACAAGGCGGCGGTGCTTTACCGCGAACTTTATGAAACCACCGGGAGTCAGTATTATTTTGAGATTTACCTTACCTGCCTGATTGAGAACGGTGATTTTGAAATGGCTGAAAAAGAAATCAAAGGTGAGTTGCGCCAAAGGGATCAGGAGGCTTCGTTGTATGTGCAATGGGCATTCCTATTGAAAAGGCAGAATAAGGTGGAGGAGGGCGATGCCATGCTTGATCGTGCCATTCAGTCCGTCATGCCTGATAAAACCGATTACCTGCGCCTGGGCAACAGCATGATTGGCCGGGGTGAATATACGTTTGCCGAGAAGCTTTACCGCGATGGCAGTCGGAAACTGCCCGGCGAAAACTTCCATTATGAATTGGGACGGATATATCTATACCAACGCGATTACTTGAAAATGTTTGATGAATATTTGCAGATGATCCGCAGGGATGAAACGGCCTTGGTGCGCGTGGAGAGTGCACTCCAATCTGCCTTTCGCATGGATGTGGACCAATCACTGCAAGGGCTGCTCCGAACCCAGTTGCTAAAGCGCATGCAAAAGGAACCCGATGTGCTGGTTTATAACCGGGTGCTTATTTGGTTGTTTTTGCAGGAACAGGATTTTTCGAATGCGCTGCGGCAGCAGCTTGCACTCGACCGCCGGACCGGGCAGGAGGAGCGCCAGTTGCTGGAGCTTGCCCGGATTGCAGGTCGGAATGGCGCTTTTAGCCAGGCGCTGCAAGCGTATGACTATTTGATTGCGAAAGGTGGGAAAGCCGCCTCGTATAAAAATGCCTGGCTGGAGCGGATGAACCTGTTATATCACCAATTTATTATGAACCAGTCAGCCGATCAATCACCCGAAAGTGTGGAAACCCAGTTCGAACAAACACTGAACTTGCTGGAATATTCGGCTGCAACTTATCAGTTGATACGGAATTACGGGCATTTGCTGGCTTTTTATTCCGCGAAACCGGAACAGGCCGTTTCCTTACTGCAAAAAAGGATTGAACTTCCCGGTCTGTCTCGCGTTCAGCAGGATGAACTGAAAGCGGAACTGGCCGACATTCAGGTGTTTTTGGGCGATATGTGGGAAGCTGTTTTGTTGTATTCACAGGTCATCGAAAACAATAAAACCAATGAGCTGGGTGACGAGGCCAAACTGAAAAAAGCAAAGTTGGCCTATTATATGGGCGACTTGAAATGGGCAAAGGCACAATTGGATGTCATCAAAGCAAGCACGTCGAAATTGGTAGCCAACGACGCGCTTGAGCTTTCCCTTTTTATCGGCAATAATATCAACCTGGACACCACGATGGTTCCGGTATCCCGGTTTGCACGGGCCGATTTGTTCAGCTTTCGCAACCAAAAGGAGAAAGCCTGGGCCGTGCTCGACTCCATCGAAACCGATTTCCCTTACCATTCGCTGATCGATGATATTTATTTCAGGAAAGCCAATTTGCTGGCTGCCAAAGGCGATTATGAACAGGCGGCGGAATATCTCGAAAAGATTGTTTCCAATTTTCCTTTCGACTTGTTGGGCGACGATGCCATGTACCAACTGGCCGGAATCTATCATCAACACTTGGGGCAGCCAGATAAAGCGCGTGAACTGTACAAAAATATCCTATCGCAGTATCCCGGAAGTATTTATGTGAGTGAGGCCCGAAAAAAGTACCGTGAACTTCGCGGCGATTTTTCTGGAGATAATGAGACTGAATTTTTTAACGGAAGAGATGTCAACTAGATGAAGAATCAGAAAACGGCCATCATGCTGGCCTTGCTTGCTGTGTTGTTGTGGTCGTCAGTGGCTGCGAGCTTTAAGATTGCCTTGCGGGGATTAAGCCCTTTTCAACTGATTTTTATTTCAGCTTTGGTATCGCAGGTCTTCTTCTTTTTGGTTTTGGTAGTCCGGGGGAAGCTCCGTCCGCTGTTTTCGATGCAGGTAAACCAGTTCGTCCAATCGGCCATGCAGGGTTTTCTGAATCCGTTTTTGTATTATCTGATTTTGTTCGAAGCCTACTCCTTAAACCCTGCGCAGGTTACGCAGGCGCTGAACATGGTTTGGCCCATTACCCTGGCGTTGTTGTCGGTGCCGCTGCTGGGACAAAAAGTTAGTTGGCGTAACCTGTGGGCTATTTTACTCAGCTTTGCGGGTGTGGTTTTTATTTCGGCCCAGGGCAGCCTGGATGGTTTTGAAAAGACCAATACCACCGGCGCCGTTCTTGCTCTTTCCAGCAGCATCATTTGGTCGCTTTACTGGATCCTCAGCACCAAAGATAAGCGCGACAAGCTGTTTGTGCTGTTCTGGAATTTCGCCTTTGGATTGTTCTATTTGTTGATTTACAGCTTGTTTTGTAGTGAGGCGGTGTTCGATTTTCAATTTGACCGGTATTTTGGAGCGGCCGTTTATGTGGGCATGTTCGAGTTGGGCATCACCTATATTGTTTGGATTTATGCGCTGCACAAAAGCGAAAACAACGCCGTTACCGGAAATTTCATTTTCCTGACACCTTTTTTGTCGTTGGTATTCATCTATTTCATTCTGAATGAAACCATTTACGCGACCACCTTTATTGGATTAAGTTTTATACTTTTAGGCATATTTATTCAGCAACTGAACCGGAAACCGGGAAAATTGAGTTCTCTTTCATGAATGAGAGCGTTTTTTTCGGGGCATTTTTGTATTGATTTCGGTCGGCTAATTTTAAAGACAAACATGGCATTGGAAGGGAAACGCATTTTAGGAATTGACCCCGGAACGGTGGTAATGGGCTACGGATTGATTGAGATTGTGAACAACAAACCGGTTATCCTGCAGGTTGGTGTCGTGAAAACAGCTGGTTTCAACAACCATTATCTACGGTTGAAACACATTTTCAACCGTACCCAAGCACTGATCGAAGAGTATTTGCCTGATGAACTGGCCATCGAATCACCCTTCTACGGGAAAGATATCCAAGCTATGCTGAAGTTGGGACGGGCACAGGGCATTGTGATGGGGCTGGCTTTGAGTCGCGACATTCCTGTATTTGAATACGCCCCGTTGAAAGTGAAGCAGGCTATTACCGGAATGGGGCGAGCCGCCAAGGAGCAGGTGGCTTATTTCCTGAAAAATATGCTGAAGGTTGACAACTTGCCGCCTGAGCTGGATGCTACCGACGCTGTTGCTGTTGCCGTTTGCCATTACCTGCAACTGAAAAATCCGGTGGGTAAGGGTGAATTTAAAAATTGGGGCGACTTTGTTAAAAAAAATCCCGGACGGGTGAAATGATTTTCTTTTAGGGCTTTGGTTAATCGGTAATTGTGAATTGGTGGAAAATGAAAAACCACCGGCGCGGGGCCGATGGTTTTTGAAATTCTTTGGGTTGAGTTGAATGCTTACAACTCAATTTGCTGAGCAATTTTCTTGGTTATTTCGGCAAACTCTTCAGGCGAAAATTTTTTCTTGTCGGAAAAATTCAACAAATCGGCTTCGGTTTGCATGGGCACCAAATGAATGTGAGCATGAGGTACTTCCAAACCCAACACCATGACGCCAACTTTTTGGCAGGGGATGGCTTTTTTGATTCCTGCGGCCACTTTCTTTGCAAATTGTTGCAGTCCCAGGTAAGTTTCGTCATCCAGGTCGAACAGGTAATCCACTTCTTTTTTGGGGATGACCAGCGTGTGCCCTTTGGCTACCGGGAAGATATCCAGGAAGGCCAGGTAATTTTCATCCTCGGCTACTTTGTAGGCGGAAATTTCTCCGTTGACGATTTTTGTGAAAATGCTTGCCATATCCTTACAGCGAAATGTCAATAATTTCAAAAGGAATGATTCCCGACGGGACTTTGATGTCCACCACATCGCCCACTTTCTTGCCAATCAAACCTTTGGCAATGGGGGTTTCAATAGAGATTTTTCCCGACTTTAAATCGGCCTCATGCTCCGAAACAATGGTATATTGCATGGTTGCATTGTTCTTTCTGTTTTTGATGGTCACTTTGTTCATGATCTGGACACTGTTGGTGTCGATCTTCGACTCATCAATGATCCGGGCATTGGCAATTTTTCCACGGAGCACGGCAATTTTGGCTTCCAACATGCCTTGGGCATCTTTGGCCGCATCGTATTCGGCGTTTTCCGAGATATCGCCTTTTTCAATGGCTTCCCCAATTTGCTTCGAAATTGCGGGACGTTCCACGTTCATCATGTATTCCAGTTCTTCTTTCAGTTTATTCAAACCTTCCTGGGTAATATAGGTCACTTTTCCCATATCATTTAAACTTTTTATTGTGATTGTGTATGGCTACATATAAACAAAAAAGAATTCCGGCGAGCGGAACTCTTTAGCTTCACAAAGCTATATAAAATATTTGATTTTTGCGAATCCTATGTTTTTAAAAAGGATTTAAGCGGTTGTCTATGAAAATGTTCTAGTATTTTCGCTGGAGGATTTCGGAGTAGATCACCGCTTTTTTCAGCGAAAAATCCTTTCGGATCGGGTTGTTTTTGGCTTGGCTTCCAGCCAGTGTGGTTTCGATCACCTGAGCAGGTGTTTTCTTAACAGGTTTCACCGGCTTTTTCCTGATTTCTTCGCGTATCAGCGGCTGGTACCCCATGGGTTTTGGTGGCTCTGGCTTACTAAACGGCTTAACAACCGGTTTGACGATGGGTTTCTCGTCAGTGAAGAAGTCGTCGTCGAAAAGCTGTTCAAATACCGATGGCCGTGGGGCAATGGTGTCTTCTTCGTCCATCATCTGTTCGGCTGCTTTCTTTTTCTTGCTTTGGTTGTAAGCTCCGATGATCGACAGCACAATGGCCAGTAATATAAAGATATAATCTTCCATTTTGGTTATTTTTGTATCCGGATATACTATTTGTTGTTGATTTGGGTTTTGTCTGATAAAGGTATAAAAAATGAATGGCTTAAAACAATTATCCCTCCGTTTTAGTTTCATCTTGCTGTTTGTCCTGTCGTTGGGCTATTCCTGTAAAGATGAATATAATTCATCCATTCCGTATGTGTATGTGAATTTTCAGGTGAATCTGGTTAATTACAATGATTTGACCGTGCCGGGGAATGCTGTTTTTTTTAGCGGTGGTTACGGGGGGATTGTTGTGCTGTATAATGGCATCAGTTATTATGCCTTCGATGCGGCTTGTCCGTACGAGGTTGATCCGGCTTGCCGGATCACGGTAGATGGTGGAATTGGTACTTGTCCGTGTTGCGGGACACAATATAATTTGTGGGATGGCGGCTATACGCTTTCCGGTACCGGCCCGGGCACCCAGTCGTTGAAACAATACCAGGTTAGTTATTCCGCCAACCGGCTTTATATTACCAATTAGTCGGAGAGCAGTTCGTAAAGGCGCTCGCGTGCCAGTTCAATCAGGAAAATACGGTCGAACCCGGAATTGAAATTCAGCTTGTTCAACTTGTTGCTGAGTCTGAAATTTATTCCCGGGCTGAGTGAGTTGAGGTGAATGAGCAGCCACAACTGATAGAGTTTCTTTTTCCGGTAGAGATAAAGTTTCTCCTCCTTGGCCCGGATGGTGTGCTCGATATGGATGAGCGCATTTTGCGGTTCGATCAGGCTGCCGGTGTGGTTCAGGAAATCTTGCCCTTTCAGTTCTGTCAGTTCAATGCCAATTGCTTTCCGCGGTTTAATTTTCAACAGAAAGTCGGGCGATTCGCCGGCAACCAGCTTGCCCTTTGGAAATTCTCCGTAAAGATCGGCAAACTGAAGAAGAATTTGCTTTTCGTACTGCTTATCCATGCCATGAAGATACAAAAGAAATGGCCTAAATTCTACTCAGGTACGTCATTGTTATCTTCAACAAACTCCAAAATATCACCTGGTTGGCAATTCAGAACTTTACAAATTGCATCTAAGGTTGAAAAACGGATAGCCTTTGCCTTTCCTGTTTTCAAGATGGAAAGGTTTGCGGTTGTTATGCCTATTTGTTCAGCCAATTCGTTACTTTTCATTTTTCTTTTGGCCAACATGACGTCAAGATTTACCAATATTGGCATAAGCTAAATCGTTAATTGGTTTTCTTGTTCCAGGTTATAACCTATTTTGAGCAGAGCACTTAAAACAAAAACGGATAATCCAAGCAATATTAGCAGCCAATTTACATCGAGATTTGGATTAAACGAAAGATCGACCCCTGAGCTGACAAACCGGCCATTGTTTAAAGTGGTAATGCGTGCCAGCCCCCAATAACTTCGGAAGATCATGTGCATAGCGACCTTTACCAATTCACTAAGAACCAACAGTGCGCCCAGCCAATTCAACCGTTTTATGATTACAACGTGAAACGAGAAACTTCGCTCCAACGATGCAAAAATCTTCCATAGTTGGAAAAAGCAGACCGCAAACAGGATAAGCGACAAGTAAGTATGGAGCACCATCAAAAAAGTAATAAACAGATTCTGGGATCTGAAATAGAGATAGCCATCAGTAGTTAGGCTTGAATAGCCTAATTGCAGTGCTCTTGCCTCCTCCGGATAAAACCGGGCTTCATTCGTTATAACGTCTTTTTCTACATTTGGTAGCATTGAAAGGCTATCCGATAATTCCTTCATATAAACATCAATCTCCCGTCCTTTTCCGTAGGTTATAGAACCTCCACCTCCTGGGTATTTATATGAGATAATTGAATCCGGAAAATCGACTTTAACGATGACGGGCATGGGATATCCTGCTGAGTGATGCGCATTGCTATAAAAACTCCCGATGTTTCTGTCGGTGGAAAAAATATCCATTAGCAATACTACTCCCCCAACAACAATTGAAAGTAAAAAGGCTGCCCGAAATAATACTTTAAGAACCTTAACCAGATTGATTGAGTTATTCATTCGTTGACTATTTAGTTTTATAGGATAAAAATACTTAAATGATTATCGAATAACAATAAATAATGGACGAATAATGATAAAATAGTCCAATGTTTTTTCGAAACGTGATATTTTTCAAAACAAAATGGGGGGTACAAAAAAAGCAGCCGGGGGGCTGCTTTTCGGTATGCTTAATAACGGTAGTGCTCGGGTTTGTAGGGGCCTTCCTGCGGAACTCCGATGTAGTCGGCCTGTTCCTTGCTTAGTTTGGTGAGCTTTACGCCCAGCTGTTCGAGGTGCAGGCGGGCCACTTCCTCGTCGAGTTGCTTCGGCAGGCGGTAAACATCGATGGCAAAATCGTTTTTCCAAAGCTCGATCTGAGCGAGGGTTTGGTTAGTAAACGAGTTGCTCATCACAAACGACGGGTGGCCGGTGGCACAACCCAGGTTTACCAACCGTCCTTCGGCCAGCAGGTAAATGGCGTGTCCGTCTTCGTAAATGTATTTGTCAACCTGTGGTTTAATATTAAGTTTCCGGATGCCGGGCCAGCGTTCAAGTTTGGCTACCTGTATTTCGTTGTCGAAGTGGCCGATGTTGCACACAATGGACTGATCTTTCATTGCTGCCATGTGTTCGGCGGTAATAATATCCTTGTTGCCGGTTGTGGTGACATAAATATTGCCTTCTGACAGGGCATCTTCCATCGTTTTCACCTCAAAACCTTCCATGGCAGCCTGCAGGGCGCAGATCGGATCGATTTCGGTAACGATTACCCGGGCACCGTACCCGCGCATGGAACGGGCGCAACCTTTGCCCACATCGCCGTATCCGGCTACTACAACCACTTTCCCGGCAATCATGACATCGGTGGCGCGTTTGATTCCGTCGGCCAACGATTCGCGGCAACCATACAGGTTATCGAATTTCGATTTGGTAACCGAGTCGTTTACATTGATGGCCGGGAAAAGCAGCTTGCCGTCATCCATCATTTGGTAAAGGCGGTGAACGCCGGTAGTGGTTTCTTCGCTTACGCCTTTTAGTTCGGGCACTGCCTGGCTCCAGCGGGTTGGAGTTTCGGCCAGTATCCGCTTCAGTATTTTATTGAGTTGAACTTCATCTTCTCCGTCGGCAGGGGCATCCAGAATGGTTGCATCTTTTTCGGCAGCAAATCCGCGGTGTACCATCATAGTGGCATCGCCACCATCGTCAACAATCAGGTTTGGTCCCAGTCCGTTGCCAAAATCCAGTGCACGTTCGGTGCACCACCAATATTCTTCCAATGTTTCGCCTTTCCAGGCAAAAACGGGGATTCCGGCGGCTGCTATAGCAGCGGCGGCATGGTCTTGTGTGCTGAATATATTGCAGCTGGCCCAGCGAACCTCGGCGCCCAACTCGGCCAGGGTTTCTATCAAAACGGCAGTCTGGATGGTCATGTGGAGCGAGCCCATGATCCGTGCGCCACGCAGGGGTTGTGCGGCGGCGTATTTTTTTCGGATGGCCATCAAGCCGGGCATTTCTTTCTCGGCAATGTCAATTTCTTTCCGGCCAAAATCGGCCAGCGAAATATCGGCTACTTTGTAGTCAATCTTTTTTTCTGTCATTGTTATCATGCTAGTTTCAACTTTTTTCGTGGTACAAAGATAATTAATCCAATACAAATAGCGGGATTGGCTTTGAGAACGTTTTATCCATCAGTATTGTTTGCCGGTGAAATAGTATTATATGCCAATTAATTTTTCAGGAATTCTGCTATTCATGTTCCAGGAGTCGCATCACATTTGTTTTGTCAAGTTCCAGCTGCATTTTTAGCTCATCAATGGAACTGAATTTTTGTTCTTCGCGTACTTTACGGATGAATTCAAGCTCGATTTCGTGTCCATACAGATTGCCATCGTATTGCAGGATGTGTACTTCGATGCTGCGGTGGTCGGCATTTTTGTTGACGGTTGGTCGGGTGCCAATATTGAGCATGCCCATAAATTTTTGGTTGTGAAGATGTACAAACACCGCATAAACGCCGTATCCGGGAATGATTTTGTTTGGGTCTGAAGCTTCGATATTGGCTGTGGGGAATTGAATTTTTCGCCCAAGCTTTTGTCCTTCTACCACGGTGCCGTGCAGGGTAAAAGGGTGGCCCAGAAACTTATTGGCCCGCAAAACATCGCCTTGCTCCAAGGCATACCTGATTTTTGTAGAGCTGATGTTGATGTCGTCCATAAGCAGAACATCCAGCTTTTCCAAGTTGAAATTGTAAATTTCGGAAAGTTCCTGTAGCATTTCGTAGCCGCCTTCTCTGTTTTTTCCGAATTTGTGGTCGTACCCCACAACAAGGCTTTTGATGTTGAGCTTTTCGACCAAAATCTGACGAACAAATTCGGTGTAACTTAACTCCGAAAATGCTTTTGAAAAAGGGTAAACAATCAGGTGTTCGATTCCGGCCCGTTCAAAAAGCCTGATTTTTTCCTGTAGGGTAGTGAGAAGCCTCAGATTATGCTCTTTGGGGAAAAGAACCAGCCTGGGGTGTGGGTAGAAGGTGAAAATGACCGATTCACCTTGATTTTGTTGGGCAATTTCTTTCAGGCGATCGATGATTTTGACATGACCACGATGCACCCCGTCAAATGACCCGATGGTGAGCACCGGGGTTTTTACCTGGAAATCCTGGAGGTCGTGGTAAACTTTCATGTTGCCTGAATTTTAAAGAAGTGCCAAAAATACGATTTTTTGGGGCTTAACCAGTGAACCATAAGCACGAAATCAAATTCATTTCCCAAAAGTTTGGACGATCTCGCCCGAATGCAGTCTAAATTATTATTTTTACCCCTCGATTTTTAAAAATAAAATTTCGGATGGTAAGAAAAATTGTTTTTCTGTTGGTAGTGGCGGCTGTGGCCGTGTCATGCAGCGATCCGTCGCAATATTCAATTCAGGGACGGATAAGTAATGCCGAAAACAGGTATGTTTATTTGGATGAGTTGAAAGTGAGCTCAACCGTGAACATCGATTCTGTTTTAGTCGGGAAAGATGGCGGGTTCAGATTCAAGGGAAATGTGAGTTACCCCACGTTTTTTCTGTTAAAACTGAACGAGAAAAATTTTGTTACGCTGCTTGTCGATTCAGCTGAACAAGTGGAAGTTTACGGCGATGCAGCCAACTTTTCGCGCGATTACCGGGTCACCGGGTCGGAGGGATCTGCCATGGTGCAGGAACTGAACCGACAACTTAGCCGCACCAAACACGAATTGGATTCGATCCGCTCGCTGATGGTTTCTTTTCGCAACGAAATGAACTATGCCGACAGAAAACAAAAATGGGATGAAGAGTATAACCGGATCCGGGAGGCTCAAATCCAGTACTCCCAGAAATTTGTGGCAACGCACCCGTTTTCGATGGCCAATGTGTTGGCCTTGTACCAAAAATTTGACGATGACACTTACGTCATTCAGGATTTACAGTCGCTTAAAGTTGCTGCTTCGGCTTTAAATTCTTTTTATCCCGAATCGGAACATGTAAAAGCGCTGTATGCCAATACGATGAAGCTGATGCAAGACGAGCGAAATGCCCGGATGCAGCAATTCATTCAGGAGGCAGGACAGAACAGTCCTGATATTTTGCTACCCAATGCCGATGGAAAGGAAGTGGCCTTGTCATCGCTTCAAGGGAAATATGTGCTGCTTCAGTTTTGGTCGGCCGCCGATCGCGGTTCGAGGATTATGAACCCGGTATTGGTTGAACTGTATAAAAAGTACCGGGCGAAAGGCTTTGAAATATATCAGGTAAGCATCGACGAGAACCGGTATGAATGGCTCGACGCCATTGATGAAGATGGCTTGAATTGGATCAATGTGGGCGATATGAAAGGCAGCGTTTCGGCTGTTCGCGCGTACAACATCCAGGCGGTACCATCCAATTATCTGCTCGATAAGGAGGGTGCTATTGTTGGTAAAGACCTGAAAGGCCCGGGACTGGACCGGTTGCTGGGTGAAGTGCTCCGGTAATCATCATTTTCCTTTACAGTTGTGTATGCAACAAAAGTTGACCGGAAAAAATATTTTAATGATATCTTTGCCAGCACTATTGCAGTATCAGAAATCCAATTTTGAAGAATAAGAGGCAGAATATATACTTCGTTTCCGATGTCCACCTTGGGGCACCGGCTTTAACCAACAATCCGGAACGCGAAAAGCTGTTCGTGCGTTGGCTCGACGAAATAAAGGAAGATGCAGCCATGCTTTTTTTGATGGGTGACATCTTTGATTATTGGTTCGAATACAAGAAAGTTGTGCCTCGCGGGTTTACCCGTACTTTAGGTAAAATAGCCGAAATAACCGATTCCGGAATTCCGGTTCACTTCTTCACCGGAAACCACGATATCTGGGTGTTTGATTACCTGCCAACCGAACTCGGTGTTCATGTGCATTACCATGAAATGCGCGCATCGTTTGGCGGGAAGAAATTTTTCCTGGCACATGGCGATGGATTAGACCCATTCGACACCGGATATCATTTGCTGAAAAAAGTTTTTACCAACCGCTTTTTTCAATGGTCTTTTTCACACGTCCACCCCAATATGGGAATTGCTCTGGCCCATGCCTGGTCGAAAAAGAGCCGGCTGACGAAAGGGATGGGCGAACCGTTTAAGGGCGATGAAAAAGAAGGACTTTTTGTTTTTGCGAATTCCGTGCTCGAACAGGAGGAAGTTGATTATTTTATTTTTGGGCACCGGCATTTGTTGCTAAATTTGCCGATTGGGAAAAATTCGCGTTATATCAATCTTGGTGATTGGATCAACCATTTCTCATACGGCGTGTTCGACGGCGAAAAATTTGAATTAAAAACGTACAAACGATAACAGGCTGCCAGGTCTGAAGAATTGAATGCTATGACAAAAAAGGTCTATACAAGAATTATCGGTACCGGAAGTTATATTCCTGAGAGGAGAATCCAGAACGATCATTTTAAGGATTATGTCTTTTATGATCCCTCCACGCACAAACCATTCGATAAAACAAACGAGGAGATTATCACGAAGTTCCATGAAATAACCAATATCAGTGAAAGGCGATGGATCACGGATCAAATGGTGACTTCTGATATGGCGGCCATTGCTTCGGAGAATGCCTGCGAAGCTGCTGGTGTCGATGTCAATACGCTTGATTTTATCGTGTTGTCCCACAATTTTGGGGACGTTGCTCATGGAAATACCAGCGTCGATACCCTTCCTTCGTTGGCAAATAAAGTGAAAGCAAAGCTGAAAATTACCAATCCAGCCTGCGTTGCGCATGACCTGATTTCCGGCTGCCCCGGATGGACACAGGGCATGATTGTAGCCGATGCTTACATACGAAGTGGGATGTACAAGCGTGGTCTGGTGATTGGCGCTGATGTGCTTTCGCGCATTTCTGATCCGCACGACCGCGATACCATGATTTATGCCGATGGGGCCGGGGCCACCATTGTGGAAGCTGTGGAGAGTGACGAGCCAACCGGTATTCTCAGTCATGCCAGCCGTTCCGATTCCGATCCGTATGCCAACCTGTTGTATTTTGGCAAGTCCTTTAATAAAGAGGTTGATGAAAAGAATCTCTATATCAAAATGGCTGGGCATAAATTGTATGTGTATGCCATTACCCATGTGCCAGGCGTGGTGAAGGACAGTATTGAGATGGCGGGATTGCAACTGCACGACATCAAAAAAGTCCTGATTCACCAGGCCAACGAGAAAATGGATGATGCCATCCTGAAAGGCGTGTTCAAGTTGTATGGCGAAAAGAAAGTGCCTCACGACTTGATGCCCATGAGCATCCGTAAGCTGGGCAACTCATCAACCGCGACTGTACCAACGCTGCTAGACTTGGTGGTGCGTGGGGATATGGAAGGGCACCAGATTAATCCGGGCGATTACGTCATTCTATGTTCGGTGGGCGCCGGTATGAATATCAATTCCATTGTTTACAAGTGGTAAGTTAATCTGCACAAAATAAAAAAGAGCTGTCGCGAATTAAATTGCGACAGCTCTTTTTGTTTCAGCTAATTTCAATAAAGCTATTCTGGTTGAACTAACGGGGTTAATTCCGGCTTCGGAATTGTGGCTTACGATTGTTGCGGTTTCCTCCCTGCGCTGAATTGGCGAAACTATTCCTGCGCGGCGGTCTTTGTTGCTTCGAAGGGCTTTTGGTCAATTCCTCTTCTTCGTCGTCCGGAAACGGGTGATCAGTTATCACCGGGATCTGCTGATCAATCAGTCGTTGAATATCACGCAGATAGGCTCTTTCCTCTACTTCGCAAAACGAAAGGGCTGTGCCGCTGGCATTGGCCCGTCCGGTCCGGCCAATGCGGTGGACGTAGGTTTCGGGGATATTGGGCAGGTCGTAGTTGATTACCAACGACAACTGTTCCACATCAATTCCGCGGGCAGCAATGTCGGTGGCCACCAGTACGTTTGTTTGGCCGCTTTTAAAGTTGCCCAGTGCGCGCTGCCGTGCTCCCTGTGATTTATTGCCATGAATGGCTGCGGATTCGATCCCTGCTTTCTCAAGCGACTTCACAATTTTGTCGGCACCGTGCTTGGTCCGTGAAAAAATCAGCGCCGAGTCGAACCTTTCGGTTTGAAGCAGATGGACCAAGAGTTTGGACTTCCATTTCCTGCTCACGAAAAAGATGGATTGATCCACTTTTTCGGCGGTGGTTTGCTCCGGCTTAACAACTACTTTTTCGGGGTTGCCCAAAATTTTCTGCGACAACTCAACAATGGTTGGAGCCATGGTGGCCGAAAAGAAAAGCGATTGCCGCTCATGGGGCAATTTCGCGATCAGTTTTCGGATATCATGAATAAATCCCATGTCGAGCATCCGGTCGGCTTCGTCCAATACAAAATATTCAATGTCTTTCAAGGTGATGTAACCTTGTTCTATCAAGTCCAACAAGCGTCCCGGTGTGGCAATCAAAACGTCCACCCCGCGGCGTAGGGCCTGTGTTTGCGCCTCTTGCTTTACTCCGCCAAAGATGACCGTATTGGTCAGCCCGGTATATTTTCCGTAAGTCGAAAAGCTTTCGGCAATTTGTATGGCCAGTTCCCTGGTGGGTGTAACTACCAGTGCTCTGATTTTTCGGATTCCCCGGTGCTGTGGGCGGTCAAGATAAAGACGTTGCAGGATGGGAATGGCAAAAGCGGCCGTTTTTCCCGTGCCTGTTTGAGCCGAACCGAGCAGGTCTTTTCCGTCAAGCAAAATGGGGATTGATTGTTCCTGGATTGGAGTTGGAGTGGTGTAGCCTTCGTCTGCGAGGGCTTTCAGTATGGAATCGGTGATTCCTAATTCTTTAAAAGTCATGTATAAAATTAAAGGGGCAAAGGTAGTCGAATTGTTTGGATATTCTTGTTTTTCTGAAATTAAGGCGTGTTTAACTGTTCATTTGGGATGTTTACTTTGTTTGGCACTATTGCTGGATTTCGTGTATGCGTTGCTAGTCAGTTGATTGGATCTGGTTTTCGCATGGTTCACTTTCGTTTGAATGATATGTTAAAAGATTGATAAGAACACATTCGGTGTCGATTTTTCAATAACTGGCTGCCTTAGATTCCAAAAACCTGATTCATCAGCAACGATAATGACAAGGTTCCTGTCAGAAGCCACAGCACAATTCCGAGCAGTAAACTTTTAAGGCCTGCTTGCTTCATTTCCTTCAGCGACATGTTGGTGCCAATCAGCAGCAGGGCGATTACCATTCCGCGTTTTCCTAACCAGTTTAGGTGATCAAAAGTCGGCTCCCAGTGCGGTAAAAAATGGGCTGCCGCCAATGCCAGCACAAACAGGGCAATAAACCATGGAATTTTCACCTTTCCTTTCTGGTCGTCTTTGTTCACCGTGGCGATCAGTAGCGAAAGCGGAATGATCCACAAGGCACGGGTGAGTTTTACAGTGGTGGCAATTTCAAGTGCTTGGGGGCCGTAAGTTGCGCCGGCGCCCACCACCGAGCTGGTATCATGAATGGCAATGGCGGACCACATTCCGAAAACTTCCTGCCCCAGGTTAAAGTGATGGCCGATGAACGGGAAAATCAGCAAGGCTACGGCGTTCAATATGAAAACAACAATCAGCGAAAAGGAGATTTGGTAGTCTTTTGCCCGGATCACCGGAGCGATGGCAGCGATGGCGCTTCCGCCGCAAATGGCCGTTCCGGATGCAATTAGCCAGCTGATCTTTTTCTCCACGCCGAGAAGCTTTCCAATCAGTAACCCCATTGTTAGGGTGAATGTGACAGAAGAAGCTGTCAGGAAAAAGCCACTTTTCGAGGCCTGGATAGCCTGCGAAAGGTTCATCCCAAACCCCATCAGTACGATGGCTGCCTGTAATACCAGCGGGGTGAATTTGGAGAAACCGGTATTTTTCAGTCCCGCAAAAGATAACGCCAGTCCGGCAATCAGCGCCATGGCTGGCGATACAAAGGGCATAAAACACAGCACGATGGTGATGCTGTAAATGATCCGGGTGGTTTTTGGGTTCAAATTCATGGGTTTGTTTCCTTGGTGATGTGGAAACAAAAGTAGCACCGGCGTATAATTTAAGCAAATATAAAAATATCATTCAAGATAACTAAAAGTTATATTGAAGCAAGAAATTCCGGAATAATTCGGGGATGTTCATGGTTGGGCCCTGGCGTTGGGCGAGCCTGAATTTACGGTTGATTTGAAAATCTTTCACTGCGATTTTCCGGATAGTTTTTAGTTGAAGCTCTTTTTTGATGGCTTTACCCGAAACCAGGGCAATACCGTCAAAATTGGGCAGGAAATTTTTAATGGCTTCGGTGCTGCCCAGGTGAAGGACGATGTTGAGCTTCTCCGTATTTACTTGTTGCTTAGTTAGTTCGTGTTGGATTACTTCCAGTGTTCCCGACCCCGGTTCTCGTAAAACTAGCGGGATTTGCTGCAAGTCGGACACTGTCAGGTTCTTGAGTTTTGCATAAACACCATCGGCTGAAGTAACGGCCACAATTTCATCATCCAAAAAATCAACATACCTGATGTTGGACTGCGACGAATCGTTTTCAACCAACGCCAGGTCAATCTCGCTGTTCAGCAGTTTCTGTTCCATTTCCAGCGAGTTGCCGTTCCGTAAATCAAGCTTGATTTGCGGGTAGCGCTGGTGAAATGCTGCCAGCACACCGGGAATGAGGTATTGTGCGATGGTGCTGCTGGCCCCAATCCGCAGCGAACCTTTATAGGTGTCGTTCAGACGGCCCAACTCAAATTCCAGTTCTCTGTATTGTTCTTTAATTTGCTTCAGCTGACGGTAACAGAGTTTTCCGGCTTTGGTCAGGTATATTTTGTTGCCTTTCCGGTCAAACAGGGCCGTGTTGAGTTTATTTTCCAATTCCCGGATGTGCCGGGTTACGGCAGGCTGACTGATAAACAAGGCTTCAGCCGCTTTCGAAAAGCTCAGGTTTTCGGCCACCGATAAAAACACTTCGTCGCGGTAATCCATGTTTGGTCAATTATGTTACAGTTCAGTCGATCTTTTTTAATGGGAACAACTCACCAACTAATTGGTTCCAAGCCGTTCCTGACAAGAAAATCGTTGGTCTGGCTAAAATGCTTGTTGCCGAAGAAACCACGGTTGGCCGAGAGGGGGGAGGGGTGTACCGAGTTCAGTACCAGATGTTTGCTTTTGTCGATGAACTCGCCTTTGCGGATGGCATAGTTTCCCCACAGAATGAATACGACGTGTTGTTTCTCCGCATTGATTTTATGAATGACTGCATCGGTAAACTCTTCCCAGCCCTTTTTCTGGTGCGAGCCGGCTTGTCCGGCGCGTACCGTCAGTGTTGCATTGAGCAGCAACACGCCTTGCCTGGCCCAACCCGTAAGGTTTCCACTGGACGGGATGGGTTTGCCCACGTCGCTTTGCAGTTCTTTGAAAATGTTGCGCAGGCTGGGCGGAAAATCGATACCATCGTTTACCGAAAAGCATAGTCCGTGTGCCTGTCCGGGGCCGTGGTATGGGTCTTGCCCCAGGATGACCACTTTCAGCTGATCGAACGGACACTGGTCGAACGCGTTAAAGATGAGTTTGGCTGGCGGGTAGATTTTCTGCGTACGGTATTCGTCGTGCACAAAGCGGCCCAGACTTTCGAAATAGGGCTTTTCAAATTCGTCGGCCAGCAGGTTTTTCCAGCTGCTTTCAATTTTTACGTCCATGCGGTGGATTGTTTGTTTGGTAAGCGAAAATAAGGTTTCTGTTTCAGCTTTCAAATTTCTTTTCTCTTCCCGTTCTTCTTCGTACTTTAGCTGGCAAATCTTCAAAAACATGGACATAATCTATCTGCTTGCCGGTCTGGCTGTTGGTTTTCTGTTGGCCTTTTTATGGTTTAAACTGAAGTCGAAAACATCGGAAAACACCTTGCTGGCCATGCGTGCCGAGTATGAAAAGAGCAAAATTCAGCTGGAAGAACGGCTGGTCTATTTGCAGGATGACAAAGAAAACCTGGCTGCCCGACTTGTGCAGGCCGAAGCTGATAACGACCAAAAATCGCAGCGCCTGGCCAAGGCCGAAGTCGAGTTTGCCAACCTGCGCGAAAAGCTGGTCACGCAAAAGCAGGAGATGGAGGAGTTGCAGAAGAAATTTACCACTGAATTTGAAAATATTGCCCACAAAATATTGAAGCAGAATTCGCTGGAATTTACCCAGGTGAACCAGAAGAATATCAGCGAAATTCTGAACCCGCTGCGCGAGAAAATCCAGCTTTTTGAGAAGAAGGTGGAGGATACTTACGAAAAAGGGCTGAAGGACCAAACCGACCTGAAAGCCGAACTGAAAAAGCTGCACGACCTGAACCTGAAAATCAGCGATGAGGCCAACAACCTGACCAAAGCGCTGAAGGGCGATGTGAAAAAACAGGGTAACTGGGGCGAGGTTATTTTGGAGCGCATTCTGGAGCGTTCGGGCCTCACCGAAGGGCGCGAGTACGAAAAGCAGTTCAGCACAGTTGGCGAAAGCGGCCAGCGGGTGCAGCCCGACGTGGTTATCCATCTTCCCGATCAGAAACATATCATTGTGGACTCGAAGGTGTCGCTGGTGGCGTACGAACGTTTCGTGAATGCTGCCGACGAACCCGACCGAAGCCGTTTCATCAAAGAGCATTTGCTGAGCATCAAAAGCCACGTCAAGTTGCTCAGTGATAAGCATTACCAAAATGCCCCCGGCCTGAACAGCCCCGACTTTGTGCTGCTTTTCGTGCCCATTGAGTCGTCGTTCAGCGTGGCTATCGAGGCCGACCATGATTTGTTCTCTTATGCCTGGGACAACAAGGTCGTCATCGTCAGCCCATCTACTTTACTGGCAACTTTGCGTACAATCGCGTCAATCTGGCAACAAGAAAACCAAACCCGCAACGCGCTCGAAATTGCCCGGCAGGGCGGGGCGCTGTACGATAAGTTTGTGGCTTTCATTGCCGATCTCGAAAAAATTGGCAACAACCTGGAGCAAACCCGTAAAAACTACGACCTGGCCATGAACAAGCTCTACGACGGGCGCGGCAATCTGATACGATCGGCCGAAAAACTTCGCGAACTTGGCGCCAAAGCCAGCAAGGAACTTCCGCAGAAATATCTGGAAGAGTAGAACGATCTTGTATGCTTGTCTTTTTCTAATTTATGTTCTAAAAATTGTTTCAAAAGCTAGTTGATTTATCAATAAATGTGTATTTTACATTTGTTCAATAAATCAATCTAACTTTTGTTTTTATGAGAAGAATCTCTTTTATGCTTTTTGCCAAGGCATTTTGTGTCCTGGTGTCTGCTATAATTTTTATGGTTTTTTCTGCTCCTGTTCATGCACAGGATGATGCTTACTGGATGGGATTGCCCACAAAAAACCCGGCTGCCATTGGTTCACCGACCGATTGGGTGTATGGCGGCTATTTCTTTTCAAATTTTGATCATGCCATCTCTGGATATAGTGGCGGCATTGATTATCAGATTAGTCCAAAAATCGGAACGCTTGGTTTTAATTTCGACAGGGAAGAGTATGATTTATTACGTGTTTGCCAGTTTCAGATGAATTATGCCTACACGTTTTCTTTTTTCGAAAAGGGACAGATGAGTTTCGGGGCTGCTGTCGGTATTATGGATTACAAGAATAAGTTGAGTCAATATGGGCTTGATCTGTTCGATCCTTACTTCTCCGGATTGGATGATCAGGTTTGGGTCCACCTGAAAAGCAGTTTGGGTTGGTATTTCCGATCGGACCGATTGGATTTGGGAATGAGCTATTCGCGCTGGGACGAAGTGAAAGATGAAATCAATGATGATTCAAATTATTATTCGCTGGAAGGCCCGGGTGGTGTTTTTACGCTTTTGGGCGCCTACCGGATACATGTGAACGGGAAACTGAGAGTTGAACCGAACTTAGTTCTGGATTTTACGGAAGGAAATACCGATACCTATGCCGGTGTTTTCTTTAAATACAGGGATCGCATTTGGGCTGGCTACAGCAGTTTGGATTTTGATGATCTTCACTCTATTATAGCCGGTTGCGATATCAAAGGCAAGTACCGGCTTGGATACAGCTACAATTTCCCCAAATTATTTGACGGTGATTACTTGAATTACCATGAACTTATATTGGCTTTCCGTTTGAAGTAGCCTTGAATCAAAAAGAGGCTGAAAAAAGTTCTTGACCAGATCATCCTGAACTTGTTTCAGGATCTGTCTCTGGCTTACTAAAAAAAAGGGTCATTCTGAATTTTTTTCAGATTGACCCTTTTCAACTTTTAAAACCACGCAACGAAGATTCTATTTCAGCTTCGCAATTTGCTCTTCCAGTACTTTGATTTTTGCTTCGGCATCGACTTGTTTGGCGCGCTCTTTGGCAACCACTGCCTCGGGCGCTCCGGCGACAAACCGTTCGTTGCTCAGTTTGCCCATCACCGATTTCAGGAAGCCTTGCGTATATTTCAACTCTTCTTCCAGTTTTTTCAGTTCTTCTTCCACATCCACCAAATCACCCAGCGGGATGAAGAAGGTACTCGATTTTACGAGGAACGACGCAGCGCCGATTACTTCTTTTTGCACCTCATTGTAGGTTGAAAGGTTTCCAAGCTTGGATACTACTGCATTCAGCTCAGCATGGTAGCCTTTGTCGCCCGGCATTACAAAAAGCTCCAGCGCATCCTTATTGGGGATGTTGTTTTTGGTGCGGATATTCCGGATGCCTGAAATGGCCTCTTTGGCATCCTCGAACTGTTGCAGGAAGTTTTCATTGTATCCGGTCGATTTCGGCCAACTGCTTACCATGATGCTTTCGCCATCCTGACGTTCTTTCAGATACTGCCAGATCTCTTCGCTCACAAACGGCATAAACGGATGGATGAAACGCAGCACCTGGTCGAAAATATCAACCAGCTCGGCGTAGGTTTTTCCGTCAATCGGTTGTTGATAGGCAGGTTTCACAAGTTCGAGCAACCAGCCCGAGAATTCGTCGCGAACAGTAGTATAAACACTCATCAACGCGTCGGAAATGCGGAACTTGTCGAAATGATCGTTTGTTTGCTCGACAATTTGGCTGAACTTTTGGCTGAACCATTCAATGGCCAGTTTTGAGTGTTCGGGTTGTGGGATTTTGTTGTCCACTTCCCAGCCTTTCACCAAGCGGAACGAGTTCCAAAGCTTGGTGACAAAGCCTGCGCCCTGTTGCGGAAGGCTCTCGTCGAACAGCAGGTCGCCACCAGCAGGCGAGCACAGCAACATGCCCACGCGCACGCCATCAGCGCCGTAAGTGGCGATGAGATCAAGCGGGTCGGGCGAGTTACCCAGCGATTTCGACATTTTGCGGCGCAGCTTGTCGCGCACCATGCCGGTGAAATACACGTTTTTGAACGGGAATTGGTCGCGGTACTCGTAACCGGTAATAATCATGCGGGCTACCCAGAAGAAGATGATGTCCGGGGCGGTCACCAGATCGTTGGTAGGGTAGTAGTATTGAATTTCCTTGTTTTCAGGATCGCGGATACCATCGAAAACAGATATTGGCCACAGCCAACTGGAGAACCATGTGTCCAATACATCTTCGTCCTGTTTCAACTCGGCTACTGTTAAGGCGGCATTGCCGGTTTTTTCTTTGGCTAGTGCGAGTGCTTTTTCATCGCTTTCGGCAACCACATACGAGCCGTCGGGCAGATAATACACCGGAATACGATGTCCCCACCACAACTGGCGGCTGATGCACCAGTCCTTGATGTTTTCCATCCAGTGGCGGTAAATGTTTTTGAATTTCGGCGGGTGGAATTGGATAGTGTCGTCCATCACATTCGTGAGGGCCGGTTTCACCAGCTCTTCCATTTTCAGGAACCACTGTGCCGATAGTTTCGGTTCGATAGCCACGTGGGTACGTTCCGAATAACCTACTTTGTTGGTGTAGTCTTCAATTTTGGCCAGGTTGCCTGCTTTTTCCAGTTCGGGGATAATGGCATCGCGAACGGCAAAGCGGTCTTCGCCAACGAACAGGCCGGCAGCTTCGCTCAGGGTACCGTCGTCATTGAAAATGTCGATGCCCGGCAGGTTGTATCGCATACCGATTTCGTAGTCGTTGATGTCGTGCGCCGGGGTAATTTTCAAACAGCCGGTACCGAACTCCATATCAACATATTCATCTTCGATGATAGGGATTGAGCGTCCAATCAGCGGAACCAGCACCCGTTTGCCTTTCAGGTGTTTGAAACGCTCGTCGTTTGGGTTGACACAAACGGCCGTATCGCCCAAAATGGTTTCCGGGCGGGTGGTGGCAATGGTCACAAAATCAGAAGCCCCTTCTATTTGATATTTCAGGTAGTACAGTTTCGACTGCACTTCTTTATAAATCACTTCTTCGTCGGAGAGGGCGGTTTTGGCTGCCGGGTCCCAGTTTACCATGCGTACGCCGCGGTAAATCATGCCTTTTTCATACAGATCGACAAAAGTTTTGATGACCGATTCGCTGCGGGGCTCGTCCATCGTGAAGCAAGTGCGATCCCAGTCGCAGGAAGCGCCTAGTTTTTTGAGCTGTTCCAGGATGATGCCGCCGTGCTTATGTGTCCATTCCCAGGCATGTTGCAGGAATTCGTGGCGGCTGAGGTCAAACTTGGAGATGCCTTGATCTTTCAGCTTTCCAACCACCTTGGCTTCGGTAGCAATCGACGCGTGGTCGGTCCCGGGCACCCAGCAAGCGTTTTTGCCGAGCATACGTGCGCGGCGGGTCAGGATGTCCTGGATGGTATTGTTGAGCATGTGCCCCATGTGCAACACGCCCGTAACATTGGGCGGCGGAATGACGATGGTGTAAGGCTCGCGCTC
Source organism: Gaoshiqia sediminis (assembly GCF_025907915.1). Taxonomy (GTDB): domain Bacteria; phylum Bacteroidota; class Bacteroidia; order Bacteroidales; family Prolixibacteraceae; genus Gaoshiqia; species Gaoshiqia sediminis. The sequence continues at coordinate 153,974 of NZ_JAPAAF010000007.1, forward strand.
GTCGGGCACCGAGTGGAAAAAACCTTTTTCCATCCAATACCGGTACCATTTATCTTCAACTTCTACAGGACTGTACTTACTGGGAATCTCCATGATGATGCGATTTTTTACTAATTCGGATTTGAGCCACAAAAATATAAAAATTCCCGTATCGAAAGGCGTTTTCCCAGTCAAGCAATCATGAAGAAACACGGCGGGAACCATTTCCCATGGGGTAGGGTTATTTCCGGACGATATCCGGGAAATTATGGATGGCGAAAGATATAAATCTGCTGAATGAAAGCAAGACTGGCTCAGAAAACATAAAATTCGCTAACTTGTGGGGCGGAAGAGAATGGCGATAGATTGGATGATTAGTGGGATAGGAAAATGGTAATGTAGGAAAGATAGGCGAATAGAAAGTGGACAAGACAATGAGAGAAACAGTTAGAATAGGTAGTAAAGAATTTGTATCAAAAAAGGAAGCTTTAAATTATTACAAGGCGATTCTTAATTCTTATGAATTTGGTGAAACAGTAAAAAAAGATGACTTTATAGATATAATGGATTTGCTTGAAACCCACCCAAAGGTAACTGAAAAGATTAGGTGTCGGAATTGATAAGGTGAAGATTGCAAGGTTAAAATACAATACAAAATCTTTTGAATTAGTACGATTGGATGGTTCAACAGAATATTTTTCATACACAAAAAGAATTAATTCACCAAAATCTGGTTTTACAAGATTCAGTGAAGCTTGCAGGCAAGTTATTCAAGAAGATTTAAGAAGCGTAAAAGTCGATTATTTCGCCAGATATTCAAAAAAGGGACGGGTAAAATGCCAGGAAACAGGAGAATTTTTAACCTATGAAGAACTAAGTCTTGATCACAGACAACCCAATACCTTTTCCGTAATAGTGGACAGATTTATAGAATTGAAGAAAATTGATCTGAATGAAATTGAATACATTCAAATTGATGGTGGCCCCAATGAGCTTAAAGATAAAGATTTAGAAGAGGAATTTAGACAGTACCACAAAAGCAAAGCAAATTTGAGAATTGTGAAAAAGAATTTGAATTTAGGACGTTCATTTCAGGCAAGGATTAACAGGCAAAATAAGGATTTGAAAATAATGGATGATGAATAGAAAGAAATCATTTTAGTGAGGTATAATCAATCATGCTACGTAAACAAAAATCGACATATGACTTTGAGCATCGGGAGAAAATCATTCTTCGCGATTTTTTGGCGCTGGAGCGTACACGTTTGGCCAACGAGCGTACTTTTTTCGCCTACATCCGAACCTCGCTTTACCTGGTGCTGGCCGGCATTGCTTTCTTGCAGTTGGAGGGTTTCGACAAGCTGCATTGGTTGGGCTATTTGTCGCTGGCACTGAGTGTGGTGTTTCTGGTTTTCGGGGCCATCAAGTTTTATCACCTGAAAAATAAGCTGAAAAAGTTTTACACCAACACCGGCACCCCGCTCGACGAATCGTTGCCCGATGAATAAAAAGCGATGTAATTGATGTTACACCCGTCCTAAATGAATGAGCGCATCGCCCTGATAAACGATGGGGGCGTGGTTGAGGCCGATGATGTAACCGCCCTCGGGCATTTTTACCTGATGCTCAAAACGTCCGTACGGATCGGAAATGCTGCCGATGATATCTCCTTTTTCAACTTTGGAGCCGTCTTTTACCTGAAAACGGAACATTCCGCCATGACGCGCCCGGATCCAGGTGGCTTCTCCGATAATGATGGGTTCCTGATTGGGGAAGGCGGCCAGTTCGGGTGTGAAGTCGCGCATGCCCAAGTGGTGCATCACCCGCATGATACCGGTGGTGCCTCGCATGGTAATGCGGTTGTGGATGTCGAGCGATTTGCCCCCTTCAAACAACAACACCTTTTTGCCCAGTTGCGTGGCTACCTGGCGGAACGATTTATCGCGGTCGGGTGCATAGACGATGAAGCGCGGGTTGAAAACCTGGGCCAGTTCCAGCAGCTCGGGCTTTCCTTTGCTGATACGTATCTGTGAGCTGTTGAAGCGGTTGGCCCCGCCCGTGTGAAAATCGATGCAGTAGTCCACATGCGGGAGTACCTTGTTCATGATGTGCCAGGCGAACAGGCTGGCCAGCGAACCGTTTTTAGCGCCGGGGAACATGCGGTTGAGGTCTTTCCCATCGGGGTACTCGCGTGTTTGGTTCAAAAAGCCGAACACGTTGAGTGCGGGAATGCAGATAACGGTCCCGCGCTGTGGCTTGTTCAGCTTTTTGGCAATCAGGTTGCGCACAATCTCCACGCCGTTTATCTCGTTGCCGTGGATGCCCGCGTTGAGCAACAACACCGGGCCAGCTTCTTTCCCATGTTCAATGATTACCGGCACCTCAATTTGGTTATGGGTGTGCAGACGGGCCGTATCCAGGATGACCACGGCTTTTTTTCCCGGCTTGATTTCGGTATCGAGCATGGTAAACGGTGTGTTCTTATTCTTCATGGCGGTTAAACGTTTCGTTCCACGTAGCGGATGATGTTGTTGGCAATGTCCTTGCCGGTGGCGGCTTCAATGCCTTCCAAGCCGGGCGACGAGTTAACCTCGAGGATGAGCGGTCCGTGTTTGGACTGGAGCATGTCCACCCCGGCAATGCCCAATCCCAGTACGCGGGCGGCTTTCAGGGCGGTGTTTTCTTCTTCTTCTGTCAGCTCGATGAAGCTGGCCGTTCCGCCACGGTGTAGGTTAGAGCGGAATTCGCCCTTTTTCCCTTGACGTTTCATGGCTCCCACCACCACGCCATCCACCACGAAGGCCCGGATGTCGGATCCTTTGGCTTCGGAGATGAATTCCTGGACAATTACTCTGGCCTTCAGTCCGTTGAAGGCTTCGATGACCGATTCTGCGGCATTGTCGGTTTCGGCCAGAACCACTCCCAATCCCTGGGTGCCTTCCAGTAGCTTGATGACTACCGGTGCGCCGCCAACGCTTTTTACAATGTCTTTTACATTGCGCGAGTAGTTGGTGAAAACCGTTTTGGGTAAGCCCAAACCAGCCCGGCTCAAAATTTGGAGGCTACGCAGCTTGTCGCGCGAGCGAACCAGCGCCTGCGATTCGATGGCGCTAAATACTTTCATCATCTCGAACTGGCGTACCACCGCCGTTCCGAAGAAAGTAACCGATGCGCCAATGCGTGGAATGACGGCATCCACATTGTCGAGCATGTGCCCTTTGTAGATGATGCCGGGCTTCTTTTTTTCGATGACTAGGTCGCACTTGGAGTGGTCAACCACTAGCATTTCGTGCCCTTTTTTCTCGCCTGCTTCCACCAGGCGTTTGGTTGAGTAGAGATGTTGGTCTCTGGATAAAATGACGATTTTCACGTTTCTATATTAGGATTAATGGACGATGTTTTCTCTGATATCAGGCCTCACCGGGATTTTAAGCGGAACGGTCTGTTTTACAGCAGGCGGACGGTTTTCTTTATCCCGTTGGATGAAAGATTCGCCTTGGCGCTGTCAACCACAAACCTCTTCGAGAGAAATTTCCGCCCGAGCAAAACCGGGAACTTCATGTTCCCGCGTTCAGTGAGCGTGAGCTCCAGCGGCATTTCCTGTCCAAAAAGGATGATAGTGGTATTTATGCTGTAACGCTCTTCAATCTGGCCGTTCGAACTGCGCACCTTTTTTTTCGAAAAGCGGTCAAAGATAAATTCTTTGTTGTGATATTTTTCATGTTCAGGATCCAAAAAAAAGCAACGCAGTTTTTTTGTCCCGGCCTGGCTGATTTCTTCAATGTCGTGACAATGAAAGCTAGACGTATAGGCGCCTGTGTCCACTTTCACCTCAATGTTTTCGAGCTGAAGTCCGGGGAAGTCTGCCAGGTCCTGCCTACCAATCAAGGTTCTTGCTTTCATGTTAAATAATGTCGAAGAAAAAGCGGGCAACAAACATGTACAGCATCAACCCGAGAATGTCGTTCGTTGTGGTGATAAACGGGCCGGTGGCCAGAGCTGGGTCGATTTTTAATTTGTTCAGTAACAACGGGATCATGGTGCCGAACATGGAGGCAAAAATAATGACGATAAACAAGGTGCAGCTTACCGCCATGGTCAGGTTAAAATCGTTGCTGAAAAAGAAATTATAGGCAAAGATGACAGAGGCGAAAAACATGGCCGTAATGAGCCCGACCGCCAGTTCTTTTAATAGCTTTTTGCCAAAGGAGTCGAAATCGCGCGAGCCGCTGGCAATGGTTTGCACCACAATAGACGATGACTGAACGCCAACGTTACCGGCAGTGGCGGCAATCAGCGGAATGAAAAAAGCCATCGCCGGGATTTGGTCAAGCGTGCCGGCGTTGGCGCCCAGTACACGGGCGCCTAGGATGCCGCCCATCGTTCCGATCAGTAGCCAGGGAATGCGGGCCCGGGTTTGCTGCCAAACTTTATCGCCCGATTCTACGTCGCCGGTAATCCCGGAAACCATCTGGTAGTCGCGCCCTGCCTCTTCGCGGATAACATCCACCACGTCATCAATGGTAATGCGACCTTTTAGCCGGCCAATATGATCGACCACGGGCAGTACTACCAAGTCGTATTTTTCCATGATCTGGGCCACTTCCTCCTGTGGCGTGTCGGTTTTTACGGATTGAATGTCGGCATTGACCAGGTTTTTCACTTTCGTTTGGGTCGGTTTCTGGATCAATCGAGGGAGCGACAAAACGCCTTTCAGGATATTGTCGTCGTCCACCACATAAACGTAATAGATCTCGTCAATCTCTTCGGCTTGTTCCGAAATTTCTTTCAGGCACGTTTGCACCGTCCAGTTTTCGTTCACCTTCACCAGCTCTTTGGCCATCAGCCCCCCGGCGCTTTCCTCGTCGTATTCCAAGAGGTCGGCAATGTCGCCGGCTTGTTCCTTGTCCTCAATCTCCTGCAAAACGGCCTCTTTCATGTGATCTTCGAGGTCGCCCACAATGTCGGCGGCATCGTCCGAGTCCATGTGCTCGATAAACTGGCGGGCAATCACTTCGGGCGGAATGACTTTCAGGAAGCGGCGCCGGTCGTTTTCGGGGATTTCGATCAGGACGTCCGAAGCCAGTTCACCGTCCAGTTGCAGGTACAGGTACTTGGCCTCGTCCATGGTCAGTTCTTCCATGATCTCGGCAATATCGGCCGGGTGGAGCCCTTCCAGCATCCGAAGTACTTCGCGGGATTCCTCCTGTTCAATCAGGGACTGAAGGTTATCGATAAATTCCCGGTTTAATGCAAACTTCATACGTTTCAGGGTTTTGGTTGATTGGAAATCAGCCGGGTTAAATGCTCGAATTCGCTCACACTCAGCTGTTCGGGACGTTTGTTGAAAAACGCGTCAATTTTCAACGTTTCATCGGTGAGGAACATCTTCAGCGAGTTGCGCATCGTTTTTCGGCGTTGGTTGAAGGCGGCCTTGACGATTTTAACAAACAGCACCTCATCGCAATCGAGCCTTTCGCGCTGGTTTCGTTTCAGTCGGATGACGGCCGATTTTACTTTCGGTGGGGGGATGAACACATTTTCGTGGACCGTAAACAAGTATTCAATATCGTAATAAGCCTGTAACAATACGCTCAGGATGCCATAGGTTTTAGAGCCCGGTCCGGTGCTCAGCCGTTCGGCCACTTCTTTTTGGATCATGCCCACCACCTCGGGAACCTGGTTTTTATATTCGAGGACCTTAAAGAAAATTTGTGAGGAAATGTTGTACGGAAAATTGCCGATTACGGCAAATGGTCCGGTGAAATATTCTTTCAGGTTCAGCCTCAGAAAATCTTTTGATATGATCCGATCTTTCAGTTCTGGATAGTGGTTGTTCAGGTAGTCAACCGACTCGCGGTCAATTTCCACCACTGTGGTGCGGTATTGCTCGTTTTGAAGTAGAAATTGAGTGAGAACGCCCATGCCCGGGCCAACTTCCAATACATCCTGTACATGGGTTGCCTCAAGGCTGTCAACAATCTTTTTGGCAATGTTCTTGTCTTTCAAAAAGTGCTGACCTAAATTTTTTTTGGCCCTTACTATGGTCATTTTCGTCTCCGTTTTCCATTTTAGGATTATTGAATATGTTGTTCAAAACCGGTGCGATTTAAAACAAATCTTTATTTTTGTCGCCGAAGTTCGCCTTTTTTCGAAGGCCTGCAAATTTAAAAAAGTACTTTATAAAACAACTGGATGTGTGTTAAACGTTTTTAAAATTAACGCATTTTCAGGAATAAACAAGTTCGTTTTGAAACAGAAGTTAGTTAAGGTCCTCAAAATTATTGCATTTTTTGCATTGGGTTTAGTCTTGTTTTGGCTGGTTTATAAAGATCAGGATATTGACCGGATCAAGTCAGTGCTGAAAAACGATGTCAATTACCTTTGGATCTGGGTTTCGCTGCTTCTGGGTTTGCTAAGCCACTTGAGCCGGACCTTGCGTTGGATTTTGATGATTGAGCCCTTGGGGCACAAGCCTCGCGTGCTGAATACCTTTTTGGCAGTGATGGTGGGCTACCTGATGAACCTGGTGGTACCGCGCATGGGTGAAATTTCGCGCTGCGGCGTATTATCACGCTACGAAAAAATCTCATTTACCAAGCTGGTGGGAACGGTAGTTACCGAACGGATTATCGATGTGATCATGTTGTTGCTGCTCACCATGTTGGTACTGGTGTCGCAATTCGGGAAAATTCTGCAGTTTTTGGAAAACAACCCCCACGTAAAGCAAAAATTTGACAATTTTACACTGACCGTTTGGGATGTATTGGCGTTGGCGGGAATCGTACTGGCTTTTTATTTTTTCAGAAAGAAAATTAAGAAATCAGCAGCATTGGTCAAGGTGCACGAAATTATGCTCAAATTCGGCGAGGGGCTGAAGACCATCAAAAACATGAAAAACAAGTGGGCATTTATTTTGCACTCTGTTTTCATTTGGCTGATGTATTATTTGATGCTTTACGTCGTTTTCTTTTGCTTTGAATTTACAGCTCATTTGGCACCGCTGGCCGCACTGACCACCTTTGTTTTGGGCAGTTTTGGAATGGTTGCCCCTGTGCAGGGAGGAATTGGCGCCTGGCATTTTATGGTCATTCAGGCGCTTATTGTGTATGGTGTCAGCAAGGCCGACGGGGTGGTGTTCGCTTTTCTGGCACACGGAACCATGACGGCCATGCTGATCGTGATGGGGCTGATTTCGGTGTTGGCCTTGCCGTTTCTGAACCGCCAGGCGCATTGATCATTTTAAGGCGGATATAAGCGCATTTTCGGTGGGGAAAGTTTAATCGTCCGCCTATCTTTGATCCATAAATCGGATCAGAAGGCGAAAGCTCAACAATAAATACTTTCAAGTTGAATACAGAACTGTTCATAGCGCGGCGCTTGTTTTCGTCGAAAGAGCAAAACCAGCGCATGTCGCGCCGCATTGTACGCCTTGCCGTGGCCGGGATCAGCCTTGGCATGGCGGTCATGATCTTGGCGGTAGCCATCGTGACAGGCTTTAAACAGGAAATTGAAGGTAAGGTGAATGGTTTTGCTGCCCAGCTTCAGGTGGTTAATTACGACAGTAACCAGTCGTACGAAACCAAGCCAATCAACAGCCAACCGGCTTTTCTTGACAGGTTGCATACTATTCAGGGCATTAAAAAAGTGCAACAATTTGCCACCAAACCGGGCATGATCAAAGCCGGGGAGGAGATACAGGGGGTTATTCTGAAAGGAATTGCCGCCGATTTTGATTGGAGCTTTTTTGAAAAAAACCGTGTGGAAGGGGCTGTTATTCAGCTCGATTCGGTGCGTACCGATGATGTGTGGATTTCCGAACAATTGTCGTTGCTGCTGAAGTTGAAACTGGGTGACCGTTTTCGCATGTATTTTCTCAACGAAAACGAAAAGTTGCCTCGGGTGCGCCAGTTTACGGTGGGCGGAATTTACCGTACCGGGCTGGAAGAATTCGACCGCATGTTCGTGTTGGTTGATCTGCGCCATGTGCAACGACTGAATTCGTGGGGAGATGATGAGATAAGCGGTTTCGAAATATACCTGGACCAGCTGGACGAGGTGGATTACATGGAATATGAAGTTCGCGGGCTGGTATTATCCGTCCTCGAAGAAAATGCTCCGTTGATGCGGGTGGTGAACGTTAAACAAAAATTCCCCTATATTTTCGATTGGCTGAACCTGCTGGACATGAATGTCTGGATCATCCTGACCCTGATGGTACTGGTGGCCGGGTTCAACATGATTTCGGGTTTGCTGGTCATCATTTTGGAACGCACCCGGATGATTGGTATCCTGAAATCGATGGGGGCTGCTAATGCTAATATTCGGAAAGTCTTTCTCTACCTATCAGCCTTTTTGGTTGGTGAGGGGTTGCTGTGGGGCAATTTGCTTGGCCTGTTGTTGGGATGGGCCCAGCACTATGGGGAAATTATCCATCTCGACCCGGCTTCGTATTATGTGGACACTGTCCCGGTGAACCTGGTTTTTTCGCACCTGGTTTTGCTGAATATTGGCGCGATGCTGGTTACCTTGTTAATGTTGGTTGGGCCGTCGTATCTGGTTGGCCGTATTTCACCGGAGAAAACCATCCGCTTCGAATAGAGAGACTGATTAGGGGAACAGCCTGTTGGTTTTTTGTTAAAATGCGACGGAGTATTATTTTTTCTAAGCCGGATAAAAAAATCTGGTTCCACCAAAAAGATTTCTGGCTCGATTGTTTATCTTTAAAAGTATGCACAATTTCTCACCTGAACATATTGCCCGTTTGTTGAAGAACGATTTGCCCGGAAAGCGTTCCCACCTGAAAATGATGCCTCCTGGCCGCGAGTTGACTGTGCGCCATCAGGATATGGACCTGTTGAAGTACAGTAGTGTACTGTTGTTGCTGTTTCCCTGGAAGGACGAGATTTATACCTGCCTGACCAAGCGGGCGGCAGCCATGAAAAATCATCCTGGGCAAATCAGTCTGCCGGGCGGACGCATTGAAGAAGGTGAAAGCCCGGAGGTGACCGCCTTGCGCGAAACCCGTGAGGAAGTGGGCGTGTCGCCACTCGATGTTCGATTATTAGGCCGCCTCTCGGAATTGTATGTGCAGGTGAGCCGGTTTACTATTTTTCCCTACGTGGGCTGGCTGGATAAAAAGCCGGATTTTGTGCTAAACGAAGCGGAAGCTGAAAAGCTGATTCTGTTTCCCATTCAACAATTCCATCGGCAACGTGAGGTGCGCATTACCCGGTTGGATACCTTCAGCGGCCCGCTGGATGTTCCGTATTACCCGTTTGACGGAGAGGTGATCTGGGGTGCTACTGCTATGATATTGACCGAGTTTCTGGATTTGTTGGGGCAACCCCGCCTGGTTCCTACTTCCCGATAATATTCGCGTAATGCCGGTAGGTATTCGTAACCTTATTGACATATTGATAGGGTTCTTCGCCCCGGCAATAGCCCCATTTTACCACCGGATCTTTATAGAATTTTGCAGCCGATTTGTTGAGAAGAAAGTAATCGACGTTGTTGGTCCAAACGATGGGAATTTTATTATACTTTTCTGCCAGCCGCTGGGCATCCTTCACATGCCCCAACCCCACATTGTAGGCTGCCAGTACAAATTTCATCCGCTCTACCGAGTCGGGAATTTCTTGTATGAAATTCCTTTCCAGCCATTTGATTAGGTTTATGCCCACCTTGATGTTGTTTCGTGGTTCTTCATAATCGAAAATATTAAACATATCGGCCGATTCGGGCAGGATTTGCATCAACCCGTAAGCGCCGGCCCACGATTCGGCAGTAGGATCAAAACGCGATTCCTGATAAATGACGGCAGCCACCAATCGCCAGTCCAAACCGGCCATTTCGCTTTCCTGCTTAATCAGATCGTCAAAAGGCGAGATCTTTCCGCCGGTAATCGAGTGATAGTCGCTGTTGGCCATCGCACTTGAACGGCTGTTTTCAAAATATTTCTTGTACAGGGCTTTATAGGTAGGGGTGCTTTTAAAATTCAAGATCCAATTATTCAGGTAGTTCAGCCATTCCGGAGAGTCGTGGCGAACAGCCCAGGCAATATTTTGCGGGAAGCTCACCGGTGTTTCCACATCCAGGTTGGGGTAGTAGCTTTGGTTGACGCGGGCAACGTTTTCATCGCAAACGGTGTATTCAATTTCTCCTTTGGCCACCATCGCCACTAGTTGCTCCACTCCGAAGATGCTGTCCTGCACAATTTCTATTTCCCCGCCAATTTCATCCGACAGGTTTACCAATCGCTTATAGTATGCCGTATTCTTTTGTACATGAATTCGTTTTCCGGCCAGATCGAGCTGGTTGCGGATCAGGGAGTCTTCAATTGCCATCGGGGTCATTTCCTTCCACTGTTCGGGTTTTCGCTGCACAAGTACCTGTCGGGTTTGTTCGAGAGGAATGGTAAATTCGATCAGTTCGTTACGGTTTCGGGTAACCGTTAGGTTTTTAGCGATCAGGTCGTAACGTTTTTTATTCAGCCCTTCAAATGTTTCCTGAAGGTTGTTGCTGACCGATATTTCGAGCCGGATGCCCATGTCGTTGGCCAGGTGCTGCAACAGTTCGTATTTAAAGCCCATTGGCTTTCCGCGGTAAATAAAATAATTGGTTGAGTTATAATCGACAACCGCCCGAAGTTTACCTGATTTCATGATTCGGGTTAGTTCGGTTCCGGCGCTTTTTGATTTTTTTTCCAAGGTTGTTTTATCCCCGAGGGAGCACGACGGGATGGTCAGCAGGGCCACTGCGGTAAACAACCAAAAGTATGTTTTTATTTTCCCCATCGTTTAAGCTTTGGCATGTCTAATCGTAAAATGACCAGGCAATGCCAAGGCGGAAAGTCCTGCGGTACATCGGGTAATTGGGGGCAGCCCAGAAATTACCGTCAAGCAGGCCGGCAGCCGCATTCATCCATTGCAGGAAGGCCCGCGTACGTTTGAGCTTTAAATTGGCATGCAAGTCAACGAAGGGGAAGTTACCAATTTTTTGTTGATTTTGCCAAAAGAACCTGCCGGTGGCCGGGTCATAGGCATCGGCGAAGTATTCGGTGTGGTACCTTACGTCAACCCCCAGGTTTGTATAAAGTACTTTTGAAACGACCGTTTTGTAGTTCAAACTTAAGTAGCCGGTTAGTTGGGGCAGGTGCAGGTAATTTTCTTCGCTGCTTTTTTGCCAAAGTACTTGTGCCCGCAACAACCAGTGTTTCGACTCAAGATCTTTGTTGGCATAGGCAGCCAAAACCAGTATCTCGCGACCTCCTTGGTTGGGCAAAGCGTTTTGATCGTTGTAGATATAGTTGCTGATCAGCGAATAATTCATCCCCAGGGTAAGCTTGTTTTGCTGCGAATGGATGCGCGAGCGGATAATCATTTCGTTGGTATTGTCGAAACGGTTTTTCCACTGGTAATGGTTCGAACGGAATTCCTGGAGGAAAAAATCCGGAACAATCGTATTTAGTTCGCCGGCAACGTACAGGCTGGTGGTATCTTTCCCAATTCGGAGTGGCTTGTAAATGTAAGCGCTTAGTTCGGTCTGTCCTGATCGGAAGCCGGTAATGTAAATTTTCCCCTGAGCGTTCCACTTCCAAAACTGGCCTTCGTCGCGGGAAATTCCTCCACCGACATAGGTGTTGTGGTAATTGGTTTTTGTAAGGTACAAGCTGTCCGTATCCGGCAGTTTTATGCCAATCAGGTCGTTGCCGATAAAGGCCCGTTTGCTGAAGGTGTATTTGCGATCGGGCGATTCATAAAACTTCAGCTGAAAAATGTTGGTAAACCGGTTGTAGGCAACCGTGTCATTGGTAGCTGTGCTGTCGCGGTACGTTTGGGGATAAAGGTCCAGGTTGGCATCGGTATCCGTGTAGGTGCGTTCATTTCCCGAGTATTCCAGTTGGTGAATGAACCCGGTGATCGGCCGGAAGCTTTCGTAAATTTCACCTTCTTCCGTCTCTTTTTCTTCTCTTTTCCCAAGCCGGTATTCATTGGAAAAGGAAAGCGTATTGTTGCTGATTTCCGAATTCGCATTCAGCATGTTCACCAGGTAGGTTTCCGTTTCTTTGTATTCGTTTAGATCCTGTCCGGGTTGCAGTCCTCCGTTTTCCTGGCTTTGGTACCGGTTAAAGATCAGGTTGAAGTGAGAGCGGTACTGGTCAGTAATATAACTGGAAATAAATCCGATATTGTGGAACTTGTTTTCCTGATGTTGGTAATGGCCGGTGGCTTTGGTTTGGTCGTATAAAAAGGCAAAGTTGAATTTAGGGTTCACGTTTTGGCTATGAAAAACGTTGAACCGTGTTTCGTTGCGTGTATTCCTGTTTTCGCTTTGGCTGTAATCCAGCATCGTGTATGGTGTGGTGGTGTTGAAGTACCTCACTGATTCGGGCAAACGCAGATAAGCATCGTACGACCGGAAAAAATAGAAGTCGGAGGCTGGCTTGCGGCTGAAAAAATCGTTTGACAAATAAGCGCTGCCCACGTTTCCGGTGAAGCCGTTGCTGATGCTGCGCTTGAAAATCGGATTATAAACGTGGAAAAAATTCAGGCTCGTATCCAGTTCGGCCGTTTCCAGGTTGGCCCCGTAGTTGGTTACTTCCCAGGTACGGATAATTGACGGGATGTTTTTCTTGGGTTCGTGGTCGTGGCCGTGCTCGTCTTCCTCTTGTAACTCAGGATCTTCAATTTCTTCACCGTTATAGGTGGTACCTCCGCTGCCAAATGTTTGCAGCTCCCGCTGGGCCAAACCCAGGGAACAGGACAACAGTAGGATCAATATGGTGCTATATATTTTTCGGATCATGCCGGGGCAAAGATAGTTAAAACTGGCAGCCACCCTGATATTTGCCTCTTAAAAATCTTTAACAAAAGAAAAATGTCTGGTCGGGTTTTTGGGCTCGGCTAAAGGTAGTATAATTGAAAGCCAGCTCCAATGATCTCCTGCTGAAGGAGCGATAGAATGCCGGATCAGCAAAGTGGTGTGTTTTGCGCCGGTAGTAACTTTTGCAATTCTGTTGGTAAGTTTTTAATGCCACACAGTTAGTTTTTGGCAGCACTGTTTAATTTTAAGGCACTTTTGTTTTCTTTATATTTGTGCCAAATTTCTAGAAAAGTATGACTCCAAATTACGATGAAAGTTCCATAAAAACCCTCGATTGGCAGGAACATATCCGCAAACGTCCGGGTATGTACATTGGTAAACTGGGCGACGGTACGGCCAGCGACGATGGTATTTATGTTTTGCTGAAGGAGGTCATGGACAACTCGGTGGATGAGTTCATGATGGGGTTCGGGAAAAAAATTGATGTAAAAGTCTCGAACGAGCTGGTCAGCATTCGCGACTACGGGCGTGGCATCCCGCTTGGAAAGCTGAAAGATGCAGCATCAAAAATGAACACCGGGGCAAAATACGATTCCGAAGTGTTTAAAAAATCGGTTGGGTTGAACGGGGTCGGGATCAAGGCCGTGAACGCTTTATCAACTACTTTCAATATCAAGGCTTACCGTGAAGGTCAGGTCAAAGAGATCATTTTTTCGCAGGGGAATGTGTTGGACGAAAAAGAGATTGTTACCAGCGACCAGCCTAACGGCACCGAAGTGAGCTTTGTTCCCGATGCCGATATTTTCAGGAATTACCGGTTCCGCAGCGATTATGTGGAGAACATGATGAAGAATTACTCGTTCCTGAATGCCGGCCTGGTCATTTATTGCAACGGCGAACGTTACCAATCGAAAAACGGATTGCGCGACCTGTTGGAAGAATACATGGACACGGAGCCGCTTTACCCTGTTATCCACCTGAAAGGTGAAGATATTGAAGCTGCCATTACGCACGGCAACCAATACGGCGAAGATTATTATTCGTTTGTGAACGGGCAGCATACCACGCAAGGGGGGACACACCTGGTAGCTTTCCGTGAGGCCATTGTGAAAACCATCCGCGATTTCTACAAAAAAGATTTTGACCCATCTGATATCCGGGCGTCAATCATTGCGGCCATTAGTATCAAAGTGGAGGAGCCGGTTTTCGAATCGCAGACAAAAACCAAGCTGGGTTCGCGCGATATTGGCCCCGATGGGCCGAGTGTGCGCAACCATGTGGTTAACTTCATACAAAAGGAACTGGATAATTACCTGCATAAAAACCAGGATGTTGCCGAAGTTTTGTTGCGCCGCATCCAGGAGTCGGAGCGCGAGCGAAAAGCCATTTCGGGCATCAAGAAGCTGGCCAAACAACGGGCAAAAAAAGCCAACCTGCACAACCGAAAACTGCGCGATTGCCGGGTACATTACAACAGCAGTGCCGAGCGAAAAGCAGAGTCGAGCATTTTCATCACCGAGGGGGACTCGGCCAGTGGTTCTATTACCAAGTCGCGAGATGTGAACACCCAAGCCGTTTTCAGTTTGAAAGGAAAACCGCTGAACACCTATGGGCTGACTAAAAAGGTGGTTTACGAAAACGAAGAGTTCAACCTGCTGCAGGCGGCGCTGAATATCGAAGACAGCATGGACGACCTGCGCTACAACAAGGTTATTATTGCTACCGATGCCGACGTGGACGGGATGCACATCCGCTTGTTGCTGATCACTTTCTTTTTACAGTTTTTTCCCGAATTGGTGCGGAAAGGCCATTTGTATATTTTGCAAACCCCGCTGTTCCGGGTGCGGAATAAAAAGAAAACGCATTACTGTTATACCGATGAGGAACGCGTGTCGGCGATCAGCGAACTTGGAAAGACGGCCGAGATCACACGATTTAAAGGGCTGGGAGAAATTTCGCCGGACGAGTTTAAAAACTTTATCGGCCCCGATATCCGGCTGGAACCGGTGCTAATGAAAAAGCACGAATCAGTTTCGCAAATGCTGGAATTTTATATGGGAAAAAACACCCCTGAGCGTCAGGATTTCATCATCGAAAACCTGTACGTGGAGAAGGATGATGTGTAATAAACAATGCCAAATTGAAAAGTTGTGAGCGAAGAGGATATCAGAACAGACCAAAAGGGATCTGAAGAAAATAAGGATAACATCACCTACCTATCGGGGATGTATCAAAATTGGTTTCTCGACTATGCATCGTACGTCATCCTTGAACGTGCCGTACCGTATGTTAACGACGGGTTGAAACCAGTTCAGCGCCGTATTTTGCATGCCATGAAAGAGATGGATGACGGCCGTTACAACAAAGTGGCCAACATTATCGGTCAAACCATGCAGTATCATCCGCACGGTGATGCATCCATCGGCGATGCGTTGGTACAACTGGGACAAAAAGACTTGCTCATTGACATGCAGGGAAACTGGGGGAATATCCTGACCGGCGACGGTTCGGCAGCGCCGCGTTACATTGAGGCCCGGTTGTCGAAGTTAGCGCTGGATGTGGTTTTCAACCCCAAAACCACCCAATGGAAACTGTCATACGACGGACGAAATAAAGAACCGATCACCCTGCCGGTAAAATTTCCGCTGTTGCTGGCGCAGGGCGTTGAGGGGATTGCAGTCGGGTTGGCGTCTAAAATCCTTCCGCATAATTTTATCGAATTGATTGATGCATCCGTCGCTTATTTAAAGGGTGAGGAGTTTGAGCTTTTCCCGGATTTTCCTACCGGCGGATCGGTGGACGTGTCGAAATACAACGACGGGTTGCGTGGCGGTGTTGTAAAAGTGCGGGCGAAAATTGAAAAGCAGGACAACAAAACGCTGGTAATTACCGAATTGCCGTTCAGCAAAACTACCACCACACTGATCGAATCGATCATCAAGGCCAACGAGAAGAACAAAATCAAAGTAAAACGGATTGATGACAATACTTCGGATAAGGTGGAAATTCTGGTGCACCTGGCCCCCGGCGTTTCGTCCGACAAAACCATCGATGCGTTGTATGCTTTCACCGATTGCGAGGTGTCTATTTCGCCGAACTCATGCATCATTGAAAATGACAAACCGTTGTTCCTCGGGGTAAGCGATATCCTGAAGCGAAATACCACGCAGACAGTTTACCTGCTGAAGCTTGAATTGGAGATCCGAAAAGGTGAGTTGCAGGAAGCGTTGCATTTCGCATCGCTCGAAAAAATATTTATCGAAGAGCGGATTTACAAAGATAAGGAGTTTGAGGAGGCCGAAAACATGGACGAGGCCATCGCGCACATCGACAGTCGGTTGGAGCCGTGGAAGCCGGATTTCATCCGTGAAGTTACCCGCGAGGATATTTTGAAGTTGATGGAAATTCGTATGGCTCGCATCCTGAAGTTTAATACCGACAAAGCAAATGATCATATCCGTTCCATCGAAGAGGAAATCAAGCAAATTGATTACAATATAGAACACATCATTCCGTACACCATTGAGTATTTTGAACGGATCAGAACCAAGTACGGGAAAGGAAAGGAACGGAAAACCGAACTGCGGAATTTTGAAAATATAGTTGCCTCCAAGGTCGTGGTGGCCAACGAAAAACTATACATCGACCGCGAAGAAGGTTTCATGGGCACCAGCCTGAAAAAAGCCGAATACGTTTGCGATTGCTCGGATATTGACGATGTCATCGTTTTCCGGAAAGATGGCACGTATTTTATCACCAAAGTGTCCGAGAAAGCTTTTATCGGTAAAAATATCCAGCATCTGGCCGTTTTCAAAAAGAACGACAAACGGACTATTTACAACGTGGTTTACCGCGATGGAAAGCTAGGCCATTTCTACATGAAACGTTTTGCAGTTACCGGTGTTACCCGTGACAAGGAATACGACCTCACACGCGGAACGGTCGGATCGCGCATTTGGTATTTCAGCGAAAATCCTAACGGCGAAGCCGAAGTGTTGCGCGTAACCTTAAAGCCCAAAGCCCGCCTGAAGCGAATGATGTTTGAGGTTGATTTTGGCGACCTGGCCATCAAGGGGCGCGGCGCCATGGGCAATATCCTGACCAAGTACGAAGTGCACAAAATTGTGCTGAAAGAAAAAGGCATCTCTACGCTGGGTGGACGAAAAATCTGGTTCGATCAGGATGTGTTACGCCTGAACTCGGATGGCCGGGGCAAGTTCCTGGGCGAGTTCCAGGGCGATGACCAAATTCTGGTGCTGTACAAAAACGGCGAATACCAGTTGTACAACTTTGATCTTTCCAACCATTTCGACCCCGATATACTCGGCATCGAAAAGTACGATCCGTCTAAAGTGCTTTCGGTAGTTTATTACGATGCCGAACAGGCGTTGTATTACGTGAAACGATTTGAAATTGATGAGATTACAGGCAAACGGATTAGTTTTATTGGCGAAAACCCGGGCAATAAGCTGGTCAGCATTACCTGGGTGCGCTATCCACGGCTCGAAATTGAATTTGGCGGGAAAAATGCCCAGCGCGAAAATGAGATCATCGAGGTTTCCGAATTTATTGGTGTGAAATCGTACAAAGCCCGTGGAAAGCGGTTAACCAACTACGAGGTGGAAAACATAAAAGAACTCGAACCTGTTATTAGGGATGAAGATGACAAACCGGAGGTGGAGGAAGAAGTGGCAGAACTGGATACCGAAGATATTCCTTTTGAAGTGAACCGTCCGGATGATCAAGAAGATACAAACCAAATGTCGTTGTTTTAGATGAGAATTTACCTGATTGGCTATATGGGCTCCGGGAAAACCACCCTGGGCCGGGAGCTTGCCTCAAAATTGCGTTTTTCCTTTCTGGATTTGGATAAGTACCTGGAGAAGAAGTATTTCAAAACCATTCCGCAGATATTTGAGGAGGAAGGGGAAGCTGCTTTCCGGTTGAAGGAACAGGCCTGCCTGCATGAAGTTTCCGAATTCGAAGATGTGGTGGTTGCTACCGGAGGTGGTGCTCCCTGTTTCTTCGATAATATGGATGTGATGAACCGCACGGGCTACTGTGTCTTTCTGGATGTTGATTCTGAAGAGCTGGCCAGTCGACTAATGGAATCAAAAACGGAGCGCCCGCTAATTAAGGGAAAATCGCCCGATGAGCTGATGGATTTCATCGATAAGATGATGGAAAAGCGCCGTCCGTATTACGAACGGGCAAGTTATATTGTTTCCGGAACAAATATTACGCCTGAAGAAATTCTGGTCCGAATTGAATTTGAACATGGTTAAACTTGAAATATGTGCCCTGGCTTCGGGGAGTAACGGAAATTGCTATTACATCGGCAATGAACATGAAGCCCTGCTTGTGGATGCAGGGCTGTCGGCCCGGCAGTTGCAGTTGCGGTTGGCGCACTGTGGATTGGATCCTGCCAAGATCAAAGCGATTCTCATCACTCATGAGCACAGCGACCATTGTCGTGGGGCGCGTGTCTTGAGTAAGCGCCTGCAGGTGCCGGTTTATCTGACTAAAAAAACCTTTCTGGGGATGGGCCGTGCAAAGCAACCTGAGCAGGTGATGTGGTTCGATCCTGATCAGCCGTTTCAACTGGGTGGATTTGAAGTTTTTCCTTTCTCCAAGCAGCATGATGCGGTGGACGCTTGTTCTTTCCGTATTGGGTATTCGGGTAAGCAGATTGGGGTCATGACGGATATTGGCGAGCCTTGCGAACAGGTAAAGAACCATTTTTCATTATGCCATGCCGTTTTTCTGGAAAGTAATTACGATGAGGATATGCTCCGAAATGGACCTTACCCCTATGTTTTAAAAGAGCGGGTAGCTTCGTCGCACGGGCATTTGTCCAACAACCAAGCTGTTCGGTTAGCTACTGAACATGCCGGTGCTGATTTGCAGACCATTTTCCTGAGCCATCTGTCGGGCGAAAACAATACGCCGGAGAAAGCCATCGAAGCTTTTCAGTCGCTGATTGAGCGATATCGGATAGAACTGACGTCAAGACATGCACCAACCGGGGTGTTTCGGGTATAGAAAAATCGAAAATACTATCAGGCTGGAAGTTTGGAACATAAAAAAAGCCCGGAAGCCGGGCTTTTAAAAGAACAAACAGTGATAAATATCTTTAATTGAAGAGCTGGCCCAAGGCCTCTGCTCAATTTCCGAATTAATCTACTTTTGTTACGTTCGTGGCAATTGGTCCTTTTTTACCTTGACCAACTTCAAATTCAACGGTCTCATCAGGTTCGAGACCAGCGAAGGCATTAACTAAACCTGAACGGTGGACAAAAATGTCTTTGTTCTCTTCGGTCAGGATAAATCCAAAACCTTTGGTTTCGTCATACCATTTTACAGTACCTTTCATGATCAAGCTAGTATTAGTAGTTTGATCTGAAATTGTTGTCTCTGCGGCCATAGCCTCCGCTATTGCCACCACGGGTGTTTCCGCCACGGAAACCACCACCGCCGCCACCGGAAGGTCTGCGGTTGTTGTTGTCTCTCTTTTTCTCGATAGACTCGTTTACAACCATGCTTCTTCCTTCAACTTCGGCGCCGTTTAACTCTTCAATGGCTTTTTTCGCTTCATCGTCATTAGCCATTTCAACAAAGCCGAAGCCTTTACTTTTTCCTGTGAATTTGTCTGAGATTAATTTTACAGAGCTTAATTCACCATACTCCTCAAAAATTTCCCGGATATCATCTTCAGTGATCGAGTAATTGAGGTTTCCTACAAAAATGTTCATAATCAATAAAAAAATAAAAGTGTGAGCGACAAATGTAGGCTAATTTTGATTCTAAAAAAATTAATACTGAAAAATATAGCAATTATTTGTCTTTTTTGGATGGCTAATTATCAAAATGGATATAAAATGGCTGTTTTTCAGGATAGAAGGGTAGGTTGGCGACTGAAAATTGCATGGTTTTTTAGGGTTAGTTTTCTGCCTGATCGGGAAAGGCTATCAAAAAAAGAACCGGCCCTTTTGGTGGTTTCACCTGATGGGGCCGGTTGATAAATT
The DNA here is from genome assembly GCF_025907915.1 of Gaoshiqia sediminis. Classification (GTDB taxonomy): domain Bacteria; phylum Bacteroidota; class Bacteroidia; order Bacteroidales; family Prolixibacteraceae; genus Gaoshiqia; species Gaoshiqia sediminis. Next base: position 173,803 of record NZ_JAPAAF010000007.1, read on the forward strand.
GTATTCGTCTTGTTTAAGGCTTTTTTGCTAATTTATTCCTGCCAGATCTTTGCTTGAACAGGTTTTTTTTGACTTTCGGCCTTTTACGTGCCTTAGTTGTTCAGCAGGTTGTCGCTCAAGGCTTGTAAAGTCTGTTTTTTATGGCTGGTAGGTACCAACACCGAAATATTGTGACGGCTGCCTCCGTAGGAAATCATCCGAATCGGGATTCCTTCCAGTGCAGTGAATACTTTGGCAGCAAAACCATGTTCGTCGCCAATAATATCGCCTACAATACAGATGATGGATTGATCCTGGTCCACTTCAACTTCGCCGTATTCTTTCAGTTCTTTCAAAATGTCGTCCAGCTTTTTGGTGTTGTCGATCGATAATGAAACAGCGACTTCCGAGGTCGAGATCATGTCGATGGGGGTTTTGAAAAACTCGAAGATTTCGAATATGTTTTTCAGGAAACCGTAAGCCATCAACATTCGGTATGAACGAACTTTAATGGCTGTGATGCCATCCTTGGCTGCAACAGCTTTAATGCCGCCACCGCTTGATTCTGCGGTGATCAATGTGCCGCTGTCTGTCGGGTTCATAGTGTTTTTCAACCGGACGGGAATGTTTTGCAGTTTTGCAGGCAATACCGTTTGCGGGTGGAGGATTTTTGCCCCGAAATAAGCTAACTCGGCAGCTTCGTTAAACGAGAGTTGTTCAATTTTCCTGGTGTTGGTCACAAAGCGCGGGTCGTTGTTGTGGAACCCGTCGATGTCGGTCCAGATCTCAATTTCTTCCGAATCAATGGCTGCTCCAATTAACGATGCCGTATAGTCCGAACCACCGCGCTGCAGGTTGTCAACTTCGCCATTGGCGTTCCGGCATATAAAACCTTGGGTGATATAATAGTCGGCATCGCCGGTTTGGGTCAGGACGGGGGCAATCAGTTTTTTAATGGCATTCAGGTCGGCAGCTTTGTCCGAGTCGATGCGCATAAAATCGAGCGCCGGCAGCAGTTTGGTGTTGTATCCGTTTTCGAGCATCAACTGTGTGAACAGTGCTGTCGAAATCAATTCACCCTGTGCTAAAATTGTTTTTTCGCCAACCTCGTGGAAGTCGCCCGATGTAAATGATTTGATCGTGTCGAAGGCTGCTTTAACAGCCTTTTCGCCTTCCTTTTTTGTATCTGCCTTTTTCAGAAGCGATTTTACCACTTCTTCGTAGGTTTTTTCCAGCTTATTGATATGTACGCGTGCGGCGTCTTTATTTTTTTTATACAGGTAATCGGCAATTTCAACCAGTGCATTTGTCGTGCCCGACATGGCCGACAGCACAACCAGTTTTTTTTCACCATCGGTAATCAGGTTCACGACTGCATGCATGTTCTCAATACTTCCGACGGAGGTCCCTCCAAACTTTAAAACTTTCATGTTGCGATTTATTTCTTTAAACTGTTTGTAATCGAGGGACAAAGATGAAAAATTTTATCTGATTTCTAAAAGAAAATCATGCGAAATGAATAATTATCCATCGGAAATGAATAAAAATTTATATGATTGCTGATTGGCGGCGTTAAATGATAGTGCGTGAGGTCGGTATGGTTTTGATCTGGTTTGATAATTGATTCACCAGATTGCTTGCAGGCTTAAAATTCGTGTTGTACAAAACCTTGACCTTCATTCAATAATGTCATTTATTTGTATATAGAATTAAAACGGTGGATGCCCAGTCTCTTCTCAGGAGATTCATGTGCAGTTAGGGGTGGTTGCACGGGCATCCACCTTTTTTTAGAAACTACCGTAAATCGCGTGTTTCTCCGAGTTAAAGTAAATGGTCGAATAAATATTGAACCCTTCGCGGTTGGTAAACAGTTTTCGCTCAATGTACAAAACAGGGTCTCCTTTTTTGATGTTCAGCAGTTTTCCGATTGTTTCGTCCGCTTTCAGTGCTTTCAGTTTTTGCTGGCCGCCTTTAATCTCAATCTGATAGTGGGTACGCAAGATTTCAAACAGCGATTTGTTCTCGAACGACCGGCTGGTAAACCGGGGCAGGTTAATGTTCGGAATATGGTTGATGTCGTAAAAAACCGGTTGTCCGTTCACAAAGCGCAGCCTTTCCATGTAGATGCACCCAAAATCTTTTTCCGCGTCAGACAGGTCGAAGTGAAACGGCTCCGGCCAGGCTTTTATCTGTGGCTTTTGCAAGATTTGGGTTTGCAGATATTGACTTCCAATGGCTGTTGAGGTTCCCGAAATGGAGAGGATCCCAATATCTTGGGGCGGCTTCCGGACAATACTTCCCTTCCCTTGTTTCTTCATGATAAAACCGTCCTGCACCAATGCTTCCAGTGCATGCCGAACAGTTGGGCGGGTGACATTGTGCACTGCGCTCAACTCGTTTTCAGAAGGAAGCAAGCTGCCCTCTTCGTAAACACCCGATAAGATGTGTTTGCGCAGAATTTCGTATAGTTTCTTGTATTGTGGTATTTTATTTTTTTCCGCCATCTGTATTGAAATGTTCACCAAAAATAAGAAAAATAATTAATTTTTAAATTCCCACTTGTATATACAAGTTATAAAATGTAAGTTTACAACCAAAATCGAGTAATTCCCTTTAATAATCATTAATTTGGTTTTCCTCGATCTGAATAATGTATTAACAAGTGAGATAAAACTATATGGCTGTACCGGTAATTATGCCCCGTCAGGGGCAATCAGTTGAGACTTGTATCATTGGCGAATGGTACAAGCAGGTTGGCGAAGAAGTGAAAGCAGGCGAAGTCTTGTTTTCCTATGAGACCGACAAAGCATCGTTTGAAGAAGAAGCCAAAGAGGACGGCGAATTGCTGGCCGTGTTTTTTGAGGCAGGCGATGAAGTGCCCGTGTTGACCAATGTCGCGGTTCTGGGAAAAAAAGGGGAGGTTATCGACGAGTTTCGTCCCGGTGGAGAAGTTGCCCCGGCCAGTACCGAAACGACAACTGCCGTCGTTGAAGCAGCGCCTGAAAAGAAAGAAGTTATTCTGGTTGAAAGGCAGGAGGGCAACGTGAAGATTTCGCCACGAGCAAAAGTTATGGCTGAAAAAATGGGCGTTCCTGTTGAACGAATCCAGGGTAGTGGCCCGCATGGGCGGATTATTGCACAGGATGTGGAAAATGCCGCTCAATCGTTACCAAAAATGACGCCGCTGGCTCAGGAAAAGGCAAAATCCGAAAGCCTGGCTCCGGCTAAAGAAACGACCGGTTTGGGTGGCCGCGCCAGTGCTGCCGACCTGATCAGCTACAATCCGGTTTACGGCGACGATTTCGAAGTGAAGAAATTATCGAACATCCGTAAGTTGATTGCCAAAGCCATGCACCAGTCGCTGCAAAACTCGGCCCAGCTGACACATCATATGAGCGCCGATGCCCGTAAGATTATGGCGCTGCGCAAACAGTTCAAAAAGAAACTGGAGGCTGGCGAAATTTCACAAAACATTACCATCAACGACCTAGTGTGTTTCGCAGTTATTAAAGCTTTGAAAAAATTCCCGCAGGTGAATACACACTTTATTGGCGATAGCATGCGCTGGTTCAAAAAAGTGCACCTCGGTTTGGCGGTAGATACCGAGCGCGGTTTGATGGTGCCTGCTGTGAAAAATGCCGATGATTTGTCGATTGAAGGACTGTCGTCGCAACTGGCATCGGTGGCCGGAGCAGCTCGCAAAGGAAATGTTGACCCCGAATTGCTGAAACCCGAAGCTGCCAGCTTTACGGTTTCCAACCTGGGCAACTACGGTGTGGAAATGTTCACCCCGGTGATCAACCTGCCGCAAACCGCGATACTGGGCGTGTGTACCATTGTGCCGCGTCCGAAGGATTTGGGTGACGGCGTTTACGGTTTTGTGCCCATGATGGGGCTTTCGCTTACTTACGACCACCAGGCATTGGACGGCGGAGAAGCGACGCTCTTCCTGAAAGAGATTAAAGACCAAATTGAAAACCTGACAATTTAGATGGCGGGATTCTCAGATATTCAGACTGCTGGACAAGAAAGTCTGAGAATCTAACAATCCGAAAATCTAACAATCTAAAACGAAATGAGTAACAAATTCGATATAGCAATTATGGGTGGTGGCCCTGCCGGTTATGTCGCGGCCGAACGTGCCGGGGCAAAAGGACTGAGCGTGGTCATCTTTGACAAGAGAGCGTTGGGAGGGGTGTGCCTGAATGAAGGCTGCATCCCGACCAAAACGCTTTTGAATTCGGCTAAGGTGCTCGAATATGCACACGAGGCTGAAAAGTATGGCGTAAAGGTTGAAGGCGTTGGTTTCGACTTCAAAAAAATTATGGCCCGCAAAGACAAAGTGGTGCGCAAGCTGGTTTCTGGCGTTGGAGCAAAAATGAAACATGCCAATGCCGAAGTGGTGATGGCCGAAGCCGTCATCAAAGAAAAGCGGGGCGATGTGATTACCATTACAGCCGAAGGCAAAGACTACCAGGCCGCTCGCCTGTTGATTTGTACGGGCTCGGAGGCTGCCGTTCCGCCCATCCCGGGTTTGGACAAAGAGGTGGTGCTTACCAACCGCGAAATTCTTCAGTTGAAAGAAGTTCCCGAAAGCCTGGTGGTTATTGGCGGTGGGGTGATCGGAAGTGAATTTGCCGATTTTTTCAATGCCATGGGCACCAAGGTGACGGTGATTGAAATGCTGCCCGAAATCCTGACCGGTGTGGATGAAGAAATTGCCGCTTTTGTTCGCAAGGAATTCACCAAACGGGGCATTGAATATCACTTAAATGCCAAAGTTACTGAGCTGAAAGGTAAGGAAGTCATTTTTGAAAAAGACGGAAAAACGCAATCGGTTACCGGCGAACAGGTTTTGCTGTCGGTTGGCCGCCGCCCGAATGTGCAGGGAATTGGCCTCGAAAATATTGGCGTGGAGTTTTCACCCAAAGGAATTAAAATCGACCAGTACTGCCGCACCAACATCCCGAATGTGTATGCAGCTGGCGATATCACTGGATTTTCGCTACTGGCCCACACGGCCAGCCGCGAAGGTGAAGTTGCTGTGAACCACATGCTGGGGCGCAAGGATGTGATGCGCTACAATGCTATACCGGGCGTGGTGTACACCCATCCGGAAGTTGCCGGGGTTGGCCTCACCGAATCTGCCGCCAAAGCACAGGGAATTGAAGTGGAAACCCGCAAACTGCCGATGGCTTATGCAGGACGTTTTATTGCCGAAAACGAAGGCAAAGACGGATTCTGCAAGGTGATTGTCGGTAAGAAATACAAGGAAATTCTGGGCGTTCACCTGGTGGGCGGCGCCTGCTCCGAAATGATTTGGGGCGCCTGCGCCCTGATCGAAGCACAACTGCGTGTGCAGGATGTCGAAGAAATCATCTTTCCGCACCCAACCGTGAGTGAAATTATAAAGGAGACAATATTTCAGTTTTAAGTAATTCCAAGTTTCAAGTTCCAGGTTCCAGGTTTCAAGTTCCAGGTTTCAAGTTCCAAGTTTCAAGTTTCAAGTTCAAAGTTCCAAGTTTCAAATTCCAAGGATATGAGCAAAGTACAACGGTTTGAAGATTTGAAAGTATGGCAGTCCTCTCGCGTGTTATGCAAGATGATTCATGGTTTTACTTTGAATCCTGAGTTTTGCAAGGACTTCAAACTGATAAGTCAAATAAAGTCATCTTCCGGTTCTGTTATGGATAATATTGCTGAAGGATATGAGCGGGATGGAAATAAAGAATTCATTCAATTTTTATCCATTTCAAAAGGGTCTTGTGGAGAATGCCGGTCACAACTATACAGAGCGCTGGATAATGGGTACATTTCGGAAGCAGAGTTTAAAAAAGCTTCAGAAATGGCAATAGAAATCAGTAAAATGCTCAGTGGATTTATGGACTATTTGCATGAATCCGAATTGAAAGGGAAAAAGTTCAAATAGCTGTTTCAGCTGTTCCACTTGAAATTTGGATTGTGAAATTTGAAACTTATTGTTGGAAGCACGAATGTTGAAATTAACGGTAAAATATTAGGAAAAGAAAAACTTAATAACGAATAAGATATGCCAAAAATTCAATTTATTGATCCGCAAGAAGTCAGGAAGGCTGGCGAAGTGACCTTCAACCCAATTCCTGTCAACCAATACAACAAAAGTATTGAAGACGAGAAAGCTAATTTCTCGAAAGAAGATTTTCTTCGTATTTACCACGACATGGTGGTGATCCGCGAGTTCGAAACCATGCTGAACGAGATTAAAATCAAGAGCGAATACAACGGTATAGCCTATAACCACCCTGGACCGGCCCACTTGTCGATCGGGCAGGAAGCCGCGGCAGTGGGGATGGCCTACACGTTGGGTGTTGAGGACTTCATCTTCGGTTCGCACCGTTCGCACGGCGAAATCCTGGCCAAAGGCTTGTCGGCCATCAACAAACTGAGCGATGAACAACTGACGCAGGTGATGGAAAACCACTTCGATGGAAAAACCTTTGCTCCGGTGAAAGCCAATTTCAAGGGTTCGGTGAAAGAACTGGCCATCCGTTTCTTGATTTACGGAACCCTGGCCGAGATTTTTGCCCGCGAAACCGGTTTCAACCGCGGTTTGGGTGGATCGATGCATGCCTTCTTCACGCCGTTTGGAGTGTACCCCAACAACGCCATCGTGGGTGGTTCGGGCGACATTGCCGTGGGTGCAGCCCTTTTCAAAAAAGTAAACCGGAAAGACGGCATTGTGGTAGCCAACATTGGTGATGCCTCAATGGCTTGCGGCCCTGTTTGGGAAGGCCTGGCTTTTGCCACGATGGATCAGTTCAATCATCTGTGGGAAGGCGATATGCAAGGCGGTCTGCCGCTGATCATCAACATCATGAACAACCAGTACGGCATGGGCGGACAGACTTGCGGCGAAACGATGGGCTACAAAGTGGCAGCCCGCATTGGCGCCGGGCTGAATGCCGACCAGATGCACGCCGAGCGTGTTGACGGCTACAACCCGCTGGCGGTTATTGATGCTTACAAACGCAAACGCGAAATTTTAAAAGAGAAACGCGGACCTGTTCTGTTGGATGTGTTGACTTACCGTTACAGCGGCCACTCGCCTTCGGATGCTTCTTCGTACCGTTCAAAAGAAGAAGTGGAAGCCTGGCAGGCAAATGATTCGATTATCTGGTTCGGCAGCGAATTGGTAAAAGCAGGTGTTGTTACCGAATCGGAACTGGAAACGATCAAATCAAATACAACCGACCTGATTACCTGGGGTGTGAAGTTGGCCATTGATCCGGCAGTTTCTCCATTGATGGATATTCAAAAATACCCGGAATTAATCGGAGAAATGATGTTCTCGGGCGAGTCGGTTGATAAAATGGAAGATCGCCAGCCGGATGTGAACCACCCGATGGAAGAAAACCCGCGCGTGAAACAACTGGCAACAAAAGAGCGCTTTGCCTTTGATGAAAACGGAAAGCCTTTCTCGAAAATTAAGCAATATGGTTTGCGCGATGGTCTGTTCGAAGCCATCATCGACCGCTTCTATAAAGATCCAACCTTGGTTGCTTACGGTGAAGAAAACCGGGACTGGGGCGGCGCATTTGCCGTGTACCGCGGACTGACGGAAGCCCTGCCGTACCATCGTCTGTTTAACTCGCCGATTTCCGAGGCATCAATCGTGGGAACGGCCATTGGCTATGCCATGTGTGGTGGACGCGTGATCCCCGAGATTATGTATTGCGACTTCCTGGGCCGTGCCGGTGATGAGGTATTCAACCAGTTACCAAAATGGCAGGCCATGAGTGGTAATGTCATCAAAATGCCGGTTGTGATTCGCGTTTCTGTTGGATCAAAATACGGTGCGCAGCACTCACAGGACTGGACTGCATTGCCGGCCCACATTCCCGGGTTGAAAGTTGTTTTCCCGGTTACCCCATACGATGCCAAAGGATTGATGAATGCCGCCCTGCAGGGGACCGACCCGGTGATCTTCTTCGAGAGTCAGCGTATTTATGATATTGGCGAACAGTTCCACAAAGGCGGAGTGCCCGAAGGCTATTACGAAATTCCGTTTGGTGAGCCGGATGTGAAACGCGAAGGGAAAGATGTGACCATCCTGACCATTGGGGCAACACTCTACCGCGCTTTGGAAGCTGCCGATATTTTGCAGGAAAAATACGGCATGAGCGCCGAGGTGATTGATGCCCGTTCGCTGGTGCCATTCAACTACGAGCCGGTAATCGAATCGTTGAAAAAGACCGGTCGTTTGGTGATTTCGGGCGATGCCTCGGCCCGCGGATCGTTTATGCGCGAGCTGGCTTCGAACATTACCGAGCTGGCTTTTGACGAACTGGACGCGCCGCCGGTAGTGGTGGGCTCACGCAACTGGATTACCCCTGCTTACGAACTCGAAGAAGCGTTCTTCCCGCAGGCCGGCTGGATTGTCGATGCCATCCACGAAAAAATCGTTCCGCTGAAAGGACACGTGGTGAAAACCAATTTCACCGAGCCGGAACAAATCAGACGTAACAAGTTGGGAGTTTAATTTTTGGTGATGGGTTTTTTCCCAAAGGCTGTCCGTTAGTTCGGGCAGCCTTTTTTTCTGACTTTCGCGGTTTAAATATGACCGGCCTGCCCCTCGTCCCAACTCCCCCTCGTCTTAGCGGAGCGGTGACGAGGGGGAAGCTGCTTGTCGTTTTTAACGACAAAGAGAGGATGGCGATTTGTACGGAAATCCGGTCTGGTGACGATGGTTTCTTCGGGCCTGCCCCTCGTTTGAGCGAAGCGGTAACGAGGTGCTGTCTTGAGTTTATAACTCATTTTATGTAACCAACTCGTGCAACGACTGCTTCGACCGGTACAACATCCACTTCAATTGAAACAATGACCGCTCAACCCCGTGCAATAACCCCTTAAATTCAAACAATGACTGCTCTAAGTTGTACAATGACTGCTCTAAGTTGTGCAACGGATACGTCAACTGAAACAATGTCAGCTTGCAGTGAAACAATGTCAGCTTTAACTCGTGCAACGATTGCTCCGACCGGTGCAACGACTATTCCGTGGAAGACAGCTTGTGTTTTCGGCTGCGCTCAAACCAGCGGAGGCTGAACTCCAGGTGGCTTACCTAACAAAATCAGTGCATTGTTAAAAATATTTGCACCTAAGTTTACAATCGTTTGCCTGTAATGTATTAACTTACGATACTGTTAAATCATTATTCTCAAACAGAACAT
>NZ_JAPAAF010000080.1 GCF_025907915.1 Gaoshiqia sediminis
TCTTAATGAACCGCTGTATACGAGACCCGTACGTACAGTGGTGTGAGAGGCTCTCCCCGTCAGTGTTCACTGGCGGGGCAGTCTACTCGATTGGCTGCTGTGCTTCTTTTTTCTGCCTGTTTGTCAATTAATTAAACACAAGCCCTATGGTCAATCCACAGGGCTTTGTCTTTATTACTTTTTGTTTTTCAGTCGGTCGTTTATTTGTTTTGCCCATTTTTCAACAAACTGCAATTCTTCACTTAACTGCGTATTAATTTCTTCGTCATACAATTCAAATTTTACTTCTCCCTTATTTTTGTTTGTAAGTATAAAACTAAGGTCTACACGCTCAATAATTGAATGGTTCTCTTTATCGATTTTAACGTTTCGTGTTTTCTTAACGGCTTGGCAAATATGAACTTCTGAAAGGTCAACAAACTTAGAAATTGCTTCTTCTTTTTTCTGTTTGAAGAAGAAAACGAAATTTCTGTTTTCGTCTATTCCTAAAACAAAGTCGCCACAAATTTCGTGTTTATTAATAATGCAACTCTGTTGATTTGCAATGTTTATTAATGATTGAAATGCTTTTTTTTCTGTTTTTTTTCTGTTTCTGCCCATTAAAATTATTGGCACGATACAGATAGCTATCAGAATAGCTCCAATAATGGTAACACCTAAATCCATTTTTAAGTCTTTTAAAATTCATAAATAATAATTTGGCAATGTGTATAACAAAGCCTTTTAAACTCAAGTTATTTCACTTGAATGGGAACAAGAGCTTAAAAAAGGATTACCAAAAATAGTGGAAGGGGAAAATGATGTCTGTTTTCCGATGTTGTATCAGAAAGTTTCTCGAAATATTGGTATACTGCGAAAATGCTGTTTCAAATAACTGCTCTGTTGTTTTTGAAATTTCCCCAAGTCCATTGAATGGATTTTTGAAACTTGGAACAGGTTGGTTGATATAATTATTTACCGAACTTTTAGACTGTGACGTGTGGCAGAAGAGTTTTGTTGAAAAGTCTGAAAAATATTGCTCTTGCGAAGTAGTTGTATTGCTATGAAAATCAGAATGTGCAAGCGACTTTGTAACAACACCTATTGCGAAGCAATAAATTGCTGTTAAAAAAACTACTCTTAATATTCTTATGTTATTTTTCACGGTGCAAAGATAGATTGATAGTTGATTTAATTTTCAAATTGATGTGGTGGATTTGAAAAAAACATTTTCAGGTAAATAACAACTCCAAAAGCAACGAGAACCAAACCGATGATGTTTGTGATTGTTGTAAAAAAGCCTATAAACAAAACCAACATTCCTGTAAGCAACATTCTTTCAGAATAGCGAACAAGTTCCATTGCTGAAAGGCTTTCAATGTTTCGTGAATATTTGAAAAGTTCTTTATCAATATGAACTTGAGCAATCACAATCCAAACAATCGCAATTTTCATAATCAGTAATCCCATTACGTTTATTAATGGATGATGGAATTTGTCAAGCGGTAAGAAAACATAATAAAATTCAGGAACAAGAGAGTAAAACACAGTCATAACGCCAAATAGAGAAAAGATAATCCAAAAATATCCGCTAACACGTTTCAGTCGATTGTATTCAAGGATTTTTTCGTTTGTGGCTGCTGGGTCTGAAATTCTTGTAACTTTTCGGAATTGTTTCCAAAAAATGATTAGCCAAGTTGCAACAAGCATAAAGGCAGGTAAATACATTTGTAAAGTTGGGTCTGTCATAATTTCTTTATTTTTTTAAGGTAAAACAATCAAAGGGGTTTGCCCTTCATATACTAATTCGTTTATTAAAAACCGTCTGAAAAGTTGGTCAGTAAAAAGGCGTGAGCCTTTTTGAACAATCAACATTTCATCAATTTTATTTTTAATTACTTTTTTTATATCGTTAAATGGATTGTTGCCTTCATAAATAGCAAATGATGTGTTGTATTTATCTGAAAACATTTCTTTTAACTCTTTTAGATGCCTTTCAATCCCTTTTGTTCTTTCATTGGGTTTTGCCAAATAGAAAAAGGTAATAGTGGTGTCTTTATTGTCAATGAAATTTAGGAACTTGTTCAATTCCAAAATATTCAATGGGTGCTTTTCTGTTACTGCCACATAAATTTTTTCGTGTGAAAAAGTGTCAATTTCTTTGGGCATTGCAACAATACAATTTTTTGTATCATCTATAACCTGAAGTGCAACGCTTCCAAGTAATAACTTTTTGAGTAAGCCCGTTCCTTTTATTCCCGTAAAAATTAAATTGTCATAAGGTTCTTCTAAAAGTTTGGGGAGTGTAAGTTGTAAATTGCTTTCCGAAACATTGAATGTAACTTTTATGGATGGCGGAATTAGTTCTTTTGCTAATACCTTCAATTTTTGCAATGCTTCTTCATTAGTATGTTCCGCAATTTGATGGCGGCTTTCATTGTCAGTAAGTGCAGGGGCTAACACAATGGACTGATGAACCAAGAGCAATTCAGCATTTGCCTGTTTACTCCAATCGCAAGCATACTTTATTAAGTTGCTTGAATACTCCGAAAAGTCAATGAGTATAATAAATCGTTTTTTCATTTTGTTACGTTTTTGGCTTGTAAAGACTATCATTTACTTTTGTGAAATCTTCCTTACTGTCAGCAAGTACCATTAATATATCTTTTGCATCAATAATAGTTGAGCCACCGGGGCGAATAAATTCTCCATTTCGCTTTATCATAATAATAAAGGCTGATTTTGGAAAATTCAAATCAACAATTCTTTTACCTACAGCGTGAAAGTCGGGTAAAATTTCAAATTCTTGCAATGATGATTTAGGAAGGTCTAAAACAAGTTGGTCTAATTCAGTGATTTTTTTTGCTTTTTCGGGTAATGCCACATTGAGCCATTTTGCAACGATTGATAAAGTCGTTCCTTGAATGAGAACCGATGTAACAGATATAAAAAACACAATATTGAAAATCATATTGGCTTTTTCTATTCCTGCTAAAAGTGGATAGGTAGCAAATACAATAGGAACTGCCCCACGCAAACCAACCCAAGAAATATAAAATCTTCTTCTCAGTTTCATTTTGAAAAACATCAAACTAAGAAATACACTTATTGGTCGAGCCACAACAATCAGGAACAAAGAAATTAGAAGTCCAATTCCCATATAAGGGAACACTTGCGAAGGAAAAACAAGCAATCCCAATGTTAAAAACAGAACAATTTGCATCAACCAAGCCAAACCATCATACATTTTAAGAATGGTTTTTTTATGTATCAAGTCTTGGTTTCCTAAATAAACGGCACAAATGTAGATTGCAAGAAAGCCATTACCACCAACAAAGTCGGTTGCGGAAAATGTAATGAACATCAAGGCAATAACCAAAACAGGATAAAGTCCTTCAAAGGCAAGTTTGATTTTGTTAATAATGAATTTGCTAAGTTTTCCAAACGCAAAACCTGCAATCCCACCTAAAATCATTTGTTGAAGAAACAAAGGAACAATGGAAGCCAAACTTTGGTCTTGGTTGATTACCAAAGTCAAAAAAGCAATGGTCAGCACATACGCCATTGGGTCGTTACTTCCGCTTTCCAACTCTAATGTTGGTCTTAAATTGGTTTTTAAGGCAAGGTTTTTTGAACGTAGAATTGAAAATACGGCTGCTGCATCAGTTGATGAAACGATTGAACCCAATAGCATACTTTCATAAATAGTAAAATCGGTTACATACCACACAAATGTTCCAAGTGAGAGGGCAGTCAGCAAAACTCCCAATGTGGATAAAACAAGTCCTTCTCTTAAAATAGGCTTTACAGAAGTCCAATTCGTGTCAAGACCGCCTGAAAACAAAATAAAATTCAACGAAACAATACCAATGAATTGTGCAATTTGAGGATTATTAAACTGAATACCGCCAATACCGTCAGACCCTGCCAACATTCCGATAGCCAAAAAAAGTAATAAAGTCGGAACACCAAATTTGTATGATGTCTTACCTACGATAATGCTTACCAAAAGTAATAGAGAGCCAACTAATAGTATATTTTCAATTGTTAAATTCATTCTTTTTTATCTCTTAAATCTGTCCGCACAAAGTTACTTTTTATACTCGGTTTAGTTGTCCAATATTCCTGTTGTTTTTCTGTCTTGTCGAACCGAAAATTGTCCGTTTGCACGATGTCTTTTCGGGGTCGGTTAGCATTGCAGCCAACGTTCTAGTATTTTATCCATCGTGTGGATGCGTTGTTAAATGTATGAATAATAATTCATATTGCTAATAGGTTATGACAGGAGGCTTTAGATG
>NZ_JAPAAF010000081.1 GCF_025907915.1 Gaoshiqia sediminis
TTCTTCGTTCAGCTGGATTTTTTCGTTAACCGGATCGCCATAAATCATCGCTCCCAACCGGCCATTCCCTACCGGAAGGGCTTCATTCCAAACTGCTGCCGGCCTGTCGTACCACATTTTCAGGCTGCCGCCTTTGGCTGTTGTTGTCTGACAGCTCAAAAGGGAAAAACATGCAAAAAGCTGAACTATCAATTTCAATTCGAATTGTTTCATTTTTTACCGTTTAAATTATCCTACGATTAGCTTAGATCTACGACAACCTTCTTTCCCAAATAAGTAACCACCTGGTCACATTTCTCAACCACATCTCCCCCATCTTCCTTGTTCTCGTCAACAATTACAATGTTGAAATTCTGTTCCTGGAGCATCCCGGGAAAATCACCCGCACGATCGTCAATGGTTAAAGTCCCGGCAGTCTCATTCCAGAAGAAAGTAATGGTTGAATATTTTCCTTTCTCGTAGTCATAATTGTCGCCTTCATCCTCATAAAGCACGAACCGGGCATCAGCTCCACGATAAACCCGGATTTCCAATTGATCAGCAGGCTTTTCCCCGGTAGATTGGACAATCTGTCCCATTGGAAGAATTGAGCCGGCTTTTACAAACAACGGTATTTTATCCATTGGGGCATCTGTTGTGATGGTTTGTCCGCCATCGAAACGTTTGCCGGTCCAGAAGTCGTACCAACCGCTTGATTTTGGTAAATACACATCCCTTTCCGATACTCCGGCTTCAGTAATTGGGGCAACCAGAAAAGCGTTCCCAAATATATACTCATAAGGTTGTTTAACGGCATTGACATCATCCCTGAAATCCATCACCAGCGGACGCATCATGGTTGATCCGCTACTGGTTACCTGCCAGGCTTCGGAATAGATATAAGGAAGAAGACGGTAGCGAAGGTTTAAGATTTTACGCATGTTGCCTTCAACTGTTTGTCCGTATTTCCACGGCTCGGTTTCTGTTTGGTATCCGTGCATCCTGAAAACAGGATTGAAGGCCCCCCATTGAAACCAGCGGGTAAGCAGTTCGTGGAATTTTTCGTCGGTGTATTGTGACCATCCCGGACGGAAAAACCCACCTATATCGGTTGTCCAATAAGGTAATCCGGTAATTGTGAAGTTTAAGCCCGCAACAATCTGACGGCGGTACGTATCCCATGTTCCACCAATATCGCCCGACCAATTGATGACACCGTAACGTTGCTGGCCTGAAAAAGCCGAACGTGTTAAAATGCACACACGTTTCTCATCCGATATTTCCCGTTGTCCCTCGTATACGGCCTTGCTAACCATCAGCGGGTAGGTTAATCGGTAAAAATCGCCCAGGCCGATATGTGTTTTTTCACCTTTTAACGCATCGTTTTCGGGTTCAACGGCATCCATCCACCACGAATCAACACCATGATCAAACATGTTCTCTTTCAAGGTCGTCCAGTATTCTTTGCGAGTTTCCGGATTAAAATAATCCAACCATTTGGTTCCTGGAATGAAGCGATCATTTGCGACATATTCTTTACCTATTTCTGAATTCTTATCGGGGTTCGACCAGATGGAAATACAGAAATGAGCATTTAAATCATGTATTTCTTTGATAAACCCGGAAGGGTTTGGATAATTTTTTTCATCGAACTGCGGAACTCCCCATCCCCTGCTGCCCCAGTACTGCCAGTCTTGCACGATCACATCCACCGGCAGTTTCCGTTTACGGAACTCTTTAACGGTCTCAACCAAATGATTTGCTGACGTGTAACGCTCGCGGCACTGCCAGAAACCATAAGCCCATTTGGGGAACATGGGCGCATTTCCGGTTAAATTTCGGTACGATGCAATTACCTCATCGGCCGATCCTGCAAATACAACATAATCGAGCATCTTGGCATTTGGCGAACGAAAGGTTGTAGAATTATCTTTTAGTTTCCATGACAGAGCAGGTTGGTTGTCGGCTTTGCAAATAAGCTGCACCTTATGTTCGCCTTTGCTTAATTGGACTAGTGCCCCAGCAGTTGGCGGCAGCCACATGTTAGTCTGGTCAATAACAGGATCTCCATCAATCACGACATAGTGCCGGTTGCCCATAGCGCCTAAATCGAGAAATATTGAATATTCACCATCTTCCGGCACACTAAATTTGCCGGTATAAAGCGATTGGTTTTGCGATACTTTTTGTGTTCCGGCAGTGGTAGTGACTTCAACCAAATTCTCACCTTCGTCAGGTTTTTCCTGTTTTTCGAGCGTTACAAAATTATCGGCAGGGTTAAAATCAGTTAATCCATATTGGTGCCACAACAAACCATAGCCCTGGCTGGAGTAGATAAACGGTATGGAAATTTGCGAATTCACCTGGGTCAAACGCCGGCTGACACCTTTCAAATTGTATTGCCCGTCCTGAAATTGTCCCAGGCCAAAAATAGACTCATCGGCAGGTGAATCGAAACTTTGCTCAACAAAAAAGCAAGGTTCGCCCATCACCGAGTCGGGCTCAAATTTCCGAGAATCGGCTTTTTCGCTCAAAAAAATCTTTCCCGATGGATCGGAATAAGAAATGCATCCCGTTCTCTTATCCACCAAAACATGAATGTTCTTTACTTTTATCTCCAGCTTTGACGAAACATCCGAAATCTGAAACTCCGGTACCTCATAAACCGAATCCAAAACAATCTCGGGCAGGCTGGCTTCTTCTTCTTTGAAAAGCTTTATTCGTACTGCATTATCCGAAACCGGATAAATACTGAGAGTCCCTTCGGGCAGGGAAACATTTACCCCACTGGGAACTTGCTCA
This sequence comes from Gaoshiqia sediminis, assembly GCF_025907915.1. Classification (GTDB taxonomy): domain Bacteria; phylum Bacteroidota; class Bacteroidia; order Bacteroidales; family Prolixibacteraceae; genus Gaoshiqia; species Gaoshiqia sediminis. The sequence goes on from NZ_JAPAAF010000081.1 coordinate 2,782, forward strand.
TAGCCTATTTTTGTATGACATCCTGCCAGGCCAAACAACAAGAAAGCAACTAAAAAAAAGTTTTTGAAATTCATCGTTATTTTTCCTTTCTCTATTTTTATTTGAACCTCCGCCAATCAAAATTGTACAATTCATCTTTGGTACCTTTGAATACGAAACAGAGGTTGTGAACGCCGGTTATTTTCTTCACCTTGCTTTTAACGGTTGCCCAATTTTGCCAACCGCCGGTATTTTTTAACCTTCCAACTTTGGTTTCGCTTTTTAAAGCGCATTATTCAATAATCACGCTTAAATGTTTCAGATCATTGTTATTGGAACTATTTCCGTATAATACTTCGTATTTGCCGGGTGTAACAGCCATTTTTCTCTGATTCCAGTCGTAAAACTCAAACGATGAAGGCGTGAGTTCGATGGTAGCGGTTTCCGATTTTCCTGCTGCCAATTCCACCCGCTGAAAGCCGCGCAGGGTCTTCAATGGGCCTTCCACGTCGTTTACCTTGCGGATGTAAACCTGCACAATCTCGGTTCCGGCCCTTTTGCCGGTATTTTTTACAGGAATGCTCAACAGTGTATTTTCGTTGGTCTGAATGTTTGTTTTGCTGATTGTTGCATTGCCAATTTCGAACGTGGTGTAGCTCAAGCCAAAACCGAACGGGAACAAGTAATCGGTTGTGTAACGATAGGTACGGTTGGTCATGGAGTAATCTTCGAAATCGCCCAACTTATCGGAGTTTTTATAAAAAGAAAGCGGCAGTTTACCTCCGGGATTGTAGTCACCAAAAAGCACATCGGCAATGGCTGATCCTCCCCGCTCGCCGGCATACCAGGCTTGCAGAATGGCATCGCAACTTTGTGTTTCGGGTTCAAGAGCAATGGCCGAGCCTGAGCAGTTTACAAAAATCACCTTTTTACCGGCTGCTTTCAGGGCTTTCAGGCAATTGCGCTGCACGGCCGGTAATTCGATGTTCGTGCGGTCGCCTCCTTTGAATCCGGGATA
>NZ_JAPAAF010000082.1 GCF_025907915.1 Gaoshiqia sediminis
CAAAAATCATCAATCAAAAGCGGGAGTAGCTCAGCTGATAGAGCATTAGCCTTCCAAGCTAAGGGTCGCGGGTTTGAATCCCGTCTCCCGCTCAAGAAAGTCACCAGTGGGTGGCTTTTGTTGTTTCTGAACGTTTCCTTTTCTTGATATTTTTAAAATCTATCACACATCGTAATTATCGATTAAAGACCTGAGAACTATTGGTTAGCTCCTTCTGTTTGAGTAGGGGAATGGGTAATGCGAAAATGACATATAAATATCCGAATTGTAGCACGGTTGCGAGCACAAGGGGTGGTGCCGACGTTTCAACCCGTCATTCATTCAGCACATTAACACGGGAGGATGGGCGATGAGGGCGAATACGCGTTTTAAACAGATCATCCGCTCGGACCGTCCGGTGTTGGTGGATTTTTACGCTGATTGGTGCCAGCCATGCAGGCAGGTTCCGCCTATCCTGAAAGAAGTGAAAAGTACCTTCAAAGAAAATATCCGGATACTAAAAGTGAATGTTGATCAGAATCCATTGATTGCCAGTCAGTGCCGGGTGAAAAGCATACCCACCCTTGTACTGTTCAAATCGGGCGATATTAAGTGGACTGTCGAAGGAATTGTTCAGGTTCCTGAATTGGCCGAAGTGATTACGAAATATTTGGCTGACAGTTAATTTGTTTGTTTGATTTTTCGTTAAACATCTCTATATTTACCGCGCTAAGGTAATTTTATGAGCATCGTTAACCATCCTGCCGAAAGGGATTCGCTTGACAAAATTCTGGAAAGCCGGTCTTCTATCGAAAATATCCAATATGTCAAGGACTTGTTGTCCGCCACGTCTTCTATCATTTGTATCCTGAACGACAAAAACCAGGTTGTTTTTTCCAATGATATTTTGTTTGAAAAGTATGGCTTGGACCTTGAGCGTGATGTGCTTGGTTTCCGTCCGGGCGAGATTTTTAATTGCGTGAACGCCGATAATGATACCGGTGGCTGCGGCACTTCCGACAAATGTCAGTTCTGTGGCGCCAATACGGCTTTTTTGACCAGTTGGAAAGAAAAACGCCAGGTGATTAACGAGTGCCGCATCGTAAAGCATAACGGGGCGCATACCACACAGCTTGATCTCGAAATTACGGCTACCCCATTTTCATATGCGCAGGTGGATTACCTGATCGTTTCGATTGTGGACATAACCGAGAGGAAGCGCAAGGAATTGCTGGAACGTATCTTTTTCCACGATATTATCAATATTGCGTCGAGCCTGAGCGGGGTGTTGCAGCTTTATCCGCTGTTGGAGGATCAGGAAAAAGCGGAATATCTTGAAATTGCCCACTCGTTGAGCGATCAGATTATTGACGAAATCAAAGGACAACAGCAGATGCTGAAAGCCGAAAGTGGCGAATTGGACGTCAATCCGGCAGACTTGCGGGTGGCGCCGTTCCTGAAAAAAATATGCGATCAGATCCGCTTCAACAATGCTGCCTTTGAACGGAAGGTGCATACTTCGGATTTAACCGGGAATGCCCGTTTTCGTACCGATGAAATGTTACTGACCCGGGTGCTGATCAACATGGCCAAAAACGCGCTGGAGGCCATTGACAGAGGGGAGGAAATCACGATTACCGCCAAATACGATACCGGTAGCCTCCGCTTCGAAGTACATAATAACAGCTATATCGAAGAAAACGTTCAGCTTCAGTTGTTTCAGCGATCCTATTCTACCAAAGGGAAAAACCGTGGACTGGGCACGTATTCGATGAAACTGATCGGCGAACGTTACTTAAAGGGCAAAGTCGGGTTTACAAGCACGACGGAAAATGGTACTACCTTCTATATCGAATTGCCTGAAAATAGCTGATCCTTACTGCAGTGCCTGACGAATTTTATCCAGTTGTTCTTTCGGATAATTTTCATTCGGGCGTAACGTCTGCGCTTTGTTGTAATAAAAGCGGGCTACGCTGTAGTTTCTATTTTCATAAGCTTTGTCGGCTTCGCTAACTGCAAGCTGATATTCCCGGTCTTCCTGAATTTTCTTTTCCTGATCCATCGCTTGCTGAATTTCCTTGAGCTTGATGGCGGCATACTGGTCGTCTTTTTTGATGGAGAGCGCCCGCTGGAAATAGGAACGGGCTACAGCCATTTCCTTTTTGTAAAACGCTTCATCACCATTTGTTACCAGGTTTTGGTATTCCTCTTCCTCGCGCTGTGACAACAAGGAATTGGTCAAACGGCTAATTTCATCGATCTGTTCTTTGGGATATTGCTCCCACGATTTGACGGAGAGGGCCTGACTGTAATAAAAACGCGCGACCGTATAGTTGTTTTTTTCAAATTCAGCATCGGCCCGGGTGATGGCATCGTTGTAGGCTTTCAGCTGTTCTGCTGTCAGCGATTGGTCAATCAGCTTGCTGATTGCAGTGATCCTCTCTTTCGGATAGGGATTTTCGGGTTGTATCCCGGCTGCCTGGTAATAGTAAAACCGTGCGACGACATAATCTTTCCGTTCGAAGTTTTCATCGGCTTGAAGTATGACCGTCTGGTAATGGTCGCTGCTTTGCGAGGCTGCCCTCATGCGTGTGGCTTCTTCCTGCAGAGTCAGTAGCTTTTGGTCGATTTCTTTGATTCGCCGGGCCGGGTATGTTTCCTGCGGCTTAATTCCGAGCGCTTGTTGGTATGACCCTTTGGCTTGTGTCCATTCCTGCCGGTCGAATTGCTGGTCACCTTGAGTGATAGCCTGCCGGTAGTTAGCTTCCAGTTGTTCCAATATACGCACCAAGTTTTCCACTTCTGTAATTTTCGCGTTTACTTCAGCAGTTTTTTCGGGTAGGATAACGATAGCTTCGTGGTAGGTTGCGATGGCTTCGCTAAATAATTGTTCGTTTGTAAGGACATCGGCTTTTGCCATTTTTTGATTGAAGGCAGCCAGACGCGCCTTGGCCAGGGAGTCGGCCTGCGCTTGTTGACGTCGTTGCAGTTCAGCCTGTGCCAGCAGGTCCAGCTGACGGTCGATTTCTTCGATGCGTTGTTTTGGGTAGGCTTCGTTCGGTTTCAGCCCGAGCGCTGATTGGTAGGATACTTTGGCGGGTTGCCATTCCTGTTGGCCGAACTGCTGATCAGCCTGGGCGATAGCCTGCCGGTAGCTGGCTTCGAGCTGTGCCCGTGCCAGCGAATCGGCTTGCGCTTGCTGTTTTCGTTCCCGCTCGGCTCGCGCCAGAAGGGCCAGTTGACGGTCAATTTCTTCGATGCGCTGTTTGGGGTAGGCTTCGTTCGGTTTCAGCCCGAGCGCCGTTTGGTAGGAAGCTTTGGCGGGTTGCCATTCCTGTTGGCCAAACTGCTGATCAGCCTGGGCGATAGCCTGCCGGTAGTTGGCATCCAGCTGTGCCTGGGCCAGCGAATCGGCTTGCGCTTGCTGTTTCCGTTCCAGTTCAGCCTGTGCCAGTAGGGCCAGTCGGCGGTCAATTTCTTCGACGCGCTGTTTTGGGTAGGCTTCATTTGGTTTCAGCCCGATCGCTGTTTGGTAGGATGCTTTGGCGGGTTGCCATTCCTGCTGGCCAAACTGCTGGTCGGCTTGGGCGATAGCCTGCCGGTAACTGGCTTCGAGCTGTGCCTGTGCCAAGGAGTCGGCCTGCGCTTGTTGACGTCGTTGCAGTTCAGCCTGTGCCAGCAGGTCCAGCTGACGGTCGATTTCTTCGACGCGCTGTTTTGGGTAGGCTTCGTTCGGTTT
>NZ_JAPAAF010000083.1 GCF_025907915.1 Gaoshiqia sediminis
CTTAATGAACCGCTGTATACGAGACCCGTACGTACAGTGGTGTGAGAGGCTCTCCCCGTCAGTGTTCACTGGCGGGGCAGTCTACTCGATTAGCGTTTCGTGCTTTATTTTTTCAGTCAATGCGGCGGCTAAAGCAGGCTCTTTTACAGGTTTTGGTTGAGCGTTGGCTTGTGCGACCTGTAAATGTGCCTGATTGTGTGTAGGATTAAAATCCCGGATATTTTTCCCACCACTCATCGTTTGAATTAAAAGAATCACCTTTCATTTTTATATTTAAATCCTCCGCAACCTGTTTTACAATTTCGTGTCCGATAAGTTTGTCTTTCCATTTAACAGGAATTTTGTCAATACCATTAATGAGTCCAAGGATGTTACCAGTTATTGAACCAGTACTATCACTGTCTCCGCTGTGATTCACTGAAAAAAGGATTCCATTTTTAAAATCTCTTTCAAAAATCAGGCTTGCGTATAATGACATTGATAAAGCTTCTTCTGCAATCCATCCTTGACCTAATTTTTCAATTGTTTCAGCACTTATTTTATCGCTTTGTGATTTAGTTTTTTCGAATAAATCAATTGCCGCGTTTACTGCATTTTTAGTTTCTGAATGATTGTCCCAATTTTCGAGAATTTGGATTGCATTGTCAATTGATTTACGGAGTTCAATGCCAATTGCTAAATCAGAAAGTATTGAAACAAAGAAACCTGCACTTAAATATCCCGTTGGATGTCCATGAGTGATTGCCGACAGTTCAGAAGCTACTTTAAAAGCATTTTCATTATTTCCCTCGAACATTAATCCGACCGGAGCAACTCTCATAATAGTTCCACAACCTTTGCTATCGTTTATTGGATTTTCAATTGTTCCGGCAATTCCACTACTCAAAGCAGATATACAAGTGTTTCCGGGAGCACGTCTGTTATACAAAACTTTTTCTTTTATAAGCCAGCCTTTCTCTACGTCGTATTTTCCATCCTTTATATTGTCAATGTTTACACCAATATTTTGAGTATGCAACCAACGTAAATAAGAATGATGGGCAATTGTATTCAATGCACCTCCAATTCCTTTGAGCATTGCCCGATGATAAGCACGGAGCAGAGCTTCTGCGGTAAATAGTGTCATTTGAGTGTCATCTGTAAATGCTCCTGTATTGTTCTCAAATTCTATGAAATCTGATATTCCATCTTTTCCGAATTTTGCTCTTATTTGAGAAAGGCGGAGAAATTCAATTGGCGCACCTAAAGCATCACCAACAGCACCACCAATTAAACAACCGATGTAGTGCGAAATATCTATTTTTCCCATGCCTCTTGTTTTTGTTTTAATTCAATTAATTCATCTTTTCTTTCAAGGATTGCGGCTTCTGTCAGCGAAACAATACTTTCAATAACATGCCAGAATTTATCTATTGCTTCATAAATTTCATTGTCATTTTTTTCACTCATTTCCTCCAAATCAAACTTCCATCTTTTTCTAAAATGGACTAACCATTTTTTCCCTTGAGGTTTTTTCCAGTCATTATGGCTACTTAGTGTGTTTAAACTTTCATCTAATATATTGATAACTTGATTATCTTCATCGGAACCAGTACCTGGCGCAATAACTGTGGCAAAACGAACTTGTTTTTGATTATACCAGAAATAATCTATTTCAAAGCTAAAAGATTCCATTTGTCGCCATCCTTTTAATTTTGGCAAAATATCTTTCAATGGTTTTGTCAGGAATCGTACATATCCTTTGTTGGGAGAGCCAATTAACCATCCTTTGTCTTTAACTTTTTTCTCAAAGTACTTGTAGAACTCTGTTGCTAAGTCAGGTTTGTTTTCAAAAATAAAATCAAGTGCTTCTTTATGGTTGTTATAAATTTTTAATGCCAGTTCATTGAGTTCATGTTCTTTCATTATTTCAATTTTTAGTATTTCGATATAATCTTGAATGTATTGTTTTACTTCTGAAGTTAATCTCCTTTCATAAAGTTGTAATGCGTGGGTCAAAGTCTCTGCAATTTGAGAATAGGAATATTTTTGGTACTCAACTTCTGAAGGTTCATCTCCGTCTGTTGTCAAGTAAACAAAATATTGCTGATGCTTTGGGAACGATTCTTTTATAATCTCTTTGTATCGAAGCAATTGATTTGAATGTTCCTGAGAGTCAACTTTGTTTTCAATACAAACGACAAATCCACTTGTGATAATTATTAAATCAATATTCTTCCATTCCCGACGTATTTCAAAGTCTTGAAAATTTAATGTGTCAAAATCGACGGATATGTCGAGTAGAAAATGTTTTAAGAATGTATCTCTTAAATTGTGACTTTCGTTGGGATTTAATAACCAAGCAAGAAAATTAGAATGCCTGATTTCTGCTTTAGAGATTTTAAGTATCCTAAAAATATTCGGCAGTTTTAAGTTCAATTCCAATCTCTCAAACTCAAAATCTTTTTCGAGTGTTTTTAATTCTTTTTCCCGAACTTTTAATTTGTCGGGTGTTGTCGTGTCGTTATTCATTATAGTTTTCGATTATGTATCCCCATTCATTTTTATAGTTTTCAAGTTTACCTTTCATAACTCGCTTCTCATTTTTAAAAGAAGACATCAATTCCAACTCGAATAAATCCTTACTTGGAACAATATAAAAATCAGGCAACTCTTTGAGTTGTTCGAATTTGCCATTGTATATGACAAATACGATATAATGATTTTCATTGGCTTTAACATTATTAACTACAAGTGAAGAATATCCTCTTACGGACTTTACATCAACTGAAATTGAAGTTCCGTCAGATTTAATAATCCGAATATCAATGCTTTTTTTATTTCCCTGACTTAGGTAGGCTTCAACTCCTTTTCTATATAGCAAGGATAAAATTAGATACTCACTTGCGATACCAGTATTAAAAGAGTTGGCTCTTGTTGTTTTTTTATTTTCCATAGCAATGTCTTTGTCGTGTGTTGGCAAGAATAGCTCTTTTGCAAGCTGAAGCATCAGCTTGTGTGTGGGAGCTTGCAAATGTGCTATTTGTGCGTTGGATTTTCATTGTCAATTGTATATCGTAGTTGTCTTTTTTCAGCATGAACGCTAACGGTTGGCGGTATGGTTAGTTGCCGATTTCGAAGCACTTTCCTATCAAGTTACAACTACTTTTGATACGAGCTGTGCCGCTCGAATACGCACTGCACCGGCAATTAACTATACCGCGTGTGTGTGCCCTGCATAAGCAGCGCACACACTTGTTGTAAGCTGTTGAAAAAGTTTAAAAATACAAATAAACTTTACATAGCACCCAAACAACAA
>NZ_JAPAAF010000084.1 GCF_025907915.1 Gaoshiqia sediminis
TAATTTTGACCAGGCATCGTACCTCGTTGCCGTTCAATATTTAACGCTTCCCCGGTTTCCCGATCGAACCAGTCAGGAGTTAATTGATCCGGTGTTGTATCCCCGGTATTCATTTGCCAATTTTCCAACCAGCTTCTCAATTCCACTAATTTTCCTTGGTACTTTGGTAATGAAGCCACATTCAATATCTGTTCATGATCATTTTCTAAATCAAACAACTCTTCTTTTGAACGTGGCACCATAAAAATATCAGCCTGTGCAGGTGTCAGTTCTCCTTCATCACGAAGTTGGTTTAGTGATTGCTGAGTTGCTGAAATTTTAGAATCTGCAGGACCACTATTGCTCAAATTCGGTCTTTCATTTAACACGTAAAGAAAGTCTTTCGTCCTGATCATCCGTTCGTATGCCTCGTAATCGTGCCAATTATGTTCTGCAAAAACCGCGTTACGTATTTCGGCAGTGGGATTTTCCAATATTGGCACAAAACTTTTTCCCTGGATTTCATCTGGGGATCCAATTCCAGCAATTTCAAGAATAGTAGGTGCAATATCAATTGAACTGATCAGGCTTTCCGTCAGTCCCCCCTTTTCCTTTAATCCATGTGGCCAATAAACAATAAATGGTGTTTTCATTCCACTGTCATATACCCGGGTTTTGCATCTGGGGAAAGGACGTCCATTATCAGCCATCACGATAATCAATGTATTGTCCAAAACCTCTTGTTTCTCCAATTCCGCCCTGACCTTTCCTATATAAAAATCAAACCGGGCAATTTCGTTATAGTATGAGGCCATATCCCGACGGGTTTCCGGTGTATCTGCAAAATAAACAGGCACATCCAACCTATCAGGATCATGCGTAATAAGGAAATTGTCAGCCCCCCATATACGGTGTGCATCATGTGAGGCCAGCCAAAAAAAGAAAGGCTTGCCTTTAGGACGCTCCCTAATGAACCTTACCCAGTTGTCTTCCCCTCCGTCTCCATTATCATATCCATTCTTATCGGTGTACCGGTGGAAAGCCCGATGAGCTGCCGACCCCATGTGCCATTTTCCTGCATGGGCAGTATAATACCCCTGTTCTTTCATAAGTAGAGGAAATGGAATTTCAGTTTCAGGCAGTTCAGTATGCAATTCGGCAGCCCCGTTCGAGTGGGGGTACTTGCCAGAGATAATACTGCAACGACTCGGACTGCATGAACTAGATGTTAAAAATGCATTGGTAAAACGCAACCCTTCACTGGCAAGTTTATCGATATTAGGTGTTTTTACAAACTCATTTCCATAACAACCAAAGTCATTCCAACTAACATCATCGGCAATAATAAAAACAAAATTTGGTTTATCCTGGGCATGTAAAATGGTCGGTAGCGCCAAGGTACTGGCAAATAACACTTCTTTAATATATCTATGTTTCATTATCGGGTAACTTTAATCAATCATTTTTCGGGCGGAACATTTTTGGGCTTGGCCTGGCAAGCTGTTAAAGCTGACAAAACAGCAATGCCTGAATATTTGGCTAAAAACCTCATCTCAAAACAAACTTCTTATTGCCTTTATATTCATCCTTCAGGGGCTGCAGCAACTTAATGTCATCGGCCTCTATTTGTGCAACGGTTATTGCAAAAACCTTAATCTTATTGTTTTCTGGCAGGGTAAGTTCTGTAGTACCTTCAGGTAGATCGATTTCATATTTGTACATGTGCGAATATTGGTAGGACGCATTTTTGGATGGGTAGTGGTTATGATGATGCGATGCAAACCAGGCAATATTGGCGTTTTTCACAAATGGTTCATTCACCGCAAGGACTTCTGTTTCACTGTCATTTAGTTCGCGCGTATAGGGTTGACCAATAAAACCGAGCCAATCCTGGATATCTAAAGCAATGCTTTTCCCACCAATGGAAAAATTACCGGTAACATCTTCCGTCGCAGCTGCCAGTATGTATAATTTGTTGTAATTACCTGACGGCAATTCAATAGTCTGGCCCTTACAACTGACCGCATTTTTTTGTTCATCCTCACGGTCCCCCATTTTAAAGCGAACCCCTTCGCTGACAATTGTATCGGGAATAAGTTCAGCAGGATAATTCTTCCTGATATACGTAACTCCGTCACCCTTTCCTACTTCACTCAAAGATCCGTCGGCCCTGTTTCGGTCAAAACTCATAACATCTTCGTTATGGGGTATTGTCACACTGGTTTGAGCATCATTGAAACTTGCTTGCGGAGCAATTTTTACAGCAAAACTACGGATCGCATAATGTGTGATGTCAAAATTCAATGTTTTGTCGGAAAAATCGATAGGCCCAATTTTTTGCTCCTGCCCGTTTACTTCGTAAGCATCTTCTATTTTTGCCTGAAATATGGCCTTGATATTTTCTTGGTCTTTGCCCAATAACTCATTTACACGAACGATGTAGTAATCGCTGTTTTCCGCTTTTTTGAAAGCCATTAATCCCACACAAGGATCGTTAAAACCTAAAAAAGAAACCATCTTACCTAGCATCCCCGCGTGTTTTGGCGCTTCAAAAGACACAAGGGGGTTATTCAAAAACTCGGCTTGCTGGGGTGTCTCCCCCTCATTCCAGTTACCCGGGTGGCTGTATATTCCGTATTTGACGTGGTGAATCCCAAAATCCTGCGAACCTTGATGATTGAATCGATGATCATTTATCCCTGGGGTAAACAATAAAGTCAGGCGCAAGGTGTGATTATCGGGTTTGTCCGAGCCGTATTTACAATCTTCCAGCACTGAAACGCCAAATTCTCCGGATTTATCAGTCAGATCAAACCACTGTCTGGTCGGAACTTCAAACTTCTTGGAATGGTTGGTACCCCGTTGTATGGTACCTACGCCCATGTTATAGGTGGCATTTTCATTTTCTGCCACCAGTGGGAAGGAGGCTTTTAAACTGACTGATGTTGATTGCCAATCAATCTGGTTGGCTATCTCCAGTCTTTTACCGGCGTTTCCGGCTGCAAGGCTCAACACCTGGGTGATCTCGGAGTTACGTTTCTTACGCGTTATTTCCAATGCG
>NZ_JAPAAF010000085.1 GCF_025907915.1 Gaoshiqia sediminis
TTAATGAACCGCTGTATACGAGACCCGTACGTACAGTGGTGTGAGAGGCTCTCCCCGTCAGTGTTCACTGGCGGGGCAGTCTACTCGATTAGCGGTTGTACTTTATTCATTTTCATTATTTTAAAACAATTCAGGAAACATAATCTTAAAAATATCATTATCCTCTATCTTTTGCTCAGGTTTATCAATCAGAGTTTTCTTTAAAGTTTTTACTAATTTCCCTTTTTTATCTTCTGTTTTAAACAATTCAGGTCTAAACTTATTTACTGCATTTAAAAATATGTCCAAGTATTCTTTTCGACTTTGCAAAACAGTATTTGCGATTTGTTTATGATTATCAACAGCATATCCCAGAATTTTATTGAGTTTCAAACTTAAAATATCAAATATCATTCGGTTAAGGTGTTGATTATCTGATATACGTTTTATTAATTCAATTTTCTGGATTTTCAGAAATATTGTAATCCAAACGATATTTATTTGCCAACTGTATTGGTCAACGACTTTTGCATTTATAATTTCATCGTTGTACAGACTCAAAATGTATTCCTTTTCTGGCTTTTTTATAACGTAACCATCAAGAATCAAGTTAGTTATTTCATAAATAGAGTTTTCCTTTTTTACAAGGTTAATAAGTGGTGAATATTCTAAAACTCTTTTTGTATTAAGTTCTTCCTTTAAACGTTCTTGTTCTGCTGAGTAATTGTAATAATAAACGGAATAATTTTCATTGTCAAAGGTCAAATCTTGAAGTTTAACCATACATTCATCCCAGTCATCCAATATTGACAAATCTTCGATGTAAAGCTTTTTATAATAACACTTTAAAACTAAATCATTTTCTTTTTTAGACAAATCAATTGCTTCCTGATTAAATTCGAAACCATTGAAATTATTATTGTAAAAAATATCACTTTGAGTAAATTTTCTTTTATCATCATCAGTGTCAAAAGAGCTGAAAACCCATAATATATATGTTTTATTTCCCTTATAAAATTCTTGTCTTGAGTTGATTACGCTTAAAAATGTTGTTGAAAGTTGCAATTCAAATACAACTGGTTTACCATTAAAAATCGAAGAGACATCTGGCTTTTTCCAAACTTTAGGAATTGCTTGGTCTTTTATGACTTTTTCAATATTGACTTCTTCAATTCCTTTATTATAATCCTGGTTTCTTTTGAGAAAATCTGCAAGTCCTATTTTTAGTGTGAAATGTAGTTCGCTTTCTTTTGCTCCATTATACTTGATTCTTTGGATTTCTTCTTTTGTAAATTTGTTCCCTGTCTTTATAGGACATTCATCACTATCTCGAAGATGTGCAAAATGCATAATTACCTTTGAATCACGTTGTCCTCTAATCTTTACTGGTTGTTTACAATAATAGCAGACGAATCTCGAATTTTGTTCTCTTATCGCAGTTTCAAAGTCATAACGAAGCTGAAAAATCTCATCTATTTCTTTTTTAAAGAATTCATCAGATTTGATTTCTTTTCCTGTTTTTAAATCAAGAATACTTAAAATCGTTCTATTTTTCAAATTCTCACTCATTGTTACTTGGAACTCTCTTTAGTATAACCGCTAACGGTTGGTACATGTTGTCGGGGCGGATTTCGGAGCGCGTTCCTGTCCGAAGGACACGGAACTGCGAAACGAGAATCCGCAGTTGGCGAACCTCTAAACCCGCCCTGCAATATGTACTGTGTTAGCGGTATGTGCTTTATTTTTTATTACTTTTTTGGTTACGTAATTCTTCAATTATTTTTATATTTTTCTCAAAATCAAGACTGTCTAAAATTGGATAGTCAAAGTATAATTGGGAACCATCTTTATTAAATATCACTAAAAATTTGTCCCCTGGTTTTATATTTTTTCTTTCTTCACTCGAAGGTAAATATTTGTTTTCCATGCTATAAGCAACACCTTTGTCGTTAAAGTAATGATATTGCTTTTGAGCAGAACTAAAATGATAACGATAACCCTTGCTATTTCCCATCATCAAATTTCTCTCAAATTTATCTATCTGTCCGATAGCAAAATCTCCTTCTTGAAATCTAATTTCCTCAGATTTATTTGATGATTTAGTTAGCCAAATAAGTGCAATGATTACAATAGAAATGAAAATTATATTTTGAACTATTTTCCCTTTTTTTATTCTGCTAATTGTTTTTTTGAATTTGATTCAAATATATTTTCACCATTATTATTTTTGTATTCATTATAGTATCTATTAACTTTTTTTTGAACCCACCAAACACCAATTGGGAAATAAAAAATCACAAACATTTCAACAATAATGTCTGATGTTCTTAATTGATTTTTTAACTGCATGTACTTGAGCGTTTTTGCTGTACTAAATAGGATGTAAAAAAAAGCGAATGAAGCTGCAAGTATTAAAATCCAAATAAGAATGCTAACAATTACAGAGTCAGGGAAAATTTTACTTATATGCGTTGTCAAATACAAGATATAAATCACTAATACTGCTATTAACCAGTCCAGCCGTTTTATTTGTTTTTTTGTCAATGCGTCCGAATTTTTATTAAACGTTTTTACGACTTTATAATTCCACGCCAAGAAAACGGAATAATACATTATTGAAATTGCACCCATTAATTTGTCTACTGCATCAAATGTTTCTAAGTCAACAAAAAACAGGTATAGAAACGATAAAATCCATGGCAATATAAATGAGATAAAAAATAATTGCCAAGCTTTCATTTTAAGTAAGATATTCATTTTTGGTTTCTTTTTTCAGCATTGCCGCTAACGTTCTAGTATTTTATCCATCGTGTGGATGCGTTGTTAAATGTATGAATAATAATTCATATTGCTAATAGGTTATGACAGGAGGCTTTAA
>NZ_JAPAAF010000086.1 GCF_025907915.1 Gaoshiqia sediminis
TTTCTCTGAAAGTTTCAATCCTTGTTTCGGTGGATGATGCTCTGGAAGCGAAAATCCACCATTCATGTTGGAAATTTCAGAATAGTTTCAATCCTTGTTTCGGTGGATGATGCTCTGGAAGCTAAATTTTCACAGCTTGAAAAGGTTATTGGATTCTAGTTTCAATCCTTGTTTCGGTGGATGATGCTCTGGAAGAAAACTTGGCAGATCCTACAATTGATAATGATGCCGGTTTCAATCCTTGTTTCGGTGGATGATGCTCTGGAAGACAGGCGATGGGAGGAACATGGACCCGAAGTTTCAATTGTTTCAATCCTTGTTTCGGTGGATGATGCTCTGGAAGCTTTCAAAAAGCGCGGGCGGGGGATAGCTTTGAAAGTTTCAATCCTTGTTTCGGTGGATGATGCTCTGGAAGTTTTCTTGACCGCTTCAACGAGTATTATCATGGCCAGGTTTCAATCCTTGTTTCGGTGGATGATGCTCTGGAAGATCAACCCCGCAAAAAGTAGAAGATGGAGAGTATTAAGTTTCAATCCTTGTTTCGGTGGATGATGCTCTGGAAGAAATCCCACTCTGTATAATGCAGCTTGTATTGCCAGTTTCAATCCTTGTTTCGGTGGATGATGCTCTGGAAGTAGATATGTATCTGGAGCACCGTATCGTGTATATTAGTTTCAATCCTTGTTTCGGTGGATGATGCTCTGGAAGAGTACTACAAATAAGTAATACAATTAAGCCAAAAAGTTTCAATCCTTGTTTCGGTGGATGTTGCTCTGGAAGAATGACATGGTGAATTACCAGTTGACAATAAGGATGTTTCAATCCTTGTTTCGGTGGATGTTGCTCTGGAAGAACAGGACAACAGGCATAATATTGTACCACTTTTTGTTTCAATCCTTGTTTCGGTGGATGTTGCTCTGGAAGAGGTCGATCCACTTCAACGCAGCAACCTGAGCTTGGTTTCAATCCTTGTTTCGGTGGATGTTGCTCTGGAAGCATGCGGAACTAAAATTTTACTCATGCTTCGATTCATGTTTCAATCCTTGTTTCGGTGGATGTTGCTCTGGAAGCCAAACTGTTCGATGCCGAAAAGATCACCGATCCGGCGTTTCAATCCTTGTTTCGGTGGATGTTGCTCTGGAAGATCACCGGCGGCATAGTTCAGGTTTTCGATAGCCAGGTTTCAATCCTTGTTTCGGTGGATGTTGCTCTGGAAGACTTTAGCCGCGCCGGTGTTGTTTGCTACGGTGAAGCGTTTCAATCCTTGTTTCGGTGGATGTTGCTCTGGAAGTCCGAGACAGTCGAGACGTACATGCGGGAAACTTAGTTTCAATCCTTGTTTCGGTGGATGTTGCTCTGGAAGAGTGGCGTTGTAAAACGCTAATGAAACATCAATTGGTTTCAATCCTTGTTTCGGTGGATGTTGCTCTGGAAGTAAACCTCGTATCTTGATTCTGTCTCATTCCATTTGTTTCAATCCTTGTTTCGGTGGATGTTGCTCTGGAAGTACTTCGGCGGCTTCGAGAAGGTGATAACTATATTTGTTTCAATCCTTGTTTCGGTGGATGTTGCTCTGGAAGCTCGGTAACGTCAACCTCGGGCATAATCGTTGAATAGGTTTCAATCCTTGTTTCGGTGGATGTTGCTCTGGAAGACTTCATACTATTCATTGTCGTTTAATAGGTACGAGTTTCAATCCTTGTTTCGGTGGATGTTGCTCTGGAAGAGTGTTATGGTCAGTTCATAGCCGTTTGATAACGCTTGTTTCAATCCTTGTTTCGGTGGATGTTGCTCTGGAAGCAAACTATCACAACTTATTAACATATTCTTTTATTTGTTTCAATCCTTGTTTCGGTGGATGTTGCTCTGGAAGTTTGTCTATGCTGCTTACAGGGGTTATCAGTACTAGTTTCAATCCTTGTTTCGGTGGATGTTGCTCTGGAAGTCAGACAACGAAGCATTCTACAACAACCGGGTGAAGTTTCAATCCTTGTTTCGGTGGATGTTGCTCTGGAAGACAGTAACCTCAACAGCATCCGAATTAATGTGCTTGGTTTCAATCCTTGTTTCGGTGGATGATGCTCTGGAAGCTTTTCCAGGGCTTCGGTTTTCAACAGGTCGGCTTGTTTCAATCCTTGTTTCGGTGGATGTTGCTCTGGAAGATTTGCTACGTGTCCTGCTACAGCGCCTTGTGTTGTTGTTTCAATCCTTGTTTCGGTGGATGATGCTCTGGAAGCTTTAATAGTGTCCCCATTCTTGTCTGATATTTCAGTTTCAATCCTTGTTTCGGTGGATGATGCTCTGGAAGTGATAAAGCCAATGTGGATAGAGAACTCAATTTATATGTTTCAATCCTTGTTTCGGTGGATGATGCTCTGGAAGTGGCTTTTGGAGTAGCGACAATTGCTCAAAAATGTAGTTTCAATCCTTGTTTCGGTGGATGATGCTCTGGAAGTACACCGCACAAGAAATTAATCAGTATGGCTTTGAGTTTCAATCCTTGTTTCGGTGGATGATGCTCTGGAAGTGTTCCACATACAACACCAGGTTGATCCAAACTACGTTTCAATCCTTGTTTCGGTGGATGATGCTCTGGAAGCGCCGTTCAGATAGTGGTTAATGGCCTGTTGTGAGAGTTTCAATCCTTGTTTCGGTGGAAGATGCTCTGGAAGTCAACGCGTTCTTAATTTGCGTTTCAGCATCTTTTTGTTTCAATCCTTGTTTCGGTGGATGATGCTCTGGAAGGATTGTCCCTGTTGTTGTTGAAGTTGTACCAATTGTGTTTCAATCCTTGTTTCGGTG
>NZ_JAPAAF010000087.1 GCF_025907915.1 Gaoshiqia sediminis
ATGATGGATAAAATATAGTTGGACTGTTCCCCGTCGACGCTATGGGCTTGCCGGTTCCTGCTTTCTTCTTTTTGCCTTTCCATAAGCACCTGACCCTGTTCAATCAGCCGGTGATTTGTTTATTTCCCGCTCGATTCTCCTGGTGGCCGGACATACCTTTCCCGTTGTCCTTGAATCGGGCAGGTGCATTGTTTATTGTTTCAGTCGGTCAAAGAACGTTTGGCAGGTTATGGCTTAAGCAGAATCGTTTATCGGATAAGCTTTCAGTATCCCTTTCCGACATTGTTTGCACAGCCAGGGATTAACCCCGGTAAGTATGCGGAACGCTTCATAAGCATTCAACCCTTCAACCGGGGAGAGGTACTGGCCTTTGCCAATTAATGCCAGGCATTGCTCTTTTTTAGCTGTGGCATTGGCTGAAGCCAAAACTCCGAAGTATCTGATTTTGTAAAAACCCGTAGGAAGTACATGAAGCAGGAACCGTTTCACGAAGGTTTCACCATCCAGTGTCATTTCCCGGTTGTAGTGGCCTGTTTTAGAATCTTTGTAACGAAAGCGAACCGTCCCCTGTTCGAAGCTTTCAATACGCTGGTTACTAATGGCCACCCGGTGCGTGTAGCGCCCAAGGTATTCCAGTGCCCGATCGGCAGTCTTCCCGGTCTTCTTGGCATATACAACCCAGTCTTTGGCATAAAGCTTTTGTTTTAAGCCTTCGGTGTTAAATTCCTTGGGAACATCAAGGCTGCCGGTTTGAAGCAGATTCAGCAGCGACTCACAAAACCGGGCACGAAAGATTTTGGACAACACTTTAACCGGCACCAAAAAGTTTTTTTTCGGGCGGATCCATTCCATCCCGTCATCCGACAATCCACCGGCCGGAACCAGCATATGAACATGCGGATGATAAACCAAGGTCGATGACCAGGTATGCAGCACCGCAACAGCGCCTGGCTGTGCCCCCAGGAAGCGGGGATTGGCACACAACGACTGCAATGCGGACCAGGCTTTTTGAAACAACAAACTATAACAAACCTGCTGATTGCGGTAAATGAGACGGTTTAAACAAGCGGGAAGGGTAAACACCAAATGAAAATATTTGCCCGGCAGCAACCGGCCTTTCAGGTTTTCTACCCAAATGGTTTGTTTCATGTACTGGCATTTGTTGCAATGCCGGTTCCGGCACGAGTTGTACGACTGTTCCCGGTGTCCGCAGTTGTCACATACACTCAGGTGTCCTTTTAGTTCCGATGTCCGGCAGGCGGTCATATCGTCAATGGCCTTGTGCTGCTCGGGGCAAAGCTTCCGGTTTGCTTTCAATGACGGGCTGTATTCCCGTATGATGTCGGCCAGTTCAACTGGTTGGCGCTTATTTTCTCTCGTCCCCATCATCCTCTGGTTTTGCCTGGGTTAAATCGGGTAGTTGTGCCTTGTCAAGGTCGGCCAGGTGAAGGTAGATGGCGGTTGTCTTCAGGGAGTTGTGTCCCAGCAGCAGTTGCAACCGCTTCAGGTTTACGCCCCGTTCCAGCATATGAGTGGCAAACGAGTGGCGGAGCACATGCGGGGAGATGTTCTTTTTGATGCCGGCTTTAAGGGCACAGTCTTTTACAATCTTCTGCATACTGGATGCCGAATAGGCTTTGCCCGGCACTGGCCCTTCAAAAAGATAAACCGCCGGGCGCCACCTCCGGTAATACTTCTCCAGTGATTCGAAAAGCCTGCCGGGTACCGGGAGTTCCCGTTGCTTGTTTCCTTTCCCGGTAATTTTAATAACACTGCGCTGCCGGTCAATATCTTTAAGCCGGATGTGTAACAGTTCACTGCGGCGCATGCCGGTGGCATAAGCCAGGATTAATAAAAGCCGGTGTTTGTAGCTGCGTGGCGAGCCGATCAAGGCCCTTGCTTCAATCTCTGAGAGCACAACGGGCAGTTTCTTTTCCTTCCGGGGACGCCGGATACGAATGCTTTCCCACTTGCGCTTTAGCAAATCCTGCTGCAGGATCTTCCAGGCACTGATATTCTGGTTAATCCTACTGACTGAGCAATTTTCACGGGTGATTAAATGATGAAGATAGGCCTTGAACTGTTCGGTACTGATTCGCCCTGGGGGAAGGTTGAAATAGCGGGATACCTGGCCTACCGAGCAAATGTAACTGCGGATAGTCCGTTCACTGTAGTTGCGGATACGCATCTCGCGCTCCATCAACTCATGGATACTTTTTTTTCATAACTAAAAATTTAAGGATGAGAATAGAAGTTACGCAGTTTTTTGCACCATGTCAAGCTGCCCCGCATCGCGGGGTTTAGTTCAACG
>NZ_JAPAAF010000088.1 GCF_025907915.1 Gaoshiqia sediminis
GGATTTGCACCAATATTGATCAGAGTGGCTGGTCAGGCAATCCTGAACAGCCGGGTTGGGATGTTTATAGAATTGGCATATGCCGCAACGGTGCGACCCCATCCGGGGCCGAATTTCTCACCGACATCCTCTTTCTATAAACATACGATGCCTCCGGCATCAAATTGGATCAATTGGGAGCCTTTAGCCCGCACTTCGCCGCCCCCCCCAAGCTGGCGCCGCTTTGTAATTGGTGTCTTGCCCGTCACAGCAAACTTTTGCTTCTTCAAAGCAAGAAAGGGGCACAGACCCGCGTAAGCAAAGGGAAACTCCCTTTGCCTGCTTGGCCACCGACCGTGATGGTTCATTTATAAGTAATATGAAGTATCAAAGACGATTTAATTTCGTAACATCGAATGCACCAAAAATCGACATGTTATGAAAAACTTACTTCAAAACCGGTCAAAATTTAAACCTACAACTTCGATCTTACAATTCTCTCTCCCCTGTTTACTTGTTGCTTTTTGCTTGCTGGCGCTCTCTTCCCTGGAAGTACTGGCGCAGGATGCTGTATTAAAACATTCCTACACTTTTGAAGATGGAACAGCCAAAGATGTGGTTGGAGGAGCAGATGGAGTTTTAAATGGAGGGAAGATTATCAACGGAGAGTATGTCGCTTCTTCGCAGGGGCAATTCATCCTTCTTCCGGCCAGTGAGATTGCGCTCAACAGCTATCCTTCCTTGAGCTTGGAAGCCTACCTGGGAGCCGGACACCTGAATGCCTATTTCACCATGTTCTCCTATTTCGGAAATTCTGTTGGTGCTTTCGGAACGGACTACCTGTTTCAATCGCTTGCCAACGGTGGACACAGTGTGACCGGCATGTCGTGTAAGAACGATCAAACCCCTTGGGCTACTTGTACCAATGTGTTCGGCACTCCGTTCAAAGACGCCAAATACCATCATGTGGTAAGCACCTTTGATAACCATGAGATCAAATTTTACATCGATGGCATTTTAGTCGACCAAAACACCATTGATGAATTCCCCAACAATGTAATTGCCAACCTCAGCAACCAGTTCGCCTATTTGTGTAAATCGGGCTATATGCAAGACCCTACCTGGTTTGGGACGATTGATCAGTTCAACATTTACGAGGGTGTTCTGGATGCGGCCACAATTGCCGGCTCCGCTAAAAAATACCGGGAAGGTTCGAAAGATTTACCAGCAGAGATCAAAGAAATTCTGAGCAATGTATTGGTCAATCCGGGGTTTAAACCTGAGAGCGGGTTGTCAACTGCGTTTCTCCAATCGTATAAGCAACGCAAATTTTTTGTTTACCCCACCGTCATTCGTACGCCCGATTCAACCGCTTATTCCCTCAGCTCGGCAAAAGCATTTGCTGAATTATTATCAGCTGATCTTGATTTAGATGTTGAATTCAAAGAAAGCGTACTCAATCCGGGGGAATTAGAAGGCCGGGGCCAATTTGATATTTTCAATAATGACATGAAACGACTGGCCAATGCGATCAAGAAAGAAGGTACGAGTGCCGATTATTACGTGATCCTGGAAATCCTGTTCCCGCCACAGCGCTCTGAAGCGGTAGATGTTTTCGGTATTCATATCCTTATTTTGGACAAGGATACGGAGAATGCTTTTTCGTTTTTGCTGAACGCGCATCACGATTATTTTAGCTATAATAGTTTGTCAGCCGCAAATGCTGAATCAGCCAATTTGGAGATGCTGAAACTGAAATGTGCCCGGGTGGCTTTCGATGCATTAAAAAAACAAATTGAATATGCTGAAAGTGAAATCGCGAAGTGATATCATCAATCATTCTGAAAATAGATGACATTTAGATAGGGATGACCGAGGCCAATGAGAACATACATTTAAGGAATTTATTAAATTCTTTAAGGAGGAAGGACAAGAACGATGAGTTAAAAAAGACCATAACAATTAAGCATTCGAGCAGTTCGCAGCGCAGAATCCTGCTTTCCCGGATTTGCACCAATATTGATCAGAGTGGCTGGTCAGGCAATCCTGAACAGCCGGGTTGGGATGTTTATAGAATTGGCATATGCCGCAACGGTG
>NZ_JAPAAF010000089.1 GCF_025907915.1 Gaoshiqia sediminis
TGGCATGGTGCCGATTTAAAAGCCCCAGCGGGGCGTAATATGGGTAGCCCCGGGTGGAGTGCAACGGAACCCGGGGATAGGAAGGCGCATTGTTTGGAAGGCGCACCGGAAACCCCGATTGAAATGCGAACCTGGTTGCGCCGCACAGGAAAACGTTAACGAGTAATGAGATATGAGATATGAGATATGAGACACGAGTAGCGAGTAGCCAGTAACCAGCAGCCAGCCGCCTTCATCAAGAATCAATTTTTTAACGCAAAGGCCGCAAAGAAGACGCCAAGAAAAACCCCAGCGGGGTGAAATATTTGTAGAAAAGAGACGCCCCCTTTGTCCCGCACAAGCCGCGCAATGCGAAAACGTTAGCGAGCAGCGTTTAACTAATCACAGTCTCTGAACCACATAAGGCACATAAGAACACATAAGACGAAGCTAGCCGCCAACCGCCAGTAGCCAGCCGTCATTCATCAATCATCAATCATCAATCAAAATGTCCGCGTCCTATTCTTTTGTTGAGTAGCCAGTTGCCGGCCGCCTGTTGTGACTTATTTTTTGTAATTTTGTTGCAAACGATTTAAGATATGAGAACATTCATGATTACTGTAAATGAAAAAACGGCTAAAGGGAAAAAATTAGTTGATTTTCTGAAGACACTAGATTACATAAAAGTAAACGAAAGTCCATATAATCCAGAATTTGTGAAAGAAATTCAAAAATCCCGGATCAGTAAAGGGAAAGCGATTGAGACGAAAGACTTATGGAAGTAGTTTACAAATCGAAGGCCCTTGACGATATTGCGTTTTGGAAAAAAAGCGGGAACAAAACGATCCAGCAGCGGATTTCGAGACTAGTGGAAGATATTAAATTACATCCACAAACAGGCTTGGGACAGCCCGAGGCATTGAAATACGAACTTTCTGGCTTGTGGTCGCGTCGTATTGATAAAGGAAACCGGTTGATTTACGAGGTTTTTGAAAACCAGATTGCTATTCTTTCCCTTCGTGGGCACTATGCGGATAAATAACATCCAATAGGATTGAATAATCATTTATCTTTCTTCAATACATTGACAGGTTGAGCCGCTCGACACGACAACGCGAAAACGCTGCCGCTTTCATCAAGAATCAATTTTTTAACGCAGAGAACGCCAAGAAGGCGCGAAGAAACACCCCAGCGGGGCGTAATATGGGTAGCCCTGGGTGGAGTGCAACGGAACCCGGGGATAGGAAGGCGCATTGTTTAGAAGGCGCACCGGAAAGGTAAATTTGAAATGCTGGCGAAACATGCGCCGCACAAGAATACGATTTAAAATAGCGTTTAACCCTTCCGGGGATTCCAACCCCAAAAGGGTGCGCCGCCCGACACAACAACGCGAACATGCTGCCGGCATTCATCAATCATCAATAATGAATCATCAATCAAAACGTCAGCGTCCTATTCTTTTGCCCGCAGGGCCCCATCTGTGTGGATCGGTGAAAGAACAAGCCAGTGCAAAGCGAAACATCAAATCATAAACATCATATATCATCCGCGTCATCAGCGTCCCCTTTTTTAACGCAGAGAACGCGAAGAAGACGCAAAAGGCATTTACCCAAACCCCTAAAGGGGCTTTTGGCATGGCGCCGATTTAAAAGCCCCAGCGGGGCGTAATATGGGTAGCCCCGGGTGGAGTGCAACGCCTGCCCGGCCTTTGACGGGGAACCCCGGGATAGGAAGGCGCATTGTTCGGAAGGCGCACCGGAAACCCCGATTGAAATGCGAACCTGGTTGCGCCGCACAGGAATACGTTTTAAAATAGCGTTTAAACCTTTCAGGACAGGAAAACCTGAAAGGTTGTGCCGCCCGACACGACAACGCGAACACGCTGCCGCCATTCATCAATCAACATTCATCATTCATCAATCAAAACGTCTGCGTCCTATTCTTTTGCCCGCAGGGCCCAATCCGCGTGAATCGGTGAAAGAACAAGCCAGTGCAAAGCGAAAAACATAATTCATAAACATCATATTACATCAGCGTCATC
>NZ_JAPAAF010000008.1 GCF_025907915.1 Gaoshiqia sediminis
TAGAGCCAATTAATCGGGGAAATACCCGCGAATAATTCCTCGTTTCGAATCTTTTACAAACAGCAGGATTTCATCACGTTCAGGAGTGGCTGCCATTTCGGCTTCAATAATTTCGATCGCCTGGGTTGTATTCAACCCTTTTTGATAGATATAGCGGTAAATATCCTGAATCTCGCGGATTTTATCATTGTTATAGTTTCTCCTGCGCAGACCGATAGAGTTGATACCCACGTATGAAAGCGGCTCACGTCCGGCTTTGATAAACGGGGGAACATCCTTACGGACCAGAGAACCACCGGAAATCATCACATGGGTGCCTACCCGGACAAACTGGTGAATGGCACTCATTCCTCCAATGATTGCCCAATCATCAACCGTAACTTCACCGGCAAGCTGGGTACTGTTTACCAGGATTACGTTGTTTCCAACGATACAGTCGTGAGCGATATGAACATAGGCCATGATCAGGCAGTTGCTCCCGATAACCGTTTTACCCCGGGCAATGGTACCCCGGTTTACGGTTACGCATTCACGAATGGTGGTATTGTCGCCAATTTCCACGGTTGTATATTCTCCTTTGAATTTCAAGTCTTGGGGGACAGCACCAATCACGGCACCCGGGAAAATCCGGCAATTTTTGCCAATACGTGTTCCTGGCAGAATCGTGGCATTGGAGCCAATTCGCGTACCTTCCCCGATAACGACATCTTTATCAACGGTAACAAATGGTTCGATCACCACATTATCAGCCACCTGAGACTCGGGATGTACGTAAGCTAATGGTTGTTTCATCTTATAATTGTTTTCAATCGTTTTTAAGCTTTTACAATCTGGGCCATGAATTCGCCCTCAGCAACAATGGTTTTACCCACAAAACACAAACCTTTCATATTGGCGATGCCCCTGCGGATAGGACTGGTGAGTTCCATTTTAAAAATGAGTGTATCGCCCGGTACTACTTTTTTGCGAAATTTCACGTTGTCAATCCGGATGAAATAAGTCGAGTATTTTCCTTCCCGGTTGTGCAATACGTAAAGTCCGCCACACTGAGCCATCGCTTCCACGAGCAAAACTCCGGGCATAACCGGCTCGCCGGGGAAATGCCCCTGAAAGAACGGTTCATTTACGGTTACGTTTTTCACACCGACAATATGGTCATCAGTCAGTTCAATAATTTTATCGACCAACAAGAACGGAAAACGATGTGGCAAGAATTTTTTAATGACGCAGACATCCAGTACCGGTTCCTTTTCCGGATTGTATTCCGGGGCAGCGGTTTTTGATTTGCGTTGTTGAATTTCCTTTTTCAATAATTTGGCAAATTCGGTATTTACCTTGTGCCCTGGTTTGGTAGCAATAATACGCCCTTTAATACGCATACCGGCCAGACTGAGGTCGCCGATCACATCAAGCAGTTTATGGCGGGCACATTCATTGTCGAACTGAAGGTCCAGGTTATTCAAGATACCTTTTTCTTTGCTTACCTCTACCCGATCGTGATTGAACAGTTTCGCCAACCGATCCATCTCCTCCTGTTCCACTTCACGGTCCATGATAACAATGGCATTGTCCAAATCGCCACCTTTTACCAGGTTATTTTGAAGCAGGAATTCCAGCTCGCGAAGAAATACAAATGTTCGGCAATTAGCTACCTCTGTTTTAAAATCACGAATGGAGTCCAGTGAGGCAAATTGGTTGCTGAGCACGCTCGAATTGAAAGATATCATCACATTCAACCGGTAATCATCATCCGGAAGGGCAATTATTTCGGACCCGGTTTGGGGATCTTTGAACGCCATTTTTTCCCGGATTACCAGATATTCGCGAAGGGCATTTTGTTCTGTTATTCCTGCTTTCCCGATCGCATCAACGTAAAACCGTGAACTGCCATCGAGTATCGGCATTTCCTGATTGTCAACTTCAATCAATACATTGTCGAGGTCCATCCCCACAATGGCCGCCAACGCATGTTCGATGGTACTTAGCCGGGCTTCGCCTTTGGCAATCACCGTTCCTCGCGAAGTATCTACGACCAGCGAAGCATCAGCCTCGAGGACCGGTTGGCCATCCAGATCAACGCGTTTAAATTTGATTCCATGATTTTCGGGAGCCGGTTTAAACACGGCATTTACCAAACAACTGGTATGTAAACCTTTACCGCTAAGGGAGAATTCCGTAGCTAAAGTCTTCTGTTTCTCTGTCATCTTCACTTCTGTATCCGAAGCTATTCTTCGTTCAATTTTGATTTCAATTCCTTAATCTCTTTTTGAAGCTCAATCAATTGATCGCGCATTTCGGGTAAGCGGCGGTACACCACGTATGTTTTCAAAGCCCTGTCGTGGTCCATGGCCGGTGCTCCCAGAACGGTTTTCCCGGCCTTAATGCTATTTGAAACGCCAGCCATAGCGCCAATTTTTACACCATCACCAATCGTGATATGACCGGCAATGCCAACCTGACCGGCAAACATACAGTTTTTGCCCACTTTGGTCGATCCGGCAATACCGGTTAGGGCGGCCATGACCGTATTTTCACCCACTTCGCAATTATGTGCAACCTGGATCAGATTGTCCAATTTTGCTCCTTTTCGGATAATGGTGGAGCCCATCGTGGAGCAATCAATGGTGGTATTAGCTCCAATTTCCACATCATCTTCGATAATAACATTGCCCACTTGCGGAACCTTTTTGTAAGAACCGTCTTCGGTTGGTGCAAAGCCAAAACCATCTGAGCCGATTACGACACCAGCATGTATTATGCAGTTGTCGCCAATAACCGTATCATCATAAATCTTAGCGCCAGCATATATAATGGTATTGCTCCCGATTTTTACATTACTGCCGATAAATACCTGCGGATAAATCTTTGCCTGTTTGCCAACAATCGCTTTTGCACCCACATACGCAAATGCGCCCACGTAAATCCCGTCTCCAATTGTAGCCGAAGAATCGATATAGGAAGGTTGTTCGATACCTGATTTTTGCATCTTAGCTTGCTGGTACATTTCCAACAGCGAAGCAATGGACTGGTAAGGATCATCAACCCGGATAAGGGTACAGGAAACCGGCCGTTCCGGAACAAAATTCCGGCTCACCAGTACAATGGAAGCTTCCGTTTCGTAGAGGAACTTTTCATACTTGGGATTAGCCAAAAAGGCCAAAGTCCCTGGTTTCCCTTCCTCTATTCTGGAAACATTGCTTACGCTGATATTCTCATCGCCCTCAACTGTACCATACAGAAAATCAGCGATATTAATTGCTTTAAACTCCATAAATTATTCTCTTGGCGCCGTGCAAAAATAGGTTTAAATTACTTAATGTCCAATTCTTTCGGATAACAGATAAAATATTTCCTCACCGACTGGGACAAACTGGACAGGTTAATATCGGTGGCTTCGTTGATCTCGCTTACTTTCCCGTTTTTAAATAAGATATTGATCTGATCATCACCGGCTGCATAGGCGCTGTTGGTGATTGAATCATGGACCAGAAAATAATCCACATCCGTTTCATCTACCCCAAAATGCAGGCGTATTTTTTCTCGAAGGGTGCGAACAGAAGCTTCCGAAAAAGGTTGCTTACTGATTTTTATCCGGTACAGCTTCCGGTTGATCAAACATCCGGACAGATAAGCCAGTATCGGATCTTCCTCGTATTGCCATTGCTTAATGGAAGCAAACAAATCGCTGTCGTCCAAACTTGCGAAAATCGAAAGTAATGAACGGCCCTGAAAAGCTTGCCCGGATAAAAAATGGTCAATTGTAATTCTATTCTTAAGAAAAACCTCTAGTTCGGGGGTAGCAAAAAGCCGCTTGCCTCTCATCACCAACTCTTTGGCTCGCTTCAACACATTCACCAGCAGGTACTCGGCCGATAGGACCGTTTTGTGCAAATACACCTGCCAATACATCAGGCGGCGCGATATCAGAAATTTTTCAATGGAATAAATTCCCTTCGCTTCAATCACCAGTTCGCCCCGACGCACATTCAGCATCTTAATAATACGGTCAGAGCCAATAACCCCCTCCGTAACGCCCGAAAAGAAACTATCGCGTCTCAGGTAGTCCAGGCGGTCAACATCCAATTGACTAGCCACCAGTTGGTGAAGAAATTTTTTGGGGTATTCGTTTTTAAATATCCGAATGGCCAAATCCAGCTTGCCATTAAACTCACGGTTCAGATCCTCCATAAGCATGGCCGAAATCTCCTCGTGCGAAATGCCGTCAACAATAGAATGTTCAAGCGCGTGCGAGAAGGGCCCATGCCCAATATCGTGCAAAAGAATGGCGGCAGTAACCGCTTCAGCTTCATCACGGGTAATCTTCACCCCTTTCAACTGCAAAACCGAAATTGCCGATCGCATCAGATAAACGGCACCAACCGCATGTTCGAACCGGGTATGGTTAGCGCCCGGAAAGACAATACACGACAAGCCCAGTTGCTTTATCCTTCGTAATCGCTGAAAATACGGGTGTTCAATTAAATCAAAGATTAGTTCGGATTGGATGGTGATAAACCCGAAAACCGGGTCGTTAATAATCTTTTTCTTATTTGTTTTCAAGCTGTTCGGTTGTCTGTTCAAAAATATAGACGCAACAAAAATATAAAACTTTTTCATTTCAGGCGGTTTTGCCCGAAAGTCAGCCTGGTGCAAGCGACTTTTTCCTGAGAATCATTTATTTCCATATTTTGTGGTTTGAATAGATTTTCTTATTTTTGCGCTGACAATTAAACACAAACCGCTACATAGGGGACCTGAAGTCCCCTATTTTATTAGCCGTGTATTATGATCGACCGGAATAAAATAATCCAATTAATTGAAGATAAACTGACTGACGACCAGTTTATCGTGGAGGTTGAAGTCAGTCCGGCAAACCAGATTTCGGTACTGCTCGACAGTGAAACAGGTATTACCATTGACCACTGCGTACAAATCAGCCGGCAAATAGAACACAATCTTGACCGCGAAGCCGAAGATTTTGAACTTCAGGTTTCGTCAGCCGGACTGGGACACCCGTTCAGGGTACAACGCCAGTTCCTTAAAAACATTGGGCAAGAGGTTGAAGTCGTATTGAAAAATGGTCAAAAACTGGAAGGCATCCTGAAACAAACCGACGAAAACGGATTTGAGCTGGAAACCACCAAAGCCGAAAAAGTAGAAGGCAAAAAGAAAAAAGAATTGGTAACTCAGTTACACCGAATTTCGTTTGACGAAGCAAAAACAGTTAAAAACATTATAAAATTCTAAAAACCGGGGCAAGATGGATAATATTAATCTAATCGATACCTTTTCCGAATTTAAGGACCTGAAAAACATTGACCGGGTCACTATGATGAGTGTTTTGGAAGACGTATTCCGGAACGTGTTGCAAAAAACATACGGCACCGACGAAAACTTCGACATCATCATCAACATCGACAAAGGCGACTTTGAAATCTGGCGAAACCGGATCGTAGTAGAAGATGCCGAAATTTCGGACCCAAATACACAGATCACGCTGACGAACGCCAAAAAAATTGATGAAGACTACGAAGTTGGCGAAGAAGTTACCGATGAAGTGAAGCTTAAGGATTTTGGAAGACGGGCGATTTTGAACCTGCGCCAAAACTTGGCCAGCCGGATCCTTGAACTCGAAAAAGACCATATCTACAACAAATACAAGAACAAAATCGGTGACATTGTAACCGGCGAAGTTTACCAGGTGTGGAAAAAGGAAATCCTGATCCTGGACGACGAAGGTAATGAACTGATCCTGCCCAAACAGGAACAAATACCCACCGACTATTTCCGGAAAGGTGATGCCCTGCGCGCAGTAGTTTACAAAGTGGAACTGCGGAACAACAATCCGCTGATCATCCTGTCGCGCACCTCGCCGGTATTCCTCGAACGCTTGTTCGAACTGGAAGTCCCCGAAATTTTCGACGGACTGATTACCATTAAAAAGATTGTTCGTGTACCCGGCGAACGCGCCAAAGTGGCCGTAGAATCATACGACGAACGAATTGATCCCGTAGGCGCCTGCGTTGGGATGAAAGGATCCCGTATTCACGGCATTGTTCGCGAACTGCGGAACGAAAACATTGACGTGATCAACTATTCGTCTAACCTGCAACTTTTTATCCAGCGGGCACTAAACCCGGCCAAAGTTTCCTCAATCAAAATACACGAGGACACCAAACGAGCTGATGTTTACCTGAAGCCCGACGAGGTTTCGCTGGCCATCGGGAAAGGCGGCCTTAATATCAGGCTGGCCAGCCAACTGACAGGTTACGAAATTGATGTTTACCGCGAAATGGCAGCTGACGATGAAGACGTTAACCTGGATGAATTTGCCGATGAAATTGAAAGCTGGGTAATCGACCAACTTAAGTCGATTGGACTTGACACGGCCAAAAACGTACTGAGCATGAGCCGGAACGACCTGATTAAACGCACCGACCTGGAAGAAGAAACCATCGATGAATTGTTACGCATCCTTCGATCGGAGTTTGAGTAAGTATTAAACTAAAAATAACCTTTCGCCTGTCAGGTTTTAAATAAATTGAGTAAAATTGCATGATTTTCTCAACAACGCTTAAAGAAGATTAAAAAAACAGATTGGGTATATGACAATTGGCAACAAAAATACGCGACTTAGTAAGGTAGCACGAGACTTTAACGTTGGACTTTCAACCATTGTAGAATTCTTGCACAAAAAAGGATTCGATGTTGATACTGATCCAAACACAAAGATTTCGGAGGATGCCTATCACCTGCTCGAAAAAGAGTATAAAAGTGATATCAGCCTCAAAAAAGAATCAGAAAAGATCAACCTGAAAAGCCAGCGTACAAAAAAAGAAACAATCACTCTGGACGACCTGCACGAGGAACCGGACACTTCGGATGAAGAAGAGGATGATTACTCGGCGGACGAAATCCGTATAACCGATTTGAGCAGCTCAAAAAGCGACATCATTTCGTCAAAGCACCCAAAACCTCACGCCCCGTCTGAACAAGTTGAAAAAACGCATGCTCCACAGATTGAAAAACCCAAAATTCTGGGGAAAATCGATCTGGACAACCTGCATAAAAAGAAAGAAGAAGCTCCGAAAGCAGCCGAAAAGCCTATAGAGGAAGCTCCGAAAGAAAAAGTTCAGGTGATCAAAAAACAAGCAGAAGTTCCCCAACCGGAACCACAAGCTCCTAAAGCGGAAGAAAAGAAACCAACCGAAGAAGAACCAACCGAAGAAGGCGTGGCAACAAAACCGGCAGAACCGGAACAAATGCCAACCAATATTCCTAAAGTTGAAGAAGTTAAGGTAGTTGGGAAAATCGACCTGTCCACCCTGAACCAAAAAACACGCCCGGCAAAAAAGACAAAAAAACAAAAAGAAGACGAGCGCCGCGAACGTGAAAAACAAAAAAGACCAGCACCTCAGGAGCAACCAACCACTCCGGAAAGTCAGGAAATAAAAACACGGGTAAATAAATTGTCCGGCCCAACGGTTGTTGGCAAGATCGACCTGCCCGAAAGAAGACCTGTTGCCTCATCCAGCGATGATTCGGCACAAAGCCAGAAGAAAAAACGCCGTCGTATTCAAAAGGATGCAAACGGTCGTATCAACGTAAGTAAACCGCAGCAACCTGGCAGCGGACCTCAAAGGCAGGCTCCTCAGCAGGCTGGTAAAGGTAAAAAGCGGGTAATCAAGAAAGAAGTCAGTGAAGAAGACGTTCAAAAGCAAATCAAAGACACGCTGGCCCGGTTAACCTCGACCAAAGGAAAATCCAAAGGATCAAAATATCGTCGTGATAAACGACATGCCGCCAGCGAACGAGCCGCTGCAGAACACGAAAAACAATCTACCGAGAAGAACATACTCAAGGTAACCGAATTCGTATCGGTTTCCGAATTGGCAACCATGATGGATGTCGGTGTCAACCAGGTCATCGCCTCATGTATGAGCCTTGGGCTGTTCGTGTCGATCAACCAACGGCTCGATGCCGAAACCATGTCCGTTGTAGCCGATGAATTTGGCTACAAGGTAGAATTTGTAAGTGCCGACATTTTGGAAGCCATTGAAGAGCATGAAGACTTGCCCGATAAAGTACATCCGCGCGCCCCTATTGTTACTGTAATGGGGCACGTTGACCACGGTAAGACTTCGCTTCTCGACTACGTCCGAAGCACAAATGTAATTGCAGGTGAAGCCGGGGGAATAACCCAGCACATTGGCGCTTACCACGTGACCCTCGAAGATGGCCGTCATATCACCTTCCTGGATACTCCGGGGCACGAAGCGTTTACCGCCATGCGCGCCAGGGGTGCTCAGGTAACCGACATTGCTATTATCATTGTGGCGGCCGACGACGATATCATGCCGCAAACCAAAGAGGCCATCAACCATGCCCAGGCTGCTGGTGTGCCTATCGTGTTTGCTATCAATAAAATTGACAAACCCGGCGCCAATCCGGAGAAAATTAAAGAAGGACTGGCCAATCTCAACTTTCTGGTTGAAGAATGGGGTGGAAAATATCAGAGCCAGGACATTTCAGCCAAAAACGGTACCAACGTTGCCGAGTTGCTTGAAAAAGTATTGCTCGAAGCCGAAATGCTGGAGCTGCAAGCCAATAAAGACAGACGTGCTACCGGTACTATTGTTGAATCATCACTCGACCGCGGTCGTGGTTATGTTGCCACCATGCTGGTTCAAAACGGAACCTTGCACCAAGGCGACATTGTGCTGGCCGGTCAGTATTACGGACACGTAAAGGCCATGTTCAACGAACGGAACCAGCGTATCCAGGAAGCCGGGCCTTCTGAACCGGTTATCATCCTTGGATTGGACGGTGCGCCGCAGGCCGGTGACAAATTCAACGTGCTTGAAAACGAGCGCGAAGCCCGCGTGATTGCCAATAAACGCGAACAACTTTCACGCGAACAAGGGCTCCGCACCCAGAAACATATTACGCTGGATGAAATTGGCCGCCGTATTGCTATCGGCAACTTCCAGGAGCTGAACCTGATTGTGAAAGGTGACGTGGACGGTTCAATCGAAGCCTTGTCAGATTCATTGATCAAGCTATCGACCGAAGAAATTCAGGTGAACGTAATCCACAAAGCAGTTGGCGCCATTTCCGAATCGGACATTATGCTGGCAACCGCTTCCGATGCCATCGTGATAGGCTTCCAGGTACGTCCTTCTCTGCAAGCACGCCGCCTGGCTGAAAAAGAAGAAGTCGATATCCGCCTGTACTCCATCATCTATGATGCCATCAACGAAATCAAATCGGCGATGGAAGGGATGCTTTCTCCGGAAATCAAGGAAGAAATTACGGGTACAGCCGAAGTACTCACCGCTTTCAAAATTACGAAAGTGGGTACCGTGGCCGGATGTATTGTCCGTGACGGAAAGATTTTCCGCTCGTACAAAGCGCGGATCATTCGCGATGGAATCGTTATCTACACCGGAGTACTTGGATCGCTGAAACGCTTTAAGGACGACGTGAAAGAAGTAGCCAAAGGCTATGAATGCGGGTTGAACATTGATGGGTACAACGATATCAAAGAGGGCGACATGATCGAATCGTTCCACGAAATTGAGGTAGCCAAAACGCTGTAAGAAATACCTTAAAACAGATATAGAAAAATCCGGCCATTGAGCCGGATTTTTTATTTTGAACAGTAAGCTCTCAGGGAAAAACCACACGATGTTTAGCAACAAAAATCCCCGAAGTATGCACTCCGGGGACATTTTATCGATCTAAGAATCTCTTTAGGTTAAGCTTCGAGCATTGCCTTATAGGCAGCAGCGTCCATCAGGTCGTTCAGTTGCGACGCATCATCCATTTTTACCTTAATCATCCAACCATCTCCATAGGCATCTTTGTTGATCAGCTCCGGGCTGTCTTCCAACGCTGGGTTAAGTTCAAGCACTTCGCCACCAACCGGCATAAACAAGTCCGAAACTGTTTTAACAGCTTCAACAGTACCAAAAGTTTCACCCATTGCCAGGGTTTCCCCAACTGTTTCAATTTCAACAAAGACAATATCACCCAGTTCGCCCTGAGCGAAATCGGTAATGCCAACCACTGCGACATCACCCTCAACACGAACCCATTCGTGTTCTTTTGTGTACTTTAAGTTTTCAGGCAGATTCATAATTGCAAGTTTCGTTGTATTTTTTTCAAATGTAACACATTTTTTCTAAACAAAAATTTAACGAATGGCAGGCAAAAGTATTTTAACGGAAGTTTCTTATTTTGCACCCAAATTCAGGAAAATCATGCTATCCATACAAGTCAATTCGGTAGATGGGCTGAAGCAGGCCGCCAAGCAACTTTTAGAAGTTTTTCAAGATGACCGTATCTTTGCCTTTTACGGCAAAATGGGCGCCGGAAAAACAACTTTCATCAAGGCGTTGTGCCGTGCTATGGGATCGGTTGACAACATCACCAGCCCCTCTTTTGCCCTGATAAACGAATATGACACAGCAGGCGATGAAAAAATTTTCCACTTCGACTTTTACCGCATCAAAGATGTAGGTGAAGCTCTCGACATTGGGTTTGACGATTATATTTACAGCGGCCAGTATTGTTTTATGGAATGGCCCGAAAAAATTGAACCCTTGCTCCCCGAAAACCTTGTAGAAGTGCATATTGAAGAAATCTCGCCCACGGCCCGACAGATAAAAGCTTTCCGGCTTTAGGACGTTTTGATTATTGCCACAGAAAGAGTAACTTGGACGACCAATCCATCGGTAAATGACAGAAAAAGAACATGCCCCGGAACTGGCAACCTTGTTTGTCCCCAAAGAAGAAATGCTGGAAATCCGCCGAAAAGGAAAGAAAATCACCATCGGCATCCCTTCCGATTTTTCGAAGGTGGAATTCCGGATCCCGCTGACGCCTGAGGCTGTTGAACTGCTCGTTTCCTATGGCCACGAAATCTATATAGAAACCAATGCCGGAAAGGCTGCCAATTACACCGACGAAGAATACCGGAAAGCCGGCGCCGTGGTGGTCGATAAAAAAGCCGAAGTTTTTCAGTGCGACATTGTTTTACGTGTTTCCCCATTTGACCAGGATGAAATTGAACTGCTCCGAGGCAACCAAACCCTGATTTCGAACCTGCAGCTACACACTCATTGCAGCGAATCGATCCACAACATGATGCGGAAAAAGGTAACATCGATTGCCTACGAGTACATGGAAAACGAAGAAAACTGCTTACCGGTTGTGCGGTTGATGAGCCAGATTTCGGGTGCAACTGCTATCACCATTGCCAGCGAATACCTGAGCAATTCCCGCAACGGGAAGGGGGTTCTGCTGGGAGGGGTCACCGGAATTTCCCCCACCGAGCTGGTAATCCTGGGAGCAACCACAGCTGCCGAATTTGCTGCCCGGGCGGCACTGGGACTGGGGGCTACCGTGAAAGTTTTTGACAACAACATCTTTGAATTACGCCAACTGGAAGAACGGCTCGGACAGCGCATTTTCACGTCGGTGCTGTACCCAACTGTTTTAAAGAAAGCATTAAAATCGGCCGATGTGGTTATGGGAGCCATGTCGTTCAACTCAAGCCCCAAATTCCGGGTTTCGGAAGAAATGGTACAACGAATGAAAAAGGGATCCGTGATTATCGACCTGAATATCAGCCAGGGAGGTTGTTTCGAAACAAGTCAGTGCACCGATCTGAACAATCCGACCTTCGTGAAACACGGAATCGTTCATTACTGTGTACCCAACATGTCGTCGCTTGTTGCGCGAACAGCTTCCATTGCGCTCAGCAATGTACTGACACCAGTTATTATCTCCATTGGCGAAATTGGCGGTATTCAGAACTACATCAAAAATTCGAAAGGATTCCGGAGAGGTATTTACATTTACAACGGAATTCTTACCAACCACGATCTGGGTGAAAAACTCAACCTGCAAGCCAAAGATATCGATTTATTGTTGGCCGTATTTTAGTGCGCCAGGATCATCATGGAAACCGGAGGAACCGACACCGTATTGGTTTCCAGCCGCTGCATACCCCGCAAATCAATCAGATCTTCTAAGGCCAGTATCGTCCAGTGTCCATTCTGCGGCAGCTCAACTTCCACTTCTGTTTCCCTGGCATTAAAAATCAGCTGCATGCTCCTCCAATCATATTCGTTAACCACACAGTCAAGACCATACGAAACAACACCAACTTGATAAACCGGCGAAAATATAAGGTGCCGGTGAATATCTGAAGCTGATCGAAGCCGAAAGCCGGGAAAGCTTTTCCGTAATTCAATCAGTTTTTTAATGTATAAGAAAACATCCTGATATTCCTTTTTGCGCGACCAGTCCAACTGATTAATCTTATCCGGGGATTTATATGAATTGTGATTTCCGTACTTGGTCCGGCAAAATTCCACCCCCGCATGTAAAAAAGGAATTCCTTGCGAAGTAAGCACCAGTGCCACTGCCAGCATGTGCATCCTTTTAATCCGTTCAGGCGCTACTTCCGGGCAACTCTGTTTAAGCTTATCAAATAAGGTATAGTTATCGTGACAGGATACATAATTGACACACTGCCACGGCTCCTGCGCCCAGGCATAGGACGAACTTTCAACATAACTGTAAACAATTTGCGGATGATAACATGCAGCAGCGATGCCAAATTTGATAGCTTCTTCGTGCAGTGTTTTGCCGTTTACAAACCCTTTTCCGTTACCATCAAAGTTGTTCCCTTTCAGTGCATCCCGAAAGTCGTCATTAAAGCAAGCCACCCGGTCGAGTTGGGAAACATTCGCCTTCACGGCCCGATACTGCTCCGCCAAAGGGCTTTGATCAGCCGTCCAGCCTTCGCCGTATATAAGAATACCCGGTCGCAGCAGATCCAGTGCAGCGCGAATTTCATTCATCGTCTGCGTGTCGTGAATCCCCATCAGGTCGAAACGAAACCCATCGATGTGAAATTCGGTTGCCCAATAACAAACGGAGTCAACCATAAATTTCCGGACCATGGCACGTTCGGAAGCAATCTCGTTTCCGCAACCGCTGGCATTCGAGAATCCACCGCTCCGGTTTTGACGGTAATAATACCCCGGCACCGTTTGGTTGAACCATGACCGGCGTGTGTAGCCTGTATGATTGTACACAACATCCATCACCACACCAATTCCGGCATCGTGGAGGGACAACACCAACTGTTTAAATTCGGTAATACGCGACGTGTTTTCCGGATTGGTAGCATAACTGCCCTCCGGCGTATTATAATTCAACGGGTCATAACCCCAATTGTATTTTTCATTCGGGTGAAGTTCATCCACCGAAAAAAAATCGGCTACGGGAAGCAAGTGCACATGTGTTATTCCAAGCTCTTTCAGGTGACTGATACCTGTTGCCAATCCTTCGGGACTGCGAGTCTCTGCTTCCATAAAAGCCGAATATTTTCCCTTGTTTGTCATTCCCGATCCTGGAGCTATCGAAAAATCGCGTATATGCAATTCGTAAAGAATGGCATCCACCGGGTTTTCCAGTACGACCGGTTTGTCGCTCTCCCAACCTTCGGGATTTGTTTCTTCCGGTCTGAAAAAAAGGCCACGTTTACCGTTTCCTCCGACCGCTCGGGCATCAACCCCCGGCGTTTCGTTCAGCCAATCGCCATCATTCACCCGAAAGGTATAGTACAGACCTGCAAGATCGCCATCCAATTCAAGTTTCCAGCAACCCTGTTCCGAGGGCACGAGTTCATCAATCCGAATGGGGGTACCGCCATGGCTTTGCCTGTAAACCAGGAACTGAACCGCCTGGGCCGTGGGCGTCCAGATTTTAATACTGGCTCCCTTTTCGGTAAGGAAAACGCCAAGATCATTGCCGCCATAAAACGGGAAAGTTGAAAAATCGATATGGTTAAATTTCCAGTTGCGCATTATGAAAACAAACTTTTACGAAGCGTGATATACCTGGACGTATATTTTCGTCCGTGGGTATCCTGTACAATTACTTTTGCCCAGTAATACGTAGCCAGACTGCGATCGTGTTCATGAAAAACCCCCAGGTTGATGTGAAGTTCATGGGTTTTACCTGCCTCCAGGTAAAGCGGATAAATTACGTACCGGTCCATCCCCTTCAACTTAAACTTACGGACCGACCATAACTTACGGAACATCAGCACCGGTGCTTGAACGTCGACGTCTTTCCGCTTATTGTTTTTTACCCGCATTGTTAAAGTTCGTGGGCGATATTTCCGGTCCTTCAGCAACTCAACCCTTAGCCTGCCAAAGGAAAAAAGGGAACGACTTTTCGTGGTAGCCGCTTTTTCCTTCCGCAGTTTGCTCAACA
This sequence comes from Gaoshiqia sediminis, assembly GCF_025907915.1. Taxonomy (GTDB): domain Bacteria; phylum Bacteroidota; class Bacteroidia; order Bacteroidales; family Prolixibacteraceae; genus Gaoshiqia; species Gaoshiqia sediminis. Next base: position 14,296 of record NZ_JAPAAF010000008.1, read on the forward strand.
GAAACAATACCAGGGGCAAGGCCAGTATGATCAAAATAATCACCAGAAGCTTGCCGGGTTCGGAGCCAACTTCAGTTTGAGCATAGGAGAGTGCGGGAAAAAAAAACAGGACCAATAAAAAAAGGTTCTTCATGTTAACAGCTTTTGCCTGTAAAAATAAAAAAAGTACGGTGTCATGACACCCGTGTTAACACTTTACCAAAAAGAAAATCACCGTATTCCAATCCATTGAACCGGCTAAAAATTGAGCGTGTCCTTCAGGTTTTTATAGCCCGATTTGCTCACCTTCAGTTTAGTCTTGTCTTTCAAGATGACCAGGTAGGACTCTTTTTCGTACTGCTGGATTTCGGCAATGTGGGCTACATTTACGATGTAGGAGCGGTGAATGCGAATGAAGTCATTCGGATCGAGGTTGGTTTCGAAGAACTTCATGGTCTTTTGCTTCATGTGCCGTCCATCTTCTGTGTAAAGCATCACATAATCGTCAAGTGACTCAATGTAACGAATTTGACCCGTCAGAATGATGCTGATTTTGTGCCGGTCCTTCACTACCACGCGGTCTAAATAGCGACCGGTGGAAAATTCGCTGAGACGCTCCAGTTTTTCGGCGTTATTTTCCTGGTTGGCCACCCGGCTGGCTACCTTGTCAATGGCTGTAAGCAACCGATCTTTGGAAAAAGGCTTGAGCAAATAATCAACCGCATTAAACTCGAACGCTTTCAGGGCAAACTGGTCATATGCCGTGGTGAAGATAATTTCGGGTTTGTGGTCAAGCAGTTGCAACATCTCGAACCCGGTGATCTTCGGCATCTGAATATCGAGAAAAACCAGGTCGGGCTTGAGTTCATTAATTTTTTGGACACCTTCGAATCCGTTTTCGCATTCGCCCAGCAAATTGATTTGGGGATGATCTTTCAGGTATGATTTCAGCAGGTCGCGAGCCAGTTCTTCGTCCTCAACAATTAAAACATTCAATTTATCGCTCATGGTTTTTATTTTTTAGGGAGCATTAATTCAACCTTATAGCTTGTCCGGTCATCGGTAACCCGAATCAGGTTGGGATTTCCATAAATCAACTCCAGACGCTGCCTGATATTACGCAGGCCGATCCCTTCACCTTTGTTTTTTACCGATTCCGGATCGTAATCGTTTTCGATGGTCAGATGAAAATAAGCCTGTTCGGGCCTACAGGACACGCGTATGGATACAGGGCTTGTGGCTTCGTAAACGCCGTATTTAATGGCATTTTCAAACAAGGGTTGCAGGATCATATTCGGAATCCGGGCTTGCAGGCAGGCTTCTTCAACCTCAAAAACAGGGAGCAGCTTCTTTCCAAACCGAACCTTCTCAATCCCCAGGTACAGCTTGATATTTTCCAGTTCTTCGAGCAACGACACCGTTTCGTCGCGGTTATGCTGCAAGGAGTAACGCATGAAGGCAGACAAGTTAATCACCATTTCCTGCGCTTTTTGAGGATTGCTGATGGTTAACGAAGAGATGGAGTTCAGACTATTGAATAGAAAGTGCGGATTAATTTGAGATTTAAGTGCGTTCAACTCGGCATCACGAACCAGTGATTTCAGTTCGGCTTCGCGTTTAATTTTTTCTTTTAACGAATCGTAATATCCTAATGCATAGAAAAAAACCACATAGCCGGCATACATTAAATAGCCAGCCAAGATATTGGACGGAAGCGCCTTATAGAAATTATCCAGATAAATTTCGTTTACCATTCCCACCGCAATAAAACCCATGTAAAGCCAGATTGCATTGAGAATTGATGCCGCAACCAAGTGGAACATGACATTCCACAGCCAATCATTTTCATTCAATCCGTTGTAGCGGATCAAGTACCAAATACTGGCGCCAAGAATAGGATACAACAGGAAAAGATGCACGGATTCCAGCAAGGACGCTTCCATGCCCATATTGTTCCAAAAGGCTTGCAGCAAACTGTTGCCCAGCCCCATTACCAGCCAAAACAGCCCGTAATAGAGAATCAATATCCGGTTATTAAAAAACGGGTGCTTCACTCGTTCAGGTAATTATCGGTTATTATTTTGTGCTGAAGATCTTTTATACATGTTTTATTTCCACACCGCCAAACGCCGTAATTCCCTTAATGACAATTGTTTTTGACGGATCATAATTGCCGGTTTGGAATGTATCGCCGCGTTTGTCGGTAAAAGCGCCGAAAATGGTAGTCACCTCGTTGCGCACATTCCAGTCGAGCGGCACTTTCAGGCCGGTCCCTCCAAAAATGCAGATACAGTCGATAATAGCACCTTGCGGGGCCAATTGCGCCTTGCGAAAGTCATATTCAATGCCCCCGAAGATTGACGTGGAGCGTCCGCCTTTCAATTCCTGCGAGTTGATAAATATCTCGCGTCCTCCAAAGATGACAAAATCATCGAACTGGTCAATCGACTTGTCCGCAGGTCCCTGCTCAATTTGCCGGGTACAGCCTTTCTGCCTGTACAACAACGCCACGCCAATGGCAACCAACACCAACGGCCAGTAGATGCGCCGCACCTCGCGCGGAACAACCACCAGTTCGGGTAGGATGAAAAACCCGCCAATTGCAATCAGTACTACCCCACCCACACGGTTTCCGGCAAGCAAGGAAAAAATTCCGATCGCGATTAACAGCATTTGCCATGAAATCAGTAAATCAGCAATTCCCCAGGGAATAATATTTAGCCGCTGCAGAATCAGGATACCCCCGATAACAATCAGCACAACCCCCAGGTAAAAACGTTTATTTCCTCTTTGTTCCATAATCTAGTATCATTCGTTGGCAACAGTTACACGCTGCCGTTCCGTTCCCGAATTTAAAAATAATCCACAAAAGCACACCATCTTTTCGCACGCCGCTTATAAAAGCTTTGTCAAAAGAATGATCCCGACAATAATCAGCAAAACGGGGAAGAAAATGATAGCCAAAATACCGGGTATTATCAGATGTGGCATAAAGAGCAACACGGCAAGTACCAACAAAAAAATACCAATTCCACGATGACCGATGACCAGCAGTACACCGGCAATCAGCAAAAGAACCGGCAAGCCAAATGTCCAGGCATGGACACGAAAAATTGTAAATACACCGGCAATTGCATGACGAATAGACTCCACAGCCGGGAAACCAAGTTGCCAACCAAATTCTTTCAAGATCCAAAGCAACCCGACAATGATCAGGATAGTGCCTAAAAACGAACCGCCCCGCCTCTTTTCCGGGTTGGATTGCGAACCATATTGCCTGCTATTTTGCTGTCTTTCCATGATTTTACGTTCTAATGAATTCGAAGTAAAGCTAACACTTCCGCCAAAAACAGACGAAAACAGATCGGTTAACGGAAGTGATTCATCGGTAAGACCAACATTCATACGAATCAGGCAAGGGCCTGCCAAATCGAAAAACCGGTAACTATCGGTTTTTACCAGTCGGGACGATCCTGGATAAAAGTTCAATTTGATTTTAAAACAGGAAAAGAGGTTATCCAAAAACGATTTTTGAATAACCTCTTTCAAAACAGGATTAGGACCACGTTCTTACGAACAGTGTGTTGTTTCTCGCAAAACTTGCTGTACTATTTATGTTTGTGCTTGGCCCAGGTATCGCGTAGTTGTGCGGTCCGGTTGAAAACCAATTTTTCTCCGCAGCTGTCCAGGTCAACATTAAAATAGCCCAAACGCTCGAACTGAAACGAGTCCAATGGCTTGGCTCCCTTCACAAACGGCTCGATATAACAATCGGGAAGTACCTGAAGCGAATCCGGGTTCATGAAATCTTTGAAATCGACATCTTTGTGCCCATCGGGTTCTTCATCCGTAAACAAGCGGTCGTAGAGGCGCACTTCTGCCTTCACATTCTCAGTAGCCGACACCCAATGCAAGGTTGCTTTTACTTTTCGCCCGTCGGGTGAATTTCCGCCGCGGGAAGCCGGATCGTACGTGCAGCGCATCTCGATAACCTTACCGGTTTCATCTTTCACCACTTCGTTGCAAGTAATAAAATAGGCGTAACGCAGGCGCACTTCGGTCCCCGGCGAAAGCCTGAAAAATTTCTTCGGCGGGTTTTCCATAAAATCATCGCGCTCAATATAAAGCTCGCGGGTGAAGGGCACCTGGCGCGTACCGGCTTCGTGGTTCTCAGGGTTGTTAATAGCTTCCATCTCTTCAACCTGACCTTCGGGATAGTTGGTAATAACCACCTTCAACGGATCGAGCACACCCATCACACGTTGAGCATGTTTGTTCAGGTCTTCGCGTACACTGTGTTCCAGCAAAGCGACATCAATCACGCCATCCACTTTGGTAACACCAATGCGGTCGGAGAAATTACGGATCGATGCCGGAGTATAACCACGGCGGCGCAGCCCCGAGATAGTGGGCATACGCGGATCGTCCCAGCCGGTAACATGCTTGTCTTTCACCAGTTCCAGCAGCTTGCGCTTGCTCATCACCGTGTATGTCAGGTTCAAACGGGCAAACTCAATTTGCCGCGGACGGTAATCGCTGTCCATCAGCTGGTCGATAAACCAGTCGTACAGCGGGCGGTGCACTTCAAATTCCAGGGTACAGATGGAATGGGTAATGCCCTCCCAGTAATCGCACTGCCCATGGGCAAAGTCGTACATAGGGTAAATGCACCATTCGTCGCCGGTACGATGGTGCGGGGTTTTCATGATCCGGTAAATGATCGGGTCGCGCATATGCATGTTGGGCGAAGCCATATCAATTTTGGCACGAAGGACGCGGTCTCCTTCATTAAATTCACCGGCTTTCATCCGCATAAAAAGGTCGAGGTTCTCTTCAACTGAACGGTTCCGGAAAGGGCTTTCCATTCCCGGACGGGTTGGTGTACCTTTCTGGCTACTGATGGTTTCGGCATCCTGATCGTCCACATAAGCTTTGCCATCGCGGATCAGTTTCACGGCAAAGTCAAACAGCTTTCCAAAATAGTCGGAGGCATAAAACTCGCGGTCACCCCAGTCAAATCCAAGCCAGCGCACATCTTCCTTGATCGAATCCACATACTCGGTTTCTTCTTTGGTGGGATTGGTGTCATCAAAACGCAGGTTGGTCAATCCATTGTATTTCTGAGCAGTCCCAAAATTCAGGCAAATCGACTTGGCATGTCCGATATGCAAATATCCATTGGGTTCAGGCGGGAAACGGGTGTGCACCCGGGCCCCGTTCTTTCCGGCTTTTATTTCCTCTTCAACTATTTGATGAATGAAATTTTTCTTGACCACCATTTCTTTTTCAGGACTACTTTCGCTCATATAACTCAGTTGTTAAATTTACAGTACAAATAAAAACACATCTCAACATCTTAGATAGTCGTAAAAAATCAAGATTTAAGATGATGTTTGTCCATCTGCCGGATTGCCGGCCCTCTTTGAATAGTTTCGGGCAGAGGTTCTTTTTGGATTAGCACAAAAGTATAAAATGATTCAGCATAAAAGGATTTCATCCCCAACAAAATGACCACCTGAAAAAGAAAAATTAATTTTACAGGGCAATAACCCTCAGTAATTTTAACCTCAAAAAAAAGAAAGATGTCCGGACTAATTGAAATTGAAGGAATGGAATTTTATGCCTATCACGGGCACTACCCGGTGGAGAAGCAAATTGGCAACCGGTTTATCGTCTCGGTACAACTGATAACTGACTGTGAAAAAGCGGGACGAACAGACCGGTTGGAAGATGCCTTAAATTACCAATCTGTTTATGATCTGATTAAGCAAGAGATGGCCCGGCCTTCCGATTTGCTGGAGCATGTATGCACCCGGATTCTGGATGCGCTCTATACCCGTTTTCCAACGCTGGAGCAAGCAACCATCAAGCTTTCGAAGATGAATCCACCCATGGGCGGACAAATCGGAAAGGTGAGCGTAAGTTTAACACGGTAATAAAATCGTTGCACGGGTTGTTGCAAAGCTGGAAAATTTATCTAAATTTGCAGTCCCGAAAAACAAGGTCGGTTGGCCGAGTGGCTAGGCAACGGTCTGCAAAACCGTGTACGGCGGTTCGAATCCGCCACCGACCTCAACCTACGAAAAAAGCTGTTCCGCAAAAGAACAGCTTTTTTCTGCTTATATCAGCCAATCTAAAATTTCCGCTATTTCCAAGGCCACTTCACACATTCTTTCACCTCGGGAAAAAGAACATAATCGGCTTTTCCTTTTAGTGCAAAGGTCTGAATATTCGGCAATCCCAAGGCAGAGATGGCTTGTTGCATGGTTTTCCCGGATACGGAAACATCATCCACCAACAGTATTTTTTTGCCATTCAGATCTTGGCCCGGCGCCAATCCCCGAATGATCAACGGTTCTTCGCGCTGTGGCGTATTTGTTTCGTCACGGTAGTTCAAGGTGATTATTTGAAGGTCACATTTCAGGTGAAAAGCCACCAGGCTGGCAGCCACCACCCCCCCGGTCCCGATGCCAATCACCAGATCCACCTCCGGCAGATCCTGCTGCCTCAGTCTTTCGCTAATTTCCTGAAAAGAAAGCGGGACCATCTATTTTTTTATTTTCAGCAATACGAAGTTAAACATGGCCAGAACCAGGATTCCGGGAATGCCAACTACGATGGCGCCCATCCAGAACACAAACAGGGAAGTAATCACGCCCAAAACGCTCATGAGCAAGGCTGCCACCAATGAAGCGCCAATAAAAGCCAACGGGGCTGCCAGGAAGCTTACAATCCGGACATCCTTCAACCAGCTGACCAACAGCACAAAAAGAACAACTTCCACACTCATCGTGAGTACCATTTCGGGGGCTGGCCGACCAAGAATCAGGTAGTTGAGCAATGGGGCCGCCAATCCGGCAATCAGGGCAACATGTTTACGAAAAAAGAATACTGCCACCAATGGGGCTAAAAATATTGGCAGGAACACTTTACCGGCCAGGTTGCCACCAATATCCGGCAACAGGTGGACCAAAAACGGAATCAACATGGTTGCGCCAAGCACGATAAGTGTTTCGACAACCTGAATTTTTTCGATGCGAAAAGCGCTGACTGGATTATTCATATCTCTATCGATTTAGTAGAATAACAAAATTATACGTTTTTGTGTTTAAACAGTGGTTTTATGTTTGTCAGTTGCGAAATAATACGTTTCAGCAAACACTACTTGTATAGCGGAATCTCCATAAAGAAAGTTGTTCCGCGTTCAATCTCAGTTTCGAACCATATCCTGCCCCGGAACGTCTCCGTAATCTTTTTAACGATGGCCAACCCAAGTCCCATACCGCTGGTTTTGGTGGTAAAGTTGGGCTGAAACATTTGCTGCCGGATTGCTTCCGGAATGCCAACCCCATTATCCTCCACCGAGATGATGGCAACCTCATCGTCCTTTTGAAGACTAACCGTAACTTGCCCTTTTCGTTTTGGAGGAATGGACTGGATTGCATTCTTAACCAGGTTTACCACGGCTCTCGAAACCTGTTCCTTGTCGGCAAAAACCAGCACATAATCAAGCCCGTTTAGTTCCAACCGGAACTTTGTTTGATGGCTCGATTCGAATAACTCGGCCACATGCCGGAGGCGTTCGGACAGGTTGAAGACCTCATTCCTGGCCTTGGGTATTTTTGCGAAATTGGAGAACTCGGTGGCAATATCCGAGAGAGTGTCAATTTGTTCGATCAAGGTTCGCGTCACCCGGTCAAAATATTCGTCATAATGGGCGCTATTTTCGGCCTTTGCCCGCTGTAAGTATTGAATATTCAACTTCATGGGGGTAAGCGGATTCTTGATCTCGTGAGCGATTTGCTTGGCCATCTCACGCCAGGCCAGCTCCCGTTCGGTACGGGCCAGCAGTTCGGCGCTGTCGGCCAGTTCTTCCACTTTCCGGTTGTATTCCTGCACCAGGGCGCCAATTTCATCGTCGCGCTGGTAAGTAATTTGTTCATTTTTCTTATCCAGCTGAATGCCTTTCAGTTTTTCGCGGATCAAACTGAGCGGACGCGTAATTTGGTTGGCCAACAAAACCGCCACGAGCACACTAGCAAAAAAGAGCAAAACATACAAGTTGATAAAGGCAACGATGAAGGTGGAAACCTCTTGTTTGAGCTTATCGCCACGGGTAAAATACGGCAGGTTGATAAAACCAAGGTACTCCCCTTTATTGTTGATAATGGGTTCGTAAATCGACAAAAAAGACAGATTACCAATACTTTCTGGCTGCATATAACTAATCTGGTAATTTTCCGTCAACTCGTAAAAAGCCTGCGCATCCATGCGAGTTGAAATAATCCCCCGATTAATAATTTCGGGTCGCGAGGAAGCAATCATTTCCCCGTCGATACCATAAATGTTGATGTCGGTCCTGAAAATATTGGAAAGATCATTCAGCTCGCGCCACAGCCAGCTTTCCACGTCCACGGTAAACTCATCCACCTCACTCAACCGAAGGTTTATTTCTTCGGCAATCGATTTCATCTTTTCATTCAGGTCGTCCTGGTGCTTGTTTTCGTACTCACGAATATTGTAATAAATGGTACCACCCGCCACCACAAGCAACGAAAGCAACACCACCGCAATAATAGAAGCCTGAATGCGGAACTTCAAGTCATAAATTAAGGCTTGCCTGCGATAGTTGGCATTACCGGCAAACACGACCACCAAAATAAAAACGAAGTAGAAGACAAATAAATACGGGAACGAAATCAGATAATCGATAAACTCGAACGAACTGGTGCTGACCAGGATGTAATTATTATTGTCCAACCGGTAAATCAGGTGGTCATATCCATCCCACTTCTTTAAAACGAACTCTTCCTTGGTGTTCCCAAGGTCATAGGTGTTGATGTAGTAATTGTACTGATAGTCGCCACTTAGGTACACCAGGTCGTTGTTGAAATATTTGGCATAGGAAAACTGCCGGTAACGTTCGGGCTTTTGCAACGACCTGTCCAATAACAGTTCGGGAAACCCGGCTCCTTCGGGCAGCAATTTCGATTTCAATTCAATAAAGACAGAAATGCCCAGCGAGTCGGACGAAAGCGGGTAAAATAACTTTCCAAAGTACGAAATTCGCCCGTTCATGTTATCCAGGTAATAAAAATTGGTACCTGGAATTTGTGTGCCATAATCCGCAATCATTTCATCAAAAAACGGGAAGCAAGGCACCAGTCGGTTGTCAGGCTGCACCAGTAAACTATCCGATCCGTCGCAAACGGTAATCTGACTGTCATATTTCCGGAAATAACCACTGAAATATTGATGGACAATATACTCTTCAAGGTGCGAGTAAGACGATGACAACAGGTAGGGAATCACCGAATCCGTGCTCATTTCCTGCTGCATCTCGGTTAAAAAAACTTCGGCTGCCGGGTCGTGTTCCGAATACAAATTAATCGCCATCAACTGCTGAATTTGTTGCCGCCGGTTATTGTTATGATTTTGAATGATAATCAGCGTAAAAAAAGTATACAACGACACGAAGTAGATCAGGAAGGAAAGCGAAAAGCGCTTGAGCTGGGTTTTTTGCAGGACCAAAACCGAAAAATTGGTGATCAGAAACAGGCACAGCGCATACAGATTGACATTCCGAACCCAAATGGCCAGGATAACTGACCCCATAAGCAGAAAGGCATGAACCAGCAAGAACCGTCGCCGGGGCAGATGAACTTCGCTTGCTTCAACCACCTTCAGATTGATAATGAAAGCCGAAAAAAACAGCAAGGCAATGATTAGGTAGCCCACCAGGCTGTATTGGTTGATGTTGTCGATCCGGTTAAGCTGAAACGAGAAGCTGCTGTTCCGGATCAAGTTTTGCACCAAGAAGTTGACCAACAAATAAAACAAGGCAATAAATCCATAAGCTACCACCAGTTCGTAGGTTTTCTTCTTCTTGGAGAAGATAAAATCCTTGGCAAAATTGAGGCTCCAAAAAAAGATCAGAATGGTGAGCAGTAATAAATCACCCAGCGATGGCAACCAAAAAGAATAGGCGTACAAGGAAGGTGAAAACACGTCGAAAGCATAACAAACACTGGGGAACCGAAACAGAATACGAAGCCAGTAAAACCCAAAAAGCGATAATCCCAACACCGCCACCCGCAAAATAAAATGTTCGTGCCGGTATTGCTTAAACATCACCCGGGCAAAAAGAAACAAAGCCAGCAGACCAAACCCAAACAAAACAGAAGGCAAGTAAAGCCGTGCGTGCGGACAGTGGATTTTTCCCGACGGTACCAGCGAAAGCAGGTACTTCCCGTCCCGGTCGTGTACAGGAAGCGCATACGACGAATTCGTCAGCCTGATCGAATAGTTTGCAGGTATTGAAAACGCCTCGGCAAACTTATTTTCAATAAACTCGTTCTCAATGGCATAGCTGTCTTTTAAATGAATCAGCCCAATAACAGAATAGCCTCCGGCCTTTCGAACCGCGCTGTAATAAATCCCGTTCGGTAAGAACTGTACATTTGCATTGCTCAACTGGCGGATAAAGCGCCCGGCAAACGAAAACCGGTTGTTCGACCAGAACAGCAATTGGCTCTGATAGGTAATTAAGAATCCCATTCCTTGCTCGCCAAACAATGGCAACAAGTCGTTAAAGGCAGTTTGAAAATTACCGTCAAAATCATCCCGTTCAATCGTTGTCGCTATTTCATCCAGCTTTTCGTCCAGCGAAATTTGTTTCTGGTGAAGCCGTTGTTCGAAATTTTTCGCCACTTTGGTTTCCTGTTCCGGATGGAGCAGACGGTTTTCGACGATAAAACCCAACACAAAAAATGAAGCGGCAAGCAGGAGGAGCAGGTATTTTTTCAGTTTTTCCATGAGTTGGCCCGGTTATTATTCGTGGTGGTACGGCTCACCTTTCAGGATCGACAAGGCCCGGTAAAGTTGTTCGCTAAAGATCAACCGCACCATCTGGTGCGAGAAAGTCATCTTCGACAAACTAATCTTCCCGGTGGCTGCTTCGTAAACCTTTCCTGAAAAACCGTATGGTCCCCCAATGGCAAATACCAGGGTTTTTGTTCCACCGAGCATTTTTTTCTCCAAAAACCGTGCAAATTCGGTGGAGCGAAACTGCTTTCCGTGCTCGTCCAGCAAAATCAGCTCATCGCCGGGTTTCAACTGGGCCAGCAACAATTCACCCTCTTTTTCTTTTTGCTGATCTTCAGATAACTTCCGGGTATTCCGAATATCGGGCAGCGCCAGGTACTCAAAAGGTAAATAATGCGGAATACGTTTGTGGAAGATGTCAATTCCTTCCTGCAAATAGTCTTTGTCTGTCTTCCCGATCACAATTAGCCTAACTTTCATAGGGAGTTTCTAAGTCGAATTTTGTTACCTTTACAAAGTTATGCAACCAAAGCCAGTATCCTTCCGATAATTGGTACAATTTATGCAGGTTGCCATTGTGTTCCTAAAATAGTAAAAATGAAAAGGATAATTTACAGGACCCTGATTTTTACATTTGCATTTGTTTTTGCAGGATTGCAACTCTTTGCCCAGATACCCGATGAGGTGGTATTGAGTTTAAAAACAGGCAACGCCAGCACCCTGTCGTCTTATTTCAACCAAAACATTGAAATGGTGGTGCTTGATCAGGATGATGTGTACAGTAAGGCGCAGGCACAGCAAATTGTGACCAATTTTTTCAGTCAGCATAAAGCACAAGGATTCAGCATCATTCACCAGGGAGGAAAAGAAGGTGCCAAATACGCCATCGGCAATTTATCCACTAACCAAGGCACCTTCCGGGTATATTTTTTATTGAAAAATGACGGAGAAAAAGCATACATCCACCAATTGAGAATTGAAAAACAATAGTGCCAATGGCCAATCGTTATCACCGGGTAAAACGATTTTCTCAGCGATTGATGATCCGGGCGCGAAAAGTCAGTTTTCCCGGGTTTGACAAAATCCCACTATATGATGTCCTTCTATTTTTCTACCGGAGCATCGTTAACGGGGCAATTACCACGCGCGCGTCGGCCATTGCGTTTAGCTTTTTTTTGGCGCTCTTTCCGGCTATTATCTTTATTTTTACGCTTATTCCGTACATTCCTATCGAAGATTTTCAGGAAGAGCTGTTTCTACTGATTCGCGATTTTCTACCCACCCATACTTTTTTGGTAGTTGAAGAAACCATTCAGGACATTCTCACCCGCCAACGAGGTGGTTTGTTGTCACTGGGTTTTTTCATGGCACTGATTTTCTCCACCAACGGACTGGCCTCCATGATGAGCGCTTTTGACGCCTCGCTGCATAGCTTCGAAAGTCGCACTTGGTACGGGCAACGTCTGGTTGCCTTATTGTTGCTGGCTATCCTTTCGGTGTTGCTCACCATTGCCATTACGGTAATTACTGTGGGCCAATTTGCTATTAACTACCTGGACCAGCACGGACTGCTTGGCAGCCACTTCACGTATTATTTGCTATCAATCGGCAAATGGATTGTCGTGGTCGCTCTGTTCTTCTTTGCCTATTCGTCGCTCTATTTCTTCGCACCGACAAAAAAAACACGCTGGCGGTTTATCTCGGCAGGAGGCACCCTGGCGACCATTCTCAGCATAATTGTATTGGTTGGATTTGGGTACTACATCACCAACTTCAGCCAGTACAACAAACTTTATGGCTCCATCGGAACCCTTTTGGTAGTATTGTTACTGTTCTATATCATGTCATTGATTTTACTGATCGGCTTTGAGCTGAACGCCAGCCTGAGTGCGGCACGCAGGAAAGCCTCCACCCTGAGACGGGAAATGGAATTGCAGGAACTGGAAGAACGGTTGGATTTTTGACTATTTGCCCATCTTGAAAAGCAGCTCTTTTTCTTCTTTGGTCAGCGAGTCGTAACCCGATTTACTGATTTTGTCGAGCACCCGGTTGATTTCTTCCTGTTTCAGATTTCTCCGCCGGTTAAATTCCAGATCATCGTGTTTGCCCCGATAACTCACCTGAATCCGTTGTTTGGGCTTATACAATTTCACCAGTGAATCAGTCAGGCTGGTAAGCCATTTGGTCAGGTCCGTTCCATTTCGGTAAGCCACCACAAACACAAAACCCAGGCATGCCCCACCCAAATGGGCCAGGTTTCCGCCTGCGTTCGACGAAGCAATCCCGATCACATACATCAGCAGCGAAACCAAGGCCACATGCTTCATCTTCACCGATCCGATAAACAGCAGGCTGATGGTATGGTTTGGCGCATAAGTGGCCACCGCGGCAATAATCGCCAGCACCGAAGCCGAGGCGCCCAGTAATTGTGAAAACACAACCACTTCGGTAAATGCCGGGAACAGGTTATAACCAACCAAGAAAAACAGGCCACCCGCCAGTCCGCCAAGCAGATAAATGCTCAGCAACTTCTTTTCGTCAAAGTAGAACAGGAAAATCTTCCCCATCCAGTACAACCACAAGACGTTGAACAGAATGTGCAAAAAGCTGAAATGCAAAAACATGTACGACACAAGAGTCCACGGACGGGATTGCAGTTGGTGCATGTCGGCAGGCAGTGCCAGCCAGTTCAGCAGCGAGAAATCTTCATTCAGTAAAAAGAAGAAAACATTCAGAATACGTATAAACAGGAAAACGCCAATATTGACGTAAATCAATCGGGTGAGCACCGATCCCTTTTTGAAAGATTCCTTTATTTCGTCAGCAATGTTCATTGGTTAATAGAAGTTGCGGCTGTTTTTGTTCCAGTATTTTATTAATAAGAAGCCAAACAACATGCCCCCCAAATGGGCAAAATGGGCCACGTTGCTTCCCGGGCGAGCCAAACCAAGATAAAGCTCCAGCAAACCATAACCGATGACAAAATACTTGGCTTTGATCGGGATGGGCGGGAACAGCAGCATCAATTGCGTGTTGGGGAACAGCATCCCAAAGCCCAGCAACACCCCAAAAACAGCGCCCGAAGCTCCAACCGTGGGAACGTTCAGCAACATGTTCAGATTTCCAGCCAGTGGGTCGGTAAAGTTCTTTCCCTGCAACCACACATCACGCCCCTGTTGCATTACCATGTCAATCTGCTCCGGGTTCATCTTCGAAATTACCGACTGATATTCGATGAAGTTTACGAACATGTGCAACGCGGCAGCCCCCAGCCCGGTGACAAAATAGTAAATAAAGAAACGCTTCGGGCCCCAAACGCTCTCCAGAATCCGTCCGAACATCCATAGGGCAAACATATTGAACAACAAGTGGGTAAATCCTCCGTGCATAAACAGGTGCGTAACCAGCTGATACGGTTTAAAAGCCGGCGAAGCAATATAATGCAAACCCAGGGTGGAGGTCAGGTTGATACCGCGCATACTCATTACGTAAGTAGCCAACAGCATGAGCACATTGATGATGATCAGGTTTTTTACAACCGGTGGGATATTCCCAAACATGGGTCTGTTATTGTACATAGTCGAAATTTTTAGTTGTGCCCACAAGAGCCACGCCAAAATAACTTTTCACGGCAAATTAAACAAATGCCGTCAAATTGTCACTTCAGCAGCTTTTCAAATTGCTCCACCGGCATGATGGTCAACACGTGTTTTCCGGCGGGCGAAAAGTTGGGTGTTGAACAAGCAAACAACTGATCAATGAGTTGGTTTATTTCTTCCGGTTTCATCGCATAACCATAGGGAATTGCCGAGGCACGCGCCAACGAGGCCGCTACTTTTTCGCGGGCCTTTTCTTTTAAGTCCACGGCGGTGCTTTTCATATCCTCCAGCAAGCTTTCAATAATTTCCAGGGGCGACGAATTGTCGAGCATGCCGGGCGTTCCGTTAATGATGAAGCTGTTGGCGCCAAACTCGCGCACATCAAACCCCAGCGATTTCAGGTCATCGAGTACCGAGCGCAGCAATTCGGCATCAGCTGCATTCAACTCAAAGGTATGCGGGAAAAGCTGCTGCTGGCTGGCAATTTCTTGGCTGTCTAACACAGCCATAAAACTCTCGAAAAGAATGCGTTCGTGGGCTCTTTTCTGGTCAATCACCATCAAACCCGATTTTACCGGGGTCAGAATGTACTTATTTTTAAACTGAAAACAGGTCTTTCCCGAAAATGCTTCCTCATGTTTAATCTCGATGGATTCTTCCCGCTTTTCTTCCGGAATGACGAGCGGTGCATTATCTTCCTTGTCGTCCTCAAAATCCCGGTAAAGCGTCTCCCAATATTTTACCTGTTCCTGCTTTGGTGAAGTATACGAACTGCCTGCAGAGAAATTTACCGAACTTCGTTTTTCAACTTCAAACGGATTGTAGGTAGGATCGACCTGTATTTTCGGCGGAGCAATTCCTTCACGGCTTTTGGGGGCAATGGGAATATCAATACTGCCTGCCTGATCAAAATCAATTGACGGCACGACATTAAACTTGCCCAGCGCTTCGCGCACCGAGGCCTGAATGATTTGCCAGATGGCCATTTCATTCTCAAACTTGATCTCGGTTTTCGTCGGGTGAATGTTGATGTCGATAGATTCGGGATCAACATCGAAATACAGAAAATACGAGGGGAAACTTTCAGGCGGCAAAATCTTTTCATAGGCTTGCATGATGGCCCGGTGAAAAAACGGGTGTTTCATAAAGCGGTTGTTCACAAAAAAGAATTGTTCGCCAAATGTTTTCCGGGCATATTTGGGTTGACCGATGTAGCCTTTTATCTTGACCAGCGATGTCTCCGTATCTACGGGAATAAGGCTTTGGCTGATATTTTTTCCGAAGATGGCGACAATGCGTTTGCGGATATTGTCATCCTTCCCTAATTCGTAAACAGATTGCTGGTTGTGAATCAGCGAAATACCTATCTCCGGGTTGGCCAGCGAAATACGCTGCACCTCGTTAATGATTTGTTTCAGCTCGGTTGAATTGGCCTTTAAAAACTTACGCCGTGCCGGAACGTTAAAAAACAGGTTTTTCACCAGGAAGTTGGTGCCCGCCGTGCAGCTGCCGGCTTCCTGGGCAATCACTTTCGATCCGTTGATGTGGATGAAGGTTCCGATCTCCTGATCATGTTGCCGGGTGTGCAGTTCCACATCGGCAATAGCGGCAATAGAGGCCAGCGCCTCACCACGAAAGCCCATTGTGCGGATCGCAAACAAATCGTTAGCCGACCTTATTTTTGAAGTCGCATGACGTTCAAAAGCCATGCGGGCATCGGTGTCCGACATGCCACAACCATTGTCGCTGACCTGGATCAGCGTGCGTCCGGCATCTTTTATGTTTATCGTGATTTGCGTTGCTCCTGCATCAATGGCGTTTTCAACCAGTTCCTTCACCACAGAGGCAGGCCGTTGAATGACTTCACCCGCGGCAATCTGGTTGGCTACCGAATCAGGAAGCAGTTGAATAATATCTGGCACGGAATTGCGTTAAAATTTTAAAATCAGGTAAACAGCCAAGCTCAAAATGATAATCAGGAAAATTAAACGGGTATTGGAACGTTTTCTGGCCTCTTCCGCTGTTTTGGAAGAGCCGCCCATGGCCCGCCGGAACTGGCCGCGAATATTGGGCCGTCGATTGGGGTTCCATTCCTTTTTCTCGTGAATCCCCAATTCCCGTTTAATGCGATCTTCCCGGTTCTCCATCTCTTCCTTTTCCGGATCGTAATAGCGGTAAGGAATATTGAAACGGTGGGACTTGGGTGTATGGAAAAACTTTCCGATCATGGCTAAATTTGTTTATTGACCTACAAAAATACAAAAACCAACCCACATAGCGAAATAAGCTTCCGGCAAAAACCTCCCTGCAACCCAAGAACCAAGCCAGCCTCAATTTAATTGATTTTATGTCCGCACTTCTTGCAATACACAGCGTCGTCATCGTGCTGGTCGTAGAGGCATTCGGGGCAAACCTGCGTGTTATTGCTGCGGGAAGTTCTTATCATTTCGGAAGTGACAATCCCCGTGGGAACGGCAATAATGGCATAGCCCACAATCATCACCATGCTGGCCAAAAATTGTCCGGTAGCTGTTTGCGGCGAAATATCACCGTAGCCAACCGTAGTCATGGTTACAATGGCCCAGTAAATGCCTGTGGGAATACTTTTAAACCCATTTTCGGGGCCTTCGATCAGATACATCAATGTTCCTACAATTAACACCATGTTGATGACCGAAAACAAAAAAACGAAAATCTTTTCTCGGCTATTCCGCAAAGCTCTGGCCAGGTTTCGCCCGGCTAAGGTGTAGCGGTTCAATTTGAGTATACGGAACACCCGGAGCAAACGGATGGCACGGATGACCATCAGACTGTGACTGCCAACAACAAACAAACTCAGGTAGGTGGGCAACACAGCCAACAAATCAATAATCCCGTAAAAGCTGAAAATATACTTCTGCGGTTTTACCACGATCAGCACACGTAAACTATATTCGACGGTGAAGATACCGGTGATCACCCATTCCAAAACATTTAATACGTGCCGGTATTCTTTGCTGATTGCTGGTACGCTCTCCAGCATCACCAGAATGATACTGGCAAGGATAATCAACAACAGACTGATATCAAAGATCTTTCCACCTCTTGAGTCTGCCTCAAAAATAACCTCATAGAGTTTTTGCTTTGCCAACATATGATCTACTTTTATTCAAAAATAGCGAAAAAACAAAGTAACAGGCCCCATTGCTTGCACGTTAATAATTGTCGGTGTAAATTTATGTTTTGTTTAAAGTCAGATAAAACCCTTTGCCCCATGATGATCAAAACTTTTGCCTCCGCCGTGCATGGCATCGATGCCACTACCATTACCATTGAAACCGATGTATCGCAGGGGATTCGGTTCTTTTTAGTCGGGCTCCCCGACAGTGCAGTCAAAGAAAGCCAGCAACGCGTTGAGTCGGCACTCCGGCTGAACGGCTTTAAATGGCCCCGGCAAAAAATCATCATCAACATGGCTCCCGCCGATCTGCGAAAGGAAGGTTCTGCCTACGATTTGCCGTTGGCCGTTGCCGTGCTGGCCGCCTCGGAACAGATTTCCCCTGAAAAACTGGAAAAATACATTTTAATGGGCGAACTATCGCTCGACGGCACTTTGCAACCCATAAAAGGCGCTCTGCCCATCGCGATTAAAGCACGGGAAGAGGGTTTTGAAGGATTCATCCTGCCCAAACAAAATGCCCGAGAAGCTGCTGTTGTTGACAAGCTAAAGGTTTACGGAGTGGAAAATATCAAAGAAGTGGTCTGTTTCTTTAACGATGAAACGGAACTGGAACCAACCCTAGTAAATACCCGCGAGGAATTTTACAAAAAGCTAAACAGCACCGATGTTGATTTTTCGGATGTGAAAGGGCAGGAAAATGTAAAACGTGCCCTTGAAATTGCAGCGGCCGGCGGCCACAATTTGATAATGATTGGTCCGCCAGGAGCCGGCAAAACCATGCTGGCCAAACGAATTCCTACCATTTTGCCACCATTCACCCTGCACGAAGCATTGGAAACCACCAAAATTCATTCGGTAGTGGGCAAAATAGACAAGGACACTTCGCTAATGACCGAACGGCCTTTCCGGGCTCCGCATCATACTATTTCTGACGTAGCCCTGGTTGGTGGCGGAACGTATCCGCAACCCGGCGAGATTTCCCTGGCCCACAACGGCGTACTTTTTTTAGACGAACTGCCCGAATTTAAACGAACGGTTTTAGAAGTGATGCGCCAGCCGTTGGAAGACAGGAAAATCACCATTTCGCGGGCCAAGTTTTCGGTTGAATACCCGGCCAGCATGATGTTGGTGGCCTCCATGAACCCCTGCCCCTGTGGGTACTACAACCATCCAACCAAGGAGTGTGTTTGTGCCCCGGGCATGGTGCCTAAATACTTGAATAAGATCTCAGGCCCACTGCTCGACCGGATTGACATTCACCTGGAAGTTGTGCCGGTTCCCTTTAAGAAATTGTCGGAATTGAGTGAAACGGAAAACAGCCACGCCATTCGCGAACGGGTCATCAAGGCCCGCGAAATCCAGTCGAAACGATACCAAAAAACCGAAGGCGTGTTTTGCAATGCGCAAATGTCGTCCCGGCAAATACGCGACTTTGTACAACTGGACCCGGCCAGCAATAATTTATTGAAAAATGCCATGGAGAAACTGGGGCTCTCGGCACGCGCTTACGACCGCATTTTGCGCGTTGCCCGTACCATTGCCGACCTCGAAGGATCGGAGCCGGTTGAAAGCCACCATATTTCCGAGGCCATCCAGTACCGGAGCCTGGACCGGGAAAGCTGGGGCACCTGAGCAGTTTTTAGCCGCGTCATTCGATCTCTTTTTCACCAACTATATGACCGCCACATCCCGGCAAATCTTTCAGTACTAATATTCAACATACCTTATAACCGGTTCATTATGAAATTAGCAGTTCGCCTGGCTGTTATTCTGATTACAGCCTTACACTTTCTTCCTTCCTGCGGAGATAAAAAGACCCAACAAACAATCGAAGTTGACAGCGGATTTACTCAATTCGTCAGCAGTTATACCAGTGGGGTAATTTCATGCAAAGCGCCCATTTTGATTACATTCAGCCAGGAGCCTCAAAACCCGGGGCAACCGGGAACAGAGGCGCCAGCTGGATTGATCTCACTGTCGCCATCCGTGAAAGGAAAAATACAATGGGTTGATAACCAAACCCTCGCCTTTTTGCCCTCTGAGCGGATGAAATCGGATGCAGCTTACACGGTGACGGTAGCTTTGGGCAAAATCCTCGATGTACCTTCGCGGGTCAATACCCTACAATTCCAGGTGAAAACGATTCGCCAATCCTTCAATGTGAACAACCTGTCCATCCGGGCTTACGACAACGAAAACCTGAAATTGCAGTTCTTGTCGGGCCAGGTTTTCACGGCCGATTTTGCAGATGAAAAACAGGTTGAAGCGTTGATCCGGGTATTGAAAAACAATCAACCGTTGTCGTTGAGTTGGACGCATGATGCGGAAGGAAAAAATCACGTCTTCCGGGCTGACAGTTTAGTCAGAATAAATGATCCGCAAAAATTGGCCATAAAATGGGATGGAGGGGCAATCGGCGATGCAAAAAAAGGCATGGAAGAAATGGAACTTCCGGCACTGGATGTTTTTAAAGTAGTTGATGTCCGGGTAGTTCAGCAGCCCGAGCAATATTTGCTGATCCGGTTTTCCGATCCGTTGCTGGCCAATCAAAATCTGGAGGGGTTGGTTTCGATCGACAAAATTGACCAATTGCGCTACCTGGTTGAAAACAATGAACTGAAAATATACGTGCCCTCCCGGTTGGCCGGCGAGCACGATGTCTATATTTCGTCCGGGATACGAAATGCGCTCAATTTCAAACTAAAAGAACCAACCACACTGCAAGTGCGCTTCGAAGACCTGAAACCTGCTGTCCGCCTGGTTGGAAAGGGCAGCCTTGTTCCCTCGTCCAACGAACTGATTTTTCCTTTTGAGGCGGTGAACCTGAATGCGGTTGATCTGCGCATCATCCAGATATTCACTCATAACATTCACCAGTTTTTTCAGCAGAACAACTATCCGGATAACTCGAACATCAAACAGGTGGGGCGCCTCGTTTTTCAAAAGAAGGTTGACCTGAATGTAGCCTCATTTTCTCAACTTAAAAACTGGAACACCTACACGGTAGATATTGCCAAACTGGTAAAAATAGAGCCAGGCGCCATTTACCGGGTTCAGTTGGGTTTCAGGAAAGATTATTCACTTTACGGTCTGGAAGAAATGCCTGCTGCGCCCCAAACCTCACCTGTTGACATGTTGGAAACGGCACAAAAGTATGAAGAGGAAATGGATGAATGGAACCATCCGGGGTGGTATTCGGATTACTACTATCCGGACGATTACGAATGGGAGGAACGCGAAAACCCGGATGAAGCATCTTATTACAATTCGGGACGTTTTGTTGCCCGGAACCTGTTTGCAACCAACCTGGGCATCATTGCCAAAGGCGGCAGTAACCAACAACTGTATTTTGCCGTCACTAACCTGAAAACCACTGCCCCCGAAACTGGAGTAAACCTGAAAATTTACAGCTTTCAGAAACAATTGATGGAAACCGTGGTCACCGGAGCGGATGGGCTGGCCAAGGTGCAACTAAAACACAAACCGTTCCTGCTCGTTGCCGAAAAAGACGGGCAACTGGCCTACCTGCGCCTGGATGATGGTTCATCCCTGTCGCTCAGCAACTTTGATGTTTCGGGCGAAGTGGTCCAAAAGGGCACTAAAGGTTACATTTACGGCGAGCGCGGTGTTTGGCGCCCCGGCGACAAAATCTTCCTCACCTTCCTGCTGGAAGACAAACAAAACAACCTGCCCGACAATCACCCGGTAATTTTTGAACTGATCAACCCCAAAGGGCAAACCGTCAGCCGACAGGTAAAAACCGCCGGAATGAATGGCTTTTACTGCTTCACAGCCGAAACCGATCCTGAAGCGCCAACCGGAAATTGGAATGCCCGGTTAAAAGTAGGCGGACAGACCTTCTCCAAACGCATCAAGGTGGAAACCGTAAAACCCAACCGGTTGAAAATCGACTTGAAGTTTGAAGCCGACCCGCTTTCAATTTACCAGGGCTATGCCAAAGGAACGCTGAAAACAGCCTGGCTTCATGGTGGCACGGCCAAAAACCTGAAAGCAAAGGTTTCGCTCAGCTTTTCAAAAACAAAAACAACCTTCGCCGGATTATTCAATTACAATTTTGACGACCCGGCCAAAGAATTTTATGCAGAAGAGCAGGCGGTTTTCAGCGGGAAAGTGGATGACAAGGGCCTGGCAAACATCAATTTCAAACTGCCGCAAATAAGCTCTGCCCCCGGCATGCTGAATGCTCATTTCAGCACACGGGTTTATGAAGAGACGGGCGATTTCAGCATCGATATGAAAACCGTTCCGTATGCGCCGTACCCATCTTTTGTGGGTGTTAAGCTACCGGCCTCCGATTCCAACTGGTACAAAATCGGCACATCGTATCCGCTCGATCTGGTCACCGTTGACTACAAAGGCCAAAAAGTTGACCGTAAAGAATTGGAAGTGACCGTTTACAAAGTGGATTGGCACTGGTGGTGGGATGCCGGCGAAGATAACCTGGCCCGCTATGTAAACAACTCATACAAAAAGCCAGTCATGCGCAAAATGGTGAGTACCGTGAACGGCACAGCCAGCATTCCACTTCAAATTAACTATACCGACTGGAATGACAGCGGGCGCTACCTCATTCATGTGAAAGACCGGGAAAGCGGGCACAGCACCGGGATCACGGCCTATTTTTCCAAGTGGGGCTACTGGGCTGCCGAGGGGATGCAACATGCGGCCACCATGCTGTCCTTCAAAACGGATAAAGAAAAATACCATACAGGCGAAAAAGTGACGGTCACCATCCCGTCGGGCAAAAACGGAAAAGCACTGGTGAGCATCGAAAACGGCTCAGACGTGCTGGATTTGTTTTGGGTGGAAACGACCGAGAAAAACACGGTTTTCAGCTTCGACACAAAACCCGAAATGGCCCCGAATATTTTTGTACACATCTCGCTGATCCAGCCGCATGCCCAGACTAAAAACGATGCGCCCATCCGGTTGTACGGAGTCATTCCCGTGCTGATTGAGGATCCAAACACACATCTGACGCCGGTCATTTCAATGCCTGACGAACTGGCGCCTGAAAAAGCATACGAGGTGAAAGTATCGGAGAAGAATGGCCAGAGAATGACTTATACGCTGGCGGTGGTCGATGAAGGCTTGCTGGACCTGACCCGCTTCAAAACACCTGATCCTTGGCCTGCATTTTATGCCCGCGAAGCGTTGGGCGTGAAAACCTGGGATTTCTACGACGATGTGATTGGCGCTTACGGCGCCCGACTGGAACGGGCTTTTGCCGTTGGTGGCGACGAAAACCTGGCCGCTGCAAAACGCAAAAAGGTAAACCGCTTCAAACCGGTTGTTTCATTTATTGGCCCCTTTACCTTGGAGAAAGGAAAAACCAGCAAACACAGCCTGCAAATGCCGAACTATGTGGGCGCTGTGCGGGTAATGGTGGTTTCCGGCAACAACGGCGCTTACGGGAACGCTGAAAAATCGGTGAAAGTGCTGAAGCCTTTGATGCTGCTGGCCACCTTGCCGCGTGTGCTTGGCCCGGGCGAAGAAGTGAAACTTCCGGTGAATGTTTTTGCCATGAAGCCCGAGGTGAAAAATGTGAAAATCAGCATTCAAACCAACGAACTGTTAACACCCCTCGGCGGAAGTTCGCGGCAAGTTCAGTTTACCGAAGTCGGCGACCAGCTGGCCGGGTTCAACCTGAAAGTGGCCGAAAAAACCGGCATTGGAAAAGTGACGGTAACAGCAGAAAGCGGCAGCCACAAAGCCAGTTACGACATTGAAATTGAAATCCGGCCTTCCAATCCACGGGTGGTCAATATGCTGGAAACCATCATTCAGCCCGGACAGAAATGGGAAACTGCGGTGCTGGCCCCGGGCATGGAAGGCACCAATACCGCCCGGCTCGAACTGTCGGGCATCCCGCCGATCGACCTGGGCCGCCGCCTCCACTACCTGATCCATTATCCGCATGGCTGCATCGAGCAGGTCACTTCGGGAGCCTTCCCGCAGCTAATGCTCAACCGCCTCACAGAAATCTCACCCGGACAAAAACAAGAAACCGAAAGCAACATCCGGGCTGCTCTCAACCTGTTCACCCGGTTTCAGTTAAATGACGGAAGTTTCGCTTACTGGCCCGGCTCGCAGCATTCTTCTTTGTGGGGGACTAATTATGCCGGCCATTTTATGTTGAAGGCAGAAGAAGCAGGTTATACCCTTCCGTTTGGCTTGAAAGAGAAATGGCTGAACTACCAGAAAAACGCGGCCCGAAACTGGCAGAGGACGAACGAATACGAGCGTTCTCCGCTCATTCAGGCATACCGGTTGTACACGCTGGCCCTGGCCCAATCGCCCGACTTTGGCGCCATGAACCGTCTGCGCGAGGAAAAAGAGCTGGACCAATTGTCGCAGTGGCGGTTGGCAGCAGCTTACGCGGTAGCTGGCCAGCCGGAGGTGGCCGAAAAGATGATCAGCAAGCTCAGCAAAACCATCAAACCATATCGTGAACTTTCAAACACCTATGGTTCTGATGCACGCGACCGGGCAATGATTTTGGAAACGCTGGCCCTGTTGAAAAAGCAAACGGAAGCATTCCCGCTGTTGACAGAACTTTCGGCCCAACTGTCATCGGATGAATGGATGAGCACACAAACCACTGCTTTTGCGCTGGTGGCCATTGCTGAATTTGCCGGTGACGGAAAGCCGGACCAAACCGCACTGAACGCGAAAGTTTCTTTCAACAAATCAATCGCTGAAACAATTTCCGCAAACAAACCGGTTTGGCAGGGCAATGTGACGTTGAAAAATAACAAGACCGCTCAGGTACAGGTGGAAAACCAAACCAGCAAGGTAATGTATGCCCGCGTGATGAGCGAGGGAATTCCGGTTACCGGCGATACCACTTCTGCCCAAAGCAACCTGTTTATGGAACTGCGTTACACCGACATGCAAGGCCAAAAAATTGACCCGGCCCGGTTAGCGCAGGGAACCGACTTCGTAGCAGAAATCAGCGTGCAAAATCCCGGACAACGCGGGATCTACAAGGAAATGGCGCTGACCACGATTTTCCCGTCGGGCTGGGAAATTATCAATGCCAGGCTGAATGATGTGGACAGTCCGCTGAAAAGCGATGCCTTCGACTATCAGGACATCCGCGACGACCGGGTGCTGACTTATTTCAGTTTGAATCCGCATGAGAGAAAAACGTTCCGTATTTTGCTGAATGCGGCCTACGAGGGTAAATTTTACCTGCCGTCCGTTCAGTGCGAAGCTATGTACGACAACCGCATCAACTCCCGCAAACCCGGCCAATGGGTGGAAATGGTGAAGTGATCTTTCACGCAAAGGCGCAAAGACGCCAGAAAAAGAAAGAAAATGACTTTGCATCTTCACACCTATGCGTGAAATGTGACACAAATAAATAAATTGCTTATGACTGAAAATGAAATTTCAAGGATAATTGTTGATATTGCCTTTGCGATACACCAACAATTGGGACCCGGTTTGTTCGAATCAGTCTATGAAGATATTCTGGTTTATGAGTTGATCGAGCGAGGGTTGCTGGTTGAACGGCAAAAGGCGGTTCCGGTAATTTGGAAAGAGAGAAAGCTGGATCATGGATTCCGGGCAGATTTGGTGGTGAACAGCAAGGTTATCATTGAAACAAAATCGGTTGAAGCCCTTGCGCAGGTACATTACAAACAGCTTTTGACATACTTGCGATTAACCTCCATAAAGCTTGGATTGTTGATCAATTTCAATGAAACTCTGATTAAAAATGGAATACACCGGGTAGTGAACAACCTTTAGAAAAATGAACTTAAATTTATTATTTCACGCAAAGCCGCGAAGACGCAAAGAAAAGAAAAAAAATCACTTCGCGCCTTTGCGGCTTTGCGTGAACTTTTCAAAAAGAGGGAAATTCTCTATCGCCATTTTTCTAATCTTATTTCTCTTCTGGTGGTTCAGCCTGCCCTCGCCATTGTTCTCCGATCCGACATCGACCGTGATTGAAAGCCGGAACGGCGAACTGTTGGGCGCTCATATTGCTTCCGACGGGCAATGGCGTTTTCCGGAAGTGGAGGCCGTTCCCGAAAAGTATAAAACCTGTGTGCTGGCTTTTGAAGACCGCCATTTTTATTACCATCCCGGTTTTAACCCGGTTTCGTTGGCCCGGGCGCTGCAACAGAACATCAGAAATGGACGGGTGGTGAGTGGCGGCAGCACCATCACCATGCAGCTAATCCGCCTTTCGCGCAAAGGCAAGCCCCGGACCATTTGGCAAAAACTGATTGAGCTATCGCTGGCTGTTCGGGCCGAACTATCTTATTCAAAAGAAGAACTGTTGAAATTGTACGTTTCGAATGCTCCGTTTGGCGGCAACATCGTCGGGCTGGGTGCCGCAGCCTGGCGATATTTTGGGCGCAACGCCGAATATCTCTCCTGGGCCGAATCGGCCACGCTGGCCGTGTTGCCCAACTCACCATCATTGATCTATCCCGGCAAGCAAAACGAACTGCTGCTGAAAAAGCGCAACCACCTGCTCGACCGGTTGGAAAAGCAAGGGAAACTGGATGAAACCACCTGTAAGCTAGCGAAATTGGAAGCACTGCCACAGCAAGTGTATGCCATTCCGCAAATAGCGCCGCATTTACTGGGCCGGGTGCTGCAAGAGCATCCCGGCGAGCGGATTGTCACAACGGTGGACCAGCAATTGCAGCAGCGTGTGAATGGTTTGGTCCGCCAACATTTGCTGAACCTGCGGGCCAATGAAATTCACAATGCGGCGGTGCTCGTGATAAATGTGGAAAAAGGCGAAGTGCTGGCTTATGTGGGAAACTCGCCTGACCCGGGAACCGGGCTGCATGGAGAACAGGTAGATGTGACAGCCGCCCCCCGCAGCTCGGGGAGCATCCTGAAACCTTTTCTTTACGCGGCAATGCAAGACGACGGGCTGATTTTGCCACATACGCTTGTGCCCGATATTCCCACTCAAATTGGCGGATTCAGCCCGCAAAACTTCAACCTGCAATTTGAAGGAGCTGTTCCGGCGTCCATGGCCTTGTCCAAGTCGCTTAATATTCCCGCCGTGCGTATGTTACGCGATTTCGGGGTTGACCGTTTTTATGCAGTTTTGAAAAAACTCAATTTCTCGAACTTGAACAAGCCATCCGGGCATTACGGACTATCGTTGATTTTGGGAGGGGCCGAAGTTAACTTGTGGGATTTGGCAGGCGCCTATGCTTCTTTGGGACGCATGCTGATCCATTACGAACAAGAAGACGGCGCAATTTTTCAAGACGACTTTCGGAAACCGATCTATCAACCCAAAATATTTCCAAAAGAAGAAACCAAAATAACACCAGTTTCAGCCGGAGCAGCATGGCTTACGATGGAAGCGTTACTGAAAGTGAACCGGCCGGATGAAGAATCGGGTTGGGAATCGTTTTCATCGTCGAGGCAGGTGGCCTGGAAAACGGGTACCAGCTTTGGCTTTCGCGACGGCTGGGCCGTAGGCATCGACCGGAACTTTGTGGTTGCGGTTTGGTGCGGCAATGCCGATGGTGAAGGTCGGCCTGGACTAACCGGGACGGCTGCAGCAGCTCCCCTGATGTTTGACGTGTTCAACTTATTGCCGGGTAGTAACTGGTTTACCCAGCCGGTGGATGAAATGGTGCAGATACCCGTTTGCCGGGAAAGTGGTTATCGGGTAGGACCGCACTGTGTGAACGCCGACACCACTTGGGTAATGCAAAAGGGACTCAACACACCGCCCTGCCCATATCACCGGCTGGTCCATCTAGATCTGTCCGGACAGTGGCAGGTTACCACCAACTGCCTGTCGGTAAACGAAATGCTTCATCAATCCTGGTTTGTATTGCCCCCGGTGATGGAGTGGTATTACAAACGCCGAAATCCGTTCTACAAAACCTTGCCCCCATTTCTTGCTGGCTGTCAGGAAACCACGCAAGCCGTGATGGAGATGATCTATCCGCGCGAAAACAACCAGGTTTTCGTTCCGGTGCAGCTGGATGGGACTCCCGGCCAGGTTATTCTTGAAGCGGCACATTCGTCGCCCGGCGCAACCATTTTCTGGCATCTGGATGAAGCCTATTTGGGACAAACTGCCGGAAATCATCAAATGCCGGTGAACCCGCAGCCCGGTAAATACCTGATCACACTGATTGATGATGCCGGCAATTCCTTCAGCAAAAGGATTGAAGTGGTTTTGAAAAACCAGCATTAAGGGTAATACAATTTTAAACGGTCTATCTTTTCGATGAACATATCGTCAAGCATTTCACATTATTTCGTTGTAACTTTATCCGACAAATCAGCAAGCGATGGAAAAAGACAAACCCTACCAACTGAACCGCAGAAACTTTATTAAGATTTCTGCTGCCACAACTGCCGGTGCGACCCTCCTTCCTCTCGATAATTTTGCGATCGACAAACTTCCGGCCCCCATGAAGCGGAAATTCGGGAAAATTGATTTTGAAGTGACCACCCTCGGGCTGGGCGGACAAGCTTCGCTGCAATGGACCCCCGAAGATGTCGACCCCGTCCCCATCATCCTGAAGGCCTTCCGGATGGGCGTCAACTACTTCGATACGTCAAACCTGTACGGGCCCAGTCAGATGAACTTTGGAAAAGCCTTCCGCACACTAAACCTGGTGCCCGGCGAACCCGGTTATGACGAAGCTTTGCGAAAATCCATCTTCCTGACAACAAAAACACACATTCGCTGGGGGAACAACAACTTCCCGCCAGATAGTGAAAAGGTCCGTAACTGGACAAACGGCGATCATGGCCTCGGCGCCATTGGCGACCTGAAGCGTTCGCTTTCGCAACTATTTGGCGACGGAAAAGGATATTATCCGGATGGCGCCTATGTGGACATGATCTTAGCGCACAACCTGAATTTCATGGAAGAAGTGGACGTGCTTTTCAAGGGATTGGAAACACCGCTCGACCCCAATGGTGAGTTCGGCGCCTTCGTAGCGCTGCGCGACTACCGCGACGGCACTAACCTCACCGGCCTAAACCCCAAACATGAAAAACTGGTGAAACACATCGGTTTCTCGGGCCATTACAGCGCCCCGGTGATGATGGAAATGATCCAGCGCGATCAATACGGAATACTGGACGCCATGCTGGTGGCCATCAACCTCAACGACCGCCGCATGTTCAACATGCAGTATAACGCGATTCCGCTGGCAAAGGCAAAAAACATGGGTGTCATCGCCATGAAGGTGTTTGCCGATGGAGCCATGTACGATAAAGATGCCAAGTGGTCGAACAACCCGAGCGACGTAGTGCGCCGAGTGGGCACGCCTGCCATCCCCAGCCGCCCCTTGGTCGAATATGCACTGACAACGCCAGGGGTGCACACGGCCATCATTGGTATCGGCCATATCGATGACGATCCGATGAAATGCCAGCTGGTGCAGAATTTTTATGCCGCCCAGGTGGAACCTGAATCGCTGACAGAAGCCGAACGGCGAAAAATTGAAGAACTGGGGTTAAAGGCCAAAGACGGACAGGCCAACTACTTTCAAATCAAAAAGAATGAATTGAGCGCTCCCAATGATGTTTCGTTTCAACAGCAAGGAAATACCGCAGAACTGGCATGGGGAATGGCATTTGCGGGCGACGAACCGGTCAGCCATTACGAAATCCTGAAAAACGGGAAAAAAGTGGACGAGAAAAAACATGTGCCCATCTGTACAAAAGACAAGCATTTGTATCGGGATACCACGGCCCAACCAGGCGACGAATACCAGGTAGTGGCGGTTGACCGGATTGGCCGACAAGCAGCGTCAGAGCCATTCAATGTTTAAAAGAAACCCGGAAGCCTGTTTGTTATTTCCAAAAACCAACAGGCTTTTCTATTTTTACACAGAAATTTGGGACTCACGTCAACCTTTTTGTTGAATCGGGGTTCCAGTAAAAGCTTTAAAGTTAAAATTATGGTTGACAGATTGTCTGACCCCATTGGGCGATTAATGGGACTTCGTTACAAATCGCATCCCTGGCACGGTATTGCCATCGGGAAAGATGCCCCGGAAAAAGTAACTGCCTTTATCGAAGTTGTGCCGACCGATACGGTGAAATATGAAATTGATAAGGACAGCGGCTATTTACGCATCGACCGACCCCAGAAATATTCCAACGTAGTACCTGCTCTCTATGGTTTTATTCCGCAAACGTTTTGCGGCGATTCAGTAGGTGAATTTTGCATGCAAAAAACCGGGAAAAAAGGAATTCGCGGCGATGGCGACCCAATCGATATTTGTGTGCTCACCGAGAAAGACATCACCCACGGGGATATCCTGGTGCATGCCCGGCCAATTGGTGGTTTTCGCATGATTGATGGTAACGAGGCGGATGACAAAATCATTGCCGTGCTCAACAACGATGTGGTTTATGAAGGCTATAAAGATGTGGCCGACCTTCCATCGATTGTTGTTGAGCGGTTGAAGCACTACTTCCTTACCTATAAAGATATGCCGGGAAAAGATAAGGACACCGAAATTACCCACACCTATGGGGCGGACGAAGCTTTTGAAGTCATTCAGCGCTCGATGGATGATTACCAGAAACGGTTCGACAACCTGGGAAAATTACTTTACTAGATACAAAAAAGTCCGGCTCACACCGGACTTTTTCAATTATGCTGATCATTATCCAATCTAATTTTCCTCACGGTTCAGTTCAACTTCAACACTTTCTCCATCTTTCGAAACCACCACGTTATTGTCGCAAGTACCGTCGCCATAATCTACCGTGATGGCAGTTTCCCCGTTTTTCACAATCTCCAGAATTCCGCTGACAATATGCTGGCACGATCCCATGATAACAAGCGGCTCAACAGTTTGTCGTGTGTAGCGGTCACCTCCGGGAAAGGTAAGGGTGGCCATTCCCTCTGCCTCAATAACATTGTCCGTGATGTCGAAAGGGGTATCAAACCCCGCCAGCAGCGAACGGGTGATGTCAGCGGTACGGTTCAGGCTGAGGGTTTCGTTCCAGGTAAAGGCGATGTTGCTGACCGTGCGGAAAGATACCAGGTTTTGCTGAAACGCTTCGGTAGTAATTGTCATGCTTCCGGAGACAGCCACCGTGTCCATGACAAAATTCTGGAATTCGATGATACGCTTCGCTCCTTCCTGGAACCAGGGAGCTGTTTTGGTGATGACGATCGTCCCGCTTTTGCGATGCCCCCACAGCCCGTCGCACCCATCGCCATAGTCAACGGTAACCACAACGGGGAAGATTGTTTCTTCTGTAACGTCAATCGTTATCGCAGCGCAAGGCCCGCCAACCTGAGCCGACTTCTGCATGTTCGAGGACTCGGACGAAGCAGAAAAATAATCCACCTCACTTTCCAAATCTTCCAGCAAATAGGTAGCCTGGTTCTCAGTTTTGATGATTTCAATATCTTCTTCAGTTACCCCTTCGGCATCATGATCGTTTTTTTGGCAAGAGATCAGCGACAACGAAAAAACGATTGGCAGTATCACGTTCCTTGTTTTCATACTCGTCTGTTTTAAAATTAGTTTGTCATTGCTCTTTATCAGAAATTCAACTTCAATTATAACTCAGGTCTGCCCAACTAATTGCCCAAGCCTTCTATTTTCTTCTCAGGTTGATGTATGAATAATCAAACCCATTTTTTTCGTCGTGAAAATCTTCGCGTCCGAATTCGGTCCAATCCGTAAAGTTGATTTCCGGGAAATACACATCGGCATCAAAATCCTGATGCACCACCGTCAGGTACAATTTTCCGGCAAGCGGATAAAACTGACGGTAGATCATTCCGCCACCAATGATGAATGCTTCCTTCTCGTCCTTCACTCTCTCGATGGCCTCTTCGATGGAAAAAACCGTTTCGCAACCTTCAAAATGATCATCCGGCTTATCGGTAATCACAATGTGGCGACGTTTGGGCAGTGGCCATTTGGGCAACGACAACAAGGTATTTCGCCCCATAATAATCGTGTGGCCCGAAGTAATTTCTTTGAAATGCTTCAGGTCGTTGGGCAAGTGAAACAATAAATCGTTGTTTTTGCCAATGGCGAAGTCCTGCGCAATAGCTACAATGATGGAAATATTTTCGTGGATCATTTTCTTACTGGTTAAACAGATGAGTATTTTAAATATTGAGGGCTTCACATGATGCGAAACCCTCAATTGCTTTTATCTTTAAACAGAAACTTTCCCTGGGATATGCGGGTGAGAATCGTAATTTACCAATTCAAAATCTTCGTATTTAAAATCGAAAATGGATTTCACGCCCGGATTAATTTTCATTTGCGGAAGCGGTTTGGGTTCGCGTGTCAGCTGAAGTTTTACCTGTTCAAGGTGATTTTGATAGATATGCACATCGCCGCCGGTCCATACAAAGTCGCCGGGTTTCAAACCCGTAACCTGAGCCATCATCAGGGTCAGCAAAGCGTAGGAAGCAATGTTGAACGGAACCCCCAAAAAGACATCGCAACTACGCTGGTACAGCTGGCACGACAATTTACCGTTAGCCACGTAAAACTGGAACAAAAGGTGGCACGGCGGCAGGGCCATTTTGTCCAACTCGCCAACATTCCAGGCACTAACCAGATGGCGTCGCGAGTCCGGATTATTTTTCAGCGAGTTGACCACCTCCGAAATTTGGTCAACATGTCCGCCATCGGGGGTTGGCCACGATCGCCACTGGTAACCGTAAATATGGCCAAGATCGCCGTTCTCGTCGGCCCACTCGTTCCAGATCCGGACCCCGTTATCGGTGAGGTATTTGATGTTGGTATCGCCGGCCAGGAACCACAACAGCTCGTGAATAATCGACTTGAGGTGCAGTTTTTTAGTCGTTAGCGCAGGAAAACCTTCTTCCAGGTTAAAGCGCATCTGGTGCCCGAAAACACTAATGGTCCCGGTTCCGGTACGGTCTTTCTTTTCCGCGCCGTTTTTCAGGACATGATCCAGTAAATCAAGATATTGCTTCATGGTAAACTTCCTTCAGGAAAAATCAAAATTGTGCGGAAAGTTACTGGTTTTAGCCTGAATCGC
The DNA here is from genome assembly GCF_025907915.1 of Gaoshiqia sediminis. Classification (GTDB taxonomy): domain Bacteria; phylum Bacteroidota; class Bacteroidia; order Bacteroidales; family Prolixibacteraceae; genus Gaoshiqia; species Gaoshiqia sediminis. Next base: position 46,885 of record NZ_JAPAAF010000008.1, read on the forward strand.
CAAGAGGGAACAGAAAAGATCGGAACATACCGGAAGCCTAACCGCAAAAAAGAAGCGCAAGCCAGCCGGTTTGCGCCTCCATAAAGGGTTTTGGAAACATAGTATTATTCAAATATCTCCTGTTCAGCAACAAACCCTTCAGAAATGACGGTCATCCGGATATTTTGTTTGTTCACCACCTGTCCGTTGAGCAGAATAGCCGGCACCAGACGGTGTCCGTTATTGATGGTAAAACTCATGTTATCGGATGGCTTTTTCCCCTTTGCCATTTTTACAGCTGCATCAGCCGCATTAAAGGCTAGCGACTCAATCGGTTTATAAATGGTGATGGTTTGATTTCCGAGAATGATATTCCGGATTGCCGTAATGTCGGCATCCTGCCCGGCAACCAAGGCCTTACCGGCCATGCCATGTTCTGCCAGGGCATCAATAGCCCCCTGGGCCAAGGCATCATTGCCAGCAATAACCGCATCTACCGTATGCCCTTCATTTAATACCGATGACATCAACTGATAGGCATCCTGTGGTTCCCAGCGTTCCACAAATTGATGGCTGACTACCTTGATATCCCCTTTGTCTATCAGGGGTTGAAGCACATTCATCCAGCCCAGATGTAGCTGGAACGAGTTATTATCGGTGGTTGGCCCACCAATCAGGACATAGTTGCCTGTAGGGCGGACGGTAGTCAGAAAGCTCGCCATCTGTTCCCCCACATCAATATTGTCGGTCGAAACATAAAAATCGATATCACTGTCGCGGATCAATCGGTCGTATGAGATGACCGGGATATTTTGCTTCTTGGCCATTTTCACGATACCAGCGGCAACGGTCATATCTACCGGAATAATTACCAACACATCGATGCCGGCGTTAATCATTTCCAGTGCCTGTTGAAACTGTACTGAAGCATCTGAGTCGGCTACTTTAACGGTAACGGACCCTCCGAGATCGTTTACTTTTTGGACAAATGCGTCCCGGTCTTTCACCCAGCGTTCCCTGGCGATTGTATCCATCAGCAACCCAATTTCGGGTTTTTGATTGCAACCGGCAAACAGCAAAAAGACCAGCAAAATCTGAAAAGTTAAGTTGATTTGCCTCATGACGGAGAGTTTTTGATTAATACTAATATTGATTACGTATTCATCTCTAATTAGTTAAGTATTCAAAAACATCCTTTTTGCTGTAACAAAAAGAGGACAAGCATTGCGACATCAATATGGCCACAGCAAAACACCGCTACGGTTGGGCGCAAACCCAACCGGACCAGCTCCCTGAGGACTAATAACCAGTACACGGAACAAGTCCGAACAAGAAAAAATAAGAAATTCAATTGGCAGATTAGAAAACGATTAGCCCAGGATCATCCCGATAATAGTTGCCGACATCAGCGAAGCCAAGGTTCCGGCAATCAAAGCATGCATCCCGTACTTCGAAAGAACAATCCGTTTATTGGGAGCCAGGGCGCCAATACCCCCTATTTGGATTCCGATGGAGGCAAAATTGGCAAAACCACATAATATATAAGTAGCCATTATGACGGACTTATGCTCCCAAAAAGCTCCGGCAGCTTTTAATTCCGAAAGGCTGATATACCCGATAAACTCGGTCAGGATCAGTTTTTCGCCCAGCAAACGCCCCACCAGCATGATGTCTTGCGGGCAAATCCCAATCAGCCACATAATGGGGGCAAACAAGTAGCCCATCAAAAATTGCAGCGACAATTCGGTAAAGCGTCCTTCCGTTCCGCGGGCAATCAGCTCGTTCAACCCGGTCCACCCGCCGACTTTGCCAAACGTAAAATTGAACATGGCAATCAGGGCCAGAAAAGCCAGTAACATGCCGGCCACGTTCACCGCCAACCGGATGCCGTCGGAGGTTCCGTTTGTAATGGCATCCAGCACATTGCTGCCAATTTTATCTTTACTGACCTCCACGTCCTTATTCACCACATCCGGATTGGGAAGCATGATCTTGGAGAAAATCACCGCACCCGGAGCTGCCATCACCGAAGCAGTGAGCAGATGCTTGGCAAATTCCAACCGCAACATTGGGTCGTTGCCCCCCAACATGCCAATGTACGCTGCCAGCACGCCACCCGCCAAGGTAGCCATCCCTCCGGTCATCACCAGCATAATCTCGGAATTGTTCATTTTGGGCAGATAGGCCTTAATCATGAGAGGCGATTCGGTTTGCCCCAGAAAAATATTACCGGCCACCGAAAGCGCCTCGGCGCCCGACAATTTCATTAACCGGGTGAACACCCAAGCCAACGCCCACACAATGCGCTGGATAATTCCCCAATAAAAAAGCAGACTGGTGAGGGCTGAAAAGAAAATAATGGTTGGCAATATCTGAAAAGCAAAAATAGAACCGAATGTGTTCATATCAATCAGCTGTCCAAACAGGAATTCGCTGCCCACTTTGGTAAAATCCAATATTTTGACAAAGATACGACCGAAAAACTCGAAACCGGACCGGATAAACGGCACATACAGTACTCCAATAGCCAGCACCACCTGGAACGCCAATCCCACACCCACCGTTTTCCAGGGAATAAGTTTACGGTCTTTCGAGAGCAGGGCGCCCAATCCTACCAACACCAGCATCCCGATGAGTCCGCGCAAAATAGTCATCAGGCTGAAGGAACGCTCCCGGCCTTTCGAAATCAGGATATTTGAAGTGGTGGATGGATTATCAGCCTGCTTAAATTGGGCTGATTGTGAGGTTGTCTCAGGTTGAATTGTGGTGTCCGCCTGTAATGTAGTTTCAGACAAGCGGGCGGCTGATGTTACCAACGAAAGGGAGCTGATTACTGCAACCAGCAACAGAAGCCTGAAGATAAGCTGTTTCATTCGCAGGGGTTATTTTTTTCTTCGGTTGATTTCGTCGCGTATTTTGGAGGCCCGTTCGTAGTTTTCGTTGTTGATGGCGTCATTCATCATGTCGGTCAGTTCGCTGACGGTATAACGGTCGAACTCCGATTCCCGCTTTTTGTGCCCCCGCTCAGGTTCTTCGCCAAACTCGCCGCCCGATGCACTTTCCAAATCGAGGATAATACCGGCTTTGCTCAAAATATCTTCTGTGGTATAAATAGGACATTTAAAACGTAAGGCCAGTGCCACAGCATCCGAGGTGCGCGAATCGATCCGGGTTTCGTGAGAACCCATTTCACACACCAACTCGGAGTAAAAAATACCTTCCTCCAATTTGTAGATAATAACCTCAGAAATATTGATATCGAAAGCCAGGGACAAATTTTTGAACAAATCGTGGGTAAGCGGACGGGGCGGTTTCAGGCCTTCCAGTTGAATGGCAATTGCCTGGGCTTCAACCGGGCCAATAATGATGGGGATCCGGCGATCCCCGTTTTCCTCGGCCAAAACCAAGGCATAAGCCCCTGATTGTGTTTGACTAACGGACAGACCCAAAATGTTTAAACGTACTTTCTGCATATATCAAGCATCGGCGGTGTGTGAAGCAAATATAATAATTGTTTCACGGAATCAAGAGGATTGCCCCGGTTTATTGCCCGAATAATGAGCACCTCCGTGTGTTGTACAGACAGACAGCCTGGCGTTGGGAAGCATCTTTTCAGGTTCACGGCAACGATTGGCAGGGCACTTCCCCCGTTCCGTTTTTTATGGATACAGGAAAAAGCAAAAGGCTGCACACCACATCATTCCACTAAAAAAGAAATGTAATTCTTTGGCAGTCATTAAAAAAAAGCTACTTTTGCAGTCCAAAGTTTTCGAGTGGGCTCAACAAGCGGAAGTTCAGAAGATTTCCCGCCTTCCGGAAGAAATTGAAAAATCGTATAACATGTACGCTATTGTAGAAATTGCCGGACAACAATTCCGTGTTGAAAAAGACAAAAAATTGTTTGTTCACCGCCTCGAAACAGCAGCAGGCGAGAGTGTAGAATTTGAGAAAGTTCTTTTGGTTGATAACGACGGCGCAATCCAAATCGGTACCCCGGTTGTGGAAGGAGCCAAAGTAACCGCTAAAGTACTGGACCACCTGAAAGGGGAAAAAGTAATCGTCTTCAAAAAGAAAAGAAGAAAAGGTTACAAAAAGAAAAATGGTCACCGTCAGTACCTGACTCAGATTCAGATTGAAGAAATTATTGGATAACCCTAAAAGCATTAATTAACCATGGCTCATAAGAAAGGTGTCGGTAGTTCGAAGAACGGACGCGAATCGGAAAGTAAACGACTTGGCGTAAAAATCTACGGCGGTCAGGTTTGCAAAGCTGGCAACATTTTGGTTCGTCAGCGTGGAACTTCTCATCATCCTGGTGATAATGTTGGTCTGGGAAAAGATCATACTTTATTTGCCCTGATTGATGGTACTGTTGTTTTCAGAAAGAAAAAAGACAACAGGTCGTATGTGTCTGTTGAACCCGTTGTGGCAGCAAACTAAGACGATCTAAAAATAGCATTGGAGAATCTCCTGTCTTGTTTGAGGCAGGAGATTTTTATTTTATAACTTTGGCCCGCAGAAACAAACAGCTTAAAATACGATTCGTAATTTCTGCATGGGTTTCTGTTTTTAAGTACGATTGAAGAAATAATAAATAGGTCAGCGACCTCAAAATTTGTGCAACATGCTCAACCTACGATTTATCCAGGAAAACCCGGAGTTGGTTATTGAAAAACTGAAAAAGAAAAACTTCGATGCAGCCGGTATTGTTGGCCAAATCATCGACCTCTATAAAAAGAAAAATGAAATTCAGGCCAAAGCCGACCAGGTGAAAGCCGAAATGAACAAGCTCTCGAAAGAGATCGGCCAACTGTTCCGCGAAGGCAAACAAGCCGAAGCCAATGCCGCCAAAGAACGCACCACCGAACTGAAAGACACTATCAAACAACTGGACGACAGCTTCGCAACGATCGACGAGCAGGTGTTCGAATTGCAGGTGCAGCTGCCCAACCTGCCAGCCGATCTGGTGCCTGCAGGCCGGACCCCCGAGGACAATGTTACGGTAAAATCGGGCGGCGAACTGCCCACCTTGGGTGCAGATAAACTGCCCCACTGGGAGCTGGCCGGCAAATACAACCTGATCGATTTTGAACTCGGCGTGAAGCTCACCGGCGCCGGTTTCCCCGTTTATAAAGGCAAGGGCGCCAAATTGCAACGGGCGCTGATCAACTTCTTCCTGAATGAAGCTGAAAAGGCCGGCTACCTCGAAATTCAGCCACCGCTGATGGTGAACGAGGATAGTGGCTTTGGCACAGGACAGCTGCCCGACAAAGAAGGCCAGATGTACCACGTTACCGAAGACAACCTGTACCTGATCCCCACGGCCGAGGTGCCGGTAACTAACCTGTACCGCGACGTGATTGTGGAAGCCAAAGACCTGCCCGTCAAAAATACCGCCTACAGCGCCTGCTTCCGCCGCGAGGCCGGCTCGTACGGCAAGGATGTACGCGGACTGAACCGCCTTCACCAATTCGACAAAGTGGAGATTGTGCAGATTGCGCACCCGGATAACAGTTATGCCATTTTGGAAGAAATGGTGGCCCATGTGGAAAGCCTGGTGCAAAAACTGGGACTCCCCTACCGCATCCTGCGCCTCTGCGGTGGCGATATGAGCTTCACGTCTGCGCTAACGTACGACTTTGAAGTTTACTCGGCTGCCCAGGAAAAATGGTTGGAAGTGAGCTCCGTTTCCAACTTCGAGTCGTTCCAGGCAAACCGCCTGAAACTGCGCTACCGCGACGAGCAAACCAAGAAACCGGTGATCGCCCACACGCTGAACGGCAGCGCCCTGGCCCTGCCCCGCATTGTGGCCGCCCTGCTCGAAAACAACCAAACCCCCGAAGGCATCCGCGTGCCCGAAGTATTGGTTCCGTTCTGCGGATTCGATCTGATCAACTGAGATTGATGCAAAAATTAGAATACCCTGTATAGATCCGAAAGGCTGCTCGTTGGAGTGGCCTTTTTTGTTTCCCGCAGCTGCTTCGCGTGCGCATATGAAATGCGATAAAAGCAACCGATAACGAAACGCATTCGGCCGCACTCTTTCGGCAAAGGCCGCTTGCTATAAATCAAGCATCACGTCTGTTTTGTTCCGTCTCGATGCGGGAATATTTCTATCTAGATGAAACTTTATTTTCATCTAGATGGAATTTTATTTTCTCTTAGAAGAAAATTTTACGCCATCTATACGGATATTTCGCGCAATCGGGAAGGAAGTTTTAATGGTGTTTAATCAATTAAAAAAGTCTCCTTCGCTACGCTCGGAATGACGGGAAAAGCAGCGTCGTAAGTCATCCCGAATTTATTTCGGGATCCCTACCGAACAGGGAAAACACGGGTGCGGCGAATTCTATTCGCCAATTCATGCGCGGCAAAAAAACCGCGCCACCCAACGAAAAAAGCCACTCCCTTTCGGAAATGGCTTTTAGTATGGTGAGTTGTTTTGACTCGTTACTCAATACTCGCGACTCGCGACTTTCGTTATTCTTCGTGTGCAGCGATCAAAATCTCAAGGATCTTCTTTCCGGCAGCAGCAACGCTTGAGCCTGGTCCGAAGATAGCTACCACACCGGCATCGTACAGGTATTGATAGTCCTGAGCAGGAATTACACCACCGGCAATCACCATGATGTCTTCACGACCCAGTTTCTTCAACTCTTCAATAACCGCTGGCACCAGTGTTTTGTGACCGGCAGCCAGTGAGGAAACCCCCATCACGTGCACGTCGTTTTCAACGGCTTGCTTGGCAGCTTCTTCCGGAGTCTGGAACAGCGGTCCCATGTCCACGTCGAAACCAAGGTCGGCATAACCGGTTGCCACTACTTTCGCGCCGCGGTCGTGTCCGTCCTGACCCATTTTGGCGATCATGATACGAGGTTGACGGCCTTCCAATTCGGCAAATTTCTTCGCCAGCTCCTGCGCTTCCTGGAAGGTTTTATCGTGTTTGCTTTCTGCTGAATACACGCCTGAGATTGTTCTGATTACAGCTTTATAACGTCCGCAAACTTTTTCGCAGGCGTCGGAAATTTCACCTAATGAAGCACGTTTTTGTGCCGCTTTAATAGAGAGATCAAGCAGGTTGCCCTTGCCGGTTTCGGCGCATTTTGTAATGGCAGCCAACGCTTGTTGTACGTCTTCCTCGTTACGCTCGGCACGCAGCTTTTTCAAACGTTCGATTTGTGACAAACGAACAGCTGTGTTGTCGATTTCCAAAATATCGATCGGGTCTTCTTTTTCCAACCGGTATTTGTTCACCCCAACAATGGTCTGCACACCGCTGTCGATACGTCCCTGAGTACGTGCCGCAGCTTCTTCAATACGCATTTTAGGCACACCGGTTTCGATGGCTTTGGCCATACCACCTAGCTTTTCAACCTCTTCGATCAGCGCCCATGCTTTGGTGTACAATTCTTTCGTCAACGCCTCCACATAGTACGAACCGGCCCATGGGTCTGCGCCACGGCAGATTTCAGTTTCCTGCTGGATGTACAACTGCGTGTTACGGGCAATACGGGCCGAGAAGTCGGTTGGCAATGCAATCGCTTCGTCGAGTGCGTTGGTGTGCAGCGACTGGGTGTGACCCAGCGCCGAAGCCATCGCCTCGATAGCCGTACGGCCTACGTTATTGAACGGATCTTGCTCGGTTAACGACCAACCCGAAGTTTGCGAGTGTGTACGCAAAGCCATTGATTTTGGGTTTTTCGGATTGAACTGTTTCACCAGCTTCGCCCAGATCATACGTGCAGCACGCATTTTGGCGATCTCCATGAAGTGGTTCATCCCAATAGCCCAGAAGAATGACAAACGTGGCGCGAAAGCATCGATGTCCATTCCGGCGTTGATACCGGCGCGGAGGTATTCCAACCCGTCGGCCAGCGTGTAAGCCATTTCAATGTCGGCCGTTGCACCAGCTTCCTGCATGTGGTAACCCGAAATTGAAATCGAGTTGAACTTCGGCATATTCTGAGAGGTGAACTCGAAAATATCAGCGATGATCTTCATCGAAAATTCCGGTGGGTAGATGTAGGTGTTACGCACCATGAATTCTTTCAGAATGTCGTTCTGGATAGTACCCGACAGTTGTTCCAACGTGGCGCCTTGTTCCAAACCGGTTACAATGTAGAAAGCCAACACCGGCAAAACTGCACCGTTCATGGTCATGGAAACAGACATTTTATCCAATGGGATCTGGTCGAACAGGATTTTCATATCCAGGATGGAGTCGATCGCCACGCCTGCTTTACCCACATCACCCACTACACGAGGGTGATCTGAGTCGTAACCACGGTGTGTTGCGAGGTCGAAGGCAACAGAAAGGCCTTTTTGACCGGCAGCCAGGTTACGGCGGTAGAACGCGTTTGACTCTTCGGCTGTTGAGAAACCTGCATACTGGCGGATTGTCCAGGGTTGCATGGCATACATGGCCGAATAGGGTCCGCGAAGGAATGGTGGCAAACCGGCAGCATAACTCAGGTGCTCCATCCCTTCAAGGTCTTCTTTGGTGTAAACCGGTTTCACCGGAATCTGCTCCGGAGTCACCCAGTTTTTCTCAATTTTGTGTTCTGCAGCCCACTCACTTGCTTTTGGCTGGGCGGTGGCTGTTTTAATGTTTATATTCTTAAAATCTAGTTTCATACTTGTAAGATTTTTAGATTGTCGGATATTCAGATTCTCAGACGACGAGAACACCTTTAAATTTGACAATCATTCGTATAAGTGATTTTATATCTAAACAGACTGTTTCATAATTTTCAGCACTGATGAAATTCAAATCATTAGACAAAATGATTTGTGTTTCCAATTCAAATAGAGAACCGATAGCATAATCAAGGAAACGTTGGAACTCCTTATCACTACTCCTGCCAGTTCCTTCAGCAATATTCGAAGGAATTGAAACAACAGCTCTTCTTATTTGTGACGTTAATCCATACATCTCTTCTTTTGGAAAACCGGCAGTCAAGGAATAAACTTCCTTAACCAGCTTCCTGGCCTCTTGCCATATTTTCAATTCAGAATAGTTATGCATGTTGTCGTCAATTGTCTGAAAATCCGATAATCTGAATATCTGTTAATCTAATTAATACCCAATTTTGCCTGGTAAGCCTTCAGTTCTTCCAGCAAATTGCTCTTCACATGAATGAAGTTTTCAATGCCTTTAGCTTTCAACTCATCCGTGCAGGCAGGAGCGCCGGCAACAACAAAGATTGCTTCGCCTTTAATGGCTTCGAAAGCAGCTGGGGCCAATTCAGCATATTCATCATCAGAACTGCAAAGCACCACGATGTCGGCACCGGCAGCTTTAGCAGCAGCCACACCTTCTTCGATCGTCTCAAAACCGTTATTGTCTTTCACCTCGTAACCGGCAACAGCAAAGAAGTTGCAGGCAAACTGAGCACGAGCCTTGCGGAAGTTCAGGTTACCAATGGTTAGCATGAAAGCCAGCGGACGTTTATTGTCTTTAGCGAAGTTATCGGTAGCAGCACGCATTTTTTCAAAAGCCTGTGCACCACGGTATGGTTTCAGCGTTTCAATTTCAGCATCTTCGGCAGTTAAATCCTGTGCCTCAAAAACAGATGCGTCAACTGAACCTTCTATTTTTTCGGTGAAATTCGGGAACTGGTTTACACCCAACAGGTTTTCACGACGGGTAGCCACGTTCAAATCGCGTTTTGCCGCCATCGCTTTCACTTCAGCCTGAATAAAACCTTCTTTGGCAGCTGCCAGGAAGCCTCCTTTATCCTGAATGGCGAGGAACAATTTCCAGGCTTCGTCGGCGATTGAAGCAGTCAGCTCTTCCACATAGTATGAACCGGCAGCCGGGTCAACAATCTTGTCGAAGTTTGATTCTTCTTTCAGCAACAACTGTTGGTTGCGGGCAATCCGATCAGAGAAAGTTGTTGGCTCTTCGTAAATGGCGTTGAACGGAAGTACCGTGATGGAATTGGCGCCACCCAAGGCAGCACTCATGGCTTCGGTTTGTGTACGCAACATGTTTACGTAAGGGTCATAAACCGTTTTATTCCAGCTGCCGGTTTCGGCATGAGCATTCATCTTGCAGCTGTCATCGCATTTAGGCTCGTAAGCTTTTACGATTTGCGCCCACAACATCCGGGCAGCGCGCAATTTCGCGATCTCCATGAAGTAGTTGGCACTTACGCTGAAATTAAATTTGATATTTTTTGCAATAGCGTCAACCTCCGCACCCGCTTCGGTAACAGCCGAAAGGTACTCCGCGCCCTGGGCCAAAGCAAATGCCAATTCCTGCACAACCGAAGCACCGGCATTCCCGTAGTTTTTAGCATTCACAGCAACCACACGGAAGTTTGGCAAAGCAGTTGTTTTTTCGATCAGGTCTTTTAGTTGAGCTACCGAACCATCTTTGCCGTTTTTCAGGCGGCCATACAGCAGGTAGTTTCCAAATGAGTCGCAAGCCACAGAAGCCACAACCTTAGCCGGGTCCCATTTGCCGGCCAACACATAATCGGCAAAGGCAGCAGCAATTTTGTTGCTGTAACATTTGGCTGCAAAGTTCACTTCAACCGATTCCAGGCAAATGTCTTTCAACAGAACACTCATGTCGGCCACCGTAACTTCAGTACATTCATTAAAAACAAAGCCCAACGAAGTCACACCTTTCATCAAAACGTCCAGTGCTTTCTTGTTGGCTTCTTCCAGATCTTTTACAATGATATTCTGGCGAACATACCAGTCATTGTTGTTGGTTTTGGTTCCGCGCACATACGGGAACTCCCCGGGAAGGGTATCCAGATACTCCAGCTTGGTTAGGTCTTCCTGACGATAAAACGGTTGAACTGAAAAACCTTCGTTTGTCCTCCACACCAACTTGCGGTCAAAATCGGCGCCTTTCAAGTCGGCCACCACCTTTGCTTTCCACGTTTCTGTGCTGATCGGAGGAAATTCTTCAAAAAGTTTGTTATATTTTTCTGCCATAATGTAACTGTTAAGAAAATCAGGGGGCAAAATTAGCTGTTTTTAATCAGCTACATTGCAAAACCCTCAAGTTTTTAACCTTTAAGTAACAAAATTCACGATTTGATTTTCAGGCATTTAAATATGCAGCAGTTTAAATATGTGGGTTTTACGCCTTATTTGTAAACAGTAAAAATAAAAAAGTGATTTTTGACAGTTTTTCAAGGAATTCGGAGCAAAAAAAATGCAGGAAGACCTGACGCAACCTTTAGTGCATTCTCGCCTGAAATACTTGCATTCCCTGAGAATAAGCTACCTTTGGCTGCTGAAACTTCAGGAAAAACCGGATTGCATACACAGCAACACCGATAAGGAAAAGGAAGGCAAGCAACTTTTGCCTGGCTTTCTCCGAAGCAAACCGGAACAAAAACCGTATTACGAAATATGAAAGTTAACAACGAAAAATATACCCTGATAACCGGCGCCAGCACCGGCCTTGGAAAAGAATTTGCCATTGAATGTGCCCGGCGCGGCATGAACCTGATTTTAGTTTCGCTGCCGCATGAAAACCTGGAAGAATTGGGGCAGGAACTCTCGGCATCCTACTCGATCAGGGTGGCCTGCCGCGAAGTTGACCTGACCAACCGGAAGTTGCTGGAAGAGCTGACCGACTGGATCACCGGAAATTTTGCCATCAACATGCTCATCAACAACGCGGGGATCGGCGGCACCCAATTTTTCATCGACTCACCTATCGATTACCTCGACAATATGATCCAGCTAAACATTCGGGCCATGACCCTGCTCACCCGCCTGTTGCTGCCGGAACTAAAAACACATCCGAAAGCTTATATCCTGAATGTATCCAGCCTGGCGGCATTTTCGCCGGTCCCCTTCAAAACCATCTATCCGGCTTCCAAGGCATTCATCCATCATTTTACGCGTGGACTGAAAGCCGAATTGAAAGACACGAACATCCGGGTTTGTGTGCTGAACCCGGGACCGATCATGACCAACAAGGATGTTACCAAACGAATTAACGGACAAAGTTTCTATGTGCGCTTGTCGATTATGAGCCCCGAACGGATTGCCCGCATCGCTGTAAGAAGGTTGTTGCGGGGCCACGCGGTAATCATCCCGGGTTTTATGAACCGGTTCAACGCTTTTTTCATTCGCCTGGCACCCGTTAGCTGGCGCCTCAATGTGGGCACATCCATCTTCAGGCGCGACCTCGGAAAAAGCAAACAGCGATGAAGGTACTGATCACCGGGGCAAACGGACTGCTCGGAAGCAACCTGGCCCGGCAGTTGCTGAAAGCAAACTACGGGGTGAGGGCGATGGTTCGCGAAAATAGTAACTTGCAGTCGCTCGCCGGAGCTGATGTTGAGATGTTCCGGGGTAATGTGCTGGATGCCCGCGACCTGAAAAAAGCACTAACGGGCTGTCAGGTCGTTGTTCATGCAGCCGCCAATACCACCCAATGGCCATCAGACTACCGCTTTTACCAACCCATGAATGTTGACGGCACCCGCTTGTTGCTGAATGAAAGCCGCAAAGCTGGCATCGAACGGTTTATTTATGTGGGTTCGGCCAATGCTTTTGGCCCGGGAAGCAAAGAAAAACCAGGTACCGAGAAGTCGCCATTCACCCACATCCAGCGCCAATCGGGCTACATGCAAAGTAAATACGAAGCGCAGCAACTGGTGCTCGAATTTCATCAACGACACCATTTCCCGGCGGTGGTGGTCAACCCCACGTTTATGCTCGGAAAATACGATGCCAAACCAAGCTCCGGTCAATTGTTGTTGATGGCCCACAAAAAACAGCTGATGCTCTGCCCTCCCGGCGGTAAGAATTTCGTTCATGTGGAAGATGTGGCTTGCGGCATCATCCGGGCCATCGAATACGGGACACCCGGCGAATGCTATTTGCTGGGCGGCCAAAACCTGAACTATGACGAGTTCTTTCGGAAGATGAAGTCGGTTTGCGGTTACCCGAAACAATTGATCCGACTTCCCAAACCGATCATTTCAACGGCAGGATGGGCGGGTACCTTTTACGAACGACTTAGTGGAAACCCTGCCAGACTTAACCTCACCAATGCCCGGCTGTTAATGGCCGAAAACTACTACTCGCCAGAGAAAGCTATCCGTGAGCTGCAACTCCCACAAACACCGGTTGAACAGGCAATTGCAGAGGCACTGGAATGGTTTGGGGAGATGGGAAAGTTACCGTAAATTGAAAATTTGGCAAGTCGAGTTTCCGTATTTAGCTAAAATTGGCAGGTTTCGGGTACCGGATTACCTCACAACGAAAAGGTTTCTTTCACCTTTGGGCCACGTTCAGTCCATTCAACTGTAGCACATTCGGCATAGAAATCGTGCTCAAAAAACAGGATGTAATTCTTTTCAGCAGCTTCTTTCAGGAACGCTTCTTTTTCTTCCATGGCTGTCACCGGGTACAAATCGTACGAAGCCAGCCAAACAATCGGAATATTGGCCGAAGTCGGAATGAAATCGGACATGTACACATAGGTATTATCTTCCACTGCAATAAGCGGGATCATTTGTCCGGGGGTGTGGCCGTTAAATAAACGTACCGAAACCTTGGGAAACAATTCGCCATCATCCTCAACCAACTGCATGTTCCCCTTTTCTTTCAAAAAATTCAGGATCTCAGGATAATAGGCAGCCCGCTCGCGGATGTTGGAAATTCCGGAGTGCTCCCACTGCACCCGGCTGCACCAATGCGTGGCATTCGGAAACAGCAACTTCAGCGTTCCATTATCAGTAAAAACGGCCCCGTTGCAATGATCCCAGTGCAAATGGGTAAAAAGTACATCGGTGATATCGGCGGGGCAGTAGCCGGCTTTTGCCAGCGACCGGGGCAGCGCGTCAGTTTCCTCATGCCCGTTGTTACGTTTCACCTTTTCCGGGTAGTGATAGCCCACTCCGGCCTCGATCAGAATTTTCCGGTCACCCTGATCAATAAGCAAACAGCGCATGGTCAACCGGGTTACATTGTTCTCGTCGGCGGGGTAAACCTTCGACCACATCGGTTTTGGGATCACACTGAAAAGGGCGCCGCCATCGCACGAAAAATGTCCGGCATGTATCGGGAAGAGTTTCATAATTTTTGCCTTGAATGTTTATCTTTGGACTTTCCGCAAAGATAAGGATATGCACATTCATTTTATTGCCATTGGCGGAAGCGCCATGCACAACCTGGCCATTGCCCTGCATAAAAAAGGGTATAAAGTAACCGGTAGCGACGACGAGATTTTTGAACCCTCGCGCAGCCGCTTGGAAAAATATGGCTTACTGCCTGCCCAAACCGGCTGGCAGCCCGAGCTGATCTCCCAAAAACCCGACGTGATTATTCTGGGCATGCACGCCCATCCCGACAATCCGGAGTTGAAACAGGCGCAGGAGCTGGGTTTGAAAATTTATTCGTACCCCGAGTACCTGTACGAGCAAACCAAAAACAAAACCCGCGTGGTGATTGGCGGTTCGCATGGAAAAACCACCATAACCTCGATAGTGATGCATGTGCTTAAATTCAACCAACTGGATTTTGACTACATGGTAGGAGCCAACCTGGAAGGTTTTGACACCATGGTTTCTTTAAAAGAAGACACCAAAATCGCTGTTTTTGAAGGCGACGAATACCTGTCGTCGCCCATCGACCGACGCCCCAAGTTTCACCTCTACCACCCGCACATCGCCCTGCTGAGCGGCATTGCCTGGGATCACATCAACGTGTTCCCTACCTTCGAAAACTATGTGGAACAATTTCAGATTTTTGCGGATGGGGTTGAAGAAAACGGGGCGCTTATTTATTTTGAAGGAGATGAAAACTTACGCCGGATTGCCGGGCAAAGCCGGAATGACATTGACAAACTGCCTTACAGCGAACACGAATCTGTGGTGGAAGATGGCATAACCTATCTGAAATTCAACGACCGGGAAATTCGCCTGCATGTGTTTGGCGATCACAACCTGCAAAACATTGCCGGAGCCAAGCTGGTGTGCAGCAAAGTGGGCATCAGCGACGAGCAATTCTACCGGGCCATGACCAGCTTTAAGGGAGCTGCCCGTCGATTGGAAGTGCTTTCTGAAAATGAAAAAACCACTGTTTTTTACGATTTTGCCCATTCACCTTCCAAACTGAAAGCCACTACGGCTGCTGTTAAAAAGCAATTCGACAATCGCCAATTGGTGGCCGTGATGGAATTGCACACTTACAGCTCGCTGAAAAAGGAATTTCTCCCCCAATACGGAGGTTGCATGGACGAAGCCGATGAGGCGTTTGTATTTTTCAACCCCAAAACAATTGAACACAAACGGCTGACGCCAATTTCAAAAGAAGAAGTGGCTGCTGCCTTTAGCAAACCGGAGTTGCATGTTTTTACCGATCCTACAGAACTTTTTGACCTCCTTCGGCAAAAAGATTGGCAAAATAAGAACCTGTTAATCATGACTTCAGGAAATTTTTCGGGGCAGAATTTAAAAGAATTTGCAATCGGGCTAACCGGAAATCCGATCCGGTTTGGAAATGAAAAATGGATCAAACAACAGGGTACAACCATGAACTAAACTTATTTCCATGAAGAAATACCTCCTCTGTTCATTGCTGTCGGTAACCATCCTGACTGGTTACCCACAGGATAAAGATCAAAAGCGTTGGAAGAAAGCCCGGAAAATACACGAGCAAACCCTGACAATCGACACGCATTCGGATACACCGCTGCTCATGCTGAAAAGCGGGTTCGATTTGGGTGTTAGCCACGAAAGCCCCGCCAGCCGGGTGGACTTTCCCAGAATGAAAAAAGGCGGACTGGATGCCATGTTTTTTGCCGTGTTTACCGGACAAAAACCACGAACACCGGAAAATTATGATCAGGCTTACCGATTGGCACACCAAATGCTCGATTCGATTTATTCAGCCGTGGAGCGCAACAGCAGCATGGCGACTATTGCCCTTACTGCCGATGATGCTGAAAAAATTGAGAGAACAAGCAAACGTGCCATCTACATCGGAATGGAAAATGGCTTTCCGCTGGAAACTAATTTGAACCGGGTGCAGGAATTTTACAACCGGGGTGTTCGTTACATTACCCTCTGCCATTCGTTTCACAACGATCTGTGCGACGCGTCAAGCGATGGCGAAAAGCCCGAGCACAACGGGCTGAGCGCATTTGGCCGCGAAGTTATTGCCGAGATGAATCGCCTGGGGATGATGATCGACTGCTCTCATATCTCAGATAAATCATTCTACGATGTCATTCAGCACAGCAAAGCGCCGGTAATTGCCTCGCATAGCAGCGTGCGTGCGGTTTGCCGCCACGACCGGAACATGAGTGATGACATGATCAAAACACTGGCCCGGCATGGTGGCGTCATCCAGATCTGCCTGTTGGACGACTACGTAAAAACACCCGACACAACAACTGTTCGCTACCGAAAAGCCCAGGAATTTTACCACATTTACCGCCACGAACTGAAAAATATGACAGACACACAACGGTCGGACTTTTACCAGTCGTGGGATGAATTTGAGCAGCAATACCCCAAAGCACTGCCAACAGTAGGCGATTTGGTTGACCACATCGATCATGTAACCAGCCTGGTTGGGATCGATCACGTGGGCATTGGCAGCGACTTTGACGGCGGCGGCGGTTTGGCCGATTGTACCGATGTGAGCCAGTTTCCGAACATCACCTTCGAACTGCTGAAACGCGGCTATACAGAAGAAGACATCAAAAAAATCTGGGGAGGCAACCTGCTGCGCGTTTTCCGGCAAGTAGAGACGGTGGCCGGAACGCTGGCAGAGAGCCAAAGGAACTGACAGAAACGACAAAAATCCGTCATCTTCCTCTTCGAAATCAAATTTTCATCAACCCTTTCAGCTTCTCGCAATAGGCACGCCCGGAAACAAGACGGGACTTATTAATATCGTCCATTTTGACGATGAACTTACTGCCGTAATGTTTATTGAATTCCTTAATCCGGTTCGTGTTAACCAGCAAGGAGCGGTGAATCCTCAGGAAACTGTCTTCCAGTTTCATTTCCAGGTTTTTCAGCGAAAGATCACACAAATAGGTTTTCCCATCTTTTATATGGATTGACACATATTTGTCTTCGGCCGAGAAATAAGAAACATCTTCAATCCGGACAAAAAGCATCCGGTCGCCCAATTTGACCGGGATGCTTGTAATTTCTTTTTTCTGTTTTTGTCCGAGATAATTTTCAACCATCTCCAGCAATTCCCGCTTCCCCGTCTGCTGGTTTAGCAAATTAAGCTTTTCAATCGACTTCCCGATGCGTTCAGCTTTCACCGGTTTCACAATATAATCGATACTATTGGTCTCGAACGCCCTGAGAGCAAACTCGTCGTAGGCCGTGCAAAAAATGATTACTGGTAAGTGACTCGTTTGTTGCAAAACTTCGAACCCGTTTATGCCTGGCATCTGAATGTCAAGGAACAACAGGTCTGGCTTTAGCCGGTCAATCATTTCGCGGCACTCCAGCCCGTTTTGTGCTTCACCAATTAGTTCAATTTGGTTGGGATATATCGATAATAACTTGATCAACCGGGCACGGGCAAGTTGTTCATCGTCGGCTATCAGTGTCCTGTATCGAGAAGGTGCTTGTGCCATCATGGGGACTTGCTACTCGTTGATATAATTCATCAATAGGGTTTTCAACTGCGAATTTTCCATATGCCCCAAATGTGGATTAATCACCTGCCCATCCTTGCCAACCAAGGTGTAATGCGGTATTCCGGAGATTTTAAACTTGTCGCTCAGAATATTCCATTCGTCTTCCGACACCCGGTAATGTTCGCCGCTGATACTCGGAATCATATTATCGTACGTTCCTTTTGGCGAACTTTGATTGGTGATATAAACAAAAGCCACATTTTCATCTTTCATCTCTTCTTTCAGCGGCTTAATTCGTTCGATACCCGACCGGCAGGGGCCGCACCAGGTTGCCCAAAAATCAACATAAACCACTTTCCCCTTATATTTCTTCATGATGGACTCGAAAACATTGTCGCCTTCATTTTCAGGGACATCATTTACGTTTGCCACCGCCAGTTTTTTGTTCTCCTCAATTTTTGTCCTCGTAGCTTCATTCATCAAACCAATATAGCGGGCAATAAACGGAGTGCTGACCTGAGCTTGCATCTCTTTTAGTCGTTCATCCGAAACGGGTGTCATTTCTGAAACAATCGGGCGACAATATTCCTGCGAAAGCATTACATCGGTCGCTAATCCAGGTTGAATACCCAAAACGCTTTGGATCTTTTCATTCCGGGTTTCTATCCTTCTTTTTGCAAATATGCCACTCACAAAAGACCTGTGGTCCGTATGAAACTTGTTCAGCAAATCTCCTATTTCTGATTGAAGCAGGCTTACTTTCCTCACTAAAGGTTGGGAGGCATGCTCTTTCCAGGCAGCAAGATATGCCTTGTCCTCCTCCGTCAGCTCAACATGCTGCCCGATTAAATATTCCTCCACCATCTCGGGCGTAATGGCCTTGCCACGATTCTCCTGATAAAATCCCTGTAACTTGTCGCCATAATTTTTCTGAAAATTTCCAGCCTGCTCTCCATATTTCTCCTGAAACTCTTCTTGGAGCTTTTTAAATTCAGGCGAGTCGATTTCCGTCAAACGGGCAGCCATTTCCTCTTCTTCAGGTTTTAACTGATAGCCCGTCTTTTTCAATTCATCAAGAATATCCTGTGTCGTCAAACCAATGTTCGATCCATTCTCTCTTAAAATATCCAAGTACATCAGCCGGTTGATGAAAAAATAATACTCCCCGGTCAAAACAGCCAATGGATTATTTGCAAAATCACTCGTTAAGAAGTCATAGTAACTACTATCCGGCTTTTCGGGTTTAAAATCAATTTCCCATTGATCTCTTGGGATATTGTTTTTTGCCCGCCAGGCTGAAACCTTCTGCATATCATAGCTCAAAAGTCTTTCGGCGTTCCGGTAGTCAAACTCCAGACTTTTCACCTGTTTTGCTTTGGCACTCAGCGGGTATTTTTGCCCGTGGTTTGCCAACTCATCGTAATCCCGCTGTTTTAGTTCATGGCACCAGGCTTTGTATTGTTCAGGTGAAAAATCCAGTATTTTTTCCTGCATTTCCTGATAATTAAAATTCCGAATATCCTTTAGTTGGAACAAATCAGTATTTATCCGGGAGCAATCCCCCATAAACAAGACCGGATTTTCCGGGCTGTTGTCGTCAAAAAGCTGAAAAGTTGTTTTACCCGGCTCAAGAAAAACTGAGCCATAAAAAAATGGTAAGCGAATAAGAACATTCTGCAAGTTACAATTTGGGAATTTCGCCTCGAAACTACCGTCTTCAGCAATCCTGATTAAGTGGGAAATCTGATCGCCCACAATCGCATCATTCACATAAACCATTCCTGTGCGCTGCGAATAGCGTGGACTAAAATTACGAATGTAACCGCGATAAGTGACCGTGTCCACTTTAAAGACCGATGATTCAAACAAGTCCTCATCGGCCGGAATCACTGATTTATCCGGCTGGCTTGAGCAAGCAGCCATTGCAGCAGGCGATTCACCAATCATGCAAACCGAGTCGTTAATCAGCTGCGTGTAAATATCCAATTTCTTTGAGTCGTTTTTCAGCACAATTTTAGCAATCCCGTCCTTTTCTGAATATGAACCATATTTCCACACCTGGCTATTGTAAATAGCAACAGAATCAAAAAAGCTGATTTCCCATTGCGCATTGTCATTTCGAAACCAGTTACCACTCAGCTTCTCAGGAAGTACCGATTGAAATAATTCGGGCTTCAGCTGGATATCATAAATAAACCAGCTGCCGCCATCGTTGGCTTCACCGTAGTCGAGTTTGGCAACAGCCGCATCAATTTTAGGGAATACCAATTTGTAGCTCACTTCGCCAGATTCGGGCATGATAAACCTTTCGTTCACCGGAATGCCGTCGGCTGAAACGATAAACAGTTTCTCTGGTGAGCCAACCGGCTGAATAAACGATTGGTCAGGGATAAAAATCCAGTTGCCTGGCGTATAGCGAACATGAAACCAGAGTATCGTCTCACTATCAAGCAGTTCAACTTTATTAAGTTTTACATTGGAAGCGGTGCTCATCCCGATTTTGGGACTTTCAACAACAGTTTGGGCGAAAGTAAAAACACCCATGACCACGGAAAAGGCCAGGAGGAAAATTCGTTTCATTAAAAATAATTTAAAGGTTGATGGAGATGTATTATTTTTTATGTAGAACCAAGTTACTTCATCAAAAGAACATAATCACAATTTCATGGCTTAAATTAAGCTTTTTTAACATTGTCCGAATTTACAGGCAACTGAATCTCAATGTACTTATCCTCTCCATTCTTCCACGTTATCGAAGCTTCTTCACCATAAAGCAAAGAAATCCGCTCCTGCGTGTTCCGGATCCCATAACCACTTAGAGGGCCATCCGGAAAGGCGGGGCCATTGTCAGCTACCCGGACAATTAACAAGTTATGCACCTCGGCAACAACAATCCGGATAAGCCCATTACCTGTAAGGAGCGATAATCCATGCTTGATGGCATTTTCGACTAACGGTTGAATGA
The DNA here is from genome assembly GCF_025907915.1 of Gaoshiqia sediminis. Taxonomy (GTDB): domain Bacteria; phylum Bacteroidota; class Bacteroidia; order Bacteroidales; family Prolixibacteraceae; genus Gaoshiqia; species Gaoshiqia sediminis. Next base: position 67,419 of record NZ_JAPAAF010000008.1, read on the forward strand.
GAAGTTGCGGGATTTGAGTTTCCATAAGCCTGGAAGGGCATTCGATGTCAAAATGAAGCCGTTCGCCAAACCGCACTTTTTCAATTTCGAGATACGTGCGGATAGCTGTTAGTTCTTCGGCGAGTGTGTTAAAGCTTTTTTGTTCCCGATTGATAGCATATCTGAAAAAGTCGGAAAGTGCTAAAGCCATTTGCTCTGCTTTACTGGCATCAGCAGTTGCTAAACTTGCAATCGAATTGAGCGCATTGTACAAAAAATGCGGATTGATCTTCGCCCTTAGCGACTGGAGTTCTGCCTGTTTGTGGAGTTCGTTTACCTTGGCCAGTTCCAGATCCTTTTTACGAATAATACGCTCCGATTTTTTTCGGTTGAAAATGAAAATCGACCGTCCAAAACCCATTAATAAAACGTAAAGCAATGCCCCTGCCTCCGCTGAAAAATAGATTGAAAAAGAGGGCTTACCCATTGGTATTAAAAATGCAGACAGCAAAATAAAAATGGGCACAATCAAAACAACGGTAAGAAAAGGAACAATAATCTCCAGATAAACATTCCGGCTACGTGTTAGAACAGCCCGCTCAATAAGGAAAATCAAACTGGTTACAATCAATCCAATCGAAAAATGAGCAACGATGATCACGAATATTATAGAGAACGAATTTGAGATGCCTGGCGCGTTACTGACAGATGCGAGCAGAATGACCATGATGTAAATCAAGCCACCCATGACAACCAACAAGCCTTGTTTCAAAAAAGGAACGAATGAGTAGTTGTGCTCCCTAAACTTCCCAAGAAGCGACATGAATATCAGGAAGGACAGCGAAAACAATAATGCAAACAGGTTGACAAGTATCCGGAGTGAATACGCTTTCAGGATGCCAGGTGACATTTTTCTGGAGCTACTTGCATTGTTATCCTCGTATTTTCGAGAATAGAGCTCTTTGATAATCGCAAAATCAACCGGGTGGAAGGTAATCTTTTGAGGGTCAATTTCCGAAAATACAGACCCGCTGATGGGATCGGTATCCCCGTTGCCGGCTTTTGGCTTCACTAATGCCCGAAGCACATAAAAGTAAATCAACTTCTTGCGTTCCGTAAAACCTGCTTCTTCAGGAATGTTCAACACAACCGTTCTTTTCACGATCTGTCGGGGATTCTCGCCTTGTTCAATAATCCTGCATTCATCATCGTCACTCCAACGATCATGTATCTCAACGTCAAGATTAGAGGTTCCTTCGGGAAGCAAGTAAACATCCCATTTCTCAATCAAAACATTCAGCGAATCCACCAATTCCGTCATGATCAACGAATCCTCCTCACTTGGATTCCCTCGAAACTGGATCAATATGTTAGAATAATAACGAACCGGCGCACGGTCAGTAAGAAATTTTGCCTGCACCTGCTCTTCGGCAAGTTTATGCACCGAATACCGATTGTTCCCGCCAAACAATAAAAGCATGTTTGAAGAGAACAGTAGCAATAAAATTAACCGTTGCATAGAAGTATTTTTACTTTTGTTCAAAGTAAACCTTTCTTCAACCGATTTAATAGCAAAAACCGATAAACTGCAAATCGGCCAGGATCAACTGCCAGAAAATTGATCGACCATCACCCGGATGTCATAAGAAGAATTTAAAAAAAGGGGAGGCAACCTGCTGCGCGTTTTCCGGCAAGTAGAGGCTGTGCCTGGAACCCTGGCAAAAAAATAAATCAAAAAAAAAAAACCGGACAAAGCCGGTTTGCGAGAAAAAACTATTTGTGTTGGAAAACTAATTCCTGTAAAAAGGCAAGACCAGATATGTGTAGATGGTACATCCTGCACAAAAGGCAAAAGCAAATTCCAGTGCGGCAAAAAACACCAGCACCCCGGCCAATATCGCCGATGCGGTAAACAATTGCATTCCATACAAAAAAGTGAACGCAAGAGTCATTACAAACCCCATGCGGGCCGCGAATATCTTGGGTGCCTTGTCGATCGACTTGGCCGGTAACTTTAACGAACGTACCAGCCAATATGCCAGGCAGCTCAGCGGACTGAATTTCATTTTTGTAAAAGCGCGAATAAAAAAGTCAGCAGCCACAACGGCCATCACCAGAACCGAACTGAAGGCAAATCCAATAATCACCGATACAATAACAAGTACCGCCGTCATACGCGGAACCTGTTCGTTAATTCGCTCATCCGAAATCGGGCAAAATAAATTCTTCATAAACTTTCATCCTCCACTAAAAAATGACTTGTGATGGTCACTATTAATTTTCAGACAAAAATATCTCTTAATTTGGGCTATTTAAAAATATTCTAAATAACACCTGACAGACTTAATAGTTTCTTCATATTTGAAAGAATATCTTTCAACCTGATTATTTTTCGGATACAAAGTCTAAACATGAAAAAAATACGCCCAATTCTGATCGGTTTCATTTTTATACTAAATGCTTCCTGGCAGTCCGAAGCTCGGGATTTAATGCAATTTTTGCAATCTCAGCCCGACCTGTCCGACATTCGCGAAATGGAAGGGAACGGCTTTTTCAACAATTTATACCAGCTAAAAATTCGCCAACCACTCAACCACAACGATACCACAGCCGGCTTTTTCAACCAGCGGGTTTTTGTGGCCGAACGAGCAGTTGACCACCCGGTGGTTCTGATCACCGAGGGTTACAGCGCCGAATATGCGGCCCAACCAAATTATATAAACGAGTTAAGCTTACTGCTCGACGCCAACCAAATCTGTGTGGAACACCGTTACTTTGGCGAATCGATCCCCGATTCCATCGCCTGGCAATACCTAACCGTCGAAAACGCGGCCAGGGACCATCACCGGATCACCCAGCTTTTCAAATTGTATTACAGCGGCAAATGGCTGAATACAGGAATCAGCAAAGGCGGACAAACGGCTTTGGCACACCGGGCCATTTTCCCCGATGATGTGAGCCTGACAGTGGCCTACGTCGCCCCACTGAACTTTGGTGTGCAGGACGGGCGTCACGAATGTTTCCTCGCACAGGTAGGTTCGGAAACATGTAGGAAAAAAATTATGGCTTTTCAACGTGAGATATTAAAAAGGAGGCAGCAGATGGTCGCCCTGTTGAAGAATTACTCTGATGCCAGAAATTACAATTACCCGATCAGCATGGATGAAGTTCTGGACTTTTCAGTCCTGGAATATTCCTATTCCTTTTGGCAGTGGGGGCATGCGGCACATGAAATTCCCGACCTTTCTGCAAACGATCAAACACTCTTTAAGCATTTCGTGAAAATCAGTCCGCCTGATTACTTTTCGCAGGAAGGCTCAGCCCATTACCGGGCCTTCTTCTACCAAGCCGCCCGCGAACTCGGCTATTACGGGTACGACACCGAACCTTTCAGTGATCTTTTGTCCATTGCTTCAGCAAACGGTTATTTAAAACGGTTTATGATCCCCGGAAACCAACCAGTGCCATATCATCCGGAAACCTCGCTGATGGTACATAACTTCTTACAAAACCACGCAAAAAACATCCTGCTGATTTACGGCGAAATTGACCCCTGGTCGGCCAGCGCAGCCAGCGTCCGGAAAAGAGGCAACAACCAGGTAATCGTGTTGCCAGGAGGATGCCACAAAGCCCGGATTCAGGACTTGCCTGTCCACCAAAAGAATAAGCTACTGAAATCAATGAAAAAGCAACTGCATTGAATCGTTGTGGAGCTTTGGAAACCGGCGAAACGCCCGGGAACGGAATTGATCAACAGTTGAATACTTCCCCGAAGTTTTGAACCAGCTTGTTGCTGTCTCTGTTTTACCTAGGATAAGAACAACTTTCAGGCGAACAATCAAATAAACACGGTACCAACCAGCCCAAACCCATATTATGGAAACATTTTATACAACATATCCTGCATCAATACACTCATTTACAAGAGGGTCATACCCTCCCGAACTTTCATCAGAATTAACCGAAGTGTGTTAAAAGTTGTTAATTTTACCTTGCTCAAAAACTAAACATTACTGCTTGATGACTTCAAACCCATTAGAAAGAAGAAGTTTTCTGAAGATGATGGCTGCCGGCCTGGGAAGCACAATGTTGCCATTCGCTTCTTTTCAGGAAGCGCTTGGGAATGACGTACCACAGGCCGCCCCCAAGTTTAAGCTGGGAAGACCGGAATGGATCCTGCACAGCGACGGTACCTTTGATCTGATTGCCGGAAACATTCGCTTGCGCAATTGCCGCCCCACCATCGACGGTCAAAGTATTTTTGTGCGAAACACCTTCATGGGAGACTCGCCAAAGGGGAAACGCATCATTTATGAATTGGATCGCGGCTTTGTGATGCTCGACCTGAAAATCAATAACGGATCCCTTTCGATTGGTGCAGAGCTAAGTAGCATGTCACGTGCTCCCTTCTATTTTTCACCGTTGGGAGAAGGTCGTTTGGAAGGGGCAGACCGCTTCTTTAAACAAGGCTTGGGCTTTGGCGGCCAGTCAGGCCTGTTCCCAATCCAAAAACCCAGCGCACAGGAGTGGGGCAACCGCTTGGGCGAACAGGCCTGGTCGTACGATTCGCACCTGACCACAGCTTTATTGGCCGACAATAACGACACCTTAGTTTTTGGCGCGTACGAGCATTACGACTTCATTCAGAAAAGTACCATTTATAACCGACCTCACCGCAAAGGCCTCCTCGATCGGCACCCCGATAAAGAAGATATTTTCTTTGAGACAGGTTTTGTGATGGAAAATATCCCCCTGAAAGATGATTTCATCAAACTGCCTGATATTTACATCATCCAGGGAAACCTGCCTTTCGAAACCCTGCAGCACATTGCCTGGAACATTTCGGAAAGCATGGTGGCCCGTAAAGACACCAAAACCAGCTTTCACTGGAGTTCGTGGTACGAACACAAACAAGACTTTTCCTTTGAAAAACTGAAAGAACAGCTTCAGACACTCGACAAGCTCTCCCCAAAAATACCGCTACAAACTATTCAGATCGACGACTGCTATTGTGTTCACGGCGATTGGCTGGACACCAACGAAAAATGGCCCCGTTCGATGGAAGATGCTGCCCGCGAAATTTTTCAGCGCGGCTACCGCGCCGGAATATGGGTGGCCCCGTTTATTGTAGATGAAAACAGCAAGCTTTTCCGCAACCACCCCAACTGGCTCATCAACGACCTGGACGGCAATCCGGTACCGCATGGGAACCTTCCCGAGGGGCCGCATTATGCGCTGGATGGCAGCCACCCCGAGGTGCAAAAATACATTGCCCGGGTTTTCCGTGCTTTCCGGAAAATGGGCTACACCTTCTTTAAAACCGATTTCCTGGATTGGGGACTGCGGGACAGTTACAACATCAAACGTTACAACCGGGATAAATCTTCGGTACAAATCCTCGTTGAGGTTCTCCGGATTATCCGTGAAGAAATTGGGGCAGGCAGCTATTGGCTGGCAAGCATCTCGCCTTTCGCACCACTCATCGGGTTTGTTGATGCTATGCGCATATCAAATGATGTGGAAAGCGAATGGACTAACCAGGGCGTGGGCAATATGTTCAGCGAAACATACGCCTGCCAGTACTTCAACAATGTGTATTGGCAAAACGACCCCGACACCATTTATCTGCGCCAGGTAAATAACAAGCTTTCCGACGTGGAGCAAACCACCATTGCCCACTGGAACGGAATTTTGGGAGGCGTGGTCCACACCTCCGACCGCTTTTCAACACTGACAGACGAAGAGTTAAATCACTGGCGCTTCCTCCAGCCACAGGACCGACCGCAAAGCGCCTCCTTGCCCTATTGGGGCCAAAATAAAAAATGCAAAGTAGCTGTTCGTCGTTACAAATCGCCAAAAGCCTGGGGCGTTCTTGTTGTAAACGATACCGATGAAACAGTAAATGAAGATTTTTACATACTTGAACTCAATGGCGAAAAACAATGTTGGGTCTATGAATGGAAACCAGAGACCAGCACTGGCCTGGGCAACCTGGATAAAATCACCCTCAGCCTGAAACCGCACGAATCACAACTGTTATACCTGACCGAAAACAACAACAATCCCCCGTCCGACCTGTCGATCAGCGGCGTCCAACTTGAAAAATATCTGCGTAAACACGATTTGATCGGTTTTAACCAACCCGAATAACCATTATTGCTCCGTTTTATTCATCGCCGACGCGATATGAATAAAACGGAGGTTTTACCCGTTCACCCGCCAATTAGGGGCACAAGTCTTTCTAAAAGTTAAAACTTAGCGCTATTTTTAGGGCCTTCATTTCAGAAAATACACTATGGATTTTAGCACATTAAGCCTTGATACGCCCCTTGAAACCATCAACATGGCCATGCAAAACAGTCTGATTGGCAACTTGGGGATACAAATTGAAAAAATCGCCGCGGGCGAAGTGAAGGCCACCATGCCGGTTTGTCCGCAAACCACCCGCCCCGATGGGCTCCTGCACGGCGGTTCGAACCTGGCCCTGGCCGAAACCATTGCCGGACTGGGCAGCATGCTGGTGATCGACCTGAGAGAATTCGACATCCGGGGGATTCACGTTACCGGAAGCCATACCGGAAGCGTGCGGGGAGGAACCGTGCAGGCAACTGCAAAAATTATTCACCAGGGAAACCAGACCCACGTTTGGAATGTTGATGTAACAAATGGAGACGGACGCCTGGTTTCAACCATCCGGGTGACCAATATGATCGTGAAAAGGAATGGTTAGACGAGACGAATACAGTTTTTTTATTGATTCCTTATTGACCAGAAACCTGCCGTTTGCTGCCTGGTCGATGCCAGCGGAACACCATCCGGAAATCCTGATCGGCCAAAAGGAAGATGTAATCAACCTGTCTGATTTCAATAAACTGAACGGACAGGAAGGTTTCGTTTTTGCCCCTTACCGTTTGGGTGAAACATCGCCTTTGCTTTTGCTGAAACCCGGCATATATCTGCGAAACTACCACGATCTTCAGACTTTTCATCCTGAAGATCTTCCCCAATGCAATTGCGGCGAACAAACTGTCCGCGATCATTTTATCATCGATAAAGACAATTACCTGAAAGATATTGAGGCCTCCATTACCGAAATCCGCAAAACCAAACTATCGAAAGTGATTGTATCCCGTCTGATTCCGCAGAAACGAAATGACGAATCGATCGGCAAGCTGTACATGCAACTGCGCAAACAAACGCCCAATGCTTTTGTGTATCTGGTAAACCTGCCCGAAGCCGGGCTCTGGATGGGGGCCACGCCGGAAGTACTGCTCCAGTCGCACGGCAAAACCTTGGAAACCGTGTCGTTGGCCGGCACACAAGCACGCAGAGCCGATTCGGATTACGGCTGGCACACCAAAGACATCGAGGAACAGGCGTTCGTTTCGCGCTACATGCTCGATGTGTTCTACCGCTTCAACATTCACCCCTACACAACTAAAGGCCCCGAAACGATGGAAAGCGGCCGGGTGGCCCACCTGAAAACCAGTTTCTATTTTCCGGCCAAAAAGCTTGAAGACCGGCTGGGCGATTTTATTGCCGGGTTGCACCCAACGCCGGCTGTTTGCGGTTTGCCAAAGTCGACGGCAGACCGGTATATTTCGAAAATTGAAAAGCACGACCGCCGTTACTATACCGGTTATTTAGGCCCCTGGCAAATGAACGGATCGGTGCGTCTGTTTGTCAATTTACGCTGTATGGAACTCACGCCCGACCGATATATCCTGTACGCCGGGGGTGGAATTACGGCTAAGTCAGTCCCCGAAGACGAATGGGAAGAAACCAACAACAAAGCAAAAACCTTGTTATCAGCCATTGAGGCGGTTCAGAATATATGATTTCAACAAAAAAACACATTCAGCAACTGGCCTCTCTCCTGCTGGCTAAGGGAATAGAGGACATCATCATTTCGCCGGGGTCGCGCAACGGCCCGCTCACACACACGTTTTCAGGGAGCGAGGGCTTCATCTGCCGCAATGTTGTTGACGAGCGCAGTGCAGCTTACTTTGCCCTGGGCCTGGCCCAACAAACCGGCAAACCGGCAGCCATTACCTGCAGCTCAGGCACAGCCGCCCTTAACTACACGCCGGCCATTGCCGAAGCGTTTTACCAAAACGTTCCGCTAATTGTGCTCACCGCCGACCGCCCCGGCTACTGGATCGACCAACTGGAAAGTCAATGTATCCGGCAGGAGAACATGTACCGGAATTTCGTCAAAAAAGAAATCAACCTGCCCCTGGGAGAGTCGGAAAAAGAACTGTGGCTGGCCGCCCGTGAAATAAATGAATGCCTGAACCTGGCCGTTTCCGGCACGCCAGGCCCTGTGCACATCAACATTCCGATGGAAGAACCGCTGCACGATTTGCTGGATGAGCCACTTCCGCCCGTGAAGGTGATTGAACGGGCAGAAACACACCAACTACTCTCCGGCGCCCAATTGGAAAAGCTTACGTTGGCTTTTAACCAGGCTGAAAAAGTGCTGATTTTGCCCGGACAGCAAATGCCCAACCCCGAATTGGAAGGCTTGCTGGCCCGACTGGCCGATAAAACCGGAGCCGTGGTACTGAAAGAACACCTGGCCAACCTGAACGGTCCGCGGTTTTGCAGCAGCATCGACACGCTGATGGCTGCCTTGCTGGAAGACAATCCGACAGACTTTCAGCCTGACCTGCTGATCAGTTTTGGAGGACAGTACGTTTCGAAATCGCTCAAGCAATTTCTGCGGAAAAACAAAGCAGCACAACACTGGCACGTGAGTGCTTCAGGCGAACATTTCGACACGTACCAGTCGCTGACGAAAGTGATTTCGATGGATACCGCCGACTTCTTCGAAGCCCTTCAACCCAAATTGAATGAAAAAGAAAAAGGCTATTTGCAGTTTTGGAAAAATAAAGAAGCCCGTGTAAACAAGCTGCGCGACCAGTATTTGGCACAGGCAGAAAGGAGCGACCTCACCGTTTTTGAGCAAATCCGGAAGGCCCTGCCCGAAAACTCGGTGGTTCACCTGGGCAACAGCACCCCGGTACGGTACGCGCTGATCTGTGATGCCGCGAAAAACACACAATACTTTAGCAACCGGGGCACGGCCGGTATCGATGGCTGCCTGTCAACGGCGGTGGGTTTTGCCGTTGCCTCCGAAAAATTGAACACTGTCATCGTGGGCGACCTGTCGTTTTTCTACGATTCCAACGCTCTTTGGAACAACAACGTGGGCAGTAATTTTCGCGTGATCGTCATCCACAACGGCGGCGGCAATATTTTTGGCCTCATCAAAGGCCCCGGCGAAACACTCGCCTACCGCAAACATTTCTTTACCGAAAACAAGTTTAAGGCGGAAGGCATCGCCAAAACCTTTGGCCTCGATTATTACAAAGCTGAAAATGACGCCGAGCTAAATGAAGCGTTGAGAATTTTTTATTCACCGAAACAGCAGACCCCGGCTTTGCTTGAAATTTTCACGGATGCAGAGGTGAACACCCAAACATTCAGGGGATTATTCAAATTTATAAAACAATAAAAACACCATACCATGACTACAAAACGCCAATGGGAAACCATTAAAGAATACGAAGATATTTTCTTCGATTACTACGACGGGATTGGGAAAATTACCATCAACCGCGAACAAGTACGCAACGCCTTTCGTCCCACAACGGTGAACAACATCAGCGACGCGCTGCACATTTGCCGCGAGGACAACCGCATTAATGTGATTGTACTAACGGGCGCAGGCGACAAAGCTTTTTGCGCAGGCGGCGACCAAACCGTGAAAGGTATCGGCGGCTATATCGACGAAAACGGCATTCCGCGATTGAACATCCTCGAAGTGCAGAAACAAATCCGCAGCATGCCCAAGCCGGTGATTGCCATGGTGAACGGCTACGCTATTGGCGGCGGTCACGTGTTGCATGTAGTTTGCGACATCTCGATTGCCAGCGAGAATGCCATCTTCGGGCAAACCGGCCCGAAAGTAGGCAGCTTCGATGCCGGTTTGGGCTCGTCGTACCTGGCCAGTATCGTAGGACAGAAAAAAGCCCGCGAAATCTGGTTCATGTGCCGCCAATACTCGGCTGCCGAAGCGCTGGAAATGGGTCTCGTAAACAAAGTCGTTCCGTTTGACCAGCTGGAAGACGAAGTGGTTGCCTGGGCACAAAAAATGCAGGAGCACAGTCCGCTGGCGCTGCGTATGCTGAAATTAGGTTTGAATGCCGAACTCGACGGCCAAATCGGCATCCAGGAGTTTGCCGGAAACGCAACTTTACTGTATTACCTGACTGAAGAAGCCCAGGAAGGCAAACACGCGTTCCTCGAAAAACGGAAGCCGGATTTTAAAAAGTTTCCGAAATTTCCTTAATTAGAGCAAATTACAAACTAACAAAATTGTTAGTTACATTTTTGTTAGTTACAAGATTGTTAGCTAAATTTGCATCAAAATCGAAACTATGGAGGCACCTTTTGTTTTTGGCAAATTGGCGATTGAGCAGAATTTCACCAACCGTGAACCCGAACAGGAACGGTTGGTAAATAATTTTTCAGCATCTGTCAATACCATTCTCATTTCACCCAGGCGATGGGGAAAATCGTCCTTGGTACAACATGCTGCCAACAAAGCTTTAAAAAAACACAAAGATCTCCATTTTTGTTTTTTGGATACCTTCAGTGTGCGGACTGAAGAAGAATTTTACCAGCTGCTGGCAACCGAAGTGCTACGGGCCTCAGCTTCCAAAGTGGAAGTTGTGCTCGAAAATGCCGGTAAATTTCTGGGGAGGTTTCTTCCCAAAATCTCATTCAGCCCGGACAACCAGCAAAGCCTATCATTGAGCCTCGACTGGAAAGAAGTGGTCAGGCATCCGGACGATATTTTAAACATGGCCGAGAAAATAGCCGTTGAGAAAGGATGGAAGTTCGTGTTCTGCATCGATGAGTTTCAGAATATTGCCATGTTCAATGATCCGTTGGCATTTCAAAAGAAATTGAGATCGAGCTGGCAAAAACAGCAACATGTTGCCTATTGTCTTTACGGGAGTAAACGTCACATGCTGCTAGAGGTGTTCACCAACTCTTCGATGCCTTTTTACAAATTCGGCGATCTGATCTTTCTGGAAAAAATCAAGAAGAAAAACTGGATAAGTTTCATCACAGGCCGGTTCAAGGATACAAACAAACTGATATCGAAAGACAATGCAGCGCTGATTGCCGATTTGGCCGACTGCCACCCCTATTACGTGCAGCAATTGGCCCAACAAAGCTGGTTGCGCACCGAGAATGAGTGTACCGAAGCCAATGTCCGCGAAGCCCACCAGGGGATTGTCGATCAGCTTAGCTTGCTGTTTCAGTCGAAAACCGATGAACTAACGAATTCGCAAATAAATTTTCTGCATGCCTTGCTGCAAGGCGTTGAAAAATTCAGCTCAAAAGAAACACTACAAAACTATCAGCTTGGAACTTCGGCAAACATTGTAAGGATAAAGAGAACGCTGGAAAATAAAGAGATCATCGACATTCAAGGGGCCAATATTTCAATCCTGGACCCGATGTTCCGTTTTTGGCTCGAAAAAGAATACTTTAAAATAAATTGATTAGAATCGAAAATGGCAACACCTAAAAGTTGGCTCAAGGCAGCGCGGCTGCGCACGCTTCCCCTGGCCTTGTCGGGCATTCTGATGGGCTCGGCGCTGGCAGCTTTTTACGGAGCATTCAACCTCACCGTTTTTGTATTAGCGATGGTCACGGCCACGCTCATCCAGGTTTTCTCGAACTTTGCCAACGACTATGGAGACTTTCAGAAAGGTACTGATAACCACCTTCGGTTGGGGCCAACCCGAACCTTGCAAGGCGGCGAAATTACCCCGTCCGAAATGAAAAAAGGCATGTGGATGGTTGGCGGACTGAGCTTTATATTGGGTGTTGCGCTGGTTTTTGTTGGCACCTGGCAATTCAGCCCGATTGCCTTTTTTAGCTTTATCGTCCTGGGTATTCTGGCACTGATCGCAGCTTATTTTTATACTGCCGGAAAACGTTCGTACGGCTACATCGGGCTGGGCGACCTGTCGGTGTTCTTGTTTTTCGGATTGCTGCCGGTTATCGGTGTCTTCTTTTTGCATGCAAATTATATTGAAACAGCTATCGTTTTGCCGTCCATCAGCATGGGCTTGTTCAGTGCTGGCGTACTTAACCTCAACAACATGCGCGACATGGAAAACGACCGGCACTCGGGCAAAATCACCCTGCCGGTGCGCATCGGCGCCCGCAACAGCCGTGTTTACCACATCGCCATCATCGCGTGGGGATGGCTAGCCACCCTTATTTTCACCCTGCACCAGCAGGAATCACGGTGGCAATGGCTGTTTTTACTGACTTTCCCTCTCTTCCTGATCGACTTAGTCAAAATCTGGCGCACTGCCGATGCCCGCCAACTCGACCCGTTCCTGAAACGATTGGCCTTGGGAACACTGGCGTTCACCCTCTTGTTTTGTGCCGGACTTCTATTATCCATCCGATGATTGGCTATTTCAAAAAATACGAACTACTGTTTAAACAGCCTGCCGGAACCTCGCGTGGGGTGCTGAACACACGCACCGTTTGGTATTTGTATGTGGAAGAAAACGGTCGGACGGGTTTAGGCGAATGTGCCCCGCTGCCCGGGCTGAGCAAGGAAACACCCGATCAAATCGATTACCTCATCGAAGATGTGTGTTCCGACCCGATGCACTTTGCCGAAAACCAGGAACTGCTACTCGACTATCCGTCGCTGCGCTTCGCGCTGGAAACGGCATTGCTCGACCTGAAAAACGGTGGCCATCGCATCCTGTTTCCTTCGCCCTTTACCGAAGGGAAAGCCGGAATCCCCATTAACGGCTTAATTTGGATGGGAGAGGCAGCGAACATGCAGTCGCAAACAGAAGCCAAACTGGCAGCGGGTTTTCGTTGTTTAAAGTTGAAAATCGGGGCTATCGATTTTGAAACCGAACTGGAACTACTGCAATCGATCCGCAAACGTTTCAGCCCCGGGCAAATTACCCTGCGGGTAGATGCCAACGGGGCCTTCAAGGTGGACGAGGCACGCAAAAAACTGGAACTACTGGCAGCCCTTCAACTGCATTCCATCGAGCAACCGATTGCGGCCGGGCGCTGGACCGACCTGGCCAAACTCTGCGAAGAAACACCCGTTCCGATTGCCTTGGACGAAGAACTGATTGGCCTGAACAAACGCGAAGACAAGGAGCTGATGCTCGACATGGTGCGCCCCCAATACTTGGTACTGAAACCCAGCTTGCTTGGTGGCTTATCGGGCTGTGACGAGTGGATTGAATTGGCTGAAGAACGAAATATCGGCTGGTGGATTACCTCCTACCTGGAATCGAACATCGGTCTGAATGCCATTGCCCAATGGGCTTTTACCAAAAACATAAAAACGCACCAGGGATTGGGAACAGGCCAACTGTTCACCAACAATATCGATTCGCCGCTCGAAATCCGCGGCGAGCAGCTTTGGTTTGATCCAAATCTGGGATTTGGGCGTTGAGGTGATGAAAATGCTCCGTCATCCTGAACTTGTTGCCCGGCGGCCAGACAAGGTTCAGGATCTCTTGAAAAATAACATCAGATCCCGAAATAAATTCGGGATGACAATTTGAAACCTGAAACTTGAAATTTGGAACTTGAAACTTGAAATTTGGAATTTGAAACTATTCCCTTCACATATCACCTTAAACGGCCAGCCAACCGAGGTTGAGCAGCTCCTGAAAAACCGCGATAAAAGCAGTGGCTGGGAACGCGACTGGCTCGACTTTCTGGCGGAGTGGTACAACGACAACGATTTTATTGAAGTGCAGACTTCGGGCAGTACGGGCAGTCCCAAAACCATTCATCTGAAAAAAGAATTTGTGGCAGCCAGCGCACTGCGCACCATTTCGTTTTTTAATTTACGGGAAGGCGACCGCGCGTTACATTGCCTCCCCAACCGCTTCATTGCCGGCAAACTGATGGTGGTCCGCGCCCTGCTCGGCAAACTGGATTTGTATGTGGTTGACCCATCCACCGATTTTGACATTCTCCGTCATCCCGAACTTCCTGCCCGGCGGTCAGACGGGGTTTCGGGATCTGCTGCTCCCTTCAAATTCGCCGCCATGGTGATCAACCAAGTGGAAAAATGCTTGGAATTTGGAATTTCTAACCTGGAATTTTTGTTGATCGGCGGCTCGGCCATTCCTTCAACCCTGGAAGAAAAACTGCAAACGGTGCACACCCGCTGCTATTCGAGCTATGCGATGACCGAAACCGCAACGCACATTGCCCTGCGGCAACTGAACGGTGAAGGGAAAGACGAATGGTACCATTGCCTCGATGGCGTCCGGGTGGGACTGAATGGGGCCGGCTGCATCCGTATTGAAATGCCCGGACTGGAAAACGGCTTTCTGCAAACCAACGACCTGGCTGAACTGGTCGATGATCATAGCTTTCGCATTCTGGGCCGGGCAGACAACGTTATTATTTCAGGAGGCATCAAATTCTCGCCCGAGCAGCTGGAGGAAAAGCTGGAGCCGTTTATCGTCCAGCCATTTATGATCACTTCACTTCCACACGAAACACTGGGCCAGCAACTGATTTTGGCCGTTGAAGAAACCGAAACCCCGGAACTGTCCGGTGAATTACAGTCCATCTGCCGTCAACAACTCAATAAATACGAGCAGCCGCGCCAGATTTGCTTTGTCAGGGAGCTGCCCCGCACACCAAACGGAAAAATCAACCGGGCGGCCCGGCTATTTCGTTAACCGGAAAACCTATTCCACTTTATAATTGAAAAAGCTGTTGTCTTCGTTGCCAACCAGCAGGTTGAAATAGGGGTTGCCGGTGCTCAGAAAGCCAATGCTGAAATCGGTATTCCCGTGGAGCGGGAAGCCATCGTACAATTTGCCATCGATATTCATCAGGTAAACGCGGTTTTCATCGCGGCACACCACACCAATTTTCTTATTATTCGCAGCAAAAGTATAGACATTTGGTCTGCCTGAAACTGGTGCGTTTAACTTGCGGTCGAACAGCTTTTTGCCTTGATCGGTAAAGGCGTACAAGCGGTTTCCATCGGCCACAATAAAATCTGTTTTTGCATCGCCATTCAGATCTTCGGCCACAAAATAGTGGTCGGCGCCAAAGCTTCCCAGGTCGCGTGTGGCCGATTTGCCATCGAAGTATTGCAGGTGCACCACTCCTTTGCTATCCGTAGTAACCACGGCCGGGGCAGCCCCATCGGCCAGGTACAAATCGTTACCCGAATGATCAAAGTTATCAGTCGTTTTCACCCGGATGCTGCCCTGCCGGTCGAGGATGTACGTTTTATACCGGTCAGCACAAACCAGATAATCTTTTCCTGCAACCCGGAAATGTTTCAGCGGATTGGCCACCACGCCATCCGTTTTGTCGAAATTCCAGCCGGATACCAGTTTCCCGTCGCGGTCGTACGCATAAATCTGCTTGTTCTCGCAAGCCACAAAAAAGCGATAGTTCCGGTTGCTATCGTAGTCGAACACCGCCACACCATTGGTGGCCGGCGAGCGGAAGTTGACCGGGAATTTGGCTACGTTGTTGCCGTTCCGGTCGAGCAGGTACAAGTGGTTCTTCGTATTGAACAGGTACTGCAATTTGCCGTTCCGGTAATAATCTACCTGGTAAACATCGCCCAGGATTTTGCCGGAAAGCTTGATCTTCCACAAACTCACGCCTTCCTTATTGATCAGGTACAAATTGTTTTTATTGTCCTGGACAATTACCTCTTTATTTTTTTTATCGTTGTGATTAACAACAAGCTGCGGCTTGATGGATATCGTAGTGTCCAGCTTGCTTTGCCATACCGTTTGCGGTTCTTCTTTCAATACCGGATCGTATTTCAGGTACAGGTTGTTAAGAAATTGGCCCGAATTGGACGAAAACTGCCAACCCAGCGCGTAAAATTTGCGCAGGCCAACCTCGTTTTCCTGAATGGCACCAGAGGTTTCTTCTGTCAGATAATAACTTTTCAGGTTGAAGGCCTTTGAAAAATTGAGGTAGAAATAGAGGCTCGACCGCGAAGCCATTTGCTGGTTGAACTTCTGGAAATGAATATCTTTTGCCAGCGTGGACGACAGCACCAGATCATGAATGTAATTTTTCAGGGCCGGGAGGTTGTCGGCAAAAATCAGGTAATTGTCGTAAAAAGCGAGGTAGTTGCTTTCGGCGGCACTGAAAGCCTGGCCAAATAACAATTCTGGCACATTGCCAAACGGAAATTCGTAAATGGTAAATGCCTTCTCCTGCTGAATCTGATAGTTAGTTTGCATCTGTTCCAGACTTTTTTTGTTCGCCTTGGCATAGTTTTCAAGCATGGGCAGCAACTTCTCACGCGCCACCGACTGCCCTTTCACCCGGGCAATAAAGAAGCGGTTGCTGGCCGGTTCGTTTTGGGTGACTGCCCCAAAAGCCAGGGCATATTCGTCGCCGGCAATCTCTTCGAAAAACGAAATGAACGGCTTTTTGCTGAACCGTTCTAAAGCCTTGAGCTTGGCTTCGCGCGAATAGTAGCTACCCTGCTTTTTCAAAAACTCCTCAAATTCGGATTGGAACGCTTTGAAGTCGGGTACATTCAGACTGACAAAGAGGCTGGTATTGGCCGACAACACCTGATCCATATTAAACCGGCCGGCGTCCTGCCTGCGGAAAATCTCCAGGTAATTATCATTCAACGGATTGGAAAAACTAAACCCGCCAAGTAAAATTTCCGTGTTTTTCAGGTTCACATCCAGCTCGGTCCAGTCAGCAAAACGATCCAGCTGCTGCAACATTTTTCGAAAGTTGGGTGCAATAGAACTCCCAATCAGTTGCGCAATTTTTTCGTGATTGATAAACAGGTTGAAATCGGAACTGCCGCCCACCGTATTATACAACGACTTAAACTGCTCCTGATCGAGCAGGCTTTCTGCTGAAATCTGGCGCACAGCCTCTTCAACAAACAACGCATAGCGGCTAAACAGAAAAATTCCCTGATCTTCGGCAAAATGGTATTCCTCGTCACCCGACCGGAATTGGAAAACTTCAACCTGGTCGTACATCCGCCTGGAAAGGATTCCTTGCCCGTTTTGCGAAAGTCCTTCAAAATAACCGATCAGGCTTTTGCGTTCGGCCCGGTTGTCGAGACTGAAAGCAAACAAACATCCCACTCCATTTTTCCCGGCTGGATTAAAGGAAATCAGCACCGATTTATCATTCACGGCCTTCCGGAGCTGGTCATTATCGCCCAGCAACGCTTCCAGGCTATTCACATCATTCCAGAATGCCTGTAATTCGGGAATAGCTTTTAGCTCCGCCAACAAGGGGTTGTCGCTGCTCAGCATTTTTACCATACTTTTCATCTCGGCCACCTCAACCACCAAAGGGGTTTTCAGAGGGATGGCACGAAAAGCTGAGTTTTCGGAATACGCCTGGGTTTGCCGGGCCATGAAAAACCAAACAGCCCCCAGAATAACAATCAACAAAATTAGAGTGGGAAAAAGAAACTTGCGCATAATACCGGTTTTTGAACAAAAATAGTCGGTTACCAGCCACAAAGTAAATAAATGGAGGGGGAATTACCCAGTAATTAGTGGCATAGTCGCAGACATTATTTTCTGTCAACATGCGATTGCGCCAAACCCTTTCCCCTCCTTTCTCAAGGAGGGGTGGCTTCGGTATGCCGGAGCCGGGGTGGTTTGTTACCATTATCGCCGGTGCTTCACCTCGCGGGCCGGGACTATCTTGTACAGTTTATCGGACCTTCTGATTTTCTCGGCCACACGCACCGAAAACAGATCCCCTTTTTTGGCTTCGGAAACAGGTTTCAGGTCCACCCGGATTTCCTCCACCACCGTTTCCACCACGCCGGTCGTGGGACCGGTCACCAGTATTTTGTCGCCCACTTTCAGCGAACCGGCTTCCAGGTGGAATTCAGCCACCCCAATATTAGGAAAATAGTTCATGCCTTTGCCAATATAAACCTTGCGCTCGGTAGCCAGCGAACCATAATTTTTGCTCCACTCGCCCAATCGTTGCCCCAGGTAGTAGCCATCCCAGAAACCCCGGTTAAATACCGTGCTCAAACGCTGGTCCCAACCGGCCACCTTTTGGTCGGTAAACGAGCCGTCGAAATAGGCATCGACGGCCTCGCGGTAACATGCTACCACCGTCTTTACATATTCCGGGGAACGGGCACGCCCTTCAACTTTCAGCACCGAGACGCCGGCATCGAGCAGCTTGTTCAAAAAATGAATGGTCTTCAGGTCTTTAGGCGACATGATATACTCATTGTCGATCTCCAGCTCGGCGCCGGTTTCCTGGTCGGTAACCGTGTAGGCGCGGCGACAGGTTTGCATGCAGCTGCCCCGGTTGGCCGAGCTGTTCATCTCGTGCAGGCTGAGGTAACATTTGCCCGACACGGCCATGCACAGCGCCCCGTGGACAAACATTTCCAACTGCACCAGCTCGCCCTTCGGTCCACGAATATTTCGCTCGCAAATCTGATGGCTGATTTCCGCTACTTTGTCCAAATCCATTTCGCGGGCCAGTACTACCACATCCGCAAATTGGGCATAAAACTTCACCGCCTCAATGTTGGTAATGTTCACCTGGGTAGAAATATGGACTTCCACGCCGATGGAACGGGCATACATAATCGCTGAAATATCGCTGGCAATGATGGCCGAAATGCCTGCCTCTTTGGCGGCATTAATCACCCGGTGCAGCTTGTCGAGTTCGTTGTCGAAAATAACAGTATTGACGGTCAGGTAGGTTTTCACCCCGTTTGCGTGGGCCTTTTCGGCGATGGCATGCAAATCGTCGAGCGTAAAATTGTTCGACGAGCGGGCACGCATATTCAACTGCTCCACTCCAAAATAAACCGATCCGGCACCCGCCTGAATGGCAGCAGCCAACGACTCGTATGAGCCCACAGGGGCCATAATCTCTACATCTCTTCTTTCCATGTGGTTCAATCAATTGGCCGCAAAATTACATTTAATTTGGCGATGTGCCAATTTTGGCGGCGAAGGGACAGGGAAATCGCTTTTAGGAATTAAATGCCATTCTTTCTGTTAGAAGATGTTAAACTGCTCTTTTTAGGTCGTCACCACCCGTCCGGCCACGGCATACCGTGGCCTTACACGCCGTATAAAATCCGAAACGCCCTAAAACGGGAAAGCCAAGTACGGTCACGACACGTCGTGACCAACATGCCATAGCCACGTGGAAAGCCCATATTAACTTATCCTGCACCTACCGGAAATGCCTCAGGCATTGGAAACTATTGAGGCACATGTGCCTTGAAAGGGTGAACTATATTTTAAAAGCGATTTCCCTGATCGAAGCGAGGAATGCTCCCCTATTCACTGACCGGCAGCAGCAAGCCTTCCTGGTAATGCCGGATCCATTCGGCCAGCGAATCCACCTGGGCGGTGGACAATCGCGCTTCGTGATGGATAAACGAATACGATTTCAGGGGCATGGCCCCGCGCTTTACTTCCCCGCTCATGTCTTCCAACAAACCGATGCGGTCAATAACCGAAAGGCTTCCCCATTCCGAGAAGTTCAGCTCCTGCTTCCCTTCGGTGATATGCTGGCTGATTAGCCACGAAACCAGCGCCAAGCGGTGGTACCAATCGTAATTGGTCTGGTTGGAATGGCAATCCATACAGGCATTGTTCAGCATCCGTTGCACACCCGGCGGCACCTGAGTTTGTCGATATAAATGGGCAGCGGTTACTTCCCCCGAATTTCGTTCTGGCTGAAAAAACTGCATGGCCAGAAACACGGCCACCAATAGCAATCCACCAAGGCGAAGGATCTTCTTCATATAATTGAGATTAAACGTGTTTGAAACCGACCGGTTTAGGCTGCAACGGACTATTGCTTCAACAAAGCTGCGCTTTCTTTTTTCACCCACTCAACCAGCAAATCGGCCTCTTCTTTGGTGAGCGCTGCCTTGGGGTACTTCGTCACAAACTTTTTAGGCGGCATGGCGCCCTTCTCAATTTCCTTTTGGATATTGGAAAACACGGCCAGTTGTTTGATTTTACCCAGTTGATCCAGCGTATTGAAATTCAGTCCTGCCTTCGCTTCTTCATCTCTCTCCCCGTCGTAGTGACAATCGTAGCATTTGTTGATCATCACCGTTTTCACCTGCCCGGGCATTGGGTAGGTAATTTTTTCGGGCTTGGGAGCTTCCTGGGCAAATGCCGCTGTTGCCCCCGGCAACGCCATAAGCAGGACGAATAAATGGGCTTGTTTTATCATGATTTCACAATTAAAAGCCCAGCCATCTGATGAATAGTTGGGCGCTCCAGTAAAAACTTCCCAACAAGTGATTTTGTTCAAAGCGTGCAAAATCAGGTTCCTTACGTTGCCCTCAACATGATGAAAATAGAAACCTCAAAGCGCCATCCCGAATGTATTCCGGTACCTGTACCTGCAACGGCAAAGAAGCCAACTTCCAACAGATCCTGAAACGAGGTCAGGATGACAGCCAACAAAAGCCTATCTCCCCCCCAAAAAAACAAACTTAAATCCTTTTATTGCGCCAGCGTAAAGCGGAAGCTCACCCCGAAGTTAGTGGTGGCGGTAGGAAAGGCCGACGAGGTAAACGGCTCGTTGATCACCTTATCGTAATACAAGCGCAGCTGGAAGCGATCGCTCAGCATGTAGTCGGCAGTGGTTTTTATGGTGATGGCATTTTGTCCGGCCGTCAGCTGGTTATCGTTTTCCATCAACTTGCGCAACAGGGTTTTGTTCTTTCGGAACGAAAGGTCGGCCCGGATATTCAGGTCATTCGAATACGCTTTTTGCGAATTTTTGGTTTTAATAATCAGGTCCATCCGCTGAAACCGGTAGCCGAAACCAAACGACACCTCGTTGCTCAGCACTTCGGTGAGCTGGTTGTTGGCAAAGTTCAGTGTCAGGTTGCGCGCCCGCTTAATTTCCACCCGGGTTGACATGTCGTTCAACCAGGTAACATCTATATTGATGAGCGGGTTGAGCTGTTCGGTAATACTCACCGAATTGATATCGTACTGGTTCACAAAATCTCCGTTCAGCAGGTTGGTGACATAGCTGAAGCCATCGCCGTAAAACGCATCGTCGTAGCTGAGGTTCGTCAGGTATGAGCCCACATTGTACGACGAGCGGTACGAGTGGTTCAGGTTGATCGACTTGGCCACCTTGCTCAGCCCTTTGATTTTGGACACCACCCCGTCGTAGGTAATCCGCCAATTGGGGCGCATGTATTTCAGCGAGGGGAAAGGCTCCAGCGCCACTTTCTCAGCCGACTGCCCGGTGTAGGCTGCAATAAACGCGGGAATCATCACCTGCTGCGAGGTAGGCCCGTAGCCCAGTGGATAACCGGTTTGCGGGTTCACCATCTGCGGATCGTAGCCTTCGGCCGGATTCGGCACACGCCGGGCAGCCAGCCTGCGGGCAATAACAATTCGGTTGTCCAACATCGTCTGGTAAGCATCCGACACCTCTATTTCTGCTTCGCCCATTTTGCTGAAGGCCGTTTTCCAGGTATTCACCGACATGGTGAAGTTGCCCCGTTCGGTGCGGTTTAGGGCGTTGAAGTTTCCAGTTTGGCTATCGAAGATGTAGTATTCGCTGATATTTTCCGACTTCCCGCGATTGGCGGTCAGATCGATGCGAAGAAAGGGCAACGGTTCGATATCGGCCCGGAAGGTAAATGTTTCGTTGTGGCTCATCGTATAGGGAGCGTTCAGCGTGGTGTCGCGGGTGATCCATCCCTTCAGGGCGGCATCGCGTGCAAAGTTCTCGTCCTGCCAACCCAACAGGAATGGCAATCCCGGGGCACGAGTCGAAGCAATATTGCCGAACATGGCCGGATCTGGGCTATACTTGCCGGAACCAAACAAACTGGGCTCGGGCATGAATCCCGGCAAAACGGTCCCGTCGGAGGAGGAGTAGGTCACAGCCAGCGTTTTTACGCTCATCAGTGTACGGGCCGTATAAAGGGCCATCTTGTAAGGCAGGGTTTCCGGCAGCTGGCGTTTCCCTTTCACGGTGAGTTTTGCACCTTCGAGGTTGGCAACCGGAGTAAAGCGTACCTGGTTTTCATTTACAATTTCCACGCTACCGCGCACCATCATGCCGCGTTCGTTGAACACCTGCACCTGTACCTCGCGCGTTTTCAACTTGTGGTCGATCACGCTGGGCACGTTGGCCTTCAGATCAACTGTCGAAGAATATTCCACCTCCTTCACCCGGGTACCGTTCGCCCCGGCAGCGGCCTTTTCAACTGCTTGGGCACGGCTGGACGAACTGCGCGCCGACCGCGACTGGCTCACAAAACGCTGGTTCACCTCCTTCAAAAAGGGCACCTTGTTGTACAGGTTCAGCATCGAGAACTGGCCGTTGCCCTGCATCACCCGCGAGTTTTCCACCACGTTACCCAACTCCACTGCCTCATCGGTGAGCGACCCGGCCGTCCAGTCGTACATGGCCTGGTAGCGCCCGGTGAGCGTAATCCAGTTAAACAGCGGGAATTTATTGATAGGCACCTGGTACGAGGCATTCAGCACATGGTGGTAAAGCACAGGCCGTCCCATATTCAGCAAGTTGGTCAGGATCGAGTCCTTTTTGATCTGGTAGTCGTCGTCTCCCCGGTTGATGCGGCCTTCCGGCTCATCAATACGTGCTGTACCTTCCGACGAAAAATCCACTTTCAGTGAGCGGGTAAGATTGTAGCGGATATCAAAATTCCGTCGCCAAATAAAGTCCTTCTCCACCGTCAGGGGGATAATCAGGTTCGGGTTGGCAATGTTGCGGGTCTGCACCTCTTTATAATACCGGAAAAGTTCATTCCTGTAAGAGATTTGAGTAGGCAGCAGGTAAAAATTGAAATCCTTAACCAGTTTAAATGCATTACCCTTCAATAGTTTTGAATTTTTGAACGGTTCGATTACCTCCGGGCGCGTGCTGAAATTGTAGGTCAATGCGCCCCGGTGGCTCTTTTCGGTGCTGTATTTGGTATTAATGTCGCGTTCTTTTTCCTCATTGAAGGAATACGATACCGAGAAATTGGCCGGATCGTAAAGCCGGGGCTTTCCGGATTTGCTCACTTTGTCCACCTTCACATTATTGAGAACAATACTTTTACGGGTCGAAAAATCCTGGGCCACCTTTTTGATCGAGTCTTTTTCGGCCGAGGAGCCGGATCGGCGCAGGGCATCTTTCATGGTTACATCCGGGTCGAGCGGATTGTATTTCGGGTTGCTTACACTGCGCGAAACGCCCACGTACAGGGGAATGCGCACCTGAGCCTCTTTCGGGAAAAACTTACCCAACTCCAGGCTGGAGGAAATATCGAATTCGGTCAGGGCATCCATCGCCCGTTCGCTGGCACTCTGATCGATGCTGCCAAAGCCAACCGAACGGTGACGACCGGCAAAAACGACCGATCCCAAGTCGGCCAGCTTGGTCGATACCCGAAGGTTGGCCGCCCAGCCCCCATTGTCGTCCAGTTCGCTCAGACGAAGTTCGTTAGCCCATACCTCCACCGACTTTGGCCCGGGATTAAATTCCGACGTCTTTTTATGACGGATCCCCATCATCATCACTTCCACGTTGCCCAAGTTGGGGTTCCCTTTCACCTTCACATAATTCTTGTTGTCGTTCCAGCCTTCGTGGATCATCTCAAATACATCCGAAGTCCGCAGTGTAGAGCCGGGCTCGTGCATCGCCTCGTTGCGCGAAAGCTTTACATCGGTAAACAACGTAAGCGGAATGTTGATCCGGTTGGCCTCGGGCCACACGGCATAGCGGTCGCCCTCGATATTCCCGTTGTACAGGCCGGGTGCGGTCAGTTTCAACGGAACTTCATATTCGTAATAGCTGTTGTCGTAGTCCGAGCCAATACGCATAAAGAAGTACAGCTCATCATCATTTACCGGATAGCCATCGAGTTCTTCAGCATGTAGTTCGAGCTTGAGCCGCTTGTATTGCCGGAAGTCGAGGTAGATATTTTTGTAAGCCGCCCGCGAGTCACCCTGCTCCAGATCGGTTGCCCGTAGCACCAGCGACTGCTCGTTTAACTGCAACAGCTGCGCATTCGACGGGTCAATCACGCGATCGATGCCCGGGGGAAGGATGTAGTTCACCGGCTTGCGGTCGCTGTTTTCTTCGATATTTACTACCGAAACGTCAAACTGGGTATTCATGCCCGTGCCGTCATCCAGCAGTTCCAGCTTGTCGGTATAGCGTCGCCAGTCGGCCCGCACCAGCTCCAGGGTCGCAAAGCGCAGAAACACCGGGTCGCTGAACTGGCTCAGGAACATACGCATAAACCGGATGGAGCTAAAATCGGAAATGCCTCCAATCACCTGTTCCGGCTGTTTTACGGGCACTTTAAACTGGTACCATTTCACTTCGCCCACCTTGCCGTTGGCCAATTCCACCCGGGCAGTCCGGATATCCGAAATGTAGTTGTTGCCCAGGATCATATCCTCGCGGCGAATGCTTACACGATACTGGTAGTACCTTTCATATTCATTCAGGGTATTGTCGCTGTTGATGTCTTCCACATCGGGAAGCGTATAGGCCGAAGTGGTGTATGATTCGGGCGATTTCGATGCCGGAACAGAGTTCCCCTCCGGTCCGTTGTATTTTTTGTACCGGTCGCGGATGCCAACTTCCTCCGCGTCAAAATCCGATCCGCGGTAGTAGTGATAGTTGTCGCCCGAAGGGTCCAGCAAAAATTCTTCAAGTACATCCTGGTCGAGAATGTTTTGCACGGCCTGCAAATAACCACTGTAAAAGGTTTGTTCGTGCGCATCGGACAAACCGTCGAAACCGACATCCTGACGGATTATGATTTCCGGGTCGGTGACAAAGCTATTGGTAATTTGGGTTTTGTTTGAAACCTGTCCCCACACGGTTGTATCCACATTGGCAATTTCGTCGGTTTCGGGCAAACCATTTTCAAACGATTTGCGCGAGTCTTTCAGCATATCTTCCGAAATGTCTCCCAAGTTGAAATACAGGTCACCACCCTCATGCAAGCCAAGGGTATCATTCACAAAGGGATCCATCATCCAGAATTCGATGTATTCGACGTTGGCCGATTCAAAGTCGGTGGTTTCGATCTTTCGCATAATGCCGCCCCAGCGTGTTTCAGGCTGGCGAAGGGTCCCGTCAGGATTAATCCCGGCCGAATAGGGCGAAGGATTGGTGTCGAAATTATACGGGCCGCGCTCTTCGGGGTAATAGGCCAGGTCGAACACCGAAATATTGGTAGGCACGCCGATTTCGGTATCCTTGTCGGGGAAGATCTCCCGCTGATACACTTCGCGCACCAGGTGGTCCGATAACTGCTCTTTGTCCTGCCGGATGTGGGCCGGTGTTTGGGCGGTATTACGCAAAAACAGCGGATCGATCACATACCAGGCCAGTTTGGCGCGGTTAAAGCTGTAAGCCAGTTCGTCATCCAAATCGCCCTCCGGAAAACGGGCCTGCTTTTGCGGTGTACTGGCCAGCACCCACGATTGCCGTGCCCGCAGGTCGATCGACGTTTGGGTCGATTCAAAATCATCGATATAAACCGTGGAATTGGTCACGCCCGACTCGCCCACGACCAGCTGCGCCACTTCGGCCTCTACCGACACGGTTGACACTTCTTTGGTTTCGATGAAGGGCAGTTTGTCCACTAGTTTGGTCAGCAAATTGGACTGCGTGGTATAATTGGCATCCAGCCCGAACATGGCGTTCGAAATCGGGTCGTCTCCATAATTCACTTTCTGGGTCAGTGGTCGCTCGTTCATATACAGGATGGTAGCGCCCAGGTTGAAATTGTCCGAAAAGGCATAATTGGCGTGGGTCCCGATCAGCGTTTTTCGTTGAACGGTAAACAGGTCTTCGCTTTCGGTAGAAATTTGCAGGTTGGCACCCGACTCCAGGTAAGCCGGGTTGATGATTTTCACCCGCCCCAAGGTGTAATCCACCGTGTAGTCAATATTTTCAACCAGGGTGATCCCCCCCGAGGTTACCTTCACCGACCCTTGGGCCAGATTGAAGGTGCCCAGCGATATTTCGGAACTGGACGAACCTTTGTAGCTCCCCTTCAACACATACTTGTTGTGACTGGCATCTTGCTCGGCATACGTCCGGGTGGAATCGTACAACGACTGATAGACGTATTTTTCGGCAAAATCAGTTCCCTGGATGGAGTCGCGCAGCAAGCTGCCAAAAGGCTCCACCGAGGGGAAAATAATCCGCCCGCTGGCCGAATGTACCGTCACCCCTTCAATAAAATCGAAAACGCCGTTTCGCCCGGGATCGAGCTGGGAATTCAAATTGTCGAGGTTCAGCACATTCAACAAAATATGTCCCTGCAAGTTGGATTCCGGCAAATAGTTGATGTAGGTTCCGGTTGAATCGTTCAGGTACAGCACATCCAGGATAAACTCTTCGCTGCTGAGCTGATAGGCATTCAGGTTGTAAATATTTTTCATCATCAGCTTCCAGGTAGGGAGCTTGGGGCTAAGATTGGTCCCTTTCAACAATTTCAGCACCAAGGTTTGCGGAGCTTCAATCCCGTCCGACGAAAATTCGCCCACCTGGTAAGTTTTCCCATTGGCCGTATAGTTGAAAGCGACGGCCAGCACTTCGTCGGCATTGAGCGCCGAATTCAGCGAGATGTACCCCAGGTTGAGATTGACGGTATATTCGGATGCATTTAATTTACGTGCCTGCTCGATTTTTTCAAAGTCCTGGCCGCCGGCAAATCCGTAGGTCGAGAAGGCGGCCATGGTTTTGGTAATCTGCGATACCTCCCGGATATCGCCGTAGTTGGTCGTCAGCTCTTCGTACATGCTGTTGGCGCCGTTGAAGGGGTACACATTTTCGGGGTAAGGCTGGCCGCCGGGGTCGCCAAAGCCGGGCACGCTGTTGTACAAATTTGAGGCATGTTCACCCAGGTCCATCAGTGCCAGGATGTTGCGCGCCTCGTTATAATTCCCGGATTTGTTGGTTACCCAAACTTCTATTTTATTGATGGTAACTGACGAACGGATGACGGGCAGCTGCGCCAGGGCCTCGTCGTAATGATCCCGAAAATATTGCGACAGAAAAAAGTGCCGGTTGGCATCGTAAGCCGAAGCTTTTACTTCGAACTGTGTTTTTTGCGCACCGCCTTCCATCTCTACCACCTTGGTTTCTCCCTTGTTTTGCGAGAAAATGGTGGTCAGGTTCAGCTTCCCGAACTGCATTTCGGTTTTCACCCCAAACAGGTTGGTGCCGCCCGAAATCAGCGAACCGTTGAGCGGGAGCGACACGTTTCCGGCCTCAATTTTTTTGATGATGTCGTCTTCATCCCCCGAATAGTCCAGGTTCATTTTATTTTCGTAGTCGAAGGTGGCCTCGGTGTTGTAATTCACGCGCATCTTCATTTTCTCGCCGATACTGCCGTTCACGTTCATCTGGATTTTCTGGTCGAAATCGAACGAAGGGGTTTTGCGCAGCCGTTCGGGGATGGACGGGTTTTCGGTGGAATTCATCTGGTAGCCAAAGCTCACTTCCACATAACCTTGCGGACGCACGTCAATCGTGTTTCCACCAAAAATTCGGTTGAAGGCCTCGCCGCCTACGGTCAGCCTGGGAATGAATGTACCCTGGCTTTCCAGGTCGGCCTGACTGGCACGTTGCCGCCAGTAGTTTCGGATGGAATTTTGAAAGTCGTACCGAACATATTCCTGCAACGACATGGTTTTGGGCAGCCGGTAGTCCATGTCGCCAATTTTTTCCTGTAAGATATAGGTTCCCGTTACCGGGTCGTATTCCACCTGGGTTTTGATGTTCGATGGTTTTTGCAGGTAGAGGCCAGAACTGTCGCGGGTGCCGGGAGTTTCAAAAGCGGGTTTGTCGCGAAAAGGATAGGGCAGCACCCCGGTCGTATCTATCTCAACAGAATCCGGCAGTTGGGGAAAGACAGCCGCGGAACGGAAGTGAAGGTTAACCGGCACGGAAGTCCAGCCCATAGCCATGATCCCTGAAAAAACAATCAAGAGCAGCGTATTTTTCAAGTATTTTTTCAATGCCGCTATTTTTCAATGTTTACAGGCCTTTCAGAGCCATCTTTATCATTTGTTCAACCGTTAGTGCCGGATTTGCTTTCAGGATATTATCGAGTTCTTTTTCAACGTTTTTCCGGGCAAATCCGAGCATAACTAAAGCTGATAACGCTTCATCGCGTATTGTATTGTTTGCCGGGGAGATTAAAATCTGGTCGCTGGCCGGGGTTTTGCCGATTTTATCTTTCAGGTCGATGATGACCCGTTGGGCCGTTTTGGCGCCAATTCCCTTGATGCTTTTCAGCAAATTGACATTTTCTTCAAGGATGGCTTTGCGGATTTCATCAGGGGTGAGCGATGAGAGCATCATCAGCGCGGTGCTGGAGCCAATTCCATTAACAGAGATCAGCAGCCGAAACAACTCGCGCTCGGAAGAACTGGCAAAGCCGTACAGCAGGTGGGCATCTTCGCGCACCACCTGGTGCAGGTACAACTTGGCCTGTTCTTTCCCGTTGATGGCGGAATAGGTATTCAATGAAATGTGGATAAAATAACCGACAGCCCCTGCCTCAATAACGGCATTGGCAGGTGTCAGCCCGGCTATTTTACCCTGGATATATTCAAACATAACCGATCAGAATTAGATGGTTGGTTCCTCGTCAACAAAGTCAACACTCTCGTCCACCTGGTTGGGGTTGATTTCGTATTTTTTAAGTGGATTTTTGCTGATCTCCTTGTACAACTCACGGTTTTTATGGATATCGATGGCCAGGTACAGCGCTTCGCGGAACGACTCGGGCGACGCTTTTCCTTCGCCGGCAATATCGAACGCCGTGCCATGAGCCGGGGAGGTGCGGATGAAAGGTAATCCGGCGGTATAATTCACCCCGCGCTCAAACGAAATTACCTTGAATGGGGTGAGTCCCTGGTCGTGGTACATGGCCAGGATAGCATCAAACTTGGTATAGTCGCCCGAACCAAAAAAGCCATCGCTGGGGTACGGTCCAATCGCCAGGATTCCTTCATTTTTGGCTTTCTCAATGGCTGGGATGATGATGTCGTTTTCTTCACTCCCGAGCAAGCCGCCGTCGCCGGCGTGCGGGTTCAGTCCCAGCACGGCAATGCGCGGTTTCTTGATGCTGAAATCCTGCTCCAGCGAGCTGGCGATAATCCGTAGCTTGTTGACAATCGCTTCCTTGGTAATCAGGCTGGTCACGTTGTGCAGCGGTACGTGCGTAGTTACCACCCCTATTTTCATCATTTCGCTCACCATCAGCATCAGGTAGTTTTTCGAGCCGAACTGCTCGGCTAAAAACTCCGTGTGCCCCGGAAAGTTGAACTTTTCGCTTTGGATGTTGTCCTTGCTGATAGGGGCAGTCACCAGCGCATCAATGGCTCCTGATTTCAGGTCGTTCACGGCAGCCTCCAGCGACATGTACGAGGCCTCGCCGGCCACATCCGAAATTTTGCCCAGCTCAACGCGGATGTTGTCGTCGATACAATTGATGATGTTGGCTTTGCGCGGATCGGCCTCACCGGCATCACGCACCGTGTGAAAGTTAAAGCTTTCCATGTTCAGCGCCTTCCGGTGGTAAGCAGCTACCTTGGGCGACCCGTAAACGATTGGCGTACACATTTCGAGAATGCGCGGATCGCTCAACGTTTTCATAATCACCTCATAACCAATTCCATTGATATCACCTTGTGAAATACCAATCTTTATTTTGTTTTTGCTCATGTTGAATTTCTTAGTTGAAAGATATTTATAAAAGACACCTGAGGGCACAAATGGATGTGCCGTGTAAATTTAATTCATAAATCGACTTTATCAAAACGGATTTAAGATCACGTAACGACTTCGCATGAACCAGCTGGCTACGCTTATTTCCCGGATTTTCCGAAAACATTCCGTGAGATTTTGTCCCATTGCAATTCCGCTGCGGGCTTTCCTGCGCGTACCTGTGCCGCGTAGCCCACGGCGATGATGCTCAGCACCCGCAGGTTTGGCGGGATACCCAACAACTCCTGCACATAGGCCTCGGCGCTGAGGGTATCGCTGTGTGCCCGGTTGCGGATTTGTACCCAGCAACTGCCCAACCCCAGCGATTGGGCGGTAAGTTGCAATAAAATGGAGGCGATAGAGCAATCCTCCACCCAAACATCGCTTTTGCTTTCGTCGGCCAGCACAACTACCGCCAATGGCGCGCCCTCCAGAAATCTGGAGCCATGCGGTTTGCAAGCTGCCAGTTCAGAAATCAGCTCCGGGCGATCAACAAAAACGAACTCCCAGGCATTGCTGTTTTTCGACGAAGGCGAACGCAGCACAGCTTCCTCCAGCAAGGTGATCTTTTCAGGCTCGATGGCTTGCGGGCTAAATTTTCGGATGCTTCGCCGGTTGCGAATTAACTCAATCATATTTTTTGTCCTTTGCGTTTAACGTTGTTTAAAAAAAGGATGATAATCTCCTCTTGCACCTACGACTTGGGTGTTTCGGATTTGATGGGCAAGCCGGATGCATGGCGCCGCTTCCCCCAGCCCAAAACCCTGGCCCGAAAGGATTTGCCGGTACGATTCGGTGTGCAGATCGGAAAACCCATCGCTAAATTCTATTTCGTGGCCTTCCATCGTTATGGAACGGTAAGTATGCAGGCCTTTTTGCCGGGCCTCGGCCGGAAGATCGTTAAAATCGATGCTTAGAAACCAGCGCACCCGGGCAGTTTTCAGTTCCAGTAACCCGGCCGCTTTGTCGGGCTGCCGCAGGTGAACGGTGCTGCGCTGCACCTCCCCGAAAATCCAGGTCAGCATATCGAAAAAATGAATACCGATGTTGGCGGCTATTCCGCCCGATTTATCCACATCGCCTTTCCAGCTTTTGAAGTACCATTTTCCGCGCGGAGTGATGTATGTCAGATCGATGTCGTGAACCTGACCTGCAGGCCCGCTTTTTACCTTTTCGCGAAGGGCAGCAATGGCAGGATGCAATCGTAACTGCAATATATTGAAAACTTTACAGCCGCTTTCCTGTTCAGCCTTTTCAATGGTCTCGATTTCTTCCGGATATAACACCAGGGGTTTCTCGCAAATGGCAAAGGCCTGGTGGCGCAAAGCCGATTGAATATGTGCCGCGTGAAGGTAGTTTGGCGAACAAATGCTGAAGTAATTGATTGGATGATTGTTTTTTTTCCTGTCGGCAACAAACCGTTCAAACGAGTTGCAGTCCAGGAAAAACTCCGCCTCGGGGAAGAAACTGTCCAGGCGGCCCATCACGTCAAACGGATCGACGGCAGCCACCAGCCGGTTCCCGGTTTCCTGAATGGCCCTCAGGTGCTTCCGGGCAATGTGTCCGGCGGCTCCAATCAACGCGAAGTCCTTCATAACTATAACTTGTAAACTTTTTCGGAAGGTTGTTTGATCGCATTGCGAAGATCAACCACCAGCCTGGCGTTTTCGAGAATGAAGCCGGGCTCAAACCCATCGTGATTGGTGGCGATGACCACACAGTCCACTTCATGCAGCAGTTCAGCCGACAGGCCTGCTGACCGGAGAACGCGGCCATCCTCGGTTTTCAATTCCGGAATAAAGGGGTCGTGGTACTGCACCAATCCGCCTTTCTTGGCCACTTCGTCCATAATTCTCAGGGCAGGCGACTCGCGGGCATCGTCGATGTTGGGTTTGTAGGCCACGCCCAGGAACAGGATCTTGCTGCCGTTGATCGATTTTTTGTGACGGTTGAGGGCCGAAGTGATTTTGATGGTCATACGATGCCCCATCATGTTGTTGATGTGCCCGGCGGTATGGATCATGCTCAGGTCGAAACCGAACTTTTTGGCAATATGCTCCAGGTAGAAGGGATCAAGCGGAATGCAGTGCCCACCGATGCCCGGCCCCGGGTAAAAAGCCTGAAAACCATAAGGTTTTGTTTTGGCCGCCTCAATCACTTCCCAAATGTTAATGTCCATCTTCCCGCACAGCAGGGCCAACTCGTTAATCAGGCTGATGTTGATCAGCCGGTAGGTGTTTTCCAGTATTTTCACCATCTCGGCCACGCGAGGCGAGCTTACCGGGTACACCAAGTCGATGGCTTTTTTATAGACGGCCTGGCCAATTTCCAGCCCGTCGGGCGTAAGGGCACCCAACACTTTGGGCGTATTGCGGGTCACGTATTGCTTGTTCCCAGGGTCAACGCGCTCGGGCGAAAAGGCCAGCCAAAAGTCTTCGCCATGTTTCATGCCCGATTTTTCTTCCAGAATCGGCAGAATAAAACTTTCGGTGGTAGTAGGATAAGTGGTACTTTCGAGGCACACAAAAGTACCGGGTTTCATGTATTGCCCAATGGCCTCACACGAATCCTGAATGTAGCTCATATCCGGCTTTTTGAAGATGTCGAGCGGTGTGGGTACACAAATCAGGATGGCGTCGCACCCGGCCAGCCTGCTAAAGTCGGTAGTTGCCGAAAGACGATCATTTTCCACCACCAGCTTCAGGTCTTCCTCTTTCACATCGCTGATGTAGTTTTGAGCTGAATTCACCTTCCCGGCCTTTTCGTCTGATTTCTCGAAACCCAACACAGAAACGCCTTCCAGGGCAAAGCTTACCGCCAGGGGAAGGCCCACATAACCCAATCCAATCACGCCCACCAGCTCTTCTGAGCGGGCGATTTTCTGCAACATATTTTCTTTCAAACTCATCCTGCAATAATTTCAAGTTGATGATTAATCAGTCGGTATTTTTCGCCGGTTTCGGGGCAAACCAGATCATCGCCAAGCACGGCGCCAGAGCGGCTTACCCAGCCTTTTTGCCGGGCCGGGATACCCACCATCAGCGCAAATGGTTTTACGTCTCTGGTAACCACTGCCCCCGCCCCGATCATGGCATAACGCCCAATGGTCACCCCACACACCAGCGTAGCATTGGCGCCAATGGTTGCACCCTGCATCACCCGGGTTTCGCGGTACTCCGCTTTTCGCTCCACAAATGCGCGGGGATTCACCACGTTAGTGAACACACAACCGGGGCCGCAAAATACGTCATCTTCCAATACAACCGCATCATAAACGCTCACATTGTTCTGGATTTTTACCCGGTTGCCGATGATTGCCTTCCCACCCACGTACACATTCTGTCCCAGCACACAGTCTTCGCCAATCTGTGCGCCGCGCATCACGTGAGAGAAATGCCAGATCCGGGTACCGTTACCGATCGCTGCTCCCTCGTCAATACAAACTGTTTCGTGTGCAAAGTAGTTTTCCATCATTTGTAATTTTCACCGCAAAGACGCTGAGACGCAAAGTTTTATTTTCAAAATAATTCCATTTATATCTCTGCATCTTAGCGCCTCTGCGGTTTCTGTTTAGTTTTAAAAGTTATTTACATACCTGTTAAAGCCATCTTTCAACAACGGGACATTAAAATTAATCAATAAACCAAGCTTCTTGTCTGTAAGTTTTAAATATGAAATAATTTGAGCTTCATCTACCGGCAATATGAAATCAACAGCCTTAAGTTCGATTATAATTTCTTTCTCAACTAAAATATCAATCCGAAATTCTTTATTCAGGTTCTCTCCTTTATAAAAAAGAGGTATTGACACCTGATTTTCAGCATGTATTTTTCTTATATGTAATTCTTTCAACAAACAAAGCTCATAAACAGACTCCAACAAGCCGGGCCCCATTTCCCGATGAACACCTATTGCCGCATCCAGAATTTCTTTCGATAATTCATTGAGCCTGTTACTTGTCATCATAAATACATTCTTAATGGTTATTACTATTTCTCCGCGACTCTGTGTCTCTGCGGTTTCGAATTTTTTTGCCGCAAAGACGCAGAGGCGCAAAGACTTAATTTTAGATGATCCCATTTATTTCTCTGCGCCTTAGTGCCTCCGCGGTTTAATGTTTTTTTCACCGCAAAGACACAGAGCCGCAAAGGAATTTATTTTTTTATCTTTTTTCTCAGCGTCTTGGCGCCTCTGCGGTTTCATATTTCAAACTTTCCCTACCGTCTCAACAATCACCCCTGCGACTTTTCGCACCTCTTCTTCAGTGATCATTCCGTGCATGGGCAGCGAGAGCACCGTTTTGCAAAGCTCGCCGGACACCGGAAATTGCTCTCCCGGTTGAACATCTTTCGCGAACGCTTCCTGCCGCGGCAAAGGTAACGGATAATGTACCGTAGATGGTATATTTTTTTCAGCCAGTGCAACTTTCAATTCATCCCGGTTTTTGCTGCGGATGGTGTATTGCGCCCAACTGCTGGTTTTTCCTGCTGCCACAACCGGTGTTTCCACAAAACCTTTCAACAAGGAAGTGTACCAACCTGCAGCCTGTTGGCGAACCTTTAATTCCTCATCGAAATGCCTCAGTTTGACGCGCAGGATGGCGGCTTGCAGCGTATCCATCCGGCCATTGATGCCGATACGCCTGTGATGATAGCGTTTCTCCTGTCCGTGTGCGCGAAGTTGCCTGACGGTGGCGGCCAGTTCGTCGTTGTCGGTAAAAACCGCGCCGCCGTCGCCGTAACACCCTAACGGTTTGGCCGGGAAGAAGCTGGTCGTGGCCACATCGGTCATGCCGCACGATTTTCTTCCGCTGATGGCTGCCCCGAACGATTGGGCCCCGTCTTCGATCACCCACAGTCCGTGTTTGGCAGCAAGCAGGTTGATTTCATCCAGACCGGCACACTGACCGAACAACGAAACGGCAATAATTCCGCGGGTTTTTGATGTGATTTTCTCTTCTATTCTGGAAACATCGAGGTTGAAATCGACTGGCGACACCTCGGCAAAAACAGGCTTACCCCCGCAAAGAGCCACCATGGAGGCCGGGGCAATAAAGCTGAACGCCGGACAAATGACCTCGTCACCAGGGCAAAGGCCCAGGGCCAGCAACGACAACAACAGGGCATCGGTGCCCGAGCCGCAGGCCAGCGCATGTTTCACCTCAAGATACCCGGCCAGCTCCTCTTCGAGCAGGCGGATTTCGTCGCCATTGATAAACGTGGCTGACTGAACAACCGACCGGATGGCCGCATCCAGCTCGCTTTGGTAAGCGGCGTATTGCCTTTTCAGATCACAAAACTCCATGAGAAACCGTTTGGTTTACAAAAATAAGCGAATTCGGGGAAGTACCTTATCTTGGGGCTGTTTTATCAACGTCGATCGCTTAGCTTCCCGGTGCTGGCCGCTGTCCGTTATTCACACAGAAGGATGCACGATTAGTTTTTACCGGCTAGTAAATTAAAACTCAGCCTCACACCGGTAACAACTACTCCAGAAGTCAGGCCTCTTTTCGTGTGTTATTAAGGAATGAATCATTCCCCTATAAGAGATCACCACTCGCTGTCACCGTATCTTTCCAACCCCCAAACCGGATTTTCACCTTATCTGGCTCAGATTTTCTGCGTTACTTCTGCGTATATTCTGCGTTACTTCTACGTTTATAAACAAAGAATAAACATTTTTGACACATAGTAAAAACATCATTTATTCGGCTGTGACAGGGAGCTGGCTTGAGGCATGGCAGTTTGTCGAGTCCCATCAGGACCGCCACAACCGGTTCCAACCTTCTGCCCCCATGCCCGCAAATTACATGCAGCACCATTCGCGAACCGGAATACCCGATCAGCGGATAGCCGGAAATCCGGGAACTATGTTATTTTTGTTCTCGCAATCAACCTATGAAGAAGATCCTGATCATCACCTACTATTGGCCGCCAAGCGGTGGGGCCGGCGTGCAGCGCTGGCTGAAGTTTACCAAGTACCTGCCCGGGTTTGGCGTTCAGCCCGTGGTGCTGACGGTCGATCCGGCTCAGGCCAGCTATCCGCAGCGCGACGAGAGCCTGCTGCACGAGGTTTCGCCCCAGACCGAGGTGCACCGCACCCCCACTTTTGAGCTGTACAACCTGTACCTGCGCCTGACGGGCAAAAAGGAAATCCCGTACGGGGGCTTTGCCAACGAGGGCAAGGAAACTTTTCTGCAGCGGCTGGCCAAGATGGTGCGCGGCAACTTTTTCATCCCCGACCCGCGCAAAGGCTGGAACCGCTACGCTTTTCGCAAGGCGGCGGAATTGATCCGGAAGCACGGCATCGACACGGTGGTGACCACCAGCCCGCCCCACTCTACCCAACTGATTGGCCTGAGACTGAAACGAAAGCTGGGCGTGCGCTGGGTAGCCGACATGCGCGATCCCTGGACCGACATTTATTATTACCGCCAGCTCTATCATTCGGCGCTGGCCCGAAAGATTGACCGGAACCTGGAGCTGAAAGTGCTGCAACAGGCCGACCAACTGGTGGTGGTGAGCAACGATGTGAAACGGATTTTCTCGGAAAAAGGCGGGGCAGCCGTTCAACAAAAAATACAGGTGATCCCCAACGGGTACGACGAGGAAGATTTTGAACAGGAAGCGCCTGGTGGCACCGACAAGTTTGTTATCACCTATACCGGCACCATTGCCGCTTCCTACCGGCTGGATGGCTTCCTGGCGGCGCTGGCCTCGTTGCCTGCTAAATTACAAGAAAAAACAGTGCTCCGCTTCGTAGGGAAAATTCCGCCGCTCATTCTCGAGCAGGTAAGGCAGGCCGTTCCCCATGTGGAAATCGATCTGACGGGCTATGTGGATCACCGCAAGTCGGTGGCCTACCTGCTGCAAGCATCGGTGCAGCTGCTGATTATCCCACAGGTGAAAAACAACTTGGGCATTGTGCCGGGCAAGTTTTTCGAATACCTCGCTTCGGGAAAACCGGTGCTGGCGCTGGGGCCCAAAGGCAGCGATCTGGCTAAACTGATCGGCGAAACCGGCTGCGGCGCCTTGTTTGAATACGACGATTCGGATGCAATCGCCCATTTTTTGCGCGAGGGACTGGATGGCAAGCTCACGGGTGGCAAGCGTGAAACGGCCCGCCATTATTCGCGAAAAGCATTGACCCAAAGGATGTCAGAGCTTATGAATTCAAAGTAAACGATTCAGGAAAACGAAAATTCTGAGTTGCAGCTATACCAAGGAATAAACAGTAGAATTACACTTGAAAGAAAAAATTAAATAATAGGGTTACGCATGAAAATAGGAATGATCTTGGATGAAAAATACCCACCTCACCCGAGAGTCAAAAATGAGGCAGTAAATCTGATCGAGGGAGGGCATGAAGTCGTTCTTTTTTGCCTGGATTATACCGGTGAGGCCGAATCGGAAATTATGGATGGATTTAAGGTAGTTCGTTATAAAACAGGAAATATTGTTCGAAAATTTTCCGCTTTGGCTTATTCTATTTTCATTTATCGGATGGTGATGCAGTATAAAGTGAAAAGGTTTATCCGCGAACAAAAACCAGACGCGTTGCATATTCATAATATCCGTATTGGGAAAGCTGTTCTGAAAGCAATCAAAGGCTATAACGGAAAGATTATTCTCGATCTTCATGAGAATATCCCAGAGATTATGAAGATGTACCACCATGTGACTCATTTCCCGGGCAATGTCCTTATTTATCCATCCAGATGGAAAAAATGGGAAAAAAAGTTGGTGCATGAATCGGATAAAATTGTGGTGGTAACAGAAGAAGCTAAAGACGATCTCATGGAAAATTATGGGGTGGAAGCCTCTAAAATACTTATTGTTCCCAATAGTGTGCAACCATCATTTTATTTAGAGCTTGACCTTAAACAACAGATCATCAAAAGATTCGAATCAAGCTTTTCTCTCTTCTATTTTGGCGACACCGGAATAAGAAGAGGTCTGGAAACAGCAATTAGGAGCCTGGTAAAATTGAGAGATGCAATCCCAACCATTAAATTAATTATTGTCGGCTCCAGTAAAAGTGATCCATTTTTGAAAAAACTCACTGTCGATTTAGGAGTGTCCGACTATGTAGCATTTGAAGGCTTTCAGGATGAAGCATTACTTCAAAGCTATATTAGTGCAAGTGATATCTGTATTTCTCCCTTGCTTCGGAACCGGCATCATGACACCACTTATGCCAATAAAATATTTCAATACATGGCCTTGGGCAAACCACTTATTGTAAGTGATTGCCCGGCACAAAAAAGGATCGTAAAGGAAGCCGATTGTGGATTGGTATTTGAAGCAGGAAATGTTGAAGATTTCTCCGATAAGGTTTTGTCGTTGTATAATGACAAGGGATCAAGATCTCGTTTAGGCCATAATGGTTCTGTATTTATTAGAGATAAGTACAATCAAGCAATAAAAAGCAAAGAATTAATTGAATTCTATCATTCGATCTCGTAATGTCAAATTTTCCTCGGGTAATAGAGTTAGTGGTAAAACACGATTTGTGCACTGGTTGTGGAGTCTGTGTATATCAATGTCCTTCGCAAGCCTTGGAAATGTCATGGAATGATGATGGCTTTCTAATTCCGCAATTAACGGGTAATTGTGAATCCGGGGGACAATGTCTGGACGTTTGCCCGTTTAATCCAATCCCCCAAAAGGAAGTTAAAACAGAAAATGAAATAGCCGGTATTTTTTTAGACGATAGCACATGTCATCATCCACTAATTGGCCGGTACAATGGAATCTATGTAGGCTATTCACACGATTACAGGCCAAGCTCATCATCCGGGGGAATTGCAACGTTTTTACTCATGCGGTTCATGGAAGAAGGGCTGATTGATTATGTCATTTCAGTTAAAGAGTCTCAACGAAAAGATTATCAATACGAATATGCCATTAGCAAAAATAAGGAAGAGGTACTAGGTGCTTCTACTACAAAATATTATCCTGTCACATTAGACGAGGCACTAAGAAGGATTAATGACATGAAAGGGAAGGTCGCAATTACCGGTGTTGCCTGCTTTGTAAAGGCAATTCGGTTGGCGCAGCATCAGAATCCCAACTTAAAATCAAAGATCCCTTTCCTGATCGGAATAATTTGCGGCGGAATAAAAAGTCGGTTCTTTACAGAATATCTGGCTGTTAAGGCGGGAGCTGAATTACAATACTACAGAAATCCCAACTATCGGATTAAAGATCTTAAAAGCGATGCAAGCGATTACTATTTCACCTGTAATGACACAAATACAGGGGTGCAAAAATCGGTTCGGATGAGATCGGCTGGTGACATGTGGGGAACAGGCTTGTTTAAAGCAAATGCATGTGATTTTTGCGATGATGTTACAACCGAATTAGCGGATATATCTTTGGGAGATGCCTGGCTTGAACCCTATCGAAAGGACGGAAAAGGGAACAGTTTGATCGTGACCCGCACGTTGTTTATGGATAATTTCGTTCAGAAAGAAATTAATACAGGAAAATTGCATCTTGAGGGATTAAGCATCAGCCGGTTCATATCCTCGCAGCAAGGAAGTTACAACCATCGATGCAAAGGCCTATCTTTCAGAATGAAACGCGTTGCCAACAACAAATTTTCACTTCCGCCCAAAAGGCATACAAACGAAAAGATATCATTTGCGTTTATGCTGGTCCAGATCCTCCGGATGAAGAATCGAAAAAAAAGTCTTGAGGTTTGGAAAACTTATAAAAGCGCATTGCTCTTTGATAAAAAAATGAAATGCAGTTTACAAATGTTGAAAATTGCAACCATTCTATATCATATCCAAACTCTTATTTCTACTAAAATCAGAAGAAAATGAAAATAGGTATCCTTACGTTTCATTATTCAAACCATAATTTTGGAGCTGTATTACAGGCCTATTCGCTTTACAAATCCATCGAGTCATTAGGGCATCAAGCATATATAATAAATTTTGAACCAGAAGCGGATACAATAAAAGATCGTTTGATCGCATATCTAATTAAGATTCTCGGTTATCAATTTGAAAAATTCAGGAAAGAACATTTTCCAAACATGTTAATGAAAACGATAACTGAGGAGGAATTAAAAGGATTAAACAACGTTCTTGATGCTTTTGTGGTTGGAAGCGACCAGGTATGGAGATATAAAGGAAATAAAAAGTTACTATGTACTTATTTTTTCGATTTTGTTGATGATGAAAAACGAAAGATCTCCTACGCGGCAAGTTTTGGCATCGATAAATGGGAGGCAAACGAAGAAATTTCCACGGAGATTTCCAGATTAATTAAGCGATTTCAAGCGGTGTCGGTTCGGGAAGAATCCGGAGTGACGATTTGTAGGGAAAACTTTGGCGTTAACGCCGTGAAAGTACTGGATCCAACACTATTGGTTGATCGCAGTTGTTTTGACGAACTAATAAAAAACACGGCTCAAAACGAGTCGCGAAATTATTTAGCCTACATGCTTCTTGACGAAACCAAGCAAAATGAAACGTACTTCAGGAAATTTGCCTTGGAAAAAAAACTCAAATTTATCTCCATTAAAGGGAAACGGATCTCAAGAAGTAAAAATTTGTTTTATTACAACCATATATCTAAGTGGTTATATTATTTAAAACACGCAAATCTGGTGGTAACCGATTCGTTTCACTGCGTGGTTTTTTCCATAATCTTCCGTAAAAGATTTATTTGCCTGGCGAATAATAAAAGAGGGACAACACGTTTATTAAACTTGTTAAAGATCTTAAACCTTGAAAAGTATTATTTCCTTGGACTGAAGGATTTTGAAGAGAATTACGAAGATGAGCCTATCGATTATGACTCGGTTGCAAGCATCTTGGAATCCGAAAAAAGAAAATCAATCGAGTTTCTGAAGACAAATCTGACCTGAACAGCAAATCATGACTAAACAGCCTTTTTTATGAGGCGAAGGATCTTATCAACAGATGCATTAATATCTGGTGATATTTTAAGATAGTAAACCGTTGGTAAATAAATTGACGTAATAATGAATCCTCTCAAAAAAATATCGATAAACAAATTCTGCCGGGCGATTAGTTCTTGTATAAGAAATGCTGAAATCAAAATAATCGCAACAATCAAAAATTTATAATTAAACGGTTGCAACTTAAACTTCCATAGCAGATAAGAATATCTCATCAGGTTGTTCAGGAAAAGCCCGGCCGCAATGGACACGGCTGCCCCAACAATTCCCCACAGCGGGGTGAGCACATACAGTAAAACGCCAACCACCGCGATCAGCACCACAACAAAATAAAGCGACACCCGGTAATGCTTTGAAAAAGCGAGGACCTGCGCATTGGCGCCGGTCAGCATATCAAAAAGGTAGCCCAGGCCAATAAAAAAAATGACCCATTTGGACTGGACATAATCGTCACCCAGAATAATGAGAATGTTGTGGATGTTGGCCCAGATGCCCAGAAAAAGAAAACCGCCAATGATAAACTGATTGAGGCAGCTTTTATAGTAGATGTCGCGGATGGCTGCCAGCTTGCCCTCGGCCCAGGCATCGGCAATGAGGGTGCCCGAAATCTTCAACAGTGGGCGCGACGGGATTACCACCAGTGTTCCAAAGTAAAAAGCGATGGTATAGACGCCCGTATTGCTGAGGTCCAGAATCTGGTTGACGACAATTTTGTCGATATTGAAAACCGCCATTGTGCCCAGCCCCCCCAAAATGGAAAAAGCAGCCACATCGATCATTTCTTTCAGAAACGATTTGTTGATGAACTTAAAATCAGTCCGGAAATGGATTTCGCCCCGGAGGAAAAGGAGGATCAGGATCAGCAATCCTTTAAGGGAAATTACAGTTGCGTAACCCAAAATAAGCTGGTGATGATTAATCAGCCCTAATGCAAACACCACGACCAGCAAAAACAGGAACACGCGCTGCAAAAAATCCTGCAGAAAAATGCCCGACACCGCATCGTACAACACCTTATTGTACGTGTCGAGTTGCGTGTAAATCATGGCAAAGAAGGTGAGTGGCACCAGCAGGTAAATGTAGTCGGCAAACAAGGCCGATTTTTCCTGATTGTTTTCCATCAGCAAGGGCGAAAACAGGAAATAGGCCAGCAAAAACAGGGAGAAGCCTACTGCCATAAACAGGGCCGTAATGGCCACGAACCCGTGGTGCCCGCTTGCGTTGTTGCGAAAATAGGGGAACAAGCGTGAGGTTACTCCTGCCGAACCCAGCATCGAGAACTGACCGAACAGGGTAGCGTATGCGCCAAACAATCCGAACAGGCCTACCATATCGGTGGTCAGAAAATTGGGGTACAGGTACGAAGTGGTGACAAACCCGATGAGCACCCCCAGGTACGACCAAAGACTGCCTTTTATGGATTGTTTAATGATAATGCCCATTTGTACCGGTTTCCCTGATTATTTCTTTATTTTTGCTTCAATTTGAAACGAGAAAAGCTTTAAATAATTATGGCAAAGATAAAAGGCAATCGCAATATATTGGCAGTAACCGGAATTATTCTCTTCTTTATCATCACCGCATTTCTCTATTTTTCGCCCCAGCTTGAAGGCAAAAAGCTGGATGCCGGCGATACCGCCCATTATCTGGGCATGGCAAAAGAAGTCAATGATTTCCGGGCCGAAACCGGCGAAGAAGCCTTGTGGACCAACAGCATGTTTGGCGGGATGCCCGCTTACCTGATTTCCGTGAAACATGGCGGCGAGCTGCTGGCCAGGGTGCAGACATTTTACAACACCCTCCTTCCCCGACCGGCCGGCTATCTCGTATTGTACTGCCTGTTCTTTTTTGTGCTGACCTTGTTACTGGGCGTCAACCCCTTTGCCGGTGCAGCTGGCGCCCTCATGTACGGTTTTGCCACCTTCTTTTTTGTACTGATGGGCGCCGGGCACATGACCAAAGTACACACGCTGACGTACATGGCCCTGGTGGTTGCAGGGGTACTGATGGCCTACCGAAACCAACCAGTTGCAGGCAGTTTGGTTACCGCCATTGGCCTGTCGTGGATGCTGAGCGCCAACCACCCGCAAATGACCTATTACGCCGGAATCATGGTCGTGCTGATCGGAATTAGCTACCTGGTTGCAGCGGTCCGGGAAAAAACGCTGCCTGCCTTCCTGAAAGCATCCGGCCTGCTGCTGATTGCCCTGGTGCTGGCCGTGGGCACTAACTTTGGCCGTTTGTACACCACCTATGAATACGGGAAAGATTCCATTCGCGGCGCTTCGGAGCTTACCACTGACGAAGACAACCAAACCGCGGGGCTCGATAAAAATTACATCCTGGATTACAGCTACGACTGGGGCGAGGCCATGACGGCTTTCATCCCGCGCTTTAAAGGCGGTGGCATGAGCGAACCGTTGGGCGAGAAATCGGAGGTATACCGCTTTTTCGAAAAGAACCAGGGAAAAGCCGCAGCCAAACAAGTAACTGCCGCCCTACCGATGTATTGGGGGAGCCAACCCATTTCGAGCGCTCCATTCTACTACGGGGCCGTGCTGTGCTTCCTGTTTGTGCTTGGTTTATTTGTGGTAAAAGGAACTGACAAATGGTGGATTGCCGCCGTGGTAGTCGTTTCCTTCTTGCTTTCGTTGGGAAAGAATGCGGCCTGGCTCAGCAATTTCATGATAGACTACTTTCCGGGCTACAACAAATTCCGCGACGTGAAGAACATCATTGTCATCCAGCATTTTTCAATGGCTTTACTGGGCGTGCTGGCCATCCGCGAAATCTATCTTCAACGACTGGATAAGGCTATTTTGCTGAAAAAACTGAAACACGCCTGGTTTATTTTGGGCGGACTGGCCTTGCTATTCGTGGTGTTCCCCGGACTGGCAGGCGATTTTACCGGACCAACGGATGCCCGCCTGGCGCAAGCCGGTTGGCCCGAACAACTACTTGGCGCCCTGCGCGACGACCGCCGCATGGTGCTACGAACAGATGCCTTTAAAGCACTGATATTTATCAGCCTGGCGGCAGGCCTCATCTGGCTGTACGTGAAGCAAAAACTCAAAGCCAGCTATGCACTGGCACTTTGGGTGGCACTGATCTTTGCCGACATGTGGCCGGTAAATAAAAAATATTTGAACGATGATAATTTCACCTCCAAATCGAAGGCCGAAGCACCCTATAAAGCGTCGGCTGCCGATCAGGAAATTTTGAA
Organism: Gaoshiqia sediminis; assembly: GCF_025907915.1. GTDB lineage: Bacteria > Bacteroidota > Bacteroidia > Bacteroidales > Prolixibacteraceae > Gaoshiqia > Gaoshiqia sediminis. The sequence continues at coordinate 111,406 of NZ_JAPAAF010000008.1, forward strand.
AGACACCGACCCGGATTACCGCGTCCTGAACCTTACAGTCAGCCTCTTTCAGGATGCCTCCACCTCGTATTTCCACAAATCGCTGGGGGGTTATCATGGCGCTAAAATGGAGCGCTACCAGGAATTGTTCGACCATCAGCTGTTCCCCGAGGTCCGTACGCTGATCGGTGGATTTCAGAAGCCGGAAGCCATCGATTCGGTGATGCGTTCGCTTTCGGTGGTCAACATGCTGAACACGAAATACATCATCTACGACCCGAACCGTGCGCCGCTCCAAAACCACCATGCCCTGGGTCATGCCTGGTTTGTGGATGAAGTGAAGTTGGTGGAAGATGCCAACGAGGAAATCGCTGCGCTGGCCGGTTTTGATGCTGCGGAAGAAGCCCTGGTTGACCAACGTTTCTCCGAAATGCTGAAAGACATGCAGTTTGGCGGGGCCGGCGAGTCGCAGATCGAACTGCTGGAGTACCGCCCCAATTACCTGAAATACAAGGCACGGGCAAAGAATACTTCGCTGGCCGTGTTTTCCGAAATTTATTACCCCAAAGGCTGGAAAGCATACATCGACGGGCAGGAAACCGATCATCTGCGGGCCAACTACGTGCTGCGGGCCCTGCCTGTTCCTGCCGGTGAGCACGAGATTGAATTCCGTTTTGAACCGGCTTCGTATTTCACCGGAAATAAAATTTCGCTGGCCAGTTCGCTCCTGCTGATCCTGGCGCTGGCACTGGTCGGCTATTCAACTTACAAAAAGAAGGCTGTTCATGAAAAGGAAGTCTCCGGCAAGGCTTAAACGCCGATTGGTGCGCTCATACCTGACCTCCACCATCAGCATTACTCTGGTATTGTTCTTGGTGGGCATTCTGTCGTTGCTGGTATTGAATGCCGAACGGCTATCGGAATACGTACGTGAGCATGTTGGCTTTACGCTGGTGCTGCACGATCATGTTCGCGATGTGGAGGTACTCCGCCTGCAAAAAATATTGAGCGCTACGCCCTTTGTGAAATCCACCGAATTTGTCGGGAAGGAAGAAGCCGCCGCACGACTGACCGAAGAGTTGGGCGAGGATTTTACCGGCTTCCTGGGCTTCAACCCGCTGTTCTCATCTATCGATGTCAAGTTATATGCCGAATACATGCAACCCGACAGTCTGGTGATTCTCGAAAACGAATTTCTGGAATTCCCCGAAGTACAGGAAGTTTTTTACCAGCGAGACCTGGTCAAAATCATCAACGAAAATGTGCAACGCATCAGCCTCTTTCTGCTGGTTTTTTCATTGTCGCTTTTGTTTATTTTCACCACCCTCATCAACAACACCATCCGCATTTCTATTTATTCTCAGCGGTTTATCATCAACACCATGAAACTGGTTGGTGCAACGCGCCCCTTTATCCGCCGGCCTTTTGTGATGAGAAGCATCAGCTACGGGCTACTGGCCGGATTGATCGCCAACGCGGCGCTGCTGTTGCTGATTCATTCGTTCCAACAGGATTTTAAAGGTATCCTGGATCTTCGGCAAATCGATACGATTGGGATCACCTTTGCTATTGTTTTACTGTTCGGAGTACTAATTTCGTGGCTTTCAACCCTACTGGCTGTAAATAAATTTCTTCGCTTACGGTTTGAAGAGTTATATTATTGATTATTTTTGACCAGCAAGTTTACGATCATGGCAAAAAAAGAACAAAACATAACAGACTCCCAATTCGCTTTAGGAAAAGAAAATTTCAGACTTCTGCTCATCGGCTTCGTCATTATTGTTATTGGTTTTATCCTAATGGTGGGCGGGCAAAGTGAGGATCCTGCGGTTTTCAATACCGAGATTTTCAGCTTCCGCCGGATTACCCTGGCCCCGGTTGTGGTGCTGTTCGGATTTATGTTTGTCATTTTTGCCATCATGAAAAAAGCCAAACCACAGGACTAACAGGTAGCTTTATCGTAAGGCTTTGTTACCTTTCCCCTTATTTACCCATTTATTTTCCTTCGACTTACCCGATTACCAGTTGATTTACTATTTTTGCAGGCTGAAAAAATCCGAACAGGCAATTTCAGTTGAATAAATAATTTTAAAGGCTTTAGAATGGGGATTGAACCCAAAAAATACGATTTCCAGCAAGGAGAAATTTTACTGTTTGACAAAGAGCTGGAATGGACATCATTTGATTTGGTACAAAAAGTACGCAACAAACTCTGCCGTGCGTTGGGAATAAAGAAACTAAAAGTGGGCCACGCCGGCACCCTCGACCCCAAAGCCACCGGTCTGATGATTCTGTGTACCGGGAAAGCCACCAAGCAAATAGAAAGTTTACAAGCCGAAGAAAAGGAATACATCGCCACCCTAAAGCTGGGCGCCACCACGCCATCCTTCGACCTGGAAACAGAAGAAGACGCACAATTCCCAACCGACCACATCAACCAGACGTTGATTGAGGAAGTATTGAAGCATTTCACCGGCGAACAGTTGCAGGTGCCGCCTATTTTCAGCGCAGTCAAGGTTGACGGCAAACGGGCTTACACCCATGCCCGCAAAGGACAAGACGTGAAACTAAACGCCAAACTGATCCGGATTCCGCACATCGAACTTATCCGTTTTGAGGGCAGCCAACTGGTTATCCGGGTGGCGTGCAGCAAAGGCACCTACATCCGGGCCTTGGCGCGTGACATTGGCGAGGCACTGAACAGCGGCGCTTATTTGACCGGCCTAAAACGCACCAAAATAGGAAAGTTTGACGTAGAAGAAGCGATGAGCATCGATTTTTTTGTGGAAAATTTAAATCAATTTGTAACCAACTAACAACTGCGCCGTAAAAGGTCACTTTGGATTACAGGCAGCATCCGGACAGCGATCCTGCTATATGAAAGTCAATTAAGAAAATACAGATATCATTTACCTATGAAGTTATCGAAGTTTAAGTACAAATTACCGGAAGAGTTAATCGCCCTGCATCCGTCCGACAACCGCGACGAATCGCGTCTGATGGTGTTGAACCGGAAAACAAAGGAGATTGAACACAAGTTATTCAAAGACATCACCGATTACTTTGAAGATCAGGACGTGATGGTCTTCAACGACACCAAGGTTTTTCCGGCTCGTTTGTACGGCAATAAGGAAAAGACGGGCGCCGAAATTGAGGTTTTCCTGCTACGCGAACTGAACCGCGAACAGCGTTTGTGGGATGTACTGGTGGATCCGGCCCGTAAAATCCGCATCGGAAACAAACTGTATTTTGGCGAAGACGATTTGCTGGTTGCCGAAGTCATCGACAACACTACATCACGAGGCCGCACCCTGCGCTTTTTGTTTGACGGCCCCTACGACGAATTTAAAAATACGCTTTACAGCCTGGGAGAAACACCGCTGCCCAAGTTCATCCAGCGCCCGGTAGCCCCTGAAGATAAAGATCGCTATCAAACTATATTTGCCAAACACGAAGGCGCCGTAGCCGCACCTACTGCCGGTCTGCACTTTAGCCGCGAACTGATGAAACGGCTCGAAATTATAGGCGTTGACTTCAGCTTTGTTACCCTGCACGTAGGATTGGGCAATTTCCGCAGTGTGGACGTGGAAGACCTGACCAAACACAAGATGGACTCGGAACAAATTTATATTACCGAAGAAGCTTGCGAGGTGGTTAACCGGGCAAAAATGAACAAGAAAAATGTATGTGCCGTGGGAACAACCGTCATGCGGACACTCGAAAGCTCCGTATCCACCCAGGGCCACCTGAAACCATATGAAGGATGGACCAATAAATTCATCTTCCCTCCCTACGAATTCAGTGTGGCCAACCGCATGATCACCAATCTCCACCTGCCCCTGTCAACCTTACTGATGATGGTGGCTGCTTTTGGAGGTTATGATTTTGTGATGGAAGCCTACCGAAAAGCCATCAAAGAGGGTTATCGCTTTGGCACATACGGCGATGCAATGTTGATCCTGTAGCCCACTCTCTAAAAACAATATTAAAAGGTTGCCTGCCCGGCAGCCTTTTTTATTGCGAAACAACGAATGCCTGCACTTCGCATCCGAATATTATCTTTGCAAAAAAAAGAAACAAATGACTGAAACCCCACGCATCACAATCTTTACCGACGGCGCAGCACGTGGCAACCCCGGCCCCGGAGGCTACGGGGTGGTGCTACTGTCGGGGCCACACCGCAAAGAACTTTCCGATGGATTTGATCTGACGACTAACAACCGCATGGAGTTGCTGGCTGTTATCATCGGGCTCGAAGCTTTAAAAGTCGAGAACAGCCAGGTCACCGTTTACTCCGACTCCAAATATGTGGTTGATGCCGTTGAAAAACGCTGGGTGTGGAACTGGGTCAAAAAGCGCTTTGCCGGCAAAAAGAATGCAGACCTGTGGCAGCGGTTTCTGAAAATATACGAAAAACACCAGGTACGTTTTGTTTGGGTAAAAGGCCATGCCAACATCCCCGAAAACGAGCGTTGCGACCAATTGGCCGTAGAAGCATCCCTGGCGTCAAACCGGAAAAAGGATATCGGATATCTGGAGTCGCAACTACAATAATTAGTTGGCAGTCTCAGCCTCAGCATTCACTTATCCCATTCAACTGCAATCATAACTGCATACTGGGACTGAATACTGAGACTGTGACTTAACACCGCATACCAATTTAATTCCTATTTTTGACGTCTGAATTTTCACATCCTTTGCCCTCATGAACCTGATTTATCAACTCGGCATCCGCATCTATCGGCTGGCAGCCTGGCTGGCAGCTCCCGTCAACCCCAAAGCACGCTTTTGGCACCAAGGACAAAAGTCGGTTTTTCCTTATTTGAAGAGCAAATCGATCGGCAAACAACCGCTGATTTGGGTTCATTGCGCCTCGCTGGGCGAGTTTGAACAGGGCCGTCCGCTGATCGAAGCCATCAAAAAGCAACATCAGGGCTACCAAATCCTGCTCACGTTCTTTTCGCCTTCGGGCTACGAAATACGCAAAAACTACGAAGTGGCTGACTTCATCTGCTACCTGCCAGCCGACACACCGGCCAACGCCCGAAGGTTCATCAACCTGGTGCAACCGGAGAAAGTTTTCTTCATCAAATATGAATTTTGGAAAAACTACCTGCATGAATTAAGCCGCCAGAAAATTCCCCTGTATCTGGTTTCAGCCATTTTCCGGCCCGAGCAATTATTTTTTCAAAAAGGCTTTCGGGCCAGGTGGTACCGCAATATTTTGCAGGGCGTTGAGCACTTCTTCGTTCAGAACCAGCAATCGGCCAACTTACTGGCAAGTATTGGATTTTCCAATTACACTGTTACCGGCGACACCCGTTTCGACCGGGTAGCGGAGATCGCGGCCAACCGGAAAGAACTTCCGCAAATTGCCGCGTTTAAAGGCGACGCAAAACTAATTGTTGCGGGCAGCTCGTGGCAGCCCGACGAGGAAATTCTGGCCGAATACCTTAAAACAAACAAAACGGTCAAGATGATTATTGCCCCGCACGAAGTGAAAGAAGTCAATGTAAAGCGACTGCTGGCCTTGCTGCCGGAAAAAGCCGCTCGCTACTCGTCAGCCGCTGACCAACTCACAGACAGCCGCATCTTGATTATCGACTCCATCGGCATTCTGTCCAGTATTTACCGGTATGCCGATGTGGCCTACATTGGCGGTGGGTTTGGCGTGGGCATCCACAACACGCTCGAAGCGGCCATCTACAACATCCCTGTTTTGTTCGGCCCCAATTATCTCAAATTTCAGGAAGCCGTGGAACTGGTCAACCGAAAACTGGCCTTTCCGGTTAAAAATGCCAACGAACTAACCGCTCAACTGGATCAGCTAATCAGACAGGACGAATTACGGGCCGGGATTTCGGTGGGTTGCCGCCAATTCATGTCGGAAAATATTGGCGCCACCCAACTGGTATTGGAAAAAGTTTTTAACAATTAACTTTTTCTGAAACCAATTTCGAAACACAAACGTAGCAGCGCCAAATACACGCTAAACCGTTCATTTTCTGTTAACTTTTCAAGTCACCTCCTGATGATTATTTACCGTTTTGGTAAACTTTTTTTAATTATCAAAACATCTAATCACTGTATATCAATCAACTAACACATTTTAGTTGATAACTTTAATGCAGTTCCCAAAAAATAGTATTCCTTTTTTTTCCTCCGTACACTATATTGCATGAAGGAATTCCAATCCACCAAATACTGATTTAAGCTCAAGTTTACAATCAGTTAACAAAACAACAGATTTAATTTTTTGGTCTATGGCTTTCAAAAATGTGGCAGCAGAGCCCCTGGCGGGCAAAAAAACATTTTCTCAGGACGAAGCGTTCCGGGAATCGTTGAAGTACTTCAACGGCGATGACCTCGCAGCAAGGGTTTGGGTAAACAAATATGCCCTGAAAGACTCGTTCGGCAACCTGTACGAGCAAACCCCCGATGACATGCACAAGCGCCTGGCAAGCGAAATTGCCCGGATTGAGCAGCAGTACAACAACCCCATGGATGAGCAACTGATTTATCAGCTGCTGAAAGACTTTAAGTACATTGTTCCGCAAGGTGGTCCGATGACCGGTATCGGAAACGATTATCAAATTGCCTCCCTTTCCAACTGCTTTGTCGTTGGAAACGAAGGTAATTCTGACTCTTACGGCGGTATCATGAAAATCGACCAGGAACAGGTACAACTGATGAAAAGACGCGGTGGCGTTGGACACGATCTTTCGCACATCCGCCCGAAAGGCTCGCCGGTGAAAAATTCGGCACTGACCTCAACCGGGATCGTACCGTTTATGGAACGCTATTCCAACTCAACGCGAGAAGTAGCCCAGGATGGACGCCGTGGCGCCCTGATGCTTTCCGTATCCATCAAGCACCCCGATTCGGAGAAGTTTATCGATGCCAAATTGGAACAGGGAAAAGTAACCGGCGCCAACGTGTCGGTAAAAATCCACGACGACTTTATGAAGTCGGTTGAAGGCGGGATTCCGTATCGCCAGCAATACCCCATTGACGCCGCCAGTCCGATGTACGAAAAGGAGATTGACGCCAATGCCCTATGGAAGAAAATTGTTTACAACGCCTGGAAATCGGCCGAACCGGGAATCCTGTTCTGGGACACCATTATCAAAGAATCGGTACCGGACTGCTATGCCGACCTGGGTTACCGCACCGTGTCAACCAACCCGTGCGGCGAAATTCCACTTTGCCCCTATGATAGCTGCCGCCTGCTGGCCGTCAACCTCTATGAATATGTTGAAAAGCCATTTACTGCCGAAGCCAAATTCAACTTCGACAAGTTCAGGGAACATGTGGGATATGCCCAACGCATCATGGACGACATCATCGACCTGGAACTGGAAAAGATTGATGCCATCATTGGTAAGATTGACGCCGATCCGGAAGATCCTGAAATCAAATATACCGAACGCCACTTATGGGAGAAAATCAAAACCAAGGCCCGCGAAGGCCGCCGTACCGGTGTAGGCATTACCGCTGAAGGCGATATGCTGGCCGCCCTGGGTTTGCGTTACGGAACAGATGCCGCCACCGATTTCAGTGAGGAAATCCACCGCACCCTGGCTGTTGAAGCCTACCGCTCGTCGGTAAACATGGCCAAGGAACGTGGCCCGTTCAAAATCTATGATGCCGAACGCGAAAAGAACAACCCGATGATTGCCCGCATCCGCAAAGAAGACGAAGCGCTCTATCAGGATATGGTAAAATACGGACGCCGCAACATTGCCCTACTCACCATTGCCCCCACCGGTACCACCAGCTTGATGACCCAAACAACTTCCGGCATCGAGCCCGTATTTATGCCGGTTTACAAACGTCGCCGGAAAGTGAACCCGAACGACAAAAACGTACGTGTTGATTTTATTGATGAAGTGGGCGACAGCTGGGAGGAATACATCGTTTTCCACCACAAGTTCCTGACCTGGATGGAAGCCAACGGCATCGACAGTTCAAAAAATTACAGCCAGGAAGAACTGGATGAAATGGTACAGAAATCGCCCTACTACAAAGCTACCTCAAACGATGTAGACTGGCTGAACAAAGTACGCATGCAAGGTCGTATCCAGAAATGGGTGGACCACTCCATCAGTGTTACCATCAACCTGCCTGCCGATGTGGAAGAAGAACTTGTTGGCCGCCTGTATTTCGAAGCCTGGAAGAGTGGCTGCAAAGGGGTGACGGTTTACCGCGACGGTTCACGATCGGGCGTTTTGATCTCAAATAAAAAGGAAGAAAAGAAAAAAGGATCTTCGCCATTTCCGACCAAACGGCCCGAAGAACTGGATGCCGATGTGGTTCGCTTCCAAAACAACAAAGATAAGTGGGTGGCATTTATCGGATTGATCGATGACCAACCTTATGAGATCTTCACCGGTTTGCAGGATGACGAAGATGGCATTTTGTTGCCCCGATCGGTCACACACGGGAAAATCATCAAAAGCCGCGACGAAGATGGCAACTCGCGCTATGATTTCCAGTACGCCAACAAACGCGGGTACAAAACCACCATCGAAGGATTGTCTTACAAATTTAATCCCGTATTCTGGAACTACGCCAAACTTATTTCCGGAATCTTGCGTCATGGAATGCCAATCCACAAAGTAGTGGACACGGTAACCAGCCTGCAACTCGACAACGAAACTATCAACAGCTGGAAAGCCGGTGTGGCCCGTGCCCTGAAAAAGTACATCCCGAACGGAACGATTGCTGAAGGAGCAACCTGCGGTGAATGTGGTTCCAACAATGTGATCTACCAGGAAGGCTGCCTGACTTGCCCCGACTGCGGATCATCCAAATGCGGATAATTTCAAATTCCCTGTTTATATCAGAGGCTGCCCGATCGGACAGCCTCTTTTTTTCTCTTAGCCCAGGATATTCATCTGTTGCAGGATGAACTTTATCAGCATAAGAATACCAATTAGTGCAGCCAAGCCAATAAAGGTCAGGGCGATATCGCTGATTTTCTTCTTCGGCTGCTGGTCGGGCACAGGTTTTTGTTGTATATCTTTCATGTTGCAAGGAGTTGAATTTAAATAAGATGACCGGATATCTGTCTGCTAGTTACAGGCACATGATAACAGCCTGATCTCCGGTAAATCAGGCTTGTGTCTCAACATAAAAAGCAACAGGAAGCTAACAGAGCAAGGCATGTCCCCGGATAAACACAGGAACAGGCGCCTCTTGGTCGATCACGTAAAAGGTTAAACGAATGTCATTCCGAAAAGAAAAATTGCGCGGCACAACCTGTCCTGCAGGTAAGGTAATCGTGTGAAAACGGAAGCTTCCGGTGATCGTCTCAGCTACTGTATTTTCGTTTTGATATAGATACAGCGGAAACTTACCCGGACTTTGAATGGTAGCGACCTCCTTATTTCCAATGAAAGGTTCAACCGATTCCTGCAGAACTGGAACCCGGCTGGCTGTCGGCAACATACCTCCCGAAGACAGGTGACAGGCAATCAGCAGAAAAAGCAAGAGGCGGACAATCTTCTTCATTGGTAATTCACTTAGACAAAGATAGCGGCAGACCAATTCGAAAAATTTTCTGACTCCATTTAATTATCGGTTGAACACCAAAAATTAACCCTTCATCCCCACCAGCAGACTACCCGACCAGTTAAAATTTCAGGGGAAGCACACCCACCGTACTTTTGGCTCAGAAATAATTTCAACAATTAATCAATTCCGGTACAAAAAATTGAAAGCTATTTTATGCAGGGGAAATGCACATTTTTGAAAACGGAGAACGGCAACCACCTCTACATCAACCACTCACCCAACCAGTTGGGGAACATGCTCGATCCCGGTCTATATTTCAGGATTAATGTGAATCGCTCTTAGGGCCGAAGGCCAGGTCGCCGGCATCACCCAGACCGGGAACAATGTAGGAATTTACGGTCATCTCTTCGTCGATGGCCCCTACCCAGAGGGTTACATTGCTGCCGTCAATATGTTCGCGCACGTATTCCACCCCTTTGCGGCTGGCAATAATGGCCACCAGGTGAACATGACTGGGCGTTCCCTTCTGCAACATGGCCTTGTAACCAATTTCCATGGAAGCTCCTGATGCCAGCATCGGATCGGAAATAATCACCACTTTTTCATTCAAATCGGGCGAGGCCAGGTATTCAAATTCAATGTGGAATTCGCCCTCTTCATCATACTTGCGGTACGCTGAAATAAAGGCATTCTCGGCTTTATCGAAGATATTGAGAAATCCCTGCTGTACCGGCAAACCAGCACGCAAAATAGTAGATAACACCGGTTGTTGGGTCAGGGTAGGCACCTTGGCGATTCCCAGTGGCGTTTTTACGTTGGTCACTTTGTAATCCAGGGTCTTGCTGATCTCGTAGGCAATAACTTCGCCTAAACGCTGTAAATTCCGCCGAAAACGAAGCGGATCTTTCTGGATATGCTCGTCCCTGATCTCTGCAAGGTATTGATTGAAAATAGAATTGGATTCGCTAAGGTTATGAACTAACATGACAAAAAATTTTGGCGAAAATAATCAAATTTTCGGTTTTCGGGGGAATTAACTAAAGATAAAATCGCCTTCGCCATCCTGAATTTTCAGGTTTTTAGCCGATACCGGAAACGAAGCATAAATTTGATGATTGATTTTTTTCGAAAAGAGAAACGGAGAAGATGCCCGGAATATGGCTTCCGCCAGCGCAGGATTAAGCACGGTAATCATTTCCAGACGGTTAACGGCCGCTGCCTGAACAAGAAACCGGGCCAAGGGTGCCGTGCAATCCATCTCGAAATGCCCATGCAAGGTTTTCAGGTGGGCATCGCGCACCGAATACATCAAAAAGCCGACGAAGTTTCCGTGATGGAAAACCTTGACGGTTTGATAAAAAAATTGCTCGGCAAAGGAAGAAAAAGCATACCGATCAGCCTGTTGACCATCAACCGTCGAAATCCAGGGAAAGCGCAATATCCATTGCAGTTCCCGCCTTCCTCGCAGAAAAAGGGATTCTGATTGTTGCTTTTCAGCCAGCTGTAAACAGTCATCGTCCGGCCACCTCATTTTCTGAAAGGAGAAATCTTTCTCTTCTCTGTTTTTGAAAGCAAGCAGCCTGATCGATGCCGCCAAACGAATAAGAAAATCTGCCCCAGCCCATCCCCACTTCAACTGAGGGTAGCGTAACTGAAACAGTTTCCTGGTCCGGGCAAATAAGTAAAAACGCCGCCCTACTCCCGCATAAACCGGATGAAACAACTGCGTTTTCAGGTACAACTGCAACGAAGCCGGTGCGTAGTTGGTAAACAGGAGGCGCTGTTCCCAATCGATGACAATCTCTCGCAGCAACTTATCGGAAAGGCCCTGCCGCCGAAAATCAGGGTGGACCCAATTGCCGCTCAACCAGGCGAAACGTTTTTCCTCGTTGGTCAGCCGGGCCGGAAAAACCGTCCGGTAAGCAATAATCCGGTCCGCTTCCTGCAAAAAATACAACACCGGATCATCGGGCAACGCATGTGGATTATGGAGGTACGAATCCGCTCGCAACAAACTCACCGGCTGGTCGGGCAATTGGAGGAACCAATTCGTCTGCACAAAGGCGTCCATATCTTTCAAAAGAACCTTCCTTAGTTCCATATCAATGCCGTTTTGCGTAGTGCCTGTTTATCAACCGCTTCAACTGGAAAGCCAGGTATTCAGCTTTCAACCGCTTTGCCGCAGTTGCCGGTTGATCTGTTTCCATCGGCACACGCTGAAAATGGCATTCCATTCGCTCTCGCTTCAAGCCTGCCGTCCCAAAGCTGACGTCGAACAAGCGCTCTTCATGGCAGGCTTCGAAAACACAATCAGGCACGCCCACATCCGAAAACGGGAAAGCAAATGCCTTTATCTGCGGAGCAAAAGTTTGGTTGATCCACGCCATACTCTCCCGGATTTCCTCCAGCTGGCTTTCTTCATCCAACAGCCAAAACTCCGGGTGGTCCATACTGTGGCCGCCGATCGTAAAACCATCCTGTTGCAGGCTGCGGATTTCCGGGGTGGTCATATACGGCTGTCTTTCGGACATTAATTCGTGCCAGTTCAGGCCCAGGTCGGCAGCCAACTCATCCAGCGAATCCAAATCCGCGTATGTATTTTGCAGGCTGATGTGGATATTCTTCTCTTTTAGTAAAGCCGCGATTTCAGAGACTTTGTACCTGTGAAACAAATCCTGGTTGTCCACAAAAGCCGGATTTACAAAGAAAGTGGCCGGCACACCTTTTCGTTTTAAGATGGGGGCTACCACGTCGTAACATTCCCGCAACCCGTCATCAAAGCTAAGATGAAAAGCTTTCGTCAGACTTTTGCCCGACAACAACTCATCCAAACCAACAGGTTTATAATGTTGAAGAAGAAAATCCAGATCAGATTCAAAAGTAGCAACCGAAGGATAGTGATAATTCATCCGATAGGGAAGTTCATCATTACTCACCAAGTGATAAAACGGTAGCAATACCGGCAGTTTTCCCGATCGCAACAAACGAAAAGGCAACATAGCGGAAGCAATATGAACAAACCGGCGAATAGTCTCCCTCATCGCTTCAACCATTTAATGTAGGGCGGAAGGTTGTTCCAGGCCAGGTGGCTGTAATGTTCGGGTGTGGCGCCAAAACCCTGGTAAAGACGGGCCACGCCGGGCACCATCGAACCTTCAAAGTCGAGCACATACTCTTTGCCGGCATGTTCGGCAATAAACCGGTCAACCAGAAAATACATAGCCTGGAGTTTTTTACCGCTCTCGCTGGAGGCGGCGTTCAGGTAGGTGACCCGCTTTTTGTGCCTGATAAAAAAAGCAGCTGCACACAACGAATTATCCTCAGCGTACACGCCATAAATTTGCCCCAGGTTGCGCGAGATGGCAAACGCGAGAATATTGTGCAACTTCAGAAACGTTTGCTTGTTGATTTTCACGGCCATATTTTCTTTCTTAAACTGCAAATACTCCTTAATGGAAACACCGGAAATGCAACTTAACCGGTTTTCTGCAGCCTTGTTCAACTTGCGTTTGGTATGTTTGGAATAGTTTTCGGCCAGGGCACTGTAAGGATCAACCAGCGAAAGCAGATAATTATGCCGGGCTACTGATGCGCCCAACCCATCGACCGGCAAATGCATGGCATTTAAATTTATTTCGGCAAAAGGAAAACGACGCAACAATTCTTCCTGAAACAAGCACCTGATATTCCGGGGAGGTGGCGGAAATATACCCAGTTGCTGACAAAACATGGGCTGATACAGATACGATACGCCCCATTTTTTGTTGTAAGTAAGCGGCATCACATATCGGTAATCGCCCAGCACCAGCGCGTCCCATTTTTCACATACTTTATCGAGGTACCACGATTGGGCATAGATCAGCGAATTAGGCGCTTCGCCCAAACAATAGTCCCATTTGTCCGGGTCAATATCTTCGTAGTCGAGGTAATTCAGTTTATTCGGATCCATCCTTCAAGCTTATTGCCAGTGCGGTCATTTCTTCAAAAACCTGCCTCCAACCGGCCCAGTCTCCCTGATCGCTCAGGCTTTCGTTGTGCCAGATACTGACGAACGTGCCGCCAAACTTTTTCACTTCGAGCATCAGTTTTCGGATTTCATCCAATGCCAGCCCCGGCGAAAGTTTCAGGTAATCTTTCAGGGTAACATCCATTCCCTGAAAAGGAGTAACACGAAGCGATGTTTTCTCCTCAAATTTAAGATCATAAAAATAAAACGGACTGGCAATGCCTGCACGGAAACCCAGACATTCGGCATAGCCCATCGTGTAATCTGTTTTAATGCCAGCCTTTAGCAACCGCCGGTAGGTTTTGGGCAGTTCCAGTCTCAGAAAATGCTGGCGGCTGGCATCTACCATTTCTCCGGTAATATCTTTCAACAGGTTAATTTCGCGGCGCAACTCCGATTTGATCATGGATGAACGGTACGAAGGATGAATGCCAACCGGAAATGTGGCAGCCAATTCGCGGATCAGCTGCCGATAATTTTCGTTTCGGGGCGACACATTCCGGTCGTAACGCCCCGGACGGCCCAGCAAAAAGAAAAAGCGCAGGTGATCAGCCTTTTGTTGATAGACCCGGCGAATATAATTATACGTATCATACGGGTCATCTTCTTTTCCGGCCAATACCCGGAAACGATCCCGGTTCGCCTGGTAGTTTCCGTTCAGCGCAGCCTTCAGTGTTGCACCGGCCATGCGTGGCCAGCTTTTGTTCTTATAGGCCCAGGCATTATCCACATCTATCGTAGTTAAAAAATTGAATGCCGCCTGCTGATACCTGAAGTCGGGATAATGAGATTGAATTTTCCGGGCCAGCAACAAGGCCCATTCATTCACCACCGGACGCTGAAGCAGCTTGTTGCGGTGGAGCACACTGTGGTGTGGCGGGTAACGCCGGTGTTTGCCAAACTGCCGCTCCAGGTATTCTTCGTAACGGCTAACCAGAAAGAAGCCGGCAGCAAACGGATCAAAGGGCAAAAACGAATCGCCGGAACTTTTTAAAAAGCACAGTTCATCGTTACAGGAAATGGCTGTCAAATCCTGGTAGCACAATTCCTTCTGAAACAAGAGTGCATGAGGGCGCAAATTCAACTGACAAAAAGAAAATTCCCGGTTAGAATAGTTCAACCGCGCTCCCTGTGCCCGCTCAAACTCCTGCTCAGTGGTCACAAACAAAACCGGCACCTGCAACAGCTCTTCGAAATAAAGTTCGAAAATGTAGCGTAAGCGGTTGGTCAGTTCCGATGTAAAAACAGTTATCATGAGGATCAATTACAGCATTCCTTCATCAGCAAAGCTAAGATACTGATCATGGGCAATAATCACATGATCGAGTACAGATATTTCCATCAGCGCGGCGGCTTCCTTAATTTTTTTGGTGACTTTCAGGTCCGCTTCGCTGGGCTTCAAGTTCCCGGACGGATGATTGTGGCAAAGGATCAGCGAGCTGGACAATTTATCCAGGGCGGTTTTCAGAATAACACGGACATCAATAACAGTGCCCGTGAGCCCACCCTGGCTGACCATAAACTTATCGATGACCGTATTTGACCGGTTAAGCAGCAGTACCCAGAATTCTTCGTGGCTTAAATCCTCCAGCAACGGACTGAAATAACCAGCAGCATCGCGGCTGTGGGTGATGACCACCTTTTCGGAGGCAGCCTGCTCTTTCCGGCGGCGGCCCAGCTCAAGCGCGGCGATAATGTTCACCGCCTTGGCATCGCCGATGCCTTTAAACTTAAGCAGATCGGGCACCTGCTTACGGCCCAGTTCATTCAGATTATTGTTGGCCGAAGCCAGAATACGGCGTGAAAGCTCAACAGCCGATTCGCTTGGATTGCCCGAACCAATTAAAATTGCCAGCAACTCGGCATCCGACAGGGAACGGGTACCTTTGAGCAGCAGTTTTTCCCGCGGCCGGTCTTCAACTGCCCATTCTTTGATACTTAGTTTTTTATACATCGCCAGGATATGATACGAACTAAGTTATGAAAAATATATGAACCGGACAGCAGGAAGCCAAAAAAAGCCCCTTCTTGCGAAGAGGCCTTCAATATCTTGATTTGTCTTTTTAGAGCTTGTTGATATGAGAAGCAAGACTTGCTTTCAGGTTAGCTGCTTTATTCTTATGAATAACATTTTTCTTAGCCAAACGATCGATCATAGAAGTCACTTTTGGCAATTCAGCCACTGCAGCTTCCTTCTCGGTAGTAGCACGCAACTTTTTCAATGCATTACGCATTGTTTTAGCGTAGTATTTATTTTCGACCTTTTTCTCTTGGTCTTGTCTGATTCTCTTTTTTGACGATTTATGATTTGCCATTTTTCTTATTCCTCAGATAAATTTTTTAAAGTAGCCCGTAGGGGAATCGAACCCCTGCTACCAGGATGAAAACCTGGCGTCCTAACCGCTAGACGAACGGGCCATCATTTGTTTCCCTGAATTTGGGACTGCAAAAATAAGTCATTTTTTTTAGCCTCCAAATATTTTTCAGTATTTTTTCTAAAATCACTCTCTGCTTCGTTTAGTAGAGCTGTTTTTGATTTCAGCGATGCAAAGAAATAGAAGATTTTTGAAACTGCAAATAAAAAAATGAAAAAAATTACCGCCATTCCACAATTGTTCCGCGCGATTTGTTCAACAGGTTCTGGGGCATGGCGGCAACGATCTCTTTCCAAAGCAGTTCGATCAGTTTATTTTTGGCAAAGTGACGCGAATACACCAGGCTCACCTCACGCAAAGGCGTCACATCGTCAAACGCACGCACATGCCTCGACCGCTCGGTGGACATTTCCAGGGCCGCTAATTCCGGTATCAGCGTTATTCCACCTTCTTTGTCGATGATGTTCATGAGCGTCTCCAGCGAGCCGGCCTCAAAATGAAACGGAAGCTCTTCGTTCGACGCTCCTTTATAGGAACACAGATTAATCACCTGATGACGGAAACAATGCCCGTCGCTAAGTAACCAAATTTCGGGCACAGCAATATCCTTCACCTTCACTTCCTGTTTATCGTGAAGCGGATGGTTCTCGTGCACATACAGCATCATTTCCTCGTAAAAAATCGGCTTCTCGCTGATCCGGTCTTCCCGCAGCGGGGTAACCAGGATGCCTACATCCAGCAAATCTCGGTTAAGGTGATCGATGATGTTTTCCGTGGTCAATTCTTCCACCTTGATCAGAATATTGGGGTATTTACGCTTGTAATTTCCTATAAACAGCGGCAACAGGTATGGAGCCAGTGTAGGAATGATCCCGATTTTCAGCTCGCCCGAAATTAGGTTTTTATGATCCTTGACAATGTTGTTTATTTTCTCGGATTCGCCAAGAATAATGCGCGACTGCTCAATGATGCGTTTACCAACATCGGTTGGGATCAGTGGTTGTTTACTGCGGTCGAAAATGACCACCTCCAGGTCTTCTTCCAACTTTTTAACTTGCATACTAAGCGTAGGCTGCGTAATAAAACAATGCTCGGCTGCCCGTCCAAAATGACGAAACGTATCTACCGCAACAATGTATTCCAACTGGGTTAGCGTGATCATGATTTTTCTATTTAATCTCCATAAAAATAGAAATAATCTATTTTAATAAACTATTCCGCCTGAAAAAATTGTTGCCGCAACCATTCAAACAAACCGACAGCCAGGGCATGAGAGACATTCATCGACATACATTTTCCGGTCATGGGGATATGAACCACCAGCTGGCATTGGCTCAACAACTCAGCCGGAAGCCCGTGGGTTTCGCTACCCAGCAGGAATACAATTTTTTCAGGCAGGCGGGTTTCGTAGATATTCACGGACGGCCCGGCCGTTTCAATGGCACAGGTGGTATAGCCGGCAGGGATCATCCCGAAAAAACGGTCGGAGGAAACAAACTGCACCTTGACATTCTTGTAGCTCAGCCCGGCCGTTTTCTTTATGGAAGCTTCTCGCTTGGGACTATCATCATCCAGTAAAAATAATTCTTCGCAACCAATATTGTCGGCCAACCGGATAAGACTGCCAATATTGCCCGGATTTTTAATCTTCCAGGCTGCTATGATCGGTTTCGAGGGCAGTTGCGGATATGGTTGCGACCGAAAAAAAACGACTGAATTTGTTTCCATCCTGATAATTATTAATTTTCTTTGACGTTTTGGGAGTACAAAAGGAACTACTCAAAAACGACCTGACATTTGTGTTCCCGCTTTTCTGGTTTCTGACAATTTATGAAAGAAAAAATGACGAAAATAATAAATCGGTCTGTGACCTTAAACCCATATGCCATGAAACTGATGCCGGCAGTTTTGTTTTTTTTAGCAGTAGCCCTATTTCCCGCCTGTGGCAAATCGGAGCGTCAACAGGCCGCCGAGAAACTCCAGGCAGCCCAATTGCTTTACCAGCAAGGCGACACGGCGCAAGCGCTGTTGCAGGCCGACTCAATCCAAATAGCTTATAAAACAGCCATCCAGGAAATTTCGGCGGCCAAGCAGTTTCAGAAGCAAATCTACGGCGACATCTTGTTCCGCAAGCAGGATGAGCTGGATAAACTCAACCAGGCCGTCGCAGAGTTGGAGAAAAACTTTGTGAAAGAGAAAACCGAGTTCGACCGTTACACCCAATACATCCATAAACGGCAGGAATTTCAGCGGCGCTGGAACAAATCATTCATCCAAATCTACCTGGATGAGCGCGGAGAGCTTTACATTTCGAGCAATTATTACGGCGAAGAATGGCTCAACCATACCGGCATCCGTGTTTACGACGGTGACCTTCAGGCAAAAACCGAAACCATTGAAGTGGGCACCGCCCTGAATCATCAGAGTGATTTCATGAATACAAAATGGGAAAAGGTTTCATACATGGATGGCAAGGACAACGGGGTCATTGAATTTATTGCCACGCATGCCGACTGCAACCTGAAAGCTGTTTTCCTTGGCAAACGTTATTACTATATCATCCTGGAAAGCTACGACAAGCAAGCAGTGATTGACGCCCTGAGCCTGTCGAAAGCGCTCAAACGGCAGGCCGAATTACAGCAAGAAATAACGATGCTTCAAACAAAAGCAGGTTAATTACAGAATTTTCTCAATGGCTTCGGGAGGTTGTGCCAGCACGGCCTTCTTCCCGTTAATGACAATTGGCCGCTGCAACAACCGGGGATTTTCCGCTAAAACCGTCACCCATTCGTCATCACTCATTTCCTTTCCTTTGAACTGGGTTTTATATAACTCTTCCTGGGTACGGACCAGCTCAAAAGCCGACATGCCTGTTTTTTCGATGATGCTGCGAATTTCCGCTTCGGTCAGGCCATCTTTCAGGTAATTGACCACTTCTGTTTTATAACCGTTCTCCTCCAAATACAACAAGCCGGCCCGACTTTTTGAACATCGCGGGTTATGATATATTTTCATGATAATCTGGTGTTTTCCTTTTATGTATTGATAATAATCTTCCTGAGCCCGGTAACGTCCTTCGGCATGTTGCCGGTTATAGTTGTTGGAAAGGGCATTGTCGAGCATACGTGATTTGGTATTATCACGCAATTGAATTTTCAACATCTCTTTCAATTCCTGCTGAATTTCCTCGTTATAAATCGGGCAGGCTACTTCAATCCGACCGTTCAGGTTACGGGGCATCCAGTCGGCCGATGAAATGAAAATTTTCTCGTCGCCACCATTCCCAAACAGGAAAATCCGCGAATGCTCCAGGTATTTATCCACAATACTGATGGCCTCGATATTTTCGCGCACCCCCTCCGATTCGGTGAGCAGGCCAAAAATTCCCCGCACAATCAGCTTAATCTTTACCCCGGCACGGGCAGCTTCGTACAATTTATCCATCATACCCGGATCAATCAGGCTGTTCATTTTCAAAATCATATAAGCCCGGCTGCCCGATTTAGCGAGTTCAATCTCCCGGTCAATCATCTCGGTGAAAAAATCGCGCATGCGGAATGGGCTCACAATCAGATGCCCGTAATTATAATTGCGATAGGTTTGTTTGAAAAAGCTGAAAAGCTTGGCTACCTCGTCGGCAATGCGCGGATCTGCTGTAAGCAAACCTTCGTCGCCGTAAACACGGGCTGTGGATTCGTGGAAATTGCCCGTGCCCACATAAGCATAGTTGCGAAAAACTTTTTTCTCTTTCCGCTTGATCCAGGCTATTTTCGAGTGCACCTTCAACCCCGGCACCCCATTGATGACGTGGGCGCCTTCCTCCTGCAACTTATTGGACCAGTAGATATTGGCCTCCTCGTCAAAACGAGCCAGCAACTCAATAACGACGGTAACTTTTTTTCCGTTCCGGATGGCATTCAACAAGGCATTCACCACCCGCGAATTGTCGGCCACCCGGTAAATCGTAATCCCCAACTCGGTCACCTTAGGGTCGATAGCCGCCTCGCGCAGCAGGTCGATAAAGTGAATGAAACTTTGATACGGATAGTGCAGGATGATGTCCTTTTGCCGGAGCTTTTTCAGGATACTTTCGTGCGGGTGCAAATCCTTATGCCTAATAGGCGTCAGCCGTTTGTAATAATGATGCGGCTCACCGATCTCCGGAAAGTTCATGAAATCTTTATGGTTGTGGTAGCGTCCGCCGGGCACCGTGTTTTCCAGGTCGAGCTTCATCTTTTTGATGATGAAATTGAACAGGTCTTCCGGGATTTGCCGGTCGTAAATCAGACGGACGGGCGTGCCCATTTTTCGTCGTTTAAGGCTCAGCTCCATCTTTTCGATGAAGCTTTTCGAAATGTCCTCATCCAGTTCCAGCTCCGCATCGCGTGTTACTTTGATGGTGTGAGCTTCAAACTTATCGTAATTGAACAAAGGAAAAATATCGGGCATGCAATACCGGATGACATCGTCAAGCATCATCACGAATTTCTTCCCCTGACTCTCGGGCAGCACCAAAAAACGGGACAACGAAAGGCTCGGGACCCGGACCAGCGCATAGGCATACTTCTGCGGTTTGCTTTGGCGCGACAATTTGATGGCCAGATAAACCGAGCGGTCGCGCAGGTAGGGAAACTTATTGGTTTTGCTCAACATGATGGGTACCAGGTTGGGCAACACCTTTTCATGAAAATACCGTTTGACAAAAACGCCCTGTTCCTGTCCCAACTTAGTTTCATCAATCATGAATATGTTTTCAGCAGCCATTTCCGCCATGAGTCGCCGGTAAATTTCCTGCGATTTCAGCTGGTGCTGGAACACAACTTCCTGGATTTCCTCGTGCAAATCTTCGGGCGTAAAATTCCCCAGCAACGTACCATCGTCGCCATAATCGACCATCCGCCGAACGGAGGCCACCCGCACCCGGAAAAATTCATCCAGGTTATTCGAAAAAATGCCGATAAACCGAAGCCGTTCGAACAAAGGAACGTTGGGATCGTCGGCTTCCTGCAACACACGGGCATTGAATGACAGCCAACTGATTTCCCTGTTTATGTAGTCATTGATGTTTTGCATCCCCATCTCCTTTCTTTTATGTAAGAAAGCAGGAATTTATGAAATGTTCAAGTAAAAATCAGGAAATCTTCACCAATGAGGCTGCTTTTTGAAAGATTTCGTCCAACGAATGATTTTCCCGGAAAGTTCCAAACGGAATCAGTTCCGCAGGATTCGACTTATCGGCTTCCGGCAGCGAAAGTTCCCACCAGCCCACAGAATGCCATTGCCCCAGTTTGAAACCCACCCGATTGAAAACGCCACAAGGTTTAAAGCCCATTTGTTCGTGCAAGCGAACACTGCCTTCATTGGGCAGGGTAATTACGGCCAGCAAATTGGCTACATGCTGCCTGGCCAAGAGTTCAAACAGGGCCAAGTACAAAGCCCGGGCAACCTGCTTCCGCTGAAAAGCATCGTGCACGTAAACCGACACTTCCTTATTCCAACGATACGAAGCCCTTGTGCGGTATGGCCCGGCATAGGCATACCCGGCGAGCTGTCCGCCAATCTCACAAACCAAGAAAGGACATTCTTCCAGAATGGAATTGATCCGCTGCCGGAACTCATCCAACGAGGGAACTTCTTCTTCGAAGGTGACCGCCGTATCCAAGATGTAGGGATAATAAATCGCCAGGATCTCCGGCGCGTCATCGGGTGTCGCCAGCCGAATTTGCACGTTGTTATTCATCACCAAATTGCATCAAAAACGCTTTGATAAAACCGTCGATTTCGCCATCGAGCACGGCCTGCACATTTCCAGTTTCATGTCCGGTACGCACATCTTTAACCAATTTGTACGGCTGAAGGACGTAAGAGCGGATTTGAGAGCCCCACTCAATTTTCTTCTTTTGCGACTCGATTTGCTGAACCGCTTCGCGTCGTTTGCGCAGCTCCAGCTCGTACAGTTGCGACTTGAGCAAACGAAGGGCATTCTCTTTGTTTCCGAGCTGTGAACGGCTTTCGGTATTTTCGATGATGATACCGGTGGGAGCATGGCGCAGCCTCACCCCGGTTTCCACCTTGTTCACATTTTGTCCTCCTGCCCCGCCCGATCGGAACGTGTCCCAGGTAATGTCAGCCGGATTGATTTCGATCTCGATAGAGTCGTCCACCAGTGGGGCAACAAATACCGAAGTAAAGGAGGTCATCCGCTTATTTTGTGCATTGAAGGGCGACAAACGTACCAACCGGTGCACACCGTTTTCGCTCTTCAGGTAGCCATAGGCATAATCACCCTCAAACTCGATGGTGCAATTTTTCACCCCCACTTCGTCGCCGGCATTGAATTCGGAAACCTTCACTTTATAGCCTTCTTTTTCGCCCCAGCGCAGGTACATGCGCATAAGCATGTCGGCCCAGTCGTTGCTTTCGGTACCACCAGCTCCCGCATTGATCCTCAAAACAGCGCCCAGCTTATCCTCTTCCTTCCGGAGCATATTCTTGGTTTCCAACTGCTCCACCAACAACAGGGTTTCGTTGAACTGGTCGGTTATTTCTTCCTCTTCGGCCTCTCCGGCTTCAAAAAAATCAAACATGACCTGCAAATCTTCCATGGCCTGGTTTACTTTGTCAAAGCCCTCGGTCCACACCTTGATCGACCGGATCGTCCGCATTTGCTCCTCGGCCTCTTTGGGCTTGTTCCAAAACTCAGGATCCTGCGTTTTGAGGTCTTCTTCTTTTAACTGAATTAACTTTGCATCGTAGTCAAAGATGCCTCCTCAGCGCATCCCGGCGCTCAGCAAGCTCTTTGAGTTGCTCCTTAAAAATCATATCGTTTTGTTTTTAGTTTCGCAAAAGTAGGAAATCAAGCGGGATTATTCAACCCTTACAGCATTATAAACCGTTGACGAACGGAAACGCGAAAGGCGGATAAACCGACCGCTTATCCGCCTTTCCGGAGTGATGAATGAAAATTAGTTGCCGCCCCAAACAGCCGTGGCTGTTGCAATGGATTTCGCCTGCAAATTAAGCGACGTACCGGTAGGTTCATACATGAAAGCGTGAACTTCAACGGCATAGGTTTCACCGTCTTCCGCAGTTTGGCCACTTGCCCAGGATGCCGTGGAACTACTGATATTGAAACCTGTGCTGCTGCCGGTTAAGGCGGCGCTGATGAATACGGTGGCGTTGTTTGCATCTTTCATCAGGACGACAAAATAATCGGCATTGTCCATTTCTTCCCAGGTTATCTCGATCCGACTGCCCGTAGCATTGTACTCACACTTGGTGAGCGTGGCCGGATCAATGATATCATCCGTCAATTCGTCGGTGGACACCAGCGTCTCCCCGCGCTTCAGGTTCATCGTAAACTCGTAGGTTCCAACTACGGGAAGTTCATCCAAATAGTCTTCATCATCGGTTTCAAAATAAAACTCATACTCGTACCCGCTGTAGGATTTGAGCGAAAAGCTCGTGCCGTCGTCGTCAACCGCCGTGACCGACGAAAAAGGCAGATTGCCCATCGCATGCAGCGCCAGCCCATGTACGGGTACATCCCCAACAACCTTCGTTACAATAAACGCATCGCCATCGCCATCGGCAATTATCTCCTCATTGTCGCAGGCCCAAAAACCCGCCAGCAAGGCTAATCCCAAAACGGGAAAGAACATTTTTTTCATAGTCATTCTGTTTTTCATTTGTGAAAATTCATTTCTTACCAGATGAAACGGAACCGAAATAGTTGCGGCTACACCCTAATTTTCCTTTGAAATATTTTCATCAGCCCCAAAAGAGGAAGCCGTTCTACGACTCAACGCAGCTGTCAATTCTTTATTTTTTTCGGGTATTAAAAGACTAAAATACAAAATCTAACTGAATTTTATCTCAGCGTGTTGGTTTGGGTTCAAAAATAAAAGATTATCTTTGCGCCACATTTTAACAAATTGTTTATCAATTAAATTTTCATTCAATGCCAGCAAAAATCAGATTGCAGCGACATGGTCGCAAACGTTACGCTTACTACCACATTGTGGTAGCTGATAGCAGGGCACCACGAGATGGTCGTTTCATTGAAAGGATTGGATCTTATAATCCAAATACAAATCCTGCTACGATCGATCTTGATTTTGATAAAGCTTTAAACTGGCTGAACAATGGTGCCCAACCGACTGACACTGTAAAGGCAATTTTGTCGTACAGAGGAGTGTTGTACATGAAACACCTGCAAGGCGGGGTAGCCAAAGGTGCTTTCACGGAAGAAGAGGCCGAACGCCGTTTCAACGCATGGATGGCTGAAAAAGAGTCGAAAATCCAGGCTAAAAAAGACCGCTTGTCAAAAGATGCTGACACATCGAAAAAAGCACGTCTGGAGGCAGAAGCCAAAGTTAACGAAGAAAGGGCCGCCGCGCTTGCCAAAAAACAAGCCGAATTGGCTGCCGAAGCTCAAGCTGCTGTTGCAGCCGAAGCCTCAGAAGAAGTTGCAGAAGAAGCACCCGCTGCTGACGCTGCTGCCGAAGGCGAACAAACAGCTGAATAAGCTGGGGTCGGCACTGTTTTTAAGGAGAAAATCGCTTAATACAGATATCGATCAAAAAAAGCGGAGGACCAACATCCTCCGCTTTTTCATTTTCCAAACCACGCCCCAATAATTTACTCCTCCTCCGGAGTAAGAATCCACTCGGGATCGTACAGAAAGTCGTTATACGGGAAGCGGGTCACATGCACCTTCAGCACTTCCTCATATAAGGTTTTCTTAAATTCATCCACATTCTGCTTTTCAATTGCCGAAATAAACAAAGAGGGGGTATTCTTCTTGCCCATCCAGCTGTTCTTCCAGTCCTCCAGCGAAAAATTCGCTTTGGTCTTCGGGCTCAGGTCGTGCTCATCTTTACGGATATAATCGAAAGCATCAATCTTATTGAACACATAAATGGTCGTTTTATCGCCAGCTTCAATTTCGCTCAAGGTCTGGGTTACCGTATCAATCTGTTCCTCAAAACCGGGATGCGAAATATCTACTACATGCACCAGCACATCAGCCTCGCGCACCTCATCCAGCGTTGACTTGAACGACTCAACCAGGCCATGGGGCAATTTGCGAATAAATCCAACCGTATCGGAAAGCAGGAAAGGCAAGTTCCCGATCACAACTTTACGGACAGTGGTATCGAGCGTAGCGAACAGCTTATTTTCGGCAAACACTTCCGACTTGGCCAGCATGTTCATAATGGTTGACTTGCCCACATTGGTATAGCCCACCAACGCTACACGAACGAGCTTCCCACGGTTTTTTCGTTGTGTGGCCTTCTGCCTGTCAATTTTCACCAGCTGCTCTTTCAGGCGGGCAATTTTATCAAGAATAATACGCCGGTCGGTTTCTATCTGGGTTTCCCCCGGGCCGCGCATACCGATCCCCCCACGCTGACGTTCCAGGTGTGTCCACATACGGGTCAGCCGCGGAAGTAAGTACTGGTACTGGGCCAACTCCACCTGGGTTTTGGCATGGGCTGTCTGTGCCCGTTTGGCAAAAATATCCAGGATCAGGTTCGTGCGGTCAAGCACCTTGCACTCCAGGGTGCGCTCGATGTTGCGCAACTGGGTAGGACTCAGTTCGTCATCAAAAATCACCGTATCTACCTCATGAATCTTGATGTAGTTCTGAATTTCTTCGAGCTTACCCGAACCAACAAAGGTGACCGGATTGGGAATGTCCAACCGCTGAAAGAACTGCTTTTTCACGACAGCCCCGGCTGTGTCAGCCAAAAATTCAAGCTCGTCCAAATATTCCTGAGCCTGCTTTTCATCCTGGTCCTGATTAATCAGGCCAACCAAAACGGCGGTTTCCTGTTGCGGAGATGTATCGATCATTCAACTAAAGTTTAAGCCATAAAAAAACCTGGTCCCGAAAGATTCGAAACCAGGATTTTCGTACTAACAAATATCGTTATTGCAATACAAAGCTAATAGGCACCGTATAAGATACACGTACGGCCTTACCCCTTTGCATACCTGGTTTCCATTTTGGAAGGCTGTTTACTACACGAAGGGCTTCTTTATCCAACGAAGCATCCACGCCACGGGCAATACGGGCATTGGTTACGCTTCCGTCTTTATCCACCACAAAGTTGACATACACTTTTCCCTGAATACCGTTCTCCTGTGCAATCACCGGATACTTGATGGCGTTGGCAATAAATTTTCTCAAAGCCAGCTCGCCCCCGGGAAATTCGGGCATGTCTTCTACAATAAAGAATACCTCACTCTCTTCAGCTTCTTCCTCTTCACGCTGGATTACCGGAGCCACATCGATAACCGTTTGATCGTCAGCTTCGGTATCTTCCAGTTCCAATTCGTCTTCAATTTCCGTGTCGTCGTCTACAATCGTCAACACCTCAACAACTTTTGGTGGTGGTGGTGGTGGCGGTGGTTTTACCTCTTCCTGGCGGGTAATCGGAATAATCTCGTCTTCAACCTCTTGTTGCATTACCGTACCCAGCGAAGCTGCCTGATCGACCTTTGAGGTCCATTCAAATGCCAGTAATGTAAGGCCCAGAGAGATCACTAACCCGACCTGAACAAAGATATTTCTTTTGCTCTCAAGATCAGCTTTAGGTGATTTCTTTAATTCCATAATTCAGTTTTAGAAGTTTATTCTTGTTACAGAAACTTTTTACTTTTGAGGGCTTAAAGATAGAAAATAATCTTCAAAAGCAACAACCGGCCCCCAAAATATTCACGGATTTGAAAAATCGCATCCTACACAACTTTTATTGTAACACAAAGGTGACGGGAATGTGATAACTAACCCGCACCGCTCGACCTGCCTGCATTCCGGGTTTCCAGCGCGGCATGTTGCCCACCACCCGCAAAGCCTCGCGGTCGAGTGAGGAATCAACGCCACGAACGATGATTGCATCACTGATGCTGCCATCGATATTGACGACAAAACGAACCAATACCTTACCCTGAATGTCGTTTTCCTGCGCCAACACCGGGTATTTAATGTTCTGGCTGATAAAATGCAGCAGGGCTGTCATGCCACCGGGAAACTCAGGCATCTGCTCGGCAAAGTTAACGACAACTTGTTCATCGGTTTCTGCAGGACGCTCGGCCACAAGGGTATTGACGAAGATCGCCTCACCGGCATCAATTTCCGTGTTGAATAGATCCGGCTCCAGTTCGTTAGTTTCGCGGGTATCGTCCACCAGGATGATTTCTTCGATAACCATCGGCGGTGGCGCTACTTTCCGCTCCGGTTCGGTGGACGGAATAACGATTTCATCCGGGGCGTCCCAGTCCACTTGCCCCATTTGAGGCGGAGTCTTTACGGGTGTTTTCCAACTAAAAGACAAGAGCACGAGGGCGAGGGAAACCACCAGCCCGATTGCAAAAAAGAATGGTCGCCGGGACTCCAGGTCGGCCTGTTTCGTTTTTTTTGTTTTCATGACGATTGTTTTAGGTTTGATAAAACTTTGGCTTTCAGTGCTAAAAACAAAAATCAAACCAAAAAGCAATTTTTCAGGATGGAGTTTTGAAAATATTACTATATTTGCCGTGCAAAATGCGATGGGGGATTAGCTCAGTTGGCTAGAGCGTTTGACTGGCAGTCAAAAGGTCATCGGTTCGATTCCGATATTCTCCACTGAAAATCAAGGAGTTACAATCAAAAATTGTAACTCCTTTTTCATTTGTACTAACAAAAGTACTAACAAAAAAGCCGCTTCTTTTCAGAAAGCGGCTTGCTAAAATTCTTTGAAACACCATCGACTAAGATACCACAACTTCACCCAGGTAGGTACTATTAGATACCTCCGATAGGTTTTCGTTCTGGAATGCAATGTAGCAATTCAACTCATCCGAGGCAAATGCTGAGGGAACGGTTACCACTTGACTTCCTGCTGAACGAGTACTGCCACCGATCACAGTTACAGCCTGCTTTTTCAACGGATTGTAAAGAACCAACAGTACCTGGTCTGTCGCCAGGGCTGCTCCATCGCCAGAATTATCCTCCCAGGTAAAATTGACCTGTCCGGGAACAGTTGAAGCTGCCGTCGCATTGAGTGCTCCGGGAAGACTTCCCCGGGAAACCAATGCATCGGCATAGTTGATGAAATAATCCGGATAGTCGCCCAGGATTGCATTCCGAAGCGTGTAAGCCATCGCTGCGTTGAAAGCACTCATCTTAACTGCATAATTTTTGAACCCTACACGAATAAAACTGGTTAGCGGTTGCAGAAAGCTAATTGCAGTTGCGAATCTGGTTCGCTGATCCATTTGAGCTGGCGTTCTTGGATTAGAAACACTGGCAGCTACACTTCGCATGTAGTCGATGCCCTTCCAGCTACCACCGATGACTGTTCCGACCTTGCCGGAGAAGCCACCTAAGATTCCTTGTGAAATTTTACCCATGGCAATAAAAAATTAACTATTGAACATTGTTTATATGGACTTGGTATGGAGTTGGTATTAGCTTTCTCCAAACAAGTTAATCTAAGTTATCAATAATACACACAGGGGTTTAGCTGCCGGAATATCGTGCTTTACAATGCGTCAATTTGCGTTTAGCCGGGCAGACTTTGATCATTGAGCAGCATGGGGCTTCATTGAACGCTTAGGCACCCGGGAAGTTTAGGGGATGAAATGACCAAAAGGAAACGGAATAAATGGGTTGTGTGCGGGGATGTGGGTTTATGCCGTAGTCTTTTGGACAATTTCAGACCCGGGGCTTATCTTTCCTAAGCGGTCAATGAAGCCGTGAGGGAAGGTTGGCTCGGGATGGACGGATGGGGTAAACAATTTCGCAGGGCATACCGCTGATCGGGTTGGGGGAAGCGGGGGTGGCGGCTGAATGGAATGCAGCGAATTGGGTTGGGTGGAATGGAGCTTCGATGTTGGCTGTCAGGGTGGCTTGGTGCGGTTGGGACAGCCAAGGTGAAGCGGAATGGAACGGCGGGTTGGGTGAGCGAAATGGAATGAAGACGGCACTCCCGCGCGGGTTGCCGAGGTGGCTGAGTGAGCCGGAACGCAAGGGCACGAAGGTTGGCGGAACGTAGTGGAGCCACTGAAGTGTCCTGAAGTGAGGGGGAACGAAGCTGCCGCAGGCATTGGCCGTTAAACACTTCATGCCCTGCACCGCTGAAAGGGTGGCGGGGATTTTTGAGGCCGTTTGGCTGGGTGTCGGGCTTAGGAGGATGCCGGGTTTCCGGGTGCGCGGGGGGCAATTTTTACATAATGGCCCTATAGGACAGAGCGGAGCCGCTTAAGCGCGTAAGTAAGCCCATAATTAATCTTCTTGCTGCTTTGGCTTGGAGTGCAACGGAAAGGCAAAGTAGCAAGGCCGCTGTTAGCCTAAAAGCGGGTACGCGTAGGCACGGAGCGTACCGGCTGCAAGGCGTTAGGGCTTACGGAGCGGGAGGCGTAGCGGGTGTTCTATAGGAAGCTGTTATGTAAAGATTGCCGGAGGGAGGGGTGACAGTTTCAAGTTTCAGGTTTCAAGTTTCAAGTTCCAGGTTCGGGCTTGTGTTTGTTGCTTTGGGGTTGTGGTTTGTATCGTTACAAACGACGGGCAGGGAAGCTCTCGTTGCCGCTTCGCTCCAATGAGAGGGAGGCGGGAAATCGGATTAAAAATCCGGATTTAGCAGGGTCGGGATACAAATCCCGACAGCTGAGGCCACACAGAATATGCCAACAAAAGTTAAGCAACAAGGAAGCAAAACAGTTATTGTCCCCAGTCGTTTGGATCAACGATTGTTGAAGCGATATATCGGTATGGTTTTGCTCCTTCTTGATTGGCATTGTTCCAATAGTAAATTATAACTATTTTTCCGTCCGGCCTTTGAACCATCCGAGGATAACCCACGTCGCGAGTAGCGCCGTCGCCACTGCGGAGAACGATTTCATCGCCCCAGTTTCTGCCGTTATCGGAACTAAACCTGATGTTTACACGAGATCCCGTTTCACTGCGATAGATATACGCCAAGGCCAATCTACCATCGTTTAGTTTTACCAAAGTCGGTGGTGATCCTCCTTTACCGGTATCAGCTACCGGGTCCTTCAGTTTTTCCCATGTTTTACCATTATCTTTTGTCAGATAGCTGGTTAATAAATCCTGCTTATCTTTAGTCCGGGTTCGAATAACGGTCAGCAATTCGGTGGTCGACAAACGTAATGAGGAGGGCATTATGTCAAAGCCATCGGATTCCGCACCAATCCAAGATACGATATGCCAGTTTATACCACCATCGGTAGTCCGAACCAATGCCACCCTGCCCTCCTTACCATTCGGCTTGGCAACCGTAATAAAAGCACTTAGTTCCTTTTCTCCATCAATGCTATAATCGGTACGAGTAGCCACGCCATTTTTATCTATATCAGGAAAAATAAAAGGGCCCTTCCAATTTACCCCCTTGTTATTAGAATAATAGAAATGAGAAGGTCCATTGTGGTTGTTATGCCTAAGAAAAGTGAGGATAAAATTGGGATTTGAAAAATCTCCAACCGGTTCACTCATGGGTGTTGGAACGACAGCATATTCATCGTCAATGGCATTATCCTGTCCCTTTGCTGTTTGCCCGTGATCAAAAGCATCTTCAATCAACCAGGTTTGGCCGCCATCTTTGCTTCTTGCGTACTTGTTCCTTGCCGTTTTAGGATCGTAGGGATGTAATCCTTTTGCTTCCCTAAAAGCTGCTTCCACAAATCCAACCAATATTTCGTTATCCCAGGACCATATTCCATGATTTGCCGGCCATCCAGCATAACGACCTTCTTGATAGAAAACAATTCCATGTTTGATATAGGGATCGTGTACATTCTTTTTCTTGTCAGGATTATTGTGACAAGATGCTGCCAGGATCATGAATCCTACACTAAAGAGCAAAACTAATTTCGAATATTTCGTCATCTATTTGTTTGATTTACCATGACTGAATAAGAGATTGGGCAAGTAGCTAAAAAACCACTTGCCCATCTCATCTATGTAATTGCTATAACTAATAAAAGGAAATATAGCCAGAGAGTCGGAACTGTCCCACGTTTATTTCGGGTTCCCTAAAGGGACCGAATAAAAAATCATTCCTTCATTCTGTAATTCCAGCTAATTATATCCCGGATTTTGTTCCAAAACAGCACCTGTATTGGCATCGATTGCCGACTGGGGGATGGGCCAAAATTGATTGTAGTCCTGAATGGTCTCCCTGGACGTTTGGTCGATGTCGTATAGCCGGACACGCTCTACGAGCTTGCCCATTCGGATAAGGGTGCGGACACGCGGTTCTTCTGCCATCAGTTCTCGTGCACGTTCATCCAAGATGTAATCTAAGTCGACATCACCGGGAGATACTGGAGCTGCATTTGCTCTTGCCCTAACCACATTAATGTCAGCTGCTGCATTTTCCTGATCACCCTTCTTAAAATAAGCTTCGGCCCGAAGCAAGTATGTTTCAGCCAATCGTATCACATAAACATCCTTCGTGGATCGACCTTTGTAAGAACCATCTCCACCTTGGAAGAATGGGCCTTCTACTTTTAGCGAATACGGATAGACCAGCCTAGAAGTGTCTTTCTCACTTCTGGCATGAATTGCAGGGTCCCATTTTTGCATGTAAAATGATGATTGAGGATTGTTAAAGTAGAATTCTCTTTTTATGTTGTGTTTGGAATTACGCATATCGTTCCAATTGTTTGCCCAAATTTCATAAAGCGCATAGTTTGACGGGCGGACGAATCCTGCGCCGCGGCCCAATGAAACGCCACCAAGCGTATCTACCCCTGCCGGATTTGTTGAAGGATTATAAACCCACCCATTCTTCCCGTCGCTTCCGATATAGTCCACCAGGAAAGGAGCCCATCCCCGTGGAAAATTATTACCGTTTGCACGAGTACCTGCACCACCAATCGCATACTCTGTGATTTGCCAAACCAAGATAGATTCCTTATTTCCGGATGACCGGTTATAATTGCCTTCTTTAAACAGATCGGAAAAGACATCACCAGGTTTATCTATTTCGTTGCCAAAACGTGTTGTCATCAGGTGATAATTAGGATCGCCGATAAGATCGGTAGCACTGGCAATAGCCGCATCATAATCACCTAAACTGATGCATACTTCTGCCAGCAAGTGTTGAGCGGCTGCACGAACCGGGTGACCTTCTTTACTGGCGTCAACTAATTCGGGCAACCATTTCGCGGCAAATTCAAGATCCTTACGAGCTAACATATATGCGTCTTGCCTCGGCGATCTTTGAAAGTCGTAAATGGGTTCGGGCGTACCGGCCTCAACGATAACAACATCTCCGAACAGGTTGGCCAAAATGTTATAGGTCCATGCACGAAAAAAACGGGCTTCTGCTACCAGTGCATTTTTTTCTTCTTCAGATGCCCAGATACCACTTACATCATCTTTTTCTGCAAAATAGATCACCCTATTGGCCATGGGAATCATTTTCTGATAAGCCCAATCCCAATATCTTTTGCTATCCGCATTTTCGGGAGTCAAGTTAATTGCCCAGTTGCCGCGTTGGGGCCTTTCATTGGGATCAATCCAGTTATACATATCGGTTCCCCAAAACTGAGACCAATAGTCTCGATCGCCGCGTCTCCATTCGTCGCGAAACTGAAAAACAAGACCTGAAAGATAGTACTCAAAGCCTGCTTTTGAAGAAAAAACAGCATCATCAGTCAAATTTGATTTAGACACCTGTTCCAATAAATCTTTGTCGTTACATGCGTTAAAGATCAAAGCAGTTATCAATACCAAGGGCATCAACAACCATTTGAGGCCTCTTTTAGCATGGATATTATTTTTCGATGTTTTCATTTTTCTCTTGTTTTAGAAATGGATGTAATTAAAAGCTCATATTAAGCCCTATGGAATAGGTTCTTGGCATAGGGTAAAGGTCGTCGCTGCCTTTATTAGAAGTAATATCCTGGGCATTCTCTGGATCCGGACCTAACCACTTCGTGAAAGTGTATAAGTTATTTACATTTAGAGTCACGCGCAAAGACTTGAATTTATTGATTACCGGCATATTCAGTTTATTGATATCGTAAGACAAAGACACATTTTTTATGCGCAGGAAATCGCGGCTGATATAGTAATGATTGTTATGAGCGGCATTTGAATACAATAAGGAAGGCAATTCGTTAGATTTATTTTCGGGAGTCCAATAATCAACCATTAGGGAGTTCATGGCCCTGTTGACCCCATGCGAATAAACAAGGTCGAAAGGAGCCACCCATCCAAGCATGCTGTTCATTGAAATATAAAATGACAGATTTTTATACCTGAACGTATTGCTAAGGTTTAATGTGAAATCGGGAAATTTTCCGTTCCCGACAATGGTGCGATCCTCAATATTAACGGATCCATTTCCGCTAACATCCTTCAATTTGATATCGCCAGCAAAATAGAGCGGATTTGCACTATTTTCACTCTCCTGGTAAATTCCGTCAAACTTGTAGTCGAAGTATGAGTTTATGTTCTCTCCGATAAACCAGTTGTTGTCCAGTGCATCATCTTCAATACCGTCGCCGTCAATATCGCCAAATAAATGAACTATTTTATTTTTATTGTATGCAAAGCTGAATGAAGTTTGCCACGAGAATTCGGGGGTATCCACATTTTTGGTATTGAGTGTAAGCTCAATTCCTTTATTACTTACTTCCCCAATATTATCATAGGTTGATTCATATCCGTTAGTCGGTGGAATATTCCTTTTAACAAGTTGGTCAGTTGTTGTTTTTTTATACAAATCAATTGATCCGCTTAGCTTATTTTCCCAGATGCTAAAATCCAAGCCTAGATTAAATGATTTGGTCGCTTCCCATCGGATATTTTCATTACCCATTACACTAATATCGGGAATAAAAGCAATAGGGCTCCCGGTATTATTTCCTACTACATTGTAAATATTCCTATTCAGACTTTGCGTTTGATAAGGAGGGATATCACTATTTCCGCTTTCTCCATAAGACAGTCTGAATTTCAAGAAATTAATAAGCTCAATGTTTTTAAAGAATGATTCTTCTGAGGCGATCCATGACATCGCCCAGGAAGGGAATACCCCGAATTTATGATTTTCGCCAAAGACAGAACTTCCGTCCCTTCTGGCTGCTACTGACAGCATGTACCGGTTCATTAACGTATAGTTCACCCTAGCCAGCGATGAAACTCCAAATCGTTCAACGGCAGGAGTGTTTATTTCGTAGTTGCTGCCCAGTCCGAAGTTGTTATATCCTAAAATTCCGATTTCAAATAATCCGGCTTCCACGTTTGTTTCTTCCTGGGAATATTTGTTTCGGCCATACATCAGCGTGACATCAATATTGTGGTTTTCTCCAAGGTCTTTTTTATAATTTAAAATACTTTCCCAAACCCAGCGGGTGATGTTTCTATTGTTTTTTACGGCGTTTGTGGTATTCCCGGCAGAATAGGGATCTTGTCTTCGAAAAGAGTACTCATTGTGCCATTCCATGTTGGGCGAGTAGTTAATCTTAGCAGATAAACCTTTCAAAAACGGGAAGTCGATGTTAGCATACATGTTGCTGAACAAGTTCTTGCCGATTTCTTTGTTGTCGGTCAATTCATAATTATACAAGGCATTGTAGGTTGATGCGTCTGCTGAGATCGGATTGAATTTCACATTACCATCAGGATAATAGAAATTGCCGAGGGGTGAATCGTCGTATGCATCGGACAAATCGGGAACTATTCCGGAAAGGTCTCTGTAAGTAAAGAAGGACATGGTTCCGACGGTCAACCAGCCAGCTATTTTTGTTTCAAGGTTAATGCGAAAAGATACTTTTTCCTGTTTGTCACCCAGAATTAATCCAACATCATTACTTAAAGATCCCGAAAATAAATAACTTGTGTTATCTGTTCTGCCGGAAACACTTAAGTCGAGCGTTGAAAGTTGCCCCTGCCGTCCAACCAAATCTTTAAAGCTGGTAAACTTCCCATTTGAATAATTCTCATATTCTTCCGGATCCAGCACCTGGGTCATATCGTTCACATCTACCCCCAAGTCGTTGCCTGCGATTTCAAGTTGTTGCGTGTAATAATCCCTTTTTCGTTGAATGTATTCTTCTTTTGAAGGCATTGGCAACCAACGGCTGGCTTCAGAAATTCCGTAAGTTGTATTGATCCGAATTTCAGGTTTGGATGATGAACCTTTATTTGAGGTAATCATGATTACGCCGTTTGCTGCCTTTGAACCATAAATTGCACATGAGGCAGCATCTTTTAAAACATCCAGGGTTTTGATATCCTGAGGGTCAATATCGGAGATACTGCCTTCGAAAATGATGCCATCAAGAACAATCAAAGGAGAGCTGCTCGTTCCCAATGAGTTTTGGCCCCGGATGAGAATAGATCCTCCCTGTCCGGGTCTACCATTGTTTAAAAATTGAACCCCGGCCACTTCTCCAATAGCTTGTGATACATTGGTAACCGGGGATAATGTTTTAAATTCTTCCATATCAATTGAGGATATGGAACCTGTAACAAACCGCTTACTCTGAGTGCCATATCCAATGGCAACCACCTCTTCCAAGCCGATGGTTTCTTCTTCTAAAATTACATTAATGGTTGTTTTTCCGGTTACCGGAACATCTTGTGCCTTCATCCCCACAAACGAAAAAACCAATACTCCGTTGCCCGGGACATTTGCCAAGACATAAGTTCCGTTCGCATCTGTAATTGTCCCATGTGTGGTTCCTTTTAAGACGACGGTAACGCCCGGCAACGGGATGCCGGAAGAATCTGATACTTTCCCGGAAACATCTTGCTGTTGTTGTGATAAGTCTGCTTCTGTGCTGCTTTCTCCGCCTTTCTTGATCATGATATAGCGGTCGTGGATTTCGTAAATGAATCCATTTTCAGCCAGCAGTTTATCCAGTACTGTCTGAATTGACTCTTGTTTGGCATCGATAGAAATACCGTTTAAATTTTCAATTTCATCACTTTTGTAGAAGAAATAGTAGTCAGATATTTCTTCTATCTCGTGCAGGATTGATTTGAGTGATGCATTCTCCAATTTTAGATCAAGCCTTGTATTTTGGGAGTAGGATGTTTCTGCATTCGCAGCAAAGAATCCGGCCAAAATAAAAATCCATGCGAATTTCATAATTAAAAGTAGTTTTCGCCATTGCCGGTTATGGCAATAGCTCACGTTAATTTTTTTCATAAATTTGAATGTTTTAATGGTTGGAAAATTGTTAAAACGTTTGACGGTGAGAGTGGTGGGCACTTTCACCGTTTTTTGAACCCAACATCAAAGAACCATAGGCAATTAATTTTTAAAAATTTTTAATTCGTCTTTTCTATCGTTATTGGCTTTTAGCTCGTATTCGATTCCATACATACTCTCCAGAATCTTCAGAAACAGGTCGAGCGGTTTTCCTTTGATGATGGTTCCCGAGATTTTAATATCTTCTATATTTTCACCAAGCAAGTCAATATCAACATTATACCATCTTTCCAGTATT
The DNA here is from genome assembly GCF_025907915.1 of Gaoshiqia sediminis. Taxonomy (GTDB): domain Bacteria; phylum Bacteroidota; class Bacteroidia; order Bacteroidales; family Prolixibacteraceae; genus Gaoshiqia; species Gaoshiqia sediminis. The sequence continues at coordinate 147,757 of NZ_JAPAAF010000008.1, forward strand.
TTTGCCAGGTCTGAAAGTTTCGTTTCATTCAGCAAAATTTTTCCATTAATCCATGTGATATAAAATTCGGTATTGATTTTTCGTTGATTTGTTTCGCCTGTAATTTTATTGAAAATAAATTGCTCTGAGGGCTCTAATACCACTAAGGGATTTTCGTGCACATCATTAACAGACACTTTCCCCTCAATTAAGGTTACCACCAAGTTTGGATCGTCATCGTAAGACTCGACATTGAAGGTAGTACCATGTACTTTGATTGTGCCTGATTTTGTTTTGACCTCAAATGGGATTTTGTCGTTACGGGCTACTTTAAATTGAGCTTCGCCACTAAGCACTACGGTTCGTTTTCGTGAATCAAAGGAGGTTGGATATTCAAATTTCGTCCCTGCATTTAGCCAAACTTCGGTGCCATCAGAGAGTGTTAATTTGCTCATTTGTCCCCACTCCAGTTCAATTGTATTCAACGGGAGCTCATCCGTATCTGGCCCAAAGAACCTGGGTACCATGATTCCAATCAGGAGTGCAAGAGCAAAAACAGCAGCATATTTTAGGGAATGAATCATCAACTTTCTGTATTTTGACTCAGTGGGGGTTTGATGGTTAATATATTCCCAATTTTTTTCTTTGTTGACACGATGGATAAGTAAGCTATTGGCGGTTTTAAAATGAACCTGATTTACCTGTCGAATGATCTTTTGGACTTCGTCTGTATCTTTTATTTTGCCAAATTCTTCTTCTTCCTCTTTATTCAGGCTTTTATGAAGGCTACCGACAGCTAATTCCCAAATTTTATTGCTTTCCATATACATCCGATATTACAGATAAAGGACGCCATGGACAGACAATCGGGTGACAGTAAAAGCGAATTATTTTAATCTATTGAAGAAAAACCATAGCAGCAGGCGATCATTTTTCAATCTGTCCCGGAGAAAAAGGTAAGCCCTCGACATTTGAGTTTTAACGGTGTTAACGGAAATACCCAGAAACTCAGCAATAGCACTATAGGTCATTCCATTCACTATTGCCAGTTCAAGAATTTTTTTTCGTTGCTCCGGAAGTTCTTGCATTACTTCAAAAACTTTACGAATGGTTTCTTCTTTTTCAAGGTCATATTCTTCAACCGGAGTGTTTTCAAGCTTCGTGATAATTGAATCAAGGTCGATTTTTCGGCTTTCCGGAGATCTCAGATAGCTATACATGCTGTTTCGAACGGCCAGGAGGAGGTAATTTTTAAGGGAAGAATTAACATTGATTGTTTCTCTGCGTTCCCAAATCCGGATAAAGCAATCGCTAACAATATCTTGCGAAAGCTCAAGATTACTAATCACGGAGTTTGCATAAAGACAAAGAGAAGCATAATATTCATCGAAAAGCAGACGAAACGCCTGCTTATCACCCGATTTTATTTTATGCCAGTTGAGATTGTCCATTTTAGCCGATACATATCTGTACAATTTTAGTGATTAATTCAGCATAAAAAAAGCCATACAGCTCCAGAAACACGCTCAGGACGACTGACAGCTCCATTGGGGCGTTTTTTGCGCTGTGCTTAAATGAGAGGCAGGCGTTTTGACGTTTCAAGTTCCAAGTTTCAGGTTCCAAATTTCAAGTTCCAGGTTTCAGGTTTCAAGTTCGGGCTGTGTTTGGAGCTTTGGAGTTATGGTTTTTGTTGTTAGAAAGGATGGGCAATAACCCCTCATTGCCGCTTCGCTCAAACGAGGGGGAGGTGGTGTAATGGGATCACTATTTGATACAGATCCTGAAACGAGTTCAGGATGACTGATAACTTTCCAGGGCCTTGTTTGCGCTGGGCTAAAATAGGGGTAGCGGAGTAGCCGGAGTAAACTACGTTTATATGGAGTTTATTGTCCTAAAGCCGGACGGGCTCTTCCTTTTCCATTCGATGAAAAGGAAGCAAAAATCTTGTCAAAACGAACCCTCGTCCGGGCGTTTTGACGGCCCGCGCACCGCTCCGTTCAACAGTTGCCGGGGTTTAAAAAGTGGTGTTATTCGGCAGACTGTCCTAAAGAATTTCCGGGGAACGACGCGAGATCGAGCTTGGGGGTGTTTTGTTGTCGTTGGAAATGACGGGCAGGGAAGCTCTCGTTACTGCTTCGCTCAAATGAGAGGGAGGCGATAAATCGGATTAAAAATCCGGATTTAATAGGTCGGGATTGCAAAATCAGCTGGAGTCAAACCGTACACCACCAACCAGTTTCCTTCCCGATGGGAATCATACCTCGTAAACTAGAGCACTAAAAACAGGAAGCTATGGAAACTAAAAAACTAAGTTTTACCATTGAAGAGTTACATCAACTGGCATGGAAAGAGTCTATCAGCAGACTCGCTAAACGACTTGATTTCAACGAAGCAGTGATTCGAAATAAATGCAAAGAACTGGGTATTCCTACTCCCCACTCAGCTTATTGGTCGAAATTAAAGTTTGGGAAGTCGGTTGAGATTACAGCGCTGCCGAAATCGGTCGATCCGAAACAGGTTGTGGTATTGGAAGACAAACCGAAGAAGAAACAGCGGAGCACTAAAACGGGAGAACAAAGTAATAGCACAAACAATACTTGCGGTGAAGGTAAAAAAGTAGCTACTCATCTACCCGAGGCTAACAAAAAACAAAGAGAACATCCGCTGGTGGTCCAGACTCGTAATGAGTTTAAGCGTCAATCCCGGATTGCACGGGATAACTGGGAAGAGCTTCAAAAAAGTATTCCTCATCTATCGATTTATGTTTCAAAGGAGCATCGCGAGCGGGCATTGTCCATTTTCGACATGATCATCAAGGGCCTCAACGCACGGGGCTACGCAGTCAGAGCTGATGAACAAGGACACACCGCTGTTGTGATTATTGATGTTGAAATCCCCATACATATTCGGGAGAAACGGAAGCGCGTGCCAAATAAAGACCCTCAACGGACATGGCCCAAATATGACTACAAACACACCGGAATTTTAGTTTTTGTTTCTGAGCTGTGTTCCTGGCGAAGAAAAGAGTATTACGACAAGCCCTACGTGAAACTTGAAGAAAAAGTCGATGTTATTGTCGAGCGGATTATCGCTGAGGGGCTGGAAGAACACCGGGTGAAAATCGAGTCGGCAATTAGACGGAAACAGGAAGCTGAACAAAAGCAGCTTGAAAAAGAGCGCAGGCTACGGGTTAATGCTGAGCTTGAAAAATTTAAGGACTTATTTCGGTTGCAAAAACGTTGGCATCAAGCCGAAACCATAAGAGCATTTCTTGATACCTACGAGGAGGTTTTCAGCGCCAGCAATGATTTTAGCGATGAGCAACAGAACTGGCTTGCCTGGGCTCGAAAAAAGGCAGACTGGTATGATCCGTTTATTGAGGATGATGATGAATTGATGAAGGGCATTGACCGGGATAAATTAGAGCCGCTACCGGTGAAGGATGGTTGGTATTAAGATCAGCAGGTATTCTCGCCCAAGTGCCAGCGCAATGAGCTGACGCAGGCGAACAAGTGCGGGGCGGGATTGTGGCGACACAAGCCTGGCACAAACGCCGTGAGGCAAGACAGCGAGTTGGGGCTGCAAGCTTCAAGTATTTAGCTGCAAAAAAGGAGGAGCAGTATACCGTTACCTGCGCAGGGGGTGAAGATCAGCGGATTGGAATCCGCTGCACCCGAATGGCCGATTGGAAATCGGACGTCCCGGGGAAGTGCTTATGAATCCCGACAGCGGACTTCGATTAATTGGCCGGGAAAACTGAATTTTCGCAGAAAGCAATTAACTTTAGATTCCGAAATTTATTCGGACTGGCAAATCCAGTATAAAAAGGAAAGAGTAGCCATTGCAAATGGCACTTGATCCCCCGGAGAGGAAAGTGATTTATTTGCTTTCCTCTTTTTTCGTATGTCTATTTTAATGTTTCCAGGAATCCATCCCCTTGGTATATTGGATGTAGAACTTGTCCGGAGCCTCGGGTTTCATAAAAGGTATCCTTTCGCTACTTTTTTGTCCGCAAAACTCGTCATATTTATAGTCAAAAATTTCTTTGGACGGGAAATTGGTTACTTCAGCAACATAGAAATTATTCGCAAATACAACTGGTTCAGCTGTGCTTTCCAACGAATACGTGATCCGGTTTGTAAACTGGATCGGGCTTTCTGTTTCATTGAATGAAACGCTATTAATTTGTTTCGCTTTTGGGTATTTAAATAATTTACAGTCGCGCACCAAGGCATCGTTGATCGCAAATTCGGATATAATTACTGATGCTTTGGGCGGTATTGTCATGATTTTCTTTTCTGAGTATGACACAGCATCGCCAGAAGATGTCATTGCACTTACGTTCGAGGTAGCTGCCAGGGTATTGGTTTTTAATAAACCAAAATAATTGATTCCGCTTAGGGCAGATGCTCCTGTAACTCCTTTTGATGCTGCTTTGCTGATCGTTGATGAATAGGTAAAGGTGCGATCCTGATAGTATTGTTTTGCCGTACCATTTATGATGAAGAAGCTTTTTTCCAAATCCAGCTGAATGTTTTCGTCTGTTTTGTTATAAAACTGAAATCCGATATTGCCGTTTCTTTCCCATAAGTTATACGCTACCACACAATTGTTATCTTCATAGATCAGACCGTTATTCTCTGTAATCATTTGTTTATCTGTTTTCACCTGATAAACCTGATAGAAGTTTTTAGAACAAGAAGTCAGAAGACTCAGTGACACCACAAAATAAAATAAATGTTTGATTTTCATAGATGAAATACATTAAAGGTTTACATTAATTGTTTTATTTAACACGTTACGCGTAGGGGATTCCAGACAAGATCCGGAGGGTGAATGCATTGGCATATTAACACTTTCCCGAAATTCTAATCCTGAAAAATAAAATTAAGGAAAATAAAAAACAGGATAATAAGCAAAAGTTTATTTAGAAAGATTCTATTATTGGTTATACCTGAAGGAGCGATACTCAGCTGTGATGCCTAAGCTGTACCGAGACCATACCGATTGTCGTTAGAGACGACGGGCAGGGAAGCTCTTCCCGAAAGTCGTCGTGACAGGCTATTTCCGCTTCGCTCAACGGGGTAATGGATTCACTCTTTGATATAGATCCTGAAACAAGTTCAGGATGACTGATAACTTTCCAGGGCCTTGTTTGCGCTGGGCTTAAATAGGGGTAGCGGAGTAGCCGGAGGAAACTACGTTTATTTGGAGTTTATTGTCCTCAAGCCGGACGGACTCTTCCTTTTCCAGTCGATGAAAAGGAAGCAAAAATCTTGTCAAAACGAACCCTCAGCCGGGCGTTTTGACGGCCCGCGCACCGCTCCGTTCAACAGTTGCTGAGTTTTAAAAAGTGGTGCGATTCGGCAGACTGGCCTAACGAACATTCTCCAAAAGTTGGGGAAATTTTGGGCCGGTGGTGGATTTTGAAGGTTAGTGAATGGCCACGGCATGCCGTGGCCGTACGGGGGCTTTCCTCGCTGGGTGGGTGGCCGCGATGTATTGTGGCTGTACATTTTGTTGTTGGAAAGGATGGGCTGGGAAAGTTTCAAGTTTCAGGTTTCAGGTTTCAAGTTTCAGGTTTCAAGTTTCAGGTTTCAAGTTGAGCACTTTGTGGGTGTTTGGGGGTTGTGGTTTGTTGTCGTTGGAAATGACGGGCAGGGAAGCTCTCGTTACTGCTTCGCTCAAATGAGAGGGAGGCGGGAAATCGGATTAAAAATCCGGATTTAATAGGTATGATCTTAAAGTCAATAGTCTCGTACGTTGTTTTCTGAATGTGCCTCGAACAATGATTAGTGCTGAAATTGAAAAATAACAGCCCCTGAAGAAAAAACAAATTATTACTCACTCCTCATATTCATACTTCCGACTAAGTTTATTCCATGTATCCCTTGTAATCGCAAATGTTAAAGACTTGCTGAATATTTTCGGCTGTTTTTACCTGTTCGAATAGATTTTCAAAGCATACAAAGACATCATCCAAATTTTCGAGGACTGGATTTTCAGCCAAAGCGTGCGTAATCTGTTCTATCGAAAAAAGCAGATAGTGTCTTAAATGGCCTGCGACTAATTCCAGGTTGGCAGATGCACGACCTTCGTGCACAACTTCGTTGCGGATGCGATATATTCTGGTAAGATGTTGTTCCAGCCTCGTAGAATGTCTTTCCAAGGATTTCTGAATTGTCTTTTTCCCGTAAAAAAGCTCAATATACTTTTCCAACCGATGAAAAGCTAATGGATCGTCAACTGAGGCAGACTTGATCACTTCCATCGTTGCATGCGAGAACAAATGACTTTTTTCGATTGATTTTCCTTCAAGGGTAATTGCGAACCTATTCAATGTATCAATCAAATAATTGGCCCTACGCTGAATATAAAAGGATGAATTTAATGCTATAAAGAAATTTTTAATTCGATTTATTGAGTCTTCATCGGTGTATTCGGATGAGTAAAGCTGCTCAAAGCCGATCCAATAATTCAAAATTTTATGCTCAAGTTCAGCTGATTCATTACCTAATTTATAGAAGCGAATAGCTGATCTCAGTTTTTCTCGTGATGAAGTTCCCTCAGTAACCGTTGTATAATTTTGTGCAAACCTTTCAAATTCTTGTTCCTGATAGGTGTAGAAACCGTCAAGGAGCTCTTCTAAAGGCTCCATTCGAAATCTCCTAGAACTCAAATGGTAAGCAAACGCTTGTTTTTCAAACACTATCGTATTAACACTTTGATGGAGAATATTTATATCAATAATCTCAGAAATTCGTTGATACGAATCCTTAACTGCCTCTTTAAAATCAAAAGCATCAATACTTATGGAGATATATAACTCGTCAGCTTTCAAACTTCTAAAAGACTTTTTAATCCGATCATTTTCTCGGAACTGGCCAGGAAACTCATCCAATACAGATAGCGAGCCTGAATTCACTCTAAAGGCGTCCTTTTGGCTTAGTTTAATTTTAAAAATAACTCGATAAGTTTCAGGACCATGATTTAGGGTACACCTAAATTTGACAAATGCTGGCTGCAATGCGTTACCACTATTTAATGAATCAGAGAATTTGCTTATCCGACTTTTTATAAATGACCTCGAATAACCAGTATAAATTAACTCACTCATCAACCAGGATGACAAACAATTTATCTTTTTGATGTCGACACTTTCATTAGCAATCAACAATGACTCTATTTCGCGGAACAGATTAAACTTAAAATCGTTGTTAGCACGAATGAGACTTCGCGAAAGCAGTGAAAGCGATTTTATTCTCTTTTCATCTTTCGCGGAAGCACTTAATATGCTAATAACTTGATGCTTCTTGTAATTACTTAACTCCAACACTCCACCAATACACTCATTTTCAGCTATCTGAATCGCTTCACCAACGATAGCAGTTATCGTTGGGTTATACTTTTTTACCTGCTTGTTATGAAATTTTTTGATGGTATTTTCTAACTCTCTGAAAATACTAACGGGGTTGTGCAGACTGACGCGATAAGAGTCAAACGTTTTTTGGTTTAGTAATTCATTACAGCGACTGACAAAGTATTTTGTAGCATTATTCATTGTAAATCCAATTTTTTGCACTAATTTTGTTTTGTAAAGGAGATCATCATTGTTAAAAATATAAGATGGGAGACAGTGATTGCGAACAATCCGTTGGGAGTTTTCAATCCAGTTCTCCCTGAAGAAATTGGCCCGGCAATCCGGGCTTTTTTGTACCTTACACTCACAGGTTTTTAATTTTTGGTCGGAAGAATTTATCGAATTTCTCCAGGTTTTCCAATAACCATTGATGTTGTTCCGGCCAGTTTGATTTGTCTGCCACATTAACCGATTTCTCCAGACTGACAAGTGACACTTTTCTGTCAGGCAATTCATTCCAAAAGATTTTGTCACCAATTTCAACCGCTGCAAGTTCTTCGTATTTTGATTGCAATATCCGGAACTGCTCTTTGGCATTTGTTGTGTTAATGTTCAGTTCCACCCGAATAAACCCATCGCGAACACTTGCCACTGCTGCCATGTATATGTCAGTTTTTCCAAGCGCGAAGTTTGTCCAGTGTTGAGGTAGAGGTTTTTGCTGCTTTAGCAATGTTCCCTTATCTTCTAAATACTGCTTCATTGCTTGCCAATATTCGAGGTTTAGAGCCTTAGTCTCCGTAAGCTCCTGGCTCTGGGTAGTTGCTTTCACTGCTTTAGACCAATCGTTAGGTTTGCTGACTATTTGGAAGAATGGGGCTGGCAGGCTATCGCCAATGCGGTACACTTCGATTTCAATGCCGAAGAAGTTGAATTTGTCGTCGGTAATTTTATTTAACCAGTCAATTGCAGCGCGGTGTTCTTCGGTGAATTTTTTTGCAATCCAAATAATTGTCACGGCATCGAGGCCCGCGGCATAGGTCAGGATTTGCCCCAGGTGGGTATGGTCTGTTTTTTCGAGCTGATTTTCGATTAAAATGTTATGGTTGTCGATGGTACTGCGGCATAAGATATCGGCACGAAAGGAGCCCACATTTTTTTCTTGCTGAACCACTTCGAGTTCGATTCCAATTTCATCGCCCAGCAACTCCATATTCTCTTTTTTTGCCAACCAGGGTGTGAAATCACTGGCCTCGCCGATCCATAGTTGGCGGATGTCCACCTTTTCGAGTTTACCTATTTTCATCGTTTGTTTTTCAGTTTATACGGTATTACTACGTTGCACCCCTCTACAACCCGATCCTATCGCCACCAGCTTTCGTTGCGATAAGCATGTCGAAGATGTATTCTTTATAGCGGCGCTCGAAATCTTTGTCGGTTGTGAATTTTTTGAAGATTTCGGTTTGGGTGAAGAGGTATTGCTGCATGAGCTCTTCAATTTTATTATCGGATGAGATTTTGGCATTTTGCCTATCGGAATGCTGGATGGCATCCATGATCTCCTTGCTGGCTTTCATTTCGGCAGGGAGTTGTTCGGTCAGGATCTTACGCACTTTGTCTTTGTCGGACCAATCGATATCGCCGAAACGCTGGTTGAAGGCGCTCAGAATATTCTCCAGGGTATCTAAAACTGGTTCGGCGGTACCACCGGTTATTTCGACAGGTATGGGAGAGACTTCGCCCGGCTCTTCGGCTAATATTATATTCTGTGTTGTTTGCTTAGAAGGACGATAGCTTTCCATATCGATACTCTCGAGGATACCTTCGGCCAGATCGTCGGTTTGTTCAATGTACAACTTTGGCACCAGAAGCTTTAAGTACCAGAATAGTTTTTCCCACGACTGGTTATTAAAATCGAGAATTTTGCCGAGATAGCTATAAACGCGCAGAAAGGACTTTGCCCTTGCTTTGAAATCAATTTGCTGGTCTTTTGCCAGTTCGTCTTTAAAAAAAGCGGCTGACCGGTCGATAATCGGGTCGAGTTTGGTACGGTCTTCGCCAGCGATATATTTTACGAAGAAATCGTTGATTTGGGCCTCCGTATAAACCTCAAATTCCTCCAAGCTATCAACCAAATCGTTCAATTTATTCGGGTTGGTTTCTTCGCTTAAAATGGTTGCGGTATAGTAAGGAGCAAACGCTTTTTGTATGTCTTCGGCTTCGTTGAAAAAGTCGAGGACGAAAGTGTCTTTTTTGTGTGGTTTGTAAGCCCGGTTTAAACGCGATAAGGTTTGTACGGTTTGTACGCCCGCGAGTTTTTTATCGACGTACATCGTATGGAGCTTCGGTTCGTCGAAGCCGGTTTGGTATTTTTCGGCCACGATCAGGAAGCGGTACTCATTGCGTTTGAAATTTTTCGGGATGTTGGTGCGGAAGTTTTTGAAATTATTCATTGACACTTCGTCGTACTCGACTCCGTTATATGTTTTCTTGCCCGAGAAAGCCACAATGGCCTTCCAGGGCGATTTGATTTCTTTCAGGTATTCGTCGAAAGCCAGCTTGTACTTGATGGCACACTCAATACTCTTGGTCACGATCATTGCTTTTGCTTCGCTATTGATGAGCCCTTTCACATCGCGGTGAAAATGGTCGATCATGATTTTAGCCTTTTCACCAATGGCAAATTCGTGGCCTTCGACATAGGCCCTCAGTTTCTTTTGCGCCTGTTTGGTATCGAACTCGGGATTATCCTCCACTGCCTTGATGAGTTTATAGAATGAACTATAGGTGGTGTAGTTCTTTAATACGTCGTGAATAAATTCTTCCTCGATAGCCTGTTTCATGCTGTACACATGAAAGGCATAGAATTTATGTTTCAGTTCGCCATACTCGTCGGTATAGGTTTCAGCCGATTTTATACCGAAGGTTTCGAGTGTTTTATTCTTAGGCGTAGCTGTAAACGCGAAATACGAACCGTTGGTAATCATTTTCCGACTTTCAATCAGTTCGTTTATTTTGTCTTCGAGTGATTTTTCCTCCTCAGCTTCTTCTTCGGTATGCTTGTCGGCCAGAACGGCATTCATTTTAGAGGCCGTTTGGCCGCTTTGACCGCTGTGGGCTTCGTCGATGATGATGGCAAAATTCATGGCAGGCATGTCGGCCATTTCGTCGAGCAGAAATGGGAATGTTTGCACGGTACAAACAATTACCTTTTTCTGGTTTGCCAAAGCCTCTTTCAGTTGGCTGGTTTTACTGCCGTTTTCGCCCGTTATGTGTTCTACAATTCCCCGTTTAGGCGCGAACTGCTTAATGTCGTCACTCAATTGTTTGTCGAGCACGATGCGATCGGTAATGACAATCACCGAGTTGAACAGGTGTACTTCGCCGGAAGTATCGTACAAGCCATGCAGCTGGTGAGCGAGCCAGGCAATCGATTTTGATTTCCCGGAACCGGCCGAATGCTGAACAAGGTAGCGATTGCCTACGCCATTGGCTTTTGCATGGGCCAGGATTTGCCGGACGGCTGTGAGCTGGTGATAACGGGGGAAAATCATTTTACGTTTCACCTTCTTCGTTTCCTCATCCTCTTCGTCCACTACCTGGGCGAATTTGTCGATGATGTTTGCCAGCGACGATTTCGTGAGGACTTCTTCCCACCAATAGTGCGTTTTCAGTCCTTCCGGGTTCACCGGATTGCCGGAACCAAATGGAGGGATTGGTTTTCCGTCGTTTAACCCTTTATTGAAGGGCAGAAAGAAGGTATTTTTCTTATTGAGCTGCGAGGTCATAAATACCAACTCGGTATCGGCTGCAAAATGCACCATGCCACGGGCAAAGGCAAATATTTTATCTTTGGGGTCGCGGTCGTTTTGGTATTGGCGAATGGCATTGTACACGGTTTGACCGCTCAGTGGATTCTTCAATTCTGCCGTTATTACCGGCAAACCGTTCAGGAAGATGGTTAAGTCGAGGCGGTTGGCATTGTCGTTACTGTAGATCAACTCTTGCGTGACTGAGAATATGTTTGCTTCGTATTGCCTGAGGCCCTTTGCATTGTAATTGGACGATGGCTGACGATAAAACAGATCGACGGTTTTATCGAAATGCTTTACTCCTTTTCGTAATACCTCGACAACTCCCAATTTAGCGATTTTCGCATCCAGGCGCACCAGGAAAGCCCGCTCTCCCTTGCGTTGAATCATCTCCCAGGTTTCGGGCTGGGTGGTGCGGATAAATTCACCAAGCTGTTCGGAGTTGATGCAGAACTCCTTGTTGAAGTCGGTTGAACGGGATTCGCGGAAGCCGTTTTGTTCGACCAGATGTTTGACAATGAGGTGTTGAAAGGCTTTTTCGGAGGTGTCGGTAAATTTGCTCATTGTTGTTTGAATTAGGATTGGTTGTCTGAATTAGGATTTATAGGATTTGATGATTGGAGGATTATTTTTTGTCGTTTCCATTGTTTTTGCAGCCTATATTTTCGGGGCAGTAATGATTGTAAACCTGTTTGAATTCAAGGCGTTTTGCACCGAAGTTTCCATTAATTGTCTGAATTAGGATTTATTGGATTTG
>NZ_JAPAAF010000090.1 GCF_025907915.1 Gaoshiqia sediminis
TTTTTTTTTTTTTTTTTTATGGTGCGTCCTGCGGGGGGATTAGAAAGCCATGGAAGGGAATCTGATTTCCCAAAATCCTTATTTTATTTTCCTCAACCTTAGTAGCCTTGTGTGCAGATTGACATTTTTATAAAACCTTATTACTGTATTCGTGTAAATCCAGTTTAAATAAGGTGATAAGGTTGGTAGGAGGTTTGGTGCGGTGTCTTTTCTACTAAGGTTGGCCAAATGAATAAGGTTTTTTTCAAAGCCCGCAGGGCCATCTGCGTGGATCGGTGCAGAGAAATGCCTGCGTAAAGGATTACACATTAAATCATAAATATCAAAATTTATCCGCGTCATCTGCGTCCCATTCTTCGGTGCAACGCGCCCCATTCATCATTCGACATTCATCCTTCATCCTTCCGAATGATGGTCCGTTTTCATCTCAAAAAGAGTGTTATCTTTGTACTATGCGTTTGAAACCGGAAATAAAAACATTTATCAAACAAAAGGCTGCCAGCCTGTTTCCGGGGGCCGATGTTTACCTTTTTGGCTCCAGGTTGCATGACGATCAGGCGGGTGGTGATATTGATCTGATGTTGTTGTCGGATTGTTCCATTGATAAAAAGCAGATTAGATTGTTTCGGCGTGAGTTTTATAAAAAATTCGGCTGGCAAAAAATCGACTTGGTGCAATTCTCCCGGCACGATCAATCCATTTTTAAACAACTCATTTCAAAAGAAGCCCTGTTGCTATGAGTAAAATCAATCAAGATACCTTGGTTTGTTTGCTGCAGGAAGAAATAGGCCAGCTCGAACGTTCGGTTATAACACTGGAAATGTCGATGCGGAAATGCGGTCAAATCCCACGAAAAGAGCACTATACCTTTGAGGAGATGGAATCCTTTGATTCATTGACTTCAAAATTCGGGAGGACTTCAGATCTATATACAAAGAAGGTGTTACGGACTGTGTGGATGTTGCTTCACGAGCCTTTTGTCCCATTTATCGATTTGTTGAATAAGGCTGAAAAAATGGGCTTGATCGGTTCAGCCGATCAGCTGATTGATATTCGTGATCTGCGTAACCAGATAACGCATGAGTATATTCCCGAAGCCATTACTGATCTGGTACCTGAGGTTCTTGAACTTGGAGAACTTCTCCTGCAGAATATCCGGTCAACCCATCATTTTATTGAACAGCGCGCCTGGCATAAATCAGGCTAAGCGAATCGTTCCGGGAAGCCAAGGGAAAGGAGAGTTTCCAGTTTTCAGTTATCAGTTTTCAGTCGCCAGTTGCCAATTGCCAGCGGCCAGTTTAAATCATAACGATCAAAATAAATCCGTGTTATCTGCGTCCCATTCTTCGGTGCAACGCGCCCCATTCATCCTTCAAAAACCTTATTTTATTTTCCTCAACCTTAGTAGTCTTTTGAGCAAATAGACATTTTTATAAAACCTTATTACTGTATTTGTGTAACCTCGGTTTAAATAAGGTAATAAGGTTGGCAGGAGGTTCGGTGCGGTGTCTTTTCTACTAAGGTTGGCCAGGTAAATAAGGTTTTTATTTTGCGCTGTCCCCCAATTCGCCGGGAGGCGAAAAGTGGGCAGGCCCGAAAATTTGGCCCGGGCCGGCGAAGGCCTTGTGGGAGGAAGGATTAAATTTTCTTGATTTTTCTTTGTTTCGTTTCTTTTCATCAAGAAAAGGAAATGAAATGGGGTTTAAGGGGCAAAGCCCCTGGTGTTCCCGCTGTTAACGGAACGAACGGTCGTTAAATCGCGGTTCGGAAACCTGTTGTTTCGTGATTTCCCAAAAACCTTATTTTATTTTCCTCAACCTTAGTAGCCTTGGTGTGCAGCTAGACATTTTTATAAAACCTTATTACCTTATTCGTGTAAACATGGTTTAAATAAGTATCGAACGTTGGAGGCTGATGAGCGGCCTATTTTTATCGAGGCCGGAATCAAACTGAAAGCTTAGTGCAAACGAGAAGTTCCGAGGAACGAGGAAATCACTCGTTGAACTTAGCT
>NZ_JAPAAF010000091.1 GCF_025907915.1 Gaoshiqia sediminis
TGGATGATAAAGGGAACGACTTCTTCGAGCAGATTTAATTCGGATAGATTAATTTCAAAGATATCGAGGGGCGTTCCTGTTTTGGGAATGCCCTTCCTGTTTTCAGCGTTGCAACACCCTAAAAATTTTTGCTGATGATTTTATATAGTTCTGCCTGTTCTTCATCCATTTGCAGCAATCTGGATTTGGTGTGTTTTGAGTCCGGCAGGGTGTAAGTTACTTGGTACATATTATGCGTTAATTCAGCTGCTTTCTTTAATGACAGTGTTGACTTTTCAAGTTTCAAGACTCTTTCCAACTCTTTGTAAATGCAGTAGGCAGTGAAAGAAATACAGATATGCGCCTCGATTCGGTGTCTCAAGCGATGATAGATCGGTCTGATTCTGAGATCCGTTTTTGACATACGGAAAGCCCGCTCAATATGCCATAGGTTGCCATAATTTTCGATGACCTGGGTATCGGTAAGCATGGTGTTTGTGACGTAACCTTTAAGCCCGTCCCAGAGAACATCTTGATTATATTTCTCATAATCGATGTTTACTGTTACATCGCCTTCAAGTTTAAGGCATTTGTTGTAACCACGGTTGTTAATATTGGCTTTGGTCAGACGACCTCTTTTTACCTTTTCTTCAAGCCTTTTAAGACCACGAGCCCGGTTGTAGGCATCTTTTCTGGCCCGGACGTTTGAACGGTTAACGATAAGCCGTTGTGTGGGGCCTTTAGAAAAACTACGTGTCATTCCATCCGATAGTTCAGCAGTCAGAATTTGTGTTTTTAACGTCTTGTTTTCGTTCTTAATTCGGGCACCGAGGATGTACTCGTAGCCATTGCTTTCCAGCGCGGCGATGTTGCTTGCTGACAGCAATCCGGAGTCGGCAATAACAACGGGTTTATCCAGATTGAATTTTTTGCTCATGGTTTCAAGGAAAGGGATTAATGTATGCCCTTCATAGGCATTCCCTTCAAAAATGTCGTAGCCAATGGCATATCCTCCCAGACCAACAAGCAGGCCAATGTAAATTTGCGGACATTGATGTTTGCCGTCTTTGCTAAAGCCGGTTTTGCGAAGATCGTCCTGGTCACTTGCCTCAAAATACAGGGTAGTCATGTCGTAAAAAACGACGCTGATAATTCCATTCAAAACCTTCTTTGTATGCGCAAAGGCAATCTCCTCGACCCGGAGCTTCAACTTGCTGTTCAGCTTGTCTAAAAAACGATAAACCGCATCGACATCCAGGCTCTTGCCTTGATACCGATACAAATACTCTACAGTTTTCAATTTACTCAGAGGGAAAGCTATGCGGGCAATAACCAGGTGACGAAACATCGGTTCATTGATAATGCTGAACCCGATGTAATCGTAGATCCTGCCGAAAATGATTTCCGGGCCAAGTGTTCGAATACTGGCATTTTGCAAGCACGCAAATACTTTATCTACTGTAGCATCTGCTTCACTTTCAAACAGGCTGGACTGTTGGGATAATTTTTCGATCTCCTGTTTGGCCAAATTGACAAGTTCTTCAGTTTTGCGCTGCGTTGTGGCGCACCCTACCGTTTTTACTACTTTATATTTGCCCCTGACCTTCTGAACCACTTGTATAGAAAGGCTTCCAGAGCAATTCTTTAGCTTTCTGACAAACATACTTAAATTTTTGCAACACCCAAATTTACAAAACATGTATTGATTTACAGTGAGTTAGATGGGTGTTGCAAAAAAGTGCGGAAAACAGGAGATTCGTGTAGAGAATTTCCCTGCCTTCATCATTGTGGATGATAAAGGGAACGACTTCTTCGAGCAGATTTAATTCGGATAGATTAATTTCAAA
>NZ_JAPAAF010000092.1 GCF_025907915.1 Gaoshiqia sediminis
CGGACGGGAAGTCCCTTATACGCCGGGGTAACGCCCGGAAGTATTAGCAAGTGACAAGGTGGTTTACCGTGAGGTATGCACTGAAGGAAGTCAAACGGCAAAATCCGGTACTGACGAACAGAAACCTGATATGAGGCTATTAAACGAGGATAAGCAAGCACATCATTGTAACGTCCGGTGAACACCCAAATCGTTTTATAGTAGATCAGGCAGGCATTGGAGGAAGGGAAAAGCTTTTACCAGGGGAGATCTCACTAACCACGTGTTGGCCGGAGTGAGAAGTCAGCAGAGGCCATAGTAGCTGCCGGTAACGAGCCACGGACAGAAACCGTGGAGGGCTCACAGGGTCGTGAAGGGCCGAACATTAAGATGTTCCAAATTCGGCAGGGAGGCAATGCCAGCCCTGTTTTAAGCGGAACAGGGCAACCGAATAAAACGAAAACGGGAATGATTGAACAGGTACTCAACCGGAGGAATATGATGCGGGCTTACCGTCAGGTGGTGTCGAACAAAGGTTCGGCAGGCGTTGATGGTATGCCGGTGAAGGAACTATACGGCCACCTGACCCATAACAGGGAGCAGATAGAATCCGATATCCGGCAAGGGAAGTACCAACCACAAGCCATTCGAGGGGTGGAAATCCCCAAAAGCAACGGGAAGACCCGGCTACTGGGTGTCCCTACCGTAACCGACCGGATGCTTCAACAAGCCGTTGGTCAGGTTTTAGCCATCAAATTCGAGCTGGAGTTCGAAGATCAAAGCTACGGTTTTCGGCCAAACCGGAATGCACAGCAGGCCGTGTTAAAAGCACAGGGGCACATCAATTCGGGCTATCAGCACATTGTTGATATCGACCTGAAAAGCTTCTTCGATGAAGTGGACCACTGTATTTTACTGCAATTGATCTACAAGAAGGTCAAATGCCCGCTCACGCTACGGCTGATCCGCAAATGGCTGAGAGCGCCGATTCAAATCAACGGCAACTTGGTTAAGCGCCGTAAAGGCGTACCACAGGGAAGCCCGCTCAGCCCGCTGCTGTCCAATATCATGCTGCATGAACTGGACAAGGAGCTGAAAAGGCAGAACCTGCGCTTTGTGCGCTATGCCGACGACTTTAGTATTTATCTGAAGACAAAACAGGCCGCCCGGAAAGTCGGAAACGACACGTTCCGGTTCCTGCGCGACAAGCTAAAACTACCGATCAACCGCGAAAAGAGCGGCATCCGCCGTCCGGTCAACTTCAAGGTTTTGGGCTACGGGTTCGTGCCCACCTACCGAAAAGGAGAGAAGGGGCAGTACCAACTGGTCGCAAGCGAAAAGAGTTGGAAATCGCTCAAAGAAAAGCTGAAAACCATCACCCGCAAAACCACGCCCATGAGCTTCGACGAGCGCACTCAAAAGCTCAAAGAAGTTTCCCAGGGTTGGCTCAATTACTTCCGTATGGCAAGTATTCAGGTCAAACTAAAGGAATTGGATGGATGGTTGCGTAACCGGCTGAGGTACTGCATTTGGCACCATTGGAAGAAACCGGAACGGAAACGAAAGAACCTGATCCGGTTGGGCGTTCCACCCGAACAAGCCTACCAATGGAGCCGCTCCCGAATGGGGGGATGGGCAATTGCCCAAAGCCCGATTTTGGGTACGACCATTACCCGGGAACGATTACGGAAGAGAGGTTATCAGGCGTTGCTCCCGTATTACGAGAAAATTGCCCCACATCTTAATGAACCGCTGTATACGAGA
>NZ_JAPAAF010000093.1 GCF_025907915.1 Gaoshiqia sediminis
TCCGGCGTGTAAGAGGCTGTCCAAAAAGTCCTATGAGTTTTTTCAGAACTATCATATTGTAAGTCCAGCCCAAGTTCCTGACCCCTAAATCCCCTTCTATGTTGTAATCCAAATTTTAGATTCAGTTTTTTTTGTATTAGAAGGACTTACGTTTTTCTTTTTTAAACCTTCGGGCAATACTGAGCCTGAAGGTTTTCTTTTCCTGGCAAAGTTATACTGGGTTCGATACCCAGTATAACTTTAAGAAACCTTCGGTTTAAAACGTCACCATCGGTTACTTTTCCTGGCTTTTCAAAAATCCGGTCTATAAAAACATCCTTCTATCAACGGTCTTGTTTTATTGGCAAGCCGCATTTCTGTGTTCAATTTATTATAGATAAGAGCTGTAGCCTAAAGGAAACGGACACCCAAAGGGCCGCAAAGGATTCATAACAGTCTCTTTATCTTCCAGATGTTTTTATTCCCGGATTTTAAATTATACCACTGCTTGCACATATGCTGTTTCGTTATTAATAACATATCTGATCCTGTTTAGTAATTTTTTTGCAATCCGTATGATAGCCTCAGTTGGTTTCATTCTTCGGCATAATTGGTTAAAACTAAGAATCAATGAGGGGTCTGTACGGGATGCGATCCAGGCAGATTCGACGATACAACTTCGCAAGGGCTTGTTTGATCGGGGAGTAATAGGGCCTGTTTTGTCTTTCTCGCCCGAAGAATCTGTCCTTGGTACCAGACCAACATAGGAACAAAGTTGGTCCAGCTTCTTAAACCGTCTGATCTCTTCCAGTTCCGTAAGGAGTGTAACAGCCATAATTAATCCAACCCCGGGGATACTTTGATATAATTTCAGTTTTCCGGAGTATTCGCTGTCTTTGTTTAGCATTCTTAAATGCCGGGTCACTTTCAATAATTTACCCCGTAAAAATTCTGTCGTATCGAGTGTTTCCTGGAGTACAATATCCCCATAAAGAGTAGTCATTTTTATTGTTTTTAGCCACAGGGTAAACCCTGCCGGACCAGTAACGGGAAGCTGAATCCAGCTCAGGGGGAATCATGATCCCGTTACAGTGAAGGTAGGATTTTAGACGGGTTTTGTGCCTTCCAATTTCTTTTACCAGTGTTTTACGGTAACGGACCAATCCCCTTAATTCTTCGATGCCCCTGCTGGGAACATAAATACCTTCGAGTTCACCATTCTTAAGCGATTTTGCTATTTTGTGGCTGTCCCGCTTATCTTCTTTCTGTTTCTTTTCCTTGTCCGTGGTAGGAATGTCCGCAGGGTTGACAACAATGTTTCGGATGCCATGTTTTTCCAATTCCCGGTGAACACTGAAACCACAAAAACCGGCTTCGTAGGCCGAATAATAATTGCCTCCCGGGAAATTCTTTCGCAGATAGTTTGCCAGAACCCCGGCTTGAGGGTCTTGCGAAAAAGTCTTATGGACCACATTTTCTATCATCACGGTCACTTTCCAGTTTTTTAAATGGACATCAATACCCATATAGATATTTTGTCCTTGAAAATTAATTGTCTTACCTTTCGTTTGCATAAGCTTCCTTGTTTTAAGTTTTTCTTTCAATTCAAAAAACTAATTTACAAAACTTAGGAGGCTTATGCTTTTAAAAACATACAGCCTAAAGGGGACTTTAAGCCTCACCTTTAGGGGAGGTTTGGAGGGGTAAAATGAGGAATGGCTAACAATTTGCAAGCTCACAAAAACCAGAATCT
>NZ_JAPAAF010000094.1 GCF_025907915.1 Gaoshiqia sediminis
CAGCGGGGCGTAATATGGGTAGCCCCGGGTGGAGTGCAACGGAACCCGGGGATAGGAAGGCGCATTGTTTAGAAGGCGCACCGGAAAGGTAAATTTGAAATGCTGGCGAATCATGCGCCGCACAAGAATACGATTTTAAATAGCGTTTAACCCTTCCGGGGATTCCAACCCCAAAAGGTTGCGCTGCCCGACACGACAACGCGAAAACGCTGCCGCCATTCATCAATAATCAATCATCAATCAAAATGTCCTTACATAAAAAAATTACTTCCTTAAGTAACGATCGTCATGTCCTTAAGTAACGTTCATCATGTCCTTAAGTAATTTTCGTTACTTCCTTAAGTTTTTTTGAAGGGGGTACGTGGGGGGGAGATTTCAGGCTGAAAGATGAAAATGGAAACTAAAATAATCGTAAAGAATTACGAAAACCAGCTAAAAAACATAGTTTATGATTGCGCTAAAGCGTATTTTCGTTCCGTCAGTACAGTACAAAAAAAAAGGAAGCCCCGCGAGGTGCTGGAACACCAGGCAGGGCTATCCCGCGGAATGGGCTTAAGAATTAACCGGAGATCGACACGTCAAGCATTCTCAGTTTTTTCTTAAGCTCTTTTGTTGGCCGGTACTGGATCTTATGACCCTTCACCAACGAGGGGAGCAAATCCTCCACCATTTCGGTCCCGTCGCTTTTTACGCTCACGTAAAAGCTGCCCAGGTCGCCCAGCGAAATAATCTTGCCATTCAGCAATTCGTTGGGGATCAGGTCCATCAGGGCCACCAGCACGCCATGTACGTCGGCACGACGCAGCGAACAACGTTCAGAAACTGCGGTGGCCAAGCCATCCAAATCCACTTTGGCAGCATGCACTGCCGAGGCATAAAACTTCGGAGCCGCCTCTGGCTCCATTGGGTTCCTCCTGGGAACCCCCTTTACTGTAATCATATGATTAAATTTACAGGAGTCCGACATTGGACATCCATCAACCCAAAATTAAGGATTAAGTTTTGTATAAATGAAGCTATTGATACATAAGTTTTGAACATTTAACTGCTTGATTTGGTGACAACTTGTTGAGAAAACAGACAAGATGGTATTGCAGATTTGAAAATTAAATGATAGACAAAATTTTTATAAAGTCACCAAAAATGGCTGGATGCCAAGTAAATACTGGCTGTTCAGCATAACGGTTACTAAATAAATAAACCCAAATAATTGCTGTAAACCAGGGGCTTAGATAATTAACTAAAACCTGTTTTGTTGAGAAATAATTTTCGGCAAATGTGTACGCGAAGACGCCAAGAAATACCCCGGAGGGGTTACACATTTGTAGAAAAGAAGCGCCCCCTACGTCCCGCACAATGCGAAAACAGTAGCGAGTAGCGAGACACGAGTAGCGAGTAGCCAGTAACCAGCCGCCAGTCTTAAATCATAAACAATCAAAATAAATCTGCGTCATCTGCGTCCTGGTTCTTTGCGTTTAACCCTTCCGTCCGGCCTTTGACGGACCAAAAGGGTGCGCCGCCCGACACGACAATGCGAACGCGCTGGCCGCCATTCGTTTACCCCAAACCTCCGTCAAAAGCCGGACAAGCTCTAAAGGGGCTTTTGGCATGGTGCCGATTTAAAAGCCCCAGCGGGGCGTAATATGGGTAG
>NZ_JAPAAF010000095.1 GCF_025907915.1 Gaoshiqia sediminis
GATCACCTGTTAGATCAAATCCGCCATGATGGCTAAGATCGTAAAAGGAAGAAGCTTCAGCGGGGTGGTCAATTACGTCCTTGACCCGGAAAAGCAGGCAGAACTTCTGGACAGCCAGGGACTGAGAACCAAAAGCGGGCAAAGCATCATCGAAAGCTTCCGGCTTCAAACACAGCTGAACCAGCACATCCAAAAACCGGTCGGGCACATTTCCCTCGACTTTTCGCCGAAAGACAAAGAAAAGCTGAACGGGAAAATCATGGTTCAAATCGCCGGGGCCTATATGAAAGGGATGGGAATCGAAAACACCCAATACCTGTTGGTCCGGCACTACGACAAAGAACACCCGCATGTTCACCTGGTATTCAACCGGGTTGACAACGACGGTAAAACCATCTCGGACAGGAATGACCGCTACCGGAGCGAGAAGATCTGCAAAGACCTGACCCGCCGGTTCCATTTGTACTTCGCCGCCGGAAAAGAGCAGGTAAAGACCCACCGGCTTCGCGAACCAGACAAAACCAGGTACTGCATATACGGGACGCTGAAAACAGCCCTTCCGGATTGTAAAAGTTGGGATGATGTGATTGAACGACTGAAACAGGAAGAAATTACCGTTGAGTTTAAGCTGAAGGGGAAAACTGCCGAAGTGCAGGGAGTGATATTCGGCAAAAACGGCTACAGCTTCAGCGGCTCAAAGGTTGACCGCCGGTTCAGTTTCTCAAAAATTACGGAACAGCTGGAACGGAACAGGGAAAAACTGACACCAACGCAAGATAACCGGTGCCTGTCTGAGCGGAAGGAAAGCCCGGTTTTGGGCAACTACCTGGGAAGCCTGGTCCGGGCTGTTGAAAGACAAAATGAACGGGAGAGACAGCAGGAGCGGAGACTTCCGACCAATCGGCCAAAGCGCCGTAAGGGAAGAAGAATATAAGCAGGCCCGAGGAAACAGTATAAACAGAAATAAACAGTAACGATGACTACCAATGCCGTAATCCATGAAATGTTTGAGGAATTGAAATCCAAGCTCCAAGCGATGGAAGATAAGATTGATTCCCGGACAGAAATAAACGACCCGTCAAAAGAAGACAAAGAAAAACAACGGCAGCAAGACCGTCAGTCGGCAGAACGCATTCTTCGGCAGATAGCCGGCCACTTGGAAGCCATCCAACGGGAAACAGGTTCGGTAAGAGCCGACATGAAAGACCTGGAAACCCGTTTCAGCTTGAAGCTGGAAGAACACCGGGAGATCCAGCATCAACAATACAGATTGAAAACAACGCGAAGGACAACTATCCAGAGCTTTATTCTGTTGACCTTTTTTCTGGTTGGATCAATCCCGATAAACATCTGTCAGTCAGAGAAAATCAGCCGGATGAGGGGGAATGACTGGAAGTACCGGTATATCCGAATGAATAAAGGAATTACGGAAAAGGAGCTAACCCAACTGGATTCATTGTTATATGTTAATTGATTGAACACTTTTAAGCTGATTTTTATTATGTGCATATCG
>NZ_JAPAAF010000096.1 GCF_025907915.1 Gaoshiqia sediminis
TCTTAATGAACCGCTGTATACGAGACCCGTACGTACAGTGGTGTGAGAGGCTCTCCCCGTCAGTGTTCACTGGCGGGGCAGTCTACTCGATTGGCGTGTCGTTGTTTTTTTTTTACGCTGTCCAAATCATCTGTATTCCTGTAATAATCAATAGTATCTCTACAAGTATAATAAATTTATCTCGGCTTATTTTCTCGATAATTTTTCTGCCCGTCCAACTGCCCAAAACCATTGCTGCTCCAATAAAAAGTCCGTAATAAAGTTCTTCAATTCCAATTAGCGAATATTTACTATAAACTACAGTTTTGGTCAAGTGCATAGCTAACGCTGCAAATGCTTCACTTGCGACATAAGCTGTTGCTGTCAAGTTTAGTCCAAGAAAGAAGGCAGCTCCAATTGGTCCGGCACTTCCAATAAGTCCCGATAAAAATCCCGTCAGTCCGCCACCGACTAACATTCCTTTCTCTCCGAGAACTATTTTTTTGATTTTCAGTCTACGATATCCCACCAATAAAATCAAAACTATACCAATACAAATTTTTACAATTTTGCTGTTTATGTCTGTAAACAAATAACTGCCAAGAATAGTCAAAGGAATAGCGGTTAAAAGGAAGTAGATAATCGGTTTCCATTTTAATTCAAATCTACCAAACCAAACTCGGGAAGTATTTCCAAATATTGAGGCTATTGTCAAGATTGGCACTGCTGCTTTTACTCCAACAATATTTACGACAAACGGTAATAGAATTAATGCACCGCCAAAACCCGCTGCTCCTGAAATAGAAGCAGCGATATAACTAATGATAAATAAGATTATGAGTTCTGTCACCATTTGCTTGATGTTATAAACATTTTAAAAATCCAAACTACGAGTATTACCCAAAGTAGAATTATGATACTTCCCACAATCCAATTTTTCTTCTTTTTAAATTCTCTTGTTTCGGCTTGTAGTCGGCAATATTGCATTACTTCGGTTGAAATAAGTTTTATGGTTACGTAAATCAAAAGTGGAACAATGACAATGTCGTCAAGTAAGCCAAGAATTGGTATGAAATCAGGAATCAAATCTATTGGACTAAATGCGTATCCAACTGTCAAAATAATAAGTGCTTGAACGTACCAAGGAACTAAATTATCGGTTAAAGCAATTCGCAGAGCTTTCAAGTCTGTTTTTATTCTGTTAGCCCACTTTTTCAGTTTGTTAATGGTTGTTATATGATTTTCGGTATTTATCAATGTTACTATGGTCATTTTCTCAATGCACGCCAACGGTTACGTGTATGGTGTCGTTTGGCGATTCGAAGCACAAACCTGTCAAACCGTTACAATGTTTATTAGATGCAAGACCCTTCAAATTAGTACTATCCGCCAAATGCACTATACACGATGTGTGTGCCCTGCATAAGCAGCGCACACACTTGTTGTAAGCTGTTGAAAAAGTTTAAAAATACAAATAAACTTTACATAGCACCCAAACAACAA
>NZ_JAPAAF010000097.1 GCF_025907915.1 Gaoshiqia sediminis
AATCATTAGTGTTCGAAACATGATTTTGTCAACACGTGGTTGTTTGTAAAATACTAATATTCAGCATTAATCCAGTGTAGCCATGGCTTATATTTGATTTGTGAATGCAAGGCAAATCATTAATTATCTTCCTGTTGAGCTTTTACAAAAGCTCAGTTTGGAATATAATGTTGATTTCCAAGTGAAGAAACTGGATGGAGTTTCTATGTTCAAACTGCTATTGTATAGTTTTCTTACAACAAGAGAAACAAGTTACAGGGTTATTGAAGAGATTTACCATTCAATTTCTTTCGCGAAGGTGGCTAGCTCTGTAAAACAGGGAGTTAAATATAACTCTATACGGGACAGGCTAATAAGCATTAATCCTTCTTTTTTTGAGGCGATATTCAAAGAATGCTTACAAAAGTTTGAAGCGCATCTCCAGCCCTCATCTAATATCGTTTCGTTTGACTCGACCTTGGTTGCTGCGTCTTCCAAATTACTCAAGAATGGTATGAAGATCAACAAAAAGGGGGATAAGCGATACGTGAAGTTCACAATGGGTTTCCGAAAGATCCCTGTCTATGCTGCTATTTTTAATGACCAACACCATCTATCAGAGGATATTGCACTTGGAGAAGCAATCATGGATTATACGAATAAGGACGATGATATTATCGTATTTGACCGTGGGCTTCAATCGCGAAAAGTATTGGAGCAACTATGCTTCGCGGAATATCAATTTGTAACAAGAGTAAATCCCAATATCCGATATAAAATACTGGAGGAGTTAACAGTCCCAACTAATAATGACCTTTCAAGTTTGGCCATTAAGCATGATTACGTAGTACAATTATTTGATAAAAAGAACAAACCCACAAAAAGTTTTTATAGGCTAATAATCAGCGAAAAGGAAGGTAGTCCGTTACTCTTTCTAACTAACATTAAAGACTTGCAGGCCTACGAAGTAGCTCATATCTACAAGGAACGCTGGCAGATAGAGGTCTTTTTCAAGTTTATAAAGCAACAACTCAACTTTAGCCACCTACTGTCACGCGATGAGGACGGAATACGTAATGTCCTGTATCTGACATTGATTAGCTCAATCTTATTGACTGTATTTAAAAATGTTAATAATTACAAGGGCTATAAAATCCCTAAAATTAAGTTAGCCAATCAACTTGAGGCCTTACTTATTGAAGATATTGTTATTCTTTGCGGGGGAAACCCTCAGTTAATCAGGACGTTTTATAATTCGAGTTAGGTTTCGAACACTAATG
>NZ_JAPAAF010000098.1 GCF_025907915.1 Gaoshiqia sediminis
GCCCGCAGGGCCCAATCCGCGTGAATCGGTGAAAGAACAAGCCAGTGCAAAGCGAAAAACATAATTCATAAACATCATATTACATCAGCGTCATCCGCGTCTAATTCTTTTTAACGCTGTCAGGAGCTACGCACGCTGACAGGTTGCGCTGCCCGACACGACAACGCGCCCACGCTGCCGTCATTCATCAATCATCATTCATCAATCATCAATCAAAACGTCTGCGTCCCATTTCTTTAATCATCAATCATCATTCCAAACGTCCGCCTTCCATTTTGATGGATATTTCGTAACTTCGAACAAAAAGCAGCCATGGAAACAACCATAAAAATTAATACAGATTCATTGACTCCGGAATTCATAGAAGGGATCAAAAAACTATTTCCCCATAAAACAGTGGAAATTACGATTCAGCCAGCAGATGAAACCGAATATATTTTGAGTAATCCGGCGTTTTCGCAAGTCTTACAAGACCGTATTGCTGAATATGAAACAAAAAAACAGGTCATTTCATTGAAAGACAATGAGCTTTTATGAAGACGATTGAGTTTGTGCCGGACGCCTTTAAAGAGTACCAGGAATGGGTAAAAACGG
The DNA here is from genome assembly GCF_025907915.1 of Gaoshiqia sediminis. Taxonomy (GTDB): domain Bacteria; phylum Bacteroidota; class Bacteroidia; order Bacteroidales; family Prolixibacteraceae; genus Gaoshiqia; species Gaoshiqia sediminis. The sequence goes on from NZ_JAPAAF010000098.1 coordinate 595, forward strand.
ATCGAAGGATAGCCCTGAGAATTGGTGATTTGATAAAGGCTATATTAAGAGACCCCTTCAATGGACTTGGTAAACCTGAAGCATTGAAACACCAATTTAAAGGATACTGGAGTCGCCGGATCGATCTGGAGCATCGCCTGATCTATAAAGTTACCGACTCATCCATTGTGATCATTTCCTGCTATTCGCATTACTAGTACCGGCCCGTTGGTAGTCGTTTGCCACACAAAGAAGATTTTTAACGCAGAGAACGCCAAGAAGGCGCCAAAAGGCATTTACCCCAAACCCCTAAAGGGGCTTTTGGCATGGTGCCACCCGGCAGGAGTAGTGAGTAGTGAGACACGAGTAGCGAGACACGAGTAGCGAGACACGAGTAGCCAGTCGCCGCCGTCATTCATCAATCAACAATAATCAATCATCAATCAAAACGTCTGCGTCCAATTTCTTATTCATCAAGAATCAATTTTTTAACGCAGAGAACGCCAAGAAGGCGCGAAGAAACACCCCAGCGGGGCGTAATATGGGTAGCCCCGGGTGGAGTGCAACGGAACCCGGGGATAGGAAGGCGCATTGTTTAGAAGGCGCACCGGAAAGGTAA
>NZ_JAPAAF010000099.1 GCF_025907915.1 Gaoshiqia sediminis
TTACCCGGGAACGATTACGGAAGAGAGGTTATCAGGCGTTGCTCCCGTATTACGAGAAAATTGCCCCACATCTTAATGAACCGCTGTATACGAGATCCGTACGTACAGTGGTGTGAGAGGCTCTCCCCGTCAGTGTTCACTGGCGGGGCAGTCTACTCGATTATAGGGCGATTTTATTCTTTTTCTACGTAATCCCATTCAATCAATATAAATTTTGAAATGCTTTTTTCCTTTGGATTCAAGTCTATTTCTCCAAACTGAGAATCTTGTTGAGTGATTGGAATAGATTGTTCAACTACTTCCAACTCGTCGTCTTCTATGTTTAGATAACCAAAATTCTCATTGCTGTCATTATATCGGATATTTGATATTCCAGTTAATTTTAAATTGGCAGACTTGGAAATAATTGCAGCTTTTACTTTTGCATCTTCTATTGCTTTTTCAATAGCAAGTTCTCTAATTTTTTCTTTTTGTGTCTCTGAAAAATCGAATTTTATTGAATAGCTTAGATTTAATCCTTTTGCATTTAAACTATTGAGCAATTTTTTTGAAGATTCTGGAGAAAAAGTTTGTTTTATTTCTAATTCAATTCTTGAAAAAAAACCATTACTCTTTTTTTGAAATCCTTCCCAGTCGTAGAGTTCGCTAACAATTATTTCATTTGACTTAAGCTGACTCTTTTCAATACCATTTTTCTCAAATTCACTTTTAAGTTCATTAAGAGCTGATAGCGCTTCTTGAAAACAGGTATTATAGTCTTGCGTTCTCACAAAAAGGTTTATTGAAACTACAATTAATTCAGGTTTTTCTTTAATTCTTGCAATTCCTTTAACTGAAATTTTATTTTTTGTTTGAGCAAAATTGAAGTTTACAACTCCAATTATCAATGTTAGTAATAATATAGTTTTTTTCATATTCTTGGTTTTTAAATTGCCCTATAACGGTCACTTGTAAGTTGTCGTTGCGGATTTCGGAGCTCGTTCCTGTCCGAATGGACTGAACGATGTTGCGAGAATCCAGCGAACGACACACCACGAACCCCGCAATGCAATTTACAATTTGTGTGCGCCCTGCATAAGCAGCGCGCACACTTGTTGTAAGCTGTTGAAAAAGTTTAAAAATACAAATAAACTTTACATAGTAGCCAAACAAC
>NZ_JAPAAF010000009.1 GCF_025907915.1 Gaoshiqia sediminis
CCTTCAGGTTTCAAAACCAACCCTCCATTTTTTCAGTGAACTCTTGTTTTTTGCGGCTGCAAAGTAAAGGACTTTATTTGTAACTTCCAAACACTCTTTAAAAGTTTTTTCCATTGCCAAAATCACCCAAAACCCTTACAGAACGCTGCTTCCAGATCTCCCGGCCTAACCCGGGTGGCTCTCAAAGCGGCTGCAAATATAGAGAGCTTTTTTTGTTCTGCAACATATTTTGCAACATTTTTCTAATCTATTTTTGCTACAAAACACATACACACTGACCATCAATACATTAAAGAGAAAACTTTTCCTATTTAAATTTTACCATTTCCTGGAAACAAAAACAGGCCACCTTAAAATCGGGTGGCCTGCCGTTGTTTTATGTACCGAGGAATGTTATTCCATTTCGTATTTATAGGTGCCCAAATCGCTCAAATCTGAGGTGCGAATAAATTCAGCGTGAGCTTTTACCTGTGCTTTTGCCATGCGAAGAAAGTTTTTTGCCGACTTCAGGAAGGACGGTTCCCGGTTACTATCCAGCACCAACAGGTAGCTCATAATAATATATCCGGCCATTTCAACCATCCGGCGGGCGTGGAAATCAACGAACTCGTTATCTTCAACTGCCAATACCTTGTTAACGGCATGTTCATAATCATCAGTTAGAATAATCAACGCGCGGCGCAGGTGCTCCAGCTCGGGCGAAACTTTTTCAGCTTCATAAACGCGGATTTGATCCAGGTAAGCACCGGTAGTTACGCCGCGAATGGCTGCAACAACCTGTAATTGGGTGGTTCCTTCGTAAATGGATGTAATACGGGCATCACGATAGATCCGTTCAACCGGATAATCTTTCATAAAACCAGAACCGCCATGAATTTGGACCGCATCGTAAGCCAGCTGGTTGCAGAACTCGGAAGACATTCCTTTGACCAAAGGTGTATAAAAATCGGCCAGCTTTTGGTATTTCTTCATTTCATCGCGTTCGTCTTTCTCCAATTTACGCTCCTCGGCAATATGCATGTAGGTTTTATATACATCAACAAAGCGGGCTGTTTCATACAATAAAGTACGCGAGGCATCCAACTTGGCCTTCATCGTGGCCAGCATTTCGTAAACTGCGGGGAAACGCATAATGGCTTTCCCAAATTGAGTACGTTCTTTGGCATAGGCCAAGGCTTCGCGATAGGCCGCTTCGGCAACACCTACCGATTGAGCTGCAATCCCTAAACGAGCACCATTCATCAGGGCCATCACATATTTTATGAGGCCCATTTTGCGGTCGCCCACCAATTCAGCGGGAGCATCCTTAAATACCAGTTCGCATGTTGGCGAACCGATGATGCCCATTTTGTGTTCGATGCGCCGTACCGTTACGCCACCATCATTTTTATCATAGATGAACATGGACAAGCCGCGACCATCTTTTGTGCCGGGTTCGGAACGTGCCAGCACCAGCGAAATGTGGCCATCACCGTTTGTAATGAACCGTTTTACACCATTCAACAACCACTTACCTGATTTTTCGTCGAAGGTAGCTTTCAGCTGAACTGCCTGCAGGTCTGAACCGGCATCGGGTTCGGTCAGGTCCATTGCCATGGTATCGCCCTGGCAAACGCGGGTGAGGTATTTTTCCTTTTGTTCTTCAGAAGCAAACTCATTGATGGTTTCAGCACAGTCTTGCAAACCCCAGATATTAACAAATCCGGCATCGGCCCGCGAAACAATATCAGCCGCCATAATATAAGGGACGATCGGAAAATTCAGGCCGCCGTATTTACGGGGTAATGACATTCCCATCAAGCCGGCTTTATTCAGCGCTTGAATATTCTCCTCTGTCCCACGGGCATAAATAACATGCCCGTCAACCACACTCGGTCCCTCTGCATCAATAGACTCGGCGTTGGGACCTACAATTTCCCCACATATTTCGCCAACCACTTCCAGTACCTTGTCGAAGTTGTCCATGGCATCTTCGTGGTCCATTGGTGCAAAATCAAATTTTCCTTTTTCCGAGAAATTCCTTTCCTTCAAACGGACGATTTTTTCCATCAGAGGATGATCGAGGTGGAATTTCAGATCCTTATTATCGGTATAAAAATTAGCCATTTCTAAAAAGTTTTAAAAGATAATTACTTGGTATTCCTTTTATAATACTTGATCATTTTCGGAATTATGTCCGCCACATCACCGGTGATGACATAGTCGGCAATGGCATTGATCGGAGCTTCCGGATCAGTATTAATGGCAATGATCTGAGCAGATTCTTCCATACCGGCACGGTGCTGGATCTGCCCTGAAATTCCACAGGCAATATATAACTTTGGACGAACGGTTACCCCGGTTTGACCGATCTGACGTTCGTGAGCGGCATAGCCGGCATCAACAGCTGCCCGCGAAGCCCCAACTTCACCGCCAAGCACATCGGCCAAATCGTAAAGCAACTGAAAGTTTTCCTTGGAACCCATTCCGTAACCACCAGCCACCACAATCGGCGCTGCTTTCATGTTCACTTTGCTTTTTTCCATATGCCGTTCGATGATTTCCACGGCGAAATCGGCATCAGTTACGTATTTAGAAACATCGAGCTTAACCACTTTCCCTTTATATTTTGGGTCGAGAATTTCTTTTTTCATCACCCCTTCACGAACAGTTGCCATCTGGGGACGGCAATCGGGGTTGATAATGGTGGCAATGATGTTACCGCCAAAAGCCGGACGGATTTGGTAAAGCAGATTCTCGTAAACCTTCCCCTGCTTCTTATCTTCGTGATCACCAATTACCAGGCTGGTGCAATCAGCAGTCAACCCGCTGTGCAGAGCCGACGAAACCCGGGGACCAAGGTCACGACCAATGGAAGATGCACCCATCAAAGCCACCTGCGGCTTTTGTTCTTCAAATAATTTTACAATAATGGATGTGTGCGGAAGCGTTGTGAACGGATACAACCGCTTATCATCGGCTACATATAATACATCAACCCCGTAAGGGAAGATATGACTTTCAATTCCATCGAGGTTGTGGCCAATAGCAACCGCCTCTAATTTACAGCCCAACTCGTTGGCCAGACCACGTCCTTTGGTCATCAGCTCCTGACTAACTTCGGCTACCTGACCTTCTTCAATTTCGCAATATACAAAAACACTGTTCATAATCAGATTTAATTAGAGGGTTAACCAATGGTATGGCTTTCAATCAGTTCGCGCATCAACTCGTCAATTTCGCTGTCAGCCGAAGTAATCACTTTTGCTTCTTTAGCCTGGAGGACTACGTTCTCGACAGTTTTTACTTTGGTCGGCGAACCGCTCAATCCCAGCTCTGCCAGGTTCACCTCAATGTCGTTTACCGACCACTCCGGAATGTTCAGGTATGGACGATCGTTGTACAGGTGCAGGTAATCTTCGTTGGAGCTCTGAAGTTCGGAAACCGTTTTAGCATGTTTGTATTTCATCAACAGTTTGGCGTTACGGGCGCGGCAGTCGGGTGCCGATCCGTTTACAGTCATCACCATTGGCAGTGGGCAACTCACTACTTCCACACCCCGTTCAAGGCGGCGTTTCAGAAAAATCTTTCCACCTTCAATTTTTTGTACTTCTTCCACATAAGTTACTTGCGGGAGACCCAATTTTTCGGCCACCTGGGGACCAACTTGCGCCGTATCGCCATCAATAGCCTGACGGCCCGCAATGATAATATCAACGTCATTCACCTTTTTTAGCGCCTGTGAAATGGCATAAGAAGTAGCCAGGGTGTCGGATCCGGCAAATGCACGATCGGACAGCAAAATGCCATCATCGGCACCGCGGAACATTGCTTCGCGAATGATTTCGGCGGCACGGCCTGGTCCCATGGTGAGAATGGTTACTGTTGTTCCGGGAAAATTTTCCTTGATTCGCAGTGCCTGCTCCAGCGCATTTAAATCCTCGGGATTAAAGATAGCCGGCAAAGCGGCACGGTTAATCGTACCATCGGCTTTCATCGCGTCCTTGCCAACGTTCCGGGTATCGGGAACCTGTTTGGCCAGTACGATAATTTTGTAAGCTTTCATCGTATTTAAATTTATCAGTTCTATTGATTGGTTTGGCCAATCATCCCTGGTTAATCTTTACTACCGCACGATCTTACTACCGGTAAACAACGCCCAAACAGGACGGTATTTTTCCGGATGATCACACAATAAGCATGTAAGAACTAGGGCTGATTGGTCTTGCAAAGGCTTTCGAAACACGGCAGCAGCTTTGCAAGGCAGGCAAATATAGCCAAACAGGAAAAAGAAATCAAGATTTTGGACTGGGGTAGAAAAACAGACAGATCGTTCAAAACCTGAGAATAGAAGCACAAAATGAAATTTCACTCATACCGGATTTGCTAAAAATCTTTGCCAACGCGGATTTAGAACAATCATCCCTATTTTTCAAAAAATCCTATTCCTGAAATATTCGCTTTTATTTATAATCATTTTAATCTGGAAGTCCGTTTTATTTAAACAAACATGGATACTTTAAAAAAAGAGAGATAACTCCAATTGTCTTCCATCGAGAACAACCAAATAATAATACTTTTACCGTGCAAGACTGCACACTATCCATTAAAAAGAAAAAATGAATATTGTTATGAGAGTGAGATTATTCTTGTTGATGATTACGGCATTGGGCCTTTTTTCTTGTTCGAAAAATAATGTAGAAGATAATCCGGTAATGCCCCCTACCGAAGAAGTAACTCCGGACAACAATGCAGATACGACTCCATTTGCTGCATTTCCAGGTGCCGAAGGATACGGGAAATTTACAACCGGAGGCCGGGGTGGCCATGTATATTATGTAACGACACTTCAGGATGATAATTCGGCCGGTTCACTTCGTTATGCCATCAACCAAAGCGGGGCCCGTACCATTGTATTTGCAGTTTCGGGCGAAATAAAACTAAAATCGAACCTGACAATTTCGAACGGCGACCTCACGATTGCCGGGCAAAGCGCCCCGGGTGAAGGTATTTGCATCCGCGACCATTCGGTCGTAGTGAATGCCAGTAATGTAATTATTCGTTTTTTGCGCTTCCGGCTAGGCGACGAAACAAAAACCGAAAACGACGCCTTTTGGGGCCGAAATCAGTCCAACATCATTATCGACCACTGCAGCATGAGCTGGAGCACCGACGAGTGCAGTTCTTTTTACGACAATGCAAACTTTACCATGCAATGGTGCATTCTTTCGGAAAGCTTGCGAAATTCGGTGCATGACAAAGGGACACACGGCTACGGTGGTATTTGGGGCGGTAAAAAAGCATCATTCCACCACAACTTGCTAGCCCATCACGATAGTCGCAACCCGCGTTTCTGCGGTAGTCGCTACTCGAACAAACCAGATGAAGAAATGGTGGACTTCCGCAATAATGTTTTTTTCAATTGGGGAGGTAACACGGCATACGCGGCAGAAGGTGGTTCGTACAACCTCATCAATAACTACTACAAAGCCGGGCCGGCAAGTTCCAACAAAGGCCGAATCGTTCAACCGTATGCCGATGGCGGAAGCAATGCTCAACCTGCCGGAATCTATGGTAAATTTTATGTGAGCGGAAATGTATTGACCGCCAGCAGCGCCAACACTACCGACAATTGGCTGGGCGTTAACATGCATAATTCTTCCTTTTCTTCTTATGCTCCGGGAGTAACCCTCAATGACTTAAAGTTGACTGCCCCAGTGAACGAACCCGAAATTACCACACATACTGCAACGAATGCCTTCGCTCAAGTGTTGGCTTATGCCGGCGCCGGTTTGACGCGTGACGCCGTGGACAGCCGAATTGTTTCTGAAACTGAATCAGGAATACCAACCTACATGGAGGGTGGAAACGGAAGCACCAACGGATTGATTGATACCCAATCGGCGGTGGGCGGATGGCCGGCACTGGCTACCGGCGACATCCCGACAGATACTGACCTCGACGGCATGCCCGACACTTGGGAAACTGCCAAAAACCTAAACCCTGCGGATACTTCGGATGGCAATCAAAAAAAGCTGGATGGCAAATACACCAACCTCGAAGTGTATCTGAACAGTCTGGTGAAAGTTGTTACCGAGAAGCAAACGGAAGGAGGAACTCCAAATTATTAGCCCCTGTAAGGAGATTTATTAGGATATAAACTATATGAGGCTGTTTTCAAGATTGAAAACAGCCTCGTTTTATTGGGCATAACATGCAGCCAAATAGTCAATAATAGAATGATAAATGATCACAGCCACTGAATCAGACCTGCTTCCTGACAGTCAAACTATGTTTTATCGATATGTCCTCACAAGATACCTGTTTGTCCTCATTGATGACAAGTAATAGAATTATCTTGGTATCCCTGATAAATGAGCCTTGTAAAATGTACACCGACTGAACCAAGCCGAGACGACTCAGGGGCCAATAGTAAAAAGATGTTATAAAACTCATTCCATAAGAGTACGATATACTTTTATTATTTTTGGACATCATCAAATTTCTAAATCATGAAGAAGAATACCATCTACTCAATCATTCTCTTATCTCTGATCAGCCTAAGCACACTGGCTCAAAGCAGCTTAACCCTGCATACTGATCAAGCAGAAACAAAAATCAACCGTGAAATCTACGGTCATTTTGCAGAACACCTGGGGCATTGTATTTACGGTGGAATTTATGTAGGCGAAGATTCTGACATTCCCAACATCCGGGGATTTCGGCTAGACGTAATCGGTGCGTTGAAAGACATGAATATTCCACTGCTCCGCTGGCCGGGCGGCTGTTTTGCCGACACCTACAATTGGAAAGACGGCATTGGCCCAAAACACAAACGCCCTTCAATGGTGAATGTACACTGGGGCGGAGTTACCGAAGACAACAGCTTTGGTACACACGAATTTCTGGACTTTTGCGAACTGATCAACGCCGAGCCTTACATCAACCTGAATGTTGGCTCGGGAACCGTACGCGAAGCTGCCGAGTGGGTCGAGTATGTTACCTCTGCCAACATCAGTCCGATGACCGACCTGCGCAAACAAAACGGACGTGAAGAACCCTGGAACGTGAAGTACTGGGGCATTGGCAATGAGAACTGGGGTTGCGGCGGCAATATGACTCCCGAATATTACGCCGACCTTTATAACCGGTTTGCCGGCTATTGCCGTGGTGATTTGTACCGCATTGCCGGAGGCCCGAATGTGGATGATTACAACTGGATGGAAGTACTGATGCAGAAAACTACCCGCCACCGTCAACTGGTACAGGGAGTTTCGTTGCACAATTATACCTTCACCACCAGCTGGAACGACAAAGGTTCCGCCACTGATTTCGACGAAAAAGGATGGATTTCGGTATTGGACAATACCCTGAGAATGGAAACGCTGATTGAACGGCATTCCACCATTATGGATAAATACGATCCCGAGAAACGTATTGGCCTGATCGTTGACGAATGGGGTAACTGGTTCAATGTAGAGCCCGGAACAAATCCCGGCTTCCTTTATCAGCAAAATACCCTGCGCGATGCGTTGGTGGCCGGTATCAACCTGAACCTGTTCAACAACCACGCAGACCGTGTAAAAATGGCCAACATCGCACAAACCGTAAACGTGCTGCAATCTGTCATCCTGACAAAAGAGGAACAAATGGTACTCACCCCTACCTATTATGTGTTCAAAATGTACAGCGTACACCAGGATGCCAACCTTATTCCTGCTAACCTGAAAACCGGGAAATACGAATTGGATGGTAAATCAGTTCCTGCCGTTCATGCTTCGGCTTCAACCAAAGACGGCCAGGTTTCCATCACATTGTGCAACCTCAACCCGAATAAAGCCGAAAGCATTGACATCACCCTTACCGGCCAGGAAGTATCTTCGGCCAGCGGACAAATTGTGACAGCCAAAAACATGAATGATTACAACGACTTTGGTCAGGAAGAAAAAGTCACCTTAAAGTCATTCGACGTTAAAAAACCGAAAGATGGCAAACTGACTGTTGAAATTCCAGCAAAATCAGTTGTGCTGGTCCAGCTTAAATAAGATCAGAATTTTCATGAAACAGAAAAGGGTGCCCCGTCGGACACCCTTTTTTCGTAGGATAAAAATTATTGCTTTTCCCGGATTTCAACACGCCTTATTTTCCCGGAAATTGTTTTGGGTAACTCCGTCACAAACTCCACAATACGCGGGTATTTATACGGAGCAGTAATGCGCTTGACATGATCCTGAATTTCCTTTACCAAATGATCAGAACCGGGACGGTATTCCTGAGATAAAATAATGCTGGCTTTTACAACCTGTCCACGGATTTCATCCGGGACAGCGGTTACGGCACACTCCACCACTGCCGGATGCTCCATCAAAGCGCTTTCCACTTCGAAAGGGCCAATGCGATAACCCGAACTCTTAATGACATCATCAACCCGACCAACAAACCAGAAATAGCCATCTTCATCTCGCCAGGCCAGGTCACCGGTATGGTAATAACCATCATACCAAACGGCTGCAGTTTGAGCCGGATCCCGGTAATATTCTGCAAACAGTCCAACCGGTAATTCTGCGCCGGTGTAAACCACAATCTCCCCGATCTCTCCATCTTCGCAAAGGCGGTCTTCGGGGTGGAGCAACTGCACATCATAGGCGGGATTCGGAACTCCCATGGAGCCCGGCTTTGTTTCCATCCAGGGGAACGTAGCGATGGAGACAACCGTTTCCGTCTGGCCAAAGCCTTCTTTCAGGCAAATGCCGGTCAATTTCAGAAAACGGTTGTAAACCTCTGCATTTAGCGGTTCGCCAGCCACGGTGCAATATTTCAGCGATGACAAATCGTATCTTGAGAAATCTTCGCGAATCATAAACCGGTAAACGGTTGGCGGAGCACAAAAAGAAGTCACCCTGTACTTGCTGATGACTTCAAGCATATCAGCCGGAGTGAATTTGTCGTGGTCATAAACAAACACGGCGCAACCAGCCAACCACTGGCCATATAATTTACCCCAAACAGCTTTCCCCCACCCCGTATCGGCAACCGTGAGGTGCAATCCATTTTCTTTCACATTTTGCCAATACGATGCCGTGATAATATGCCCAATCGGATAAGTAAAATCGTGAGCTACCATTTTAGGATTCCCTGTAGTCCCGGAAGTAAAATACAACAGGGAAATATCTCTGTTATCAGAAGCGTTCGCAGGTTTCACAAAAGCTGGGGCCGAAGAAATCCCCGCAGAAAAATCACTCCATCCGTCTGGAATCTGCGGACCGACAGAGATTTTCTGCTCCACGGTGGGCGACTCCACCATCGCCTGATCAATCTGATGCAATACATTTTCATCGCCCACCGACACAATAGCTTTTATTCCGGCGGCATTGTTCCGAAAAACGATATCCTTTTTCATCAGCAAGTGAGTGGCCGGAATGCATACAGCCCCGATTTTATGCAAGGCGATGATCGAAAACCAAAACTCAAAACGACGCTTTAAGATCAACATCACCTTGTCGCCCCGGCCAACTCCGAGCGACTGAAAATAAGAAGCGGTCTGGTCGCTGTATGTTTTCAAATCAGCAAAGGTAAAATCCCGGTGTTCACCTTGGTCGTTTGTCCAAACCAGCGCTAATTTATTCGGTTCCATGCGAGCGTATTCATCCACCACATCATAACCGAAGTTAAAATTGTCCGGAACCACAAACTCCAGGTTTTCCTTAAAATCAGACAGGCTCTCAAACCTGCTTTTTTTCAAATATTTTTCACTAAAAACCATATCAACAAATTAAAAAATCATAGCTAAAAATTCGGCTTCTTGTCCGTCCAGGGCTTTCATCCCGTGGGGCAATCCGGAATTAAACCAAAGCGAATCACCCTCTTCCATCACCAACTCCTTTCCATTCAGGACAACCATCAGTCGCCCCTTCAGCACCAAGTTGAATTCCTGCCCCTGGTGCTGATAAACCGCAATTGGTTTCGGTTCCGAATCGGGAGAAACAGTTACCACAAAGGGTTGGGCTTTTTTGTGGATAAAACTTTCGTTCAACGCCTGATATTTATATTCCTTGCGGCGTTCGGCCACCACTCCGGTTCCTTTGCGGGTGAGCGAATAACCAGCCATTCTCGGCATGTCGCCAGTAAGCAGCGCAGTGATTTCAATATCAAAAGTTGTTGAAAACCGATACAAAAAACTCACCGGAATGTCGGTATTTCCGGCTTCGTAATCGTTGTACTGCTCAACACTTATGCCACAAGCAGCGGCACAACTGTCTTCCGAAAGGTCTAAGGCATCACGAAAACCTCTTAGCCGATCGGCAATCTCTCGAATTTTCAGATCCATAATATGGGTGATTTTTGGTGTATGCGATTATAATTATTACCTGATGGATAAAAGTAATAATTTCAGAATAAAACACCGGGTTCCCGGACAAAATAGCACATTGGTCCGATAAATAAACAAATCAACCTGTAATGCGAAAGAGAAAAATCAAAAGGGATATCCAATAGCAAACGACAGGTTCAAATGATCGCCCGTGATCGGGTAATTCCCGATAATGAACCGTTTCCCTTGGGGCAAAGCCGGATCGCGCAGTTTCATTCCCAGATCGAGCCGGAAAATGAAGTAGGTAAAATCGAAGCGGAGGCCGGTTCCGGTCCCAATAGCTACTTGCTTGTAAAAATTATCAAACTGAAACAGTGCCCCGGGCCGGTTATCTTTGTTATTGATGGCCCAGATATTCCCGGCATCCAGGAAAAAAGCGCCTTCCACGCGCCCCACCAAGCGGTAACGATACTCCAGGTTGGCTTCCAGCTTGATGTCGCCCGACTGGTTTGGATAAACATTTTCGGGAGCCTTGTAGCTGCCGGGACCCAGGGTGCGTACCTGCCAGGCCCGGATTCCGTTGGCACCGCCGGTAAAATATTTCTTTTCAAACGGAAGCACATCAAAGTTGCCGTATGGAAGCCCGACCCCGGCAAAAGCACGGCCAACAATGGAGTTGTATTTGTTTATGGTATAACCGTAACGGTATTCAAGGTCTGTTTTCAGGTATTGGGCAAAGCGAGTATTAAAAATCTTGTAAAAATGAGATTCCCGGTTGGTAATCGAATCCATCTCAACGGCCTCCTGCTTTCCCACGAGTTTGGCATAGGCCGACAACAAATTTCCCGCCGCCTCAAACGACCACTTGAAATAATGATAATTGTCTTTCCGGCTTACCGACTGTGTGTTGTCAACCAACGTGTAGTTCATCGCCATAATCAAGTGATCGGTGAAACTGCTTTTGATGTACAAATCCTCAATTGAATTGATAAATTCCGGGTTAAACTCGTACAAATTCACATAATTGAAATCGATCAAATTCAGGAAATGGGTCCTGAAGGCCTTGCTTTTCCAGTTGTACCCAAACCGAAAGTTGGTGATGGTACGCGTGTAATCGGGCCGTCGCTGATAATTATACCCCAGCGTAAAACTCGTCTGTGGCACCTGAAAGCTGAACAAGCGCCGGTCGTCGAGCGGACTGAAAAACTTGGGTAAGGTCAGCGACCCTTCCAGCCCAAACTCCCGGGTATTGAAATTAAGTCGGCTCTCGCTCACCAGTGCCTGCTGGCGTTCGATAGCGCCCTTCAGTGTAACATTGAATATTTCGGCCCCGCGTAACAAGTTCCGGTGCTGGTAGTTCAGGTTCCCGGCCATGCCCAGGTTCCCCGAGCTGTTAGTTCCCTCCACATCTACCGAAAAGCCTTGGCGCGACAAGGGCGTCAACTGGAAATTGCAGTCCAGCACACCAATCGAATCATTACCAAGTGAGTCAACCACGTTAAAATTCAGGTTCACCACTTTAAATTGTTGTAACTGGTTAAGTGACCGGTACGTTTTTTCCACGTTTCGCAGAGAATATTCCGTACTGTCTTTTATCCGGTTCAGGTTTTCGAACAATTCCGGTTTGTACTTCAGCTTCTCCCTAAAAATAAAGGTGTAAGGCGGTTCAAAAATCGTGTCGGGCATCGCACGATTATTTGCTTCTGCCAGTTGTGGCGGCACATAATCCGGATTTACGCGGTAATTACGGACCACGTATTTCTTGTGAGCAACCACCGAATCGGACAGTCCGGCCTGATCTGCATCGGCCACCACCACGGTCAAATCCACCTGCTTTGTATTTAAGCTGCTATCGGCCAGGCAGCTGATATAGTCAGTCGAAAACCGGTAATAGCCATGATTTCGCAGCAAGGCAGACAAGCGATTGCGTTCTTCATTCAGGCGGTCAATATCAAAAATATCATTGATTCCCACCAGCTGACGGGCAGTATCGGCCATGATCAATGGAACCAGTTTTTCATCTTCAATTTGATATTCATATTTTCTGATTCGGTAAGGCTCACCGGCTTTTACATTAAACACCAGATTAACCTTGGGTTTCCGGGCATGCTGAATGACCGTATCGGTAATTATGCCGTCATAAAATCCTTTATTCTTCAAATAAATGCCCAATTGTTCTTTGGATCGAACGGTTTGGAAATCCTGATATAGGACCGGTGCTTCGCCAATACGCTTAAACCAGTTATTGTCCTTCTTCTTCGACGACAGATTATACAAAGCCAAATGAAACTTGAAAAACCCCAGAATCTTCAAGTTCTCCTTTTGCCGTACCTGACCTTTCAGTTCTTCTTTGTTGATGGACCGGTGATCGACTTTAATGTCCACATCATTTAACAGATACTTCCCTTCCGGCACATAGCGGGTAGATGAACAAGCCGCCAGCAGACTCAACGCCACAAGCAGAACCGGTAGCCGGTAGGACGATATGTTTAGATTTCCCTTCATAAAAAGTATCTCACCAAAAAACTGATCGTTTGTGAAAAAATTTTGCCGCTTCAACATATTCTTCCGGGCATTCCATTATCCCGCAAAACCGTCGATAAATGTCAACAATACCGGGCATCCTGTAACCAGCCGTGAAATGCCCCCTAAGAAGTACGGCTCCACAAAAATAAACACTCTGGATAGCAAACAAATCAAGCGGGCTTTTTATTTTTACAAAATGTTTAGTCAAACCAGTCATGCTAAGTAAAAACAAAATAAGGTTCATCCAATCGCTTGCCCGTAAAAAAATCCGGGAACAGGAAAAAGTGTTTCTTGTTGAAGGAAATAAGATGGTGCTGGAAGCCATTGAGGCCGGCAGGCAACTAAAAACACTCTGCGCCACGTCCGGTTTTCTTGCGGAGAATAACATTTCCCCCCAAATGGCTACTGAAGTTATCGAAGTTTCGCCTGAGGAAATGCAAAAAGCCAGCTTGCTGCAAACACCGCAACAGGCGCTGGCTGTGGTAAACATGCCGGAACAGCATTTCAACCTGACAGATTCCACACAGGATTTGGCGCTGGCGCTCGACTTCATCCAGGATCCCGGCAATTTGGGGACCATCATCCGGCTGGCCGACTGGTTCGGGATCAGGCACATCCTTTGCTCCGAAAATACGGTGGATTGTTTCAATCCCAAAGTCATCCAATCCAGCATGGGCGCCATTTTCCGTGTCGAAGTTCATTACCTGAACTTGGTTGAAACCTTGAAAATGGCAGCAGCTTCGGGCACAAAAATATTCGGCACCTTTCTGGAAGGTGAAAACTTGTACAAACACCCGCTGAGCAAAAATGGGATTCTGGTAATGGGTAACGAAGGCAACGGAATTTCGGAAGAAGTGGCCCGCATGGTGACCGATAAAGTCCACATTCCGGCTTTTCCCGGAGGCCAAACGGGCAGCGAATCGCTTAACGTGGCAACGGCCACCGCCATCTGTTGTGCCGAATTCCGAAGAAGAATGATGGATTAAGGCCGCTATCCTTCCACATTGCACACCAACGCTTCGGCACAGCGTTCGCCATCCATCGCCGACGAAGCAATACCTCCGGCATAGCCAGCCCCCTCGCCGCAAGGATACAATCCGCGAATGCGGATATGCTGCATAGATACCTCATCGCGCGGAATACGCAATGGCGACGAGGTGCGCGATTCCACCCCAACAGCCACAGCCAGCTCGGTGTGAAATCCATGGGCTTTGCGGTCGATTTGTATAACCGCCTCACGCAGCCGCGACGAAATACGCTTGGGCAATTTCTCGTGCAAGGCCGAAGGGATCAACCCGGGTGTATAGGATGACTCGGGAAGGTCGGCAGACTTACGTCCGGTAACAAAGTCGGTTAGCCGCTGAGCAGGGGCAAACTGAGTATGGCCGTTCAGCTCAAAGCAAAGCCGCTCCACGCTTTTTTGAAATTCCAGCCCGGCAAATACGCCCAAATGTTTGAACTCGCGCAAATCTTCGGGGTGAATTTCCACCACCAACCCCGAATTGGCAAACGGTGAATTTCGTTTAGCGGGCGACATACCATTCACCACCAGCTCACCCGGCGCTGTTGCTGCCGGAACAATAAAACCGCCCGGGCACATGCAAAACGAATATACGCCGCGGTCGTTTACCTGCTCCACAAACGAATAGCTGGCAGCCGGCAAATACGGCCCGCGCACATCCTGGTGATATTGGATGCTGTCGATCAAGGCCTGCGGATGTTCTACCCTAACACCCATCGCAAACGACTTGGCCTCCAGGTTCACACCATTCCGGTGAAGCATTTCATAAATATCGCGGGCAGAATGGCCGGTAGCCAACAAAACGCCGACAAACTCAAAACGACTGCCATCAGCCAGCACCAACCCGTTGCATTCTTCATCGCAAATAATGAGGTCGGTTACCCGGCTGTTGAAATGAATTTCGCCACCGCAAGCCAGGATTTGCTCGCGCATCCGGGTAATTACGCCAGGCAACTTGTTGGTGCCAATATGCGGGTGGGCATCAATCAGAATTTGCGGATCGGCGCCAAACTGCACGAAGACTTCCAGTATCTTCTGCACATTCCCGCGCTTTTTGGAGCGGGTATATAATTTTCCATCAGAGAAAGTTCCTGCACCACCTTCGCCAAAGCCATAGTTGGAATCCGGATCAACCAAATGTTCGCGATGAATAAGGGCAATGTCGCGTTTGCGATCGCTGACATTTTTCCCGCGCTCGAAAATCACCGGCTTGTACCCAAGTTCGATCAGACGCAAAGCGGCAAACAAACCTGCCGGCCCTGCTCCCACAATGCCAACCGGCGGACAATGTTCAACCGATCCGTATTGATATTGCACAGCAGCCACTTCGGGTTCTTCCCCCACATAAACCATCACCCCCAGGTTAATTTTAATCTGTCGCTGGCGGGCGTCAATGGAGCGGCGCCGAACAACAATGGCGGTGATATCGTCGGGATTTATACCCAGCTTGGCAGCGACCAGTGGCCGGTAATACAGTTCGTCCGACGCCTGTTTAGGGGTCAGTGATAAGTTGAAATCTTTCTTCATGAAAATCCGGTTCCGGTTGCTATTCGAAATGAAAACTCAGGGTAAAAACATTCGATGTCATCCGCTGGATGGCATGTGTATAGTAGGCGCGCTGGGTTTCGTCAGGAGCATCGCCAAGGATATTGCCCAATCCAAGGCTGACTTTTAGCTCGGTTGACAGGCGGAAGAAACGCAGGTAACTATCTAGGCCAATGCCTCCTTCCAGATAAAAACCGGCGCGTTTTGTACGTACCAACTCCTCACTGCCCGATTTTGAAATATCCAACCGCAAGGCAGGCCCGGCAATCAGGTACGGCCGTTGGTTGTTCAACCGGCTCGATTTGTATTTGACCAACACGGGCAAATCGATAAACGTTGCTTTGGTTGAGTAAAATTCCACATCCTGGTTACCGGCATTGTTGTCATAAACCGGCACATTATACACCAGCTTGCGTTCGCCAAACGATAATCCGGGCAAAACCCGCAAATCGAAATATTCACCCAACCTCAAATTGGTAACAATTCCCACCGTCAGACCCGGCACCAAATCAGGCATCCCGGCACGAATGTTGTCTGATGCAGTAATTTCATGGCCATCGGGATTTCCCCAGACTTTCTCAACAAAATCCGGATTCTTGCCAATGAGCGACCAATGCCGCAACGAAAAGTCCATGGTATTGATACCAATCGAAAACCCAAAATGAATTTTCTTGTCATCAAAAGTGGTTAGGTGTTTCACGTGGGCCAACTGTGCAACGCCTTGCAAGCTGATCAGCAGAAATAATATGGCACTAATTTGCTTTTTCACAGGATTTGTTTGTACACTATTTCAAAACAACAAGTTTACAAAAATATTGTCTGCCTGTTTACCAATAATCTCACTATTTTTCGGCCAGGTAAATGGTGGCAATGCCAAAAGTGAGCCGGTACTGGCGATAGCTGGAAAATCCAAGCGTTTCAAGAATATTCAGAAAATCATGATCGTCGGGAAAAGCCATCACCGATTCGGGCAAATAATTATAGGCAGAACCGTCTTTGGATACCATTCCTCCAATGAGCGGCAAAATATGGAAAAAATAAAACTTATACAGTTGTTTGAACGGGAAATACCGGGGTTTCGAAAACTCGAGGATGACAGCGGCGCCACCCGGTTTTAACACCCGCTTAAATTCGGCCAGCCCTTTTTCGAGGTTCTCGAAGTTCCGCACGCCAAAAGCAACAGTAATCGCATCAAACGAATCACTTTCAAAAGGCATATTTTCCGAGTCGCCTTTTTGAAAATGAATGACACCATCCAGTTTGAGCCGTTTCACTTTTTCGGCCCCCACGCGGATCATCTGTTCCGAGAGGTCAAAACCAACAATTTCGCCCGGATTTATTTTGGCCGTTGCAATGGCGAAGTCGCCGGTTCCCGTGGCTACATCCAGCACCCGGTCCGGCTGATAGGTTTTCAGCAAACGTACCGCCTTTTTGCGCCATAACTTATCAATGCCCAAGCTCAACAGATGGTTTAGAAAATCGTATTTGGGCGCAATATTGTCGAACATCTGCTCGACCTGCTGTTTCTTATTTTTATCTGAATCCTGATAGGGAGCTACCGTCATTAGGCGTTGGGTATCATTTTATCAATAAAACCGTATGATTCGTCGTCGATGCGAATTTCACCTTTCGTAGCATGTCCCAGAGTGAAAAACGGCAAGTTGGTAGTCCGCATAAAATCCACGAAGTCGTCCACATTCTGTTTGGGCACCCCAACAATCAGGCGGCCCATCGATTCGCCAAACAAGAAAGCGTCTTTGCGGATCTCGGCATCAGTGGTAATATCGAAGCCCAGGCCCGACGGCATGCCGGCCCGCAACAGGGAGAAAAACAAACCGCCTTTACCAACCGGACTGGCCGAGGTAATCAGGCCTTTGTCGATCAAACTGGCCATTACCCGGTGCAAACGGACTTCCATGTCAATATCGAAAACAGGAAGCGGCGAGTCGTCAATTTCGTGGTAAAATTCGAGATATTCGGATGAATTAAGGTCGTCATACGAGTGGCCAATCATGAAAATATTGTTTCCCTTCGATTTTAGCTGATGGGTGAGCACCTTTTCTTTGTTGTCAACGCTGCCAATCATGCTGATGATGATGGTTGGTGACACGGGCCCGTGAGCCGAAAAATAATCGAACCGGATTTTGCGGTCAGAAACCTTCAGCCCGAATTTGGCGCTGGCATTTTCGAGCCCCTTTTTAGCGCCCGAAGCGATAAACTGCCCGTTCGGATCGGCAATATTGATATGATATAAAAATGCACTGACAGCCTGAGGCTTTGCCCCATAGCAAACCATGCGGCGTGCTGCCCGGCTGATCAGAATCTCCGTGGCTGTTTTCGGATCATTCTCCAGGTGATGATGGAAGGCATGTGTCGTCATCGACATGATCTGCCCACTATCGGTGGTGAAAATACCGGCATCATCGGTATCATCGTTGGCCAGGTTATCCAGTTCAAACCCATCCTCACTGAAATCATTGAAATAATTGACCGGTGCCAAATTTGGGTTCACCATTAGGTTAAAAACAATATCATGAATATCTTTGGGCTCTTCAATCTGTTCAATAGAAAAGACTTCTTTGTTTTCAATTACTTCGGCCATATCGTTTCGTTTAAAGCTTGAATAATGGAAACAAAAATAGTCAAGTAGTTGATTTTTCCATACCAATTAAGGATTTTAATTGACGAATGAATTTTAAAACATGATACCATGGAACAACCTATTGCCTTGATCACGGGGGCAACAGCCGGAATCGGACTCGAAACGGCCCGCCTGCTGGCACAGCATAATTATGCCCTGATTTTGACCGGACGCCGGATGGACCGCTTGGAAACGCTGAAAGACGAACTGGAGCAAAACGGCGCCAAAATTTACCTCCTGAATTTTGACATCCGCTCGAAGCAGGAAGTGGACCAAGCGCTGGCCTCGCTGCCCGAAGAATGGAAAGCCGTGGATGTGTTGCTGAACAATGCCGGGCTGGCAGCCGGCCTGGATACCGTATCCCATGCCGATGTGGATGATTGGGAAACGATGATCGACACCAACGTGAAAGGATTGCTGTACATCACACAAACGGTTTCGAACTGGATGATCGAACGACAACGCGGCCACATCATCAGCATTTCGTCAATCGCCGGAAAAGAAGCCTACCCGATGGGCTCGGTTTACTGCGGGACCAAACATGCGGTAAATGCCATCAGCAAAGCCATGCGCATTGAGTTGGCGCCGCACAATATTAAGGTGAGCACCATCAGCCCGGGCGCGGTGGAAACCGAGTTTTCGCTGGTCCGTTTTCATGGCGATCAGGAAAAAGCCGATAAGGTATATGAAGGATTTACGCCCCTATGCGCAAAAGACATAGCAGAAACTATTTACTTTGTGCTCTCGCGGCCGGCCCATGTGAACATCGACGATATCCTGATCATGCCTACAGCGCAAGCCTCGGCCCGCGACATTTTTAAAAAAAAGTAGCAAGTAGTTAATGATAATTAGTTGGAAACAATCAATAAATGATTAGAAATAACTAATAAATAGTTAGAATTAATCAATAAACAACCGATAATAACCAATATTTACTTGTTTTCAACCAATTAATAAACGAAAACAAGTAATAAATAAATAATAATGAGTAATAAATACTCAGAAATAAGCAATAAGAACTCGGAAATGAGCAATAAATGCATGGAAATTAGCAATAAATGATTGGCAATGAGTAATGAAATGACTATCCCGGCATCGTACTTAAAAGAATTTACCAAACAAGTATTTGAACGAATGGGATGCCCTCCGGCCCAAGCCGAAGAAGCAGCCGACTGCCTGAACCAGGCCGATTTGCGCGGCGTGGATTCGCACGGCGTGGCCCGGTTGAGCGGTTATATCCGCCTGTGGGAGCAAAAAAGGTTGAATGCCGTCCCGCAAATGAAAATCGTTCACGAAACCCCGTCAACTGCCGTGTTGGACGGCGATTTGGGGCTGGGCCTGGTGACCGCCCCCGAAGCGATGCGCATTGCCATGCAAAAAGCCAGAAACGTGGGAAGCGGCTGGGTGGCCGTGAAAAACTCGAACCACTACGGCATTGCCGGTTATCATGCCATGATGGCCCTCAGTGAAGATATGATCGGCATTTCGCTCACCAATGCCAGCCCGCTGGTTTCGCCCACCTTTTCGAAAAGTCGCTTCCTGGGGACCAATCCGATTGCAGTGGCCATTCCGGCGCAGCAAGAACCTCCCTTTGTGATGGACATGGCTACTACTACCGTGGCCAACGGAAAGCTGGAAGTGTTGCAACGAAAAGGAGAAGATGCCCCGCTGGGCTGGGCGCAGGATCAGGAAGGCCAGCCAACCACCGATGCTTTTGTACTGAAAAAAGGCGGCTCCATGCTTCCGCTTGGGGGCGACCGTTTGCACGGCGGGCACAAAGGTTATTGCCTGGGCGCCATGGTCGATATTTTTTCGGCCGTTTTGTCGGGAGCAAACTACGGCCCGTGGGTGCCGCCCTTTGTAGCGTTTCTGGAACCGCCTGCCAACCCGGTGGGCGACGGGATCGGCCATTTCCTGGGCGCCTTCCGGATCGATGCCTTCCGCCCGGCCAGCGAATTTAAAGCCCACATGGACAACTGGATCCGCACCTTTCGAAATGCCGAAGTGGTGGCGGGTGAAGAAAAAGTGCTGATCCCCGGCGACCCCGAACGCGAAATGACCGAAGAACGCCTGAAAAACGGTATCCCCGTACAAAACGCGGTTGTGGAAGACCTGCAACAACTGGCACAAAAATTCAACTTAACTTTTAACCCAACGCAACATGACTGATATACTCGTCATTACTCCGGTAAAGGACTCCATCGACACCACCATGCAAACCATAAAAGCAGTGCATGAAGCCGAAGGAAACCACCACCATATTATTTTCAACGATTTCAGCTCGCCCGAAACCAAAGCTGTATTGGAAAAAAATAAGAGCAAATTTGGCTACGAACTGGTCAATCTGGAAGATATCACCCAAACGCCTTCACCCAACTACCGGCTGGTGCTTCAGCTGGCACAACAAAAGGCCGTTGAAATGAATGTTCCGCTGGTTATCATCGAGTCGGACGTGATCATCAAAAAAGACACCTTATCGAAAATGCTGGAACTGAGCAAAACGCAAAAGCAATGCGGGATGTTGGGGGCCATTACAACCGACGAGGACGGTGCGGTAAACTTTCCGTACCTCAACTTTAAAAACGAAAAAGCGCCCATTGCCGACACCTCGCACAGCCTGAGCTTTTGCTGCACCCTGCTGACGGTTGACCTGCTGAAAAGCTTTTCTTTTAAGGAACTGTCGGCGGAAAAAGATTGGTACGATGTTTTCATTTCGCGCAAATCGAAAAGCCAGGGCTTCCGCAACTACCTGGTAACAACCTTGCCGGTAGTGCACAAACCGCACAGCAGCCGCCCGTGGAAGCAACTGAAATATACCAATCCGGTAAAATACTATTTCAGAAAGCTGATTAACCGAAAAGACCGCATTTAATGACCCTCAGCAAAAGATACCGCAGGCTAAAAAATGCCGGCCACCTGTTGTTTTGGCTGGCCAGCCTCGGTTTTGCGCTATCGGCTTTTTACGTGGTTTCGGAGCACCAGCTCGGGTTGACCCCCGACATCATGCTGCGGGCGCTGATCATCAACCTCGGTTTTGCCGTGGCTGTTTACACCAACTTTTACCTGCTCATCCCGCGCTTGCTCAAAAAGAAAAACTACATCTTTTATGTGTTCTGGCTCATCATCACGCTGTCGGCCTCGTCGCTGATCATCATTTCGCTTTTCTTTTTGCTGAACCAGCAAGCTTTCTCGAAACACCTGTTTTCTACGCACTTTTTCACTTCGGCAGCCTACGTGGCCATTACCTCGCTGGCCAAATTCGTAACCGACTGGATCGAACTACAGGACATTTCGCTGCGCTACCACAAAGTGGAACGCGAAAAGCTGGAGGCAGAGCTCAACACCCTGAAATCACAGATTAACCCGCACTTCCTGTTCAACAGCCTGAATAATATTTATTCGCTCTCGCTGATGAACTCGGACAAAACGCCGCAACTAATCCTGAAACTGTCGGACCTGATGCGGCACGTGCTGTACGAATCGCGCGAAAACTTTATCCCCCTGAAAAGAGAGATTGAGTTTGTCCGCAACTTCATTGAGCTACAGCGTATCCGGCTGAACGAAAAAACCGACATCCGGTTTAACTTGAAGGGCGATATCTCTAATCAGAAAATCATCCCCCTTATCTTTGAGCCGTTTATCGACAACGCCTTTAAGCATGGGCCGCGATCGTTCTCCGAGCAAGCGTTCATACACATCTTTATTACGATTGAAGGCAAACAACTACTATTCGAAGTAGAAAACAGCTGCGACTGCCAAGAGCCGGAAAAACAAGGAACCGCGCACGGGATCGGCCTGGCCAATGTGCGTCAGCGCCTGGCCTATCTGTATAAAAATGAAGAATATGATTTAGACATCAGCAAAAAAGCGAATATCTTTACGGTTCGTTTAAAATTGATGCTGAAATAAACGAAAAACCCAAACTATGAACGTGAAAGCCATCATTGTTGACGACGAACCCCTGGCACAGCAAGTGATTGTGCAGTACGCCATGGACATTCCCAACCTCGAAATTGTATGTGCATGCAACAACGCCATTGAGGCCAATCAAATGCTCCGGGAAAACGAGATCGATCTCATGTTTCTGGATGTGAACATGCCCAAGCTTTCGGGGCTCGATTTCCTGAAAAACCTGAAAAACCCGCCACTGGTAG
The DNA here is from genome assembly GCF_025907915.1 of Gaoshiqia sediminis. Lineage (GTDB taxonomy): Bacteria > Bacteroidota > Bacteroidia > Bacteroidales > Prolixibacteraceae > Gaoshiqia > Gaoshiqia sediminis. Next base: position 22,176 of record NZ_JAPAAF010000009.1, read on the forward strand.
TGCTGACCACCGCCTACACCGATTACGCCCTGGAAGGATACGAGCTCAACATTCTGGATTATCTGAAAAAGCCATTCAGCTTCGACCGCTTTTTTAAAGCTTTTCAAAAAGCCGAAGAACAGCTGGCGCTGCTCAACCAACGAAACGAACCGAAAAGCAACGCTGAATACATGTTCATCAAGGCCAACAAGAAGGCCGTGCGTGTTGGCTTTGAGGATATTTTTTTTATTGAAGGACTGGGCGATTACATCAAAATCCACCTGAAAGACACCCACCTGGTAACCAACCTGTCGATGAAAAAAATGGAAGATTTGTTACCGGCAAATGAGTTTTTCCGCATCCATAAATCCTTCATCATCCGCCTCGACCGCATTCAATCCATCGAAGGCAACCAGGTAGAGATTGGCAAACACAAATTGCCGGTAGGCAACCTTTTCCGCCAGGCGTTTAACGACCTGATCGAACAGCGTTTTGTTAAATGAAAGAAAAGACCGCGAAAAGAAAAAACAGGTCCGTGACCTTATTCCGAAAACTGCATAAATGGCCAGGCATCGTGATTGCTATTCTGGCCGTTTTGTTTGCCCTGTCGGGCATAATTCTCAACCACCGCCCGGTGTTTTCGGGCATCGATATCAACCGCAACCTGATGCCACCCGGTTACCAATACGACAACTGGAACCTGGCAGCCGTCCGCGGCGGGCTTCCGCTCGATTCGGCCAACTTCCTGTTTTACGGGAACATCGGCGTCTGGAAAAAAACAGAATCGGGAATCAGCGATTTCAACCAGGGCTTTCCGAAAGGAATCGACCAACGTAAAATATACAACACGGTACTTTTTAACGGCAGAAAATTGTTTGCTGCCACCCACTTCGGGCTGTACCAGCGCGAGTTGAATAGCAGGATCTGGGAAAAAGTACCGCTCCCGCTGAAAGAAGAACGGCTCGCAGATATTTTCATCAAGCAAGACAGCCTGATGGTTTTGAGCCGCCACTACCTGCTTAAATCCGGCAACGGCAGGCAGTTTGAAACCATCCAACTTCCGGCGCCCATAAATTACCGCCGCGAAACCGGCTTATTCAACACCCTGTGGGAGCTGCACAGTGGTGAGTTGTTCGGGCTTACCGGAAAACTGGTGGTCGATTTATTGGGAATCGTAACCATCGTTTTATCCGTGACCGGCTTGCTGCATTTCTTTTTTCCGAAAATTGCCAAACGCCGTAAACAAAAACAAAAAGACAACTCGAAACTCACCGCTGCCCGCCGCTTAAACCTGCGCTGGCACAATGTTGTGGGATACGTGTTTGTAGCGTTTCTGATGATCAACACGACGGCCGGTATCTTTTTACGGCCCCCCTTGCTCATTCCGGTAGCAGGCGTAAAAGTCGGCCTGATTCCGGGTACGCATCTCGATTCGCCTAACCCGTGGTTCGACAAGCTGCGCCGCGCCACCTGGGACGATCATTTGCAGCGTTACCTGTTCTCCACTTCTGACGGCATTTACCTGGCAGACGAATCGCTGAAAAAGCCTTTGGAAAAACCGGCCATACAGCCACCCGTGAGCGTGATGGGCTGCAATGTGCTCGAAAAAACCGGTGCAGCACAATACCTGGTCGGCTCTTTCTCCGGCCTGTTTGTTTGGGACATCCCAGCCGGTTATGTACTGGATGCTTTCACGCAACAACCTCCGGTGGCCGGCAGCGGACGTCCCGTATCCAACCACATGGTATCCGGATATTTCGAAACGCCAAGCCAGGACCATTATCTGTTTTACTACGACCGGGGTATGTTTAGCTTTGAGGGCCAACCAAACTGGGAAATGCCGAAAGAATTGCTGGACAAATCCTCCATATCGCTGTGGAATGCAGCGCTGGAGGTGCATACCGGCCGCATTTTCGAACACCTGATCGGGGCGTTTTACATCCTTTATGTACCGCTTTCCGGATTGTGCCTGCTGATGGTGCTCATCAGCGGCTTTCTGATTTGGTGGAAAGCCTACCGAAAAACGAAAAAGCCGCAAGCAAAAGCATCAACCCGATAATCGTTTTTTCTAAAAATCCCCCTATTTAAGCGAAATATAAGGACTTTCATGGCGTTGTCGAAAACCCTGTTTCAAAACAAATGTCTTATCAGACGGATTTTACTTTTTGTCTTAACACAAAAAGTAAACAAAAAAGTCAAGGCTGATTTTTATCTGCAACCTCCATCTTCCGAAAAGCTAAGTTCGGCGGGTGATTTCCTCCTGTCGTCGGAACTTCCCGCCTGCACTAAGCTTTCCGTTTGATTCCGATTTTGATAAAAATAGGCCCGCTCCCATCGAAGAGCATCGAATCAACTTGAAAAGATTTCGTTCAATCTACTTTCGTCCCTGTAGGCGAATCCGGGAATCATGCTTATTTTTGCAGCCTGAAAACAGCCTATGTACACACGGGAAGAAGCCAAACAACTGCGTAAAAAATTCTGGACGCTTTTTGGCCAGCGGTGCGAAATTGTGCCCGAGCTGGCCGGACGAAAAAAGAAATGGGTTTTGTACGACACCAAAATCAGCGGACTGGACCTGAAATTCGACATCGACCGGAACGAAGCGATGGTGATGATCGAAATAAACCACCGCGACGAAGACCGACGCCTCGCCATGTTTGAACTGCTGGAAAAGTACAAGCCTTTGCTCGAAGATGGCTTTGACGAAGGACTTCACTGGGAACTTTGCTACACGCGGGACAGCGGCGAGCAGGTCTGCCGCATATTTACAACGCAACAGGGACTCGATATTCACCGGCAAAACCAGTGGCCCGACATTTATAACTTCTTTATCGAAAAGATGCTCATTCTGGAACGAAATTTTATGGATATCCGCGACGTCATTCAGGAAGAACTTAGAGATTGATGATTGGTGAATGATAAATGATGATTATCGACATGACAAGCATCGGTCCCAAAACGATAGGGTGCCCTTGTCTAACAAAAGCCGGAACCGGAAATTCCGGGAACCCGGAGTTTGAAAATCTTTCTTTTTCCCGCCTATTCGCATAGCCAGGCAACTGCATTTTCTTCGGATGAAAAAATCCGGTAGTCCACGTTCATTCCTTGAAACTGATCAAAAAACAAAAAGCTATAGGCGGTTTCTACCGGACGGTTTTGCACCACTGCCAGCTTTACCCGTGGATATTGGTCGGTCAGTATCTTGATCAATTCCCGGCTGTTCCCAATCACTTGCTCCGTTTCCGGGAATGTCGCCCTTTGCTCATCCTGAAGGATTCTCAGTACAGCTACATGAGGGTAAAACCGCACAATCTCCTTGTAGAAATTTTCCAGTTCGTTCCAACCAATCTCTCCCGTAAAGTTTGCGTAAATGGTTTCGTCAGCTTGATTGAAAAAGTAAAAAACCGTATTGTTCTCTTCGTTCTTCATGGACTGGCAAAATTAGCAATTATCCACCGCACTGATGGCTAACCGGGCCAGCTTTTAGATAAAAAAATAGCCCCGCGAACAACGGAGCCATTTTTTCAGCACTGATTATGCGCCACTTACATTCTTATCAAGCAGATTGTGCACTCGCACAACCATCCTGGTATTCGGCAATTATTTTTGAAACCTGCTGGGGTGAAACACGTCCGTAAACCTTTTCGCCCACCAGCACTACCGGGGCCAAACCACAAGCACCCACGCACCGCAGGCAGCTCAGCGAAAATTTTCCATCGGCCGAAGTTTGGCCCACCTCAATGCCAAGCTGACGCTTAAACTCAGTAAGCACTTTTTCGGCGCCCCGCACATAGCAGGCCGTCCCCATGCAAATAGAAATGGGGTGTTGTCCTTGAGGCAACATGGTGAAAAACGAATAAAAAGTAACTACACCATAAACTTTAGCCACAGAAGCATTCAGTTCTTTGGCAATAACTTCCTGCACCTCGGCAGGCAAGTAACCCAATTTGTGCTGCACCTGGTGAAGCACATTGATCAGCTCGGTTTCCTGGTTATTGAATTGTGCGCAGATTTCCCGGATCAATTCTACGGTCTTTTCTGCAAGTTTTATTTTTGGCATTTTGTTTCAATTTTGATATTAATGATCTCCTTAGCTTCTGTCGAAATATTGCGTGTGCAACAGGTGATGGGCTTTTTCGCTGAGCGGTTCGCCCAAAAATTCTTCATACAACTTCAGAATGTACGGATTTTCGTGCGATTTGCGCAGCACCTTGTTTTTGTCCTCGGCATAAATAGCCCGCTGACGTTTTTTCAATATTTCGACGTCGCCGTGGTGATATGGCTGGCCACCGCCGCCAATACACCCGCCAGGGCACGACATAATCTCGATCGCATGAAACTCACTATGTCCGGCTTTGATTTCTTCCAGCAACTTACGCGCATTCCCCAAACCATGGGCGATTCCGATGTGGATGAGCGTTCCGTCAAAGTCGATCGTTGCTTTACGTAAGCCTTCCATTCCCCGGAGTTCTTCAAAGTCCAGCCGCTTCAGTGCTTTCCCGGTCTGCACTTCGTAGGCGGTGCGCACAGCTGCCTCGATGACCCCTCCGGTAGTACCAAAAATCACCCCGGCACCGGTTGATTCGCCCAGCGGGTTGTCGAACTCTTCGTTCGGCAGCGATTTAAAATCGATGTTGCCCAGGTTGATCAGGTGGGCCAATTCGCGGGTTGTCAGTGCGTAGTCCACATCCGGGTTGCCATTCACAGCAAACTCGTCGCGCCCGCTTTCGTATTTTTTAGCGACGCAGGGCATGATGGAGACCACCACCAGGTCATCGCGTTTGATGTTCATTTTATCGGCGAAATACGTTTTGGCAATAGCCCCGAACATCTGTTGCGGCGAGCGGGCCGTGGAAGGAATGTCCTTCAGCTCGGGAAACTGATGTTCGAAAAATTTCACCCAGGCCGGACAACAGGAAGTCAGAATAGGCAGTTTTACCTGCTTGTCGCCCGCCAGATATTTATTGAGACGACCAAGCAGCTCCGTGCCTTCCTCCATGATAGTCAGGTCGGCGGCAAAGTCGGTGTCGAACACATAATCGAAACCCAGGCGGCGCAGGGCAGCGGCCATTTTCCCGGTGACAAGCGTTCCTGGCTCCATGCCAAATTCTTCGCCCAATGCGGCCCGGACGGCTGGTGCGGTTTGCACCACTACCGTTTTGGTGGGATCAGACAAGGCCCGGATGACAGCGCCGGTGTGATCTACTTCGGTTAGCGCACCGGTAGGGCAAACGGCCACACACTGTCCGCAATAAGTACAGGTAGAGTGGTCAAGGTTCATTTCGAAAGCTGGTGAAACCACCGAATGAAAGCCCCGGTTGATGGTGGAAAGCACACCTACAGTTTGCACCTCGTTGCACATCATTTCGCATCGGCGGCACAAAATACATTTGTCCATTTCGCGGATAATGGCCGGCGAAGTGTCTTCGCGGTAGTGCGATTGCGATCCCTGATAATGGATTTCGCGAATGCCGAGATGCTGGGCCAGGTCCTGCAAGTCGCAGTTCCCGGATTTGGCACACACCAGACAGTCGGCCGGGTGGTCCGACAGGATTAGCTCCACCACGGTGCGCCGGGCATTGACGGCGCGCAGCGAGTGTGAGTTTATTTCCATCCCCTCGGTAGCTTCGGTGCAGCAAGCCGGTGCCAGGTTGCGGCGTCCTTTTACTTCCACCACGCAAACGCGGCAGCCACCGGGTTTGTTTTCAATGTTCATATCGTGCAACTTCATATGGCAAAGCGTGGGAATGTCGATGCCAATGCTTGATGCCGCATCCAAAATTGTCGTTCCTTTTTTAACGACGATGGGTTTATTATCGATGGTTAAATTGATCATTTCCATAGTTCTTCCTCTTTTTATACAATTTTAATGGCATCAAACTTACACTTCTCGAAACACACCCCGCATTTGATACACAAGGTTTGGTCGATGTAATGCGGACTGCGTTTCTCGCCCGAGATGGCGCCAACCGGACAATTACGGAAACACAGCGTGCAGCCGGTACATTTTTCATCATCGATCACATATTGCATCAACGCTTTGCATTGTCCTGCCGGACATTTTTTTGAATCCACGTGAGCTTCATACTCATGCAGGAAGTTGTCGAGGGTGGAAAGCACCGGGTTGGGCGAGGTTTGTCCCAGTCCGCACAAAGAGGTATCTTTTATTACCTGACTCAACATGCGCAGCTTGTCGATGTCTTCGCGGGTTCCTTTTCCTTCGGTAATTTTCACCAAAATCTCGTGCAGGCGTTTGTTGCCAATCCGGCAGGGCGTGCATTTCCCGCAAGATTCGTCCAGGGTAAATTCGAGGTAAAATTTGGCAATCGAAACCATGCAATCGTCTTCGTCCATCACAATCATACCGCCCGAGCCCATCATGGAGCCGGCGGCCAGCAGGTTGTCGTAATCGATGGGCGTATCCAGGAACGCGGTGGTGAGACAACCGCCTGACGGCCCTCCTGTTTGTACGGCTTTGAATTTTTTGCCGTCTTTAATGCCGCCGCCGATATCGTAAATCACTTCGCGCAGGGTGGTACCCATGGGCACTTCAATCAGCCCCACATTGTTGATTTTGCCGGCCAGCGCAAACACTTTGGTGCCTTTTGATTTTTCGGTGCCAATGCTGCTGAACCAAGCCGCCCCTTTGTTGATGATGGGCGGAATGTTGGCAAAGGTTTCCACATTGTTCACGTTGGTAGGTTTTCCCATGTAGCCCGACTCGGAGGGGAATGGTGGTTTAAAAGTAGGCTCGCCGCGTTTGCCTTCCATCGAATGGATCAGAGCAGTTTCTTCGCCACACACAAAAGCGCCCGCCCCGTAACGGATTTCGATTTCGAAACCGAAGCCGGAGCCCAGGACATTTTCACCCAGCAGACCATATTCGCGGGCTTGTGCCAAGGCCGTTTTCAGACGCTGAATGGCCAGCGGATATTCGGCCCGAATATATACCAACCCCTTACTGGCGCCGATGCAATAACCGCAAATGGCCATCGCTTCGATCACCGAGTGTGGGTCGCCTTCGAGGATGGAGCGGTCCATAAACGCGCCCGGGTCGCCTTCGTCAGCATTGCAAACAACGTATTTTTGATCGGCCTGCACCTTGCGGGTAATCTCCCATTTCAAACCTGTTGGAAAACCGCCGCCGCCCCGACCACGCAGGCCCGAGTCTTTGATAACCTGAATAGTTTCTTCCGGGCTGTATTCTTCCAAGCATTTCCCCAGTGCCGAATAACCATCATTCCCGATATATTCTTCAATATTTTCGGGATTGATGAAGCCGCAATTGCGCAGGGCCACACGAACTTGTTTTTTGTAAAAGTCCATGTTTTTACTTTCGGTGACCTGTTCCTGGGTTTTCGGATTTTTATACAGCAGGCGTTCCACCTTGCGTCCTTTGATGAGATGTTCTTCGATGATTTCTTTGGTATCCTCGGGGCGCACGGTGACATAAAACGTATTATCGGGCTGGATTTTCACGATCGGCCCCTTTTCACAAAAACCAAAACAGCCGGTGTGGATCACCTGGACGTCATCGTCCAGTCCCAGTTCGGCCAATTGGTTCTTGAAATTCAATTTGATCAGTTCGCTTTCGGAGGCCTTACAGCCCGTACCTCCGCAAACCAAAATATGCGTATTGTATGCAGTCATTTTTCTGATGAAGTTTATTATTCGTCAATCTTTTTGTAGGTAACCGGAATGATGCCATCCACCATTTCGTTCAGCTTGATGTGCTTATCGATGATCTCTCGGGCCTTGACCTTGTCCACGTAACCGTAAATCACCGGTTCCTGGCCGGGGATCAGCAGTTCGATGGTGGGTTCGGCATAGCAATAGCCCATGCATCCCGTTTGGGTAACAACGGCATCAATTCCTTGGTGGTCTAGTTCTTCAATCAGAAAGTTCATCGTGTCTTTTGCGCCGGATGCAATTCCGCAGGTAGCCATTGACACTTTGATCTGGATCAGGTTCTCCGGGTGGTCGCCTTTTTCTCTCAGCTTAATTTTCGACTGAACTTCGTCCTTCAGCTTTTTCAGGTCAGCCAGTGATTTGATTTTTGTCATTTTTAAAAGATGTCAGTTGTGTTTTAATTTGTTGGTTATGTGTTTGTTGATTCTTCAAAGATCTGTCAATCGGGTCAATAAATATCTAATAATTATCATCATTCGCTTATTTGGATTTGTTCCAGGTTTTCGCGAATCATTTCCAGCAAAAAATTGCGGATTCCAGGCGAGTTGATCGATGCTCCTTCCAGTACTTTTTTTACTTCGCGCGAGTCGAATTCGTAGTCGCCTTTCGGTGTTTGATGTTTATATACGATTTCTGTTTGGTTTTCGTTGGTCATCAAAATCAATAAGGTGCCGGCCATATCGCCCAGAATGGGGCGGTCAACATGGTGAAAGCCGAAAATGGCCTTTAGGTGAGTGCCTTTGCCGGGTTCGGATTCGATTTGGAGCGCGCCACCTGCCAGTTCGGCATTTTGCCGGAACAGCGGGATACCCAGCCCCACCTTGCGGGTTGTCCGCGAAGTAAAAAAAGGATCGCCCACCCGTGTCAGAGTATGTTCGTCCATACCGGGACCGTTGTCCAAAATTTCGATCACATAGCGGTCTTGTTGCGGCTCTTCGGCAATGGTGATTTCAACCATCGACGCTTTTGCCCGAATGGAGTTTTGTGCAATATCGAGTATATGCAATGCCAGTTCTGTCATGCTTCAATTTTTACCGACCGTCCGTTTTTTTGATTGAGGGCCCAGCGTATTTCCTGAAAAGTGGGTTCATTCAGAAAGAAAACAGAACAGGCCGAACCAATGTCTTCCGGATAATGGGCATCCGAGGCCTTGATGAGCGTAATGTCGTCGTGAATGTCGTAGAGTCTTCGGATGTGGGCTTCGTCCGACTGCCGGCTGATTTGTAAGGCATCAACGTGCAGCTCGTGGGGCAAAAAACCCAGCTGGCTGAAAATGCTGTTGATTGGCCGATCGATGTGCGCCGGGATGAACAGGCCATTCAATTGATGGGTAAATTTTTCAATCTCCTCCAGTCCAACATCCAGTCCGTTGCCCAGGAAAAATGGAATTTCTTCAGTGATGCCGTTGTTTTCGTCCACCAGAATCTGATAGCCCGAATATTCAGGCTGATTGGGCAGTTTCGGCAAGTAATGATCCAGAAACTTCTGGAACTCGTTGCGTGTGTAATCGTCTTCGAACAGGCAGAGGGCATGGACTTCTTCGCGGCTGTTTACCTCGCAACCATTAATCACGATCAATCCGGAACCTTCGGCCACTTTTCTGACCATGTCGCACTGCCTGGTGCTGTTATGGTCGGTTATGGCAATGATGTCGATCCCTCGTTTTTTGGCCAGCCGCACTAGTTGATCGGGACTCATTTCCAGATCGGCGCAGGGGGACAAAACCGTGTGCAGATGGAGATCAGCCCTGTATTTTTTCATTTTTCAGCATGCAACAATTCATACAATTTACCAGCCATATCAAAGGTTGAAAGCGTGGTTGAGAGAATGGGTATTTGTTCCTCATTACTGTGCTGAATGGTATTTTCGTTCGCGGTAAGTCCTTTCACCAGAATGACTGCCGCCAGGTCCTTCAGCGAGGCTATAGCCATGACATTCTGATGGACCTGCAGGGTAATCCACACCTGATTTTCGCGGGCATTCCCCATCACATCACTCAACAAATCGGAAACGTATGCTCCGTCCACTACGCGGTTAAGCCCTTTCTCGCCGGAAATGACTTTCAACCCTAATTTTTCTACCAGATCAGAAACCTTCATTTCTTTTTCCTCTTTTATTACAATCAGCTTTAAAACGGTCTTTCCCCCACTTGCGCTCCACATTTTGCAAAGCTTTGGAGGTACTTATTTTATGTTCGTCCTGCCACAATTGTTGCAGGAATATACAGTCGGACATTTTTGCCTGCCCGCAAGCCATATCTTCGGCCAGGGCCTGGCAATTGGGCGCTCCGCACGATCCGCAATCGATGCCGGGCAAAAAGCAGATGATGCGCTGTGCCTTGTTCATTTTTTCGAGCGCCCGCTCGCGGTCTTCATCGAGTTGGAATACCGGCTTGGGCTGAATTTTATCGGCCACCAACTTCTGCTTAATACTTGAGGCATCCTGTTGCACGGGGTGGTCTTTAAACTTGAAGGCAGGCGGATAGCGTTTGGCGCGGTTTTCCAGGCGTTCCACGGTGAGGAATCGGTTCCCCGACATCAGGTTGCCACCCGCGCAACTCTGGTCGCACGCGCGCAGTTCCAGGAAGTCCAGTTCGGGGACTTCTTCATTTTCCAATCGCTCCAAAAACTTGATCACGTTGTGGATGCCGTCGATCGCCATGCTGCGTTCGCCAAAATGTTTGGCCTCGCCACGGGTAAGGCTCCACAGGATGCCGTCGCGCGTGAGCATTTCCCGCTGGTCGCTAATGTCGGGCGCCTCTTTGGTGCTGATAATTTTCATCACCCGGTTGTACAACTCGTTCATGTTGATAATGCCGTCAACAATCGATTCCTTTTCGCCCAGCGGACTTTTCACCGAGGTCATTTTGGCAATGCAGGGCGTAACGTAAAACAAGCCAATCTCGTCTTCGGTGGCACCTTGCTTTTTCAGTTGTTCGATGGCAAAGTGGGCGCCCAGGTCGTGCGGCGCTTTCCGCAAAATCAGGTGGTCGATCAGCGACGGGTATCGTAGCTGGATGAGCCGGACTACCGAGGGGCAGAAAGTGGAAATGTGCGGTTTGTGCTTTTTATTGCGACGCCGGTACTCACGGATCGAGTCTTTCAGAAAACCAATCGGCTGCTCCACCTCAAACACATGGGTGAATCCCACCTTCAGCACGGCATCGTATATCTGGTCTTCGGTATATTTCTCAGGAAACTGGCCAATCATCACCGAGGGGAACAGCACCACGCGGTACTTGAAGGCTTTTATTTTATCCAGGTCGTCCTGCTCCACATAAATGGCATGGGCCGGACAAGCCCGCATGCAGTTGCCGCAATCCACACAGCGCTTTTGCTGAATGGCAGCCAGCCCATTGCGTACACGGATGGCCTCGGTAGGGCACACCTGCATACAGTGGGTGCAACCGATACATTTTCGGGCATCTACTTTCAGCGCATGATATATGGGTGTAGCGGGCATCAAAAATAATTGATCATGGTTACTGTGGTTCCTTCTCCAACCACCGATTCAATGTTCAGCACGTCGGTGTTCTTTTTCATGTTCGACAGCCCCATCCCGGCGCCAAACCCCATTTCTCTCACCTTCTTGCTGGCGGTGGAATAACCTTCCTGCATGGCCAGTCCAATATCGGGAATTCCGGGCCCTTTATCCGTGATTTTTGTCTGTATTTTGTCTTTATCGATTTCTACCCGGATATCACCGCTCCAGGCATGAGCCACTACATTTACCTCGGCTTCGTAAAGGGCAATAACAATGCTTTTGATACATTTGGCGTCGATTCCCAATTGCTTCAACTTTTTTTTCACTTCACTCGATGCGTGTCCTGCCCGCGTGAAATCCCCTCCTTGAATCGAAAAGCTCAGTTCCATTAATAAACGGGTTTTAATCCGGCCATATACAGCAAACCGCTAGCCTTAAACAGGGTGAAAGGCGATTCCATGATGCAGATGCCATGTTCCCTGGCCAGTACCAGCATTTCTTCGCTGGCCTTTTTGTTTCGCACAAAAACAATAAACCGGATGTCTGCCACTTCGGCCGTGCGGATGGTTTGCAAGTTGCACATCCCGGTAATCAGCAACAAGTTGTCCGTGTCCAGGGTCAGCACGTCGCTCATTAAATCGGAGCTGTACCCTTTTTCCAGTTGAACGTTGCCATGTTTGTTTCCGCAAATCACTGTGGCCGACAGTAACTCGCAGATTTCAGCGACTCTCATGTGTGTTTGGTTGTTTGTGCAAATATGATTGAAAACCGGCAAATGGCAGAAAATTTCAACGAGATTATTCGCTAAAGCCTGAAATTTAGACTGATTTGAAATAGTGTGGGATTTCCAGTTATCAGTCTCAGGCATTGATCAATGATTACCATCTTTATCATCTGCCTTTCTACTTTCAACTTGGCCCCAGGAAGGCAACGCGTGCCCGACCGCCATCTGGCTGTCCGGTTTAAAACCCGTATAAATTATCGAAACCAACCGGATTAATTCTGAGCGATTTTGTAATTTGGGGACGGGAAAATGTTCACTTCAAAAAATTACGCATTCCCTTTCTGAGGAAAGATATCGGATGCTTTGGAAGAGATAAAAATGAGCTGGTGGCAAGGCTAAGAAAAAAGATATACATTTGGGATAACTAAAAATAAATAATATGACACTTGACACTGAAATTTTAGACATAGAAAGAGAACAAGATGATGATAGTGACGTACTGATCGAATATGATATTACATCTTATCCTTCAGACTTCACTTTAAGTGGGTTAGCCAAAATGTGGAAAGATGGGGATATTGCAATCCCAGATTATCAAAGAGAATTTGTGTGGTCAATTAAACAATCTTCTTTACTAATAGAATCATTTCTAATAGGCTTACCAGTCCCTCCAGTATTTTTCTACGTTGACGATTTTAATAAAAACCTAGTAATTGATGGTCAACAAAGATTACTCTCTATATTTTTCTTCTTTGAAGGATATTTTGGATATGAGAATGAAAAAGGAAAGAGACAAACATTTAGGCTAACAGGTTTGAGCGAGAAAAATCCTTATTATAACAAGAGATTTATTGATTTAGATGAAAAAGACAGAAGAAAGTTAGAAACATCAGTATTAAGAGCAATTAATATTCGCCAACTTTCCCCAAAAGAACAAACAACAAGTGTCTATCATATTTTTGAAAGACTTAATACTGGCGGTACTCCATTAAAACCTCAAGAAATAAGAAATTGTGTATTTCGTGGTGAATTTTTAAATAAACTCAGGGAATTAAATGAAAACAAACATTGGCGTTCAATTCTTGGTAAAAAGTTAATTGATAAGCACCAAAATGATGTAGAACTTATTTTAAGAGCGTTTGGTTTATGTTACCATCTGAGTGAGTATGACAAACCAATGAAAGAATTTCTAAGTAAAGTTGCAAAAAGATATCAAAACCAAACTTCAGGCAAGGTTGAAACATTTGCTCACGATTTTTTAAAAACTACTCAAATAATTAATGAAAAATTGCGCCCTAAACCATTTTCTGTTAGAGGCCCTTTAAATACTTCCTTATTTGATTCAATATTTTGTACGGTATTGAATAGCGTAAATAATCTACCCAATGATTTATCTGACAGGTACGAACAATTACTTAATGATGAGACATTCTTCGAATATACAACCTTAGCAACTACTGATGCAAAAATTGTTAAAGAACGCTTTGCATACGTTAAGAATTTTTTAATCAATAAGTAATGGCTTATCAAAATAGATTCATTGCTACTGACAATTTAATTATTCACTTAAATCCATTAATAAGTGGCATAACGGATTCTGCATTAAAATCAAATTATGCTGGATTTTTATCTGTTAGTGCAGTTACAGTATTTGAACTGGCTATAAAAGATATATTTATTGAATTTGCTCAAAAAAAGAATCCTGTTTTTGGAGGTTTTATTGAAAAGCATTTTGCTAATATTAATGGAAGGATAAGGATTGACGAATTGAAAAGTCAACATATAAAACCCTTTGGCGCTAAATATTTAGAAAAGTTTGAAAAAAAATTACGCAAAAGAGAAAAAATTGTCTTTACAGCTTCAAGAAAAAACGTGAGGTCAGATTATTCAAATTTGATAATTTGTAGACATAAATATGTACATGTTGGAAGCCCATCTTTAACATTTGAGGAAGTATTAGATAATTATCAAGTTGGAAAAGAAGTTATACATTCTCTTTATGAAGCAATGCAAAGATAATAAAGGGCAACTGCCATCTATTAAACTATCAATCTCGTCGCTGGAACCGATTTATAATCGGTTCCGTGTCTGTAAAGCAGTTTTAAGTGTTTTACATTTCATCTTTCTACCAAGCACAAATTGCTGTTAGTGCCTGCTGAAGAAACGTATCAAGAGATAGTACAATACAAATTTCATGAAAAAGACAAAAAATCAATGATTATAAAAAAGCTACTTCTGGCCTTATGCAGTTTATTGGCCTTTATCACCCCGCATGCGCAGAATTACCCGTACCAAAGCGATGTGTTGTGGGTAACCGCTCCCGACCATCCTAATTGGCTCTATCAGCTAAACGAGGAAGCAAAAATTACCGTGTCGCTTTTCGAATATGGGATTTTGCAGGACAATTTGGAAATTTACTACAGCATCGGCCCCGAAATGATGCCAAGCGAGAAAACCGGAACAGCGATGCTGAAGAATAGCCAAGCGGTAATTTCGATCGGCACCATGTCGCAACCCGGCTTTAAAGATTGCCAGCTGAAGGTTTCGCTGAATGAGAAGGAGTATAAGCACCACATCAAAGTAGGCTTTGAGCCTGAAAAATTGACTCCCTACACCGAATTCCCGAATGATTTTGTCAGTTTCTGGAAAAAAGCAAAGGCGGATGCCGACGAATGCCCAATGAAATTGGAAAAAACTTTCGCACCCGAATATTCCAACGACTTGGTGGACTGTTACCTGGTAAAGTTACAGGCCTACAAAAAAGGAAGTTATGTGTATGGCTACCTCACTCTTCCCAAAAAGGGAGGCAAGTACCCTGTCGTATTTTCGCCACCCGGCGCAGGGATCAAGCCTATGAACCCGCTGAAGGATCTTTTTTATGCCGAAAGCGGCTTCATCCGGTTCGATATGGAAATTCATGGCATTCGGCCCAATCTGGATGCTGAAACGTATAAAGAGGTCAGTCAGGCTTTTGGTAACGGGAACAACAGCTACTTGGTGAACGGACTGGAAAACAGGGACTCTTATTACATGAAAAAAGTGTACCTGGCGTGTTTGCGTGCTTTGGATTATTTAACCACCCTACCCGAGTGGGACGGAAAAAACCTGATTGTCCAGGGAGGGAGCCAGGGAGGGGCTTTGGCCCTGGTTACCGCCGGATTGGATGAAAGGGTGACCGCCTGCGCCGCAAATCATCCCGCCTTAAGCGATATGGCCGGGTATAAAGCCGGACGTGCCGGAGGCTATCCGCATCTTTTCACCAATTACGAGGGCATGGACACCCCTGAAAAGCTGAAAACACTGGAATACTATGATGTGGTGAATTTCGCCAAACGGATCAACGTACCCGTGTTTATGACCTGGGGGTACAACGACAATGTTTGTCCGCCCACTACCAGCTACATCGTTTACAATATATTGAACTGCGAGAAGGAAGCCTTGATTACACCGGTAAATGAACATTGGATTTCGCTAACAGCCCGTCATCAGATTTTGGATTGGATAAAGCAAAATCTTCGGTAGCAGCCCGGTCCCGAAACTTTTGCCAGTGCCTCCGCTCACATTCCGCGGCTTTTTATACCTTTAGGTAGCTGAAACAACACCGGTGACCTGCTACACCCGAAAAAACCAAACGCATGATCTACGACGAAAAATCATTCCTGCCCGACATGTTCGACAGCCCGGAGCTGCACCAGAAAATTATAGATGCCCTGCCCATCCCCATCTTTTACCGCGATGTACATGGCATTTATCGCTCTACCAACAAGGCACACGAAAGTTTTATCGGCCTCACCAAGGAGCAAATTATCGGCAAAACCGTGTTTGACGTGCAGCCGCCCGAAATTGCTGAAATTTATGCCCGCCGCGACCAGGAACTGTTCGACAGTCCCGGCAACCAGATTTACGAAACCAAGTTTCGCTTGCCCGACGGCACCATGCGCGATGTGGTGTTCAACAAGGCGGTGATCCGCGACGACGCGGGCAAAATTATGGGTATCGTAGGTTCCATCTTCGATGTCACCGACCGCAAAAAAGCCGAGCGCAAGCTCGAAAAAGCGCAGGAAGCTACCGTGATTGCCTCGGCCATGCTGCACAAAATCAGGGCCGGTGTCATCATTGTTGACAACGAGTACAAGGTGATCGACTCGAACCAGGGTTTTGCCCGTTTGTTTGGCGAAGAAATCGAAGAGCTTTACGAAACCATCCCTGGACTGATTGGCGCCGACCTGAAAGAGCTGGTCCCGGAGGTGGTGTACAAAATGTTTTCCTCCATCATGGTTTCGGGCGAAAATATGCTGGAGCGCGACCTGAAAATTCAAAGCCGTCTGCTGCACATCTCGGTGGTTAGCATCTACAAAAACCGGGTGGTGGGCGCTCTTATCCGCGACATGTCGGCCCCCTCGCTGGTGCGCGAGGAAATCATCAGCCGGGCACAACGGGTTAACAAGCAAAATCTGGAAACCGTGCAAAAAATCGCTTTCCTGCTGGGCGAAAATGCCTCGCTCACCGAAGAATTACTTAACTCCATCATCGAATCATACAAATACGGGGAGGACGAAAACTGATGGCTGACTTTCATGTTGAGATCGACTTTCAGCAAAAACAAGCCAAGGGCGAAGTGGTTTGCGGCGATGTGTTCCACACCCGGCGCATCAGCGAGGAAGGGCGTACCATCCTGGTGCTTTCGGATGGCATTGGCCACGGCGTGAAGGCCAACGTGCTGGCCACCCTCACCGCCTCGATGGCGCTCAACTACACCTCGTTCCACACCAAACCTGAAATTGCCGCTAACATTTTCATGCGGGTGCTTCCCCGCAGCAGCGAGGGAAAAGAGAGCTATGCCACCTTCACCATTATTGAAATCGACAACGACGAGCTGGTGCGCATCATCAACTACGACAACCCGCCCACCATCATCCTGCGCAACGGAAAACCCTTTGCCCCACGCGAGATTGAAATGAACATCCGCGGCGAGGAAAACGTGGGCAAAATTCTGCGTATCCGCGAATTCAAGCCAGTCAAAGAAGACCGTATCCTCTTTTTAACCGATGGAGTTACCCAAAGCGGCTTGGGCGGAAAGCGTCACCCCATGGGTTGGGGACAACCGGAAGTTTCGCTGTTTGCCCAAAAGCAAATCGCCCGCGAACCGGAAATATCGGCCACCCGCCTGGCCCGAAAAATCCTGAACCATGCAGCCATGAACGATAACTTTGAGATGAAGGACGACACCAGCTGCGGAGTGGTTTATTTTCGTCAACCCCGCGAGTTTATGCTGATCACCGGCCCGCCCTTTTACAAGATCAAAGACTTCGAGTTTGTGAAACGGGTACAGGATTTCCCCGGGAAGAAAATCATTTGCGGGGGTACCACGGCCGAAATCATTGCCCGTGAACTTAACCTGGAAGTGACCATCCAACACCGGTATGCCGATGCTTCCATCCCGCCGGTGGCTCACATGGAAGGCTTCGAAATGGTCACCGAAGGCATCCTGACCATGGGTAAAGTGGAAGAAATCCTGGAAACTTACACCAGCGACACCCGCCTGGGCAATTCGCCGCCCGATGAGGTGGTGAAACTGTTGATGGAGCACGACACCATCCACATCATTGTGGGTACCCGCATCAACTGGGCTCACCAGGACCCCGACCAGCCGGTGGAACTGGAGATCCGCAAATTTGTGGTCAAGCGGATTGTCAAGTTGCTGGAAGAACGCTTCTTCAAGAAAGTACAACTTGAATTTGTCTAAGACATTCCATATTAAGCATGTTTCCGATTTTTAATTCCGAAGAACTTATTGTATTTTGCACAGTCTGTTTTTGCTTTCAGCTGCCCAAATAGCTTCCTCCATCCCGGAAATACTTTTGGAATTCAGTTTCCTGATCGGAAGAATCTATACAGGCTGCCGGGTAAAGCGAACATACATTAAACCCAAAACTAAACTAACATGAAAAACCTATTGATTGTTCTGACTTTTTTGGTGGTCACAGCTTGCCAGCCAGAGAAAAAGACCGGAATCACGATCCATCTCAACTCAATTGGCTTTCTTCCTTCCGCGAAAAAAACAGCCTCGATTGTTGGCGAAGTAAAATCTTTCGTATTGAAACGCGAAGACGACCATGCCGTTGTTTTCAAAGGCGAAACTACCGTCCCCGTTCTTCAGCAGGATGTTGATCAGCACGTGTGTCTGGCCGATTTTTCCAGCTTCACGGAAGAAGGGAAATATTATCTGGAGACCCAGGATGGAAGCCGCTCTGTCTCCGTTGAAATTTCGCCAACCGTTTACCACGATGCCTTTTATACCAGCATGCGGGCTTTTTACCTGTGGCGCTGCGGAACGGCTGTGGAAGGCGAACACAACGGCCAGATTTTTTCGCATGGCCCGTGCCATCTGCACGATGGCTATGACGATTTCACCGGAAATCCCGGTCAGTGGCGCGATGGCACCGGAGGCTGGCACGATGCCGGCGACTACGGGAAATACACCGTCAATGCCGGGATCACTTTGGGCATGCTGTTCCTGGCCTGGGACCAATTTCAGCCTCAACTGGAACAGTTTCCGCTAAACCTACCCGAAACCGCTCCCGGGTTCCCGGATTACCTGAAAGAGCTGAAATGGGAAACCGACTGGCTGTTTTCGATGCAATACCCGGATGGTTCGGGACGCGTGTCGCATAAACTTACCCGGTTGAACTTTGCGCCCTTCATCGCCGCCGATGCGGACACGGCCAGACGGTATTTTACGGAATGGAGTTCGGCTGCAACAGCCAGCTTTACGGGCATGATGGCCCAGGCAGCGCGTTACTTTCAGCCTTATGATGCCGACTACGCTCAAAAATGCCTGGATGCGGCCTTGCTGAGTTACGATTTTTTGCAAAAGAACCCCGAATACAAGCGGTTTGAGCAGGGCGATTTCAAAACCGGGGGCTACCAGTCGCCCGACGAGGACGACCGCCTGTGGGCAGCAGCCGAGTTATGGGAAACTACCGACGAAAGCAAATACCTGACCGATTTTGAGGAACGCGCTGCTGCCATGGACTGTCAAGTTGATGAAGACTGGGATTGGGCCGACGTTTCCAACCTGGCCATGTTTACTTACGCGCTTTCGGAAAAAGAAGGCAAAACGCCCGAAGTGTCCGAAAAAATCACACAAAACATAGTAACTGTTGCCAACGAGATTACCGAGAAAGGACGTCAGGATGTGTACGGGCGCCCACTGGGTGGTCGCTATTACTGGGGCTGCAACGGCACCGTTGCCCGGCAGGCGATCAACTTACAGGTGGCTAACCGCCTTTCGCCAAACCCGGCATATCGTCAAACCGCGCTCGATGCCATTTCCCATCTGCTTGGCCGAAATTACTACAACCGCTCTTTCGTAACCGGCCTGGGCATTTCACCCGCCATGCACCCGCATGACCGGCGTTCGGGCGCCGACGAGCTTACTGATCCCTGGCCCGGCTACCTGGTAGGCGGCGGCCACTCGGCAACCGGCTGGAACGATCTGGAAGAAGATTATGCCACCAACGAAATCGCGATCAACTGGCAGGGGGCGCTGGTGTATGCCCTGGCCGGCTTTCTGGCAGATGAATAAATCAGCAACAAATATCAAGGCAAAAGTTAAAAGGTAAAAGACTGGAAACAGTCTGATATTGAAAACGATCCTCCGGGAAAAAGTTTTCAGACAAGAAATTCTCGTAAAAGAGGTTCACGAAGCTTTCCAAGGTGACAACGAAACGCAAACAATAGCCATAAAAAATGCCCCGTGGTACGAACCTCGGGGCATTCAACAATCAACATCTGCCAATTTCTTTTGATTTTTTCCCTTTTGACTTATGACTTGACTTTTTCCTTAAAACTGTTTACACCATCGGGTATTTTTTAAATACTTCTTCCGCTTTCATCAGGATATCAACATACTGGGCCCGTTGATAGGTGAACGGGTCCTTCATGTTTTTGCGCGATAATTTGCCGCGGAAATCGGCCAACGATTTGTATCCTTTGTCATTCATCCAAGTAGTCAAATCATTCAGCATGGTAGTTACGCAAGCAGGCTGTTTGCGGTAAATGGCCGAAACCACCTGTACGGTATCCACTCCGGCGAGCAACATTTTAACAATATCCTCGGCTCCGGAAATACCTCGTGTACCGCAAATGCTGGCATCCATATTACCATACAGCAAACCCGCATAACGAAGGGCAAGCTGATAATCTTTTTCACGGGTTAATTCCCACGGATAAAAGAAAATTTCGTCCTGAATATCAATATCCGGCTGAAAAAAACGGTTGAAAAGCACATAGCCATCGGCCCCGACCTCATCCAGTTTTTTAATGAAATTCAGCGTGTTGGTGTAAAACGGGCTCAACTTCACGCTTACCGGAATTTTCACAGCCTTTTTTACGCTTTCAACAATTTGCACCTGCTTGTATTCCACCTTTTCACCTTCCACCTCAAAATAGCCCGGCGTGGCATACAAGTTTATTTCCAGTGCATCAACGCCGGTTTGTTCCAGTTCGCGGGCATAATCCACCCAAGTAGGTTCGTAGATGGCATTTAAACTGGCGATTACCGGAACTCTTACGTTGTTCTTCAAGGTCTTCAGGTTGAACAGGTGTTCCTTCGGACCAGCATGTTCCATATTCGGGAAAAGCCTCGTCATTTCGGCATTGCGCTCTTCGTATTCGTGCAGCTCTTCTTCCATCTGGATGGATTCGAGCTGGATCTGCTCTTCGAACAGCGACTTGTAAACGATGGCGGCGATACCGGCTTCTTCCAGTTCTTCGATAATTTCGGGCTTACTGACAAGGTTACTGGCTCCCAGGATAATCGGGTTTTTCAGCTTTAACCCCATGTAGTTGGTGGATAGATCTGCCATAATATTGATTTTTTTGGGTTATTTTCTGCTAGTAAAACTTAATTTAACAAGCTTTTGTTCAAGGTTGAAAAAGAAAAATCGGCCAGCTTGGAAAATATTGGCAAGCATAATCCCGAGAATGACTACTTTCATAACCGGAATAATATCCACACCGGTTGAAATCTTACTTGCCCGAATTACTGACAAAAGCAATCTGTTTGCTATCGGGCGACCAGGATGGAACGTTGATCGTTCCCTGTCCGCCGTACAAATAACCAATCACTCTGGGTGCGCCTCCGGCTGTTGGCATCAGGCGCAGCATCACCCGTTTATAGGAAGGGTGCGAATTGAATTCGATATCGGGTGGAAACGAAATAAAAGCAATCCATTTTCCATCGGGCGAAATGTGTGGAAACCAATCGTTATATTCGTCAAAAGTCAGTTGTTCTTTTCCGCTTCCATCGGGTTTCATGCGCCACAACTGCATGGCACCTGTCTGGCTCCCGTTGTAGTAAATGCAGCGTCCGTCGGGCGAATATTCGCAGCCATCCACATGCTCTCCGGGTTTGTTGTCGGTCAAGGCCACTTCGGCACCACCGTCAATGGATTTCCTGTAAATGTTGTAAACAGGGCTGCCTTCGCGCTGTGCCACGTAAACCACCTCTTTGTTGTTGGGTGCCCAACCATGCCAATAGGAAGGAGTTTCTTTCGTAACCAACTGAGGCTCTCCTCCTTCCAGCGGCAGCACATACACGGTTGAACCTCCACCGGGCATTCCTTCGCGGTGATGACTGATGGCCAGCAGTTTTCCGTTGAAGGAAATGCCGTGGTCGTTATTGTTTCGGTTGGCAAAACCGGTATTCAGCAATTCCAGGTCACCGCCTTCCACCGGAATTTTATATAGCAAGCCATCCATATTAAACAACAATTTCTTTCCGTCGGGCATCCAGTTTGGCGCTTCAAAACGATCTTCCGTTTCATAAATCACCCTACGTACACCATTAAACACATTCATCGTTTCGAGACGGCAGCCCAGCCAGCCTTCCGTATTCGGGTCATAGCCGTCGGCAACCGGACGGTCGATGCGTACGTTCCAAATCCTGGCCTGTTCCACAACTTCCGGGTTGTGCGAGCTGATGAAAATACCGGCCAGCACTTCATTGGGCAGGTTCTCCATTTCCTTTTTACCAATCAACAGGAGTGGCTCTCCCGGATGAGCAGCACGCATGATAAGCGCTTTTCCGGAGCGCTCCAGTTGTATGATCTGATAATTGGGTTTAGGTGCAAAAATCTGATCCTGCGGATCGCGCATAAAAGCACCACGCAGAGGGCGGCACTGCATCAACGTAAGCCCGTCGCCATGTAAAACTGCCGAGCAATGTACATCCTGCTCATCATCCGAAGCCCTCACCATCCAACCAACTTTTCGGTGCGGATCAACACCTTCGCCCACAAACGAAAAGTTTGCAGTTAGGATGAAATCGCCCTTCAATTCGTTGAACAAATAGTGAAACTCGTCGCGCTCAAACCAAATGTTGTAGCCTGAGCCGGACAACGTGTACGTTTGTGAAACTTCATCGTAAGCGGATGACCCTGCCAGTTTTGGGGAACCAATATCCCGGTTAAACCGAAAAATATCGGCAGGCTGCTGGGAAAACGCAGGAGAAGAAAGCATACAAAACAGAAGTAAAGCCGCTGGTTTCATAGGAAGTTGTTTAGGTTTATGAATCGTATTATAACGATTAAAGGTAATAAATCCTTTACAAAACCCGAGCTCTATCGCTGTCTACTTCAAGCGCTTTTACCGTTTATTATCAAAAAGAATGGCGGTCATTTTTCCGGTAAACCAAGCCATTGAACCGGGCAATCACCTCGTCTGCCTCGTCAGTCACAAGCACATCATAAGCGCCGATTCGTTTAGGATCGGCCAGCTCAGTGGCGGTGGCATACAAGGTACCGTTTGACTTTCCTTTCAAAAATGAAATATTTACATTCACCGCCAGCGCCAGCTGCCCTCGGCTGTTTGATGCCACAGCAAAAGCCAGGTCGGCCAGTGTAAAAATAGCGCCGCCCTGCACCACGTTTGCAGCATTCAGGTGCTTTTCTTCAATGCCAAGTTTTGCTTTGCAAAAACCAGGACCGGCTTCCATGATTTCAACCCCGGTTAGGGCCGCATAACGATCGTTTTTAAAATAATTCTTCAAATTTTCGGTCATTTGTCTTTTTATTAAGAAGAAAAACCTGCGAACGGCAGCTCACAGGTTTTCCCAAATCATGCATTAATTTCTTTTTACATCAGGCTTAATGTCACGGTTAAACCGGCCATAACCACTGACACCATGGTCATCAGTTTGATGAGGATGTTCAACGATGGACCCGAAGTATCCTTGAACGGATCGCCAACAGTGTCGCCCACCACACTGGCTTTGTGGGTTTCGCCACCTTTACCGCCATAATTTCCTTTTTCGACAAACTTTTTAGCATTGTCCCAAGCGCCACCGGCATTGTTCAGCATCACCGCCAAGGTAAAACCGGAAGTCAAGCCACCTGCCAACAAGCCTACTACACCAGCAACGCCCAAAATAGCGCCAACTACCACAGGTACGATAATGGCGATCAGCGAAGGCAACAGCATTTCGCGCTGGGCCCCTTTGGTTGAAATTTCAACACATTTGGCGTATTCCGGTGTGCCGGTACCTTCGAGAATCCCTTTAATTTCGCGGAACTGACGACGAACCTCGTCAACCATTGCACCGGCCGCCCGACCCACCGCTTTCATGGTCATGGCACAGAAAACAAAGGCCATCATGGAACCGATAAAAATACCACCCAGGAAAAAAGGATTAAACAGTGTAATATCATAAGCAGCGGAGAAATCTTTCACCGAAGCAGCCGAAATCTGGATGGCCTCAATACCTTCTGCAACTGCTGGTTTTATGCTGGTATAAAAGACAAATTCGCCTTTTGTAACAAAACCTTCAGGACCGGCAATCTTTCCAAACCACAAGCGAATTTCTTCCATGTAAGCCGAGATCAATGCCATAGCCGTCAACGCAGCCGAGCCAATGGCAAAACCTTTCCCGGTTGCAGCCGTGGTGTTTCCAAGCATATCCAGCGCATCGGTACGTTCGCGGACTTCTTTCGGCAGTTCGGCCATTTCGGCGTTTCCACCTGCGTTGTCAGCAATAGGGCCGAAAGCGTCGGTCGCGAGGGTGATTCCCAGTGTAGAAAGCATGCCCACAGCGGCAAAGCCAATCCCGTAAACGCCCATCGCAAAATGTTGCATGCCGCCTGCCGACCAGAAGGAGCCGATAATACCCAACACGATAGTTACCACCGGAATCCAGGTTGAGTACATCCCAACGGCAATCCCGTCGATGATGGTCGTTGCCGGACCTTGTTGCGCTTGTTTGGCAATCCCTTTAGTCGGCCCGTATTCATCCGATGTATAATACTCAGTAGCCTGTCCGATAATAACACCGGCCGCCAAACCGATCACCACCGAACCAAACACGCCGTAGGTAATCCATCCCATAGCAGCCATGCCGAGCATCGCCAATAAAATCAGAAGCGAAGATCCGCCGGTTCCCAGCAGCAAAGCGTTCAGCAGGTTTTTCTGGGTAGCTGATTCTTTTGTGCGAACCATGAAAATGCCCATGATCGAAAAGATGATCCCAATAGCCGCCACAATCATCGGGGCAATAACGGCCATTTCAGTTTCCATGCCCGAGGCCTGAAGCGCTACAGCCGGAAGGGCCGCCCCCAGAGCGGCAGTTGCCAATATAGAACCGCAATACGATTCGTACAGGTCGGCGCCCATCCCGGCCACATCCCCAACGTTGTCGCCCACATTGTCGGCAATGGTTGCCGGGTTGCGCGGGTCATCTTCGGGAATACCGGCTTCAACTTTTCCCACCAGGTCGGCGCCCACGTCGGCTGCTTTGGTATAAATGCCGCCACCTACACGGGCAAACAAGGCTTGTGTGGAAGCACCCATCCCGAAGGTCAGCATGGTAGTGGTAATTTCAACCAGCTTCTGGTGTTCGTTTGTGTTGGGATGAACAAATTCGAGACCGGCAAAGTGCAGTCCGCTCACCATGTTTTCGGGAGTGAAAATAACCTGGGTAAGGAACAAATACCAAGCAGCAATGTCGAGCAAACCAAAGCCAACCACCACCAATCCCATCACGGCGCCACTGCGAAAAGCCACTTTCAACCCCTGGTTAAGCGATTGAGAAGCACCATGAGCCGTACGGGCCGAAGCATAAGTAGCCGTTTTCATACCCAAAAAGCCGCAAAGCCCGGAGAAAAATCCACCGGTAAGAAAAGCCACGGGAACAAACGGGTTTTGAACACCCAAATAAGCCAACAACAATAAAATCAGCATGATGATAAGGAATACAATCCCAACAACTTTATACTGTCGGTAAAGGTAAGCCATGGCCCCTTCGCGCACGTATTGGGCAATTTCCATCATACGTGGGGTACCTTCCGAATTTTTCATCATGGACTTAAAGAAGAACCATGCGAAAACCAATGCCAATAATGAGCAAAAAGGAACTATCCAGAATATCGCATTCATAAGTTTATTATTTTATGCAACCAAGTTGCGGTTAGAGTTTTCGTTTTTTTTACAGGCCATTAAAATAACGATAAATGATGTTGACCAGCATAAAACCGCAATGTTCTATGGCAGGCCGGTTCAAAATCTGATCGTTAACAAAGATAAAAGAAGCGGCTTAAATTGAACGCATTTCAACTCTTTCATAATTAATTTGTAATTATTCTAAACCAATACCTATCGTTCTGACAATTAGCGCAAACCACACAAATAGCCGAAGGCCCTTTTACAGAAAAGTTGTTCCGGCGGGGTCAAGCTCCTTTCACGACACCCTTTCCCCTCCATTTTCCCGAAAAATAATAAACAATCAGGATGGTCATGCCAGCCAGCCAACCAGCTGGTTCGGCCCACCAAATGCCGTTCACGCCAATTTCGCCCGAAAGGAAATAGGCCATGGGGATGCGGAACAGATAAAGTGACGTAAGCGTAGTGAGCATGGGCACAAAAGTGGCGCCGGCGCCGCGCAAAAAACCGGTAAAGGTGAACATCACCGACAGCAGCAGATAAAACGACGAAACGATTACCAGGTAATCCTGCCCGATGGCAATAACGCCCGGATCGGGTGTAAAAAGCTGAATGAGGTATTTGCCGAACAGGATGATGAGAATGGACACAAACAACGAATACCCCAGCGAAAAAAGCAAAGTAATCTTCAGGCCTTTCATGGCACGGTCCTCCCGAAAAGCCCCCAGGTTTTGTCCCACAAAAGTTGACAACGCCGAACTGAATGTAATGGCCGGCATCTTGGCAAACGAGTCCACGCGCATCGCCGCAGTGTATGCGGCCACGGCGTTAGTGCCAAACGTGTTCACGATGCCCATAATGGCCATCATACCAAAAGCCACAAACGATTGCTGAAAACCGGTGGGGAGCCCGATCCGGACACAACTTTTGAAAATTTCACGATCGAAAATATACCTGCGAAAACGCAACTTGATAACCGGGTGTTTTTTATTGAGGTACCAGGTGGCCGTAAAAAATGCCCCGGCTTGCGAAATCACCGTCGCCAGCGCCACCCCTTCAATTCCCCACTTGAAAACCACGACAAAAAGCAAATCAAAAAACACATTGTTGATCGTGGACACGATCATAAAATAAAGTGGCGTTTTCGAATCGCCCATCCCACGCAGAATTGAGGTAATCCCGGCAAAACCAAAAAAGAAGAACATGCCCAGCAGGTAGATGTTCAGATAGCTAACCGCTTGGGGTAAAATTTCTTCGGGAAGCTGCAGCAGCATAAAGATGTGCCTGCTAAAACCGATGCCAATAGCGGTTACAAAAATTGAAGAGACCAGAAAGAAGATAAAAATTGTGTCGATGGTGCGGCGAACCTGTTCCATTTGTTTGGCGCCAAAATATTGTGACACGACAGTCGAAGCGCCCGACCCCACCCCGATCACCAACGAAATCAGCGTAAAAATAATGGGGAACGAAGCACCCACGGCCCCCAGCGCTTCTTTGCCCAGGTAGTTGCCCACAATAATGCTGTCAACAATATTGTACAGGTTCTGGAAAATGTTGCCGATAACCAACGGAATCGAAAATCGCAAAATCAGCTGTGCTTCCCTTCCCTCCGTAAAGTCTTTCATATTTCTGAATAAAAGATGTCAAAGCTCTTCAAAATTTGCAGAATTTCAAAATCACCGGTTGTAAGTTAATGTTGGGTTAAGTTTTCCGATTCCTTTTTCACACTGTCAGTATTCCGCTAATTTTGCCGCAAATCAATTTGTATATGAAAAAAAGAGTGTTATTTGTTTGCCTTGGCAATATATGCCGTTCTCCGAGTGCAGAGGCGGTCTTTAACGGGATGGTGAAAATGGAAGGTCTTGAACATTTAATTGAATGCGATTCGGCCGGCACTGCCGGATACCATGTCGGCGAACCTGCCGACAAACGTATGCAAAGCCATGCCATGAGACGCGGCTACCGCCTGACTTCTATCGCGCGGAAATTCGACCCGGGAACCGACTTTGACCGTTTCGATTATATCATCGGCATGGATGATGACTTGGTGAATGATTTGCAGGACCTGGCTTCAAGCACAGACGAGCTGGACAAGATTTTCAAAATGACCGACTTCTGTTCATCCGGCGGATACCATTCGGTACCTGACCCGTACTATGGTGGATCGGACGGTTTTGAACTGGTGCTGGACATTCTGGAGGATGCCTGCGAAGGTTTATTGAATGAAGTTAAGGGATAAGCAGCTTGTTTTTAAACAGAACAGGGCTTGAAACTTTCCATTGGCAGGAACTGTTTTTATGAAAAAGGGGAGTGAGGAGATGGATCAGGAGCGTTTTTACAGTTCGATAGCCAATTACTACGAACATATTTTCCCGCTGAACAAGCAACAAGTCGAATTCGTGTTATCTGAATTCGACTCACTGGAAGAACTTTATTTTCTGGATGCAGGCTGCTCCACCGGCCAGTTGGCCAACGAATTATGCCAACTGGGAGCACTGGGCATTGGCATCGATCTGAACAGCGACATGATCAGCCGGGCAGCTTCTCTTTTTCCTTCACCTTCGCTCAGTTTCCGCAAGATGAACATGCTTCAGTTGGCCAAAACACTTCCGGAGCATTATTTCGATGCGGTAATCTGTTTCGGCAATACTATCGTCCACCTCGACAACATCACCCAGGTGAAAGACTTTTTTAAACAGGCTGCGACGGTATTAAAACCTGGAGGCAAGTTGCTCCTGCAACTGCTCAATTACGATTATATCCTCGACCGGCAACTTACCGAATTACCACTGATTGACAACGAGCACATCCGCTTTGTTCGCGAATATGTTCTGCCAAAAGGCAATCACAAAGTTGAATTTAAAACCCGGCTAACCCTGAAAGAAACCGGCGAAACCCTGGAAAACAGCACCCTGCTGCTGCCCGTCAGAAAAAACGAACTGGAGAAACTGTTGATCCTGGCCGGCTTTTCCAACCTCCACTTTTACGCCAACTTTGCCAAAGCCCCTGCCGGTGGCGACCACCTTCCGTTGGTGGTAACGGGAGAATATTAGCGGGCAAATACCGGCGCTTTCTCTTTCTATTTCACTCTTCAGACTGCCTTCCGGGTCCATGATAATAGGGTCATGCATGAACAATCTCCCTATTCATTTTGTCTTTCTTTTCGCCGGGAACAAAAAACGCCGGTTTGCCTACTCTGATGAAACAAATACTTGCATTTTTGCTTATTGCTGCTATCAACTGGCATTTATTTGCCAGTACCGCTGTTTATGTTTCATTCAAATTAAACCAGGATTATATCGCCAAATACCTGTGCATCAACCGGGAGGATCCGGAATCGACCTGTAAAGGGTGCTGCCGGTTAAAGATGGAATTGGAAAAGCAACAAGAACAGAAAGAGGATTTACCACAAACAGAAAACAAAAAGAATGAGATCCATTATTTAACCGGCCACATTCAGCATATTATACCTCCTTATCAATTCATATCAGTGTCTTCTTTTGCATACTTCGATAAGATCTGCATTTCAAATCCAGTAAAAATCTTCCATCCGCCTCAGATATAACTTGCTTAACCATCTTTTTCAATTAATTCTTTAGCGCTATTCAGCCTAAAGAACATTACAAACGATTAAGCATGATATCATGAATAGAATAATTCTGTCGGTTGGGAGAAAGAAATACCGATTTTTCATCTGCTCACTTCTGATACTGACAACAAGCCTGACGGCCTTCGCCCAGGACCAGCAAACGCGCCTTCGGCTTACCGACCAGACAAGTCGCGAACCCGTCAGCGGCGCCACCTTCGAGTGTGGTAATACAAAAGGTATATCAGACGAGTCAGGCTTCATCCGGATAGGCCTTACCGAAAGTTCCACGCTGATTATTTCACACGTGCAGTACGGCAAACAGACATTTACCGCCGCACAAATAAAACAGGCAAAAAAAACAGGCCTTCTTGAATTAACCGCCAAATCACATCTGCTGCAACCGGTAACCTTTTTGCAGCTTCACGCCAGTGCAGGCGAACAGGAAAGTATGTATTTCCGGGTGGAAGATCAATTGGCACACGATGCGGGCCAGCTACTTGAGCAATTCAGCAGCATTTCAGGAATCCGAAAAAGCGGCGCCTATGGCTTCGATCCGGTTCTGCGCGGTTTTAAATACGACCAAATCAACCTGGTAATCGATGGCGTTCAGGGAGCCACGGCTGGCTGCCCCAACCGGATGGACCCGGCATCGAGCCAGGTACCGCTAAACATGATTGTCCGGGCAGAAGTACTGAAAGGCCCGCACAGCCTGCGCTACGGAAGTGCCTTTGGCGGCACCGTCAACTTTAAAAGCGCTGATCTGTGGTTCTCTGATCAGCCCCATCTATCCGGCCGGATAAGCAGCAGCTACGAAACCAACGGAAATATTTACCGGGCTGAAGGCGTGGCCGGCTTCTCATCAAAAGTGACCGATCTGAAACTCTTCGGGTCCTATTCGACCGGAACTGACTACACCGATGGCGACGGCATCGACATTCCGGCCAACTTTAACCGGAGGAATGTGGGTGGTAAATTGGGAGTGAAACTCAGCGGTTCGCAAAACCTGAGTGTAATGGTGGCCAATAATTACGCCAGCAATGTCGATTTCCCGTCATTGGCCATGGATTTGCGCAAAGACAACACCTGGCTTTTTAACCTGGCCCATGCTGCACAATTTCATAAACGCAAACTTACCTCCTGGCATACACATTTATACACCACCCTGGTTGACCACCTGATGGATAACCTGGACAAGGTAATGACCCCGCGCATGGTCGATGCCAATACCGCCGCAAAAACCTACAACGCGGGCGGGCGCACCGAATTGCGCTTCGATTTCAATTTGGGCTGGCTGTATGCCGGAACTGATATGCGGATAGAAAATGCCGAAGGCAATCGTGACCGGACGATGTTGATGGGGCCTATGACCGGACAAACGCTAACCGACCATGTTTGGCAAGATGCCTTGGTGCGAAAAAATGGTTTGTTTGCCGAATATCACTACCAGCAGTCAAACTACCATCTCGTATTCTCGGGAAGATTGGAATTGAATCATGCCGAGGCACAAAATCCGGACACAAACTTCAAGAACCTTTACGGTGATCTGGCTTCAGATCTGATTAACCCATCATTCAGTGCAGGTGGCACTTATATGCTTAGCCAATCCGCTTCGGTTGGACTTTGGCTGGGAAGTGCCCAACGCAGCCCCGGACTGGCCGAGCGGTACATCAACTTCTTCCCCATCGGGCTCGATCCGTATGAATTGGTGGGCAACCCCGACTTAAAAGCGGAAACCAACAACCAGGCCGATATTGTTTTCAGCTACAAAAAGGAAAAAACGGATATCAATATCACCGTTTATGCGTCCTTGCTTCAACATTACATTTCATCTGAAATACGCAGCGATTTGCAGCCACGGATGGCGACTGCACCGGGAGTCCGCCAGTTTGTCAATATTGACAAAGCGGTCCATACCGGTTTTGAATTTAGCTGGACGCAAATGTTCGGAACCCACTTTCAACAGATTACAGAACTGGCTTATACCTATGGCAAGAACCGGGTTACAGATGAAGCCTTGCCCGAAATTCCGCCGATGGAGTTCCGCTACCGATTGATGGGGTCCTTTATTCAGCAAAAATTACAGGCTGAAATCAGTTTCCGTCATTCCTTCAAGCAAGACCGCATTGCAGCCAGCTACGGTGAAAATAAAACACCGACCTTTCAGGTTATTGATTTGAAAACAAGCTATCGAATTACTCCAGACCTCAGTTTCCGAACAGGAATAAACAACCTGCTAAATGAAGCATATTACGAACACCTGAGCCGAAATATCAACGGCTCAACCCGACCGCTTTATTCACCGGGACGAAGCTTTTATTTCAGTCTGGCTTTCAACTTTCCATGATGATCAGATGCAGGACGGAAAGAACTAACGGATATTCCTTTGCAGATGCATCTAAATAAAAAGCCGCTTCCCTTTCGGAGAGCGGCTTTCGTATATCGGGTATTCAGAATTACTTCTTATATACTTTTTTGTAACCGTAGATGGCAGCTTCGCCCAGTTGCTCTTCGATGCGGAGCAATTGGTTGTATTTAGCCATCCTGTCAGAGCGGCTCAATGAGCCTGTTTTGATCTGACCAGAGTTGGTAGCAACAGCGATGTCGGCAATCGTTGAATCTTCAGTTTCACCCGAACGATGTGACGTTACTGAAGTATAACCGGCACGGTGGGCCATTTCGATAGCATCCAACGTTTCGGTCAGCGTACCGATTTGGTTCACTTTGATCAGGATTGAGTTGGCAGCACCCAGTTCGATACCTTTTTTCAGGTATTCTACGTTGGTTACGAACAAGTCGTCGCCAACCAACTGGCACTTGTCGCCAATCGCGGCGTTCAGTTTTACCCAGCCATCCCAGTCACCTTCGTGGCAACCATCTTCGATGGAGTCAATCGGGAACTTTTCAACCAATTCAGCCAGGTAAGCAACTTGTTCTTCGCGGGTACGTTTGGCACCGTTAGCGCCTTCAAATTTGGTATAATCGTAAATTCCGTCTTCGTAGAATTCAGAAGCAGCGCAGTCCAATGCGATCGACACATCGCCGCCATCTTCTTTACGACCTGGTTTGTAACCGGCGTTTTTGATGGCTTCGATGATTGAGTTCAATGCATCTTCGGTTCCATCCAGAGCAGGGGCAAAACCACCTTCATCACCCACAGCAGTGCTCAAACCACGTTTGTGCAACACTTTTTTCAAGCTGTGGAAAACCTCAGCACCCATACGCAGACCTTCGCGGAACGAAGGAGCGCCGATTGGGCGAATCATGAATTCCTGGAAAGCGATAGGAGCATCAGAGTGAGAACCACCGTTGATGATATTCATCATTGGAACAGGCAACGTTTTGGCGTTTGTGCCACCGATGTAGCGGTACAATGGCAAACCCAGTGCATTTGCAGCAGCTTTGGCAACAGCCAAAGAAACACCCAACATAGCGTTGGCACCCAATTTTGATTTGGTTTTTGTTCCGTCAAGAGCAAGCAATTTTTTATCGAGGGCTACCTGCTCAGAAGCGTCCATGCCAATGATTTCTTTGGCAATTACTGTGTTTACGTTTTCAACGGCTTTCAAAACACCTTTACCCAGGTAACGACCTTTGTCGCCGTCACGCAATTCAAGCGCTTCGTTTTCACCTGTTGAAGCACCGGATGGAACAGCGGCCAAACCAATTGCGCCACACTCCAGTGTAATTTCAACTTCTACTGTGGGGTTACCACGTGAGTCAAGAATTTCTCTACCAACTACGTTACGAATTAACATGATTTATGGTTTTGAATTAAACTTAATATATTACCTAAAAATTCTGATTGATAATAGCTTTCAGAAAAGCCGCAACAAAGATAATAAATCCGCAGGATTTTAGCCGGTTTTTAAAAAAAGCCATAACCTAAATTTAACCCGGTTTGCGGCCTAAAAAGAACCAAACTCGTTGTACTTATCTCCCGGCTTGTACTCCACCACTTCAACCGGATGAATGGTCACCAATGCCCCCTTTTGCGAGAGATCGATCAGCTCATGGACCCGTTCCGCAAACCGGCGGATGGGCTCCTCCGCATCAACAATTTCAATAATGACCGGTAAGTGCTCCGGCTGATAAAAAGCTTTGTCGGTTTGCACCGAGTGACTGGCCCCAAACGACAACACGCCCCGGTAAACCGTTGCCCCGGCCAGGCCAAACTCCCGGGCTTCTTTGACAATCTCTTCAAACAGTTGGGCCGAATTAATCTTATCCAATTCTGAGATGTAAATTTTCAAAACACTTGCTTTTCCTTTCATCGCTTTTCTGTTTTATAAAGTGTATTTTCTAAATCCGTCAAGTTACGCTATTTCGGACAAACGGAAATCGGCCTCACATTCGTGTTAACCAGAATTTAAACAAATTGTTACCTTTTCGCTACAAATATTTCGCGCGCTATTGAAACCTGCACCAAGTGCTATTCCTGAAAACAGCAATCGTTGTTTTGAACATGGCCTTTTAAAATTGCATTGAAATCAATACCTTGACCACCAAATTTACGAGTAAAAACCGTTGCAACATATGAATCGCCCCTTAAAATACTGGGTATTAACCTGCTTTCTCGTCACCTGTTTTGTGAGCGGAAAAGCACAGGAAAAAGTGCCCTTGTCCCACTTTTTTAGCCGTTGGGCCAACCAGGAAATCTTGGAACATGCCAGCATTGGCCTGTACGTACAGGATGCCAAAACAGGTGAAGGGGTCCTTCAATCCAGCCCGCAAGTGAGCCTGACACCTGCTTCTACCCTGAAACTATTAACCACCGCAGCGGCGCTCGAACTGCTTGGCCCGGATTATCGGTTCGAAACCCGGCTGGCTTACCAAGGCTACATTCAAAACGACACCTTGTTTGGCGACCTAAACATCCTGGGAGGCGGCGATCCGGCCCTGGGCTCGATATACTTTAAGGAACACTACCTGAAAAACCATTTTCAGGACACTTGGGTGAAGGCGCTGAAAGACTTAAACGTCCGGCACATCACCGGCAAATTGGTGGCCGATGCGTCCGTCTATGACGACCAATTCATCCCGAACACCTGGATCTGGGAAGACCTGGGAAATTATTACGGGGCCGGCGCTTGCGGGCTTTCGGTGTACGACAACCTGTATGAAATCCACCTCTCATCTCCGGCCACCGCAGGAAAGACCACCAAATTTCTGTCAACCAAGCCCCAGATCCCCGGGCTGGAATTCGACAATCGTGTACTTTCAGCCGACGACCCGCGCGACCAGGCTTATGTATTTGGCAGCCCCCTCAACAACCAGCGAACCATCCGCGGAAGCATCCCAAAAGGCAAAGCCGATTTTGTGGTGAAGGCCTCCATCCCCAATCCGCCCTTTCTGCTGGCATGGCAACTAAAAAACAGGTTAGCAGAAGCAGATATTCAGCTTACCGGAGAAATACAGGTGATCTGGGAAAAACAGAAAAATGCAGAAGACAAAGAAATGCAGAAATTGAAGGTGATCGCGACGACGATTTCCCCTCCCCTTTCCGACATCGTGAGTGTAACCAACCACGAGAGTGTGAACCTGTTTGCCGAACACCTGCTAAAACACCTGGCTTACCTGAAAACCGGACTGGGAAGTACGAAGGAAGGAATAGAGGTAGTAACTGATTTCTGGAAAGAAAAGGGAATCGACACGCGCGGTTTGTATCTGGCCGATGGCAGCGGACTGTCGCACTTCAACGCCATGACCGCCGAACAAATGGTACAGGTGCTGCACTACATGAAAACAAAAAGCGCCTCGGGGAGCTACCTGTTTCAATCGCTGCCCACGGTGCCAAACGGTACCCTGTGGTATTTTCGCCCGGAATTGTTTCCCCGGAACACGCTGCTGGCCAAAAGCGGGAGCATGACCCGCGTGCGTTGTTTCGCCGGACAGCTGACAACCATCACGGGGCGGGAACTGCTATTTGCCGTTTTCGTGAACAACTTTTCGTGCACCCAACGACAGGCTATCCAGGCCATTGAAGAACTACTGGCCGAACTGGCCAAAAGGTAGCGATGGCACCATTCAATGACCCATCATCTTCCCAACCATTTCCTTGAGGGTCCGGTTCTCTATTTCAAGCTCTTTGATCCGCTCCTTCAGGGCATTGGTTTCCGGATGGTCAACAACTTCCGGTTCATCATAGGGGAGCTTTCCGTCCAGTTCCCGAAAAAAATTATAGCCCAGCAATTCCGACAGTTCGGCCAAACGCTGCACCTGAATGGTAGGCCGCAAAAACATGCGGTGTGCTGCTGTATAGCTCAACCCAAGACTTTTGGAAATGTCAGCGGGATTGAGCTTTTTCCGCTTCATCTCCCGGTTAATCAGCTGCATGACGGGTAGTTTTTCCATGATTGAAATCAGTATTGGCCCTGCCTGCAACCAAGTTGACAACAGGCAGAAATGGTTATTTATTACTCAAATTTAACTATTTAATACACAATACCAATTAATAATTACCATACAATAAGTACTTACTAAATCTTTATTTGTATTTCTTACCCGATTATCAGTATTTTTTAAATAATCTCAATTAATAAATACAAATAAAAGAGCAATAAATACTCATTATTGAGTATTTATTGCTCTTTTATAAATAATTTTAGCTAACCAAGCCGCCTTTAGCGTCGCGCATGCGCCGGATTATTTTCCCCGGATGACATTTCCCAAAGCAAATTTGCCGCTTCCGTACACCAGGATGGTAATAAAGATCAGCAGATAGAGAAAGGCCATTTCCTTCCGGGCAAACGGATCGTTGGCATGGATCATGAAGGCAGCCACGCTCATGGTAACGATCAGCGGAAGGGTGGCCAGACGTGTAGCAATGCCCAGCACCACCAAAGCCGAGCAAAACACCTCGGCAAACACGGCCAGAATGAGCGATGGCGTTGAGCCAATCCCAAACGGATCGGCAAAGGCCAGGTCGCCGGCCAGCAATTTTTGTAACTTCGGTACGCCATGCGTCATCATAAACGCGCCTGCCCCGGCACGGAGCACCAGCAACCACACATTTTCAACAAACTCATTGGTTTTCGGACCAAGCATCTTTTTTCCCATGATATTTCTATTTTTTGATTTTCATGATTAAAATAAATACACCCCAAAAATAAGAAGGTTGTTCCGAAAGTCTTTTGCGTTGACTTCTGAAACAACCTTTTTTTTAGCTAAACGGTAATCGCTTAAGCGTTGGCAATCCAGTCGGCAATCCAGTCGCCCACTTCCGAAGTTTTGTATGATTTACCTTCGGCAATATCCACAGTCACCACACCGGCAGCCATCGAAGCAGCTACCGCATCGCGGATGAGTTTGCCCTCTTCCATCAGGTTGAAAGCATATTCGAACATCATGGCAGCCGAGAGGATGGTTGCAATCGGATTGGCAATATCTTTTCCGGCAGCCTGCGGGTACGAACCGTGAATGGGCTCGAACACCGACGTGTGGATTCCGATGGAAGCTGAAGGCAGCAAGCCCAGCGAACCGGTAATCACACTGGCTTCGTCGGTCAGGATATCGCCGAACATGTTTTCGGTCACCATCACGTCGAAGTTTTTAGGCCATTGGATGATTTGCATGGCAGCATTGTCCACAAACATGTATTCGGTGGTCACATCCGGGTAGTTGGGGGCCATTCCCTGGGCCACCTCGCGCCACAGACGAGAACTTTCCAGCACGTTGGCTTTATCTACCACTGTCAGTTTTTTATTGCGCTTCAGGGCAAATTCGTATCCCAGTTTCAGGATGCGCTCCACTTCGGCGCGGGTGTACGTACAGGTGTCGAAAGCGGTGTTTCCATCATCTTTACGACCTTTTTCACCGAAATAAATCCCCCCTGTAAGCTCGCGGATGGCCACAAAATCTGCGCCTTCAACCAACTCGCGACGAAGCGGGGATTTGTGCAGCAACGATTCGAACGTTTCAACCGGACGGATGTTGGCATACAAACCAAGCTTTTTGCGCATCAGCAACAACCCTTGCTCAGGACGTACTGTTGCTTTCGGGTTATTGTCGAACTTCGGGTCGCCAATGGCGCCGAAAAGTACGGCATCCGACTGCATGCACAGTTCGTGCGTTTGATCGGGATAAGGTTCGCCCACCTGATCGATGGCCGTTGCGCCGGTGAGGGCATATTCGTATTCCAGTTCGTGGTTAAACTTAGCGGCAATTGCTTTTACCGATTTCATGGCCTGCTCCACAATTTCAGGACCAATCCCGTCGCCGGGAAGAACAGCTAATTTCAGTTTCATACTATGCGTTACGTGTTTTGAATTTTGAATTTCGAGCTTTGAGTTTCGGGTTGTCAAAATAACGATCAATGACAACAAATAACTAATACTGACTTTGAATGACTAACAGAAACTAATGACCAATGACTACCAATGCCCAATTATCAATCCTTCGGTTTCCCGGGATCGGTTTCGATGCCGGTTTTGTGTTCGAGCAAATTGAGCATACGCACCGTAGCCTTGATGGCCGCGGCAGTCTGGTCGGGATCGAGCCCGCGGGTTTTGAATTCGCGGTCGAGTTCCCATATGATCACTGTTTCAACCAGCGCATCGGTTTTCCCGCCCGGAGGGATGGTGACCGAATAATCCAGCAGTTTCGGGAAGGGCTTTTTCAGTCGCTTGTAAATGCTCTTCACGGCATTCACAAACGCGTCATACTGCCCGTCGCCGGAAGCCGAGGCTTCGTAGTTTCGCCCTTCAATATTAATGCTCACCATAGCCGACGGCTTGAGCCCCATGGCATGGGTGAGGGCAAAATTGTTGATGCTGATTTTTTGCTCGATGCTTTCCTGGAGCACATCGGCCACAATGTAAGGCAAATCCTCGGCAGTCACCGTTTCTTTGCGGTCGCCCAGTTCAATGATACGGGTGGTCACCATTTTCAGCGCTTCGGGCGACAGCTCAATACCCAAATCTTCCAGATTAGCTTTGATATTGGCCTTCCCCGAAGTTTTGCCCAGGGCGTAGGTACGCGTGCGTCCAAAGCGCTCGGGCAACAGGTCGTTAAAATACAGGTTGTTTTTGTTGTCACCATCAGCATGAACACCGCTGCACTGGGTAAACACAAATTCGCCAATCAGCGGTTTGTTGGTGGGGATGCGGATACCCGAAAAGCTTTCCACAATTTTCGACACCCGGTTCAGCATGTTTTCATTTACATGTGTTTTCAGATGAAGGTGGTCTTTCACGGTGGCAATTACGCTCGACAGCGGCGCATTCCCAGCCCGTTCGCCCAAACCGTTCACGGTGGTATGTACACAACCAACCCCTGCCTTGATGGCATGAAAAACGTTGGCGATAGCCAGGTCGTAATCGTTGTGCGCATGAAAATCGAATGAAACGCCTGGATAGGTGTCAATCATTTCCGTGCAGAAGTCGTAGGTTTCGTCCGGGTCGAGAATGCCCAGCGTATCGGGCAGCATGATGCGTTTGACTCCCATTTCTTTCAGGTTTGAAACCATAAAATGAACGTAATCCTTCGAGTTGCGCATCCCGTTCGACCAGTCTTCGAGATAAACATTTACGGCAATGCCCAGTTCATCGGCATAATCCAACGATTTCTGAATGTCGGCAATATGTTCTTCCGGAGTTTTACGCAACTGCTGGGTGACGTGTTTGTACGAGCCTTTGCAAAGCAGGTTCAGCACTTTTCCACCCGCCCGGTTAATCCAGTCGAGCGACGTTTTGCCATCTACAAAACCCAGGATTTCGATGCGGTTCAGGTGACCTTTCTCGGCGGCCCATTCCATAATCCGGCGGGCAGCCTGAAACTCTCCTTCCGACACCCGGGCGGAGGCGATTTCAATCCGGTCAACGTTCACATCTTCGAGCAGAACTTTCGCTACGCTCAACTTCTCGGTATCCGTGAATGAAACGCCCGAGGTTTGTTCGCCATCCCGAAGCGTCGTATCCATGATACTGATTTGCCGGTTATTTTCTGCAACTTGTTTTCCCGTCATGTGCGTGGTAATTTTTCATTCATAATGAAACAGGCCGGTGAAAGCTTGTCTCGTTTTTGGCCCCTTGGACTAATCCCGGGCCACATATTCAACCGAAAAAGCAGGAGTTAGCCAACTGCGCCATACTCCTGCCCTTTCGGACTTTATTTTTCAAAAGCTTCGATCTCAGTTTTTAAGCTCACGAGATAATCGATATCGTCGAGCCCGTTTTGCAGGCAATGCTTTTTGTACGGGTTGATTTCGAATTGTTCCGACTCGCCGGTAGCTTTGATCGTAAACGTTTGGCTCGGCAGATCCACTTCGAATTCGCTGTTTGGGTCGTTCTCGATGGTTGCGAAGATCTTTTCGAGGAAAGCCGGTGACACAACAACGGGCAACAAGCCATTGTTGAGGGCATTTCCTTTAAAAATGTCGGCAAAAAAGCTCGACACCACCACCCGGAAACCATAGTCGTAGATGGCCCAGGCAGCATGTTCGCGGCTCGATCCGCTGCCAAAGTTTTTACCGCCTACCAGGATTTTGCCGCTGTAGGTGCTTTGGTTCAGCGGGAAATCGGCAATCGGTTGGTTGTTTTTATCGTAGCGCCAATCGCGAAACAAGTTGTCGCCAAAACCTTTCCGCTCAACCGCTTTCAGGAAGCGGGCCGGAATAATCTGGTCGGTGTCCACATTCTCGATGGGCATGGGCACCGCCGGTGATACTATTTTTGAAAATTTATCGTAAGCCATTTCTGATTTATAATTTTTGAATGATTATTTATGATTTTAACTTCCTGCCTGGATTGATTTTCTGGAAGAAATGAAAATTGAGCAAAGCTCATAAGCTTCTTTTATTAATGGATCGGTTGTTCCCGTTGAGAGTAAGTTCTCCTCAGTCGTAAACTCTAACCAAAAGCTACTTTCATCAGCTTCCTCAATAACGATTGATAATTTAGCAGCAAACGCTGCTTTCGATTGCGCCAGGTTTGCAGCACGATAGTTAGCAGGAACTGATGTTGAACATCGAATCAACTGACCTCTGATATGTCTTCCCAATGTAGTATCAGGAAGCAGCATAGCAACTTTCACACAATCATGTGCAAACTTTTTGGTTCTTTGTTCCAGTTCCTTTCGAGTCATTTCAGACAATCATCAATCGTCATTAATCAATCATCAATCAGAGCATTTCCCGCGGGTCGGTGATGACACCGGTTATGGCGGCGGCAGCTGCGGTGATCGGGCTGGCCAGCAAGGTGCGGGCGCCTGGTCCCTGACGACCTTCAAAGTTCCGGTTCGACGTAGAAACGGCATATTTCCCTTCCGGGATTTTGTCGTCGTTCATGGCCAAACAAGCTGAACATCCGGGTTGACGCAAGGCCATTCCGGCAGCTTCAAAAACTTTGTCCAGGCCTTCTTCGATGATCTGCTTCTCTACCGCTTTCGATCCGGGAACCAGCCAAACAGTCACATTGTCGGCTTTCTTTTTTCCTTTTACAAATTCGGCAAAAGCCCGAAAATCTTCAATCCGCCCGTTAGTACAACTTCCGAGGAACACATAATCCACCTTTTTGCCTTTCATGGCATCGCCGGGATGGAAATCCATATATTTCAGCGACTTCATAAAAGTAGTTTTGTCGGTACCTTCCAGGTCACTTCCGGTAGGAATTGTTCTTGAGATGCCGATGCCCATACCCGGGTTTGTTCCGTAAGTAATCATCGGCTCAATGTCGGCAGCATCGAAATGATATTCAGTGTCGAATTTAGCACCTTCATCCGATTTCAACGACTGCCAGTAAGCCACCGCGTTGTCCCAGGCTTCGCCTTTGGGGGCAAACTTGCGGCCCTTCACATAGTTAATCGTGGTTTCGTCGGGTGCAATCATCCCACCGCGGGCGCCACTTTCGATGCTCAAGTTACACAGGGTCATTCGACCTTCCATGCTCAAACCGGTGATGGCTGATCCGGCATACTCGATAAAGTGGCCGGTACCGCCGCTGGTCGAGATCTGCGAAATAATGTACAGCGCGATATCTTTAGCTGTTACGCCTTTACCCAGTTTGCCATCCACCGTGATGCGCATTTTCTTGGGTTTGGGCTGCATGATACATTGACTGGCCAGCACCATTTCCACTTCACTGGTACCAATACCGAATGCAATAGCGCCAAATGCACCATGGGTAGAAGTGTGGCTGTCGCCGCAAACAATGGTCATGCCGGGCTGGGTTAGGCCCATTTCCGGTCCGATGATGTGTACAACACCATGACCATCGCTACCCAAACCATAGTGGGTAATGCCGCTTTCTTCGCAATTCTTTTTCAGCATCTCCACCTGGTTGCGCGACAACTCATCCTTGATGCTCATGTTTTGGTTGATGGTGGGCACATTGTGGTCGGGAGTGGCCGTGGTTTGGTCCGGGCGGAACACTTTCAACCCGCGTGTTTTCAATCCTAAAAAGGCCACCGGACTGGTCACTTCATGAATAAAGTGACGGTCGATATACAACACATTGGGGCCGCCTTCTACTTGTTTCACCACGTGGGCGTCCCAAATCTTATCAAATAATGTTTTTGCTTCCATATAATCTTAACTTTTCAACTTCAGCCGGCCAGCAGCCGGAAATCCTATTTTATTACAGATTAATCAACTTACTCCTTATTGCACCGGCATTTTATTGACAGCATCCAGAAATGCCTCAACCGAAGCGGTAATAATATCCGTGTGAGCGCCAAAACCAAAGA
This sequence comes from Gaoshiqia sediminis, assembly GCF_025907915.1. GTDB lineage: Bacteria > Bacteroidota > Bacteroidia > Bacteroidales > Prolixibacteraceae > Gaoshiqia > Gaoshiqia sediminis. The sequence goes on from NZ_JAPAAF010000009.1 coordinate 63,752, forward strand.
ATTTAACGCCATCGTAATCCAGCTCCATGTGAACTTTACCGACATCGTCGCTACCTTTGGTGATGGCCTGAATCAGGAATTCTTCAAGCGTCACCTGGCGTTTCAGAATTTGTTTGACGGCTTTAATCGCAGCATCCACCGGTCCGTTGCCCGAAGAAGTGGCATCGAATTTTTCACCGGCAATATCCAAACGAACGGTTGCCATCGGGATTAATGACTTACCGGTTACCACTTGCAGGAAATCAAGTTTGATGCGGCGTTCTTTCCGTTGCGTATCGTCCACCAACAGCACGACATCGTCATCACGAATGTCCTTTTTCTTATCGGCCAACTCCAGGAATTTCTCGTAAACTTCATCCACTTTTTCCTTGGTCAGTTCGTAGCCCAACACTTCCAACCGGTGTTTCAGGGCGGCGCGGCCACTGCGTGCGGTCAATACGATTGACGACTCGTTGATACCCACCTCAGTCGGATCGATAATCTCATAGTTTTCGCGGTTTTTCAACACGCCGTCCTGGTGAATTCCGGATGAGTGCGCAAAGGCATTACGCCCCACAATAGCCTTGTTAGGCTGCACCGGCATGTTCATCAGGTTCGAAACCAAACGACTGGTTTTGAAAATATTTTTTGTATTGATGTTGGTATCGATATTCAGCACTTTGTAACGACTTTTCAGGGTCATCACCACTTCTTCCAGCGAGGTATTTCCCGCACGCTCGCCAATGCCGTTTATGGTTACTTCAGCCTGACGGGCACCGTTGATGATACCGGAAATGGTGTTGGCCGTGGCCATCCCCAAATCGTTGTGACAGTGGGTTGAAATGATCGCGTTCTCCACCCCGCGCACATTGTCGATCAGGTACTTGATTTTTTCGCCAAACTCGTGCGGCATGGTATAACCGGTCGTGTCCGGAATGTTGACTACCGTTGCACCCGCTTTGATGACCGCTTCTACCACCCGGGCCAGGTATTCATTTTCGGTACGTCCGGCATCTTCGGCGTAAAACTCAACGTCTTCAACATATTTCTTCGCGTATTTTACAGCCCGAACCGCACGCTCAATAATTTCATCAGGATTAGAGTTGAGCTTGTAATGGATGTGATAATACGATGTCCCAATCCCTGTATGAATACGACCTTTCTTGGCGTATTTCAGAGCTTCTGCGGCAACATCAATGTCTTTCTCCACTGCGCGGGTAAGGGCGCAAATGGTTGGCCAGGTCACCGCTTTTGAAATTTCGACTACCGATTTGAAGTCGCCGGGGCTGGAAATCGGAAAACCGGCCTCGATCACATCAACGCCCAATTCCTCCAACGCCTTGGCCACTTCAATCTTCTCAACCGTGTTTAACTGACACCCCGGGACTTGCTCGCCGTCCCTCAAGGTAGTGTCAAAAATGTACAATCTGTCGCTCATGATGAAATGATTTTTAGTATCTGTTATTTTCTTTTTTTACATATCAAAAAAGCCATCCTCTGAAGAGAATGGCTTTATGTCATTTTTGTATAATTATACCCATACCATTCTCAGTCGCGCATCCGGAGTAGAATACCGAGTAGAATACCGAGAATAGAAATGGAATAAACTTGTTTCATTTTTTCAATGATTTGCTGCAAATATCACAATATTTTTTTAAAATGAAAATAAAACACCGCTTTAATTGCTAAAATTAAAAGTTAATTGTGCTTTAACTTTAAATCCGGCAGTTTAAAATCGTTCTAAAGAATCTTTTACCCCCCTTGGTTATTCTTTTGAAAAGCAAATCAACTTGTTTTGTTTAATCGGGGATACAGAAACTACCCCCCCCGCAAAAAAAACGATTATCTAATCATGGGTTCGGCTACCCCAGCCGTGGGCAATTCCTCTTGTTTTTCGAACTGAATGATTGCAACGGCCTCCTGATCGTCTCCCCATACTAATGGCGGACAGGTTAATTTCAACCCTTTCCCCCGGATGCGTGCATGCCTGATTTTATCCAGCCCTTCATTACTGGGAAAAAGCGATCCCTCCACGTGATGCACAATGTAGTCTTTCTCCCGATTGAATTCATACCGCCCGAAATAGGAAATGCCCCGAATTTCCCCAGACTGCTCTTTGGGCATGTACTGTACCGAAAAATGCCCGGATGGGGAATAATTTACATACCCAACCGCATCGGCTCCAAAGGGATATTCTAATTGTCCGTTAGTTTTTTGCAACTCAAATGACTTGAGTTTCCATGTTCCGATAATCAAACTGTTCATGATTGCTGGTTTTAAATTGAAATTAATACGATCGAGCAGGCAATTTGTTCAGCCTGGAAAACATGTTAAAAAAGTACCTCAAACAACAGGCTTTCACGAAAAATTTTGTTACCAGAAAAAAAGCCTGCCAATCGGTGACTGGCAGGCTTTGGTATTTGATTTCGTATTGTTTTACACAATTTTCTTCATGGCAGTCATCGACTCGCGCAGTTCGTAACCGACAATTTCAACCGGGTGGAAACGAATGATCTCGTTCACAGCAATCAGTTGTTTGTTGTCAACACCGTTATCGAAACCTTCTCCGTAAGTTTCGCCAATCACGTCCACATCAATTTTCGACATGAAATCGGCCAGCAAGGGTTTGCAGGCATGGTCGAACAGGTAACAACCATATTCGGCGGTATCCGAAATCACACGATTCATTTCGTACAATTTTTTGCGGGCAATGGTGTTGGCAATAAGCGGGGTTTCGTGCAACGACTCGTAATAAGCCGATTCTTCTTTAATGCCGGCTTCGGTCATGGTTTCAAAAGCCAGTTCAACACCCGATTTCACGAAAGCAACCATCAATACGCCATTGTCGAAATATTCCTGTTCGCTGATTTCGACATCACCGGCAGGCGTTTTTTCGAAAGCGGTTTCGGCAGTGGCAGCACGCCAGGTCAACAGGTTTTTGTCGTCGTTGGCCCAGTCTTCCATCATGGTTTTGGAGAATTCGCCGCTCATGATATCGTCCATGTGTTTTTGAAACAATGGACGCATGATGCGTTTCAGCTCTTCCGAAAGTTCAAAAGCTTTGATTTTTGCCGGGTTCGACAGGCGGTCCATCATATTGGTGATACCACCGTGTTTCAACGCTTCGGTAATCACTTCCCAACCGTATTGGATCAATTTGGAGGCATATCCAGGCTCGATCCCTTTTTCAATCATTTTATTGAATGACAGAATAGAACCGGTTTGCAGCAAACCGCAAAGAATAGTTTGTTCGCCCATCAAATCCGATTTTACTTCGGCAACAAAAGACGAACGCAGTACACCTGCACGATCGCCACCTGTAGCAACACAGTATGCTTTTGCAATTTCCAGTCCGTCACCATTCGGATCGTTTTCCGGGTGAACAGCAATCAAGGTTGGAACGCCGAATCCGCGTTTGTACTCCTCGCGAACTTCAGAACCCGGCGATTTCGGAGCAACCATCACCACGGTAATGTCTTTGCGGATTTGCATACCTTCTTCCACGATATTGAAACCATGTGAATACGACAGGGCAGCACCTTGTTTCATCAGTGGCATCACTGCGCTGATCACGCTGGTGTGCTGTTTGTCGGGTGTCAGGTTGATCACCAGGTCGGCTGTCGGGATCATCTCTTCATACGTTCCAACTTTGAAGCCATTGTCAGCAGCATTTCTGTACGACTGGCGTTTTTCTTTGATGGCGGCTTCGCGCAGCGTGTAGGAAATGTCCAGGCCCGAGTCGCGCATGTTGAGTCCCTGGTTCAACCCCTGGGCGCCGCAGCCAACGATCACGATTTTTTTGCCTTCCAGCTTCTTAACTCCGTCAGCGAATTCCGACTTGTCCATAAACTCGCAGGTTCCCAATTGCTGCAGTTGCAAACGCAACGGGAGGGTATTGAAATAATTTGCCATGTTGAATGAATTTTATTTGTTCTTACTCGATTTTTAAGATCCTGGATACAAAGCAAAAGAATAATCTGCAAAACGTGGAGTAAAAAAACAGGTATTTTTGGTAATTTTCATGGGTTTGCATTTTAAACCTTACCCACACAAAACTTTTTAAACTATATTTCAACGACTTATAAAGTATCTTCTGATGGTAATTTTGAACTACCGGGCAGTTTCGGCGCGATATTGCAATGGCGAAAACCCAGCCTCGCGCTTGAAAAATTTCGTGAAATACGATTGATCGTCAAAATGCAGCTGATGTGCGATTTCGGCCACACTTAGGTTCGTGTGCACCAACAAGCGTTTAATTTCCAACACCTGCTTGGCTTTAATAATCTGTCCGGACGTTTTGCCGGTGTACAGTTTCACGGTTTGTGTGAGGTGGTTTGGCGTTACGGCCAGCCTCGCGGCGTATTCTTTCAGCGATAAGTTGTTGTGCGTGTTTTCTTCAACCAAATGATAAAAACGTTTGACCAGCAAATAGCCCTTACCCGTTGTTTCCAGGTTTTCGATGGTTTTGTAGCGCGACGTGCAGGTGGTCAGGATCAGGTCGAGCAACGAGCGGAGCATGTCCAGCTGATTGGTATCGTTGGTGCGAAGTTCCGAGATGCTCCGGCGAAACAGCTCCTCCAGAAAATGCATGTCTTCTTTGCGCTCCAGCTGAAGTGGAGGATTGTCCTGTTTCAGATTATAAAAGAAAGGAAACTCGATCAGGCTGTTTTGGTTGCTCCGGTTGGCCAAATAAAAATCGGCCGTAAAAATGAAAATGTAGCCACCAACATCTTTCGAAAACTCGATTTTGTGCGCCTGCCCCGGCGACATAAAAAATACACAAGGTGGCCTGATTTCGTATTTGTTGCCGTCGATCACGTGAAAACCAGAGCCTTTCATCAAGTACAGCACTTCAAAAAAATCGTGCCGGTGTGGGTATTTCACGCTGAAATGCCGTTTCGCATCAAACACTTCCACCTGAAACTGCTGGCTTTTCCGCTCGTCTGAGCTAAAATTGTGCAGACTGTAAACCGGTAATTGCTCCGTTTTCGAATTCATTGGCAAAAAAAAGTTGGTTGGAAAGCCCGACGAAACGGACTTCCAAACAACCTGATTTAATGTATTTTTCTAGTCCAGTGCATCGAACATGGCATCACGTTCCTTCAGGAACTCAGAAAGCCGCTCGATGGGGTCGCGGGTAATGGCGATACGCCCGGAACGAATAAACTGCATCACATGAAACTCGTTCAGTTGCTCAAAAAGCGCCTGGGTTTCTTCTTTGTGCCCGGTTTTTTCAATCACTGTGTATTCGCGGGTGATTTCCAGAATCCGAGCGCCGGCATTGCGCACCATCTTTTCTATTTTATCCGTATTGTACAAGGCCTCTGTCGGAACCTTGTACAAGGCGATTTCCTGGAAAATCATCTCATCGTTGGTGTGATAAAAGGCCTTCATCACATCCACCACTTTTTCCAGTTGGGAAACGACTTTCATCACCCGGTCTTGAGTTTCGTTTACCACGATGGTGAATTTTGAGATACCTTTCAGCGCCGACGCCGAAACGGTCAGACTTTCGATATTTATTTTTCGCCTGGTAAAAATGATGGTAATCCGGTTAAGCAAACCGATATGGTTTTCCGAGAATATGGTAATATTAAATTCTTGTTTCATTTTTCTCTGGTATTAAAATTAAGCTTCAAGAATGATATCAGAAACAGACGCGCCTGCCGGTACCATCGGGAAAACATTATCTTCTTTTTCAACAACCACTTCGAGCAAATACGGGCCATCGTGCTCCATCATTTTTTGGATACCTGCTTCCAGTTCCTCGCGTTTGGTCACTTTGTGGGCCGGCATGCCAAAACCGTTTGCAATCATGATGAAATCGGGATTCGTAAGTTCTGTAAACGAATAGCGTTTTTCGAAAAACAGTTGTTGCCACTGGCGCACCATGCCCAGGAAGTTGTTGTTCAGCAAAATAATCTTCACCGGGAGCTTGTTTTGCACGATCGTCCCCAACTCCTGCAGGGTCATCTGAAAACCGCCATCGCCCACAAAAGTAACCACCTTGCGGTCTTTCGCTCCAAGCTGTGCTCCAACGGCTGCGGGGATCCCGTAGCCCATGGTGCCCAGCCCGCCCGAAGTAACATTACTTTTCGAATGTTTAAACTTGAAGTAGCGGGAAGCAATCATTTGCTGCTGGCCAACATCGGTCACCAAAATGGCCTCGTGGTTGGTTTTTTCCGAGGCGATGCGAACCGCTTCACCCATCGTCAAACCTTGTTTTTCGGGAAAAATATCTTTCTGAATGACTTTTTCATATTCAATTTTATCGCAATCCCTGAATTCCTGCACCCAGGCATCATGTTTGTTCTGCTGTACATTTTCCATCAACATGGCCAGCGAATTCCTGGCATTTCCCAGCACGGGCACATCGGCCTTTACAATTTTGTTGATTTCGGCAGGGTCAACTTCAAGATGGATGATTTTGGCGTTTTTCGCATAGGTGCTCACCTTTCCGGTAACACGGTCGTCGAAACGCATGCCCACGGCGATAATCAGGTCGGCCTCGTTGGTTTTGATGTTGGGGCCGTAATTTCCGTGCATGCCCAACATCCCCACGTTCAGCGGATGGTCGGTTGGCAGGGCCGACAAACCCAACAAAGTCCAGGCAGCCGGAATCCCTGTTTTTTCAATGAAGGCTTTCAGTTCATCCTCGGCGTTGGCAATAATAACCCCCTGACCGAAGAGCAACAGTGGTTTTTTAGCTGCATTGATCAAATCGGCAGCTTCCTTCACCTTAAACGGATCTACCGGAAACTCGGGGATATACGAACGGATTTTAGTGCATTTTTTGTACTCAAAATCCAGCTCCTGAAACTGGGCATCTTTGGCAATGTCCAGCAATACCGGTCCCGGCCGCCCCGATTGGGCAATATAGAAAGCTTTGGCAATGGCGTCCGGAATTTCCTCAGCCGAAGTAACCTGGTAATTCCATTTGGTAACCGGCATGGAAATTCCCACCACATCCGATTCCTGAAAAGCATCCGTCCCCAGCAGCGGCGAAGCCACTTGTCCGGTGATGCAAACCAGTGGGATGGAATCAATCTGTGCATCGGCAATGCCGGTGATCAGATTGGTAGCGCCGGGCCCCGATGTGGCAAAGCACACACCGGCTTTCCCGGTTACTTTGGCGTACCCTTCGGCAGCATGAACTGCCCCCTGCTCATGACGGGTCAGAATGTGGGTAACATGTTTGTCAAAATCGTACAGGGCATCATAAATGGGCATGATGGCCCCGCCTGGGTAGCCGAAAATGGTATCAACACCTTCTTCCAGTAACGAAAGAATAACGGCTTGTGATCCGGTAATACGTTTTGTTGCCATATGAATGATTTTTTGTTGTTTCTAATCTATAATACGAACTGCGCCTTTGTCAGCCGACGAAACCAGGCTGGCATAAGCTTTCAGCGCTTTACTTATATTTCTGATCCGGCCAACCGGCTTAAAAGCGTCTTTTCCTTTGGCTTCCTCTTCGGCACGCCTCCGATCCAGCTCTTCAGGACTAATCAGTACGTTAATTTTACGGGCCGGGATATCGATTTCAATCTCATCGCCATCCTGAATTAAAGCGATACCTCCTCCGGCTGCTGCCTCGGGCGAAGCATGTCCGATGGACAAGCCCGAAGTACCCCCGGAGAAACGTCCGTCGGTTAACAGGGCGCATTCTTTATCCAGTTTCATCGACTTCAGGTACGAAGTTGGGTACAGCATTTCCTGCATGCCGGGTCCGCCTTTCGGTCCTTCGTAACGGATAATGACCACATTTCCTGCCTGGACTGCATCACCCAAAATACCGTTCACCGCATCTTCCTGCGATTCGAACACACGGGCAGTGCCTTTGAACGTGTAAAGCGCGGGATCAACACCAGCCGTCTTCACGATGCAGCCGTCTTCGGCAATATTGCCGTAAAGAACAGCTAACCCTCCGTCTTTGTTATAGGCATGTTCCAGACTGCGGATGCACCCATTTGCCCGGTCCTTGTCAAATTCCTTATAATAGCTCTCCTGCGATCCCAGCACCAGGTTGCGAACGCCGCCAGGCCCTGATTTATAGCGCTGAATGTCTTCAGCCTTCACCGAACCGCTCATGATGTCGTATTTGGCAATGGCTTCTCCCAGGGTCAACCCATCAGCACGGGGAACCGTTGTATCCATAAGCCCACCACGGCTAAGCTCGGCCAAAATACCAAGAATACCACCGGCACGATTCACATCCTGAATGTGATAATGTCCGTTTGGCGCAACCTTGCACAGGTTGGGGGTAACTTTTGATAATTCGTTGATATGCTTCATAGTGAAGTCAACACCGGCTTCGTGGGCAATGGCCAAAATGTGCAAAACCGTGTTGGTCGAGCCTCCCATCGCAATATCCAATTTCATGGCGTTTTCGAATGCCGCTTTTGTTGCAATATTTCGTGGAAGGGCGTTTTCATTTCCTTTTTCGTAATATTCGTACGTCAGCTCCACAATCCGTTTGGCAGCATGCTCAAACAACCGTTTCCGATTGACATGTGTGGCCACGATGGTGCCGTTTCCGGGCAGCGCCAAACCGAGCGCTTCGGCCAAACAGTTCATCGAGTTGGCGGTAAACATACCCGAGCAGCTTCCGCAGGTAGGACAGGCATCGCGTTCCACTTTGGCCAGGTACGACTCTTCCACATTTTGGTCGGCGCCCATCACCATGACATCCACCAAATCATAGTCTTTCCCGTCGATATTACCGGCCTCCATGGGCCCACCCGATACGAAAATGGCGGGAATATTCAACCGCATAGCGGCCATCATCATCCCCGGGGTAATTTTATCGCAGTTGGAAATACAAACCATCGCGTCCACCTTGTGAGCATTGCACATGTATTCCACGCTATCGGCAATCACATCGCGCGAGGGCAACGAATACAGCATACCGTCGTGCCCCATAGCAATACCGTCGTCAACGGCGATCGTATTAAACTCGGCGGCAAAACAACCCTGCTTTTCAATTTCGCCCTTAATGAACTGGCCAATATCGTGCAAGTGAACATGTCCGGGAACAAACTGTGTAAATGAATTGACGATGGCAATCATCGGTTTGCCAAATTGTTCTTCTTTCACGCCATTGGCACGCCATAAACTCCGGGCCCCGGCCATCCGGCGGCCTTCGGTAGTAGTAGCTGATCTCAATTTGTACTTCATATCTTCTGTTTGTATTTTTTTGTTTTTAAAAAAAGCCCTTCTCTTTTTAGGAGAAAGGCTTTTGAATATCAATTGCTCAACAATCAGCAGCCTTCCTTAGTGAAAACCAAGAATGACGACCAGAAGGACTACCGGATGATCTGTTGAAAAATGTGTCATAATCAATTCTTTAAAATGAAAAAAGCCATTCCCTGTTTGTGAGAATGGCTACCTGATATACCAACGTGCAACATCCTCACTTCGCTTGCGAAATGACCACGACCACGAGGATAATGACGTTAAGTATGATAGCCGGAATTTTCATTTTTGTTCTTTTGTACGAGCAAAAGTAGAAATTAATTTCAAAAACCAAAATTAATTCGTAAGTAAATATCCACTTTGAAATAGAATTTAACAGATAAACACTTACACCACTACGAATTAATAATTAGAAACTTGCCAAAACAGGAAAAACAAATTGCATGCAAACCGGATTCCTTTTGCGTATATGCATTTCCAGAAGCAAACATCAGAATAAACAAAATGACACAACTTATTGATTGAGTCCCAAAATACCCCTAACTTTATTCATATTCAGCATTCTGGTTAAACTCATCTCATAAAGAAAGGAGTTCCACATGAACACAAATGAAACAAATTCGGATGTCTGCTGCCCTCCATTTGATCCGGCACCCTGGGACGATCGCGTGTTGGAATGGAAACACAAAATGTTTATCCGCGACAAGGTTTTTACGTTGTTTTACATGCCCATGAATTTTGCGAAAGTCATCAAACGGCTATACAAAAAGGTGCAAACTGCCCAAACTGCTGTGCCCGAGAACTTGTGTCTGTCCGATCATACCTCGAAATGGAACATGGACCTTTACCTGGCCGTGGGCAAACCGGTTAAAGGCGCAAAAAACATCAGCCTGAGCGGACACTTTTACAGCAAGGTTTACGAAGGCCCCTACAAAAACACCCAACAATGGTGCGACGACTATAAAAAACTGGCCGAACAAAAGGGACTGGAGATCAAAAAATGGTACATGTGGTACACCACCTGTCCGAAGTGCGCAAAAAAATACGGCAAAAACTATGTCGTCATTCTTTGCCATGTATCCAAAAAATGAAAAAATAACCGTGAAGATGGAGGCAAAAGCAACGGTCGACAAGGAAATTTTTCAGCATCCGGGTGAACGAACGCTGGCCGCTTCAGGTATCGATAAAGCAGAATACCAAACCGTTCCGAACGCACCTCACGAGCCAAAACCGGCAAATAGCAACAGATCCGGACCTCTTTTCGTATGAACGGAATAAACATTCGTGATGTTCTATTTATTTTTGTGATAACAATTTAATCCAACTGCTATGAAAAAACTTATTCTTCTTTTGATCATGCTGTGGGGCAACTGCATTATCGCTCAGGATACGCTAACGGTTAAGTTGGAAAGCCGCCCGTCCTCATTGGGGGTACACCCAGCCTTTGAAGTTGCGATTCCCAATGCCGACCCGAAAGATGCCATCGACTTATGGGAAAAAACCTTGGTACCGACCAATTTGCTCAGCATATTTAAAAAGACCCCGAAACTGGAAAAAGAAAAAGACGAATGGGTCATGCGCGGAATCAGCATCGACCAGATTAGCGGCACCCCGCTGGATGTTTACGCCCGGGTTACCGAGTTTAACAACAACATGTTCTTCACGGCCTCCTTCCGCGACGGACAAGGGTTTATTGGCCACGAACCGGAAGCACCCCAAAACAACCAGGCCAGCCAGTATGTGCATGATTATGCGCTGGAATTGTACCGGATGACTGTTCAACAGGAGATTGATGAACAGGAAGATGTGCTGAAAGATCTGGAACGAGAGCTGAGTAAACTGCAACGAAAACAAGAACGCTACGTCAGTAAAATGAAAGATGCCCAAGCCGAGGCTGTTGGCCGGGGCGAAGCACACCGGCAAACACAGATGCGGCTCGACCGCCGCCTGACCCTGGGCGCTCCGGGCTCAAGCACAGGAGGACAAACCCCCAATTACGAAACCAGTTCCGACGAACTTCAAAAGCAACTCAAATCGGCCAAAAGAGACCAACAAAAAGCCAAACGATCGGCATCGAAATTCGACCGCCGCATCCGCAAAAACATGGACGAGCAGGCCGAAGTAATGAACCGGATCGACCAACAAAAGCTCCACATCCAGGCAATACGCGATAAGTTGAGTACCGTGCGATAGGTATATCCATCAAGGCAAGTTTAACACTTCGGTAGGGGTACTTCAAGGGTACCCCTACCCACTTCCGAAGTACCCCCTCCCGCATCAAAAACGAATGAAGCCAGTTCGAACACGAATGAGTTCGCCTTTTTGACGAACAAATTCATGAAAAGGATGAATTCATGCCTTTTCAGATGAATTAAATCATCCCCGGAACGAATGAGTTCGGTAAAAAGACGAACTCATTCGCCAAAACAGGAACGAATTCGGGAAAAAGAGGAACCAAAGCGGGTAAAAGATCCTTGAAAGCGTGTTCGAAGAGGTATAAAAAAAAGAACGGAGGCAACACGTACCCCCGTTTAGAAAAATAAAATTGAATGAAACTATGCGGTTGTTGCTACCGTTTTATGAGGCCCGTTTTTCTCGAAGCGTCTTTTCAGGTCGTCGTAAATAGCTTTGGAGCCGGGAATGCTCATGCGGGTTGCCAGTTTTACCGAGTTGTAGTAACTCAGGGCCGCCGTGTAGCTTTCAGAGCCTGCCTGCATCACGGTGTCGTCCAAATCCTGGTACACCTGCCTCAACGGACGCAACAGAGTCATCAGTTGTTCCCAGGTTTTCAGGTCGGCCTGGAATTCTTGCACACTCATAAACGGAGGGGCAAACTGCGGATCCGAATCGCAATAATCGAGGCATTTTTCCACAAAGGGCGAGGTGCCGTCGCTCATTTTGGGCAACACCTTGCGTTCGTCGGGAGTAAGCCCGATCAGATAAGGTTTCAGTAGAGCGACAATTTCGGTTGTTTTTTCGAGCACTTGGGTGGCCACCTCCTCGGGCAGCTGAAAATTGATTTTATTGTCCATAAGAAATTAACTAAATGGTTTATTGATTGATTTTTTTGTTCAACCAAATTAGGACATCCCTATTTACTTGACAATAAAATTCAGTTTTATTTGACGAACGATATGGTTTAGGGGCCTCAAACTGCGCAAAACCCGCATGAACGAACAATTGGGATTCGGAAAAACCTTAAATAATCGGTGAAAACAAACCCAATGGTTCAATTAATAATCCGGCCCGTCGATAAAAAAAAATGCACATTAACAATTATTAACATACCTCATAAAAACCCACTAAAGATTGATGATTCAGAATAAAAAAAGAACTTTTTATTTGTTTTTGTTTAAGTTTCATTGCAATTGTTTAAACATTTTTATTCTTGTTCATGTTTTACAAGCAAACACTTAAACAGAATCGACATGAACACAAATCAAAACACAACAAGAGGAATGATCAGGAACATTTTCCTGATGGTAGTAGTAGCGTTCAGTTTTGCACTGACAAGTTGTAACGACGATGATGATAATGACATCATGGTCCCGCAGCCGGCAGGCGACATTGCTGCGGTACTTGAACAAATTACCGATGCACCCGAAACATTTACTTCGGACATGTTGAAGAGTAAATCGATTAACGAGAAGAAACCCAAGTTTAAAAACCTGATCAAGGCATTGGTAAAAACCAACCTGGTGAGCACCGTTGCCAAAAACGAACTGACGGTATTTGCACCAACCGATGCAGCTTTTGAAACCCTGTTTGCAGCACTGGGGGTTGACGGAATCGAAGATTTGACAGCCGAACAGCTGACCCCCATCCTGCTCTACCACGTTGTTGGCGGAAAAGTGGCCTCCACCGATCTTAGCTCGGGCTTTGTTCCAACCGTAAATGGTGCCGCCATTGAGGTCGATTTATCCTCGGGTGTCATGATCAATGATGCGTCCGTTGTAATTGCCGACATCCGCGCAGCCAATGGCATCATCCATGTCATCGACAAAGTTTTGTTGCCGCCATCCATGAACCTGGTAGAAACTGCATTGAGTTACGATCCTGAATTTTCGATCCTGGTACAGGCTGTGATCAAAGCCGGACTTACCGATGTTTTGGCAACCGGCGGACCTTACACGGTTTTTGCCCCTACCAACGACGCTTTTGTGGCACTGCTTAGCGAACTGGGCATCTCGGGCCTCGACGACCTGGATGTGGAAACGCTGACCAAGGTATTACTTTACCACGTAGTTGACGGACGTGTTTACTCCAGCGACCTGAGCTCGGGCAATGTAACCACCCTCAACGGAACATTCAGTCTGAATGTATCAACCCTGAAAATTACCGATGCCAACGGACGCGAAGCAGGCCTGGTACCATCGTTGCTAAACGTACAAGCTACCAACGGGGTTATTCATGTGATCGACAAAGTAATCCTGCCAACACTATAATCGCATACGCCACGACAATTTAGTTGAAAATAAAGCTGATTATTGGAAGCGCTCCCGAAAGGGGGCGTTTTCTGTTTTTAAAAATGGAATCCCTTTCGCTTGCCTAACAGGTTATTCAAAAGGATATGTAAACGATCATAAAAGACAGTTACTGCCAAACAAGTCAACACAAAAAGTGTTTAAGATAACACACCAGCAGATAAGTTGGATAAAAGGCAAGTTGATGGCTGAATCTAAACGAACGCTGGCTTTGCGGCCACGTGTTTTCTGATTATTAAATCGGCCATCCCGATGAACAATGTTCTTGTCTTGTCAATATGAACAATCTATATTTAGAGAATAAAGTCACAAACCGGATAAACCTATGGACAGCACATTAAAAGACATATTAGTTCCTATTGATTTTAAGGCGCCATCGATGAACGCCCTTGAGTATGCCATCAATCTTGCCAAGCGAACTAACGGGAGAATCTATCTGCTTTACGTGATTGAAGCCGGGGGGATTCTGGAAGACCTGTTTGTTTCGGTGGATGAAATTGTAAAAGTAACCGAAAAAGTAAAAGAGAAACTTCAGGCGCTGGCCAACCAGCTGCAGGACACCCATCACATGATGGTTCTTACTCGCATTGAACGCGGCAGGCCCAGCAAAAAAATCCTGGAAGTAGCAGAAGAACTGAAACCCCGCTTCATCATTCTGGGTGAAAATCACCAGGGAGATGACACTCCCCAGGTATTGGGCGCTACCGTGGAACAGGTAACACTAAATTCCCCGGTTCCGGTAATCACAACCAAAGGCAACTACAAGGATTTTGGCTCGCAAATGGTAGTGCCGCTCGACCTGACCAAAGAAACCCGGCGACAATTGGTCAGTTCAATAGCCTATGCAAAAAATTACAACACGAAAATTTGTTTGGTATCGGCTTTGATTGGCGGTATTATTTTTACCGAAAGCCGTATCTACCGGAAGCTCAAACATGCCCGCCACGTATTGACCGAAAATAAAATTGAGGCTTGCATGAAATTGTTTCCCCGCACAAAAGTGCCCCCATACAAACGGGTGCTGGAATTTGCGGATGAAATGAATGCGGACCTCATCCTGGTGATGACCCATCAGGAAGGCTTTACATTCGACAATTATATCGGTGCTTTTGCCCACCACATCATCAACGAATCAAAAATTCCGGTGCTGAGCCTGACGGCTTCCGCTTCCAGCCAATCCTACGGCGAGATTCTGAAAGACCTGCTCGACCCGCTGGGCGTTCTCGCCCCTAAAACCATCCGGCAACAACCCCTAAAACGTTTATTTCGAAAGAACCGCAAATAAATTACGACCAATCGTTATATGACAATCATACTTTTGATCATATTCCTTGGAGCTGCCGGCTCACTTTTAATCCCCCGCCAGCTCGACCGGCACAAGGGGATTTTGCTTTCCTTGCTGCCATTAACAGCCTTTGTGTTTTACCTGATCAAAGGGTATCACATGAAACAAGTTGGCCCGGAAATCACCAGCATTGCATGGCTGCCCCAGCTCGGACTAAATATCACCTGGCTATTTGACGGGGTCAGCTTGCTATTCCTTTTTCTGGTAAGCGGAATTGGCGTTCTCATCCTGATCTATTCCAACAGCTACATGAAACATGATGAAGGAAGACACCGCTTCTATTTTTTCATACTGCTTTTTATGGGCGCTATGCTGGGACTGGTACTTTCGGGCAACCTACTGGTGATGTTCCTTTTTTGGGAACTGACCAGTTTTACTTCCTACTTTCTGATCAGTTTTAAACATGAGTACGACAAAGCCAGACAGGCTGCTATGCAATCACTACTGATCACCGTCATGGGCGGACTGGCGCTGTTCGCCGGCATCCTCCTTCTGGGACAAATGGGCGGGACCTACGAATTGGCAGAACTGGTAGAAAAAGGCCATCTCATCCGTTTTCACCCGCATTACTTCCCGGCCCTGCTACTCATCCTTGCAGGGGTTGTGACCAAATCGGCCCAATTCCCGTTTCATTTTTGGTTGCCGGGGGCCATGCAGGCCCCATCGCCTGTAAGCGCTTACCTGCATTCGGCCACCATGGTGAAAGCCGGCATTTTTCTGCTGGCCCGCATGAGCCCGATAATGGGTGGCACCCCCGAATGGAAAATCCTGGTGAGCCTGATCGGCGGATTGACGATGTTTGTGGGCGCTTATCTGGCCATCACCCAAACCGACCTGAAAGCCATTCTGGCCTACACCACCATCAGCGCGCTCGGAACGTTGGTTTTGCTGTTCGGAATTGATACCCAGCTATCGGTAAAAGCGGCACTGATTTTCCTGATCGTACACGCATTTTACAAAGCGTCGTTGTTTATGGTTGCCGGAATGATCGATCACAAAACCGGCACGCGCGACATCAACCTGCTGGGTGGCTTGCGCCGACTGATGCCCAAAACAACAGTGGTGACCGTGCTGGCTCTGCTTTCGATGGCCGGATTGCCGCCACTGCTGGGTTTTATCGGGAAGGAGCTGATTTATGAGGCAAAAATACAAACACCGGGCATCGCCTCTGTGGTCCTGATCCTCGGAGTAGCATCGAACGTTTTTATGGTTTGGGTATCGGCCATGTTTGGCTATCGTACGTTCTTCGGCAAGTTGGGAACCACGCCCAAAGTAGCCAACGAAAAGGGTTGGGAATTACTGTTTGGGCCATCCGTATTGGCATTTGGCAGCTTGGCGCTGGGGCTTTTCACAAACAGCCTTGGGCAACTGATTGAACTGGCATTGAGTACTGTCCGGGCTCAACCCCTGCATGTCGAAATCCATTTATGGCATGGGTTCAACCAAGTTTTCCTGTTGAGCGTAATCACGGTTGCTGCCGGAGTATTCCTGTTCAGCATCAGGCAAAAATTATTGCCCGTGCTTGCCAAAATCAACAGCCGGTTCTTCGCCTACCGGTTTGCCGATTTGTTTAACCGCCTGCTTGATAACTTCGTGAAATTTTCAAAAAACAAAACAGCTGTCATTCAACATGGTTATCACCGGTTTTACCTGATGACCATTCTGGTTGTTGCCACGGCATTTGTCTGGTTTCAAATATACGTAACCCGGGGATGGGACATTCAATACGACTTTAGCCCGATACCATTTTATGTACTGGTGCTTACACTGATCATGATTTTTTCAGCCCTGACGGCGGCCTTTGCCCAAAACCGACTTACAGCCATCATCTCCATGGGAGTAATTGGCTTTGGCATCGCCCTGATTTACTTGTTTTACGGAGCTGTTGACCTGGCCATTACTCAAATTTTGGCAGAAACACTCACGGTGGTACTTTTTGTCCTGGTTATTCAAAAAATGCCCCGGTATGCCAAATTTTCGTCCCGAAAGTCGCGGGTTCGCGATGCTATTATTGCCCTTTCGTCCGGAAGTTTTGTAACGATCCTGGTATTGAACGCCCTGCAAATTGACTACAACGACCCGATTTCTGATTTCTTTATTAAAAACAGTCTGCCGGGTGGCTTTGGCGAAAACGTGGTGAATGTAATCCTCGTTGATTTTCGGGCGCTTGACACGCTGGGCGAAATTACCGTATTGTCGGTAGCTGCGCTGGGTGTTTATACACTCATCAAAATGAATAAAGTAAGAAAATAAGTATAGCAGTAAAAATTGCATTTAGACCCAGATTATGAACTACACCATCTTAGTCATAGCTTTCAGGTACATCCGGTTCATCCTGGTGTTCTTTTCTATTCTGACGCTCTTCAGGGGACATAATCTTCCGGGGGGCGGATTTATTGGGGGATTGATGGCCAGCGGCGCTTTCATTTTCCAGGCATTGGCACTGGGGGTTCAAAGCAGCAAAAACTCGTTGCGCATAAAACCGTCCAAACTGATTGCTTCCGGTTTGTTTCTGGCCATTTTAAGCACCTTGCCCGGTTTTTTCGCAAAGGGAGTTTTTTTTGCGGGAACTTGGGTGAAAATACCGCTCTTGTTTGGAGCAACGTTAAAACTGGGCACCCCGCTACTGTTTGACACTGGAGTGTATTTGAGTGTTACCGGAGTTGTTCTTCTTTTAATTTTCACGTTAATGGAGGAATGGAAATGGAATTAATGCTGGCTTTACTAATTGGAATCCTCTTTACCGTAGGTGTTTACCTATTGCTTCGGCGCAGTGTGCTGAAGCTGGTGCTGGGCATCATTTTTATCGGCAACGCCATCAACCTGATCATTTTTGTGGCCTCTGGGCTGGTTGCAGGCAAACCTCCGTTTGTAACCGGACAGGAACCCGAACCGGAAATGGCCGACCCGCTGCCCCAAGCGCTAATCCTGACTGCAATTGTCATTAGCTTTGGGATTGTTGCGTTTACCCTAGCCTTGAAATACAAATATTTTTCGCTGACTAATACAGACGATTTGGACCAGTTAACAGAAACGGAGAACGAATGATGATCGCTTTACCCATATTATTTCCCTTATTCATGGCTGTTTTGTTGTTGATGAACCGGAGCCATAACTACCAGAAAGTAGTCGGTATTGCCGGTTCTCTGTTTACCTTTGGAATAGCCCTGGCCTTGTTTGTTACCGTGCAACGCTGCGGCATACAAGTACTTCAGGCTGGCGGATGGGAAGCGCCCTACGGAATTACCCTGGTGGTTGACAAATTAAGTGCGCTGATGCTGCTAATATCCGGTTTTATTGGCGTGGCTGTTGCTGTTTATGCAGCTAGTTTCGTCCCGTCAGCATTAATTTCGGGACGTTTCTACTTGTTTTTCCACAGCCTGATGATGGGTGTAAACGGCGCCTTTATTACCGGCGACGTTTTCAACCTGTATGTATGGTTTGAGGTAATGCTGATGTCGTCGTTTGTGCTGATCACACTTGGCAGCAAACGCATCCAGTTGAAGGGCGGCATCAAATACCTGAGCATGAACCTGCTCGCTTCGCTTTTCTTTTTGGCAGGCATTGGCCTGTTATACGGAAAAACCGGAACACTCAACATGGCCCATCTCGCAGATATTCTTCGCAATGACTCGCACCCGCTACTGATGAACACTTCGGCCATGCTGTTCTTTGTCGGTTTTGGAATCAAAGCGGCGGTTTTCCCTTTCTTCTTTTGGCTTCCCTCATCGTATTACACGCCGCCGGTGGCCATCACGGCCTTTTTTGCAGCCTTGCTCACCAAGGTGGGCGTATATGCCATGATCCGTTTCTTCACCCTGTTTTTTGTGCAGGACCCCATTTTCTGGCATAACCTGTTGCTGGCCATTGCCGGGCTTACCATGCTGATTGGCGGTATGGCCGCCGCTTCACAATACGAAATCCGCCAGATTTTATCATTCCACATCATCAGCCAAATCGGGTATATGATCTTCGGGCTTGGGGTTTTCACCCCGTTGGCCATTGCAGGGGCTGTATATTTTATGATCCATAATATGCTGGCAAAAACCAACACCTTCCTGATTGCCGGTTTAATTCACCGTATGCGGGGGACCTATCAACTAAAAAGTATGGGGGGATTGTATAAAAGCTACCCCCTATTGGCAGTTCTCTTTTTAATACCGGCTTTTGCCCTGGCCGGGGTTCCTCCGCTCCCCGGCTTCTTCGGCAAACTCTTCCTGATCAAAGCCGGTTTTGAGGCGGGCCGGTTTCTGGTATCGGGGGTAGCCGTTGTTACCGGCATCCTCACGCTGTTTTCCATGATCAAAATCTGGAACGAAGCCTTTTTCAAACAATCACCAACAGAAATACACGAAGAATGTCAACATGAAAAATTACGTTTTGCCGAACTGCTACCTTCGATCATGCTGGCTAGCGGCACACTGGCCTTGGGCTTGGGGGCCGGATACCTGTATGATTTTTTTATTGAAATGGGAGAGCAATTGCTCGACAGTACCCAATACATCAACCTGGTATTAAATAAATAGAGCTATGCGAATCTTTATATTTACCGGTCGTTTTCTTGCCTTTGCGGGCTTCTTCCTGCGTAAGTTGGTCGCTGCCAATTTATTTATCGCATACGACCTGATTACCCCGGGGTTGAAAATTAAACCTGCCCTGTTTTCGGTTCCGCTCATCCTGCGTTCTGATTTGCAAATTTTACTGCTCGTCAACCTGATATCGATGACCCCCGGAAGCTTGGCCGTGGATGTTGAACCAAACAAAAAGGCAATTCTGATACATTCGATGTATACCGAAGATTTGGACAAGTCCATCGCCGAGGTGAACGAATTTCAAGAACGGATTAAAAACTTATTTGTATGACAACACCTGCCCTGTTAGTTGTAATGAAAATAACCATCGGCCTGTTGATGGTTGCTTTTGTGCTCGTGCTTATTCGCCTGGCAAAGGGCCCCCATCTATATGATCGGGTAGTAGCCTTCGACCTGATCACCTCTCTGGTGGCTGGTATTGCCCTGGTTTACGGCATGTTGAACGATGTGCCCTTTTTCATGGATGTGGCCGTGATCATCTTTTTGATTTCGTTCCTCGGAACAGTGGCCATTTCAAAATATTTATCCAAAAATGAACCCCATGAGTAATTTTATCATCACCCTATTCCTATTGATTGGTGCCTTTTTCATGGTAGTTGCAGCTATCGGAATGGTGAGGCTACCCGACTTATACACCCGCATACATGCCGCCACCAAAGCCACCTCTTTCGGATTGATGTTTTTGCTCCTGGCCGGAAGTATCTATTTTGACAGTTGGACCACCGTGGTTAAATCCATCCTGCTCATGATTTTCATCTACCTGACAGCTCCGCTGGCAGCCAGCTCAATTGCAAAAACAACAAAAAACCTGGATAACGAGGAGGATCTGGATTAGCCCAAAACGAATGCAGAACAACAGGAAATCTCCTCGTGATCCCAGCAAAAACATCGTGCTGGACCTCAGTCAAAAAATGTTAGCTAAATATTAAATCGATCACATACCGGCAATTCACGGAATCTTTCCTCAGAAGATTTGCGTTTTTTTTACAGAATTTTTTGAACAGACATATATGAAGAAATTTTTAACCGAATCATTTGACCGTTTTTTTAAGCAAGAAACCTCTTCCAGCGTGCTCCTGCTAGGTGTGACCGTTTTAACACTATTCTTTGTCAACGTTGGTTACTATGATCCTTATTTTGAACTACTCCTCGAAAAATTCACGGTTGGAATTTCCAATTTTGTTCTGTCAAAATCACTCGTGCTGTGGATCAACGATGGACTGATGGCCATCTTCTTCTTTGTGATTGGCTTGGAAATTAAACGTGAAATTATGGTTGGTGAACTTTCGTCCTTCAAAAAGGCAAGTTTACCGGTATTTGCCGCATTGGGAGGAATGTTATTCCCAATATTAATTTTCAGCAACCTAAACCAAACTCCGGAAACTGCCAGTGGTTGGGCTATCCCTATGGCAACCGATATTGCGTTTACGCTAGGAATTCTTAAGCTACTTGGCAAGCGTGTGCCCTATGGATTGAAGGTTTTTCTTACGGCCTTTGCCATCGTTGACGACTTAGGAGCCATCGTGGTAATCGCCATTTTTTACAGCGCCTCCATTCATTGGAACCTGATTCTTTTCGCCCTTGGAATTTTTGGACTACTTCTATTAATGACTCGCATCGGCTTGTACTCAAAATATATTTATTCTCTGGCAGGTGTGCTTATCTGGATACTTTTCCTGAAATCAGGCATCCATGCCACCTTGGCAGGAGTGCTGATAGCCTTTGCCATCCCTATCCGAAAATATATAAAACCATACCACTTTCAGCAAGAGATGAAGAATGCCCTGGAGAGTTTTAATCTTGTGTCGACCCCAAAAGACACCCGTTATATCCTTTCTCATAACCAAATCGGAGCTATCGACCGAATTGAGGAGCTGACGGAACAGATTCAATCTCCGTTGCAAAATATAGAACACCGGATGCACGGCTGGGTGGCATTTCTAATTATGCCGATATTTGCATTTGCCAATGCGGGGGTATTGATTAATGAACAGAGTTTTTCGAATATTCAGCTATCGCTGATCATAGCCGCAAGCTTAATTTTTGGAAACCTCATCGGCATTAGCTTGTTTTCATTTGGAGCCATCAAACTTAAACTGGCCAGCATGCCCGAAAACACGAGTTTCAAGCAGCTTGCAATTACCGGACTGATGGGTGGTGTTGGTTTTACTATGTCATTGTTTATCACCAACCTATCATATGCAGAACAAGCCTATATTGATGCCTCAAAAATTGGCATTCTGTTAGGATCAACAATTGCCGGAGTTTTAGGATATTTTTTACTGAAATCGACACTAAAAAAATAAAAGCATCAAAAATCCCTTAACCAAACTGGACCTTCCGGCTTGATTAAGGGATAAAACAAATAACTGTCAGTTAATCCCTTTGAACCAGTCCTGAAAATAGGTTCCCACCACCGGAATCTCCTTCTTTTCCTGTTGGATAGCTCCGATAAGACTAATAATCCAAAGTACCAATACAATAATCCCGATAACGATACGCAACGCTGGAATTAGTGTTCCCACCAGGCCCAGCAGATAAATGCCAAGGGTTTGCCGAAGGTAGAAAGAAGTCAGATCATCTTTTTCCGAATTGTTCAAAATCAGCGAAACAATCCAGCCCACCAGGGTAAGGTGTGCAACTATTGATTTAAGTTGTGCGTTCATGCGACATTTTTTTGGGTGAATACTTCGATTTCCCTGCAAATTACAAAAAGAATATGGCCACTCCAAGTACGGTGACTGCCGCCCCTGCAATTTCTTTCCAATTCACCTTTTCCTTAAAAATTAGGATAGCCGGAGGAATAATGAGCACCGGCACAATGGACATAATAGTGGCCGAAATACCAGCTTTGGTATGCTGAATAGACAGCAGCGAAAATGAAACCCCCAGAAACGGACCAAAAAAAGAGCCAAGCGTGATGCGCTTCATGGCGGAGGTGTTTTTCAGGGCGCCCCAAACCCGCCCGTACCGTTTCAACACGAATATCAATACCGCAAACCCGACAATTCCGGTGAGTACCCGGATTTGAGAAGCGGCAAAGGCATTGTAATCGCCCATCCCCTTTTTGCTCAGTACCAGTCCGGCAGCTTGCCCAAGCGCCCCGCCCAGAGCAAGCAGGATGCCCGGCAGCGAATAAGCCGAAGTCAACCGTCGGCGGATGGCCTCCTCGCCTTGCAGCGACTTGTTTTCCCGTTTCAGAATGACCATACTGATGCCCGCCAGCGTAACGGCCATCCCCAGCCAGTTCATTGGCGAAAGCACTTCACCCAACATAAAATACGAAATGAACGCTGTGAAGGGCGGGGTCATGGCCATGATGAGCATGGAAATGCGGGCGCCAATGATCACGAAAGCCTGAAACAACAGCAAGTCGCCAATAACAAAACCCACCAGGCCCGACAACATGAGCCACATCCAGCTTTCGGCACTGGCATCAAACGGAAACCACATGCCGCGGGTAACCTGCGTGTACACCGCATAGATGAAAAACGCGATCACCAACCTGATCAGATTAACGGCCAACGAACCGACCTTTTTCCCCGCCGACTCAAATGCCATGCTGGTCACTGTCCAGAAAACAGCCGTTAATAAAGCGGCAATCTCACCAAAATATGCCATAAATATTATTTCAATTTTATGAATGAAAGGGTATTTCTGCAAATGTTATTTTGATTCAGTCTCAAACCCAACAGGAAAGCTGGAAAAACTCCCCAACAGCTGCAAATATGATTTTGAATGCTCAAAATTAGTAAGATTTTAGTCATCCTTTTTATATTTCAGCAGATGATGTTTATTTTAACCAGACAATGATGAAAGAACAAAAAGCTCTGACAGAATGAAGATATTGATAATCAACAGCGCCGAAGCCAAGATCCGCGAATTTGTCACCCCCATCGAAAAGATTTTAACCACAGCACGTTCTAATGCGCAAATGATAAACTACCGGGAATGCTCAAATATTAACTTAAATTCTTTTGACGGTATCATCGTTTCCGGATCGCCACAGGGCGATGATATTGTGGAGCACCACCAACCGTATTTTCAATGGCTGAAAACTTATAAAAAACCCGTTTTGGGCATTTGCGCCGGACATCACATTACCGGGTTTATGTTCGGGGCCAACTATTTGCGGAACGTTGAGCCCGAATCGGGTAATTGCCTTGTGGAAGTACTGAAAGAAGATCCGCTTTTTTATGGCTTGCCCAAAAGCCTGCTGGTCAGGCAAATGCACAACGACTCGATCACCCTGCCCGATCAGTTCATCCACCTGGCCCAATCCACAATATGTTTCAACCAGGCCATGCGCCACAGCAACAAACCGTTGTACACCTTGCAATTCCATCCCGAATTTCTGAACCCCGAAATCATTCTGAATTTTATATCCATCTGTAAAAAACACGAGGACTGACAATAAAATATTCATCATCCGTCCAAAAACAACAGTTTATCCTTATCTTTAGCCCCTTCATAACACGACAACCCCGTTCATTACAGGATAAAAACATTGTTCTTCGGAACAATACCAGAATAGAAGATTTGACTTCTTTTTTGTTACTCATGATTGAAAGGCCGACTAACCACCGGCCTTTCTTGTTTCTCACCATTACTGACCCGCCAGAAGACCGTTACTTCAACTTCAATTCAAATATATGATCGAATTGACAACAGGCGGAATAATTGCCTGGTCAATTCTTTTTGCCTGTACCGGCTACTTGTTGTACCTGCTAATATTAAATTTCAGTCAATCATTAAAAAACAATAAACATTCTCTAACACAAAGCGTAGGATAAAACAAATCCTAAAATTGTCACCCGAATGAAAACGAAAAAATTTACATTTCAACAAACCGTGGTAAACCAGGTTCAAACAACTTACAGCTATAAAATAAAAGCCAAAACTACCGAAGAAGCTGAAAGCAAATTCAAAAAAATGTTTGAAGAAAAATTGGAAGAAGGCAAAGGGCATTTGCCGCTAAAGAAGTTAAAACCAAAAAAAGAGAAAGTGGAAACAAGCCCTGTTTCACCGGAAATGACCGATACCGCCACGATTGTTGTTTCGGTAATCAGCAAAAACAAAAAACAATCCGAAACACGGCCCGTTTATGACAATAAAAGTCAGCTCTGGGCAACAGCCGCCGGAGGACAGCAAGATGTGGCTACTGTGGAAACAGAAGATATCAGTCGGGAGATACCCATCACAGATGCGGAAGAAGTTTCAGATGAAACTGTTGAAGCCCATGCGGAAACAACAGACGCCCCCCTGACCGCAGCCACCGAAGTTACCCCTGAAAAAACGGGCGCGACCTCCTCAACTGAAACTGCCGCCCCAACCGCAGAAAAAACCAACAAACACCATCGCAAGGCCCATTCCTAAATGCAAAAACCAGTGTCTCACGACACTGGTTCCACACTCATTTTTGGCAAAATGGTCAGCCACTCTCCAGCAGCCAACAGTATTTAACTTTAGGGTTTTGGTCTTATTTATTGCTGTATTCGTGTACCCCTTTCACGGCACGTCCCGATGGGTCGGCATTATTGCGAAATGATTCATCCCAGGCTAAAGCTTCAGCTGTACTGCAAGCGATGGATGGCACCGAAGGTACGCAGGCAGCTGCTTGATCAGACGGGAAGTGCTCAGTAAAAATCGACCGGTAGAGATACTCCTCTTTAGACATGGGAGTGTTTATCGGGAAACGGAAATGAGCGTTGGCCATCATTTCATCGCTCACCTTATCGCTGGCAATTTGTTTCAGCGTATCAATCCATCCGTAACCCACGCCATCAGAGAATTGCTCTTTCTGCCGCCAGGTAACGCTCTCAGGCAAAGCGTGTTCAAACGCTTTACGAACTACCCATTTTTCAATTTTCCCGTTGCCCGCCATTTTATCTTTCGGATTCAGGCGCATGGCCACATCCATAAATTCTTTATCGAGGAAAGGCACGCGGCCTTCAACGCCCCAGGCAGCCAACGATTTGTTGGCGCGCAAACAGTCGTAAAGGTTCAGTTTGTTTATTTTACGTAAGGTTTCTTTGTGGAATTCTTCGGGATTCGGCGCTTTATGAAAGTAAAGGTAACCTCCGAAAATTTCATCGGCCCCTTCGCCGGTAAGCACCATCTTGATGCCCATCGATTTGATCACCCGCGCCAACATATACATCGGGGTGGATGCCCGGATAGTAGTCACATCGTAGGTTTCGATATGGTAGATCACATCGCGGATGGCATCGAGACCTTCCTGAATCGTGTAATGGATCTCGTGATGAATGGTCCCGATATGGTCGGCTACTTTACGAGCCGCAGCCAGGTCGGGCGAACCTTCCAAACCGATTACAAACGAGTGGAGCTGCGGCCACCAGGCGTCTTTTTGATCCCCTTCTTCAACCCGCTTTCCCGAAAACTTCTTGGCCAGCGCCGAGGTTACCGACGAATCGAGCCCTCCGGAAAGGAGCACACCGTAGGGCACGTCCGACATCAGCTGGCGGTGTACAGCAGCCTCCATCGCTTCGCGCAATTCATCGATGCTGGTCGTATTGTCTTTTACATTTTCATAATCCATCCAGTCGCGTGTCCACCAACGTTTGATTTCACCGTCCTTGCTGTATAAGTAGCTGGCGGGCGGGAACTCCTGGATTTTGGTGCAATATCCTTCGAGGGCTTTTAGCTCCGAAGCCACATAAAAATTTCCATGCTTATCCCAGCCCATGTAGAGCGGAATGATACCGATATGGTCGCGGCCAATCAGATAAACGTCTTTTTCGACATCGTACAGTGCAAAAGCAAAAATTCCATTTAACTCATCCAGAAAATCTATTCCCTTTTCCTGGTACAAGGCCAGAATAACTTCGCAGTCAGAACCTGTCTGATACTCGTAATTTGCTTTTGTACGTTCGCGGATTTCGCGATGGTTGTATATTTCCCCGTTTACGCCGAGGATGAGTTTTTTGTCCTTACTGAACAAGGGCTGCCCACCAGATTCGGGGTCAACGATCGACAAACGTTCGTGAGCGATGATTGCTTTCTCGCCGCAATAAATGCCCGACCAGTCTGGCCCGCGATGTCTGATCCGCTTGGATTGCTTCAACACCTGCGGCCTCAACTCCTGAGCATCAATTTTTAAATCAAATACGCCTACAATTCCACACATAATGCCAAAAATTTAAATCGTGTATCAATTTCTAATTTCCTTTCGGGATCAAAAATAATCCTTTTGTTTTTATTTCCAAACCACAACTGACATTTTTCTACTTTTAAGCACATAAAACTAACACACAAGATGGCATTCAAGAAGTTTTATTTCTTTTTGAAATATTCATTTTTAAAAACTGCCCCCCCACTTTCAATCCCAGTCCATCAAAATAAAACAAGAAAAAATCAAAGCACCCCACGTTGCGCACAGGGGGCATTCCGTTTTAATTGAAGAATCGAGCCACACGAGCAGCATGCAAGAAAAAAGTCAATTTTTTTACAAAAAAAAGCAGTTCGAAATCGAACTGCCTCTTCAGGTATCTTTTTGAATATTTTAAACATTAAAACGGAAGTGCACAATATCGCCATCTTGAACGACGTATTCTTTCCCTTCGATGGCCATTTTGCCGGCTTCCTTGCAGGCTTGTTCCGATCCCAATGCGATGAAGTCGGCGTATTTAATCACTTCGGCACGGATAAAGCCTTTTTCGAAATCAGAGTGAATAACGCCGGCAGCCTGTGGTGCTTTAAAACCACGCTTATAAGTCCAGGCACGTACCTCTTTTACACCGGCAGTGAAGTAGGTTTCCAATTGCAACAGCCGGTAAGCCGATTTAATCAGTTTGTTCACACCCGATTCACTCAAGCCCAGATCCTCCAGAAACATCTGACGCTCCTCGTAACTTTCCAACTCGGCGATATCGGCTTCGGTTGCCGCAGCAATCACCAACATCTCCGCATTTTCGTCTTTAATAGACTCTTTGATAGCCTCCACAAAGCCGTTGCCATTCAGTACCGCAGCTTCGTCCACGTTGCAAACGTAGAGAATAGGCTTATTGGTAAGCAACTGTAGGTCTTTGCCCAACTTTTGATCAGCTTCGTCAATTTCGACCGTACGAGCCGATTTACCCTGAACCAACGCTTCTTTATATAAGGATAGGATCTTGAACAGTCTTTTCGCTTCCGGATCGTTACCGGTTTTTGCCTGTTTCTCCACTTTTGCCAAACGGGCTTCAACGGTTTCCAGGTCTTTCAACTGAAGTTCAATATCGATCGTTTCCTTGTCGCGCACCGGATCGATAGTGGTATCCACATGGGTGATATTATCATTTTCGAAACAGCGCAGTACATGAATAATAGCGTCGGTTTCGCGTATGTTGCCGAGAAATTTATTTCCCAGGCCTTCGCCTTTACTCGCGCCGCGGACCAAACCGGCTATGTCCACAATTTCGACTACCGTAGGGACAATCCGCTCGGGATGCACCAATTCGGACAGCTTATTCAAACGCTCGTCCGGCACAGTTATCACCCCCAGGTTGGGTTCGATAGTGCAAAACGGAAAGTTTGCAGACTGCGCCTTGGCATTCGACAAACAGTTAAACAAGGTTGACTTTCCCACATTCGGAAGCCCCACAATACCACACTTTAAAGCCATTATCTCTTCTTCTAAAAATTGCGCTGCAAAGTTAATCCTTTTTCCCTATTTTTGAACAGGCAATTGCCCCTGCCAGGTTTTAGCATGGATTTATCCTGGCTTGCAGTCTATTTCTACGACCATTAATACCTTTTCTTATGATACTAAAATCGGTTTCCATTGATTGTGTGATATTTGGCTTCGACGGCACATCCATTAAAGTACTGCTCTCACAACAGAATCCTGAAATATTGCGGAAACAAATCTCCGAACGTGACGATTATGAAGAGATCAAAGTGCTGTACGATCAGCACCCAACCCTCACCCAACCCGACTGTTGGAGCGTTTTTGGCGCGCATGTACCAGAAGAACTAGATATTGATGAATATGCCCGTGAATTGCTGTTCATCGCCACCGGTATGAATGATGTTTTCCTGAAACAATTTCATTGTTTCGGAGACGTTAAGCGTGTACCCAACTACCGGGTAATCACAATCGGATATTACGCGTTGATTAATCCGGCCCATCACACCATCAAGAAATCGATCGCCCTGAACGAACTCGAGTGGTTTGACCTGTACAGCCTGCCCAAGCTGTCGTTCGACCATGACGAGATTATCCGCAAAGCTATCGCGCATTTACGCAACGAAGTGCGCTACCAGCCTATCGGGTTTCACCTATTGCCTGAAAAATTCACTCTTACCGAGTTCCAAACCCTGTACGAAGTAATTCTGGACAAGAAGATGGACACACGTAACTTCCGTAAGAAAATTGCCAACATGGGATTGCTGATCGACACCCGAGAAAAACAACAAAACGTATCGCACCGCGCTGCCAAACTATACCAATTCGACGAAACCATATATAACCAGCTAAAAAAAGAAGGATTGAAATTCAGGATTGAGTAGTTAATAATTCTTAACCAATTAAACCTCCAGTCCAAAATAATATCTCTTATCCGAAACCAGTACGCAAACAAATGACCAGCGACCAGCAAATCATTGATGATCTGAAAAACGAGAGCACCAAACAGGTGGCCTTTCGTTTGCTGGTGAAAACCTATAAGGAAAGGCTGTACTGGCACATCCGAAAAATTGTCCTGAACCACGACGACGCCGACGATATATTGCAAAATACCTTCATTAAAGTGTGGCGAAACATCGATTCGTTCCGGGCTGAGTCGGGGCTTTACACCTGGCTGTACCGTATTGCTACCAACGAATCGCTCACTTTCCTGAATCAAAAAAAGAAAAAAACATTCGGCGGAACTGATGACGAGATGAACGATTACTTGCTCGAAAACATCCAGACCGACCCTTATTTCAACGGCGACGACATTCAGCAAAAACTACAGGAAGCCATAGCCCGATTGCCCGAGAAACAGCGTTTGGTTTTTAACATGCGTTATTTTGACGATATCAAGTACCAGGACATGGAAAAAATACTGGAAACATCGGCCGGGGCACTAAAAGCATCGTACCACCATGCCGTAAAAAAAATTGAAGACTACTTTAAATCAATTGAATAGCCGTTTATAAAAAATGTATTTAAACTTTTCAGTTTAAAACCAGTCAAAAGGACGTGATGGAAAAAAGAAATGACATACTGAAAAACCAACCGCAGTTTCCGAAAGGCAATCCGTTTGAGGTGCCCGAAGGATATTTTGAATCTCTGGAAGACCGGATTGGGGCACGTATTGAAGATGAAGTGGCCTTCAAATCTCCCGTGCAAAAAGTCATCCAAATGCTGAAGCCCATATTGGGACTGGCCGCCAGCTTTGCTATTGCCTTCCTGCTTATTTATTATCCACTGGGAAAATTTATTCCCAAATTTATGGCTAAATCAGACACTCAAACCGAAGAATCGTTGTTTGAACTGGAGTTCATCGAGAATACCATGTTCATCGACGAAAATACATTATTGCAAGCATTGAGCGCCACTGAAGCTTCAACAGAATTTGAGAGTGACGAAATCATCAACCTGCTCTCTTCCGAACTGAACGATTATCAAATTTATGCCGAAATCATTAACTAACAGAATATGAAGAAGATTACTATTATACTGAGTTTGCTTTTACTGGGAGTTTTTGCCATAGCACAACCTCGGGGAAGGCATGATGACTTTGAAAAATACAAAGCGCTGAAAGTATCGTTCATGACCGAGAAACTGGAACTGACCCCACAGGAAGCCCAACAGTTCTGGCCTATTTACAACGAATTTGACAAAAAACGCTTTGAAACCCATCAAAAAAGACGGGAATTGGAAGAACAGGTGAAAACCAATTACGACAAATACTCCGAAAGCGAGTTTAAAAAGGCGAGCTACGAAATCATTGACCAAGCTGTTAAGGAATCCAGCCTGTTAAAGGAGTACCATGAAAAATTTCTGCGTGTACTACCTGCCAAAAAAGTAGTCATCATCGGACAGGTTGAAAATGAATTCCGCTTTAAGATGATTCGTGAATACCGTCAGCGAGAGCGGGAGGGCGACGACAGGAAATAGATCAAAGAGGTTCCTAAAAAGCTCTTACCATTGGGGATTAGTCACCCTGAATTTATTTCAGGGTCTGTTTATCAACTGATTGAGATCCCAAAACAAGTTCGGGATGACTCGTAAGAGCTTTTTAGACCCCCTTCCTTTTAGCCCATCATTCAGTTTCTGAATTTCACAAAACGTCCTTCCTCCAGGAAACGAATCGTATCATTGATTCCCTCGTACATCAACCGATCTTGCTCCACAAAGGGTACCTGCTCACGGTACCGGCCCACAAATTCTTCTAAATAAGGCGATGTTTTTAAGGGACGGCGAAAATCGAGCGCCTGAGCGGCATTGAACAGTTCGATAGCCAAAACTTTCAGGGTATTTTCCGCAACAGTCAAGGCTTTGGTAGCGGCATTCCCCCCCATGCTCACATGGTCTTCCTGTTCATTCGACGAAGGAATGGAATCGACCGAGGCCGGCGTGCAAAGCTGCTTGTTCTGGCTCACAATAGATGCCGCCGCATATTGCGGAATCATGAAACCGGAGTTCAATCCCGGATTGGCCACCAAAAATACAGGCAGACCACGCTCCCCGGCAATCAGCCGATAAGTGCGTCGCTCCGAAATGCTCCCCAACTCAGACAACGCAATGGCCAGAAAATCGAGCGCCAGCGCCAGCGGTTCACCATGAAAGTTCCCTCCGGAAATGATCAAATCGTCATCGGGAAAAACGGTCGGATTATCGGTTACCGAATTGATTTCAACCTCCACCACCCTGGCCACATAATTAACAGCATCCTTCACCGCACCATGCACCTGAGGGATACACCGGAATGAATACGGGTCCTGCACGTGCTGCTTTTCACGGGCAATAATCTCGCTGCCTTTTAGTAACTCGCGGAAGTTTCGCGCAGTTTCAATCTGGCCCGTATGCGGACGGATCTGCTGCACTTGTGCCATAAAAGGTTCCAGCAACCCATCGAAACCGTCCAGCGAAATGGCGCCAATGACATCGGCATATTTTACGGTACGAAAGCTTTTCAGCAAGGTATAAACCGCATGGGCGCTCATAAACTGGGTACCGTTCAGCAAGGCCAAACCTTCTTTGGCTTCCAGGCGAACAGGCTCCCAGCCCTTCTTTTTCAGAACTTCCGCAGCAGCCATTTTCTTCCCTTTATAATTAACCGTTCCTAAACCCAACAGAGGCAGGAACAGCATAGCAAGGGGAGCCAAATCTCCACTTGCACCCAACGAACCCTGTGCAAATACCTGGGGCAGAATATCCTCGTTAAACAAATCGACTATGCGCTGCACTGCGATCAACTGAACGGCTGAATTCCCTTTGGCCAGGGCATGTGCTTTCAACAACAACATCAGCCGCACCACATCGGCAGGAACCTCGTCACCCACATTGCAGGCGTGCGAGAGAATCAGGTTTTCCTGCAATTTGCTAAGGTCTGCTTTGGAGATTTTACGGTCGCACAAAGCGCCAAAGCCGGTGTTGATCCCGTAAATCGGGTCTTCGGTTTGCGCCAGTTTCCGGTCGAGATAAGCTTTTGATTTTTGAATTAGCTGAACCGATTCAGCAGAGAGTACTAACTTCCTTTTTTGCTCCAGAATGTCTTCGATCACTTCATAGGTTAGCGGTGCCGGACTTATTTCGTGGATTTGTCGTTTCATAGTTTGTCTTATTTCCCGATAAAAATTACGAATAGAAATTGAAAACAGAAACCAAAATCAGTTTCTATTTTCGGAATCATACCCATGGAAAATAAAACATCAGGGGAAACGCGCATCGCTTCCCACACATTTTACCGGACGATCGTCCTTTTGCTTCGGATGGAATTTTACCGGCCACATACCGGCAATTACGAGAAATACCGGCTATGCGGAAAGGATATTTATCAGTTCTTCAGGGTCAACCAGCTTTTGATCACCTGTTTTCATATTTTTCAGGTTCACTTTTCCTTCCGCCATTTCCTGTTCGCCAACCACGGCCACCCAGGCAATATTTTTGCGGTCGGCCCAGGTCATTTGCTTTTTGATTTTGGCTGCTTCCGGGAAGATTTCGGCATTGACACCGGCCTGCCTCAACTTGCTCAGGATGGGCAAACAAAAGGATTCCTCCTGTTCGCCAAAGTTCACAAACAGCACTTTGGTGGTAGCCACAGCACTTTCGGGGAACAACTCCAGCTGGTTCATCACATCATAAATACGGTCGGCGCCAAACGAAATGCCAACGCCCGAAACGCCAGGCATCCCGAAAATTCCGGTCAGGTCGTCGTAACGACCACCACCACAGATACTGCCAATCTGCACGTCTTTGGCTTTCACTTCGAAGATGGCGCCCGTGTAATAGTTGAGCCCTCGGGCCAGGGTTAAATCAAGCTCTACGTCGGTATTTAAAGTTACCGTATTCAGATAGGCGAACAATTTGCGTACTTCACCGATTCCCTTTTTACCAATTTCCGAGGCGCCAATTACGGCCTCCAGCTGGTCCAGTTTTTCGTCGGTCGTTCCGCTCAGTTGCAGGATGGGCTGCAATTTCTCCACAGCGGTTTCCGAAACACCCTTCTCAATCAACTCTGAGTTCACATTTTCGAGCCCAATTTTATCCAGCTTGTCAATGGCCACAGTGATATCCACCATGCGTTCGGCCTCGCCAATGGTTTCGGCAATTCCCGCCAGTATTTTGCGGTTATTGATTTTGACAACCGTATTCACGTTCAGCCGGGTAAACACATCGCTGATAATCTGCACCAGCTCAAACTCATTGAGCAACGAGTCGCTGCCAACGATGTCCACATCACACTGATAAAATTCGCGGTAACGGCCTTTCTGAGGCCGGTCGGCGCGCCAAACCGGCTGAATTTGGTAGCGTTTAAACGGAAACGAAATGTCGTTGCGGTACTGCACCACAAATCGGGCGAAAGGCACCGTGAGGTCGTAACGCAGCCCCTTCTCCGAAATCTGGTTGGTCAGCCGGATGCTGTTTCTTTCCAGCAGTTCTTCCGCATCCACTTTCGAAATAAAATCACCCGAATTAAGGATTTTGAACAACAGCTTGTCCCCTTCCTCTCCGTATTTCCCCATCAAGGTCGAAAGGTTTTCCATGGCCGGCGTTTCAATGGGTTGAAATCCGTACAATTGGAAAACCTCTTTTACCGTGTCGAAAATATAGTTGCGCCGGGCCATTTCGGCTGGCGAGAAATCGCGTGTTCCTTTGGGAATCGAAGGTTTTTGGGCCATAATCTGTCTGTGCATTTCGTTGAAGCTGCAAAAATAACTAAAATCAGCAGGTGTTCAAGAAGTGCCAATAAGAAAGCGCCCGAATCTCAAAAAATCAGTCTTCTATTTCAGGAAACGGATGTTGAACGGATAGCGGTAAAATTCGCCCTGGTTGGCTTTCAACGCACCAATAACCGTAAAAATCAACGACAGCAACCCGATGGCTATCAACAGGAAAATACCGATTACAATCACCACAAGTATGGCCGAAACAATCAGTAAAATACTCATGGTAATCTGAAAGTTGAGGGCTTCTTTGCCCTGATCTTCCACAAAACCATATTCCTGCCGTTTCACCGAATACACGATTAGTGGCCCAATGATGTTACCAAACGGAATAACAGCGCCGGCCAAAGCCGAAAGATGGCACAACATGCCCCAGGTACGTTCATCAGGATTGTCAATAATGCGTTCCATAAAGGTTATTTAAAGGTTAATAAAGTTTCTGCATAAAAAGGTCTTACCGGTACAATAAGTAAAAAATCAGCGAAACCAGCAATCCCACAACAATTAATACCAGAAAACCGGCCAGCAAAGGCTTTCGCGACGGCTTGCTGCACAACGACAGGGCATAAAACATCTTCATCAGGTTGTTACCATTGGTCGCATTGATCACTGCCAGGGCAATGGTGGCATGAAGAATACCGGCCTTTTGCTGAAGCAGATAAAGCAAAAACGGATCGACATCAAAAACGCCGATAAAAAATGCCAGGCCGGTAACGCCGCTTCTCCCGTACAAATCCATCGCAGCCTGTGTAATCAGACCGAAAGCCACGAACAAAACCCCAAATATGGTGGCCATACGCAGCTCCAACGGGTTTTTACTTACAAGTTGGTTATCTGCTTCTGCCGATTTTTCCGGTAATTCATTCGCCCGGAACAAAGCCAATTTCGATAGGCCGTAAGCCAAACCAAACATCAGCAAAAATGGGATCGTCAGCATCATTCCAACCGACCGGCTGAATAAAAAAACCAATACCAACACGCGCAGGTACATCATTCCGTTGGCCAGCAAAATTGCCGACACCGAATGCAAGCCAGTGCCTTCTTCCTTTTCGCGACGCGCCAAAATAACAGTGGTTGCCGTGCTGCTGTAAATACCACCCAGCACTCCGGTAAGCAATATGCCCGAATCCGGGAAAATGAACTTTTTGACCAGATAGCTTACATACGAAACACCAGAAACCACCACAATAGCCAGCCACAGCTGGTAGGGAGATACCGGAATGAAATCGGCAATATTTTCGGAAGGCAACAGTGGTAAAATAATGCCGGCAAAAGCAATGAACTTGGCCAGGGTGATAAATTCTTCCTCGGAAGCTTTTTGCGAGATCGATCTTAATTTAGGTTTCAGTTCGGTAAGTATAAGGATTGCTACTACAAACGAAAGCACCAACCAAATCGGCTGAGTGAATACCAAAACGGACAGGCAATAGGTTAATAATGCCAGCACCGAAGTAGTAACCCCAAAATCCCGTTGTAATCTGATTTTTTGAAAATACTGGATCCCCAAAAGTAGTCCAACCACAAAAAAGCCTGTTAAAAAAGGGATGAAACCGTTGGGATCGGAAATGTACAGCACATACCCCAGCAAGCCAATAAAGGTGAAGGTACGGTCGGTACCAAAAAGCCGGCTGTCATCATCCTCCAGGTGATGGCGGCGCTGCCCCAACCCAATGAGCAGCGAAAAAACGAGCACCAGGAAAAAGTTGATGATTTCCTCAGGAATATAATTCTGAATGTCCATCCGCAAAGGTTTTCATACAAAGATAAGATTTAGTTAATCCCAAAGCAACTCCCGGATGGGCCAACTCCCCTGAAGGTAACTTGTTAGCCTGGCTTATTACAAAACCAATAATTTTTCCCCGATTAAACTTTAAGAAACATTCGGGCTTTAGCTTTGCCTCGCCATGTTTCTAAAAGAAAAAAATTCAGATCGAGCCATATTCGAGCAACTAAAATCGGGGGATCCACAAGCCCTGACAATGCTGTTCAATAAGTATTACCAGCAACTTTGCCGATTCGCATTTTGCTTTATTCCTGAAAACGAAGTTATTGAAGAGCTTACAGCCAATGTATTCATCAATCTGTGGGAAAACCGTAAACGCCTTCAGATCCATACCGGCATACGGGCATACTTGTACCAAGCCGTAAAAAATCAAGCAATTTCGCATCTGAGGAAAAAGAAGCCGCTTACACATCCGTTGGAAGATGGATTTGATTTCTCGGATAAAAAAGACCGCACCCCCGAAGCAATTTACATCGAAAATGAGCTGAATATCGAATTCGTTCAAGCTTTCCAAAAGTTACCACCTCGGGCAAAACTGGCCTTTAAACTACACCGATTCGATGGGTTAACATATAATGAGGTGGCCGACATCATGAAAATATCAGTTGCCGCCGTTGAAAAAAATATCACTTCAGCCCTAAAAATTCTGCATCGCGAGTTGGCTGAGATTACACAAACACGCTGACAACTAACGATTAACAATATTCACCGGCATAATAATTCGACATCCCGCAGGATACAATTGGCATGACCAAAGGGCTTACCAGTTTTTAAAATAACTGATTCCTCCGTTTTTTAATCATTTTCTAATCCTATCGTAACCGGATCTTATTCGGGTACATTCGTTCCACTGCGTCTAAAGGGGAAACAACTTGAAATGCCCAAGAAAGAAAAGATACGAATAATCCTGCGTCAGCTAAACGGTGAGGCCACCCCTGAGGAAAAAGATTTTTTCAGTCAATGGTTACTGGCTAAACCTGAAAATTTCGACTTATTCATCGAAATCAAAAAACTCTGGGAAACCCCGATGTCCAGAGACCTGAAATTTGATGACACCAAAGCTCTGATGCGAATCAACCAGGCAACCACCAGAAAACGACAAATAAACTGGCATCATTATGCAACACGCATTGCAGCCATAGTCATCATTTTAGTGACAATTGGCTCCATTGCCTTTCACCGGTTTGTAAAAGTTCAACCTGAAAACGTCATAACCGAAAACATCAAGCTGATTACCAAAACTTCGAGCCCAGGCGAGCAATTGCGTATCACGCTGCCCGATGCTTCGGTGGCGCACCTAAATGCAGGCAGTACCATTTGTTACCCCGAAAAATTTACCGGACACAGCCGCGATATCAACCTCATCGGCGAAGCCTTTTTCGAGGTAACCAAAGATTCGCTGCGCCCGTTTATCGTTAGCTCAGCCAACATCACCACCACCGTACTGGGCACATCCTTCAACATAAAAGCATTTAACGATCAAAATATCACCGTTACTGTTGCAACCGGCAAAGTGAAGGTAGAAAATATGCAGGAAGACATGATTGGTGAAATTATGCTTCTCCCCAATGAACAAGCCAGCTACAATAAAAACGAGAACAGGTTTACCAGACAAGAAGTGGATGCCCGCCATTACCTGGCATGGACCGAAGGTATCATCCGCTTTAATAACGATGATTTGCAGGAAGTGGCAAACATGCTCGAACGCTGGTACCAAGTTTCTATTCGGCTCGAAGTTCCCAGGGACGAAAAGATTCACATAAAAGGAAGTTATAAGGACAAAAAACTCTATACCATCCTCGACGGACTGAGTTATATGTACAACCTAAGTTATGCCTGGCAAAACGAAAACACGATATTGATCAAAAAAGAAACAGATATGCCCCCAAAAAATGCCTATGAGTGAAAAGAAAAGAAATTGAGAATAAACCAAACACCTAAAAGAAAAAGCCCGCATAAGCTTCCACACCAATGCGGGCAAAACAAAAGTTGTTTTTTTAATCCAATAAGTATTACAAAATTATGAAAGTTAAACTTTTAAAACAATTCATGTTTGCCTCAAAACAGATGTTTTACATCTTTTTGTTGCAGTTAATCACACTGCAGCTTGTCAATGCCCATCAAACTAAAAGTCAGAGCATTGACCAGGTAAAAATTTCCATTGGGCTGGAAGAGGCCGGGCTGGAGGAAATATTTTCGACCATCGAAGCCCAAACCGATTTTGTGTTTGTCTTCGATGCGCACATCCTCGATGCCGGTCAAAAAAGTTCGCTGGACTTTAAAAACCGCCCTGTGGTTGACATCCTGAAAGAAGTAGCCAACGATTACAACCTGAATTTCCGCCAAATCGACAATACTATTTTTGTGAAGGAAGGTGAATCAGCACTCCAAATAAAGGAGACCGTCGGAATCCAACAACCCACTAGACAGATTACGGGAAAGGTAACCGATGAAGAAGGTGGCGCCTTACCCGGTGTTTCGGTCATCATCAGGGGAAGTACCCGTGGTACAATAACCGATATTGACGGGACATTTAGTTTGGAAGTACCCAACAATGAACAAACACTGGTCTTTTCGTTTATTGGGATGAAGCAGCAGGAAGTAAACATTGCAGGACTTCACCGGATCGACGTTATCCTGCAAGAAGAAAACCTGGCAATCAACGAAGTGGTAGTTACAGCACTTGGATTAACCCGTGCAGAAAAATCGCTTGGTTATTCAGTTTCAAAACTCAACAATGAAGATATCAGCCAAACAACTTCGACAAACTGGTTAAACGGCCTATCGGGGAAAGTTGCCGGTTTGGTATTCGATCAGGCAGGCACTGGTCCCGGCGGATCGATGCGTGTGACCCTGCGCGGCGACCAATCGCTGAACTACGACAATAACGAAGCACTGTTTGTTGTTGACGGCGTACCCATCAACAGCGGTACTACGGCCACTGCTACCGGAACCAACTACGCCAATGCCGACTCTCCGGTGGACTACGGCAACGGCGCTTCAGACATTAACCCGGAGGATATCGAATCGGTATCGGTACTGAAAGGCCCCGCGGCTACTGCTCTTTACGGTTCGCGTGCAGCCAACGGCGCCATCATCATCACCACAAAATCCGGACGCACCGACAAAGGCCTGGGGGTATCTGTCCACTCAACCGTTTCACTGGAGCAAGCCGGCTATTGGCCGGATTTCCAAACAGAATACGGCGCCGGAAACGGGTACAGCAAACCTTACTCTTTCTGGACACTCACTGCCGACCAAACTCCGGATGGTGTGGCAGTCTCAAGAAACTACAGCCGCTATGCTTTCGGCGAGAAGTTCAACCCCAATGAGAAACGTTACCTTTATGCTTCTAAAAACTGGGAAACCAACGAATATACCCCTCTTCCCTGGCAATATGCCGACAATTGGTACACCGGCATTTTTCGCACTGGTGTCACTTGGGACAATACCGTAACAATTAGTGGAAATTCAGGAAAAGGAACCAGCGTTCGTCTTTCAGTTACCGATAGCCGGAACGACTGGATTCTGCCCAACACCGGATTTACCAAACAAAACATTGCCCTTACCCTCAGTCAGGAAGTGAACCCGAATATCAAAATTCAGTCGAAGGTGAACTATTACCGCAAAGACAGCGACAACATGCCAATGAGCGGTTACGACGAATCTTCGGTGATGTACCAGTTGGTTTGGGGGCAAAACGTAAACGACATCAATAAAGCATGGAAAGCCGAGTACGAAAACGGACGTTTCAACCGGGAAAACTATGATGCAGCAGGAACAAACGGACAAAGCCTGGTCTTCCCGAGCAACAATACCTACAACCCATACCGCACCTTGTACGAGGAGCTGAACAAACAAGACAAAGACCGTGTTTTCGGAAACATCGGAGTGAAATTCACTCTTGCAAAGGGATTGACTTTTGATGTCCGCTCCGGTCTGGATTTGAATGTCGAATTCAGAACACAGCAAAAGCCAAAACTTGCCAGCGACAACATTTATGGTTTTTACCGAGAACAAACCATCCGCCAATACGAAATCAACAACGACTTTTTGCTCCAGTACGAACAAAAAGCATTGGATAAACGATTGGGCATGACTTTCGCTTTTGGGGGAAACAACATGAACTACAAATCAGGCGTAAACACCATTTCGCTGGAACGGCTGGATGTTGACAATTTTTACTCTGTAAGTAACCCGGCCAGCGGTTTCCTGCCTACCATCAAAGCAACCCGTAAAGTGAAGGAAGTAAACAGCTTGTATGGTTTTGCCCAATTCAGTTGGAACGACACTTATTTTCTGGACATTACCGGACGGAACGACTGGTCGAGTACTCTTTCTTCGCAAAACAACTCTTACTTCTACCCATCGGTAAGCGCAAGTATTTTGCTGAATAAAATGATGGGGCTTTCTGCGTCAAGCAGGGCCATTAATTTACTGAAGCTGAGGGCATCGTGGGCAAATGTGGGTAATGATACAAGCCCATACGCTTTGGACCAATACTATTCAACCACATATTATTCAGGAAGTTACAAATTGCAGACAACACTACCCGACCCCAATATAAAACCTGAAAACGTGGAAAGTACCGAATTGGGATTGGAAGGACGTTTCTTCAACAACCGTATCAACCTGGATTTAACGGCTTACAATACCTCAACCACCGACCAGATCGTAAATTCAACCACCGACCGGATGTCGGGGGCGTCGGCCATGAAAATCAACGTTGGCGAAATTCGGAACCGAGGAATCGAAGTTGCAGCCGGATTTGTTCCTTTCCGTAATAGAAACGGCTTCAACTGGTCGTTCAACGTGAACTGGTCGCGTAACTGGAATAAGCTGGTTTCGCTAAGCAACGACTGGGATCCTTCCCAACCGCTTCAAACCAATGTGGGAACAACCATCGGCGGGCGCACTTATATTTATTCGTATGTGGGCGAATCCATGCATGTGATTTA
The DNA here is from genome assembly GCF_025907915.1 of Gaoshiqia sediminis. GTDB lineage: Bacteria > Bacteroidota > Bacteroidia > Bacteroidales > Prolixibacteraceae > Gaoshiqia > Gaoshiqia sediminis. The sequence continues at coordinate 104,464 of NZ_JAPAAF010000009.1, forward strand.
CGGGAAAGATTATCAGCGTGCCCCCAAAGGATCAACCTACATCGATGATAATGGAAAAACTCAGGATGCCTCGGGAATGGCCCTGGTTGATCCTGCCACAGGTTACCCCATTTTGGACTCATCTCCAGAAACCCGCATCGGGAATGTCAATCCGGATTGGCGTGCGGGGATGACCCAAACCTTCGCCTACAAAAATCTCAGCCTGAACCTGACTTTCTCGGCTCAATGGGGTGGCAACACCTTCTCGGTTACCAACTTCGCCCTGAGCTACCAGGGTAAACTGAAAAACTCGCTGGAAGGACGTTACGACGGGCTGGTACATCCGGGGGTGAATGCCATTGACGACGGAAGCGGCAACATCACCTACCAGGCCAACGAAACAATTACCAAAGATATTATCACTTATTACAACAAATATGTTTGGGTTCGCGACAACACCCGCAACAACACCTTCGATACTTCATTCCTGAAACTGAAAGAGGTTAGGTTAAACTACAGCCTTCCGGCTGATCTGTGTAAAAAAACAGGTTTTCTGCAGGGAGCCAGCCTGAGTGTTTTTGCGACCAATGTTTTCACCTGGACCGATTTTCCACAGTTTGACCCGGAAACCGGCGCACTGAATGGATCGTCTATCTACCGGGGTATTGAGACGATGTCGATGCCATTGACCAGAACATACGGAATAAGTACCAAACTAACATTTTAAACAAGCTGACAATTGAAAAAATAAAAATATGAAAACGACAAAATTCATAACAACAATACTATCGGTGGCAATGCTATTTCAGGCTTGTACTGCCGACTTCGAGGAAATCAATACCAATCCCAACCAGTTGACCGTTGGCCAGATTCAGGCCATTGGCATGTTTGAACCTTTGTTGTACGATGGCGCCAATCAGTGGCTCGAACGCACCTGGTTCTGGAACAATGAGCTGATGCAATTTACCGTATTCTCGGGCGGAACAACCCGCGAAGAACACCGTTACTTTATCAGCGACGGGAACTTCAGTAACTGGTGGAACTTCAATGCCGACTATGCCAACAATGCCATGCACATGTACGAACTGGCAGAACAGGAAAACAATGCAGCCCTGAAAGCCATCGCTCTGACTTGGAAAGTTCTGTACCTCTCTAATCAAACCGATATTTTTGGAGACATCCCCTATTCCGAAGCTTTTCAGGCAAGAAGCACCGGTAATGTAAAACCGAAGTTCGACAGCCAAAAGGAAGTATACGAGCAAATGTTTACCGAACTGGAACAGGCCAATACGCTGTATGCCGAAGCAAAAAATCTGACGGAACCCGGTCGGGATAAAATGTACGAAGGGGATATATTAAAATGGCGCAAATTCAACAACTCGTTGTACCTGCGCCTGTTGATGCGTGTGAGTGGAAGAAGCGAAATGAATTCAGCGTCAAAAATCCAGACAATCGCAAACAACCCCGACCAATACCCGGTTTTTACTTCGAATGCGGATAACGCCACGGTAAAATTCACAGGCGAATCCCCCTATGTGAATTACTTTGGATCAACCACGGAAAGCAACTTTACAACTGCGGGACGTCACCTGGCGGAACAAACCATTAATATGATGGTATTGACCAACACCAGCAATGAAACCCTGGTTGATCCACGATTGCCGATTATCGGAAAAACCAACAATTCGTCAAACAGCTGGAAAGGAGCTGTCTCGGGGGGAACAATCGAAGAAACAAGCAGTTCCAACTCAGGAGCTTCGCTGCTGAATTTTGAAGTTTTTTGCCGCGACAATGCTACCTATACGTTTATGGATTATGCTGAAGTCCGTTTTATCCTGGCCGAAGCTGCGCTGAAAGGCATGATCAGCGGAGGAACTGCCACTTCAAAAATGCATTACGAAGCCGGAATCACCGCCAGCATGCAGAAGTGGTCGGAACTGGGCACATTCAGTGTAACACCAACAACAATCAGCGAAGCACAAATTACTGCCTTTTTACAATTCCAGGGAGTTCAATTTGACGCCAATTCAAGTGTCTCAAATTTAACAGAACTGATCGCCAACCAAAAGCATGTCGCTTTGTTTTGGATTGGATTCGAAGCCTGGCACGAATATCGCCGGACCGGTTACCCCGAACTGACCATTGGCGCCGGAACCCTGAACGACCACATTCTGCCAACTCGTTTTGCTTACCCGAGTGTTACCATGGCCACCAACAGCGAACATGCCAATGCAGCACTCGCCAACATGGGTGGCCCCAACGATATGAAAACACCGCTATGGTGGAGTAAACAAGCAATTAATCAAAACTAAGCTTCAATAATCACTAGATAATGAAAACAACACATATTACATTTCAATTCAGCCTCAGGCTGATAACTGCATGCATCCTGTTTATCAGCATGTTTACTGCTTGTCAGGAAGACGAAAACAACGAAGATGCGACCTATTTCAGCATAGAAAGCAACCCAACAAGCTTGAAGGTGGAAGCATCAGCCAAAAAACAAAGTTATACTGTTCGATCCAACCGCCCCTGGCAACTGGTTGAACAAGAAGAGGCAGACTGGATCCGGGCCCTGCCTGCCGAAGGAAAAGAGGACGGAATTTTCACCTTGGAAGTTGATGCAAACCATAGCTTCGAAACCCGCTCGGTGAACTTTGCCATTCTGGTTGACGGGCTGCAACAATCCGTCTTCCCGGTTGAGCAAGCAGCAAGTGTGCCCTATGTCGCCATTCAGGATGCAGACAAAGGCCTCACGGTACTTGCCGATGGTGGACAAATTACCGTAAACATCAGTGCTAATACCGAGTGGGAGTACGTTCTGGAACAAGTTGATTGGCTGAGCATAATGTCGGTCACCAACTCACAAATTATTCTCTCTGCCGAGGTCAATCAAAACGCCGCCCGCACAACTATACTCACAATAACTGCCATCAACTTCCCTGAAGTCAGCCAAAGCATCACCCTGACTCAGGCACCGGGTTCTGTTTTGTTGGATGAAAATTTCAGCTGGCTGTCCTATGGTAGCGCAATTTTCTACACAACTACTGGCGAAACCCGTTATGACAACTGGACTTCAGCAGAACAAAACCAAGGTTGGACCAGTACCGTGAATACCACCGAAGGCAGTGGCAACACTCCTTTAGTTTATGCCCGTCAAGGATTTGCAAAATTGGGCAAAACCGGTTATGGCGGGGACCTGATAACACCGGATTTGAATTTTGACGGAACACAAACACTAAAAGTGACCTTCAAAGCTGTGCCTTACATGACGGCAGCCGGAACACAAGACGACAACATCCTGAACATCTCCCTGATCGGGCCGGGAATCTTGAGCCAGGATGCATTTACCATTGACAACTGGCCCGACTATGCTACCGACCCGGAATGCACTGCCATATGGGCCGACCCGGTTACCGAACGCACATTCACCATTTTCGGAGCCACTTCCAACACCCAAATTAAGTTTTTGGGCGGCGATTATTACCTGAAAGGTGTTGGCAAAGGTAAGAACCGGATTTTCCTGGATGATATCAAAATTGAAATTATAGAATAAGATTCACTTGTACGATGAAACAATCTCGACGAAAATTTATCCAGACAGGTGGAATAGGTTTTTCTGCATTAATCGGATTACCAGCCATAGGGATCCTGTTCAACAGTTGTAGCAAAGATAGTCCGGGAACAGAAATAGAGCCAGATGACATGACCACTACGTTGCCCGATAAGGAAGGCATGACTGTCAAAGGGATTGTATCCTGCAAAGGTATTGGCGTTTCCGGCGTGGTTGTTTCTGATGGATTTGAAGTGACGGTCACCGATCAGGAAGGGGGATACTATCTCCCTTCTCTAAAACAAACCGGCTATGTGTTTATCTCGGTTCCGGGCAACTACGAAGTGCCCAGCGTTGGCAACGCCCCACAATTTTTCCAACGGTTGAGCCAGTCGAGTGCTGTCGAACAAAAAGACTTCTCGCTCATTGAAACGGATAACAACAACCACGTGGTAATTCCGATAGCCGACTGGCACCTGGCCAACCGGAATAATGATCTGGAGCAGTTCCTTGCCAACGTTTTACCGGATCTGAATGCCACCATCGACACCTATTTGGCAAAGGGCATTAAAGTGTATGCGCTAACCCTGGGTGACCTGACCTGGGATTTGTATTGGTACGATAACAACTTCGGTCTGAAAGAATACATCTCCTACATGAACAAGCTGAACTGTCCGGTTTTCAACTTAATCGGGAATCACGACAACGACCCATATTTCGCCAACGACTGGCAGGCCGCAAGCAAATACCGCAACTTCATCGGACCAACTTACTATTCCTTCAACTTGGGAAGAATACACTATGTCGTTCTGGACAGCGTTGAATACCTAAACACGGGTGCTTCGCAAGGAAACATTGGAGAACGTAACTATAAGGATGTGGTTGTAGCAGATCAGCTGGAATGGTTGAAAAAGGATTTGGCAACGATTACGGATAAGAGCACGCCTATTGTTGTTGCCATGCATACGCCCTTGTACAGCAATCCCTCGATTGACGTAAACGGAAACCAAACCAACAAACTTGCCTTGAACAACGGCAGTACATTAATTGATTGCCTGAAAGAATTTTCCAATGTTCATGTGCTTAGCGGACATACGCACATGAATTATTCTGTGGACGAAGAAGAAGGACTGATGGAACATAACACGGCAGCCATTTGCGCTACCTGGTGGTGGACCGGCAAAAACGGTTACGCAGGCAACCACATTTGCCGCGACGGAAGTCCTGGTGGGTATGGTGTTTGGGAGATAAACGGCTCCCAACAGCAGTGGTATTACAAAAGTATTGGCTACGACAAAAGTTACCAATTTCGCTCGTACGATTTAAACACCGTTCACATTACAGCAGCCAATTTTGCCCCAAACGCCAGTAACGCGACATTGGCTCAATATGCCGGGCCTTACGCCTATGAGAACCTGAACAATGAAGTTTTGATTAATGTTTGGGGATTCGATAATAAGTGGAAAATTGAAGTTCGCGAAAGCGGTAATCTTCTCGATGTTATCCGTGTGAAAACCCTCGACCCGTTGCACATCATTTCGTATGAAGCACTGCGATTGAACGCCGGGGCCACGCCAACCAGCTCTTTTGTGACAAACGAAACAGCCCACTTGTTTAAAGTAAAGGCTTCGGCCCCCGATTCACCCCTGGAAATAAAGGTTACCGACCGATTTGGTCGAATTTATACAGAAACGATGGAACGGCCAAAAGCCTTTTCTTTGGCCATGCATTAAGCCTAAGAAATCTGTAACCGAAAAGTAACAGGATGATGCATTTAACGCTCAACTGAGTTCGTATGTTAGAAACAACAAAAACAATAAACCATGTTTAAATATTTATTAATAACAGCACTACTGATCATCCAAACCCAGCTTTGGGCCCGCGAGATCAGCGGACAGGTCCAATCAGGAAACAAAAAATTATCCGGCGTGATTGTGACCGATGGAACCCATTTTACCCAAACCGACACAGATGGCACATTTCATCTCGACGTTTCCGAAACAGCCGACTTTGTGTACATTTTCGCGCCATCAGGCTATACAGCGCCTTTTAAAAGCGGAACGCCTCAGTTCTACAGGTCTTTGAAAGATTCCGGATCAAATTTCAATTTTAACCTCGAAAAACTTACGTTTAACGCTGACAATTATGCACTGTTGGCAATTGCCGACCCCCAAACCAAAACGTTGGAGCAGTTTGCACGTTTCGAACGCCAATCTGTACCCGATCTGAGGGCCAGTATTGCCGCCTATCAGGCCAGGCAAACAAACACAGTTGGCATTGCCTTGGGCGACATTGCCTGGGACGAGCTGGAACTGTTTGTTAATTTCAAGCAAGCCATGGCTGGTTTGAATATCCCGTTTTACCCGGTAATCGGCAACCACGACCACGATTTAAATGCGACTGATGATTATGCGGGCGCTGAAGTCTACCGCCGGCAGTTTGGCCCAACCTATTATGGTTTCAACCTGGGTAATCATTATTACCTCGTATTAGACAACATCGTTTACAAAGGCAATAAAAGCTACGACGAGGACCTGACCAATGAACAGTTGGAATGGGTTAAAAATTACATGCAATATGTGCCAAAAGGTTCGAAACTGATTATTGCCATGCATGCTCCGTTCAAAAACATACAAAAGAACAAGATGATCCCGCACGGACAAAAGCTGTTGGACATTTGCAAAGACTACCAACTGAGTTTCATTTCCGGGCATACCCACCTGAACTCAAATACTGAAGTGGCACCAGAAGTGATGGAGCACAACATCGGAGCTATCTGTGGTACCTGGTGGACAGCCGAAACCTGCCGGGACGGCACTCCCAATGGATATCAGGTTTTTGAAGGGACAACAGAACAACTGAGTTGGTACTACAAGTCGGTTGGTAAAGACCGTAACTACCAACTCGTGCTTTTCGACAAAGGTAACCTAACGAATTACCCAAACGCTGTAATTGCCAAGATATGGAACTGGGACCACAAATGGAAAGTAGAATGGTTTGAAGATGGAAAGGCTAAAGGAGAGATGAAACAGGTTACAGCCTACGATCCGGAATATTTACGTTACCTCCAGCAACGAAGCAGGAAGAGCAAAAAAGAAGTTCCAGCTTATAAACAAAGTACCAAGTCTTTCTTCTATTTCGCAGCTTATCCATCATTAAAGGCAAAAAAAGTAAAAGTGATAGCTACTGACCGCTTCGGAAACAGCTATGAACAGGAGCTAGAACTCCGTTCAATTGAGGTACAGGCCCATCGTGGCGGAACCGGATTAATGCCGGAAAACACCACCGAGGCCATGCTCAACGCTATAGAAATGGGAGTCAACACCCTCGAACTCGACCTTCGTATTACCGAAGACAACCAGGTAATTGTGGCGCATGACGCATACTTTAACTCAGCTTATACAAAAAAACCCGATGGTACACCGTTAACCGAAACAGAAGCGAAAGAATTAGTCTTCTACCGGATGAATTACGCTGATATTGCACAATACAATACTGGTTCGAGTTACTACGCCAAGTACCCGGAACAACAAAAATTGAAAACCTACATTCCCCTGCTTTCAGCCTTGATTGATTCGGTAGAAAACTATGCTTCAAACAACAATCTCGGACCGGTTCAGTATAATATTGAAATCAAATCGGATGAAAACCTCGAACTTCAGAAGCTAATCCCGGAATATAAATCATTTACCGACAAAGCCATGGAAGTGCTGCAACGCAAAAAACTGGGCGACCGCTTGCTGGTACAAAGTTTCGACACACGAACATTGAATTACCTGTACGATCAATATCCCGAAGTACGTCTGTCCTATTTGGTAGATAATGTAGAAACACTGGAGCAAAATCTGGCCAAACTGAATTTCATCCCAGAAGTGTACAGTCCTCATTTCACCTTAGTAAGCTCATCTCTGATGAAAACTTGCCTGGATTTAGGAATAAAAGTGGTTCCATGGACGATAGATGAAGAGCCCGATATCCAAAGAATCATCGACTTGCAGGTTGATGGCATCATCAGCAACTATCCGAACCGGGTATTAAGCATCACGCGAGGGTATTAAACAAAGATTCAAACCTACAGACATCGTCGATTACCAATTTGTTTATTTAGCTACGAACCGGGAATTTCGGGATCTTTACCTTCAAGACTTTGAAATCCCGGTTTTGCTTTCCAATAAGAACTGAACTTATCGTAAAAACCTGAATACCTGAACTTTATCCAGCGAACACCACGCTCCCCCTGCAAACTCCTCCAATCATCCAACGATTAAAATAGCTTATTACTGCCGTCACGAGGTATCTCTTCCCACTGAAAGGCAGATGAATCTTCCAGAAAGAATTGCCGAAAGTGGTCCATCATTTCCTGCCTGAGCTGATTGATATCGAACGGGAAAACCAGGGAATCAGGAGAAAAGAAGAAGAGGCTGTCAGGGGCAGGCGCATCAATCGGATCGAAAAAAAAATGGCCGTAAAACTACAGCCATTCTTCAGGATATCTTATTCGGTTACTTCACCAGCTTTTTATACTTGATGCGATGTGGACCTTCATCACCCAGACGTTTCTTCTTGTTTTCCTCGTATTCAGAGTAACTTCCTTCAAAGAAATATACGCGTGATTCGCCCTCAAAGGCAAGAATGTGAGTCGCAATCCGGTCGAGGAACCAACGGTCGTGCGAGATAACCACGGCGCAACCAGCAAAATCTTCCAGGCCTTCTTCCAGCGCACGCAAGGTGTTCACATCAATGTCGTTGGTCGGTTCGTCGAGCAGCAGCACGTTGCCTTCTTCTTTCAGCGCCATGGCCAGGTGCAGGCGATTTCGTTCCCCACCCGATAGGATGCCGCATTTCTTCTCCTGATCGGAACCGGTAAAATTGAAGCGCGACACATAGGCCCGGGCATTTATCTGGCGTCCTCCCATAGCGATCAGGTCGTTGCCTCCGGAAACAACCTGGTAAACCGTTTTAGTGGGATCGATAGCCGCGTGCGACTGATCGACGTAAGCCAACTTGACGGTTTCGCCAACCTCAAACGTTCCGGTATCGGGTTGAAGTTGCTTCATAATTAACTTGAACAAAGTGGTTTTACCGGCGCCGTTTGGCCCGATTACCCCCACAATACCGTTGGGTGGCAACACAAATTCCAGGTCTTCAAACAGGAGGCGATCTCCAAAACCTTTGGCAACGCCATGTGCTTCAATCACTTTTTCACCCAAGCGAGGACCATTGGGAATGAAGATTTCCAGCTTTTCTTCCTTTTGCTTGACATCTTCGTTCATCAGCTGATCGTACGCATTCAAACGAGCTTTAGCTTTGGCATGGCGGGCCTTGGGAGCCATGCGAATCCATTCCAGCTCACGTTCCAGAGTTTTCCGGCGTTTCGAAACCTGCTTTTCTTCCATCGCCAATCGCTTCGATTTCTGTTCCAGCCACGAGGAATAGTTTCCTTTCCAGGGAATGCCTTCTCCCCTATCCAGTTCCAAAATCCAACCGGCCACATTATCAAGAAAATAGCGGTCGTGTGTAATGCAGATTACCGTTCCTTTGTATTGTTGCAAGTGCATTTCGAGCCATTGCACCGACTCGGCATCCAAGTGGTTGGTCGGCTCATCGAGTAAAAGCACATCCGGTTCTTTCAACAACAAACGGCACATGGCCACGCGACGCTGTTCTCCGCCTGATAGCTCGCTAACCAACTGCTCGCCCGGAGGACAGCGTAGTGCATCCATTGCCCGTTCCAGTTTAGTATCCAGATTCCAGGCATCGTATTGGTCAATTTTCTCCTGAAGCCTGGCCTGCTCGTTCATCAAGGCATCCATTTTGTCAGGATCCTCCAACACGTCCGGATCGGCAAACTTCAAGTTTACTTCTTCATAAGCTTTCAATACATCAACCACTTCTTGTACGCCTTCTTCAACAATTTCCTTAACCGTTTTGGTTGGATCAAGATGTGGTTCCTGTTCCAGATATCCCACGGTATAGCCAGGTGAAAAAACCACTTCTCCCTGGTACGATTTCTCCAAACCGGCTATTATCTTCAGCAGAGTTGATTTACCGGAACCGTTCAACCCGATAATGCCGATTTTGGCACCAAGGAAGAATGAAAGTGAGATGTCTTTTAAAACTTGCTTCTGAGGAGGGTATGTTTTACTAACCCGGTACATCGAGAAAATAATCTTCTTATCGTCGCTCATAAATGATAAATTAATTGCTTTAAAACCAAAAGTTGTAAACGAACTATCGAAACGGAAATTTCGGTTAGCAAAAGTAACTGATTTTTGAAATGAATATGGCTACATTTAGTAGCAAATAAAAACTAAAAGAAACAGCCTTGAAAATTCTAGTTGTCGATGATAACCCAATCAACCAGAAGTTTGTTCAATACTCGCTTCGAAATGCCCATGTGATTGACACTGCGAATGACGGGGAAGAGGCAGTCATGAAAGTTTCTGAAAACAAGTATGATTTAATTATCATGGATTTGTGGATGCCCATTATGGATGGCGCAGAAGCTACTTTGCGAATCCGCCAGCTTGAAGTTGAGCGCGGACAAATGACGCCAATCATGGTATTTACCACCAGCAACATGGAAAACGACCGAACCCGTTGCCTGCAATACGGCGCGAACGACTACCTGGTAAAACCGGTACGGGCAGCCACATTGCAGGAAAAAGTGGCCTGCTATGCCAAATGAGTGTGTTCCTGTTTTTTCCTTTCCAATCATAACAATGAAAAAAAGCTGACCTTTAGGCCAGCTTTTTTCTTATAAAGAGTGAATCTGCTTATTCAGCTTTGGGTTCATCAGCCTCGGGCGTTTCAGCCTTTGGTGCTTCAACAACTTCTTCTTTTGCTACAGGAGCAGTAGTAGCAGTTGTTTCCTTTTTAGCACCAGCACGACGTGAACGACGTGACTTAGTTTTTGTTTCTTTAGCCACCAACATATTTTCGTTGAAGTCAACTAGCTCGATGATGCACATTTCGGCATCGTCGCCTAAGCGGTTACCCGTTTTCAGGATGCGGGTATAGCCTCCCGGACGATCCGCAACTTTCTCAGCCACATCGCGAAACAACTCTGCTACAGCAGTTTTGCTCTTCAGGTAGCTAAAAACAGTACGACGTGAATGTGTGGTATCATCTTTTGCTTTTGTAATAAGCGGTTCAACATACATCTTCAGTGCTTTGGCTTTGGCCGTTGTTGTGCTGATCCGTTTGTGAAGGATCAACGAATTGGCCATATTGGACAACATCGCCTTACGATGAGCACTTTTTCTTCCCAGATGGTTGATTTTTTTATTGTGTCTCATTTGTGCTTATTCCTTGTCTAATTTATACTTACTAATATCCATTCCGAAAGTCAAATTCATCGCGTTGAGCAGGTCATCCAATTCGGTCAACGACTTTTTACCGAAGTTGCGGAATTTAAGCAAATCATTGCGGTTATAGGTAACCAATTCGCCCAAGGTTTCCACATCAGCAGCTTTCAGGCAGTTCAATGCGCGTACCGACAGATCCATGTCCACCAGTTTTGTTTTCAGAAGCTGGCGCATGTGCAGCACTTCTTCGTCAAACTCTTCATTGGCAAATTTCTCGTCCGAATCCAAGGTAATTTTTTCGTCAGAGAACAGCATGAAATGGTAAATCAGGATCTTGGCAGCTTCTTTTAACGCATCTTTTGGATGAATCGAACCATCGGTTTTGATTTCAACGACCAATTTCTCATAGTCTGTTTTTTGCTCCACACGATAGTTCTCAACTGCATACTTCACATTTCTGATAGGCGTGAAGATTGAATCGATCGGAATAATTCCAAACTCAGCATCTACCGGCTTATTTTCAGCGCTGGGGACATAGCCACGTCCTTTGTTAATGGTTATTTCCATTTGCAATTTAACGTCAGCTTCCATGCGGCAAATAACCAGCTCAGGATTCAATACCCGGAAACCAGTCATGAACTTGTTGATGTCGCCAGCCGTAAATTTTTCCTGTCCGGTAATCGTGATAGAAACTTTTTCGCTGTCAAAATCTTCAACTTCGCGTTTGAAACGGATTTGTTTCAGGTTCAGGATGATTTCGGTAACGTCTTCCATCACGCCCTTAACGGTTGCAAATTCGTGATCTACGCCTTCAATTTTAACAGTTGTGATTGCATAGCCCTCCAAAGATGATAACAGGATTCGACGCAGGGCATTACCAATAGTAATACCATAACCAGGCTCCAACGGACGAAATTCGAACTTGCCGAACTTGTCATCGGATTCTACCATTATTACTTTGTCAGGTTTTTGGAACGCTAATATTGCCATAATAATACTGAGTAATTTATTATTTAGAATACAACTCTACGATCAGTTGTTCTTTAATGTTTTCAGGAATTTCTTCCCGTTCAGGGCGATTCAGGAATTTTCCGGTCATCTGAGCGCCATCCCATTCCAACCAAGCGTATTTGTTGTGGCGATGTGAAGTTAACGCACCGGCAACAACTTCCAGTGATTTGGATTTTTCGCGAACGCCAACCTGGTCGCCCGGGCGGAGTTGATACGAAGGAATATTCACAATTTCGCCGTTCACCATGATGTGTTTGTGTGTAACCAACTGACGGGCACCAGCTCTTGAGCGAGCCAGACCAAGACGGAACACTACGTTATCCAACCTTGATTCAAGCAATTGCAGTAACACTTCACCGGTAATACCTTTCGATGCTGATGCTTTGTGGAACAGATTTGCAAACTGTCTTTCCAGCACACCGTAAGTATATTTTGCTTTTTGTTTTTCCTTTAACTGCAGCCCGTATTCTGATTTTTTACGTCTGCGACTTGCCAACCCGTGAAAACCGGGAGGGTAATTTTTCTTTTCCAGTACTTTGTCCGGTCCGAAAATTGGTTCACCAAATTTTCGCGCGATTTTTGATTTTGGTCCTCTATATCTAGCCATTATTCTACCAAATTAAAAGATTAAACACGTCTTCTTTTTGCTGGGCGGCAACCGTTGTGTGGCAGCGGGGTCACATCAACAATCTCGTTTACCTGAATGCCCACGCTGTTAATAGCTCGAATAGCAGATTCGCGTCCGTTTCCGGGGCCTTTAACAAAGACTTTTACTTTTCTTAGTCCCAAGTCATATGCAGTTTTTGCACATTCTTCGGAAGCTACCTGGGCTGCATAAGGCGTATTTTTCTTTGATCCTCTAAATCCCTTTTTACCAGCAGATGACCAGGAAATTACTTCCCCGTTGTTGTTGGTCAATGAGATAATGATATTATTGAATGAGGAATGAATATGCGCCTGGCCGGTAGCTTCAACGATAACAACTCTTTTCTTAGTCGATCCAGTTTTTTTTGCCATAACTTACCAATCAATTATTTAGTGGCTTTTTTCTTATTCGCTACAGTTTTCTTCTTTCCTTTACGTGTACGGGCATTGTTTTTTGTACTTTGCCCACGAACAGGAAGGCCAATACGGTGACGGATACCCCGGTAGCAACCGATGTCCATCAAACGCTTAATGTTCAACTGGTTTTCAGATCGAAGTTCACCTTCAACTTTAAAATTATCGCCGATTACTTTACGAATAGCAGCAAATTGGTCATCATTCCAATCTTGCACTTTCGTATTTACGTCAACGCCAGCTGTTTCGAGGATGTATTTCGCACGGTTCCGGCCAATACCGTAAACATAAGTCAGTGCTACTTCTCCTCTTTTATTATTAGGAATGTCAACTCCAACAATACGAGCCATAAAAAAAAATTTTACAAAGTTAATTAATTATCCTTGACGCTGTTTGAACTTTGGATTCTTTTTATTGATCACGTACAAACGGCCTTTTCTGCGTACTATTTTGCAGTCGGCGCTGCGTTTCTTAATGGATACTCTTACTTTCATTATTTCGTACTTTAATTTTTATATCTAAAAGTAATCCGTCCTTTGGTCAGGTCGTAGGGAGACATTTCCACTTTAACCTTATCGCCGGGCAAGATTTTGATATAATGCATACGCATTTTACCAGAGATGTGTGCCGTAATCACATGCCCGTTTTCAAGTTCTACCCTGAACATCGCATTTGATAGGGCTTCGATGATTGCTCCGTCTTGTTCGATAGAAGGCTGTTTTGCCATATGTTCTTTCTTTTCTATTTATACTGCCGGCATGGTTTCCCACACCGGCATGTGTTATCTCAAATAAAGAGCATTAAAGATCAAAAATTAGTACATGGCAGCACCACCTCCGGTACGTCCTTTAATCCGACCCGATTTCATCAGACCATCATAATGGCGCATTAGCAAATGGCTCTCAATTTGCTGCAGAGTGTCTAGTACTACACCAACCAAAATCAACAGGGAAGTACCGCCAAAAAAGTAGGCGAACTGGGTGTTGATTCCGGCCATCATCGCAAATGCCGGTAATATGGTCACAATGCCCAGAAAAATTGATCCTGGAAGCGTGATCCTTGACATGACTGTATCGAGAAATTCGACAGTTTTCTTTCCAGGTTTTACTCCGGGAATAAACCCACCGTTCTTCTTCATGTCTTCGGCCATTTGAACCGGATTTACAGTAATGGCGGTGTAAAAATACGTAAACAAAACGACCAATACAAACTGAGAGAAATTATACCAAAATCCGGTATGGTTGGACATTGCAGCAGCAAAACCACTCATACTTTCGGAACTGGTAAATCCTGCAAGACTAATTGGAACAAACATGATAGCCTGGGCAAAAATGATAGGCATTACCCCGGCGGCATTAACTTTCAACGGTATATACTGACGCACGCCCCCGTATTGTTTGTTGCCCACAATCCGTTTTGCATATTGAACGGGGATCCGGCGAGTACCTTGTACCAGCAGGATGCTCCCCATGAAAACGAGAAACAGGAAAACAAACTCAAGCAGGAACATGACCATGCCTCCCCCTTGCTGCTCCAGCCGGGAAATAAATTCCGCGAAGACAGAGAAAGGCAGACGGGCAATAATACCGATCATGATAATCAACGAAATACCATTACCTATTCCTTTATCGGTGATGCGCTCTCCCAACCACATTACAAACATCGACCCGGCAGTTAAAATAATTGTTGATGTTACTTTGAACATCCAGCCGCTAACTGCAAAGGCTTCTGCTGGTAACTGAAAGGTTAAATTGGCGAGGTACGCAGGTGCCTGGAACAATAAAATCAACACGGTCAGATAACGGGTTATCTGGTTGATTTTCCTTCTTCCTGATTCTCCTTCTTTTTGCAACCGCTGAAAATACGGGACGGCTATTCCCATAAGCTGGATTACAATAGAAGCAGAAATGTAAGGCATAATCCCTAAAGCGAAAATGGATGCGTTTGAAAAAGCACCTCCCGAGAACATGTCAAGCAACCCCAGCAACCCCTCTGAAGTTTGTTCTTTCAACTGTCCCAATTGTGCGGGATCAATCCCCGGTAAGGCGACATACGATCCTAATCGATAAATCAAAAGAAAAAATAAGGTAATCCCCAAACGGGCTCTTAAATCCTCAATTTTATAGATATTCTTTAGGGTTTCGATAAATTTTTTCATTAGGTTAGAGTATTTCAGTGGTTCCTTCTAATTTTTCGATGGCTTCTTTGGCGCTTTTGGAAAAAGCATGTGCTTTAACATCCAGTTTAAGTGTTAAGGCACCGTCCCCCAAAATTTTCACCCGGTCGTTTTTCGAAGCCAGACCGGCCTCAACCAAAGCTTTCACATCGACTGCTGAAAGCTTTTTGCTTTCGGCAAGTGTTTGAATAGTGCTCAGGTTGATGGCTTTATATTCTACCCTGTTTATGTTTTTGAACCCGAATTTAGGTACAACGCGCTGCAAAGGCATTTGACCACCTTCGAAACCGCGGGTACGGCTGTAGCCCGATCTTGATTGAGCGCCCTTGTGCCCACGGGTTGAAGTGCCGCCACGTCCAGAGCCCTGACCACGACCGATTCGCTTTACCCGTTTTACGGATCCTGCTGCAGGTTTAAGATTATTTAATTCCATAATGTGAATCTTAACAGTTTTAAATTTCTTCAACTTTCACCAAATGTTTCACTTTGCTGACCATCCCCAAAATTTGAGAAGTGGCTTCGTGTTCAACAGTATGGTTCATCTTTTTAATTCCCAGAGCTTCTACTGTTGCTTTCTGGCGCTTATCGGAACCGATTACGCTTTTTACCAATGTAACTTTAATTTTAGCCATAGTTCCTATCCTTTAAAAACTTTTTCCATTGAAACTCCTCTATGCTGGGCAACAGTATAGGCATCTCTCATTTCGAGCAACGCATTCATAGTAGCCTTCACCAGGTTGTGCGGGTTCGACGATCCTTTTGATTTTGCCAGGATGTCGTGTACCCCAACGCTTTCAAGCACGGCGCGCATCGCACCCCCTGCTTTTACCCCTGTACCGTGCGATGCAGGTTTCAGGAATACGTTGGCTCCGCCAAATTTTGCAGTTTGCTCGTGAGGAATTGTACCTTTATTGATCGGGATTTTTACCAGATTCTTTTTAGCGGCATCCACGCCTTTGGCGATGGCGGCAGTAACTTCGCTTGCTTTGCCAAGTCCCCAGCCTACAACGCCGTCTTCGTTACCAACAACCACGATTGCAGAAAAGCTGAATGTTCTACCCCCTTTGGTTACTTTGGTGACACGGTTAATAGCAACTAACCTGTCCTTCAGTTCAATGTCTGTCGTTTTGACTTTCTTGATATTTCCTGCCATAATCATTAAAATTTAAGGCCACCTTCACGGGCAGCATCAGCTAATTGTTTTACTCTACCGTGATACAAATAACCATTGCGGTCGAAGACTACGTTGGCAATACCGGCAGCGAGAGCTTTTTGGGCTAATGCTTTACCGACCAGGCCAGCTTTTTCAGTTTTGTTGCCTTCAGCGGCGCTGATTTCTTTATCTAATGAAGAGACGGCCAACAACGTTTTGCCTTCCAGGTCGTTTACCAGTTGGGCATAAATTTGTTTGTTGCTTCTGAAGACATTCAAGCGTGGTCTTTCAGCGGTTCCGGAAACGATTTTCCGGATTCTCTTTTTAATTCTATATCTTCTTTCTTGTTTCGTTAAAGCCATGGTTTCAAAATTTTACTATTTAGCACCTGCAGATTTACCGGCTTTGCGACGTAACACTTCACCTGCGAACTTCACACCTTTACCTTTGTAAGGCTCCGGAGCGCGGAATGAACGTATTTTTGCCGCAACCTGACCAATAAGTTGTTTATCGCAACTTTTAAGAGTAATGGTTGGGTTACTACGTTTATCGGTTAAGGCTTCAACTTTCACTTCTTGCGGAAGTTCCAGAAATGTGTGGTGAGAATAACCTAAAACGAGGTCCAGCAATTGTCCCTGGTTTTCGGCCCGGTAACCAACGCCGACAAGTTCCAGTTTCACTTCGTAACCTTGCGATACCCCAACAACCATGTTGTGGATCAGCGAACGGTAAAGTCCGTGCAGGGCACGGTGTCTTTTCTGCTCGGTTGGCCGCTTAACAAGAACCTGACTGCCTTCAACAGCCACTTCAATCTCGGGATCTACCTGTTGCGAAAGTTCGCCGAGTTTCCCTTTTACTGTAACCAGGTTTTCTGGGCTTACATTAATAGTAACTCCGGCCGGAATTTCGATGGGTAATTTACCTATCCTTGACATTGTTTTTCCTCCTTATTAATAAACGTAACATAAAACTTCCCCACCTACTCCCTGTGTTTGAGCTTCTTTATCAGTCATAACACCTTTTGAAGTAGATAGAATTGCAATTCCCAAGCCGTTTAATACACGAGGAATGTTCTCGCTGTCGCAGTACTGTCTCAAACCTGGCTTGCTTACCCGGGTGATTGACTTGATGGCTGGAGTTTTCGTTTCGGGATGATATTTCAGTGCAATTTTGATGCTGCCCTGATAGTTTACATCATCTTCGAATTTGTAATTCAGGATGTAACCTTTTTCTTTCAGAATTTTGGTTATTTCCTTTTTTATGTTTGACGCAGGAATATCGACAACGCGGTGTTTGGCTTTTTGGGCATTTCTGATGCGTGTCAAATAATCTGCTATTGGGTCTGTAATTTTGCTCATTACTTTTCGATTAAAGATTTACCAACTAGCTTTTTTAACCCCCGGGATTAATCCGGCCGATGCCATTTCGCGGAAGTTGATCCTGCTAATGCCAAACTGGCGGATGTAACCTTTCGGACGTCCTGTTAATTTGCAACGGTTGTGCATACGTACCTTCGAAGAGTTCTTGGGTAGTTTCTGCAAGCCGATATAGTCACCTTCTGCTTTAAGTTCTGCCCTTTTTTCAGCGTATTTTTCAACAAGTGCTGCCCTTTTTACTTCGCGGGCTTTCATGGATTCTTTTGCCATAGCTTAGTTCTTTTTTACGTTTTTAAAAGGTAAACCTAATTCTTTCAACAAAGCGTAGCCTTCTTCGTCTGTTTCAGCAGAAGTTACGAAAGTAATGTTCATACCGTTGATACGGTTAACCTTGTCGATGTTGATTTCGGGAAAAATGATTTGCTCGGGGATCCCCAGCGTGTAGTTGCCCTGACCGTCCATTTTGCTCTCGATTCCTTTGAAGTCGCGGGTACGCGGCAAAGAAACGTTGATCAAACGATCGAGGAATTCATACATACGCTCTTTACGGAGTGTCACACGCACGCCGATCGGCATTTTCTTCCTCAGTTTAAAGTTCGAAATGTCCTTCTTTGATTTGGTTTGGACTGCCTTTTGTCCGGCAATCATTGTCATCTCTTCAGTAGCGACTTCAATGATTTTCTTGTCGGCAATTGCAGCTCCAACTCCCTGATTCAGGACGATTTTTTTCAATTTCGGAACCTGCATAACAGATTTATAGTCGAATTCCTTCATCAACGCAGGAATGACTTCTTCCGAATATTTCTTCTTAAGTGTTGGTGTATAAGCCATTACTTAATCTCCTCTCCAGATTTTTTTGAATAACGTACTAATTTACCGTTGTCGCCGAGTTTCCGACCGATGCGTGTTGGTTTTCCGGTTTTGGGATCAACCAGCATCAGGTTGGAAATGTGGATTGGCGCTTCCTTT
Source organism: Gaoshiqia sediminis (assembly GCF_025907915.1). Classification (GTDB taxonomy): domain Bacteria; phylum Bacteroidota; class Bacteroidia; order Bacteroidales; family Prolixibacteraceae; genus Gaoshiqia; species Gaoshiqia sediminis. The sequence continues at coordinate 123,047 of NZ_JAPAAF010000009.1, forward strand.
TCAACGATACCTCCCTGCGGGCTTTCCGCATTGGGTTTGGTATGTTTTTTTACCATATTAACGCCCTCCACAATTGCTCTGTCTTTGTCACGGATTACTTCCAGGACTTTTCCTTGACGGCCATTGTCATTACCGGCAAGTACGACAACTGTGTCTCCTTTTTTGATATGTAATTTCTTCTGCATTTCGTTTTATTTATGCATTAAAGTACTTCAGGTGCAAGTGAAATGATCTTCATGTTTTTATCACGAAGTTCTCTTGCAACAGGTCCGAAAATACGGGTACCGCGCATTTCGCCGGCGTTGTTGAGCAGCACCACTGCGTTGTCGTCGAAGCGGATGTATGAACCATCCTGGCGGCGAACTTCTTTTCTGGTGCGAACAACAATAGCTTTTGACACAGTTCCTTTTTTCATATCACTACTCGGGATAGCACTTTTTACGGTTACTACCACGACATCGCCCAGTGAGGCATAGCGCTTTCTGGTTCCGCCTAAAACACGGATACAAAGCACTTCCTTTGCTCCGCTGTTATCGGCTACTGACATTCTTGATTCCTGCTGTATCATGATTACTTAGCTCTTTCAATAATTTCAACTAATCTCCAACGTTTGCTTTTGCTCAACGGACGAGTTTCCATAATTTTGACAGTATCGCCAACGTTGCAGGTGTTTTGCTCATCGTGAGCGTATAGTCTCGTGGTTTTGTTAACGAATTTCCCGTAGATCGGGTGCTTCTCTTTCAATTTTACAGCTACCACGATGCTTTTGTCCATCTTATCGCTGACAACAACCCCGATACGCTCTTTTCTCAGATTTCTTGTTTCCATTACCTACAAATTATTTCTGATTTTCATTCAATTCCCGTTGACGCAAGACGGTCTTCAGGCGCGCGATATTTCTCCGTGCAACCTGGATTTTCATCGGGTTGTCCAGCGGAGATACGGCATGATTCAAATTCAGACGTGTCAAGGTTTCGTCTTCCAATTGGATTCTTTCCAGAATTTCCTTTTTTGTCAATTCTTTAATTTCTGATGTCTTCATCATTAATCTTCTTTTTCAGATTCAACATAGTCACGTCGTACAACAAACTTTGTAGTTACCGGCAATTTCTGTGCGGCCAAACGAAGGGCTTCTTTAGCCATTTCGAATGGAACGCCATCGGCTTCAATAATGATTCGGCCTGGGCTTACCGGGGCTACAAACGCTTCAGGAGCACCTTTACCTTTACCCATACGTACTTCGGCGGGCTTTTTGGTAATCGGTTTATCGGGGAAAATACGGATCCAGATTTGACCCTGACGTTGCATGTGGCGGGTTACCGCAACCCTGGCCGCTTCAATTTGGCGACCGGTAATCCAGGCTTCCTCCAACGTCTTTATACCGAAAGATCCGAATGCCAGTTGATTGCCGCGTTGGGCATTCCCCTTCATTCGTCCCTTTTGGACTCTTCTAAATTTTGTTCTTTTCGGCTGTAACATCCTTTTTCAATTAAAAGGTTTTCGAATTATTTTCTTTTCTTTTTGAAACCGCCGCCTCTTCCACCACGTGGTGCAGCACCACCAGGAGCGTTCGACTTTTGTCCAACGTTTGGAGAGAGGTCACGTTTTCCGTAAACTTCGCCTTTACAGATCCAAACTTTAACACCCAGCAAACCGGTTTTTGTTAAAGCTTCAGCCAAAGCGTAGTCGATATCAGCCCGGAGTGTGTGCAGCGGGGTACGACCGTCTTTGTACATCTCGGAGCGGGCCATTTCGGCGCCGTTCAAGCGACCGGAAACCATAATTTTGATTCCCTGGGCGCCCATCCGCATGGTAGAGGCGATGGCCATTTTCACAGCGCGACGGTAAGCGATTTTACCTTCGATCTGACGTGCAACATTATTGGCAACGATTCGGGCATCGAGTTCAGGACGTTTAATCTCGAAGATATTGATCTGAACTTCTTTGCTGGTGATCTTCTTCAGTTCCTCTTTCAGCTTATCAACTTCCTGACCACCTTTTCCAATAATAATACCGGGTCGAGAGGTGTGAACAGTAATCGTGATCAGCTTCAGGGTACGTTCGATAATGATCTTTGAAATACTTGCTTTTGCCAAACGGGCATTCAGGTATTCGCGGATCTTTGTATCCTCAACCAGCTTGTCACCATAGTCGTTTCCACCGAACCAATTGGAATCCCATCCACGGATAATTCCTAAGCGATTAGCGATTGGATTAACTTTTTGTCCCATGTATTACTATTTATTCGTTATCGTTTTCAACATTTTTACTATCGAGGCACAGCGTAACGTGGTTTGAACGTTTGCGGATCCGGTGTGCGCGGCCTTGCGGAGCGGGACGAAGACGTTTCAGAATACGTCCTGAATCAACAGCAATTGTTTTCACATACAAGTTGCTTTCTTCCAGGCGAGTTCCCTCGTTTTTTGCCTGCCAGTTGGCAATAGCCGACATCAACAGTTTTTCAACTTTTCGAGAAGCTTCCTTTGACGAGAATTTCAAGACATCCAAGGCCCGGTTCACTTCCATGCCACGTACCATATCGGCTACCAGCCGCATTTTACGGGGCGAAGTGGGGCAATCTTTCAATACCGCAAAGTATTGTGATTTTTTAGCTTCCTTCAGTTCGTTTGCTTTATTTCTTTTTCTAGCACCCATCGTAAATTCTTTTAATAGTTAATGAGAAACTCATGCCTACCTTTTGTTTCCGGCATGTCCCCTGAATGTTCTTGTAGGTGCAAATTCACCGAGCTTATGGCCAACCATGTTTTCGGTTACATAAACAGGGATAAATTTATTCCCGTTATGAACAGCGATGGTATGCCCTACAAAGTCAGGAGAGATTACTGATGCCCTGGCCCAAGTCTTAACGACAGACTTTTTACCTGCTTCATTCAATGCCAAAACTTTCTTTTCGAGTTTGTAGGCAATGAAAGGTCCTTTTTTTAATGAACGACTCATATCCTTCTCCTTTTATTATTTCTTGCGTTTTTCTACAATGTACCTATTGGAAGCTTTTTTCTTGGCACGGGTTTTATACCCTTTAGCCAATAAGCCTTTGCGTGAGCGCGGGTGTCCACCTGATGAACGACCTTCACCACCACCCATTGGGTGATCAACCGGGTTCATCACAACACCACGAACGCGTGGACGTCTTCCTAACCAACGTGAACGACCGGCCTTACCGGATCTTTCCAGGTTGTGTTCTGTATTTCCAACAGTACCTACGGTAGCTTTACAAGAAACGAGTACCATTCGGGATTCGCCGGAAGGTAATTTTACGATAGCGTATTTTCCTTCTCTTGAGGTCAATTGTGCATAAGTACCTGCACTGCGTGCCATCACGCCCCCTTGTCCAGGGTGAAGTTCAATGTTGTGTACTAACGTACCCAGAGGTATTTCACCAAGTGGGAGGGAATTGCCAATTTCAGGAGCGATACCTGTACCGCTGAGGACCGTTTGACCTGCAACCAGGCCGTTTGGTGCCAACATATACCGCTTTTCACCATCGGCATAAACCAACAGTGCGATACGTGCGGTACGGTTTGGGTCGTACTGAATTGACTCTACACGAGCAGGGATACCATCTTTTTCGCGTTTGAAATCGATAACACGGTATCTCTTTTTGTGCCCACCACCTATATACCTCATTGTCATGCGTCCCTGGTTATTACGACCACCGGACCGTTGCATGGGCTTCAACAATGATTTTTCAGGCGTTGATGCAGTAATCGTATCAAAAGCACCAATAATTTTGTGCCTTTGACCCGGAGTAACTGGTTTTAATTTTCTTACTGCCATTTTTGTTTATTATATATTACTGTAAAAATCAATTGCATCTCCTTCGGCCAATGTAACAATTGCTTTTTTGTAAGCATTTGTTCTACCACTAATGACTCCGCTCTTGGTAAAACGACTTTTGCTTTTACCACCGTAAATCATTGTGTTAACATTAGTTACATTGACATTGTATAATGCTTCGATTGCGCTTTTGATCTGTTGTTTGTTCGCGTCCTTACGAACGACAAAACCATAACGATTCAGGGATTCTCCCAGCGCCGTTACTTTCTCTGTTACTATGGGTTTTATTAAAACATTCATTTTTTATCCCCCCCTAAATCTTAAATTGTTCTTCAACTTTACCGACTGAACTTTCCAGGAAAACAATTTTCTTGGCGTTCATAATCTGATAAGTGCTTAACTCAGAAGCAGTTACAACAGACACGTCCTGTAAATTTCTGGAGGACAAATATATGTTTTTATTTTCGTCCGGTAAAACGAAAAGTGACTTTTTATTAGCAATGTTCAAACTATTGCTAATGGCCATGAACGCTTTTGTTTTCGGCACTTCCAATGAAAAATCTTCAAGAACCAGAATATCGCTTGACTGAGCTTTGTAAGTCAGGGCTGATTTACGGGCCAGTGCTTTCACTTTTTTATTCAGTTTGAAGCTATAATTTCTGGGGCGAGGGCCAAAAACGCGGCCACCACCTCGGAACAAAGGAGACTTGATGCTACCTGCACGGGCTCCGCCAGTACCTTTTTGTTTTTTAATTTTCTTGGTACTTCCGGCAACTTCTCCTCTTTCTTTAGCTGCATGAGTCCCTTGACGTTTGTTGGCCAGATACTGTTTTACATCCAGGTAAATGGCATGGTCGTTGGGCTCAACACCGAAGATCTGGTCGTTCAAAACGACTGCTCTTCCGGTTTCTTTTCCGGCGGTATTTAATACTTGTACTTCCATTACTGATAAATAATTACGGTTGAACCTTTAGCTCCCGGCACAGAACCTTTAACAATCAAAAGGTTTGATTCGGGGATAACTTTCAATACCTTCAGGTCTTGAATTGTTTTTTGAGCACCACCGGTACGTCCGGCCATGCGCATTCCTTTAAATACCCGTGAAGGATACGAAGAAGCACCCAGAGAACCCGGAGCTCTTAAGCGGTTGTGCTGACCATGAGTAGCATCGCCTACACCACGGAAGTTATAACGCTTAACAACGCCCTGAAAGCCTTTTCCTTTAGTTACTCCGGTGATGTCAACCCATCCTGCTTCATCGATTACATCGACAGTAATGGTATCGCCGAGCTTGTGCTCGCCTTCAAAATCACGAAACTCAACAACATGACGCTTTGGTGCAGATCCAGCTTTCTGGAAGTGACCAAATTCAGCTTTGGTGGTGTTTTTTTCTTTCTTGTCACCAAACCCAAGCTGAACAGCTTCATAGCCATCGGTTTCTACCGTCTTCACTTGTGTGATTACACAAGGGCCGGCTTCAATCACAGTGCATGGGATGTTTTTCCCCTCAACACTGAATACGGAAGTCATTCCGATTTTTTTACCGATTAATCCTGTCATTTTTTTTGCTTTTTACAGGTTATCAAACTTTAATTTCTACTTCAACGCCACTTGGTAATTCAAGCTTCATTAAGGCGTCGATGGTTTTAGCTGTTGAGCTGTAAATGTCGATCAAACGTTTGTAAGAAGACAACTGGAATTGCTCACGTGATTTTTTGTTCACGAAAGTAGAACGCAAAACCGTGAAAACACGACGATGCGTGGGCAGCGGGATAGGCCCGCTAACCACTGCACCGGTAGTTTTTACAGTCTTAACGATCTTTTCAGCCGACTTGTCAACCAAGTTGTGATCATACGATTTCAGCTTAATTCTGATCTTTTGACTCATAGTGAGATGAAATAAATTATTCTATAATAACTCAACTTTTCCTTTAATTTCTTCAAGCACTTTGATAGCCATCAGACGAGGAACTTCTTCGTAATGCGAGAATTCCATCGACGAGGTAGCACGACCTGAAGACAATGTCCTGAGGGTGGTTACATAACCAAAGATCTCAGCCAGTGGCACAGTGGCTTTAATGACACGTGCACCTGATTTTTCTTCCATACCGGCAACATTACCGCGACGGCGGTTCAGGTCACCGATAATGTCACCCATATATTCTTCCGGTGTGACGATCTCTGCCTTCATAATAGGCTCAAGTAATTTTGGGCCTGCTTTTGATGCAGCGCTTTTGAAAGCCTGACGGGCACAAATTTCGAATGAAAGCTGATCCGAGTCAACCGCATGGAACGAACCATCCAGCAATTCAACTTTCAGGCTATCCAGCTGGAATCCGGCCAACGGACCATTCATCATAGCTGTTTCGAAACCTTTTTGTACCGGTGGGATGAATTCTTTCGGGATACGTCCACCTTTCACGCTGTCGATAAAGGTCAATCCTTCTTTGCCATCTTCGGCAGGTGATACTTTCACGATAATATCAGCGAATTTACCACGGCCACCCGACTGTTTCTTGAATACTTCGCGCAACTCAACAGTCTGGCTAATAGCTTCTTTGTAGGCTACCTGAGGTTTACCCTGGTTACATTCTACCTTAAACTCACGTTTCAGACGGTCGATAATGATTTCCAGGTGAAGCTCGCCCATCCCGCGGATTACGGTCTGGCCTGATTCTTCGTCTGTATGAACCTTGAACGTCGGATCTTCTTCGGCCAGTTTAGCCAAGCCCATACCCAATTTATCGAGGTCTTTTTGAGTTTTTGGCTCAACGGCAATACCAATAACAGGTTCCGGGAAGTCCATGCTTTCCAGTGTAACCGGATGGTCGATATCTGCCAGCGTATCACCAGTGCGGATGTCTTTGAAACCTACAGCGGCACAAATGTCACCAGCTTCAATCACATCTTTCGGATTTTGTTTGTTTGAGTGCATCTGGAATAAACGCGAGATACGTTCTTTTTTTCCAGTGCGTGAATTATATACGGTTGAACCAGCTTCGAGTTTACCGGAGTAAACGCGGATGAAGCAAAGACGGCCAACATAAGGGTCGGTTGCAATTTTGAATGCCAAGGCGGTCAATGGCTGCTCAACATCAGCGTGACGAATCACTTCATCACCCGATTTCGGGTCAATACCTTTGATCTCTCCTTTATCCAACGGGCTGGGCAAAAATTCACATACGGCATCCAACAAACGTTGCACGCCTTTATTTTTAAAGGCAGAACCACACATCATCGGAACAATAATTCCTTCGATAGTAGCTTTGCGAATCACAGAGATCAGCTCTTCAGGCTTGATGGTTTCCGGAGCTTCAAAGAAACGTTCCAGTAATTCATCGTCCAAAACAGCGACCGCTTCAACCAACTGGGCACGGTACTCGTTGGCTTGTTCAACCATGTCGGCAGGAATTTCTTCCATCGCGTAGGTGGTTCCCAGGGCAGCATCGTCGTACCAACGAATAGCTTTCATTTCGATCAGGTCAACAACCCCTTCGAATTTCTCTTCTGCGCCGATTGGAATCTGGATAGGCATTGGGTTAGCACCCAATTTTTCGCGAACCTGATTTACTACATCATAAAAATCGGCACCCGAACGGTCCATTTTGTTTACGAAACCAATACGAGGCACGCCGTATTTTTCGGCCTGACGCCATACGGTTTCCGACTGAGCTTCAACACCACCAACGGCGCAGAACAATGCCACAGCTCCGTCGAGGATACGCAGCGAACGTTCTACCTCAACGGTGAAGTCAACGTGTCCCGGAGTATCGATAATGTTGATCTGGTGTTGAATTTCGTTATGTTTCCAAAAAGTAGTGGTCGCAGCAGAAGTGATGGTAATACCTCTCTCCTGCTCTTGCTCCATCCAGTCCATGGTAGCAGCACCATCATGTACTTCCCCAATACGGTGAGTCAGACCTGTATAATACAAGATCCGCTCAGTCGTTGTTGTTTTCCCGGCATCGATGTGGGCCATGATGCCGATATTCCTTACATATTTTAGATCTCTAGCCATGTTTACCAATTATTCTAATCCTGATTAAACTATAAAAACCAAATTCCCGGTTAGAAGCGGAAATGGGCAAAAGCACGGTTTGCTTCGGCCATACGGTGTGTTTCCTCTTTTCTCTTGAAGGCGCCACCTTCTTCATTAAAAGCAGCCTGGATTTCGGCAGCCAACTTATCAGCCATAGATTTTCCTGAACGTTTGCGGGCAAACAGGATCAGATTTTTGATTGAGATAGAGACTTTTCTTTCCGGACGGATTTCCATTGGAACCTGGAAGTTAGCACCCCCAACACGGCGGCTTTTCACCTCAACGGCAGGAGTTACATTTTCCAATGCTTTCTTCCAAACATCAAGCGGAGTTAATTCTTCGTTTTTCAAACGATTGCCCAGCAATTCAAGGGCATCGTAGAAAATACCGTAGGCGATGGATTTTTTACCATCCACCATCAGGTCATTTACAAATCGTGTAACAAGAACGTCGTTAAATTTAGGATCGGGCAAAATGATCCTCTTCTTTGGTTTTGATTTTCTCATCGTTATTTCCTTTAGTGTTATTTGAATTGGTTGTGACTAATTGAGCTTCAGTTCACCCGGCCACTGCCAGGATCATTTACTCAACCAAACCACTAAAAACTCAACTATTTTTTCTTGGCTGCTCCAGCTTTACCTTTTTTAGTGCCGTATTTTGAACGTCTTTGTGTACGTCCTTCTACACCGGCAGTGTCCAAAGCACCGCGAATTAAGTGGTAACGTACCCCTGGCAGGTCTTTTACCCTACCACCACGTACCAATACAATAGAGTGTTCCTGAAGGTTGTGACCTTCTCCCGGAATGTAGGCATTCACTTCTTTGCCGTTTGTCAACCGTACCCTGGCAACTTTACGCATAGCCGAGTTTGGTTTTTTTGGAGTTGTGGTGTAAACACGTACACAAACACCCCTTCTCTGCGGGCAAGAATCTAAAGCAGGAGACTTACTCTTATCTACTTTTGATTGTCTCCCTTTTCTAACTAACTGCTGAATCGTTGGCATACAACTATTTTAATTTTAGTAAAAGTTTCTGTAAAATGGACTGCAAAGGTATTGATTTTTCAGCAAATACAATTGCTATCCACGTCCGTTTTCGATGGAATCCTCCAAAAACGGCAGGCAAAAGTACTAATTTTCAACAAAGAACAATAGCTTTCCTTGTTGTTTTTTCCTTTTTTTTGAAAATTTCAGATTGGGAATCAGGCTAATCCAGCAGTTTGTCTTTGAAAAGCGACTTTACCGGATTAAAGAAACGCTGGATCAGACGCAGGTCTTCAGTGACTATTTCAACATCGCCCTTCATTTCCTGACTGAACGTGAGCGACAGGTTGTAATTTGTCGTCAGGTCTTGGGGTAATTCTATTTCGGCGATATAATTATCGTTGGTCGGAACCAGCGAAATCGACTTTACCGAGCCGCGCACCATCCCATACTCCATGTAAGGGAAGTTGTCGAAGCGGATGTTGACACGCTGACCGGGCTTCACTTTTCCTGCACCACGCAAGGGAAGGCTAACCCGACCGATGATTTTGCTTTCGCGTTCGGGGACCACCGTAAAAACCACATCGCCACTGCTTACCTGTTGGTTTCGGCTCCAATAGTTGGTAAAAGTCACGTTTCCGTCAATCGGTGTTTCGAGCACAAACGCCTTTTGCCAATATTCGAGGCGGCTTTTCAATACGTTCATCGACTCAATCAGCTCGGTCTGCAGTTTACGTTTTTGGTCTTCAAATTCCTTCTCCGTACCGATCACTTCCTGTTCCAGTTCGATGATTTCCTTTTGGGTTTGGGCCAGGTTGGTACGCGCCCCGTTAAAGGCATATTTCTTCTGCAGCAAGGCCGATTCCGAATTCTTATAATCGATCAGCGACAATACCTCTTTCCGGTACAAAACGGAATCGCGCCGGAACTGCTCCAGGGCTATCTGAAATTCGTTTTCCAATATCTGGCGCTGGCTCCACAGCCGGTCGTAATACACGCGTTGCATGTGTACTTGTTCTTTCAGCGAGGCTACTTTTTGCGGATAATACCTCAGCCGGATGAAGCTGATGTAATTATTATATAAGCGCAGGAAGGACGAAAAATCGGGCTGAATGTCGCCCAGCCGGTAATCTGGAACTATCACCTTATAATATATGGTATCGAAAGTCGTTAAAAAACGGTCGGCATCGGCAAGGTCGTTCCTAAGTTGAAGGACATCCTCATGATTGGCTGTGTTTTCCAGAATGGCGATGATTTGTCCTTTTGCAACAACATCTTTGTCCTGTACAAACAGCTGATCAATCCGTCCGGTAGTGCGCGCCACAATGTGGGCCGGTGGGTTTTCGGAAAGCACCACTACCCGCGCCCGGATGATATCGGGATAATGAAACAGCCAGCTGCCCAGCAGCAAAAGCAAAACAAAAGCAAGAATAAGAGTCATCCCACTACGCTGCAACCACGATGGCGACTTCCCGATGATCTCCTGCACCTCGTCACTTCTGATTTCTATGTTTTTTTCATCACTCATATAGAACGCTGATAACGCTGATTAAAATAATTTACGCTGATTGGAATATATTTTTCTCTTAAATTCAGGATACTTTCCGAAATTCAACAAAAATCCCAGCTCAATTTTTGTAGCTTTCAGGTAGTTCAGAAGTTGATATTCATGGTTTTCACAAATTTTCTCGGCTGCTTTCAATTCCAAAATAATAATATCTTCTACCATAATATCAGCAAAATATTCCCCTACTGGAACTTCATCGTAATATACTTTTATGGGTATTTGACTTTCACACTTCAGCCTATTCTTCCTCAATTCCAACAATAAGGCATTTTCATAGACTTTTTCCAAAAAACCATACCCAAGCTTATTATACACATTATAAAAAGCCTTTAGGATTTCACTAGATAATTCTTCATACAACAGCATATCCGAAAAATTATTCAAATCCGTGTTATCCGTGTTCTAATTTAATTCCCGAGCTCCAGCTGGTTTTTCACTAAATTATAATAAGCTCCCCGTTTCGCCGTCAACTCTTCGTGGGTTCCCAGCTCAACGATCTCGCCGCGATCGAGCACCACAATCTGGTCGGCATGTTTCACGGTGCTCAGCCGGTGCGCCACCACCACCACCGTTTTCCCTTCATACACCTTATCCAGGTTTTCCATGATCACTTTTTCGTTGTTGGCGTCCAGCGCGTTGGTAGCCTCGTCAAAGAACAAATACTCCGGGTCCTTATAAATCACCCGGGCAATGAGGATCCGCTGTTTTTGTCCCTGGCTCAGGCCGTGCCCGTCCTGCCCGATTTTAGTATTGAACCCCAAGGGCAAGCTTTCGACAAACTCCAGGATGTTGGCCGTTTTCGCTGCGAACAACAACCGCTCCTTATCCAGACGTTCGGCGCCAACGGCTATATTATTGGCAATGGTATCCGAGAAAATAAAACCGTCCTGCATCACTGCGCCCACTTTGGTGCGCCACCATTGCTGGGAGAAATTTTGCAGATCGGTGTCGCCCACACGCACTTTCCCCTGCACAGGCGGATAAAAGCCCAGCAACAATTTCACGAGCGTGGTTTTTCCACTTCCGCTGGTGCCGACAATAGCTGTTAGTTTCCGCTCGGGAACAGTCAGGCTAATCTGGTTGAGCACTTTGGGCGAATGAGGCCCTTCGTACTGAAAAACCAAGTCCTGCACTTGCAGCGATTTATTGGAAGGCAGCGTATTCAGCAACGGCTTGCCTTTCACCTCTTCATCGTCCTGTTTATGGATTTCGCCCAGGCGCTCCAGGCTCATCTTGGCATCCTGCGCCAGATGCATAAAGTTGATCATCTCGTTGAGCGGGCCATTCAACTGACCGATGATGTATTGCACGGCCAGCATCATCCCCAGTGTCATGTCGCCGTTTAACACGGCCATGGCGGCTATTACGGTGATGATGATGTTTTTGGTTTGGTTGATGAATACCGAGCCGGCCTGCTGGTACTGGTCGATGGTCAGGTTTTCCACGTTCACCCGGAACAGGCGGGCCTGGATGCGCTCCCACTCCCAGCGTTTCTGCTTTTCGTAATTATTCAGCTTAATTTCCTGCATCCCGGTGATCAACTGGATGAGCATGCTTTGGTTTTCGGACAGTTGGGAGAATTTCTTATAATCGAGCTGCCTCCGTTTTTTCATGAATACAAACACCCAAACCACGTAGGCCGCCGAACCCAGCAAAAAGACAAACAGGATTTTCCAGCTGTACAGCGCCAGCACAATCCCGAAAACCAGCAGGTTGAAAACTGAAAAGAGGATGTTCAGCGTTTGCGTGGTGAGGAAGCGCTCGATGCGCCGGTGGTCCTGAATGCGCTGCATCAGGTCGCCGATCATTTTGGTGTCGAAGAAACCAATGGGCAGCCGCATCAGCTTGATCAGGAAATCGGAAATGATGGAAATATTGATGCGGGTGGAAATGTGCAGCAAAATCCACGAACGGATAAAGTCGATGGACGTTTGCCCGATGAACAGCATCAGCTGGGCCACCAGCACCAGGTAAATGAAGCCCACGTCCTGGTTGTTGATCCCCACATCCACCAAACTTTGGGTGAGAAAGGGGAAGATGAGCTGAATGATGCTGGCCGCCAGAAAGCCCAGCAACAACTGGGATACCAAACGCCGGTGCGGACGCACGTAGCGCCATAAAAACGAAAAGCCCGAGTGGTCGGTTTTCTCATCGTCGCGATCGTAAAAGGCCGGGGTGGGTTGCAGCAACAGGCAAATGCCTTTCAGTTCGCCGTTTTTCACCGTGGCCAGCCAGTGTTTTTTAAACTCCTCGTCGGTATATTTCACCAGCCCGAACGCCGGGTCGGCCACATATACATTTCCTTTGCGGGCCTCGTACACCACCACAAAATGGTTTTGGTCCCAGTGCACCACACTGGGCTTGGGGACATCCTTCACCAGCTGCTCAAACGTTACCTTGGTACCCAGGCTCCGCATCCCGATGGCCTCGGCAGCATCGCTGATCCCCAACAGCGAAACCCCTTCGCGCGAGATGTGCGACTGCTCCCGCAGATAATCCAGGTTGATGGTTTTCCCGTAAAATTTAGCGATCATCCGCAGGCAGGTGGGCCCACAGTCCATCGCGTCGGGTTGCTTGAAGTACGGAAAACGGGACATAGTGCAAGTTTATGCTCCTAAAAATAAGGCGAATTCGGCCCCGAAACACGCCGCCACCCAATAAGTTATCCACAATGGGCCGTTAATAGTTATTGCGGGGATGCAAACAAGCAGCAGAAATAGATCTTGATGTTGCTGTACAGGGACGACCGTTATCGAAATTCACCTGGTGACATCGAGTCACCTGGTGAATCAGAGGCCCTGCTCTCCCCTTTTTTGGGCGAAGCGGGAACGAGGGAGAGCTACATTTCCAAGGTTGAAATCTGGGTGCAAATCCGTTAACCTTTTGTACAACCTTTGGCTATTTACAAACGTTCAAAGACATGGTACTTCCACTAGAAACAGATCTAAATTCCGGGAACTAAAAATCTGAAAATATGAGACTTAAAAGCTTGAATCAACTAACAAGAATTTTTCTGATTTTGTTGACGATCGGATTATTTCATTCATGCGAGTCAACTTTTGAAGAAGAAATCGGTACCGACGCAGCCTTAAACTTAAAATCTGCCAGTACAAACGCGAAAAGTTACATCGTCCAAATTGACGATCAGGAGTTGAACCTTCAACTTGAGAGCGAAAAGGCTTATCAAAAAAGGACCGAAAAGGTTCAGGCAGTTATTGCCAAAATTATGAAGCGAAACGGAATTGCAGACGGAGAGCTTGGTTTTGTTTATTCAACGGCAATCACCGGTTTCTCTGTAAAAATCCCGTCTGGACAACTAAAAAAGCTGGAGGCTGATATGGCCGTAAAGCATATTGAGGAAGACCATGTGATTACACTGGGCCCGATTCAAACCTACAAAGTGAAACCCCCGACGCCTATTGCCCAAGTTGTTCCCTGGGGAATTACCCGCGTTGGAGGCGGCGTGAGCAGTATTTTCGCAACGGCCTGGGTGATCGATTCCGGAATTGACCTTGACCACCCTGACCTGAATGTGGACGCTTCGGGCGGAGCAAACTTTTCGACCGACAAAACGCTGGACGACCTGAACGGGCACGGCACACACGTTGCCGGTACCATTGCTGCACTTAACAACACAGTTGGCGTAATCGGAGTGGCCCCCGGTGCCAAAGTCGTTCCGGTAAAAGTGCTGAACAGACGAGGCAGTGGAAGTTATTCCGCTGTAATTGCGGGTGTTGATTTTGTTGCCGCTCATGGAACATCCGGTGATGTTGCCAATATGAGTCTGGGCGGTCCTACATCCATCTTACTGGACCAGGCCGTTCTGAATGCGTCTGCCCTTGTCAAGTTTTCGCTTGCTGCCGGAAACGAGGCGGATGATGCCGTTAATTATTCACCAGCCCGGGTAAACGGGACGAATATTTACACCATCTCGGCCATGGATAAAACCGATGTATTTGCGTATTTCTCCAACTACGGAAATCCACCGGTAGATTATTGCACTCCGGGTGTTAGTATTTATTCAACCTACAAGGGTGGAGGGTATGCTACCTTAAGCGGGACTTCCATGGCGGCTCCCCATGCTGCCGGACTGTTACTGCTGGGAACCATTCACCAGGACGGTTTTGTTATTAACGACCCGGATGAAAATGCCGATCCGATCGCACATAAATAAGTCACAAGCAAACCGCCTGACCCCTTGTTTGAACGAAGCGAACAAGGGGTTTGCTTTTTTTCAAAATTCACCTGGTGAATAAGAGTCTCCTGGTGAATAAAACTTCCACACGGCGTTGGCGCGGGCTGTTGCTTGCAGGCCGTTGGCCTGACCGGCCCGCTGCTTTTCCGCTTCTCCGCACCAAAGGTGCAACAGCACGAAGACAGGGAACGCCCTGCTATTATAGCATCCCGTGTTTACCAAAGCCCTGAAGGGCGAGTGCAGAGTTAATTTTGAATGAAACCGGATTTGCGTACAAATTGTCATCCTCAATTTGTCGTTAAAAACGACAACCAGCGTCCCCCTCGTCATCGCTTCGCTAAGACGAGGAGGAGTTGGGGTCTTTGGTTGGCTTTGTATTACTGCTAAATAATTTTTTGAATAAACTCATGTTTTATTTAATTTCTTCCTTTTTCCAATTTTTCCCACCGTATTCTTTGTATTGAAAGTCTTGATAAGGATACCAAGATTTCAAATTTGGAGCGTCAAAGGATGACATTGCAACAAAATGGTCAGCGAGTTCAATATATTCTTTCCCCTGCAATGGATATTTGTCAATTAGTGGCAAAATGGATTTTGTATCATAGACCATTATATTACAGTTTCTAGTACAATTTTCATTGCGAAATTTTTTTACAAAATCAAAAATCTTGTCTTTGTCAAAATCGGAAAATTTGATCAATACATGGAAGTTCTCAACGGCAGCATTGTGTTCGGTCATTAAAATTTCATACGAATTAGTGTCAAGTTTTTCAAGTTCCTTATTTTCATCGTTTTTGCCCATAATAATATTTCTTGTCGGTATCCAGCCAATATGGGAAGATGATAACCAGTCGGGTTCTACAACTTTTATTTTAGACCAATCTCCATTTGTATCTTCTATTATTACTTTTACTGTATAGTCAACTTGTGCATAATGCGTTTCTCCTAATGCTTCAGTTGCTTTTTTATTAATTAGTTTGTCAAAATTTCCACCAGGTCCAACTCGGATCACAATGTCTTCTCCCTCGATATTATAAATCGTCGGTGTTTTTGATACTGTTTCAATTTGCACACCTTTTTGACTATCGTTATTCGTTTTTTGATTTTGTCCACAAGACAGAAGTAGTCCACTAAAAAGTGTCAACATCATTAAAAAGTAAATTCTTGGTTTCATATCGATTGTTTTTGGTTTTTCAAACTTGCCCATAACTCTTTTACCTGTCCCCCCAAAGTTATCTCATATTCCCACTGCAGGGGTGATCTGTGGAACTATTATATTTTCCGCAGCCCAATTTACAAAACATATTCAACATACATCTTAAAACGCGGGGAAATTGAACAGGTCGATCCGGAGCCTCCAGACGATCGTCTGGCAGCCCGGCAACTTCGTCTGGCTATCGGGTATCATCGTCTGGCTTCTTCGGACTGACTTCTTGTCGGTCGGCGAGTTTGTCTGGCTCTTCACGACTGACTTCTTGTCGGTCAGCGGGTTCATCCGGCGACCCGCCGGGCTCGTCTGGCTATTCGGCGAGTTCGTCTGGCTACCGGGCGATACCCTCCGGCTTTTGGGCGGCTTGTTCAAGACGACCGGCAACCAGGTTTCCCTGCCGCGGGGGTCGCGGTCTTGAGTGGTCCCTATACCAAAACTGCCCCCTCCGGTTAATCGAAGGGGGCAGTTTATTTTGTAAACCCTCTGCTGGCGCGCTTTTGTAATCATTAGTGTTCGAAACATGATTTTGTCAACACGTGGTTGTTTGTAAAATACTAATATTCAGCATTAATCCAGTGTAGCCATGGCTTATATTT